>NZ_RCHC01000009.1 GCF_003664645.1 Acinetobacter chengduensis | reverse complement strand
ATTATGTATGGTCGCTGTAGGCTTAAAATAGGAATATTTTGTCCTTGGATCATATTTTAAATAGAAAGTATAAAAATAAAACAAGTTAAATTATCACCATTAGATAATTTGTATTGACTTATTTTTTTAAATTTGAAAAAATGCAATCAAAATATCTAATGGCGAATTATTGATCTGCGTAATAGGTTGATTTCTTCTTTCGCCAAATTCCTTACTTTTTTAACCATATCTAAGAAGACATAGCATTTTATGTCGTTTACGCTTAGGTAAAGGCATCACTGTCAGTGCAACTCCTGAATTGTGGTTTTTAAAGTACTATCTTTGAGAAAGACATGTTACTAACCAAACAATTGCTTGCATTTCGTCCGAATAAAATGGACTGGATTTTTGCGACTAAAACGTTTTTAGCAGGTATGCTTTCGCTTTATGTTGCATTCTCTTTAAATCTGGCCTATCCCATTTGGGCCATTGGTACTGTATTTGTTATTGCCAATCCTTATGCGGGCATGACGTCTTCTAAAAGTATTTATCGCGTTTTAGGGACATTATTAGGTGCTGTCGTTTGTGTAGTTGTTACGCCTCATTTAATTAACACCCCTTGGCTATTTACTTTCTTTTTGGCCTTTTGGGTGGGCTTTTGTCTTTATATTTCACTTTTAGACCGAACCCCGCGTAGTTATGTCTTTATGTTGGCTGGCTATACCACGGTGATTATTTGTTATAACGTGATTTATAACATCGATACCAGCTCTATATTTGATATGGCTGTAGGGCGGTTTTTAGAGATTACCATTGGCGTTGTATGTAGTGCGATTGTGTCGACCACTATTTTTCCAATGCATATTGGGCCTGCTGTTAAAACCCGTGTGTCTAAAGCGCTACTAGATACCAAACAGCTTTTTGAAAAAATATTAATAGATGAAAAAGCCTTAGAAAATTACAGTACGGCGCTCAATGCTATTGCACGTGATGTTGCTGATATTCATGTTATGGCAGTGCATTTAACCTATGAAAAATCAACATTAAAGGGGATGACCAAACCCTTACAAGAATTATTGCATCAACTGAGTATGTTGGTGAGTAACTTGGTTGCGATGGCAGAACGTATTAAACAATTAGATGAAATTGATACAAGCTATAGATCACAATTAGAGTTGGCAAGAAAACATATCGTTGAATTTTTGGATAACAAGGAAGATTTTCCAGAAAGTGAATTAAATCGCTTACCAGCAACTTTTGAGCAAGATTTCGCTAATATATCGGCGGTTGCAACATCAGCACAACAGGTCATTATTCAAAGCTTTAAAATGGATATTCGCCATTTTATTCAGAATGTCCGTGCCATTAAACTCATTTGGCAACGTATACAAAATGGTGATGCATCTTTACCCGAAAGTGTTGCGCCATTAACCACCACTTATCCAAGTCTGCACCGTGATCATGGGATGGCGGTTCGAGGCGGTGTTTCTGCATTTTTAATTGTGCTGATTGCCACAGGTTTTTGGATTATTAGTGGTTGGAAGGCGGCATTTATGCTGGCTGAAATGGCTGCGATCAGTGCGTGTATTTTGACATCTATGGACAATCCTGTACCTGCTTTAAAAATGTTTATTCGTGGGAATATTTATGCGGGGATTATTGTCTTTATTTATGCTTACGGTGTTTTTCCGCACGTCACTGAGTTTTGGCAATTAGGTTTGGTTTTAGCGCCATTTGTGATGCTTTGTTTAATGATGTTCCCTCATCCGCCATTAACAGGGTTGGCATTGCCTGTCCTCATGGGAGCAATTATGGGGCTAAACTTTCAAAATCGCTATTCTTTGGATCAAGTCTTCTTTTTTGATGCCTCTATTGGCACGGTGATTGGCCCAATTATTTCGGTGTACATCATTCATTTGGTTCGAGCCATGTCACCAGATATCACGGCTCAACGGATTTTGGCATTACATTATAAAGATATTAGACAAGCCTTATATATTCCTTATGGAGTGAACTTCCGTATTCATTTACGTGGCATGTTTGATCGGATTGGTATTCTTAATAGCAAAGTGGTGCAATCCAGCATCTTAAAGAAAAATATTAATTTGGCATTGATTGAGTCGAGTGCGGTGATTGATTTAACCCGTATTCAAGAGTTGATGTCTAAGTTGAGTGACGAGCCTGAAATTTGCCTAAGTTTGGCTCAGTTACAGTCTGCTTTGGATGACTATTTCCGTGCGAAAGAGTTATATCAGCCAGAAGTTCAGTATAGAAATGAAATATTAAGCCAAATTCAAACATTAAAAATTGAAGTTTTAGACATAGACAATCTGGATGTTTCTCAGCGTCTACAAATTTCACTTAACAACATTCAAAGCAGTTTATGTCATGCAACTTTTGATGAAACTGCACAAGCACATTTGGTTGGAGCATAAACATGGGTGAACTCAATATATATGGTGTTTATGTACCCATGCTTTTGGTTCAGAGCGTACTGGCTTACGGTGTGTTGCGCTTGGTGATATTAGGCATAGATCCCTTAATTGAAAAAGGGTGGATCCCATTACCCAGTGTTTTCTATTTATGTCTTTACGTCATTTTACTATGGCTAATCCATTGGGGTTTTATCGTGTGTTTTGTTTAAACACACAAATAATTGAAATGAACGAGGTAAAATGAAAATGGCATCTTTTGATTTGCGTAAAATCATAAGACCTGTAGGTCTATTGATTGTCGCTATTTTTGCGATAATGGCAATTATACATATTTGGAACTATTACAATGCAGAGCCGTGGACACGTGATGGACGTGTTCGAGGGGATGTGATTCAGGTATCTTCGGATGTGTCGGGTTTAATTACTGAAGTTTTGGTGCAAGACAACCAAACGGTGAAAAAAGGACAAGTTCTTTTTAAAATCGATGTTGCACGCCAATCACTAGATGTCGAGCAGGCAAAATCTGATTTGGCAAAAGCGAAGGCTACTTTAGCATCGGCAGAAGCAGAATTACTTCAAGCCAAAGCCAATGTTGTAAAATCTGAAGCCAACAGAAATTTAGCAGACAAAAATGCAAGCCGTTATTCAAGCTTAATGGATGGTGCAATTTCAAAACAAGAACAAGATCAAATGTTCGCGCAACGAGATCAGTCCCATGCAGAGCATCAACAAATAGAGGCATCGATTGAGCAAGCCAAGGCGAATATCGTTCAACAAAAAGCATTAATTGAAGTAGCAACCAGCAACTTACACTTAGCACAATTGAATTTAAAACGTTCAGAAGTGATTGCACCCGCAGATGGCACATTATCTAACTTTGAATTAAAAGAAGGTAATTATGTCAAAGTAGGTCAAGCTGTTGCAGCGCTACTTGATCGTCAAGAATTGTATGTCGTCGGTTATTTTGAAGAAACCAAATTAAATAAAATTTATGTGGGCGCACCCGCATCGATTCAATTAATGGGTGATTCTCATATTTTAAAAGGCCATGTACAAGGGATTGCTTCAGGTATTGAAGATAGAGAAAGAACTTCAACCACAGGCTTGTTGGCGAATGTAAACCCTACCTTCAGTTGGGTACGTTTGGCACAGCGTGTTCCTGTAAAAATTGTTTTAGATGAAGTTCCTAAAAATGAATTGGCATTTGTAGCGGGCCGTACAGTAACAGTTCATATTTTAGAAGAGCAGAAATAAGAAATATCGTTCATTTCAATGATTCATCTAAAAAAAGCATCTGAATCAAGATGCTTTTTTTATGCCTGAAAGTTCAGATTAAGGTGTGAGACCTTCAGGATTTCGATACCAACTTTCGATAAATAAAGCGGCTGCGATACTGTCCGCAGATAGCTTTTTACCGCGACCTTGCGCTTGATAGTGATCGAGTTCATCACGTGCTTCACGTGTGGTCAGACGTTCATCGACCATTAAAGTTTCAATGTTAGTTTGATGGCGTAAGCGACGTGCAAATTTACGTGCTCGAGCAGAAAGTTCTGATTCGCTGTCATCCATATTGAGCGGTAGACCGACCAAAAATAAAGTCGGTTGATACTGTTTCACAATTTTAAGTAAATCATCCCAAACTGGAATCCCATCTTTCATGGGAAATAGCGCCAGTGGGTTGGCACTTTCAATGAGGGACTGGCCAACAGCCATGCCCATTTTCTGTGTACCAAAGTCAAAGGCCATAATTAAATGGGGAGAAGATAAATCAGGCATGTCCTATCTCGGAAGAAAGCCAATTACGGTCGACGCCCATTTTTTTGTAGGCTGCATCCCAGCGGTCGCTGTATGGCAGGTTAAAAATTAAATCCATATCGGAGTTACAAATGAGCCAATCACCACGAGAAATTTCTTGCTCTAATTGGTTCTTGCTCCAGCTGGCATAGCCTAAAGCAATTTGATAGCGACCAACACCTTCATTATGTGCAATCGCATCTAAAATGTCTTTTGATGTGGTAATACAGACATTTTCACCGACTGCGATGGATGAATGCCATGTAGGTTGACCCGTATGAAGCACAAAACCTGCTTCTGGACGTAAAGGCCCACCTTGCAAGACTTCATGTGGATTGACATTATCCGCCTCAATTTCTAAATCGTTGAGCAACTCTTTAATTTGCAGGCCAGAAGGGCGGTTAATGATGATGCCTTGCGCGCCATCTTCATCGTGGCGTGCCAAATAAATCACCGTATTTGCAAAAAATTCATCTTGCATATCTGGCGGGGCAATCAAACATTGATGCGTCAGATATTGTTTGCTCACCGAAGGGCGTCTCCCTATCTCTATGATTGTCTTTATGATCTTTAATTTATTACACGTTACAAGAGGAATGAGAATTCACCAAATACTTTTTGTATTTGGCGTGTTTTAATTGGAATATTGCACTCATTTCTAGTTAAGCATGTTGAAATTTGAGATTACGCAATTGTTTGGCATGTTGGAGTGTAGTTTCACTAATCTCGACACCGCCTGTCATTCGCGCTAACTCTTGAATACGACCATCTTCTTCTAATTCTAAAATTGTACTACTGGCAGGGTCGGTCTGACGCTTTTTAACCAGTAGATGCTGATCTGATTGTGCGGCCACTTGTGCTTGATGGGTAATACACAAAATCTGTACATGCTGTGCCAGATCAGCCAATAAACGGCCGACAATTTCTGCTGTACCCCCACTAATGCCGACATCAATTTCGTCAAAAACGATAATTTCGGCATCGGTTTTTTCGGCATTCATCACTTGCATAACCAAGGCAATTCGTGACAATTCACCACCAGAAGCAACCTTTGCCAGTGGCTGTGCAGGAATGCCTTTGTTTGCAGTAAAGAGCAATTGAATGAAACTCAGACCTTCACTTGAAGCTTGTTCGAGCGGTTCAAACTTAAATTCAAAATGTGCTTCAGGCAAAGCTAGTTGTTTGACTTGCTCTGTAAGTTGCTTGGCTAAGGGTGTTGCGGCTTCGCGACGAATATCATCTAAATGTTCAGCTTTGGCTAAAAAGTCTTGATAAGACAGCTCGACTTGCTCGGCAAGTGTTTCTGGGTCTTCCAATTCATGTAATTGCTGTAATTCGGTTTGCCAAACATCAAATTGCTCTTTTAAAAGTTCAGGCTGCGTCCGATATTTACGTGCCAAACGATGGAACACTTCAAGCTGGGTATTGAGTTCTTCCATGCGTTCAGGGTCGAAACTTTGACGATCAATGAACTGACGTAAGTTAGTCGTCGCATCATCCAATTCACTTTGTGCATTCAGCACAGCATTGTAAATTTCAGACAGTTGTTCACTACGCCCTGCATGCGATTCTAAACGGCGTAAAATAGACGAAAGTTCTTGGTTAATGTTCTGTTCTGCATCGTCTAAGGCCGCCAGACCATAACCGCAGTCTTGCATAATATGTTCATGATGACTTAAGCGATCGAACTCTTGTTCAATCTCTTTATAGTCCAACTGTACAGGTTCTTCGAGCTCTTCCAGCTGTAAGTTCAAGGTTTCAATTCTTTGCTTACGTGTGGCTTGAGCATCCAATGCTGTTTGATGTAAACGAATATTTTTATGCCACAGACTATACGCATCACGGACGGCTTGGGCTGGCTCATGAAAATTACTATAGCGATCAATCCAGTGTTTTGGATACGGCGGTTCAAGTAACTGCTGCTGACTATGTTGGCTATAGAGCTGAACGAGTAAACGTCCCAATTCTTTAAGCTCAGATAAGCTACTTGGTCGGCCGTTAATCCAGGCTTTACTGCGACCTGTCGCGAAGATCACGCGACGTAAATGAATTTCACCAGACTCGTCGTCTAATTCTTGCTCTTTGAGCCAAAGAGCTTCTGGAGAGGCTTCTTGGTAACTAAACGTGGCTGTAACATCGGCTTTATCTGATCCATAACGCACATAATTGGTATCGGTACGTTCGCCTAAACAAGCAGAAAGTGCATCTAATAATAAGGATTTACCCGCACCAGTTTCACCTGTGAGTACGTTAAAACCTTTTTCAATATCAATGGCTAAATGGTCGGCTAATGCAAAATTGATCAGAGTTAAATGTGTCAGCATACACGCATCCGAGCTGCGAAGAGTTTAAGTTTTAAGATAGACAAGTTTTGTTTTTCTCACAAGACGGCTTTGTTTAGATAAAACCGAAAACAGCATCATTTTAACGCAATTTAGGCAAGATGATAGAGGGGAGATGATCAGGATAGGAATGTCTTATATTTCATCTCTTCAATATCTAAGTGTAAAAGTAGTTCTAGCATGTCTTATTCATGTTTTGGTCATGTATTTTAGGTATAGCTAAAAGCACTTTTACAAAAACTACGCTGTTGGTCTAATTTTGGCATGTTCTTCGCTAGTTTATTTTATGATAGCTTTGAGCTAAATAAATCGTCAAAGCATTCATAGACCAAGTTTTACAGGTCATATTTTTGTATCATAAAAAGTGATTTGAGATTCAAAAACAGTTGCTTTAGACTCAATCGGCTTTGAAGCAGAATCGCCGATATGGATATGAGATTTGGCGATGAAGACGGCATGATGATTTACATCCGTCTGTGTATTCATTGATTGATTAGTTCAAACGGCAGAATTAAACTAATTCAATCTAAATATTATAAATATGCTTTATCTGGAGAAATACGCATGTCAGCGCAGTTTGATCATGTATCAGTTGTAAAAAAATCAAATGTTTATTTTGGCGGTTTATGCATTAGTCATACTGTTCAATTTGAAGATGGCACCAAGAAAACATTGGGTATTTTACTTCCAACTGAAAAACCACTTACATTTGAAACACATGTACCTGAGCGTATGGAAATTATTTCAGGTGAATGTCGTGTACAAATTGGCGATAGCGAAGAAAGTGAATTGTTCCGCGCGGGTCAATCTTTTTATGTGCCAGGTGAAAGCCGTTTTAAAATTGAAACAGATGAAGTTTTAGATTACGTGTGTCATTTTGAAGGCTAAGAGATTCTTGCCAAATTGAAGCAAGGCAAAGAAATTTTGTCCTGAATCAGTTAAACTAATGTCATCGCAAAAATCCTGTAAAGCTGGCTTTGCAGGATTTTTTATTTTTTAATCTCTCCAATAGTTGTCGTTAAGAGGCCGTTCATGGCAAAACCTGAATATTATTATGGCGTTCATGCAGTGGAATCATTGCTTGAGCTAGAGCCAGAGCGCGTTTTAACTTTATTTGCTTTAAAAGGCCGAGACGATCAGCGTTTACAGCATGTATTTGAACTCGCTGAACCTTTTGGGGTGAGCATTCAAAAAGCCAGCCGTGACACTTTAGAAAAGTTGGCAGGTCAGCCTTTCCATCAAGGTGTGGTTGCTGCTGTACGTCCGTATCCAACGCTGAATGAAAAAGATTTAGACACGCTTTTGGGCGCGTCAGCACAACCCATTTTATTGGCATTGGACCATATTACAGATCCACATAACTTAGGTGCGTGTATTCGTACCGCAGCTGCAATGGGTGTTGAAGCTGTGATTGTGCCTCGTGACCGTGCTGCGAGTCTTACGCCAACTGCACGTAAGGTTGCAGCGGGTGGGGCGGAAAAAGTTAAATTTATTCAAGTGACCAATTTGGCACGTACCTTAGCGCATTTGAAAGAAGAATTTAATGTGCGCATTGTAGGGACGATGCTTGATGAAAAAGCGTTACCCATCCAGCAGTTTGACTTTACAGGCACACCTGTTTGCGTGGTAATGGGTGCTGAAGATACAGGCTTACGTCCAATTACACAGTCTCAGTGTGATCAAACGGTATATATTCCAATGAATGGTAATTTACAGAGTTTGAATGTCAGCGTTGCGACAGGTATGGCTTTGTACGAAGTATGTCGCCAACGTAATCACTAATACACTCATGCTCCATGAGTTTGACTTCCATTAAGAAATAAAAGTTTATGTCTCCCCAAAAACAAGGTTATCTCTATGTTCTGATTACAATGTGTATTTGGGGAGGATTTACCCTAACCGCACGGCTCAGTGCAAACTGGGGAATCGGTGCATGGGATATTACCGCACTACGCTTCTTATTGGCCTTTTGTATATTAATGCCAATTTTAATCTATAAAAAAGATACAGCTTTTTTATGGAAAAAAGAACCTTTTATTTTGGCCATGATTGGTGGCGTAGGATATTGCTTAACCGCATATTCTGCGTTCCATTATGCACCTGCGGCACATGCAGCTATTTTTCTCAATGGCTTTATTCCGCTGTGTACTGCAATTGCTGCATTCGTTTTATTTAGACAGGCGTTTGATCGGCATACCTGGGCGAGTCTCCTCATTATGATTGGCGCAATTGGCGCCATGAGTTTCTTAATGTACCGTGAAACAGGAGTTGCCTTTGGTTTTGGTGACCTGCTGTTTATTCTGAGTGCAATTTGGTGGGGTGTTTTTAGTGTCTTGCTAAGACAGTGGCAACTCAGTGCATGGCATGCAATGGCTGGTGTTGCAATATGGTCAGCGATTGTATTTGTTCCAATTTATCTTCTGTTCTTACCTAAGCATTTAAGTGAACCTGAGCCAATGCATTTACTTGCTCAAGTCTTATTCCATGGTGTTTTTGTGGTGATTATTGCAACCTTAACCTACGTAGAAGCCATTAAACGACTGGGTGCTTTTAAGGCCGGAAGTATTGTTACGCTGGCACCATTTGTGGCGGCGATTTTGGCCGTGCCATTGCTAAATGAGCCTTTGAGCTTTGCAATTATTTGTGGTTTGTTGGGTATGGCTATCGGTGCTTTACAGCCTTGGCGCTGGTTAAAACTCACATAAGCCTCAGCATTGTCTAATGCCTATTTTACTTAAAAAGCAGTCTGTATTAAGACTGCTTTTTTTCTGCGAGCGCTAAATATTTTTCATGTAAAGTCATTAACTGCTGATATAAATGCTCTAAGTGCCCATCATTAAGTACAACATCATCTGCGAGCGCTTGTTTATTCACGCGAGGCATTTGCACTCGGATGATATTTTGAATTTGCTCAACACTTTGGCCATCACGTTGGCTAGCCCGTTGAATCTGTAGTGACTCATTTGCATCAATCAACAATGTATGGTCAGTAAGTTCATGTTGGTTCGTTTCAAATAACAGGGGGGAAACCAAGATCACATAGGCACTATGTGCACGCTGTAGTTGCTGAATAATCGATTGACGAATAGCTGGATGAGTGATCTGTTCTAAGGTTTTACGTGCTTCTGGGACTTTAAAAATATGCTCACGTAAAGCGACACGGTTTAATTCACCATTGTCTTGTAAAACCCATTCACCAAAAGCACGTTGAATTTCGACTAATGTATTTTGCCCTGGAGTGACAACTTCTCGAGCTACGATATCGGCATCGACTACAGTAATATTTTGAGATTCAAACCATGCACTGGCAGCCGATTTACCACTTCCAATACCACCTGTAAGTCCCAAGATAAATGTCATACCGAAATAGCCTTTTAAACTTGACCGAGATAGATCTTCATAATTTTATCACCCCATAAAAAAGCAATCCAACCAGCAATGGCAATATAAGGTCCAAAAGCAAAAGGTTGGTTTTCTTTACGAATTTTGAGCAAAATAATACCAATAATCGCACCCACCAAAGAAGAAAGAAGCACAATCAAGGGCAACATAAGAGGCCCCATCCAAGCCCCTAAAGCTGCAAGTAATTTAAAATCACCATAGCCCATGCCTTCTTTTCCAGTGATAATTTTAAATGCGTAATACACAATCCATAAGCACAGGAAACCTAGTAAGTAGCCCCAAATTGACGCTGTCGGTGAGACGTAAATAGCATAGCTGTTAATACCTAAACCTAAGGCAGCTAGGGGGAGGGTGTAGCGATCTGGTAAGAGTTGGGTATCGAAATCGATAAAGGTCAATGCAATCAGAACATAAGTCAGCACTAGACCAAACAACATTTGTACAGTTGGGCCAAAGACAGCAACAACAACTAAGGCACAGACAGCTGTGAGTAGCTCGATCAAAGGATAGCGAATACTAATAGGATTGTGACAACTGCCACATTTAGCTTTCAACATTAACCAACTGATGACAGGAATATTTTGATACCAACGAATTGGAGTGTGGCATTTGGGACAAGTCGATGCAGGTTGACTTAAGGTGATTTTGCTCTCGTCAATGATCGCTTGCTCGGGATGAAGGAGGAGAGTGCAATCAGTACGCCATTCTTGCTCCATCATTTTGGGCGTTCTGTAAATGACGACATTTAAAAAACTACCAATACAGAGACTAAAAATCCCAACAACGCAATAAAGCGCAGTTGGGTTTTGAATTAAGTATTTCAGTAAATCTAGCATTACACCACGGAACCCATTTGGAAAATTGGCAGATACATGGCAATCACGAGGCCACCTACAAGTACACCTAACACGGCCATAATGAGGGGCTCCATCATTGCTGTTAAACCATCCACGGCATTATCTACTTCATTCTCATAATGGGTGGCAACTTTGTCTAGCATTGAATCTAAAGCACCAGACTCTTCGCCAATGGCCACCATTTGCACCGCCATTGATGGAAATTTGTTGGTAACCCGCATAGCAAATTGTAATTGTTGGCCTGTGGCCACATCATCACGAATTTTTAATACTGCTTCTTCATACACACAGTTATTGGTTGCACCAGCAGTAGACTCAAGAGCATCAATTAAGGGTACACCAGCAGCAAAAGTCGTTGCGAGTGTGCGACTATAACGTGCGATAATTGCTTTATAGACCAAATCACCAAAAATAGGGGCCTTGAGTGCAGCTTTATCGAGAAAGTCACGGAATTTTTTACTGCGTTTTTTTGCTTCTAGAAAACCAAAAACAATTGCAGCAATGACGATAATTAAGATGAACCAATATTCCTGTGTCCATTGCGACATATTCACAACCATTTTGGTAAATGCTGGTAAATCTGCTCCAAAAGAAGTAAAGAGTTCCTCAAAAACTGGAACAACTTTGACCATGAGAATAATTGTGACGATCAAAGCCACAACAACAACGGTCGCAGGGTATTTCATGGCTTTTTTAATTTTTTGTTTGAGTACTTCGCTTTTCTCTTTATAGATGGCGACACGATCCAGCATGGTTTCTAAGGCACCAGATTGCTCGCCAGATTCCACCAATGAACAGAACAGGTTGTCAAAGTACTGTGGATATTTACGCAAAGCGCCTGCAAAAGTATTACCGCCTTCTACTTCGCCTTTAATCCCTAACACAACTTCACGCATTGCTGGGTTTTCTAGGCCTTCAGCGACAATCTCGAAGCCTTGAACGAGGGGAACACCCGCTTTCATCATGGTCGCCAACTGACGGGTAAAGATTGTGATATCTAATGTCGTCACTTTCTTTTTAAAAAATCCTTCAAGAATATTTTTACGCTTTTCACGAATATTCTTGATGGTAATCCCTTGCTTACGTAAAGTGACTTTTGCCAGTGCCATATTACGCGCAGGCATTTCCCCTTTAATTTTGGCCCCTTTACGGTCAACCCCTTCATAACTGAAGGTTGGCATCATCTGCCCTTTTTTGACAGCCATGATTTATCCTTATTTTATAAATACTAAATTATTCACTGGTTACACGATTGACTTCTTGTAGAGAAGTCACCCCCTGCATAACCTTGATGAGGCCAGAACGGCGTAAATTGTTAAATCCTGCTTTATTTGAAGCATCTGCAATTGCTATCGCATTACCATCTTCCATGATAATGCGAGAAATTTCTGGTGTCACTTTCATTACTTCATAAATACCCACACGACCTTTATAGCCTTCGCGACATTCTGAGCAACCAATGGGTTGATACAATTGAAAGTCAGGATTTGCAAGGTCTTCCTCAGTAAAGCCAAGTTCTAATAAACTTTGCTGTGGAACGTCTACAGGTGCTTTGCATTGTGAACATAGACGACGTGCCAGACGTTGAGCAATCACTAAGTTGACAGAGGTTGCAATGTTAAAAGAGGGAACACCCATATTGCGTAAGCGGGTTAAAGTTTCTGGTGCACTATTGGTATGTAGTGTCGACATCACCATGTGGCCTGTTTGAGCTGCTTTAACCGCAATTTCTGCAGTTTCAAGATCACGAATCTCACCGACCATAACAATGTCTGGATCCTGACGAAGAAATGATTTTAAGGCCACAGCAAAGGTCAGCCCCACTTTGGGGTTGACGTTAACTTGGTTAATCCCTTCTAAGTTAATTTCAACAGGGTCTTCGGCGGTTGATATGTTCGTGTCTTCTCGGTTTAAAATGTTTAAACCAGTATAAAGAGATACTGTTTTACCAGAGCCAGTTGGACCTGTGATGAGTAGCATGCCTTGAGGTTTATCAAGTGCCTGCATAAATAACTCTTTTTGCTCTGGCTCATAGCCTAGTGCATCAATCCCAAGCATGGCACTCGAAGGGTCAAGAATACGCAGTACTAACTTCTCACCAAACAAGGTTGGAAGTGAGTTGACACGAAAGTCGATGGCTTTGGTTTTGGATAATTTAAGTTTAATACGACCATCTTGTGGCACGCGTTTTTCAGAGATGTCCATTTGTGACATGACTTTTAAACGTGATGCCAAACGATTGGCCAATTGTAGGGGCGGGTTGGTGATATTCCTTAATACGCCATCTACACGGTAACGGACGCGATAACTTTTTTCATAAGGTTCAAAGTGTAAGTCGGATGCACCCATACGAATGGCATCGACCAGCAATTTATTAATATATTTAACAATAGGCGCTTCTTCGCCTTTTTCTTCATCTTCAGAATCTTGGTTTTGAGGGGTGTTTGACCCATCATCAAGATCTAAATCAAAATCATCATCAAATTCAAAGGTGCTTTCTTCTGCAAATTGTTGCTCAATCAGTTTTTCGAGTTTAGTATGTTCAACAATAATCGCTTCAGTTTGCATTTTACTGCTGAAACGGATGGCATCAATAGCATCAATATTGGTTGGGTTACTGGTAGCAACAAAAAGAACATTACTATGTTTAAAAATAGGTAAAACGCGGTAGCGCGTAATCAGCTTTTCATCTAAGCCTTCACGAATGATTTGGCTTGCATCGTAAGCGCTAATATCAAAAACGGGTTCAGCGAATTCAATAGAAATCGTTTCAGCAATGGTGAGGCCAGATAGCCCAATTTCGCTGACAAGATAGGCTACGATGTCTTGGTTGGCTTTTTTTGCGCTTAACATTGCTTGTTGCATGTTTTCTGCAGAAATATGCCCTTCGTCGACTAAGCGACGAATAAATCCTGTAAATCGTGGAGAACCTTGTAATGCTGTCATGCGTAAATAAACCTATGCTTCAATTTGTTTATAATTGGTTTTATTGAAATTATACTTTCGTTAAATAAAAATACCATATCTGAAAATGATGTCACTACCTTAATATCGGGAAAAACTTTGAACTGGACCTTAATCTAAGCAGAAAAAATGTAAAATAAATTTTAGTCAGTCATATCAAATAAAAAAATTATCCTCAAATGTCAGTGGAAATTTTCATTAAATTTCACAATTCCGTGTAGAATGTGCCCGTTTTCATCGAAAGTTTTTATAGGTTATATATGTCGGGTTCGACGATTACGCCTTGGGTGGTTGGCAATTGGAAAATGAATCCAATGCAAGCAGATGCCAAGCAGCTGGTTCAAAACTTAAAAAAATTATTGCAAGATCAAGAAATTGCTGAATCTGCATGTCAGATTGGTATTGCGCCAATTAGTATTGCACTTCAAAGCATTCAAGCAGAATTAGAAAGTGCAAATCGTCATATTGTAACGGTCGCGCAAGATGTTTCTCGTATAGCGGGTACTGGTGCATATACAGGTGAGGTGAGTGCTGAATTACTAAAAGACAGCCAAATTGGGTGTGTACTGGTAGGTCATTCAGAGCGCCGTGAAATTTTTGGCGATGCCCCAAATATTTTGAATGAAAAAGTTAAAAATGCGCTTAATGCTGGCTTAACTGTCATTTATTGCGTCGGTGAAAGCCTAGAACAACGTGAAAATGGTCAAGCTGAGCAAGTGGTATTACAACAAATTTGTGATATTGCTGCTGTTGTTGAAGGCGAACAGTGGGAAAATATTGTTATTGCATACGAGCCGATTTGGGCAATTGGCACAGGTAAAACTGCTTCCCCAGCAGATGCACAAGCGATGCATGCGACTATTCGGGAAGGCATTAGTCAAATTACACCTGCAGGCCAGAGTATGGCGTTATTATATGGCGGTAGTGTTAAACCTGAAAATGCAGTAGAGTTAGCAGCCTGTCCGGATATCAATGGTGCACTCGTTGGTGGTGCTTCTCTGAATGCCGAATCGTTTTATAAAATTGCTCAGGCATTTGCAAATACAAAATAATTAGGAGTGCAGCATGCAGACTTTCGTGTTGGTAGTACACATTATCTTAGCCGTTTTGATGATTGTTTTGATTCTGGTTCAGCATGGTAAAGGTGCTGATGCAGGTGCATCATTCGGTGGTGGTGGTGCTGCGACCGTGTTTGGTGCATCAGGCTCAGGTAACTTTTTAACACGTTTAACGGCGATTTTAACGGCGTTATTCTTTGTAACGAGCTTAACTTTGGCCATTTTTGCGAAGAAACAATCTACAGATGCATATAGCTTAAAAGCCATTTCTAATGTACCTGTTGCACCTGCTAAATTGCCTGAAACTTCGCCAACTGCACCAAAAAGCGGTGAATAAACAGAATTAGTTCTTTCTTTTTCTGAGTGACGCGTCTAGAATGCGTGACAGCTGCGGTGGTGGTGGAATTGGTAGACACGCTACCTTGAGGTGGTAGTGCTTTCGGGCGTGGGGGTTCAAGTCCCCCCTTCCGCACCAACTTATAATCCAGAACATAAGTTGGTGCTTTGTAGCTAAAATCTGTTGATGCGGGATGGAGCAGTCTGGTAGCTCGTCGGGCTCATAACCCGAAGGTCGTTGGTTCAAATCCAGCTCCCGCTACCAAGCAACTTTATTTGTGAAAACAACATGAATAAACAACCTTTAAGGTTGAGATAAATAATATGTCGGTGCGGGATGGAGCAGTCTGGTAGCTCGTCGGGCTCATAACCCGAAGGTCGTTGGTTCAAATCCAGCTCCCGCTACCAATCGACTTTATTTGTGAAGCAAACATAAATAAACAACCTATTGAGGTTGATATAAATTGCATGTCGGTGCGGGATGGAGCAGTCTGGTAGCTCGTCGGGCTCATAACCCGAAGGTCGTTGGTTCAAATCCAGCTCCCGCTACCAATTTCTGATCTTCGGTGCAACGCGATCAGGCAAATCATTACAATGTTTTCGATTGAAAATTAGGAATGAATTGTATATAATTTTTGCACGTTGATGCGGGATGGAGCAGTCTGGTAGCTCGTCGGGCTCATAACCCGAAGGTCGTTGGTTCAAATCCAGCTCCCGCTACCAAGTTTCTAAAAGGCTCACAAAAAGGTGGGCCTTTTTGCACAGTGGACTTTGGTTTTCTGTGCAATACTAGGGGCGTTTACGCCCTTTTTTATTGGCTATTGTGCAGTGTCGACATTATTTGGTCATAAAATGACGCTTCACTATAGGTTGTTTTCTGGCTGTTTCTGGCCAATGAATCGCACAAATTTAACGAGAGTAAATGAAGCTATCAAATAAAACTCAGGCACTCCAGGATCTAATCGCTCCAGCAGTGCAGGCATGTGGTGTAGATCTTTGGGGTATTGAATTCATGCCTCAGGGCAAGCGTTCTTTATTGCGTATTTACATCGACAAAGCAGTGGATGACAACGCAGAACCTGTGATCAATGAAGATGGTGAAGTTGAACAAGGTCGCGGTATTGGCGTGCAAGATTGCGTACGTGTAACGCAACAAGTTGGCGCAATGCTGGATGTACATGATCCAATTTCAGGTGAGTATGCACTTGAAGTGTCTTCACCTGGTTGGGATCGTCCATTCTTCCAACTTGAACAAATGTCGGGATATATCGGTCAGCAAGTGGCTTTACGCTTAATTAGTGCTGTAGAAAACCGCCGTAAGTTTCAGGCTAAATTGGTGGCTGTAGATCTAGAAAATGAAATTATTCAAGTGGAAGTCGAACAGCAACAAGTGCTTGAAATCGACAGCCACAATATTGATAAAGCAAATTTGATCTACCAAGATTAATTCTATAAATAAGAATCTGAACGAATAGGTGACTTATGGCACGCGAAATTCTTACCGTGGTAGAAACGGTTAGTAACGAAAAAGGTGTACCTCGTGAGGCGATCTTTGAAGCGCTAGAGCAAGCATTGGTTGCAGCGACGAAAAAGAAATTCTATGAAGGCACACATTCGGAAGAAGCGCGTTTACGTGTGGAAATCGACCGTAAAACTGGCGATTACAGCACTTTCCGTCAATGGGAAGTTGTTGCCGACGAAGATCATGAAATGCCTGCATGTCAAGATGCAATTTCAGATGTAGATCCAGCAAAATGGTCTATTGGTGATATTCGTGAGCTTGAAGTTGAATCGATTGATTTTGGCCGTATTGCTGCGCAAATTGCGAAACAAGTGATTGTACAAAAGATTCGTGAAGCTGAGCGTGCATTGGTTGCAGATGCTTATGAATCTAAAGTGGGTGAGTTAATCTACGGTGAAGTTAAAAAACAAACCAAAGATGGCTTTATCATCGACTTAGGTGACAATGCTGAAGCATATCTTGCACGTGAAGAAATGATTGCAAAAGAAATTTTGCGTCCTAAACAACGTGTAAACGCGATTTTATATAGTGTGAACCGTGAAGGCCGTGGCGCTCAATTATTATTGTCACGCTCTAAGCCAGAAATGCTGATTGCTTTAATGAAAAAAGAAATTCCAGAAATTTCTGAAGAGATCATTGAAATTAAAGCAGCAGCGCGTCAACCAGGTGTTCGTGCTAAAATCGCTGTGAAAACAAACGATCATCGTATTGATCCAGTAGGTGCTTGTATTGGTATGCGTGGTACACGTATCCAAGCGGTACAACAAGAGCTTAATGGCGAACGTATTGATGTTGTCGTGTGGTCAGATGATCCAGCGCAGTATATTGCAAGTGCGCTTGAGCCAGCGGATGTATCAAGTATTGTTATTGATGAAGATGCACATACTGCAGATATCATTTTCGCTGCGAGTGATCAATTGGCTCGTGCTATTGGTTCTCAAGGTCAAAACGTACGTTTAGCATCTGAATTGACTGGCTATAAGCTAGACATGATGCTGGAAGAAGAATACTACGCGCGTCAACAAAACGAAGCACAACAATATTTAGATATGTTTGTGACTCGTTTAGATATTGCTGAAGATTTAGCAATGGCGCTAGTAGAAATGGGCTTCACATCTCTCGAAGAAATTGCATATGTTCCTGCAGAAACTTTCGACGAGATTGAGCTTGATGCTGAAACTGTTGAATTATTGCAAAGTCGTGCGAAAGAAGTTGCATTGGCAGATGCTTTACAACAACAGGAAAATGTTCAAGAGCCGAGCCCAGAGCTAGCTGCAATGGAAGGCATGACACAAGAGATCGCGTATGCGCTTGCTGCTCGCGGTGTGGTAACTGTAGATGACTTAGCTGACCAAGCAACTGACGATATTTCAGATATCGAAGGTTTAGGTTCAGAAAAAGCGGGTCAACTAATTATGAAAGCGCGCGAATCATGGTTTAACTAGGAGGTAATATATGGCGGACAAGTCGATTAAAGAGTTAGCACTGAGCGTGGGTCGCCCCGTTGAGACGCTGCTGGAACAGGTTCGTGATGCAGGTCTACCGCAAGGTAAATCTGATGATATTATTACCACCGAACAACAAGATGTTCTCGTTAACCATTTGAAGAAAGTTCATGGTCAAGACGATGGACATGCAGGAAAAATCACGTTGAAACGTAAAACTACCAGTACTGCTAAAGTGGCAAGTACATCAGGTAAGGCAAAAACGATTAATGTAGAAGTTCGTAAGAAGCATACATTTGTTAAGCCCGATCCAGAACAAATTAAAGCGGAAGCTTTGGCTAAAGCTCAAGCAGATCAAAAAGCACGTGAAACTGTTGCTCCAGTTGCATCTGCAAAAGAAGAAGCAACTGCTCAACCAGTATCTAAAGCAAAACAAGCTTTAGAAGCAATGCGTGCGGCAGCAAAGCAAGAAAGCGCGAAACAAGAAACGCCTAAAGCTGCGGTTGTTGTTAAACGCAAGTCAAACAACAAACCGATTTCTAAACCAATTGAAACATTGGCACAGAAAAAAGCGCGTGAAGAACAAGCGGCTCAGTTAAAAGCAACTGAAGAAGCAGTACGTCGTAAATCTGCTGAAGAAGCACAACAACGTACACTTGAGCAAATGCGTCAAATGGCATCGAAATATTCTGCTGAAGATACAACAGCGACTATTCGTGTGATTGATGATTCTCCATTGGCAGCTGGCCTTGTAGGTCAGGCGTATGAAGATTCATTTGCGAAAGAAGACCGTGAAATTAAACGTGGTACAAACACGAATAATACACGTTCACCGAAAAAAGGCGGTCGCCGTGGTGAAGAGCAGTCTTTCCGTGATAACTCACATAAACGTGGTTTAAAATCAAGCCAAGCAAACAAGCATGGATTCGAAAAACCAGTTAAAAAACAAGTTTATGATGTAGAAATCGGTTCTACGATTGTTGTTGCTGACTTAGCTGCAAAAATGGCAATCAAGGTGCGCGAAGTTATTAAATCACTTATGAAAATGGGTGAGTTAGTTACGCAAAACCAAGCGATTGATCAAGAAATTGCTGCTCTTGTTGTTGAAGAAATGGGCCATAACCCAGTTCTAGTTTCTGAAACGCAAGCAGAAGATAACTTGTTTGAAGCTGCTGAAGAAGCGCGCGGTGCGCAATCTACTCGTGCGCCAGTTGTTACGATCATGGGTCACGTTGACCATGGTAAAACATCGCTTCTTGACCGTATTCGTCGTGCCAAAGTGGCTCAAGGCGAAGCGGGCGGTATTACACAGCATATCGGTGCTTATCACGTTAAAACTGACAAAGGTATTATCACTTTCCTAGATACTCCGGGACACGCAGCATTTACTGCAATGCGTTCACGTGGTGCGAAAGCGACAGATATCGTGGTTCTTGTTGTAGCAGCAGATGATGGTGTAATGCCACAAACTGCGGAAGCAATTGACCATGCGCGTGCTGCGGGTACTCCAATCATTGTTGCAATCAACAAGATGGATAAAGAATCTGCAGATCCAGATCGCGTATTGAACGAATTGACAACCAAAGAAATCGTACCTGAACAATGGGGCGGTGATGTACCGGTTGCAATGGTTTCAGCACATTCTGGCCAAGGTATTGATGAATTACTTGACCTTATTTCAATCCAAGCTGAAATGCTTGAGTTGAAAGCATCAGAAGAAGGTGCAGCGCAAGGTGTGGTAATCGAAGCACGTGTTGATAACAGCCGTGGTGCGGTAACATCGATTCTTGTACAAAACGGTACATTGAAAGTAGGTGACCTTGTTCTTGCAGGCGCATCTTACGGTCGTGTACGTGCAATGACAGATGAAAACGGTCAACGTATTAAATCTGCTGGTCCTTCGATTCCTGTGGAAATCTTGGGTCTTCCAGAAGCGCCAATGGCGGGTGACGAAGTTCTTGTTGTAAGCGACGAGAAAAAAGCACGCGAAGTGGCTGATGCACGTATGGATCGTGAACGTCAAAAACGTCTTGAGCGTCAATCTGCAATGCGTCTTGAAAACATCATGGCGTCTATGGGCAAGAAAGATGTTCCTATTGTGAATGTTGTGCTTAAAACTGACGTACGTGGTACTTTGGAAGCACTACATGTAGCACTTGCTGATCTTGCAACTGATGAAGTGAAAGTACGTATTATTGGTTCGGGCGTTGGTGCAATCACTGAGTCTGACGTAACACTTGCTGAATCTTCAGAAGCTGTACTTCTTGGCTTTAACGTACGTGCTGATAATACTGCACGTCAAAAAGCAGATGCAGACGGTATCGACATTCGTTACTACTCAGTGATTTATCAATTGATTGATGACGTGAAAGATGCAATGAGCGGTAAGCTTGCACCTGAACACCGTGAAACAATCCTTGGTGTTGCTGAAGTACGTGAAGTATTCCACTCAAGTAAATTTGGTGCGGCTGCAGGCTGTATGGTACTTGAAGGTATGCTACATCGTAACAAACCAATTCGCGTATTACGTGATGATGTGGTTGTCTTCCAAGGTGAGCTTGAATCTCTACGTCGCTATAAAGATGTGGTTGAAGAAGTTCGTGCCGGTATGGAATGTGGTCTGGCAGTTAAAGGCTATAAAGACATCAAAGCTCAAGATAAGATTGAGGTTTATGATGTTCAATTGGTTAAACGGAGTCTGTAATGGCAGGCAGTCAACGTCTGAAGCGCATGGCGGATACAGTACAACGTGAGTTGTCTGAATTAATTCGTCAAGAGCTGAAAGATCCTCGCTTAGGTGGTCTAGTGACCATCTCTGCGGTGAAGGTCAGTCCTGATTTAGGCTATGCAGAAGTTTACGTGACCGTCATGGGCCGTGAGCTTGGTGATGACCAAAACGAAGAGGCAAACAAAGAAACTTTAGATGTTTTAAATAAAGCATCAGGGTTCTTGCGCCATGAGTTAGGTCACCGCATTAAGACGCGTATTACACCGCGCTTGCGTTTTCACTACGATAAAACCAATGCGTATGGTAACTATATGTTTGGTTTGATTGCTGAAGCTGTGAAGGATTTACCTCCTGCAGATGCAACACAAAAAGATGATGAGTAAGGTCTCATTGGAGATCAAATAAAAAAGCCACCTTCGGGTGGCTTTTTTATGGCTTTAAATATTGTGCTTAGATTATGGCTACTAATTTAAAAACAAAGCTATTTCACATCATCTTGCGATGATTTCTGATGAAATGCACGACGGCGTGTACGTTGCCAAGGCAATGGGCGGTTTAAAGCTTCAGGTACTTCGCCACCTTTTGAGCGTAAACGCAGATGTAAAGCGGCTTGTGCCATTAAGTTGGCAGATACAGGTGCAGTAATGAAAGCAAATAGTGTGAGTAAGAGCTCTGGAAAACCAAAACGGCCTTGGAATGCAGAATAAATCATGGCTGCAATTAAAAAGCTACCGAGTCCTAATGTACTTGATTTGGTGGGTGCGTGCAGACGCATAAATAAGTCGGGGAGGCGGACCATACCAATTCCACCAACCAACATGAAGAAAGCGCCACAAATTAAGAAGAACGAAACCAAGATTTCCATTAACAATTGCATAATGCTTGCTCCTTAATCGATCACATGGCCAGTGGTAAAGTAGCGAGCAAGGGCTGCTGTAGAAACAAAGCCCAGCATTGCGACCAAGAGCGCACTTTCAAATAATGAGGTGCTCATCCAATAAATACCTAAGATCACAATCAAGCAAGTGGCATTCAAAAACAAGGTATCGAGTGCTAAAAGTCGATCTACGATGGATGGCCCTATGACCAATCGAGTGAGACATAAGAGCATAGAAATGGTGACTGCAATCAGGCAAATTCCAAGTGCATAAGGTAAGATGATCATGCATGCTCTCCCGACTGAACCCCAAAAATTTGCATAAGTGGTTGTTCATAACGCATTTTTATGGTGTGGATTTCCGATTCAGTGTCATCTGTGCTGAGAGCGTGAACCAAAATATCACCACGGTCTTGGTCGATCCCTGCAGAGACGGTGCCTGGCGTGGTGGTAATGATCATCGCCAATAAGGTATTTACTTCTTCATGTTGTGTTTCTAAAGGCACACGAAACCATTTTGGATGCAATTTATCTGTTGGTCCTAATACCAATTTAGCTACATGGATATTACTCACGATAATGTCCCACAGCACAACAAAAGCTAATTGAATTGCACGTAACCAGTTAATGTTTGGGGTGTGTGCAATAAAGGGTTTCACTAAATAAGGAATACCAATAGCAAGGATGACTGCCATAAGTAGTGATGCAGGATCAATACTATGCGCCAACATGAGCCAGCTTAAGCCCGTGAGAATGGAGACAAACGGATGTGGAAAACAACGAGCTAGAAAAGAACTATTTTTCATATTCAAGGTGTCTCCATTGGTTTTAATTGGTCATTCTCTGGCTGTGAATCCGCTTGATGTTGTCCCTGAATTTGACGCTGTTTAAATTCAGAAATGTGCCCACCTTTTAAGGTTTGCTCAGGAATTAAATACGGGATCAAATGTGCATTCGGGTCGATGACTTCGCCACCATATTTGGTTTCGGGCAGATTTTCAGGATCAAACGGCTGTACGCTAATGATTTCGCCTGTTTCATCTTTTTTCAATAATAGGCCTTCATACAGGGCATTATTTTGGATTTGTGCTGCTGTACTATAGGTATATTGATAAATAGGCGCAGCAAATGCCATATAAGCGAGTAAGCCTGCCAGAAGGATATAAATGGTTTTATCATTACGTTTGGGTGCAACCGCTGGCAAGAGTTGATAAGCGGTATAGGCTTTTTCAGCAGGATTATCTTCTGGTTGGGTTGAACGCCAAAACAGAATAAAGCCGACACGTGTCATGGCCAAAATACTGAGTAAACTCACCAATAGCACCACCAATATAATCAGCAATTGATATGGCGAGCTTGCAGTCGATTGCAAAATGAAGACTTTGCCTAAGAAGCCACTAAAAGGCGGTAAACCAGCCATCATCAGCGCAATAATAAAGTAGGTAAGGGCAACAACCTTGTGTTGCTTCATCTGTGGTGCAATTTTAAAATGATCTTTAAACTCGCCTCGTTGAGAGGTAATCCAGCCACAGAGTAAATAAAATGCGGCACCAATGATGGTACTGTGCACAAGGTAGTACAGGGCTGCGGCCCAAGCTTGGGTATTCATCAGTGAAAGGGCAATTAAAATTGTACCGATAGACGATAAAATCATGAAGCCCACAAAGCGACGCAGGCGTTCTGCACCGATTGCACCGATTACGCCATAAACAGAAGTTATTAAACCAATGATAAGCAATAAGGCTTGTAGAATGTTTTGGCTCACAGCATCGTCAAATACCGTTCCATTAATACGTAAAATCGCATAAATGCCGACCTTGGTCATAATGGTAAACAATGCTGCCACAGGTGTTGTTGCTACCGCATAGGTCTTTGGAAGCCAAAAACCTACAGGCAACATGGCTGCTTTAATGCCAAAGACGACAAACAGCAGTAATCCGCCAGCAACGGCCAGACGGTGCTGATCATTTTCCAGTAAAGGCATTAAACGTGCGACATCGGCCATGTTGAGGCTACCGACACTGCCATAAATTAAACCTAAACCAATTAAGAACAGTGCAGAAGCCAATAGATTAATGGTGACGTAGTGAATGCCAAGCTGGAAGCGTGCTTTGCCTTGACCATGCAACAGCAAAACATAAGATGCCATAAGCAAAATTTCAAAAAAGACGAATAAGTTAAATAAATCGCCTGTTAGAAATGCGCCACATAAGCCCATCAATAAAAAATGGCACATAGCATGGAAATAGCGTCCGCGTTCATCCCATTCTTTGCTGGCAAACCAAATGACGGGCAGGGCCAGTGCATAAGTTAACACCAGCATAAAGGCAGAAAGCTGATCGAGCACCAAGACAATACCAAACGGTGCTGCCCACTCACTGAGGTTATAGACTTGAACATCGCCCGAGCTGGCAAGGATTAAATAGTAAACTGAGGTGAATGCGCCCAAAATCAGGGACAGTAAACTGAGGCCACGACGCCAAGGTTGGCGACGGTCTTGTGCTAATGAGCCAGAACCAGGGTTGCCGAGTAACACCAACAAGAACGCTGTAAACGCTGGAATTAAAATACTAAAAATCGGGGTATGTTGCGTAAAGAAGTGCATAAAACTAGTCATTATGGCTCATCCTCACGCGAATCGATTGCTGGTATTTCTTCTTTAGAGTCAACGTGGTCTGTTCCTGTTTCATAACGGCTACGCAGTGCCAATTGCACAATAAATGCAGTGGTGGCAAAGCCGATAACAATAGCAGTGAGTACTAAAGCCTGTGGGAGTGGGTCGGTCGTTTTAGTCGTTTCAGTCAATACGGCTGGCGCATTGATTTGAATACGTCCCATGGCAAATAAAAATAAATTGACGGCATAACCAATCATGGCAAGACCGAGAACCACAGGAAAAGTACGTGCACGGAGAATTAAGTAAATGCCTGTTGCGGTCAGTAAGCCAATCGCAGAAGCCATTAGAAGTTCTAAACTGATCATGTGCTTATCCTTTTGGTACTGGGCCAGACATACTGGAGTGACGTGAATCGCCTAATACTGAAATCATGAGCATTGTGGCGCCTACGACGGTGATATAAACACCGACATCAAATAAGGCCGCAGTGGCTAAATGCATTTCACCAATGATTGGTGGCGAGACATAAAAATGTGCACTGGTGAGGAACGGACGACCAAAGAACCATGCACCGATCCCTGTGAGGCCTGCAATGACGAGTCCAATACCAATCCATACTTCATATAAACGACCTGATTTTGCTCTGAGCAGTTTCTCTGCATAGTCTTGACCGAGTGCAATGTACTGAATGACCAAGGCCAAAGAGGTAATTAAACCTGCAATAAAGCCACCACCTGGTAGATTGTGGCCACGTAAGAAAATGTACAGGCTAATCACCAGCGCTAAAGGTAAAATCCAAGAAGCTGTTATACGGAACATTAAAGGTGAAGGATTGAATCGATAGGTCAGACCTTGCGTAATACTAGTGCCGTGTGCCCGCATACCATCCATCAGGCACAGTGTACCAATCGCCGCAATGCCTAATACGGTAATTTCACCAAAGGTATCGAATCCACGGAAGTCGACCAATATGACATTCACGACATTGGTACCACCACCCAGAGGAATGGATTGCTGCATGAAGAACCATGAAATTGAATTATGATCACGGGTCAAAATGAGCCAGCTGATCCATGCAATACCTGCACCGCCTGCAATCGCAATAAGTGCATCACGCCAACGACGTGAAACACTTGATTCATAAGGGGTCAGCTGTGGTAACAGCGATAAACTCATGAGGAGTAGTACGGTAGTGACCACATCCACAGTAATTTGTGTTAGGGCAAGGTCTGGTGCAGAGAAGCAGACAAAGACCATGGTCACCACAAGGCCTACAGCGCCACTAATCAACACGGCTTTAATGCGTTCGTGATGAAACCACAGCATCATCCAACAAGCAGAGAACAACAGCAACCAAAGTACAATCGCAATGAGAGGGGCACTAGTAAGCTCACGCGTACCTGTTATTAAGCCTTGAGACACTAGAGGCAACGCCATCACAAAAATACTAAATACCACAATCCACATGAGGTAGCGTTGCAGTGAACCTGTTTCAGTGGCGCGTTTAAATTTGCGTGAATTTAATAATAAATGCTTCAAGAACAGCTCAAACAGAACTTTACCTTGGAACTTACCTAAGAGTGGATCAAGGTCAATTTCTCGAATACGTCCGCCTTTGGCCAAAGCAAAATAGAAAATGATCCCGCCGACCAAAGCAATCGCACTCATCAGTAAAGGCAAATTAAAACCGTGCCAAATGGCCAGATGGGTGCCTTCAAAAGCAAAATTTTGAGTACTGGCTTGTGCGGTACGATTAACGATATTTTCGACTAAAAGGGCAGGGAGTAAGCCGACTAAAATACATAAAATCGCTAACAATGTTGCTGGAGCACGCATGCCAAAAGCCGGTTCGTGAGCATCTTTATTGGGTACTTGTTTACCAACTGGACCATCAAAAAATACGCCATGTACTAAGCGAACAGAGTACGCCACGGCAAAGATGCCCGCAAAGGTCGCAACGACTGCAGAACCCACCATGATTGGGCCAGTTAAATTGGCCAATAACTCAGTAAAGAACATTTCTTTAGACAAGAAACCATTGGTCAATGGTACGCCTGCCATAGAGGCGGCAGTAATCATGGTAAGTGTTGCAGTAAAAGGCAGTAATTGCCATAAACCGCTTAATTTACGTAAATCACGCGTACCTGATTCATGGTCAATAATGCCTGCAATCATGAACAGTGCGGCTTTAAAGGTCGCATGGTTAATGATATGGAAAATGGCCGCCGCTACCGCTAAAGGCGAACCGATCCCCAATAAACAAACAATAAGGCCCAAATGACTAATGGTTGAATATGCGAGTAGGCCTTTTAAATCCTCTTTGAAAATGGCGAAGAATGCTGCCATGCAGAGAGTAAACAGCCCGATAAAGGTCACCAGATTATGATACAGCGCTGCTCCTGCAAAAATAGGCAGTAAACGAGCCAGTAAGAAAATACCCGCCTTTACCATGGTTGCTGAGTGTAAATACGCAGAAACTGGCGTTGGTGCTGCCATTGCATTGGGTAGCCAAAAATGAAAAGGGAACTGCGCACTTTTAGTAAATGCACCCATTAAGATGAGTAGGAGCATTGGGACAAAGAGCGCATGACTTTGGATTAAGCCACCCATCGTTAAAATTTGGTCTATTTCATAGGTGCCAGTAATTTGCCCAAGTAAGATAAATCCACCTAGCATGCATAGCCCGCCCATCCCTGTGATGGTCAGCGCCATGCGTGAGCCACGTTGCGCAGCCTCATAATTACTCCAATAGCCCACCAGTAAGAAAGAGGAAATACTGGTTAGCTCCCAAAATACCAACAGCAACATTAAGTTATTGGAGAGTGAAATTCCCAGCATCGCTGCCATAAACAGCATGAGGAGTGTATACAATTTACTGAGGGAGTTTTTTGGGCTGAGATAATAATAGGCATAGATGAAAATGAGTGTTCCGATGCCTGTAATAAGCAAGGCAAATAACAAACCCAATGCATCTAAGCGAAAGCTTAGGTTAAGCCCCAATTGCGGTAGCCAATGCCAAGTTTCTAAAATCACTTGACCATTAAAAACAGCTTTGGCTTGTGTCAGGAGTAAGGTTAGGCTACTCAAACTGACAGCAATTGCCCCAAAGGCTGTCGCTCCTCGTGAGAATTGTTTCAGCCATGGGATAAGGATTGTGCCTAAAACTAAAGGTAACAAGATAATAATCGGCAGCACACTCGTATCCATTGTCGTGATTAGGCCGAAGCCTAGAGTGAATCTCAATCTTTCAAGGACTGGAGGACCGCAAAGAGTAGCCCAAAACTTAATCTTGAAAGCATTTATGTGTTTAAAAATATAAAGTGCTGTATTGCGCAGCAAATAAGCGATAGCAAATTCCGATTTGAATATGAAATTTGCAAGTAAAACCGATCATATTACAGGCAATGCACAACTTCAATCTTTTTATGCAAGAGAAGCTTATTATATACCTCATGCTTTAATGCATGGGGTGGCGTATTGTACAGTCCGCTTGGCATTTTGGCCGTATTGTAAATGTTAAGCCCAAAATGACTTTTGGGCTTAAGGGTTAGAGTAAATGTTGTTGATTTGGATTTTGACGCTCTAACTGCAAGAGTTGAATCAGTTCTGCTCGCTGTTGTTCATTCAGCTGTTCACTAATTTGATTCAATAGACGCTGCACAGGTGTAACTTCAGGTTCTAAAATTTCTATGGGTGGTGCAACGATATCCTCAGTGTTTGGGTTGTCGTCTAAATGTAGCGTTTCATAGATCTGTTCAAATTGTTGTTGCCATGCTTCAGGGTGAATGCTGTGTAGCTGTTGATGATCCAATTTTAAGCATTGAAAACGTGAGGCGCGCTCTAACAGTTCAGGTCGTTCACCCGTAGCAAGAATTTGTAAGCGCGGAAAAGCCTGATGCAAACGTTCTAAAATCACGGATGCCATATTGCCATCTAATTGATAATCGATGGCATCAATCATCAATATCCCATCGCCTTCATCGCAAGGGTAGAGGCTGGCGGGGTTTAATAGGCATAAGCGGCGAACAATATCGCCAACCAGTGCAACCAGATTGCGGATGCTGTTGGAGAGTTGCTGAAACATCATGATCTGGCCATCATAATTCACCATAAACTGTAGCTTGGGGTGATATTGCAACCAAACATTGCTGATTTCAGGCAACACAATACGAATGGCATGTCTTAATGCTGCCAAAGCAGGCGCGTGCATTTCACTCTGGGCTTGAAGTAGGCGTTGTTCTAAAAAATGTTGTGATTTATCAGACTCAGTTGTGGTTTGGCTTTTTGCTAAAATCTGTTGGATTAATTGCGCGCTTTGAGCATTTTCAATATCACTGACTTCACGAAACCATTCAAAGAAACGGCTAAAGGTTGTAAAGGGGATAGCTGAAACTTCATAAGCATAAGTAGCTTGAAAAATTGCGGGATTGTTTTTATTCAGCAAATTTACATCGTTTACAAAGCGTTCCGCAGGGTAGTAGGCAATTAAAGGCATGCCCAAAAGAGGATCATCACGCATGGCGCGTTGATAAATAAGCACCAAATCTTCAAGTTGTTGGGTGTCGACCTTACTAATGCCAATGCCTTGGCTATTGATGGTTTTATACAGTTGCCAGCGACACAGCTGAGGATCTTCACTGCTTGTATCTGGGCTTTCTGGAAAATGCCCAATATCTTCTGGAAAGCGAATTTGAATATCAATTTTAGACTGTAAGCGCGTAAGCATAATGTCTTGATCGAGCATGACCACACCTGCTGTACGAAGGTCTTTGTAGCGTGCTGCAAACCATGTGAGTGCTTGATAGCTCAAACGTAAAAGAGATGTTTTACCACTACTTTGCTCGCCTAAAATTAAGCTAATCGGCAAATCGTGATAATGAAACTCAGCTTTTAAATCGGTAAAGTGTAAAGCGTGCTTAAGTTGTATTGATTGTATTTTCATAAGACACCTGTTTCTGGCTGGAGCAGGTTATCGGGCGACAGGTCTTAACTCACAGCTTGGCGCAGTGATTTCGGCATTTCTCGTTTTAATAGCTGCACCAAATCATAAATATGATGGATGTTTAAGCTTACTTTAGCACGTGTACAAGCCACGTAAAGTAATCTTAACTCTTCATCACTAATTTTATAGTCTTTCTCATTGAGTCGAAATTGATAGTCATCTTCAATATGTACTCTATCCCACTCTAAGCCTTTGGCTTTATGCGCGGTCGAAATAATATAGTCGGCTTGCTCAATGGGCGTGATTTTGGCCAAAGCACGTTTTAATGGGTCTGTACCATGATCATCGACTAATTTCACCAAGGGTTTAATATCGCTACCATCATTGGTTTCGCAGTACTCGTGCACATCGTGCCAAGAGTTAAACCATGCCAACTCAGGCACATCTACGACACGTTTACCTTGTTTCAGCATGGCTGCTGCATCGACAAAGCGATTTAGCTTGGCATGATCTGCTTGTAAGCTGACTTTGTCTCCGTGGACCAAACCCGCCAATAAAAGCTCCATTGCCCGCGCATTGGTTCGACACAAAATAGCATCGCGCTGCTTGGTGTGGGGTTTGTTCACCACTTTCGAATTGAGCAAAGGATTACCGAGTAATGGCACGGTTTCATGCAATGCCCCTAAAATGGCATTGGCATTGAGTGCAATTTCTTCACCAAAACGAAATGAAGTGGTGAGACGAGACTCAGGCAAAGGAAGTTGTTGCATGGCATTGACTGCACCACGCCATGCATAAATTTGCTGATGTGCATCGCCGACATAAATGACTTGCGTATTACGCTGTTTGAGCAAAATCCCCAGCATCAGTGGGTCTGCATCTTGTGCTTCATCAAAGAGCAAATAATCCGCAGGAATATTCGGTTCAGACAGTGCCCATAATTTTAAATAAATATCGTGCCCAATCCCAGCCTGATGGTGCGGATCAATGGATTCTAACCATCGACGCTCAACCGCAGGGTAAAGGTGTTTTTGTAGCGTATCGATGTCATCTGCATGTAACCAGCTGGGCGCTTGAATGTGCCGTGGTGCTGGATATTGCGAACTGGTCGAGCAGAAATAACTAACTGCATTGGCAACCAAACTGGCCAAGCGAGAAGGCATCAGCACATATTGTTCATAACGTCCGCCCATCATCCGACGTAGCGTAATTGGCGTTAAGCGATATTCTTTGGCAATAAAACTTGGACTTAAACGTGGTAGGCGTAGCTTATCTGTGACTCCACGTGGAACGCTACGAAAGGCCAGCGAGTGAAAAGTTCGGCAGTCAACATTGCCATGAAACTTTTGCTGTGCTTCAGTTGCAATGGCTTTGTTAAAGGCCAAGTACATGCCACGTCTTTGTGGCATGGCTTCGCTGATCATCTGTAAAGTGGTGGTTTTACCTGTACCGGCATAAGCAATGACTTTAAAAGATTTCCCCAGCCGTGCGTTATCTATCGCGGTGGCTTGCTCATAAGTCGCGCTCGGCTTTTGGGTGTTGGTCACTGCTCTATGCCTAGGTGCTTAGTGGCTACGATTGGCTTTTTCAACCAAACCCGATAAGCCCTGACGGCGTGCCAATTCGTTTAATACCAGTTGTGGATCTAGATCGAAATAACCCAACATCACAATAGTATGGAACCAAAGATCTGCAACTTCATAAATTAGATCATTTTTATTATCTTCATTGGCTTCAGCTTTAAAATCTTTGGCAGCAATAATCGTTTCAACACTTTCTTCGCCAATTTTTTCTAAGATTTTATTTAAGCCTTTGTGATAAAGTTTTGCCACATAAGAAGAATCAGGATCTGCAACTTTACGTTCAGCCATCATTTTGCCTAAGTAATCGAGCACTTCAACTTGCTCAGATTGTGCATTTGAGGCATTCATTGCAATGGTATGTGGATTTACAGATTTTTCGCCGTAAATTGCAGATGGGTCTTTGAGCTGTGCATCAACAATTTCCCAGCCTTGCGCTGTGAGCTTACGGTAGAAGCAAGATTCACGACCTGTATGGCAGGCAATACCGCCATGTTGCTCAATTTGAAGCACAATAACGTCTGCATCGCAGTCCAAACGGATTTCATGCACTGTTTGAAAATGGCCAGATTCTTCGCCTTTGTGCCACAATTTGCTACGTGAGCGAGAGAAATATACCGCTTGGTTTTTTTCAGCAGTTAATGCCAATGCTTCACGGTTCATCCACGCCACCATCAAAATTCGTCCAGTTTGATGATGTTGAGCAATAGCAGGCACTAAGCCTTGTTCGTTAAATTTTACTTCATCGAGCCATTGCAGATTGTTCATGTGGATTACACCTAAATTTGTTCAAATAAATAAAGTTACTCAATCGAGTCACGATTCAAAATCGCGAACCATAGTGTACGGCATCATGAGGTAAGAGAGTAACTAAAACTTAAGCAATTTTTAAACTGTCAGAATATAGCCAAAATATTCATACACATAAAAAAGCCCAACCGAAATTGGGCTTTAATTTGCGTTGGTATTTTTTGAAATCTGCTTAGATGCTTACCAGTGTTCACCTGGAAATAAGCGCGCGTATGCTTTTTGCACCCAGTTGAGCTTTTGTGGCTGACCCACAGAAGCACTTGAGCTTGGGAAAAGGTTGTAACCAATCGACATCAGTTTGTTGTTAATGTCTGGGGCAATCGAATAGGTAATGGATGCCAAACGGCCCAAATTAGTGGCTACTTTTTTCGGACGTTTTACAATCGCATAGGCAATTAAATCTGCTGCCTGTTCTGGCGAAAGTGTAGGGACGTATTTATAAATTTTGGTTGGTGCAATCATCGGTGTGCGTACCAACGGCATATACACAGAAGTGATGGCAATTTTATGTGAATGTACTTCTGCAGATAAACAACGGCTAAATGCATCGAGTGCGGCTTTAGAGGCGACATAAGCAGAGAAACGGGTGGCATTTGCCAACACGCCAATTGAGCTAATGTTAATAATATGACCATCACGGCGAATCATCATTTGCGGTAAAATGTTCATGACTAAGCGAATCGCGCCAAAATAGTTTAATTGCATGGTGCGTTCAAAGTCATGAAAACGATCCGTCGACTCATGCACAGCACGGCGGATTGAACGGCCTGCGTTATTAATTAGAATATCGATATGATCTACAGATGCTAAGATTTGTTTAGATACGTCGTCAATCGAATCCATATTGTTTAAATCACATGGAAAAACGGAAGCTTTACCGCCTTTGGCTTCTATTTCAGCTTTGACTTCTTCTAAGGTTTCTTGGGTGCGGGCAACCAAAAGAACATGCGCACCTGCATCTGCTAGGCGATGTGCTGCTGTAAGGCCAATACCACTTGAAGCGCCGGTAATCAAAACAATTTTACCGTTCACTTTGTCTTGAAAGCGTTTTTCTAATCTTTGGTTCACGTTTAATACCCTGATTGAATAAATGTGAGACTGTGCGTTTTTTTTATTACGTGGCTGGCTGTGTTTGATTCATCACAGTGGCAGCGAAAATATGCGTGTAATAATAGCCTATTTAAAAAGAAAAGATAGGATTTAAACTATTGAAATATAAAAATATTATTAGAGTAATTGCTCTAAAATTATTCATTGTTATAACTTGTTTTTAGCAATATTTAAGCGTGAAGGCAAGGGCTGAAATGAGAAAAATCACAGAATAAAGTGAAAAGCATTAAAAAACCTCTTATACGTGCGCATAAGAGGTATCAAATTGAATTTTAGAACTGTAAATACGCTTGGCGAAGAAAATACAAATTAAACCTGAGCCAGTGCTTGTTCTAAATCGGCAATCAAATCATCAGCATGCTCGATCCCCACGGATAAACGAACCATGTCGATGCTGACACCCGCTGCTTTGAGTTCGTCTGAATTAAGCTGGCGATGTGTGGTGGTTGCAGGATGGCAAGCTAAACTTTTGGCATCACCAATATTTACGAGACGAGTAAACAGTTGCAAGGCATCGATGAAGCGTGTACCTCCTTCGAGACCATCTTGTACTCCAAAAGACAAAATTGCTGAAGGTTTACCCTTCACATATTTTTGTGCCAATGCATGCTGTGGATGATCTTTTAATCCAGCATAGTTGACCCATTTTACTTTGGTATGAGACTGTAAATATTCTGCTACTTTTTGCGCATTTTCAGTATGACGTTCCATCCGCAGACTCAAAGTTTCGAGACCTTGTAAAATCAGGAACACATTTTGTGGGCTAATGGCCGCACCAGTATTACGTAGAGGCACCACGCGAGCACGCGCAATATAAGCTGCTTCACCTAGTGCTTCCACATAATTCACACCGTGATAGCTTGGATCAGGGGTATTTAAAGCAGGGAAACGTTCAGGGTATTTACCCCATGGGAATTTACCGCTGTCGACAATAATGCCACCAATGGAATTACCATGACCGCCAATATATTTGGTCAATGAATGAATGACGATGTCTGCGCCAAACTCAAAAGATTTTTGCAGAACAGGCGTTGCAACAGTGTTATCAACGATGACAGGCACGCCGTATTCATGGGCAATTTTGGCAATTGCTTCTAGGTCAATGATATTTCCTAGTGGGTTGCCGATCGATTCCACAAAAACGAGTTTGGTTTTTTCATCAATCAAGTTGCGCAGGGCTTCAGGGTTTTGATAATCAAAAAAACGCACCTCAATGCCTTGCTTTGGTAGGGTGTGTGCAAATAAGTTGTAAGTACCACCGTAAAGCGTCGAAACTGAAGCAATATTGTCGCCAGCCTCTGCAATAGTTTGTACTGCATAAGTAATGGCTGCCATACCCGAAGCTAACGCCAGTGCCCCAATACCCCCTTCAAGTGCTGCAACACGCTGTTCTAAAACCGCAGTAGTTGGATTCATAATACGGGTATAGATATTGCCTTGAACTTTTAAATCAAATAAATCAGCACCATGTTGTGTATTGTCAAAGGCATACGAGGTGGTTTGATAAATAGGTACAGCCACCGCTTTAGTGGTTGCTTCAGGTGTATATCCCGCATGTATAGCCAAAGTTTCGTCTTTATAAGTCATTCTATTGTCATCTTCTTAAGTTCATTATGAATTGAGTCTAGCACTGCTTGATATGATTAAAAGTGCATAAATAATGAAATATATAGCTGTTTTACTCATATATGTGTACTGGTTTTTGCACAAAATGCATAAAAAAGAGTGTGCATTAGGGCGTTTAAAAAATAAACATCTCTTTAGTTGTAACAAACGATGCAACTTGTGATGCATTTCTTATGTTTTTGGCGCTTTTATCGTATAATACTTCGATTATTTTTTCGCTCTTTTTGAGCTCGGGGTGTAATTGAGCCCCAATTTTGGTTTTTTATTGAGGAGTCCTACGTGGCCCAATATATTTACACGATGAACCGTGTGTCGAAAATGGTTCCGCCAAAGCGCGAAATCCTAAAAGACATCTCTTTATCATTCTTTCCAGGTGCTAAAATTGGTGTACTTGGTCTAAACGGTGCAGGTAAGTCTACCTTGCTTCGTATTATGGCGGGCGTAGACAAAGATTTCTCAGGTGAAGCGCGTGCTCAACCAGGTATCAAAATTGGTTACCTAGAGCAAGAGCCACCACTAGATGAAAGCAAAGATGTACGCGGTAACGTTGAAGATGGTTTACGTGAACCATTAGATGCTTTAGCACGTTTGGATGAAGTTTTTGCTGAATATGCGGCTGAAGATGCAGACTTTGATGCACTTGCAAAAGAGCAAGAGAAGCTTGAAGCGATTATCCATTCATGGGATGCACATAATATTGTGAACCAAATGGATCAAGCAGCAGCTGCGCTTAACCTTCCAGCTTGGGATGCAGATGTATCTAAACTCTCTGGTGGTGAACGTCGCCGTGTAGCACTTTGTCGTTTGCTCTTGTCTAAACCAGACATGTTACTTCTAGACGAACCGACGAACCATTTAGATGCTTCATCTGTATCTTGGTTAGAACGTTTCTTGAAAGACTTCACGGGTACAATCGTTGCGATTACCCATGACCGTTATTTCTTGGATAACGTTGCTGAATGGATTCTTGAGCTTGACCGTGGCATGGGTATTCCATACCAAGGTAACTACTCTTCTTGGTTAGAGCAGAAAAATGCCCGTCTAGAACAAGAGAACAAGCAAGAAGAATCTTTTGCTAAAGCATTGAAAAAAGAACTTGAATGGGTTCGTTCAAATGCGAAAGGTCAGCAAAAGAAAAACAAAGCACGTATGGAACGCTTTGAAGAGCTTAACTCTCGTGAATTCCAACAACGTAACGAAACTTCAGAAATCTACATTCCACCTGGTCCGCGTCTAGGTAATAAGGTTGTAGAAGTTGAAGGTATCAGCAAATCGTTTGGTGATCGTACGCTTTATAAAGATTTATCTTTCGTTGTTCCACCATGTGCCATTGTAGGTATTGTGGGTGAGAATGGTGCAGGTAAAACCACATTATTCCGTATGATGACTGGCGAACAACAACCAGATACAGGTTCTGTAGTACTAGGTGAGTCAGTTAAAGTGGCTTACGTGGGGCAGATCCGTGACACGCTTGATGACAACAAAACTGTTTGGGAAGAAGTTTCTGGCGGTTTAGACATCTTACGTATTGGTGAATACGAAATTGCGTCTCGTGCGTATATCGGTCGCTTTAACTTTAAAGGTCAAGATCAGCAAAAACGTGTAGGTCAATTGTCAGGTGGTGAGCGTAACCGTTTACAACTTGCGAAAATCCTGCAAATGGGTGCAAACGTTATCTTACTCGATGAACCGTCAAACGACTTGGACATCGAAACTTTACGTGCACTTGAGGATGCGATTCTTGTATTCCCAGGTACTGTAATGGTGATCTCGCATGACCGTTGGTTCTTAGACCGTATTGCAACGCACATCTTATCATTTGAAGGTGAAACACCTGAATTCTTCACTGGTAACTATGCAGAGTTTGAAGCATATCGCCAAAAACGTGATGGTGATGATTTAGTCACTAAGCGTCAAAAATACCGTAAAATTGGTAACTAAGTTTTAGTTCAGATTTAAAAAACCAGCCTAAGGGCTGGTTTTTTCTTTTCACTAAAGTGGATTAGGAAAATACAATTTCTTCGTAACTTTTTTGCAAGGCCGTATTTGCTGGAGAGTAGCCTTGGTCTGCAGATTTCTTGAGCCAAAATTCAGCGAGGCTAAAGTTTTTTGGTAGACCTAGTTCGCCATTGAGATAGCCTGTGCCTAAGCGGTATTGAGCTTCTTTATGTCCTCTAAGTGCTGCGCTTAAGAAATTCCACATGGCATTTCTGTATTCGACTTGAGAAGGGTCTGATTGGCTATTAGACTGGTGTTGCAAAAAGTCTTGATGGTGCTGATCAGCGATATGCTCGAAATACTCTCCCTGAGCATAATCGTTATAGGCATCTAAGATCATGGGCTGCGTAAATTGCATTTCCTGATCTGACGAGTGTAACAAAGCAGAACTGATCATTTTTATCATGTGTTTGATCATACCGAACTCCTTATAAACGTTACGTTTTCTGGCTAACTAGATTTAATTTATACTGTGAGAAGCCATACATCCTGTTGCTTTTTGTTTAATCTGGCAGAATGTAAAATTGAAAATTAACATGATTAAGCATTAATAGTAAGTGACTGGAACGTTCAATTATTTATATATTTACTAGGAAAGTAGTAGCTAACATCACAAAAAATCAATTTTATGTAGATTTTTTTCTTTCATAAAATTTTTAAAAAAATTTAATTTTTTAAAATACGCTATGTTCTTCTTTTGTAAATTAAATTTAAATTTTGATGTGAATTTTTATATGTGAGCAATTGTATGATTACTGCAACATTTTCGAACTTGTAATTTTATAACTACATCAGCAATTGCTAAGCTGATGAATAATTAATCAGCCTTGAGATGTATATGAGTCAAGATCACGGGCACGATCATAGTCATGCTGTTGTTACAGATGAAAACTCGAAAAAATTAACTTTTGCATTATTGCTGACCAGTAGCTTCTTGGTGGTTGAAGTTGTGGCTGGTTTTATCACACAAAGTCTGGCTTTACTGTCAGATGCTGCCCATATGTTTACCGATGCTGCTGCTTTAGCGATTGCATTGGTGGCCATTAAAATTGGCAAATTACCTGCAGATAATAAACGGACCTTTGGTTATCAACGCTTTGAAATATTAGCAGCCTTATTTAATGCGCTTATGTTATTTGCCGTTGCTATTTATATTTTATATGAGGCTTACCAGCGGTTTTCGACCCCACCAGAGATCCAAAGTACCGGTATGCTGATTGTAGCGAGCATTGGACTTGTGATTAATTTAATTTCGATGCGGATCTTATTTTCAAGTTCTCAAGAGAGTTTGAATGTGAAAGGAGCATACCTTGAAGTTTTAAGTGATGCTTTAGGTTCAGTAGGGGTTATTTTAGGCGCGGTGCTCATTTATTTCACAGGTTGGATGTGGGTCGATACCGTTATTGCAGTATTGATTGGATTTTGGGTGCTACCACGCACATGGGTGCTTTTAAAACAGAGTCTGAATATATTATTAGAAGGTGTACCCGAAGAAATTGATATTGAAAAACTTCGTCAAGATTTATTAAATTTGAATGGTGTGGAAAGTATTCATCAATTAAAAGTTTGGGCGATTAGTTCCAAAAATATCCATTTGACGGTTCATCTTTATGCACCAAACATTGATCGTACAGATTTGTATCAAGAAGCGATGGAAATGTTAAGCCATGAACATGGCATTACTGAAATGGTGCTACAAATTGAAGAACAAGCATGTATTGCAGAAGCAGGGCATCATCATAAATTGGAAGAACATTCACATCAGCATTAATGCTGATGTGAACAGATGTATAAACTAAAGTTCCCACTCGTGGTTGCAGTCACGACATTTCCATTTCTTTTGTGACTGCATAAATGCTTGCATTGAAATCTTGAAATCAGGCAGGTCGCGGTAAAATAAAAAGCCTGCAATCACGCAGATAATAAATACCACTACAGTTGCTGTTTGTATGGTGCTACCAGCACCATTGCCAAATAGCCACATTGAAATGCTAATGATGACCAAAAGTAACAATACGAAAATTGCTGGAACTAAAAACACTAAACTTTTAGGTACTACAGGACGAGCGGCGGGTGCACCAGCTTGCGCCACGGGCATGATTTTTGGGCTTTGACATTGAGGGCAGCGGTATTGCATTGCAACTCCATAATTCTAATCTATACGCTATTTTAATCGTAATGGCGCAGAAAGCAAAAACACTGCGAAAATCATTGCAAGAAAATTTAGGCAATAAAAAACCCAAGTCATAATGCTTGGGTTTTTTATTAAGACCATTACAAGAATGATCTTGAATATGGCGTCCCTACGGGGATTCGAACCCCGGTTACCGCCGTGAAAGGGCGATGTCCTAGGCCTCTAGACGATAGGGACAAGTGAGGCAACAGAATCAGTGTTTAACACTGTGTCTCTGTATGGGCGCTATATTATGGATATAACGCCCATGCGTCAACTAAAAAATCAATTAAGCTTCATCAACTGCGTCATTTTTCGGCAATTTTAAGCTTTCATTGAGTTTTTCCCAAACTTTTAGCTCTTTTTTACTCGGACCGCCAACAATTTCAAGTGCATGACGTAAGCGAGCGAAGGTTAAATCCGGACCAATAGTGACCATCGTTTGCATCACTGGTGTAGATGCTGTTGATCCTGCGATTGCAATAAAGAAAGCTGGCATGAAATCACGTAATTTCACCTCCATTTGTGTCGCTAAGTCCATTAGCGTTTGGCTAACAGTGTCGTTATTCCAGATAAAGAGGCTTTCTAAGCGCCAAATTGCAAACTGTAAGCTTTGACGAACTTGTTCTTCAGAGAGCTTTTTACTTACAAACTGCTCTTGGCTTAGAGTAGGGAAGTGGTTGAAGTAGTGCGCCGACCAATTTACTGCTTCTGAAAGCAAGTTAATACGCGGTTGAATTGCAGCTGCAATTTCTTCTAGTTTGGCGCGATCAGCTTTCCAAGCCAATAAGGTATCTAACAATTCAGCAGGACTTAAGGCTTTAATCCATTGACCATTTAACCAATTGAGTTTTTCAACATCAAAGATTGGGCCACCCAGAGATACACGTTGAATGTCGAAGTGTTCGATCATTTCTGCCAAAGTGAATTTTTCACTTTCGTCTGGCATAGACCAACCCATACGGCCAAGGTAATTCAACAATGCTTCTGGTAAAACACCAATATCTTTGTAGTAGTTAATTGAAGTTGGGTTTTTACGTTTAGACAGTTTTGATTTATCTGGGTTACGCAAAAGTGGCATGTGGCAAAGCACAGGCATATTCCAACCAAAATATTTATAAAGTAACTGATGCTTAGGCGCAGATGGAATCCATTCTTCACCACGAATCACATGGGTGATTTCCATTAAATGGTCATCTACTACGTTAGCCAAATGGTAAGTTGGTAAGCCGTCAGTCTTCAGAAGAATTTGCATATCGACTTGCGCCCATGGAATTTCAACTTCGCCACGCAGTAAGTCGTTAAATTGACAAATACCTTCTTCAGGTACTTTCATGCGAATAACATGCGGTTCGCCAGCTGCAAGACGACGTTGTACTTCTTCAGCAGTATGTTTTAAACCACGACCATCGTAACGTGGAGACTCGCCACGTGCTTGCTGTTCTGCACGCATTTGATCAAGTTCTTCGCTTGTTGCAAAGCAATAAAACGCATGGCCTTTTTCAACTAATTCAAGTGCATATTGCTTATAAATGCCCATACGCTCTGATTGGCGGTATGGCGCATGTGGACCACCTACATCTGGACCTTCAGACCAATTGAGGCCTAACCAACGCAATGAATCTAAAATCATTTTTTCAGATTCAGGTGTAGAGCGAAGTTGGTCTGTATCTTCAATACGAAGAATAAATTCGCCACCGTGTTGCTTTGCAAAACACAGGTTAAACAAGGCGATATAGGCTGTACCTACATGAGGAAAGCCTGTAGGAGAGGGTGCAATACGAGTACGAACAGTCATAATCAATTATTAATCAGAATGTAAATTAGGATCTATTATAACGAAAAAGCCTGATCACTTAATGCTTAATTTATCATTCAGTGATCAGGCTTCTTGCCCAAGCAGGGGAATGCATGGGCTTAGAATATGTGCTTTAAAGGCTTAAGATGGATTTGTAGAGAACAGTGCTTGCACAAAACGGCTAAAACTTTGGTTTTGTGAAGCAAAAAAGTTTTGAGCAGGTGCGGTTTTAATCGATGTCAGCACCTTTAAACTATCATCTGATGATTGCGCTTTAGAAGACTCATTTTTTTGTTGTGTTAAGGCTTTTTCAATCAGTGATGTTTTATCACTAGGTAACGTTACTTTGGTGTTGGCAGTTTTGTTAATTGCTGCGCTATGAGTCAACTGTAGTGTTGAAAAACTAAGTGCGATACACAGAATCGCAAATTGATTTAATTTCATGTCCAATCTTCCCCTAACTTGATGAATGGAATTTTTATTGGTGTTTTTTAATACTAATACTACGATTTAACCACGTTAATTGAATAAAAAGTAGAACTACGTCACATTTTTTACAAAAAAATAATCAAACACCAATCTAGATTACCTGAATAAACCAGATTTCTCCTTAATTGTTACTTTGTATCAAATAACTATGAAGATAGCATGGAGAATATCTTTTTGAAGTCTTTATTTAGCAAAAAAACACCGATCCTCAGCATTTTTTTGCATATCTAAAAAACAGAATTATAAACAAATTAATCATCTAGCCTAGATATTGTACAACAGTATTCAGATTTATATAGTGCATTTCAAGAATGAAATGAGACTTTGTAATGAAAAAAATAATAGCTTCAACTGTATTGGCACTTTTAAGTGGTGCTATAACCCATGTATATGCGAATAAAGATTTTTTAAACGTATCTTATGATCCGACACGTGAGTTTTATCAAGAATACAATCAGGAGTTTGGTGCATTTTGGAAGCAGCGAACAGGGCAAGAAGTGAATTTTAAGCAATCACATGGTGGTTCAGGTAAGCAAGCCCGTGCTGTCGCGACAGGTTTACAAGCAGATGTGGTGACTTTGGCCTTAGCCAATGATATTGATGAAATTGTGAATGCGGGATTAATTAAAAAAGGCTGGCAAAAAGAATTTCCAAATAATTCTGCACCCTATACCTCAACCATCGTGTTTTTAGTGCGTAAAGGCAATCCCAAAAATATTAAAGACTGGAATGATTTAACCAAGCCAGGTGTTGAGATTATTACACCAAACCCAAAAACTGGCGGTGCGCCACGTTGGATTTATTTGTCAGCTTGGGGGTATGCACTGAAGCAACCGGGTGGCAATGATGCGAAAGCCAAAGAATTGGTGAAAAAGCTGTATCAAAATGTCAAAGTGTTAGACTCGGGTGCACGGGGTTCACTCACCACTTTTGCAGAACGTGGCATTGGTGATGTGTTGCTGTCTTGGGAAAATGAAGCATTGCTAGCGACTCAAGGCTTAGGTAAGGATAAATTTGATATTGTTTACCCATCGATTTCAATTTTGGCTGAACCTTCTGTAGCAATTGTAGATAAAGTGGTTGATAAAGATGGGAACCGAAATTTAGCAAAAGGCTACTTAAACTATTTATATTCACCCAAAGGACAGGAGCTGGCGGCTAAATATTATTTCCGACCACGAGATAGCAAAGCTGCAGCAAAATATGCAGCTCAATTTCCAAAGCAAAAAACATTTACCATTGATCAGGTTTTTGGTGGATGGGCAAAGGCACAACAAACTCACTTTGTGAATGGTGCGATCTTTGATCAAATTTATAGTGATAAAAAATAAAATATTCATAAGATATTAGAAATGAAAAAATGGATGACAGTTGTTATCCATTTTTTTTATATACAAAGCAAAAAACAGTATATATATGGAAAAAGTAAAGTGTTTAATTGCATTTTATATAATTAAAACAAGATGATAAAAGAACAAATTTACATACTTTATAGAAGTTTATTGAAATTTTGTGAATTGCGATTAATGACTTTATTTCATATAGTTAGCATTAATTTAGATATTTGATTTATGCTGATATGAAACTTCAATTCAAAGCATTGTTGAGTGGCGCATTGTTGTCGCTAGGTTTGACACTTACTGCAGCCACCACTCAGGCGGCGGATCGCCAATTTTTAAATGTATCTTATGACGCAACACGCGAATTTTATGACGAATTTAACAAGTCATTTGGTGCATATTGGAAAAAACGCACAGGTTATTCTGTTGATTTTAAACAATCGCATGGTGGTTCGGGCAAGCAAGCGCGTTCAGTGGTTGATGGTTTAAAAGGTGATGTAGTCACTTTAGCTTTGGCCAATGATATCGATGAAATTGTAAAGTCAGGTCAAATACAACCGGGTTGGCAAAAAGAATTCCCGTATAACTCTGCACCGTATACCTCTACTATTGTATTTATGGTACGTAAAGGCAATCCAAAGCATATTAAAGACTGGAGCGACTTAACTAAGCCGGGCGTAGAAATTATTACGCCAAATCCTAAAACAGGTGGTTTACCACGTTGGGTGTATTTATCGGCTTGGGGTTATGCATTGAAGCAACCTGGTGGTAATGATGCTAAGGCGAAAGAATTCGTCGGCAAAATGTATCACAATGTGAAAGTGATGGACTCAGCAGCGCGTGCTTCAATGACGACCTTCGCTGAGCGTGGGATTGGTGATGTATTGTTAACTTGGGAAAATGAAGCCCTTGTGACACAAAAAACCTTGGGCAAAGGTAAATTTGATATTGTGTATCCTTCAATGTCTATTTTGACTGAGCCTTCAGTTGCAATCGTTGATAAAACTGTCGCTAAAAATGGCAACGAATGGTTAGCAAAAGGCTATATCAACTATTTATATTCGCCATTAGGTCAAGAAATGGCGGCTAAACATTTCTATCGTCCACGTAATGCAGCTGTTTTAGCAAAATATAAAGCACAATTCCCGCCATTAAAAACATTTACTATTGATGAAGTTTTTGGTGGTTGGGCAAAAGCACAGCAAACACACTTTGTGAATGGTGCGGTTTTTGATCAAATTTATAACGCGAAGCGTTAATTGATCTATGGATTAATTCTGAGGAATTAATCTCAGTTGAATTTATTTTAAAGCTTCTGTTCGCAGGAGCTTTTTTTCTGCCATTGCTATGTATGCTACTGCTTCAAAAGGATTTGTATTTAATGTATTTGAATGACTGTAGCTGTCTGAATTATTGTTGTTTTAGCGTGAATATATAGGGTGATCTAGCGCAAAAATGAGATGAAAAGTATGCAACCGTTCAGTTTATAAATGTCTAAAACGGTTTTCTCTATAGAAAGTAATATTTCTGTACAAAAAGTCGTTTGGAGCTTTACTAAAACAAGGTAATAATGTGCAGTTACTTTTTTACTGTCATGATTGATTCTGTATGTCGCATATTTCTGTATTACTTCACGAAACTGTTGATGCCTTGCTCGCTGGGCGTACTACAGGAATCTATGTCGATGGGACATTTGGTCGTGGGGGACATACGCGATTATTGCTATCTAAATTGGATGAAAATGCACGTGTTTTTGGTTTTGATAAAGACCCTCAAGCGTTGGCAGTAGCCGCAGAATTAGAACAAGAAGATCCACGTTTTAAAATTATTCATGCTAGTTTTGCTGATTTACAACAAGAATTAGAAGCACGAGGCATTGGGCTTGTCGATGGTGTTATGGCTGACTTAGGTGTGTCATCACCGCAGTTGGATGAAGCAGAACGTGGTTTTAGCTTTATGCGAAATGGCCCACTTGATATGCGTATGGATAACTCTCAAGGTCTAACAGCAGCAGAGTGGCTGGTGGATATTGAAGAAGAAGAGTTGGCCAATATTATTTTTAAATATGGTGAAGAACGTTATAGTCGCCGTATTGCTAAAGCCATTAAAGCCGCGGGTTATATTGCGACAACTGCAGAGCTTGCCGAAATTGTAAAAGTTGCTCACCCAAAATGGGAAAAAAATAAACATGCGGCAACGCGGACTTTTCAGGCCATTCGTATTGCCATTAATAAAGAATTAGATGATATTGAAGCTTTCTTACCACAAGCTGTAGACGTGTTAAAGCCAGAAGCGCGTTTAGCAGTCATTAGCTTCCATTCATTGGAAGACCGTTTAATTAAACAATTTATTCAAAAAGAATCGACTTTGGCTGAAGATACAAGTTGGGGAATGCCACAACAACGTGAAGATACGCGTCGATTGAAAAAAGTATCCCGTGTTCGTGCCAGCGATGAAGAAGTAAAAGCCAATCCGCGTTCACGCAGTGCTTGGTTACGTGCAGCAGAACGTTTAGCTTAAAAGGCAAAGAATGAAAACCGAAGCAATAGAACAAAACACAAAAAAATTAAAGCTAAAAAAAACGATCACATACGCTGTCATGTTGATTTTGGTTTTCGTTAGTGCAATTTTTGTGGTTTTTCAAGTCTTTGAATACCGTCAAGATTATCGTCAATTGAACACCTATATGCGTGAACGTGATGACCTCAACGCAGAATGGGGGCGTTTGTTGATTGAACAACAAACTTTTGGAGCAACTGCACAGATTGGAACACGTGCAGTCACACAACTTAGGATGTATTCACCACCTGTTGCACAAACGGTGGTGATTTCTTTGCCGCAAACTTCAGAAGAGAAAAAATAAGGCTAGCTGTCAAATGGTTGAAAAGAGAAATAAGCAAGCAGCACGAAAAAAACAGCAGTCTGTAACAGGTAAAACCGCTATTAGTGTCGATATGTGGCGTTTTTATTTAATGTGGATTGTGGTTCTTCTGTGCTTTTTTGCATTGGTGGGACGCGCTTTTTATGTGCAAATTATCAATAAAGACTTTTTGCAAAATAAAGCCAATGCCAATATTTTAAGAACAGAAAAAATTCGTGCGATGCGTGGCGTGATTTATGACCGCCATGGTGTACCTTTGGCCATTAGTACACCTGTCATGAAGGTGGTGATGGACCCGCGTGATTATTTTGATACCAAAAAACTATTTGATGAAACCACGGCACAGCTGGCACAAGATCCACATAACCGTAAATTAAAGCGTCAACTTCCAGATAAGAATTTAAATTTGGATGAACTTGCAGATGCTGTTGGTATGGATCGTGCTGAACTACGTAAAAAGCTTAATGAGCGTCCGCGTTCGCGCTATTTGGTACTAAAAAAAGAAGTACCACCGCAGCAAGCTGACATGATTATGAAGCGTGAGTTTCAAGCGGTTTATACCGAAAAAAACTATAAGCGCTATTATCCACAGCCACAGCCGAACTCACAAATTATTGGCTTGACCAATAGTGAAAGTATTGGGATTGAAGGCTTGGAAATGCAATTGAATCAGCGTCTTTCTGGTAAGGATGGTGAACAACAAATTGTCCGCGATAAAAAGGGCAATCGTGTTAAAGATCCAGAAGTCATTAAAGAAGTTGAACCGGGTGAAAACATTACTCTAAGTATTGATTCACGCCTGCAATATATTATGTACCGTGAATTAACTGCCGCTGGCGTAGCAAACAATGCACGTTCAGCAACCGCAATTGCAGTAGATGTTAAAACGGGTGAAATCTTGGCCATGACCAGTTGGCCGTCGTATAACCCGAATGATAAAAATGGTGTGTTGAATAAAGATGCCATGCGTAACCGCGGTGCGATTGACTCATTTGAACCAGGTTCGACCATGAAGCCATTAACCGTGGCTATGGCATTAGAAAGTGGTAAATATACTGCTAATACTGTTGTGAATACTTCGCCAGGCTCGATGCGTGTAGGCAACCATACTATCCGTGATACCCATAACTATGGGGCATTAACCTTAGGCGGTATTATTCAAAAATCATCCAACGTGGGTGTCGCAAAAATCACTTTATCGTTGCCATACGCAACCTTACCGACTTTTTATAAGCGTTTAGGGTTTGGTCAGCGTTCTGCAGTTAAGTTCCCAGGCGAAAGCAGTGGTTTAATTTTACCGCCGAGCAAGTGGAATGTATCTGAAGTGGCAACTATGTCTTATGGTTATGGTTTGAATGCGACCGTGCTTCAAGTGGCAGATGCATACGCCATGATTGCCAATAAAGGCAAAAAGATGCCGTTAAGTTTATATAAATTAGACGAAGCACCAAAAGGTGAGCAAATGATTGATGCAAAAATTGCTGATCAAGTGCTACTGATGATGGAAGCGGTAACCTTACCTGGCGGGACCGCGCGGCAAGCAAATATTCCTGGTTATCGTGTCGCTGGTAAAACAGGTACGGCGCATAAACTACGTCCAGACCGTAAAGGTTATTCGCAAACAGATTATCGTGCACTCTTTGCAGGGGTTGCACCTGTGAGTGATCCACGTTTAGCCATGATTGTGGTGGTTGAAAACCCGAAAGGCGCATACTACGGTGGTTTAGTTGCAGCACCTGTATTTGCACGTGTGATGCAAGAATCATTGCGTTTAATGAACGTTCCTTTAGATAAACCTTTAGATACTCCTAAAATCCAGTAAGAGGCAATTCATGACGATTTGTTTTAATGAGATATACAGCCTAACGTCTACTGCTGACTGGATGACACAACCTTTTCAAGGGTTTAATCTAGACAGCAGATATATAGCCAAAGGGCAAATTTTTATTGCCCTAACTTCATATTCGCAACCTGAAAAGACCATACAGTTTGCTCAAAGTGCGCTAGATCGCGGTGCTTTGGCTGTGATTTCTGAAATGGATTTGAACTTAGCCAATGCCGTTACCATTCCAAATGTACGCCAGTTGATGGGGCAGTGGCAGAAGCAATATTTACAAGCGACTCTGCCTGTCAATCCTGCACGTGTGATTGCTGTAACAGGTACGAACGGTAAAACCACAATTTCACGTTTAATTGCTGAGTTGTTGATGCTACAAGGCAAAAAGTGCGCCGTGATGGGAACCACAGGCAATGGTATTTTGCCAAATTTAGAAGCATCGTCGCATACCACCTTAGATGCTTTGCATCTACAAAATGCTTTACATGATTATGCACAGCAAGGTGCAGAATTTGCTTCTATTGAAGCCAGTTCGCATGGTTTGGAGCAAGGGCGTCTAAATGGTTGTGACATTGAGATTGCAGCCTATAGTAATTTAAGTCGTGATCATTTGGATTATCACAAAACTTTAGAGGCTTATGCCGAAGCCAAGTCACGCTTATTTGCATTTGAGTCACTTAAAGTGGCTATCATCAATATTGATGATGAACATGCGTCTGTTATGCTCAATGCAGCACGTCAAAATCCAGCACAGCCTAAAATTCTAAGCTATTCAACCACGCAAAAAGCCGATTATGAAGTGCGTGATATTCAATATAGTTTGAATGGTGCACACTTTAAATTAATGACTGCTGAGGCTGTATTTGAAGTACATAGCCCGTTGTTGGGTCACTTCAATATTGAAAATATTGTGGCAAGTTTAATTGCAGCTGAGCAAGCGGGTTTTGCCTTGGCAGATTTAATTGCAGTCACACCTGAATTAAAAGGTGCCCCAGGTCGTATGCAGGTGATCCGTGATGGCGAACGTTTATTTGTTGTTGATTATGCCCATACGCCAGATGCTTTAATTCAGGTCTTAGAAACGCTTAAACGCCATGTTTCTAAACACTTATGGGCCGTTTTTGGTTGTGGGGGAGATCGTGACAGAGGTAAACGTCCATTAATGACTCAAGCTGCATTAGATTATGCGGATGTGGCATTAATTACCTCAGATAATCCACGCACAGAAAACCCAGAACAAATTTTTGCAGATATGAAAGCAGGCATTCAGTTTGCAGGTCATATCGTGCATGAAATTCATGATCGTCGTGAAGCGATTAAATTTGCAGTCCAACAAGCTCAAGATGGAGATATTGTTGTAATAGCAGGTAAAGGTCATGAAAACTATCAAGAAATTGATGGTGTACGTCATTGGTTTGACGATGTCGTTGAAGTGCAGTCTGCGATTAATGCATTGCAGGGCATAGATTCAAGCTATCCAGCTCAATAGGAAATCATCATGCATACATCTACTACAAGTACGGTGCCTTTAGAGCCATGGACAGCATCTGAGTTAGCTGAGGCTACTCAAGGCTATTGGTTAAATGACCGTGTGCCAGACACGGAAATTAAACGCATATTAACCGACTCGCGTCATGCGGAACTGGGCGATGCCTTTTTGGCATTAAAAGGGGAACGCTTTGATGCACATGATTTTGTGGCTCAAGTTGTAAGTCAAGGTTGTCAGTTGGCGATTGTCAGCCAACCTATAGATGCAGACATTTGTCAGTTAGTGGTGACCGATACACGATTGGCTTTGGGTCATTTAGGGGCTTATCGCCGTGCGAAACACCCAGCGCTGAAAGTGATTGCACTGACAGGCAGTAGTGGTAAAACCACCACCAAAGAAATGTTAGGCAGTATTTTATCTCGCCTTGCACCAACCTTAATTACCCGTGGTAACTTAAATAATGATTTGGGTGTGCCGATGATGTTACTTGAGCTTCGTTCAGAGCATCAATATGCGGTGATGGAGTTGGGTGCAAGTCACAAAGGTGAAATCGACTATACTTCGAATCTAGTGCAGCCACAGGTTGCAGGTATCCTAAATATTGGTACAGCACACTTAGGTGAGTTTGGTGGTCGTGAAGGTATTTGCTTAGCGAAATCTGAAATTTATACACACATTGCAAAAGCTGGCACATCGATTGTACCAGCAGCAGATGATTTTACCGATCAAATTCGCAGTGCTGTGCAGACCGAGCAACAGATCAGCTTTGGTGAAGGTGGCGACGTTTATGCAACAGATATTCAGTTACATGCACAGTCTGCAACCTTTAAGTTACACACAAATTCTGCAGAGCGCCTTGTCAACTTACCTTTTGCAGGTGAGCACAATGTGCAAAATGCCGTGGCTGCCACAGCATTCGCTTTAGCCATTGGTGTGGGTTTAGATGACATTGTCACTGGCTTAGAACAAGCACAAGGTGCTAAAGGTCGTTTAAACTTTATTCAGCATAAAGCGCATTTGTTTATTGATGACACTTACAACGCCAACCCAACTTCAATGCGCGCGGCAGCCGAAGTGCTTGCACAGCAAGAAGGTGTACGCGTAATGGTGGTCGGTGATATTGGTGAACTGGGCACATCTGCGGCACAGCAACACTACATGCTGGGTCGTGATTTAGTTTCGCTAAAAGGCATTAACTTTGTAATAGCAGTCGGTGAGTTTGCACCAGCTATGCAAGAAGGTGCTCGTAGTACACAATATGGTAAAAAAATGCAGGCTTTTCTGAATCAGCAGCAAGCCTTGCCTCTTTTGATTAGTCTCGTTGAAACACATCAACCTCAGTCCATGAGTTTCCTGTTTAAAGGTTCTCGTTTTACCCACATGGAAACGTTGATGGCTGAATTGATGGAGAAGCTCTAAATGCTGTTATGGTTATTTGAACATTTGGCTGGCTATCATAGCTCATTCCAAGTGGTCCGTTATTTAACACTTCGTTCTTTACTGAGTGTATTAACGGCATTATTAATTGGCTTGACCTTAGGTCCAGTCATGATTCGTAAACTCCAAGCTTTGAAATATGGTCAAGCGGTCAGTTCATTTGCACCTGAAAACCATGCCAAAAAAATGGGTACACCGACGATGGGCGGGATTTTAATCCTGCTTTCGATTGGGGTGTCTACTTTGCTATGGGCAGACTTATCTAATCCTTATGTGTGGATTGTACTGGCTGTTATGGTGATTTTTGGTGCCGTGGGCTGGGCAGACGATTGGATTAAAATCCGATATAAAGACAATGCGGGTTTACCTGCAAAGAAAAAATTCTTTTGGACCTCTGTGGCTTCATTGGGCGCAGGTATTGCGTTGTATGTGATTGCAACACAACAACCTAATCCAGAACATACAGCCGATATGCTGGATGTACTCATTCCGTTCTTTAAAGAATTAAGCCTGCCACTCTCTGCGATTCCATTAGGTTTAGGTTTTATTGCCTTTACATATTTGGTGATTAACGGGGCTTCAAATGCAGTGAACTTAACTGATGGTCTGGATGGTTTGGCTATTATGCCAATCGTATTGGTGGCTGCTGGTTTAGGTGTATTTGCATATTTAGCAGGGGATATTCGTTTTGCGACATATTTACATGTGCCTTATGTCAAATATGCCTCAGAGCTAGTAGTCATCTGTGCAGCTATGATTGGCGCAGGTTTGGCATTCCTTTGGTATAACGCACATCCAGCACAAATCTTTATGGGTGATGTGGGTGCGTTATCTTTAGGGGCGATGCTGGGCACGATTGCGGTCATGGTTCGTCAAGAAATCGTGTTTGCCATTATGGGTGGTGTATTTGTGGTAGAAGCAATTTCTGTTTTCTTACAAATTGGTTCACTGCGTATGCGTAATAAGCGTGTATTCCTCATGGCGCCACTGCATCACCATTATGAAAAGAAAGGCTGGCGTGAAACGCAAGTCGTGATCCGTTTCTGGATTATCACAATTATGCTGGTAGTTTTGGGCCTAATGACCTTAAAATTGCGTTAAGCAAAATTGAAATGAAAAGCCGGTCAATTGCCCGGCTTTTTTTATGCCTAAATGGCCTTGGAGAAAATGATGAATCTGCTGATGTGCCCAGTTTGTAAAACGAACTTGGCGCTTGAGGAAAGAACATGGCGCTGTGAAAACAACCATAGTTATGATGTAGCCAAACAGGGTTATGTGAATTTACATGTGGTACAGCATAAGCATAGTAAAAACCCAGGGGATACACCTGAGTCTGTGCAAGCACGTCGTGCTTTTTTAAGTGCAGGGCATTATGCACCCCTCCAACAAGCTGTGGTGCAAAAAATTCGTGATTTACGAATTGAGAATCTATTGGACATTGGCTGTGGCGAAGGTTATTACACGGACGCGATGCAACAAGAAGTATTACAATGCGTCGGTGTGGATATTGCTAAAAATGCAGTTCAAGTGGCGGCAAAACTTAATAAAAATGTGACTTGGGTAGTAGGGACAGGGGCAACATTACCTGTACTTGATCAGAGCATTGATTTGTGTACGAGTTTATTTAGCCCAATTCCGCAAGAAGAAATTTTACGCGTGCTGAAGCCAGAAGCTTATCTTTTGGTGGTCACACCTGCACCTGAGCATTTATATGCAATGCGTGAAGCGTTATTTGAAGAAGTAAAAGCACATGAGCCAAATAAATTTGCGGAACAATTGGCGGGCAACTTCAATTTAATTGATCAAGAAATTGTGCAGGCGAAAATGTGCCTTCAGCAAGAGGATTTAAAAAATCTAATCGCTATGACGCCGTATGCATACAAAGCAAAACCTGAGCGCCGTCAGGCCTTAGAGCAACAAAATAGTTTTGAACTTACTGCACATTATCAAATTTACATCTTTCAAAAGAAATGATCTTTTGATGCTGTGACAAGATGATTAGACCTGAACATTAAAAAAGCCCTCATATTCGAAGGCTTTTTTATTATTGCACTTGCTGGATCAAATGATCTAAGGCATCTCCACCTTGTTTAGGTGGCGGGTTGTTATTTAGTGCAGGTGGTTTAGTTTGGTTTGGTACCAAAGGTTGATCGCCTGGCAAATCTTCAAAATCATTTTGCACGGTTGGGCGTGGAGCTACAGGTGCAGGGCGATATAAAGGTTGGGCTAAAGCAGGTGCAGCACGATCCTGTTTATTTGCCTCCTTATTTGGGTTAGCCTGATCGCGTTGTACAGGAAGTTTGGCATTTTTATCTAAACGAACCCAAGCTTCTGGTGTGCCTTTTAAGGCATTTTCCATAAAGTTAGTCCAGATAGGTAAGGCTGCTACACCGCCATATTCACGGCGTCCTAGGGTTGTAGGCTGGTCAAAACCGACCCATGCAATGGAGACTAGTTTGCCATTGAAGCCAGCAAACCATGCATCTTTCGCATCATTGGTGGTTCCTGTTTTTCCACCAAGGTCATTACGACCAATTTTTAGGGCAGCACGGCCTGTACCGTGTTGGATCACGTCACGTAGGATGTTCGCCATATCAAATGCAGAGCTTGATTTTAAAATACGCTGTGCTTGACGGTAATCGCCGGTATCAATTTCAGTGCTATCATTAGTAATAGCTTCGCTTGCCGAATTTGAAACTTGGAAAGCTTCATCATCTGGAGTTGCTGGATTTTCACTTTCTGGTGCAGGCTCTTTTTCATTAATACATTGAATGCATGCATATTCAGGATTTGCCTGATAAATAACCTTGCCATAAGCATCTTCAATGCGACTAATAAAATGTGGTTGAATGCGGTAACCACCATTGGCAAAGGCTGCATAACCTGTGGCCATTTGTACAGGCAGAACTTGTGGTGTACCCAAAGCGATGGTGTAGTTACGAGGAATTTGATTTTCTTGTAAGCCAAAATCCATCAGTAATTGGCGTGTACGCTCAATTCCCACCATTTGTAGTAAACGTACAGATACCGTATTACGTGAAAGATATAATGCACGACGCAGAGGAATCATGCCGAGGTAGCGACCATCAGAGTTTCTTGGCGACCATTTTCCAATCGTGATTGGGCTATCATTGACCATACTATAAGGCGTTAAACCACGTTCTAAGGCTAGAGCATAAACAAAAGGCTTGATGGTTGAGCCAGGTTGGCGCCAGCCTTGAACAGCACGGTTAAACGTGGATTGATAAAAGTTATATCCACCCACCACAGCTTCAATCGCACCGTTATTAGGGTTAATCGCAATTAACTGCCCTTGAACTTTTGGAATTTGAACTAAAGCCCAAGCAGTTTTATTGTCATTTGGTCTTAAGCGAACAATATCGTCTTTTTTGACAATTTGTGAAGCATTGCTTGGAGCATTACCTACACTGTTTGCATTGCGATAAGGCCGTGCCCAAGACATACCTGACCACGGTACAGTTACCGTGGTGCCATCTTGTAAAAGTGCATCAAAACTTGAGCGATCCACTTTAACGACTTGAGCTGGGAAGGTGTTGGCAAATGCTATAAAATTTTTCAGCGGTTCGCCATGCGCTTCAGCACCTCGCCAACCATGGCGACGGTCATAATCTTCTAAACCTTCTTGTACAGCTTGCTCCGCATAGGCCTGACGTTGGCTATTAATTGTGGTATAGACTTTATAACCAGAGTCAATCGCTTGTTCACCTAAAGTACTAATCAGTTCTGAACGGACCATTTCTCCGACATAGGGAAAGCGATTATTTACACCGCGTTCAGGCATATCTAAATTAATGGGTTCAGCAATTCCAAGCTCATATTCTTTTTGGTTGATATAGCCCAGTTGTAACATACGACCCAAAATCCAATTGCGACGTTCGAGGGCACGTTTTGGATTAGCAACAGGATTATATTTTGAAGGGGCTTTAGGAAGGCCGGCAATCATGGCCATTTGACCTAATGAGAGTTCGTTTAAGCTTTTGTTATAATAAATTTTCGCCGCTGCTGCGATACCGTAAGCATTTTTACCTAAAAATATTTTATTGACATATAAAGACAGAATTTCTTCTTTTGTGAGGTTTTGTTCTATTTTACGTGCTAAAAATACTTCAGTGAGTTTACGTTTTAATGTACGTTCAGGGCTTAAATAATAATTTTTAGCTACCTGCATGGTAATGGTGGAACCACCGGTTTGTACATCTGAGCCTGTAATCGATTCACTCACGGCTCGCCCTAAACCTTTGAAACTAATACCACTATGTTCAAAGAAAGAGGAATCTTCCGCGGCTAAAAAGGCATGAATAAAATGTGGTGGTATTTGATTGTATTCTACAGGCACAGAAAGTTTGCCACCATATTCCGCAATAAGCTCATTATCGGCACTATAAACTTGTAATGGTTTTAATAATGGCGCCTTTTTCAGAGTGGACATTTCTGGCAAAGATGGTGCAATATAGAGATACATGCCATAAAAACCCATTGGAATAGAGATCAAAATTAAAATTAAGATCAAAAAAAATGGATGAACAAGGCCTGAACAAGATAGCTTTTTCATAACAAGTAAGTTTTAATAAGAGCTAATGGCAAACTAATTAGCGGTCAGTATATCCTTAAGGCGCGCAGATTGTTATATGAGATATTGTATCTGCGATAAATTATAGGCCGATTATAGTTAGTGAGTTACTTTTTTGGGGATAAAAAAATAATAGGAATGATATTGTGCTCAGGTTATATCGTAAGCCAAATAAGGGGTTAATAGGAGTAGATATTAGTTCAACTTCTGTTAAGGTTCTGGAACTTTCTGTAAAAGGCGGCAGGCATTGGGTCGAAAGCTATGCTTTGGTACCACTGCAAGAAGGCAGTGTTGTTGAAAAAAACATCTTAAACCCTGAAGCGGTTGGGGACTCCCTTGAGCGCGCAATTAATTTAGCCAATACGCAATCTTCAAATGCAGCATTTGCCATCCCAACATCTATGGTGATCACTAAGGTCATTGAAATGGATGCGGATATGACGAGTGATGAGCGTGAAGTACAGATTCGTATGGATGCCGAACAATACATTCCATTCCCATTGGATGAAGCAAGTCTAGATTTTGAAGTTCTCCCTGATGTTTTATCTAATCCAAACCGCGTCAATGTACTCTTAGTTGCAACGCTGATTGAAAATATTGAAGGTCGTTCTGAAGTTTTGGAAATGGCGGGTTTGACGCCTAAAATTGCGGACGTCGAAAGTTTTGCATTAGAAAATGCATTTAAAGTTTTTTCAGATACCTTGCCGATGGGCGTGAAAACGGTAGGTATTTTAGATATTGGTCATAGCATGACGACGTTGTACGTAATGCAAAATAATAAAGTCATTTACAGTCGTGAACAGGTATTTGGCGGAAAACAACTGACCCAAGAAATTCAAAACCGTTATGGTCTTTCTTTTGAAGAAGCTGGGCGTGCAAAAAAAACGCGTGCTTTACCAGACGATTATGATGTTGAAGTATTAGAGCCTTTCCTAGAGGCCGTAGTGCAACAAGCAGCACGTTCATTACAATTCTTCTTTTCGTCTTCACAGTTCAATGAAATTGATCATATTTTATTGGCTGGAGGAAATGCCAATATTCCGGGTCTTGCAAAATTGTTGCAACAAAAGTTGGGATATCGCGTCACGATTGCCAATCCATTTTTACAAATGGGTTTTTCACCTCAAATTGATATTAAAAAAATTGAAAATGATGCTTCATCATTATTGGTGGCATGTGGCTTAGCATTGAGGAGTTTTGATTAATGGCAAAAATTAACTTACTCCCTTGGCGCGATGAGCTAAGAGAGAAACGAAAAAAAGAATTTATTGCAATTTGCATTGGGGCATTTTTTCTAGGGGTTATTGTAGCTACTGCTGTATGGTTCTACTACGATCAAAAACTACAGGATCAAGAACAAGCCAATCAGTTGATTGTGAGTACCAACCAAAATCTAGATGTACAATTAAAGTCACTAGATGGCTTGCAAGAACAGCGTAATGCCATTATTGAACGTATGAAGTTGATTCAAGGTTTACAAAGCCAGCGTCCAATAGCAGTACATTTAATTGATGAACTGGTTCGTGTGGTGCCAAGTAATGTTTATATTACAAGGTTTACTCGAGCTGGGGATAAATTTACTTTTGAAGGTAAGGCAGAAAGTCCAAATGCTGTCGCAGAGTTCCTGCGTAACTTGGAAGCTTCACCATGGTATCGCAATGCTTTCATGAATTCATTCTTGGCTGTTGAAGTAAATAAAGATGAAGCCCCAAAATCAGTGGTTCCTCGTGTTGAAGAAAGTTATGGCAATTTTGTGGTCACTGCAGACTTAGATACGATCCCACAACCCGTAGCAAATGTAGAAGGAAGTGCTACAGGGGCTGATTCAGCAGCATCTACAGCGGAGGTGGCGAAATGAGTCGTGAAGAATTTGATGATTTAAGTCAAGCAACTGTTGCGCCAGCAAAGAAGAAAATGACGCTGGATAAGTTTTTACAGCAATTTAATACCTTGGATCCAAATAACTATGGTAGTTGGCCTTTATCTGTCAAAATTACCTGTTGGATTTTTATTGTCTTGTTAGTATTAGCACTGAGCTATTTTGTCATGATTAAAGGCAAAATGGAGTCGATTGATGGTGCTCATGCACAAGAACAAAATTTATTAAATGAGTTTCGTGAAAAAGAATCTAAGTTGCGTAATTTACAACAGTATCAGACTCAATTGCAGGATATGGAAGCGCGTTTTAATCAGCAATTGGATCAATTGCCTAAAGAAACAGAGATTCCTGGTTTAGTTGAAGATATTAACGTAACGGGTGTGAACTCTGGATTGAAATTTAAAAATATTCGACTAGAGCCAGAAGTAAAACAAGAATTCTTTATTGAGCAACCGATTTCAATGGAAGCCACAGGTGATTATCATGCATTTGGTAGTTTTGTAAGTGGAATTGCTGGGTTGTCACGTATTGTTACTTTGCATGATTTTACGATTAGCTCTTCTGAAAATCCTCAGAAAAAGTCTGAAATCCCAAGCATTAATTACGTTCTTCAGGCGAAAACATATCGCTATGTAGGTAATAGTGATAGTACACCTACGGAAGGAGCTCAATAATGAAAATGAATAGAATTGCATTATTTTCACTCATTGGCTTTGCTTTGGTTGGATGTGATAGTCGTATTGATGCAGTTAATCAAGAAATGGCGAATATTCGTAATCAACCACCACTGCCAATCGAGCCAGCACCAGATTTTACTTCGACAGAAACATTTGTTTATGCTGCACATCAACTAAAAAGCCCTTTCTTACCAAGTTCGTTGGCGGCTGAGCTGAAAATTATGGCGGGTAAGCGTGTTTATCCAAACTTTAATCGTCAGCAACAACCATTAGAAAGTTATGCTTTAGAAACCTTAAATATGAAGGGAAGTTTGCGTAACCAAGCTGGTGGCATCATTGCATTAATTCAAACACCAGATGGGCAAATTGAGCGTGTTCAGCGCGGTAATTATATGGGGCTTAATCAGGGGCGTATTGTCAATATAACGCCAACACAGATTGACTTGATTGAGGTTATTCCAGATGGGCGAGAAGGATATGTTGAACGTCCGAGAAGTCTTATTTTAATTGGACCAGCACCTTAAGCTTAAAGGAATAAAAATGAAAAATAGTATGCAAGATTTTATTTTTGGGGATGGCAATACAATGAACCGTATGTTTCGTCAGTTTTCTATGGGTGCTGTAGCAATGGCGGTCATGCAAGCCGCGAGTGCGGGTGTTGCAGTGACGAATGTGGTACCAATGCAAATTCCAGGACAAGGTACTGAAATTCGTGTCATGTTCAATGGTTTGCCACCACAACCTCAAGCTTATCAGTTGGAACAACCATCGCGTTTAATTCTCGATTTTGATAAAGCACAGCAAAACCTGAAGCAAAGTTCTATTCCAGTAGCAACAAATGAAGCAAGCTCGGTTGATATTAGTTCTGATGCACAACGTGCTCGTTTGACCGTGAATTTAGCAGATGCAGGTGCATTTACTACACGTGTTGAAGGTAATACCTTTATCCTTAAAATTAATGTGGCAAATACATCTGCATCAACACCTGTAGCTGTGCAAAAGCAAGCTCAGGGAATTTCGGACATTGGATTTAAGCGTGGTTCGGCGGGTGAAGGCTTAGTTGTTATTGATTTATTGGGTAGCAATACACCAGTTGATGTACAACAGCAAGGTAGTAAGATCGTTGTACGCACTTTGGGCAATAAAGTGCCAGCGCATTTGGCACGTCGTTTAAATGTGAATGATTTTGCGACCCCTGTTGCTACAGTAGATGCACAGAATGATCGTGGTAGTGGTTTGATTACTATTGAATCTAGTGGTAGCTATGAATATATGGCGTATCAGACAGATAATCGTCTAACCATTAGTTTAAAGCGTCCCGAAGATAAAAATCCAGCACGTGCAAAAGCATCGAATCATTATACGGGTAAAAAAATCTCTTTAGACTTCCAAGATATTGAAGTACGCCGTGTTTTACAACTTCTTGCAGACTTTACTGATATCAATATGGTGGCTGCAGATTCTGTGAATGGCAATATTACATTACGCTTAAAAGATGTTCCTTGGGATCAGGCATTAGATATTGTGCTCAAAACTAAGAATTTAGATAAACGTCGTAATGGCAATGTAATTTGGATTGCGCCAGTTGCTGAATTGATTAAAGCAGAAGAAGATGAAGCGAAAGCTATAGAACAGAGTGTGAAGCTTGCACCTATTCAAACTGAATATTTGAAGTTAAGTTACGCTAAAGTTGCTGATATTGAGAAACTGATCACGCAAAGTAAAACGAATAATACGGGTGGTGCTAATAATGGCAGTAATGCTTCGGATGCATTATTAAGTTCACGTGGATCTATTTCTGTTGATGCGCGAACTAACACATTAATCGTGAATGATACGGCAAATAATATTGATAAAATTCGTAAGATGGTCGATTTGCTTGATGTTGAAGTAAAACAGGTGATGGTTGAAGCGCGTATTGTAACTGCACAAACAGAGTTTTCGCGTGAACTAGGTGTGAGTTGGGGCCTACAACGCAACAATCCATCATTAAGCGCTGGTGCGAATGGATCAAATGTATGGGGGGGGGATTACTCGCCAAAATTTGATTTGGGGGTTGATTTAGCTACTGGTACGGCAGGTACATTTAATTTTGGATTATTGAAAATCTCTGATTTTATGCTTGATTTGCAATTGACTGCGTTGCAATCAGATGGTCATGGTGAAGTGTTGTCTGCGCCAAAAGTTATGACAGGGGATAAGCAGAAAGCTTCAATTTTACGTGGCGATCAAATTCCGTATCAATCTTGGAGCGCTGAAGGTGGTACAACAACCAGTTTCGTAGACGCAAACTTAAAGTTGGAAGTTACACCGAGTATTACACCTGACGGTAAAGTGCAAATGGATCTTAAAATTGAAAAAGATACCATTGGTGAGTTAACGTCTGCGGGTTACTTAATTAATACCAATAAGCTTGAAACCAATGTTCTCGTTGGTGATGGCGAAACAGTTGTACTGGGTGGTATTTTTGATGATATTAAGCGTAATCAGTATCAAAAAGTTCCATTCCTAGGTGATTTACCATTTGTTGGCGTATTGTTCAAAAACAATGTGAAAACAAATGCACAAACTGAGTTGCTAATTTTTGTTACGCCACGAATTGTTAATGACAGTGTTTCAAGAAATCATTAATATATTTTGAAATTAACAAAATCAAAAGGTGACTCCTTGCCAAGCAAAGAGTTTGAATCCCTACCAAATATATATTTGGTAGGGCCTATGGGGGCAGGAAAAACAACCGTTGGGCGACATCTAGCAGAATTGTTAGGGCGTGAATTTCTTGATAGTGATCATGAGATTGAACGCAAAACAGGTGCAACCATTCCTTGGATTTTTGAAAAGGAAGGGGAAGTCGGTTTTCGTAGTCGTGAAACTATTGTGATTGATGAGTTAACGGCACGTCAGCATTTGGTTTTAGCCACGGGTGGTGGTGCAGTTACACAAGCCCCTAACCGCGAATTTCTCAAACATCGTGGTATTGTTGTCTATCTCTATACGCCAGTTGAAATTCAACTGCAGCGGACCTTTCGCGATAAAAATCGCCCTTTATTGCAAGTCGAAAATCCTGAACAAAAATTGAAAGATTTATTGGCAATACGTGACCCACTCTATCGTGAGGTTGCACATCATATTATTGAAACGAATCAAGGTGCTGCGCGTGATTTAGCGCATAAAATCTTAAACATGATCGTTTCTACTCCTGTTCTTAGTCAGTCATAGATCGGCGATATTCATGCAAACCTTATATGTTGAACTTGGCGAACGCCGTTATCCTATTTTTATTGGTAGTGATTTAAATCCACAAAGCTTGTTAGAGCCATTTATTCATGGGCAACAGGTGATGATTGTGTCAAATGCTACGGTAGCACCGCTTTATTTGGAGCATTACCAACAATCCATCCAAGCATTGGGCAAAACTGTCGCGACATGCATCTTGCCTGATGGTGAAAAATATAAAAATAGTGAACACTTAAATCTCATTTTTGATGCTTTGCTTCAGGCAGGTTTCAATCGAGATTGCACCGTACTTGCTTTAGGCGGTGGTGTTATTGGTGATATGGCTGGTTTTGCATCGGCATGTTTTCAGCGTGGTGTGTATTTTATTCAAGTCCCGACGACTTTACTTTCACAAGTAGATTCAAGTGTTGGGGGGAAAACAGGAATTAATCACCCTTTAGGTAAAAATATGATTGGTGCATTCCAGCAACCGCAAGTGGTGTTGGCAGATATGTCTCAATTGGATACTTTACCAGATCGTGAATTATCAGCAGGTTTGTCTGAAGTCATTAAGTATGCGTTATTAGGTGATGCAGACTTCTTGCTTTGGTTAGAACAAAATATGGACGGTCTGGTAAAACGCGATGCTGAATTATTGGCTGAAGCAGTCTATCGTTCATGTGCACATAAAGCGCGAATTGTGGCCAATGATGAAAAAGAACAAGGTGAGCGTGCTTTGTTAAATCTAGGTCATACCTTTGGTCATGCCATTGAATCGTACTTGGGTTATGGTGAATGGTTACATGGTGAGGCTGTTGCTGTAGGCATGATCATGGCGGCAGATTTGTCGCATCGAATGGGATGGTTGAGTGCGGATGATGTACAACGTACAAAAAATATCATTTTACGTGCCAATTTACCTACGGTTTGCCCTAAAATTCCATTAGATCAATTCTTATCATATATGTCGCATGATAAAAAAGTGCTGAATGGCCAATTGCGTTTGGTGCTGATGAAGAAACTAGGCAAAGCGATCATTACCAAAGAATTTGATGTGGAATTAATGAAACAAGCCATTCTGGCAAATCAGAGATAAGTAAAAGGTTCATCATGGCGCTTCAAAAGGCAAAATTTCCTATCCAGCAATACGTTTGGCTCGTATTGGGAGGTGCTTGCCTATTTGGCGCGCTCGTATTCTGGGCAGTTACAGACACTAAAGAATTGATTGAGGTGGATAAACAGCCCGAAACGGAAGTTGAATTACAAATTCAACCTGAAAAAGTGGCGGCAATGAACCATCTTGGTGCGTTATATGATGAGGTGAAGCCTTTAGATATGACGACGCGTGTGGTGGTGACTGCACAGCATGAAGCAGAGTTTCGTGGTACAAAATTTATTACAGAACACAAAAATGATGTAGCTGTCGAGATCTTTCGTAGCTCCAACGAAGAAATTGTTAAAAGCTTTTTGAGAAAGCAAGGTGATCGTAAGCCATTCATCTATTTACGTCTTTCTGGTGAAGATCATCCCGAGCAATATGTTTTATTGTATGGCGTATATCGTAGTAATAGTGAAGCAAATCAAGCTATTGCAGATATGAAAATGAATTTACCTGCCTCTGTGAAGCCAGTGGTTGTGGCGATTGATCAATATCAGCCTCTTGTGAATGATTTAGGCACTGAAGAATTAAAAAATAACAGTAAGATATATTCTGTCAAATTAAAAACAGCACCTTTACCACAGGTCGATGAGGCACAGTTAGCGGCAGCACGATTAAAAGCGCAAGCACAGCAAGCAGAAACCCAAGTGGATTCAGCTAAAAATGTTACGACAACTACTACGGTTACACGACGTGATGCTTCGGGTAATGTGGTGAATGTGCAAAAATCTCAGAGTTCTGCAGAGCCAACTCGCCCTAAAACAACTCCTATAAATTCCGTTGAACATGAGGTGAGTGACCCATTTAATTAGTTCGAGCTAAAATGGCGCATTACAAACTAAGTTTATTTTAAAAATGCGCCTTAATGGTGCAATATCGATTAAAAATAAAACACTAAATAATAATATTGAATATAAATCCCTTAACTCATCAGTACTTGCTTATATGTTGCATTAGTTTGGCATGAAATTTGCTTTATTGGTGCATCAATTGAATATATCTCCCTATTTTGGCGCGAAAATGATTCGATGAGAGTGCGAAGCAGTCAGGCTGATGAGAACTGGTGGTTCTGCAAAATATGTTTCGATTTACATGCAAGATGATGTTTTTCGGTATATCTTAAGTATGTGAAGAAGAAATAAATTTGCTCAGCAAAACAATTTATGTGAGTAGATTAAGACTAAATCGCAAAGAAAAAATTAGATTTTGTTATTGGCTCGAAAGAGCAGTGTAGAAAAGAAGGGTACGCTATGCACATGCCATCGCCTAATACTGTAGCTCCCGCTCAAGGTTTATACCAACCGGATGAGTTTAAAGATAACTGTGGTTTCGGTTTAATCGCCCATATGCAGGGTGATGCAAGCCATGATCTGGTTAAGACTGCTATTCATAGCCTAAGCTGTATGACCCACCGTGGCGGTATTGCTGCGGATGGTAAAACGGGTGACGGTTGTGGTTTGCTTTTGGCTATGCCAAAGCAATTTTTTCGTGAAGAAGCGAAGAAAATTAGCGATATCACATTAAGTGAAGTTTTTGCAGTCGGAACGGTATTTCTAAATTTAGATCCAGCCCTTGCCGTGCACTCGAAACAAGTATTAACCAAAGAAATCGAATCTGAAGGCTGTAAAGTTTTAGGTTGGCGCGTTATTCCAACCAACAATGACGCTCTAGGCTCGATTGCTATGCAGTCATTGCCAGGTTTTGAACAAATTATTGTGAACTGCCCAATGGGTGTTACTGAGGTTGAGTTTAACCGTAAGTTACTCATGGCGCGTCGTCGTGCTGAAGAAGCATTAACGGCAGATCCATACTTTTATGTAACGACTTTGTGTTCAACTGTGATCAGCTATAAAGGTTTGATGATGCCTGCATTTATTGCAGACTTCTATACTGACTTGGCTGATGAACGCTTAGCATCTCATATTGTGGTCTTCCACCAACGTTTCTCAACCAACACCTTACCACGTTGGCCTTTGGCACAACCATTCCGTTACCTTGCACATAATGGTGAAATCAATACCATTACTGCAAACCGTAACTGGGCAATGGCACGCACGCCAAAATTTGAAAACCCACTCTTGCCAGGTATTACTGAGCTGAATCCGATTGTGAACCGTACAGGTTCGGATTCATCAAGTATGGATAATATGCTTGAGCTTTTAGTTGGCGGTGGAATGGACTTGTTCCGCGCACTTCGTATGCTCGTTCCGCCAGCTTGGCAAAACGTTGAAACTCTAGATGCGGATTTACGTGCATTTTATGAGTTTAACTCAAAACACATGGAAGCTTGGGATGGTCCAGCGGGTCTCGTGATTCAAGATGGTCGTCATGCAATTTGTATGCTTGACCGTAATGGTTTACGTCCAGCACGTTGGGTGATTACTAAAAATGGCTATATCACACTGGCATCTGAAATTGGTGTGTGGGGTTATGAGCCTGAAGATGTGATTTCGAAAGGTCGCGTAGGCCCAGGTCAAATCTTAGTGATTGATACGCATACAGGGAAAATGCTTGATACTCAAGATGTCAGCAACCATCTCAAACGTATGCGTCCATACCGTCAATGGTTGCGTGAAAACTCAGTACGTATTCAAGGTAGTCCAGAGCTTGAAGAATATTTATGTGAACAAGGCTTAAAAGGTGATGACCTAAAAGCGGCGCAAAAAATGTTCTTGGTGACCTTTGAAGAGCGTGATCAATTGCTTCGTCCAATCGCAGAAAGCGGTCAAGAAGCAGTCGGTTCTATGGGTGATGATACGCCTATGGCGGTTCTATCACGTCAAGTTCGTCACGTGTCTGATTATTTCCGTCAACAATTTGCTCAGGTAACCAATCCGCCAATTGATCCATTACGTGAATCGATTGTGATGTCGCTCGAAACTTGTTTAGGGCGTGAGCAGAACGTATTTGAACAAAGTCCAGAACATGCAGATCGCTTGATTATTTCAAGCCCAGTTCTGTCAAATTCAAAAATGCATCAAATCCGTACGATTGGTCGTACTGGTTATGAAATCGCAGATATTGATTTGAACTATGCTGTTGAAGAAGGTCTGGAAGCTGCAATTGCACGTATTTGTGAAGAAGCTGCGACAGCCATTCGTGCAGGTAAAACCCTATTAGTTTTATCTGATCGTAAAATCCGCCAAGGTTTCTTGCCAGCCAATGCCCTTATGGCAACAGGTGCTGTGCATCATCACTTGATTAATGCGGGCTTACGTACAGATGCCAACATTATTGTGGAAACTGCTCTGGCACGTGATGCACACCAATTTGCAGTTATTTTAGGTTTTGGTGCAACAGCGATCTATCCATACCTTGCTTATGACGTGATTAATGACTTGATCGCAAAAGGTGAGCTTTTAGGCGACCCAATTCATGCGCAAGCAAACTTCCGTAAAGGCATTGAAAAAGGCTTATTAAAAGTACTTTCTAAGATGGGTATTTCAACGGTTGCCTCTTACCGTGGTGGTCAATTATTTGAAGCCGTTGGTTTGTCGGATGATGTGGTTGCGAAGTGCTTCACTGGCGTACCAAGCCGCATCAAAGGTGCAACATTTGTTGACCTTGAAAACGATTTGAAAAAATTGGCAGATTTAGCGTGGAAAGCACGTAAGCCAATCGAACAAGGCGGTATGCTGAAGTTTGTCTTTGATAAGGAATATCATGCATTTAACCCAGACGTGATTAATGCTTTACACAAAGCAGTACGTTCGGGCAACTATGCAGACTTCAAAGAATACGCTGAGTTAGTGAATCACCGTCCAATCGCAACGATTCGTGATTTATTTAAACTCAAAACTGACAATTCAATTGCATTGGATCAAGTTGAATCTGTAGAAGCAATTTTACCTCGCTTCGATTCAGCAGGTATGTCTTTGGGTGCATTATCACCTGAAGCACATGAAGCAATTGCGATTGCAATGAATACAATCGGTGGCCGTTCTAACTCTGGTGAAGGCGGTGAAGATCCTGCGCGTTACGGCACCATCCGTAACTCGAAAATCAAACAAATTGCGTCTGGCCGTTTTGGTGTAACTCCTGCTTATTTAACATCTGCAGAAGTACTTCAAATTAAAGTGGCTCAAGGTGCAAAACCAGGTGAAGGTGGTCAGTTGCCGGGTGGTAAAGTAAACGGCTTAATTGCTCGTCTACGTTACTCTGTGCCAGGTGTAACGCTGATTTCGCCTCCGCCGCATCACGACATTTACTCAATTGAAGATTTATCACAGTTAATCTTTGATTTAAAACAAGTTAACCCACAGGCGATGGTGTCAGTTAAACTTGTTTCTGAGCCAGGTGTTGGTACGATTGCGGCAGGTGTAGCAAAAGCGTACGCAGATTTCATTACCATTTCTGGTTATGACGGCGGTACAGCGGCTTCTCCACTTTCTTCAATTCACCATGCAGGTTCTCCGTGGGAGCTTGGTCTAAGCGAGGCGCATCAAGCCCTTCGTGTAAATGACCTGCGTGGTAAAGTTCGTGTACAAACAGACGGTGGCTTAAAAACAGGTCTAGATGTTGTGAAAGCGGCAATTCTAGGTGCTGAAAGCTTCGGTTTTGGTTCTACACCAATGATCGCATTAGGCTGTAAATACCTACGTATTTGCCACTTAAATAACTGTGCAACAGGTGTTGCAACACAACAAGATCATTTACGTCAGGAACACTATATTGGTGAGCCTGAGATGTTAATCAACTTCTTCCACTTCATTGCAGAAGAAACACGTGAATGGTTGGCAGCACTAGGTGTTTCAAGTCTAAAAGATTTGATTGGTCGTACAGATCTACTCGAAACATTGCCAGGCGAAACTGAAAAGCATGCGCATCTTGATTTAAGTAAATTACTTGAATCACATCCAGCAGCTGAAGGTAAGGCGCAATATTGCCAAGTTGAAGGCAATGCGCCATTCGACAAAGGCTTGCTTGCAGAGAAAATGGTCGCAGAAATACTTCCAGCGATTGAAGCAGGCACAACAGGTGAATATAGCTTCACGATTGGTAACTGTGACCGTTCAATTGGTGCGCGTATTTCAGGTGAAATTGCGAAACGTTATGGCAACTTGAGCATGGAAGCGCATCCAGTTAAAGTGAATTTAACGGGTACTGCAGGTCAGTCTCTTGGTGTATGGAACGCAGGTGGTTTGCATATCAGCCTTGAAGGTGATGCGAATGACTACGTAGGTAAGGGTATGGCTGGTGGTCGTATCTCAATTTTCCCACCAAAAGGTTCGCCATTCCAAACGCAAAATACGGCAATTATTGGTAACACATGTTTGTACGGTGCAACTGGCGGTAAGCTTTTTGCAGCAGGTACTGCGGGTGAGCGTTTTGCGGTACGTAACTCAGGTGCATTTGCGGTAATTGAAGGTGCAGGCGACCATTGCTGTGAATATATGACTGGCGGTATTGTGACTGTACTCGGTAAAGTAGGTCATAACTTCGGTGCAGGTATGACAGGCGGTTTTGCTTATGTGCTTGATTTGGATAATGACTTCGTTGATCATTACAACCACGAACTGATCGAGTTGAATCGTATTTCTACAGAAGCGATGGAAGAACATCAAGAATTCTTGCTCCGTATTATCGATCAACACATTAAAGAAACAGGTAGTGCTTGGGCGTATAAGATCCGCCATGAGTTTGATTTCTATAGCCGTAAATTCTGGCTTGTGAAACCAAAAGCTGCAAACTTGCAGACTTTGTTAAAAACAACTCAAGCTGATCCACAATAATTCCACTACTGCAGAGATATAGGCAGATGTAGTACTGACTTGGAATCAGTCTACATCTACCCACGGAGAGAGACATGGCAGAGCGCCTAAATAATGACTTTCAATTCCTGGATGTACCACGCCAAGATCCAGAGAAAAAAGATATTGATGTCCGCAAAGCAGAGTTTGTGGAAATTTATAAACCGTTCACAGCGGAAGTGGCAGCCAATCAAACACATCGTTGTTTAGGTTGTGGTAACCCTTACTGTGAATGGAAATGCCCAGTGCATAACTACATTCCAAACTGGTTAAAGTTGATTGCAGAAGGTCGTATTTTCCAAGCAGCTGAATTGTGTCATCAAACCAACACTTTGCCAGAAGTGTGTGGTCGTGTTTGTCCACAAGACCGTTTATGTGAAGGTGCATGTACACTGAATGATGGTTTTGGTGCTGTGACTATTGGTAATGCAGAAAAGTATATTAATGACACTGCATTTGCATTGGGCTGGCGCCCAGATATGTCATCTGTAAAATGGACCGACAAAAAAGTTGCGATTATTGGTGCAGGCCCAGCAGGCTTGGGTTGTGCTGATATTCTAGTACGTAACGGTGTTAAACCCGTTGTATTTGATAAACGCCCTGAAATTGGTGGCTTACTGACTTTTGGTATTCCAGAATTTAAAATGGAAAAAGACGTTATGAAACGTCGCCGTGAAATTTTCACAGGCATGGGCGTTGAATTCCGTTTAAATACTGAAATTGGTACAGACGTGACCATTGATCAATTACTTGCAGACTACGATGCTGTGTTTATGGGTATGGGCACATACACATACATGAAAGGTGGTTTTGCTGGAGAAGATCTAGATGGTGTTGTCGATGCACTAGATTTCTTGATTGCTAATGTAAACCGGACCCAAGGTTGGGAAAAATCTGCATCTGATTACATTAGTGTAGAAGGCAAGAAGGTGATTGTACTGGGTGGTGGTGACACTGCCATGGACTGTAACCGTACGTCTATTCGTCAAGGTGCCCAGTCTGTAACATGTGCATATCGTCGTGACGAAGAAAACATGCCAGGCTCACGCCGTGAAGTGAAAAATGCCAAAGAAGAAGGCGTTGAATTTAAATTCAATCGTCAACCGATCGAAATTGTCGGTGAAAATGGCAAAGTGATTGGCGTTAAAGTGGTAACGACTCAGTTAGGTGAGCCAGACAGCCGTGGTCGTCGTAGCCCTGAGCCAATCCCTGGTTCTGAAGAGATTCTTCCTGCTGATGCAGTACTTCTTGCATTTGGTTTCCGTACTTCGCCAGCAGATTGGTTTGATGGTGTGAATATTAATTTGGATGGTTCTGGCCGTGTTGTGGCAGCAGAACAGCAAGAATTTAAATTCCAAACCTCGAATCCAAAAATCTTTGCAGGTGGTGATATGGTTCGCGGTTCTGACTTGGTGGTGACTGCGATTCACGAAGGCCGTCAAGCCGCAGAAGGCATTTTAGATTATTTAGATGTTTAATTAATTGCTTGATGTATTAAGAACCCGCTTCGGCGGGTTTTTTATTGAATGGATTTCCTGTAATGATAAGAAATATGTACGTTGGGATAAAACATGGCTCGGATTGTAAAACAAAGTTGTAATTTGAACGAATTTGCAAATGCACTAAGCTTTTTTGCCATGTGTCAGTCCTTAAATGATGCCCATACTGAGTGCTTGAATTCTAAGTTAGAGATGTTCAAATGACTGTAGTGACGACACAAAAATCATATCAAAATCGTCCAAAAGCCATAGGCATTACTGTGCGCAAATTACAATTTAATCCGAAAGCTATTCGTCGGCATTATTTTGCGAATTCACCAGTTATGTCTCATTTATTGACGGCACTCTCCTCAACCTTCCCAATTGGTGAGCAATTTTTTGTTCATAGTGTGCGTAATGTACGTGCGCAGGTGAGCGATGAAAAATTGCAGGCACAGATTGCAGCATTTATTGGTCAAGAGGCGATGCATTCGAAAGCACATGCAGAATTTAATGATGCATGGCGAACCCATGATTATAATTTGGATCGCTTTCAAGCATGGCTAGGGCGAAAAGACAATTATGTGAAGAACTTACATCCTAAAATTCAGTTAGCCATTACCTGTGCCTTTGAGCATTTTACAGCATTGCTAGGCGGATATATTCTGCGCCATCCTGAAGTTTTAAGCACTTTGGATGAGGATGCTGTGAAACTGTGGGTCTGGCATGCCATTGAAGAGATTGAGCATCGTGCAGTGGCATTTGATGTTTATCAGCATGTGTATGGCGATGATAAGATCCGCCGTATGATTATGCGCAGTGTGACCACAGGTTTTGCGAGCCTGACTTTTTATTCTGGCACTAAGCTCTTTATGCAAGATCGTAAAAAGAGCTTGCCGAAAGTAGGTGGGAATCTTTTTGGTAGTTATTTATTGGCTAAAATGTTTATACAGCTTGTTCCAGAGTATCTGTCTTATTACAAAAAAAACTTCCATCCTTCTGAAATTGATTACACAGACATTGTGCAGTATTGGAAGCAACAACTTGCCGAGGAATATCAAGTAGAAAGTTTTCAAAGTGAGCAAAGCGTTATGCGCTATAGTTAAATGATCTCAAAAGCCCATTAATTGGGCTTTTTTATGGGTGCTTACTTTGTTAAAGAAAAGCAACAAAACCTAAAGAAAATAGCGCTAGAATAATTTTATTTAAACAAATACAAATAAATACTCGAGGCGAATTGGGATGAATTTAATAAAAAATAGTATGTTGGCGCTCGCTTTGGCAGGTAGCTTAAGCTTAACAGGTTGTGGCTATAATACTTTGCAAGTGAAAGATGAAGCAGTCAATGCATCGTGGTCTGAGGTGCAAAACCAATATCAACGTCGTGCAGATTTAGTACCTAACTTAGTTAATGTGGTAAAAGGTTATGCCAAACATGAAGAGCAGGTACTCACCGAAGTCACCCAAGCACGCTCAAATGTTGCGGGTTTAAAAGTAGATAAAGACGTACTGGAAAATCCTGAGCTATTTAAAAAATATCAAGAAGCACAGTCGCAAATGACCAGTGCATTATCGCGTTTAATTGCGGTGTCAGAAAATTATCCTGACTTAAAAGCCAATGAACAATTTAAAGACCTACAAGTGCAACTAGAAGGGACAGAAAATCGTATTGCGGTCGCGCGTAATCGTTATATTTCAACTGTACAAGACTACAATGGCTATGTCCGTCAATTCCCACAAGCAATGACTGCAAAAGTGATTGGGATGAAAACTAAACCTAACTTTAGTGCTGAACAAAGTGCTCAATCTGCACCTAAAGTCAGTTTTGATTAAATTGTGGTGCTGAATGCTGTTTAAGGAATGCTGATGTCTAAACGCGTGCAGAATTCAAAAGCCTATTTAGCGGTATATTTCGCCCTGTGTATGAGCCTGTTGAGTGTAAGTGGCAATACGTGGAGCGAGAGGGCTGTTGCTCAAGATGATGGAGCTGCTGAAATAGCAGTGGCCTCAAAATTAATTAAAGAGCAACAGTCGAATCAGACCCCACAGGATCAACAGAATATACCGAGGAATGATGTAACACAGCTCGCGCCACAAATTGCCAATGATATGGCAGATGGGCAGAGTATTCGCACATTACCGACTTTAAATACACCCATCGTTGATCAGGCGGGCTTATTAACCGCATCAGAAAATCAAGCGATTAGCCAAAAAATAATACAGTTACATGAATCGGCTAAGGCACAAGTAGGAATTATTATTGTGCCAACCACGGGGCAAGAAGATATTTTCTCTTATGCTATGCGGGTAGCTGATCAGTGGAAGCTTGGAACTGCCAAGCAAGATAATGGCTTATTAATGGCGATCGCTGTAAATGATCATCGCATTCAAATTCTTTCGGGTTATGGTTTAGAAGGTGTGTTACCCGATGTTGTGCTGAGTCGAATTATTCGTAATAACATCACGCCATATTTTAGACAAAATCAGTACGCACAAGGGATTCAAGCAGGCTTAAATGAAATTGAAAAAGTCTTGAATATGGACCCAGAAGTTGCAACTCAAGCGGCTCAAGCATTAAAAGAGCGACAAGAACAGGCTTTACACGAGCAACAAGCCAAAGAAAAAACCATAATGACTGCGCTCTTTATATTGGTTGCTGGTGTTATTGGTTCGTATATTGTAGGTAATCGACTAAGTGCCGCAACAGCTGCTGTTGCAGGTGCGGTCGCAGGTTTGGTCAATGGCGCGGGCTTAATCACAAGCTTGCTGATTGGTGGTGGCATTTTCTTTTTATTGATTACGGCCTTAGCTCAGCTCATCTTTCAGGCCTTTTTGTCTGGTGGTGGGCGAGGTGGTGGGCGAGGTGGTGGATCAGGTGGGGGCTTTGGCGGTGGTGGTTACCGTGGAGGCGGTGGTGGATTTGGTGGAGGAGGTGCTTCAGGCTCATGGTAACAACATCTGAAACAACAAAAATTTTGACACAACCTAAAATTCAAGATTTGCCTCAACCGAGCTTTAAACGATGGCTCAAGCATTTTTGCTTTTTACCTGCGACAAAGCGCTATTTTGATCGGCAAGATCAACATGCGATTACGCAGGCTGTAACCCGCGCAGAGCAAGGGCATATTGGCGAAATACAAGTCGTGATTGAGGGGCATATTCCTGCCCATCAAGCCTATTCACAAAATACCTATGCACGTGCCCAGCAACTGTTTGCAGAGTTGGGCGTATGGGACACTGAACATAATAGTGGTGTGTTGCTCTATCTAAATTTGTGTGAGCGCAGTGTGGAAATTGTGATTGATCGTGGGATTAAGAAATTGACAGAGCAACAGGTTTGGCAAAGGATTTGTGAATCTATGCTCATTGCTTTAAAGCAAGGGCAATATCGCGATGCGGTGGTGAATGGTGTATTAGAAATTGGATCAGTCCTTGGGAAATTTTATGATGACGTAACATTAGATGAAAAAAATGAAATTTCTGATTTGCCAGTGATCCTTTAGTATGAAATGTAGGTAAGATAGTGACGTTAATTGTCACTTTTAAACACAAAAAGAGACAAGGTTTTCACAAAAAAATAAATATTTTTTTAAAATGCTGTTTTTTTGAGTTTTTTTATTATAATCATTCTTGGCACACTTAGTGCTAACAATAAATTAGCTTCAAAGCTTAATAATTAAATTATACATTTGTGGAGAATGTTATGAACGCTCAAAAAGGTTTTACCCTGATTGAATTAATGATCGTTGTTGCAATTATCGGTATTCTAGCTGCGATTGCGATTCCTGCTTATCAAAACTATACAAAGCGTGCACATGTAACTGAAGGTATTAATCTTGCTGGTGGAGCAAAAGCTGCAGTAGCTGAGTTTTATTCTTCAAATAATCGCTTTCCAATGAATAATGCCAGTGCTGGTTTAGCGGGAGCTACGACTATCAAGGGTAATGCAACGGAATCAGTAGGCGTTGGTCAAATCAATGGGGCTGCAACGACATCTTCATCTGCCAAAGATGGTCTTATCTTTATTAAATATGGTACAAAAGTAGATGGAACTAAGAATACTTTAGTACTGAGTCCTTCAACTACGGCGGGCGGAATACAGTGGAAGTGTACACGTACTAATTCACAAATTACTAGCGGAACAGCAATCGATCAAGAGTTAGTACCATCTAACTGCCGTTAATTTGCTGATATAAGTTGGTCTTAGCGCTCATCATCTGATGGGCGTTTTTTAATTTATAAGATATGATCTATGTTAAAAAAATATCAACCAGTCATTTTTTTTGTCTTTATTCTATTACTGACAGCTGTGGTTTATTGGGCTGGTTTGAAGGGTAATTTTCTGTTTGATGATTATCCAAATTTAAAAGACTTGGGAACCTATGGAGTAATTGATAGTTGGGAAAAAGTCAGAAATTTTGTATCTAATGGGTTTGCAGGCCCTACTGGGAGACCAATTTCACTTCTTAGTTTTTTAATTGATGCAAATACTTGGCCTGCTGATCCATATCCTTTTAAATATACTAATTTAATGCTTCATTTATTAAATGGGGTTCTTTTATGTTGGTCTATATTGTTGCTATTAAAAAATTATAATTATAAAGAGCAACAAGCACTTTGGATTGCCTTAGTCGCATCTGCTATTTGGTTATTACATCCTTATTTTGTGTCAACAACTTTATATATTGTGCAAAGGATGGCACAGCTTGCAACACTTTTTAGTTTAATTGGAATCATAGGATATTTAAAATATCGATTATATCTATCTGCTAAGCCTATTAAAGCCTATGTGGGTATGACTATATTTTTAGGATTAAGTACAGTTTTAGCAACATATAGTAAAGAAAATGGAGCTTTACTTCCTTTTTTAATTTTAGTTATAGAATTCTGTAATCCAAATAGAAATAATCAGCCAGTCTGGCAATGGCGCGCTATATTTTTGTGGCTTCCGTCAATAGCGATGCTAGTCTTACTTAGCAAGTATGTGACTTTTTCACAAAATCCTTGGCCAAATCGTAATTTTAATATGATAGACCGATTATATAGTGAGGCAAGAATTGTCACAGAATACCTTTATAACTTGGTAATCCCTCAAGTAGAATTAAGAGGTTTATACCAAGATGGTTATATAGTGTCTAAGTCACTGTTTAATCCTATTACGACTTTATACTCTTTAATTTTTATATTTGTTATTTTTGTTTTTTCTATTTTTTACAAAAAAAAATACCCTTTAATTTCATTGGCAATTTTATTTTTTTTAGTTGCTCATTTAATGGAATCAACAGTTATTGGTTTGGAGTTGTATTTTGAACATCGAAACTATTTAGCAGCACTCTTTCTATTTTTACCAATAGCGAATGGACTATTTCTTTTAAAAAATAAAATTGATGATAAGTTGGTGGTTTTGATTGTTGGGCTTATTTTAAGTACGCTAAGTTTTTTTACATATGAGCGAGTGAAGTTATGGTCAAATACTGAAAGTCTAGAAATGTATTGGGCAAAAAACTCGCCAAACTCACCTCGGGCACAAAGCTCAATAGCGCGGTTATATTTTGAAAATGGGTATGTGGCTGAGGCAAATATGTATTTGGAGCAAGCGATACAACGCATGCCAGAAAGTACATTGCTAAATCTAAACTTATTACTGCAAAAAGTATATGTACGAGTAGCAACTGAATCTGATTTTAAGCAAACAGCTAATAGGATGAAAAAACAGCCTTTTGATGCACAGGCTGTGCAAGCTTTGCGTAGTTTGACTGAATATATTGTGTATGAGAGGCTAGCACCAAATTATGGAAGCTGGATGATATCATTGATTGAAATTGCTAATACAAATCCAAATTATAGTAATTTCCCCTTATTTCAGCGTTTAACTCCGTATTTAGAAGCACAAATTTATTTAGCACAAGGCAATACAGGTTTAGCTTTAAAAAAATATACTATTGCATTATCTCATTATAATGATGTTGAAGCAGGAATGATGATGGTAGCTGAAATTGGGGAAACTAAAAATTACAGGGAAGCATTAAGTCTTTTGTATAAGGTAGAAGAAGTATATATGAAGCAGGATATTCAGACATTAAAGCGTAGTAAGTCAGAATATGACTTTGAAATTAAACGGTTAAAAATATTTTTAATGAATAACGTTGAGCACAGTATTTGAAATGTTAATTTTTATTTTAATTCTTCTAGAAGAAAAATTAATAACTGATGTTTTTGGGTTAGGGAAGCTGGAATGGAATTAAAGAAAAAAATAATTTATTTTTCTATGTTTATAATGATAATGCTTGGATTATATCTTCGTTATTTAGTAGTCCAGTATTCAGCTGTTGATACACCTCTAAGAGCAGATGCGCGTGAATATTATAGTTACGCAGTAAATATGCGGGAGTGGGGGATATATTCAAAAGAGTACAATGTAAGTAAAAGCCCAAGCCCAGACTCCTTAAGAAGTCCAGGTTTTCCTTTTTTTGCATATATTTTTTATAATTCAAATCAAGATATATTTATTAAACATGTCCTTATTGCTCAAACTATATTTCAAGTAATTTCTTTTACATTTCTTTTTTTTGTATTACATCGTTTTTATGGTGCGCTTGTTTCGTTGATAACAGGTTGGTTTTTATGGACATTTCCTCATTTTGTAAATATTAATATTTATTTTCTATCAGAGTCATTGTTTACATCATTATTAGCTTTATTAATTGGGATGGCTATTTTATCTAATTTTGCAGAGCATAAAAGAAAGTTTTACTATACTTTTTTTGCTATATTGTTAGGCTTAGCAATACTTGTGCGTCCAACATTACAATATTTCCCCTTATTTCTATTCGTTATTTATATTATTTATTATCGAAAAATCACTACTTTCTCAATCTTTTTTTTGATTATTTCTTTACTACCAATGCTACTTTGGGGTGCTCGAAATCTTTTTGTTATTGGGCAATGGTCTGATCCGACTTTAATGATTAATGGCTTGTATCATGGAAGTTTTCCATGGTTTATGTATCATAATATCCCTGAAAGTTTTGGTTTTCCTTATAATTTTGATCCACAAGCAAATGAAGTTTATCAAGGTGTTGGTAGGACACTTGAAATTATTTTCGAAAGATTTGTTGAAGATCCTTTGAATTATCTATCTTGGTATCTAATTGGAAAGCAATTTTTTTTATGGCAATGGAGTATTATTGCTGGTCAAGGTGATATTTTTATTTATCCAACTTTAGCCTCACCATATTATGGGGAAAAGACTTCATTATTTACATATTCTATAAATAAATTTTTTCATTTATTCTGGTTGATCGGTGCTTTTTCTGGCCTGATAGTTGTTATTAAAAGGTTTCTTAAAAGAGAAACCTTGAGTTTTGCTATTCTAGTTATTAGTACAGTTTTTTTATATGCTATTTTAATTCATATTATTGTAGCTCCCTTTCCACGTTATGGTATTCCTTTTAAAATTCCAGCAATGATCATATTTGCAATTACATTCAGTGAGATAATCAAGTGGCTCAAAAGAAAATTTGTGTAATCCTGCCATGTTTGAATGAAGAAAAGGCTATTGCAAATGTTGTGCAGGGATTTATTGAGCATGTTGAAAATTGTACAGTATACGTCTTTGATAATAACTCAACAGATAATACTATAGAAGAAGCTCAATCCGCTGGTGCATTGACTAGAGTAGTCAAGATGAAAGGAAAGGGGAATGTTGTTCAAGCGATGTTTCGGGATGTTGATGCCGATATTTATATCCTTGCAGATGGAGATGGAACTTACCCTGCGAAAGAGGCCAGAGAAATGGTTAATCAACTTATGCTCCATGATGCCGATTTGGTAATAGGTAGTCGTTTAGGGACATATAAAAATAGTCAAAGTAGAAAGAAGCATTTTTTAGGTAATTTATTATTAACAAATACAGTGAATAAATTATTTGCAACAGAAGCTTATGATTTATTGAGCGGATATAGGGTAATGTCTAGACGATATGTGAAAACGATGCCACTATTTTCAAAGGGTTTTGAAGTCGAAACAGCAATGACAATTCACGCAATTGAAGTTGGAGCAAAAATAATTGAACATCCAATTAATTATTTGCCACGCATAGAAGGCACTGAAAGCAAGTTAAATACTTGGCAGGATGGTTTTAAGATTGGTAAAGAGATATTTCAACTTTATAAAGATTATGCGCCAAAGGTTGTTTATTTTATTTTAGCAATATCTTTTATTTTGATTGGCTTTTTTATTGGAATCCCAGTAGTTATTGAGTATATCTATACTGGTTTAGTGCCAAAATTTCCACGTGCAATTTTGGCTTCAGCATTAGTTACTATTGGTATTTTTACTGCTTTTATTGGCATTGTTTTGAGTTCGATATCAAAGCTACGACGCGAAATGAAAAAATTAGCTTTTTTATCAATTAATTAAATTTTATGAAAAAGTTCTACTTTTTTTGTTTAGTTGGAGGTGTGGGTTTTATATTTGATTATTTAGTTTTTTCTGTGACAAATATATTTCTGAACACATATACTTCTAAAATAATTGGTTTCATATGTGCTGCACAGCTTACATACTTTATGAATAAATTTATCACTTTTTCACAGTGTAATGCTATCTATACCGCATATATATTCGGGCAAGTGAAAGGATTCTTAATAAATATGTTTATTTTTACAGTGATCTATTCTTTTACGAGAAATCAAAATATTGGATTTCTAGTGGCCGCTGGAATTACTGTAATATTTAATTTTTTTTATGCAAATTTTTTTGCATTTAAGACTAAACCTGAGGGCTATTGATGGCTATTTCTGTCGTTCTTCCTGCTAAAAACGAATCTGGAGCAATTGGTCAAACAATTGAAAGAATTCAGAAATTGCAAATTGTTGATGAAATTATTGTTATTAATGATGGATCTATAGATAATACCAAGGATATTGCTGAAAAAGCTGGAGCGAAAGTTATTAGCCATCCTTATTCCAAGGGAAATGGTGCTGCAATTAAGACTGGCGCTAGAAATGCGGTGGGTGACATCATTGTATTTATGGATGCAGATGGTCAGCATGATCCTCAGGATATTCCTCGATTGCTAACAGAAATAAATCAAGGATATGACTTGGTTGTTGGTGCACGACAGAAAGGCTCTCAGGCAAGTTTGGGGCGAGGTGTTGCAAATAAATTGTATAATAATCTTGCAACTTATATGACAGAGCATAAAGTTGAAGATTTAACATCCGGATTTCGAGCTGTTCGTGCAGAAAAGTTTCGTGAATTTCTATATCTACTTCCTAATGGTTTTTCATATCCAACTACAAGTACAATGGCGTTTTTTAGGGCAGGTTATTCAGTTACTTATGTGCCAATTCATGCGGCAAAAAGAATAGGAAGTAGTCATATTAAACCATTAAAAGATGGTATCCGTTTCTTTATTATTATTTTTAAAATTGCAACTTTATTCTCACCTCTAAAAATGTTTTTACCTTTTGCAATGTTGCTATTTTTATTAGCAACCAGTTGGTATGGTTATACTCTTTATGAATACCAAAGATTCACTAATATGAGTGCCCTACTTTTTACGGGGAGTATTATGATTTTTCTGATGGGATTGATTTCTGAGCAGATAACAGCATTGATGTATAAGAAAGAAGATTGAGGATGATTTTGAATAACTCAATTTTAAAAATATGGAAAATATTGACGCCTCTAGATAAAAAAAAATTAGGAGTAGTTTCAATTTTAGTTATTTTTATGACAATTATTGAATCTATAGGTGTTGTTTCTATAATGCCATTTTTGGCTGTATTGGCGAATCCGGAAAGTATACAACAAAATTTTTTATTAAAAAAAATATATAATTTTTTTCAAGCCCAAAATTCCAATCAATTTATTATTTATTTGGGTGTTATTTCACTTGTTATTGTTATATTGTCAGCACTTTTAAAAATATTAACACAATATGCTTTGAATCGTTTTTCTAGTCTACAAAGGCATTATTTTTCTAGTCGCCTACTTAAGATTTATTTAAAGCAAAATTATAGTTTTTTCCTTCAAAGAAATAGTGCAGATTTAACGAAAATTTTATTGAATGATGTAGATCAGGTTGTGTGGGGGGTAATTAAACCTGTATTGTCGATACTATCTTATGGCTTAATTATTATTGCAATGATTATATTGCTTGTTTTTTATGATCCTATGATGGCCTTAACAACTGCTGGGGTGATTGTTAGTTTTTATGCGTTGATGTTTTATATTGTCAAAAATTTTATGAAAAGAATTAGCAAAGAGTTTTCAGTTGCTAATCAAGAAAGATATCAAAGTTGTCAGGAAGTCTTTGGTGGCATAAAAGATGTGATGATTAATCATGCACATGATTATTATTATCAGCGATTTGATAGAAACTCTCGAGTTTATGCGAGACATTATGCTTCGCATGAATCTTTGGGGCAGATACCTCTTCATATTATTGAAACCATTGGCTATGGCTGTTTAATCATTTTAGCAATATTTTTGGTTTTACAAGATTATAGTGTAGGAACAATATTACCTGTTATTGGCTTATATGGTGTTGCTGCATATAGAATGCTTCCAGCAGCACAAAATATTTATCGTGCTGTAACAACTTACAAATTCTCTCAGCATGTTTTAATTGGTGTGATTCATGAGTTTGAATTGGATTTAAATAAAAATAATTTTTATAAAAATACAGGGCTAATAGGTTTTCGTTCTAATTTAGAGTTGGTGAATGTATGTTTTGAGTACCCAAATCATCCGAATAAGAAAATTCTCGAAAATATTAATCTAAAAATTGATAAGAATAGTAGTCTTGGAATTACTGGTAAAAGTGGATCTGGTAAAAGTACTTTAATGGACATTATGCTGGGTCTTTTACAGCCAACTTCTGGTACTTTACACATAGATGGTAAGGTTATAAATGAAGAAAATGTACAAAGCTGGCAAAGCTTAGTGAGCTATGTACCTCAGTTTATTTATCTGGCAGACATGTCTATTGCTGAAAATATTGCTTTTGGCATTCCAAAGAATCAAATAGATTTTGAAATGGTTGTTGAATCAGCAAAGCTTGCCCAAATAGATGAATTTATTACTCAAAATTTGAAAGAAGGTTATAATACGGTGATTGGTGAGCGTGGTATTTTACTGTCTGGCGGACAGCGCCAGCGTTTAGGAATTGCTCGAGCAATATATAAGCAACCACAAGTGATTTTTATGGACGAAGCTACAAGTGCTTTAGATACTGAAACTGAAAAAGCAGTTAATGAGGCGATTCAAAGTTTAAATGGGAAAATGACTATGGTGATTATTGCACATCGTGAAAGTGCGGTAGCGAAGTGTGACTCTATTTTAAAGCTATAATTGATAGGCTAATTATGAAACTTATTAAGTCTTTTTTTAAAATAGTAATGAATTGGTATTTTAATAGAACTGTTAGGAATTATTATAGGACAAGTTTTAAAAAAAATGTTTTAATTTCGTATATTACTCTCCCATTTTATAAAAACTATGTATCTCATACTAATAGTTTTGAAGCTCTAACAGCAGCAAAGATCTTTAATGAGTTAGGATATAACGTTGATATCCTGTTTTATAAAAATAAAATTACTAATTTAAAGAAATATGATGTTATTTATGGTTTTGGTGATGTTTTTGAACAGGTTGTCAAAAAAAACTTGAACCCTACGCTGATTTACTATGGTACAGGAATGCATGTGTGTCATCAGAATATAAAAACTCTTGAACGAATGTATGATGTGTATCAAAAAAAGGATGTATGGTTACCAAAATCCATGAGATATGTACATGAATCTTGGTCATACCAAACTACGATTGCTCATGCAATTATTGCTTTAGGTAATGAAGTTTGTACAAAAAGCTATAGAGAACATACAAATATTAGTGAAATATATTCTTTACGTGCTCCTTATTTTCATACGATAAAAAATAATCTTATTTATGAAAGAAAAGAGTGCTCAAAAAATAAATTTTTATGGTTTGGTAGCTCAGGACTAATTCATAAGGGGTTAGATTTATGTCTAGAATATTTTAAGTTAAATAAAACAATTGAATTGCATATTTGTGGGAATATTTCATCAGAACCAGATTTCGTGAAAGTATATTATGAAGAGCTATATAGGACAAAAAATATATTTACTCATGATTTTGTTGATATTAACTCTGAGAAATTCAAGGATATTTTATTAACTTGTAGCTTTATTATTTTTCCTTCTTGTTCTGAGGGTGGCTCTCCATCTGTAGCTACTTGTGTTGGTAATGGCGGTTTAATACCTATGGTTACTAAGGAAACAAGCTTTAGCACAGGCTATGAAATTATAATTGATAATTATTCTTTGAAAGGTATAGAAGATGCGATTCATCGTGTTACAAGCTTAAACTTTGAAGAGATTAAGGCTTTACAAAAATATAATCAGCAATTTGTTTTAGAGAATAATTCTCAAGATAAATATTTGAAAGATATGAGAAATATTATTAATAATATAATCGGATCAGCTACGGATGAGTGTGCTAATGTATCAAATTTGTAGAGTCTGTCAACATGCACAAAGTAGATATATATTTCAAAGTCAGTTACTTAATCATGTAGTCAAATATTATGAGTGCCCTATTTGTGAATTTGTGCAAACAGAGAATCCATATTGGTTGGAAAAAGCATATGATTCAGCTATCAATGATGTTGACACTGGTATTATGAAAAGAAATCAGATGTGTTCAAAGAGGGCAACAAATTTATGTGCTCTTCTAAATATAAAAGATGAAAATATATTAGATTATGCTGGTGGTTATGGTATTTTTACTCGTTTAATGAGAGATGTAGGTTTCAATGTACTTTGGAAAGATAAATACTGTGATAATTTATTGGCTAAAGGTTTTGGTTATAATGGGCAGAATGTCAAACTATTAACTGCTTTTGAAGTATTTGAACACCTGGAAAGCCCAATACATGCACTGGATGAAATGTTTAGTATTTCTTCCAATATTTTCTTTTCTACTTTACTAATTCCAGAACCAACCCCAAAAATTGAAGATTGGTGGTATTATGGTCAAAGACATGGGCAACATATTGGTTTTTATAGAAAAAAAACCTTGGAATATTTGGCGAAAAAATATAATAAAAACTTATACTCATACAACTCTGAAATACATTTATTTTCAGAAGTGAAAATATCAAAGTTATTTTATATGATTTTAATGAAGTTTTATAAGCTATTCTATATTTATACTCAAAGGAGAGTTTCTTCAAAAATATGGAGTGATTATATTGAGGTTGGAGAAAGAAAATGAAGATAAAGTTTGATCCAGCAATTTTTTGCAGTCAAAGATTTGGAGGTATTTCTAGGTATTTTTTTGAACTGTCGAATGAAATTAGAGCTTTAAATAAAAACGATGATATTAAAATAGTCGCTCCATTTTATACTAATGAATATATTAGGCAGTCTGAATTTACAAAAGGGTATTATTGGGGTAAATATCCGAAATATACCAATCAGTTGTATAAGAGGTTAAATTATTTTATAGATATTTTAGATGATAAAGTGTTTTCATATGATATTTGTCATATGACTTATTATAAGCCATATGTTAATAAATCAAAGTCTAAAAAAGTTATTACAGTCTATGATATGATTCATGAAATATTTCCTGATAATTTTAATGTACATGATAGAACTAGAAATAATAAATTAATCTCTATTAATGCTAGTGATCATATAATTTGTATTTCTGAAAGTACTAAGTCTGATTTAATTAATATATTAAAAATTCCTGAGAAGAAAATTTCTGTTATATATTTGGGAGTTGGTTCGGAAGTTGGTGCATTGGTGGAGAAAAAAGATGATTATATATTATATGTAGGTTCGCGTGGTGGATATAAAAATTTCAACAATTTTGTTAAAGCATATTCAATTAATGTTTTCTTAAGAAACAAAATGAAAATATATGTTTTTGGTGGTGGAGAATTTTCAAAAGAGGAGTTGAGTCTATTTAATAGTTTAGGTATTAATGAGAAATATATTATTCATGTGGGCAATGATGATCTTATATTAGATGGTTTATATAAGAATGCTTTAGCTTTTGTATATCCATCTTTATATGAAGGGTTTGGTTTGCCTCCATTAGAAGCAATGATTAGAGGGTGTCCAGTAGTAGTTAGTAATACTAGTTCTATTCCAGAAGTCGTGGGGGAGGCTGGTTTATATTTTAATCCTAATTCAGTAAGTGATATGAGTGAGGCCTTATCTAAAATTGTTTTTGATACGCGTTTGAGAGAGTTACTTATAGCTAAGGGTATCGAGCACGCACAAAAATTTACTTGGAAGAATTGCGCTATACGGACTAGAGAAGTTTATGAGAGTTTACTTTGAATAAAACAGCATTGATTTTTGGGGTGTCTGGTCAAGATGGTGCTTATCTTGCAAAATTTTTACTTGATCAGGGGTATTCTGTTTATGGTACTTCTCGGCAGACTTATATTGATAATTTTTATAAACTTAACATTAGTCATTTAGTTCATATATTTCATGTTAATCTAGAATCATACTTTGAAATTGAACAGCTTATTATCTCTATTAATCCTAGTGAAATTTATTATTTAGCAAGTCAATCCTCAGTTGCTATGTCATTTAAATTGCCAGCAGAAACAATTAAGAGTTGTACCCTGGGTTTGCTTAATATTCTTGAAGCTTGTCGGAATCATCAGATTAATACAAAGATCTATAATGCAGGCTCAAGTGAATGTTTTGGTGATAGTTTAGGAATGCCAATTTGCGAAAAAACTATTTTTGCACCTAAAAGTCCGTATGCTATTGGAAAATCATCTAGCCATTGGCTAGTACAGACATATAGAGAAGCATATTCAATGTTTGTATGCACTGGTTTTTTATTTAATCATGAGTCGAGACTCAGACCTGATACGTTCGTTACTAAAAAAATCATATCTACAGCTCAGCGTATTGCAGCAGGTTCAAAAGAAACTCTTATCTTGGGTCGTCTTGATATTTATAGGGATTGGGGTTTTGCTCCAGAATATGTGGAAGCTATGTGGAAAATTTTGCAGGCTCAAGAACCAGATGATTTTATTATTGCGACTGGCGTTAGTTATTCTTTAAAGGATTTTGTGATTAATGTTTTTGAAAATCTAAATCTAAATTTAGATTGGGAAAAATATACCCGACAATCGGAAGAGTTTTTTAGGCCTAATGAGTTGCTTGTTAGTCGGGCTGATCCATCTAAAGCAGAGCAGAAATTAAAATGGAGAGCTCAAAAAACAATGCCAGAGGTAGTTAAATGTATGCTTTATGAACTGGATAAATAAGGGGGAGAGAATGAAAAAAGCACTTATTACTGGCATTACAGGTCAAGATGGTTCGTATCTGGCTGAGTTTTTATTAGAAAAAGGCTATGAAGTGCATGGCATAAAACGACGTGCCTCAAACTTTAATACACAACGAATAGATCATATTTACCAAGATCCGCATGTGGACCATCAACGTTTAGTACTTCATTATGGTGACTTAACTGATTCATCAAATTTAACACGTATTATCAATGAAGTGCAGCCTGATGAAATTTATAATTTGGCTGCACAATCTCACGTGGCAGTCAGTTTTGAATCTCCAGAATATACTGCAGATGTGGATGCGCTAGGTACATTACGTTTATTAGAATCCATTCGTTTTTTAGGATTAGAGAAAAAAACTAAGTTTTATCAAGCATCTACTTCTGAGCTTTATGGTTTGGTACAAGAAATACCACAAAAAGAGACGACCCCGTTTTACCCGCGGTCACCATATGCAGTAGCTAAATTATATGCATACTGGATCACAGTGAACTACCGTGAAGCCTATGGCATGTTTGCTTGTAATGGAATTTTGTTTAATCACGAATCTCCAAGACGTGGAGAAACTTTTGTAACACGTAAAATCACTCGATCATTTGCCAATATGGCTGTAGGTCTGGAAGAGTGTTTATATTTAGGAAATTTGGATGCACTGCGAGATTGGGGGCATGCCAAAGACTATGTGCAAATGCAATGGATGATGTTACAGCAGGATCAGCCACAAGACTATGTTATTGCCACTGGAGAACAATATAGCGTTCGTCAGTTTGTAGAGTGGTCAGCGAGTGAATTGGGTATTCAATTACGTTTTGAGGGGGAAGGTATTGAGGAAGTGGGTGTTATTGAATCAATCTACTCAGAAAAATGCCCATCTTTAAGTGTGGGGAAAATTATCGTAAGAGTTGATCCTCGATATTTCCGACCTGCAGAAGTTGAAACATTGCTGGGTGATGCGACCAAAGCAGAACAAGAGTTGGGTTGGAAAGCTAAAATTAGTGTCAAAGATTTATGTGCAGAAATGGTTCAGCATGACTTAAAAACAGCACAAAAAAATTCGCTGTTAAAACAGCATGGTTTTGAAATTGATATTTCTTTGGAAAAATAAGTTATGAATTCACAACGTATTTTTGTGGCTGGCTCTAAAGGAATGGTGGGTTCCGCGATCATTCGAAAACTTGAGCAGGATCAAACTTGTGAAATTATAACAGCATCAAAACAGGAGCTAAATTTAACGGATCAAGCTTCTGTAAATGCTTTTTTTAAAAAAAATAGAGTCGATCAAATATACTTGGCGGCAGCAAAAGTTGGTGGTATAGGTGCAAATTTACAATACCCAGCTGATTTTATTTATCAAAATTTAATGATTCAAAGTAATGTGATTAATGCTGCACATTGTAATGATGTGCAAAAACTATTATTTTTAGGATCATCATGTATTTATCCTAAATTTTCACAACAACCTATTGATGAGACCGAGCTTTTAACTGGACATTTAGAGCCTACTAATGAACCCTACGCAATTGCAAAGATTGCAGGGATTAAAATGTGTGAAAGTTATAATCGCCAATATGAACGTGATTATAGAAGTGTAATGCCCACAAATTTATATGGCATCCATGATAATTTTCATCCTAAAAACAGCCATGTTATTCCAGCACTGATAAGACGAATTCATGAGGCAAAGTTAGCCAATTTAAAAGATGTAGAAATCTGGGGCACAGGAAAGCCATTACGTGAATTTTTATATGTTGATGATATGGCAGAAGCTTGTGTACATATTCAAAACTTAGAGTTAAGCACGTATCAACATCATATTAATCCAATGCTGTCTCATATTAATATAGGCACTAATGACGAGGTCTCAATACTACAGCTGGCAAATGTCATCAAAGATGTTGTAGGCTACAGTGGTCAATTAATCTTTGATTCCACACAGCCCGATGGGACTTTACGTAAACTCTTGAATAGTCAAAAAATAAACAAATTAGGTTGGCAACCCCAAATTGGACTGAAACAAGGCTTGAAAATCACGTATGATTGGTTTTTAGAAAATGAAAATCAATTAAGACAAATCTGATTTTGGGGAAAGAGGATGATTGTTCCTGTGATTTTGGCAGGAGGTTCTGGCACGCGGTTATGGCCATTATCTCGTAGTAGTTATCCAAAACAATTTTTAAGGCTACTAAACCAGCATTCTTTATTACAGAATACAATTCTAAGACTCAGAAGCTTAGATTTGCCTTTTACTGCTCCTATGGTTATTTGTGGGGAAGAACATCGCTTTATTGTTGCTGAGCAATTAAGAGAGATTGATATTGATCAGGCTGATATCATTTTAGAGCCGATTGGAAGAAATACAGCACCAGCAATAACACTCGCTGCTCTGCATGCTCAAAAAAAATATCAACAACAAAATGTTAGCCTATTTATTCTTTCTGCTGATCATGAAATACAAAATCATGAAGCATTTAAATTCAGTATTGAGCAAGCTTATGGTTATTTGAATGTTGCGCCTGCTGTAATTTTTGGTATTAAACCAACTTACCCAGAAACAGGTTATGGTTATATCAAATATAGTGCGTCTATAGATTCTGGTACTCTTTATCATGTTGAAAATTTTGTAGAGAAACCTGATTTAGCAACAGCAGAAAATTATCTACGAACAGGTGGATATGCATGGAATAGTGGTATGTTCATGTTTGATCTGTTTAGATTTTTAGATTTAATGGATCAATATGCAAACGACATTAAATGTACATGTATAAATGCGTATGAAACATCAATAGCTGATTTAGATTTTATTCGTATTGATTTGGAGAAATTTAAACAATGTCCAAATATCTCCATTGATTATGCATTGATTGAAAGGGTAGCTGATTTGTTGATGGTTCAGCTGGATGCAGGTTGGAGTGATATTGGATCTTGGTCCGCACTTTTTGATATTCAAGAAAAAGATAAAGATCAAAATGTATTAAAAGGTGATGTAATACAACTGCATAGTCAAAAAAACTTAGTTTACGCCCAAGATAAATTAGTCAGTCTCCTTGGTGTTACTAACCTAATTGTCGTGGAAACAAAAGATGCAATATTGATTGCAAACCAAGCTTATGTACAGCATGTTAAAGATATCGTACAAATTTTGAAGGATAATAAAAGAACGGAAATAACAATCCACTGTGAAGCTTTTAGGCCGTGGGGAAAATACGAATGTATAGATGTTGGAACTCGTTATCAAGTGAAACGAATAACCGTAAATAAAGGTCAAAAGTTATCTTTACAGTTGCATCATCATCGTGCAGAACATTGGATTGTTGTGAAGGGGACGGCTAAAGTGCGAAAAGGCGAAAATACTTTTTTATTAAGTGAAAATGAATCAACTTATATTTCTATTGGAGAAATTCACTCATTGGAGAATCCAGGTTGTATTCCTTTGGAATTGATTGAAATACAGACAGGTTCGTACTTGAACGAAGATGATATTCATCGTTTTGAAGATTTATATGGACGTGTTCAATAATGCTGGAAAATAATAAATATAAAATTAGTGTAATTACAGCTGTCTATAACGCTGAGTTATGTATACAAAATTTGATAGAAAGTTTAAGGGTTCAGAAAGATAAGGATTTTGAATGGGTTGTGGTTGATGGAGCTTCCACAGATCGAACATTGGAAATCTTGAAGAGTATAAGCGATCTAAATATTAGGATTATTTCTGAGCCAGATTTTGGAATTTATGATGCTTTAAATAAAGGGATTAAACTCAGCTCTGCCGAATATTATTTAGTTGCAGGTGCTGATGATGTCTTTTATGAAAATGCTATTTATGATTATAGTGCCTCTATAGATGATTCAGTTGATATCGTTACTGGTATAGTTCATAAAAATGGTCATTCAGTTTGTGTGAGGAAAGGTGGTGCATGGTTGTTTGATCAGTGTGCTTATATTACCTGCCACTCTCTTGGAACATTAGTTAAGAAGAATTTGCATTTTGAATATGGTTTTTATTCTAGAAAATTTCCTATTGCAGCAGATCAATTTTTTATAATGCGATGCTGTGAAAATGGTGCAAAAATTATTCAGTTGGATACTATTGTTGGGCAGTTTGGTACAAGTGGTGTGAGTAGTGAAGATACAATTGGTACATGCACTGAAAAGTTTAGAGTTCAGCTATTACTTGGCAAGAATAAATGGATTCAATTTATCTTACTTGTATTGAAAATATTTAAGCGTTTACTCGCCCTTAAATAGTACTGTATATAGTTGCTGATTAATATAAGTCCAGGTGCGGTCATCTTTTGCTTTGAAGTAATATGGATTTTTAAGTTGATTTAGTATTGCTTGTGCAAAACTATTTGGATCTGAGCATTCTGATAGCATTGATGTTTCAGTTTTACTTAAGTTAAAGTTTGAAGAAAAATTAGAACTATTTGTACTGACAATTGGGATATTAAGTGCTAGATACTCAGCGATTTTACATGATGATCCATGATCCATTAATGCTGATTGTCTATACGGTAGTGCGAGTAAGTCGCAGCATGACATTGCTGTAGATACTGTATTAAAAGGAATATTGCCTAAGTAATGAATAAATTCATCATCAAGAGTTAAATCGATTCTCTTTGTACCGGCTATTAGTATTTTTAAGTCAATACCTGTTGCTCGAACTACTTTTGTAGCTTGAATTAAGTCATCGATTCCTCTTTCTGTTTCCATGCTACCAAAATAGCCAATATATAAATGATTATTTTCTAAATTGAAGTTTTGTCGTGCTTGACTCTTATCTTTTGGATAGAAAAGACTTTCATCGATTCCATTTGGCACAAAAAATGTTTTCTGGCATATTTTGTTGGTATCATTTAATAATTTTAAACTAGGGAAAAGACACATATCTGATTTTTTAAGTAATAATTGATATAAATTAATCCCAAATAAATTTCGATATCCAGAAAATGTGTCATATTTATCATATACATCAAAAATAAATTTTGAACGAGTAATTTTGGATAAAATGAGACTTAATAAGCCAATATAGCAGTCACCGCTCGCAATAATTAACTTCGGTCTTTTAAATATCATTTTAAATATCATATAAAGAAACATTAAGCTAAAGACAGGTGTGGTGGTAATTTCTAATTGTTGATCATTTGATCTGTTTGTATTTCGAGTGTGATAGTCAATGAGCCAAAGATGGGTCGTCTTTTTTTGGGATATATAGTACGGAATTTGATATATGCGACCAAATTTTTCATTATAAGCATCACGATTTGTATAAAATCTTTTACCAATAAATAGTACGTCCATTCTTTTAATTTACTACCTTTTGAAATTTTCTAGCTAAATTATGCCATGCAAATTTTTTGGCAAAATTTTGACATGATTCCATTTGAATTATAGATGGATTTTTTAATATTTGAATGGTGTAAGCAGTGAATTCAAGATAGTTTTGACTTGTTATTAGAAAACCGCTCTCTTTGCTTTTAATCGCATCAATGACTCCTCCAGTTGTAAATGCTACAGTTGGTAAGCCATACGAAGCAGCCTCAATCGCAACCATGCCAAAACCTTCGGGATCATTTGGGATATGCTTTACGGGAAATACATGTATATTCGCCATATAATAAAATTGAGTTAGAGTTTTTTCATCTACAGCACCAGTGAAAATAATATTTTGATCAACATTTATTTTTTTGGCAATTTTTAGCAATTCTTCTTTATTTTGAAATTTGTTATTTAGCGCATTACTTGCTGTATCACCGACAATAAGAAGAATAGTGTTTGGTATTTCTTTTACAATCTGTGGTAAACAGTTTTCAATAAATTCTAATAACCCTTTTCTTTCAGTTAGGCGTCCAACAGAGAGTAAAATTTTTTTATTTTGAATACAGAAATGATTTTTTAGATCTGTGATTAGGTTTTCATCTCTTTCTTTTGGAGGAAAATTTACACCTGGATGAATGATGGAGATTTTTGAGTCTCTTATTCCTTTATTTAACGCTAGTCTTTTTGTAGGAGTACTATTACAGATAATAGAATCTGCTGAGCGAAGGAAGGGCATCCATAATTTTTGGTATGTAAAGCTATTATTGTTTATGTCTAGCCCATGAAGATAAATAATGCTTTTTTTTCTAAAAACCTTTGCCCAGAAAACTACAATAGGTGCTGTTAAGCCACTTCCAGCAAATAGGGTATCTGGTTTTGTGGATAAACAAATCAGAAATGTTTTAAAGAAAGAAAATATTAAAAAAAGAGGTAGTGGATTGAGTGGGGCGCTATAAAATTTACATTGAGGTGGGGCCTGTTTTTTTGCTTGAATATGGCTTAATAAAATAACTTCATTTTGTTGACCTAACTCATCTGCAATATGCCAGTTGAGTCGTTCCATACCACCAATAAGAGGGGGGAGATTACGTGTGATTATTAAAATTTTTCTTTTAACCATGTTGAATAAATTAATGAATTTGTTAGCTCATTGTATCTAGTTTTTGATAGTAATAAAGTGATAAAGTTCGTCATCTTTAGACAAAAAACGACATTGATCAAAAAACTATAAAAATAAATATATGAATATTAAAAACAAATATTTGGCATGTTTTTTGATTTTAAAATTATATGATGGAGCGATTTGAGAAAGGGAAATGCAAAAAGGCTTTATGTTGATAGAACTTATGATTGTGGTCGCTATTATTGGTATTTTAGCTGCTATTGCAATTCCAGCCTATCAAAATTATACGACACGTGCACAGGTTTCTGAGGCTCTGAATATGGCAAGTTCATACAAAGGGGAACTAATAGCTATTTATGGTGAAGGAGGGACATGTCCAGCGTCTGTAGAAATGATGGGGGGCGGAGTATCTGGGTTAATTAATTCTAAGTATGTACAAAGTGTAGGTTTAAATACCACATACCCTGGTGCTTTGTGTGCGTTTGAGTTTACTTTTAGTAGTTCAGGAATGAATGCAGGAGTTGCGGGTAAAAAGCTTATTTTTGCAATGATGAATTATTCGGGAAGCGGTTCAGCACGTTGGGAGTGCGCATCGACTGAGATTAGGCAATTATATTTGCCATCAGCGTGTAAAGGTATTTAATAGAAGGCCCGCAGTTGCGGGCTTTAAAAACTTAAATCTTGCTTTGAATATAATTTTCAATACCCACATTTTCTACCAAATCTAATTGAGTTGTTACCCAGTCCAACCATTCTTCTTCTTTCTCAAGAATTTCTTGTACTAAATCACGTGTGACGTAATCCATGTGAGTTTCGGCTAAGGCAACGGCTTTCTGTATAGCTTCAATGTTTTCTTTTACTTTACGTACATCACAGTTTAACACTTCGGTTGTATGTTGACCGATATAGAGCTTTCCTAAATGTTGTAAATTAGGTAGGCCTTCTAAAAATAAAACACGTTCAATAATTTTATCCGCATGCTTCATTTGGCGAATAGACTCTTTATATTCAGCAGAGCCAAGTTGCTCAATCCCCCAATCATTAAACATACGTGAATGCAGGAAATATTGGTTGATTGCAGTCAAATGATGGTAGAGCACCTGATTTAACTGATTAATTACATCACGATTGCCTTTCATTGCATTTGCTCCATCAAGGTTGCCAAAGTAAATTGACTTGGGCACTAAAAAAATTGTATTAAAAATATCTTAAACAAGATGAGCTGAGATGGCGAGTAGTTTATTGAACAGCAAATGAAAATCGCAATCAAAAACAATAGGCTCTAAAAAAACAAACCCGCCTAGAGTCATGGCGGGGGAGGAGGAATAATCTTGCGATTATTGATTTATGATTATGATTATACGTTTTATGCTGCGATTGCGAGTTTGGATGCAATCATGGCTACTTCTTCACTGATGATTGCTCGCGCTTCAGGTGCACAGCGACCACAGCAAGTACCAAGGTCAAGTAAGTCACGCACTTCACGATAACTTTCAGCGCCGTTGGCAATGGCATCTTTTATGTCTTGATCTGTAATACCACGGCATAAACAAACGTACATTTGACGACAACCACAGTGAATGAGTAAGATAAGTAATATTATTGATAATTATTATCGTTTGTCAATTAAAATCATTTAATTTGTGGTTTATGGTTATTGAGAATTTGAATAAAAAAAGACCACCTTATCGGTAGTCTTTTATGGTTTTTTTTATCTTATTGATTAATAACAACAACACCATCCATTTCAACTAAAGCGCCTTTAGGTAAAGCTGCAACACCTAAAGCCGCACGTGCAGGGTAAGGTTGAGCAAAATATTCGCCCATAATTTGGTTGACGAGTTGAAAATGTGAGAGATCTGTCAGAAAAATATTTAGCTTTGCGATATCTGCTAAAGTTCCACCAGCTGCTTCACAAACCGCTTTTAGATTATCAAAAACACGACGTACTTGGGCTTCGATGCCTTCAACCAATTCCATGCTATACGGATCTAAGCCAATTTGACCTGAAAGGTATAATGTATTTCCAGTTAAAATAGCTTGTGAATAAGTACCAATTGCAGCAGGTGCATTTTCAGTATGGATCACTTGGCGGGACATCTTTTTCTCCTTGTAACATGGCATGCAAAATCAAGCTCAGTTATGCAGTTGCGCATATTAGGGTCTGATTATGCACATTAACTTGCTTTCGATGTTTCTGCAAAATTTACAGGCTGTGCTAGGCGTGAAATACGAGGGAAACCAAACAGCATACGTAAGTCACGAATAATTTTTGCAATTTGTTTCCGGTCATGGACAACGATATTGACGTAAGTTTTATCTTCGTGTGTACGAACAGATTCCACACCGACTTTTTCTTTACGGCATTGATAGATTAATTCTGAAATTTGTTCATCATTCATGTTCATATTAATGCACAAGAAAGCACTAAAACTGATGTCTTCAATTTCGTCAGCATTCCATTGTAAAGGCATAATATTTTCGGGGTGCATGTGTTGCTCATGCAAGAGGTTATGACAACGCGCACGGTGTACGATTAAGCCTCGACGCGATAAATGTCCTTGAATTTGATCTCCGAGTACAGGGTTGCAACAGTGTGCATATTTAACGTCTACACCTTCAGTACCCTGAATGAGGCGATCTGAGCTGGCTGTGCTATGTGTTGAATCTTGTGCAAATAAATGATTAGCAACCAATTGTGGCAATAAATCACCTACAGCAATTTGTTCAAATAACTGATTTTGATCTGCAATATGTCGCCAATTTAAAATATCTTGCCAATCTTCGGTGGTCAGATCATTCACAGACCGATTAAATAATTTTAATGCTCTGTTTAGGGCTTGTTGACCAACCAAACGTTGTTCATCCAAGTCCTGATCACGCAAAATATTTTGTAGTGCACGGCGGGCTTTTTGCGTATTAATAAAGCTTAACCAGTCTGGGTTGGGCGTAGCGAGCACATCGGTGATAATTTCAATAACTTGACCACTCATTAAAGGTGTTGATAATGGTTTGGTTTCACCATTAATTTTCGCACCAACGGCATGGTTACCTAAAAATAAGCTCGCTGAGTAAGCAAAATCGACAGCAGTTGCCCCTTGAGGTAATTCATGTAAATGACCCTGTGGGGTATATACCCAAATTTTCTCTTGATGAAGATAATCTAATAATTCACTAAACGTGGTTTTAGCACACTCACCATCAACCAATACGTTTAGATTTTGCATAGAGGCTTGAATGGCTGAACGACAGGCTTGAGGTGCATTTTCACCTAACACTACGCCAAAACGTGCAGCCTTACGCATCAATTCAGTCTGAATAGTCAGTGAGAGCGTCGTTTTTTCGCCTTTCAAACGCATCATTAATGATTGATTGCCACCAGGGAGTGGGCGGCGAATATGATCGGCATAATGTAGCACTTGAAAGCTATTTCTTAGAATTTCTGCAATACGGTCGCAGTCAGCAATACTTTGTAAAATAATTTCAAAGGCGTGGCTATGTGTGAGCTCTTGCAGGTCAATGTCGTTTTTAACGAAGTGGCGTAACAGCTCAATATTATTATTTTTCTTTTTAATTCGGCCTGAAATTTGATGTTCTTGAAGCAGTGTGTTGAGGTTATTTTCCCATTTTGTCTGGTATTCGCAACGTTTCGGTTTGGTCTGTGCAAGGGCGACTTGGACATTGTTATACATGTCGAGGTCTAAATTTTGATAACACAGATGTTCTAGATTGTCCGCCATTTCATTCATGCCGACAAGGCGTGCCATAGGGACAAAAATTTCAAAGGTTTCATTGGCAATACGCGAACGTTTGTCGGGGCGTAAAGCACCCAATGTTGTCATATTATGATAGCGATCGGCTAATTTAATAATAATGACACGTGGGTCTTGTAGGGTGGCTTGCAGAATTTTACGGAAGGACGCAGCTTTATTGTATTCTTTATCGCTGGATTGGCTTAGCTTAGTTACCCCATCCACAAGCTCTGCAACGGTTTTACTAAATTTTTCGCTAATGTCTTCTTTGCTAAAATCGGTGTCTTCAATGACGTCATGCAAAAGTGCAGCCATCAGTGTTTCTGCATCCATGCGCATGTGCGCCAAAATACAGCTGACAGCAATCGGGTGCAGAATATAGGGTTCACCGCTTTTACGTGTAATGCCATCATGTGCGATGTCGGCATAGTCACAAGCTTCAAGCACACGTTCGACATCACTTTCTGGAAGATAAGCGTCGATAATGATTTTCAGCTGTTGCTTGGCTTGACTGACCTCTGGGCCTGGCATAAAACACCTTTTACTACTAAATTCTACAAATGAAACGGTTAATCCTCTAATGAAATGCATATTGCATGACTTGTCAATTTAATCATTCAAAAAAATGAAAAAAACCAACATCTGCATAGCATTTCTATTTGTTTATTTATAACTGTTATTGGCGCAATATAAAAGTGTGAACATAAAAAAGCCTAGTTAAAAACTAGGCTTTTTTACATCAATCTCTAATTATTGGAAAGAAAAACCGTCCAAGTTAAGATTGTTTGCTGAAAGTGCAAGATCAAGGCTTGAAGTTTGGTAGTCTTGATCACGTTGCTTTAGAATCTCTTTAGATACATGGCCTTCAGCAATTTCACGAAGTGCAACAACAGTCGGCTTGTCATTGTCCCATTCAACAGTAGGTTCAATGCCTTGACGTGCTAATTGACGCGCGCGTTTGCTTGCCACTAGTACAAGCTCAAAGCGGTTGTCTACATGGTCTAAACAATCTTCAACGGTTACGCGTGCCATAAGAAATCTCGTTTGAATAATAAATTTTAACAGACTGTGCAGTATAAGAGTCTTTGGCTATAGACTCAAGTTTTAATCACAGCGAAGTCGGGGTAATTAATTTTTGAATCAATTCTAAGTGTCGGTTGGCTTGTTGCTTCAACACCAAACGATTCGCGATAATCACTGCTTCTAGATCATGTAGGGCTTTGTTGAAGTCATCATTAATAATGACATAATCAAAGTTTGTGTATTGTTGCATGTCTTCTACTGCACAGCTTAGACGATGTTCAATCACTTCTACAGAATCAGTACCGCGGTTAGATAAGCGCTGACGTAAGTCAAATTGGCTTGGCGGTAAAATAAAAATTTGTTTTGATTCAGGAAAAAGCTTACGAACTTGTTCTGCACCTTGCCAATCAATTTCTAGCAAGACGTCATGACCTTTCTCAAGTTGTTCTTTTACAGTTTGTTGTGCAGTCCCGTAATAGTTGCCGAATACTTCTGCATATTCGATAAAGCCACCTTTCGCAACTAAAGCTAAGAAATCATCTTTATTTGAGAAATGATAGTGAACACCATCGAGCTCACCAGGGCGTTGACCACGAGTGGTATGAGACACAGACACGTGTAAATTGTTCACACGTTCGAGCAGGGCTTTAACGAGGGATGTTTTGCCTGTTCCTGACGCTGCAGAAACGACAAACAAGAGACCCGACATGATATTTTTCCTGATATGATAAAATATCTTCTCTATTTTAAAGTAGACACGCTTTAAACTAAAGAGTTAGGCATCTATTGTTTACATTTATTTCAGTTAAATATTCAAATTATTGAATGGGCATTGAGGATTCTATGGAAATTGTTTTAGCCAATCCACGCGGTTTTTGTGCTGGTGTTGACCGTGCCATTGCGATTGTCAATCGGGCTTTAGAATGCTTCAACCCGCCCATTTATGTGCGCCATGAAGTCGTACACAACAAGTTTGTAGTAGATGATCTTCGTCAGCGTGGTGCGATTTTTGTAGATGAGCTGGATGAAGTGCCTGATGATAATATTGTAATTTTTAGTGCGCATGGTGTTTCAAAAGCGGTACAACAGGAAGCGGAGCACCGTGGATTAAAAGTTTTTGATGCAACCTGCCCCTTAGTGACTAAGGTGCATATTGAAGTCACTAAGTATGCGCGAGAAGGCGTGGAAGCTATTTTAATTGGTCATGAGGGGCACCCAGAAGTCGAAGGTACGATGGGTCAATATGACACCAAGCAAGGTGGCTCTATTTATTTGGTTGAAGATGAAGATGATGTTGCTGCTTTAGAGATTAAAGATCCTGCACATGTCGCTTTTGTGACCCAAACCACGCTATCTATTGATGATACGGCAAAAGTCATTGATGCTTTACGTGTGAAATTTCCGCAAATTCAGGGTCCGCGTAAAGATGACATTTGCTATGCAACGCAAAACCGCCAAGATGCAGTTCGTGACTTAGCTACACAATGTGATGTGGTGTTAGTTGTAGGTTCACCTAATTCTTCAAATTCAAATCGCTTGCGAGAGTTGGCTGAGCGCATGGGTAAGCATGCTTATTTGGTGGATAATGCAGAACAATTACAGCAAAGTTGGTTTGAAGAAGATTCAAAAATTGGGGTGACTGCAGGTGCATCTGCGCCAGAAATTTTAATTAAGCAAGTGATTCAGCGGTTACAGGATTGGGGCGCAAAAGCACCTTTGGAGCTCGCAGGTCGTGAAGAAAATATTACTTTTAGTTTGCCGAAAGAGTTACGTATTCCTGTAACGCAAGCTTAAAATGTTAATTGCTTAACATTCTGATATTTTTAAATATTTGACAGATAATTGCTTTTTAGCAATTATCTGTTTTTTTATACCTTTTATCTCTATTTGTAATTGATTTGTACGTGAACGCGATATGATTTGTAATAGGGTAGTTGGTTTTGAGTCTTTGGGGTGTGCATGTATAAAAGTAAGGGATTTACTCTTATAGAACTAATGGTCACGATTGCAATATTAGCAATAATTGCAACAATGGCAGTACCTTCTTTTAATTCCATAAGCTTAAATCAAAATTTAAACAAAAGTACGAATACCTTGACCCAAGAAATTAAAGCGGCGAGAACTAAGGCAATATTAGAGAAAAGGCAGATTACTTTAACGCTGTCTTCCTCCGCCAGTAATACAGCGACAGGTTTAAATTGGATGCCGGATGGGCAGGTTGCCTTAAAGACTGCTGCGAATAATGAGCTTAAATTTGATGGAAATGGAGTGCTGGTGAGTACTTTTTCAGTAGTTGAGTTATGTAAAACTTCAGGTGCTACAACGAGCAAGCCAACGAGTTCAAAAAAAATAACATTAACTAAATTTGGCCAGATTGAAAAAATTGAAGATGGGAGTTGTCCATGAGTGCGAGATCATCACAGAAAGGTATTGGTATGATTGAAGTTTTGGTGGCGCTCATTATTTTAGCAATTGGTGTGTTGGGCTATGTCATGCTACAAGTCCGTGCAATGGAAGCTACAGTAGAAGGAACCCAGCGTATTCAGGCAATTAATATTGCTAGAGATCTTGCAGAGCGTGTACGGGCTAATCGAGATGGATGGCTCGGGACAAATACATATTCCGCAGAACTTTCAGGTACTCAAGCCCGTGCTAGTACAACTCCAAATTGCGCAACGACATATTGTAATGCGGCTCAACTGGCTGATTTTGATGTAGCTGAGTTATCTGGTTATGCAACTCAGTATGGTATGACCTTGGGTATGTCTGCATGTCCGAATACGAATGGTAGACAATGTTTATTTGTGGCTTGGGGGGATACACTGCCGACAAATAGCACTTCTAATACAAGTTCTTGTGTGAATGGAAACGCCTACAGAACAAATTCGACGTGTGTAATGATGGAGGTTTACTAAATGAAAAAGCAAACTGGATTTACACTCGTTGAATTGATGATTTCGATTGTTCTGGGATTAATTATTGTTGCTGCTGCACTTTTATTATTTTTAAATGGCCAACGTAACGTTGCTATGCAAAAGAATACAACTGATTTACAAGATGATCAAAATTTTGGTCTTGCATATATTGCTAAAAATATCCGAAAAGCAAACCTAAATAGTCCATCCGCGAGTTTAAGTAATACATCTAACCTGTCTGGTATTGTTTTTAGTTCAGCGAATATGAGTGACAAACTGGTTTTAAATACTAATTTTAATGCCAATTTTGTGACGGCAAATATTGCGGCAAATGCGAGTAATATGCGTATAAAAACGACTACGACAGATGCTTCAACTTCTGTGACAACAACGAATTTTGCAGATGCTACAAATGATCAATTGGTCATTCAATATCGACCAACTGACGTTGGTGGCTATGACTGCGAGGGGAAATTAATTGATCGTACAGATGTCTATATTTTAGAACGCTATTTTGTGCGTACTGATACCAATGGCAGTGGTACAAATGCCGAAAGATCTGCTTTGGCATGTGCATCGAGTCGATATTCTGCTGGCTTAACTGTAGCAACAAATTTGGAAACATCAAATACAGCAGGTTTGTATGGCAGTGGTGAAATTATCATGAAACGTGTCGATTTGTTTCGGGTTCGCTTCTTAGTACAAAACTCAAGTGGTAAGCGATATATCACGGTCGCTGACTATAATACATTTCCTACAACTAAGCCCCGTATTCTTGCAGTGCAATTGGGTGTGATTGCGCGTGCACAAGATAAAAGTGTTGAACGTGCAGTATCAACCACGCAAGAGTTCTCTCTGTTTGGACAGACTATAACTCAAAAAACGGATTTTCCAAATCGTTATGTTAGAACACCGATTATGCAGACTGTTGCGTTAAGAAATGCTTTAGGGGGTCGCTCATGAGAAGAGCTCAACAGGGCGCGACCCTCATTATTGTTTTGGTTTTACTCGTTGCGATTACGGTCATTGGAAGTTTGGCAATTCGTTCTAGTGTTTTATCGCTAAGAGTTTCGACAATGAGTCAAGCTCAGCAATTGCTTTTACAGAACTCAGATGCTGCATTATTCAAAATAGAAGACCCTGACCAATTAATGAAGAATATGGCCTTAAACGGTATGTTTGGTTATATCAAGGGTGAGGATAATGTTGGCAAGGAATTGGTGTTTTGCTTTAAATCGGGCAATACAAACTTCTTTAGCCTTTCAAACTCAAGTCTAATCAGCTGGAATGGTTCCTCTATTAAGAATGATGGCTTAGGCAGTACAGGATTCTGCAAAATGGAGAGCGGTTTTTTTACATCAGGACGCAGTGCTGTGATTACACAGATTGCTGTTAAAGCGATGGATGCAAAAGATGCGGTTGCTTTTCAGCATATGCAAAAAGGGACTGATCCAGAGTCCTCAAAAAAAGATCCTGCGCAAATGTATACCATTTATGCCACTTCGATTTTTCCTAACCTTAGTTCAAATACCTTAGGTGATGATGATTTAAAGAAAGCAGTCAATAAATGTTTTGACTCGCGTTTTAATAGCATTCCAAGTGCAAAGCAAAGTGAGTTAGATGTGGATATTGCGACTGCAAATAGCAAGATTAAAGATACAGCCACAACAGCAGATGATAAAGCTAAGCTTGAGATTGAAAAGACCAATTTAGAACTATCTAAAGTGACAGTTTCAAATTGTTTATCGAATTTAGGTGTGCCAACCCATACACAAGTTGCCAATTATGCTTTGACGCAGACATTAAGCAAATAATGAGGACATGAGAATGAAAACCAAAAAATATAAGCAAGGTTTAGTAACAAGTTTAACTGCTCTCTCAACTGCAATGTTGTGTCAAACAGCGACAACTTATGCTAGTGATATTGAGATTTATAAAGCGCCTACAACGGGCGGTGCAACATTAATGTTTGTGCTGGATTTGTCTGGATCCATGTCACAATCAATTGATAAATCGGTACAACGCGATTTTTTTGGTACAAGTACGAATTGTACCAGCGAGAGTTTAGTGGTTCGAGCTACTTGGGATAGAGCGAATTATGACTTTGAAGGATCATACTGTTATATTGATGAAAGTACATTTAATAATTTAAATTCAACAAGACAAGCTCAAATTACTAGACAAGTTGACGTAAAGAATTGTCTAAAAGAGCTCCGTGATTTCGGAGGTTGGGAGTGGAAATTTGTTGGATGGGAGTTGAAAAAAGTTTGGGTTTCAAAGCTTGAGCAAACCTATAGTTGCCCAGATCGTGTGACAATGTTGAAGCGAAGTCTATTTGATTTAATTGCTGGGAATTCTTCTGTCGATAGTGGGAAACTTGCTACAGAAAATACTCCTTTACCGCCAACATCATCAATTGGTCTCACAACATTTCGATCTTCAACTCCTGCTGTTAAGTCACAGCCATTGGTATTGAACGCTACAAATAGAGGGATTTTATTGGATGAAATAAAAACCTGGAGTGCTACAGGCGGTACGCCTATTGCGCGTGCTTATGCTACAGGTATATCTGGACTATTTGATCATATTTCAAGCCCTAATGCTGAAACTGCTTGTGCTGGGTACGGTGTTTATTATTTAACAGATGGTGATCCGTCTGGAGATAGTCCATCATCAGCTAAAACAACATACAATGCTAAAGTGCGTAATACGTTTGCTTTGAATGATACACAGTGTACAGGTGGAGATTCAGATTCGTGGTCATGTGTGCAATCGATGGCTGCAAACTCTCAACAGAAAAAAAATAATAGTAATGTAGAGATTAAAACGGCTGTTGTGGGTTTTGGTACCGCTTTTAACTTTTCAAATTCAAATGGTCAGAGTGTAATTTATAATCCAACGACAACTTATACTGATGCTACATTGAGTCAATCTTTCTCAGGAAATACACTTGCTGCAGCAAAAGCGGCTGTTGCTGGTAAAGGTGGCTGGTATAGTGCATCGAATACCAATGATATTGTTAATAGTGTAACTAACTTTGTGAACTCGATTAAAGTTCCAATTCCTGCTATTACCACAGGCACATCTGCTATTCCCCAAGATGTTTTGAATACGTCAGTTATTCAGCCTTATGCCTATTTCCCACAATTTCAGCCAAAACCTTCTGAAGAATTTCGTGCTTGGACCGGCAACCTAAAAAAATACAATGTTGCTGATGGTGTACTGAAAGATAAAAATAACACTGCTTTATTTAGTAGTGCAGGTGTTTTAAATACAGCCAATGAGGACTTATGGACGCCGAATTATACGGCTTCAATAACTGCTGCACAACAAAGCCTTAAATCTTTGGGGGGTATACTCAGCCGTTTAAATTTGAAAAAAACTGACTCAACTTTAAATCGCAAAGTTTTTACAAGTGATGGTACAACACTAACTACTGTGAATGAGGCTTATATCAAGGAAGCTCCAAGGGCCCGTGGATATTACTTAGGCTTACTTGGATATGATGTAACACAGGCTCAAGTAGCAGAATTGACGAATTCTGCATCTGTAGATGCTTTACTTACTTCTGCTCCCGAACTTCGTCAAATTGGCGCGGTAATGCATTCGACTCCTGTGCTACTTACGCAATCAGGTAAAGTTTCTTATGTGGCAGCCCAAGCGGCTCAAGCAGCAACGACGACGACTGCTGCTGTGGCTGCACGAGATGCATATATGGATACAACCAATAGAGATGACTATATCTTATTTGGTACAACGCAGGGTGTGTTGCATGTTGTAAAAGCAGGAAAGTCAGATGAGATAACGACTGTTGGAAACACAGCAGGACAGGAAGTATTTTCATTTGTACCGCAAGAAATGCTAGCTGCACAAGGGAAAGCATTTTTAGATCCGCCTCAAACCGTGAGTACAACAGAGACAAGTACTAATGGTATGAATAATTTGTATTATGGTGTAGATGGGGCTTGGACAGCACATACAGAATATGTGTATAACACTACGGATGAGACTTTCAAGGTTTATGACTCTGCTACAAAGTATGGAAAGCAGTGGGTCTATGGTGGCTTACGTATGGGTGGGCGTAGTTATTATGCTTTAGACTTAACAAATATTGCTAACAGTACAAACAATGATCCTAAAATTAAATTCCGTATCAATCCTGTTGCTGGCAGTGTTGATCGTTATAATGATCAGGGGGGGGCTGTAACAACTCCTTATAATAATTTAGATAAAATGGGGCAAAGCTGGTCTAAACCGACTATTGCCAATGTACAGTGGAAAGGCAAGCGCCGATTAGTTATGTTTGTTGGTGGTGGTTATGATGCTGGCTATGAGCGTATTAATTACGATCAAACTAATGGTGTTGGTGCTGGTGTATATATGTTTGATGCAAATACTGGTGAGTTACTGTGGTCAACTTATGATGCTGTGAAAACACCTGCAGTAGCAGGAACAACACTTATTGGAGATGGTGATTACCTAAAATATAGTGTAGTTAGTCAAATTAAAGGCGTTGATCGCGATGGCGATGGCGATGTAGATCATCTTTATTTTGGGGATTTGGGTGGTCAGGTTTTCCGTGTGGATCTAAATAGTACACATGCTGCGAGTGGTACTGCATCCAATTATGCTTCGCAAATTACTCGAATTTATAACGGTCATGTAGATAATGGTGTAAGCCCACGTTTTTATGAAATGCCTGCATTTACGGTTTATCAAGGAACTGGTGATCTATTTGCTGTTATTAGTATTGGTTCCGGAAACCGTAGTACGCCGTTGTTAGGTAAGAAAGTAAACAGCCAGTATATTTCAGCACTTGAAACTGACACAGCCTCAGAAGTAGCTTCTGGGAAGACTCTAAATTCTTCTTTTGTAAATGATGCAATTTATAATATTTATGACACAGTGGTAACAAAAAAGAACCCAGCATCTTCTACACTGGGTACAAGTCCTATTTTAAGTAATTTATATGCTTTAAGCAGTACAGAACGTGAGTTAAATGCTATTGTTACAGGGCAGACTGCCCCAGCAAATTTGGCTGCAAATAAGGAAAACTCAGCATATAAGGGATGGTATTACGCATTTAGCTCAAGTACGGGACGTAAAGCTGTTGAAAAAGTTCAAGGTGATTTGATTGCAATTGATAATGACTTATACGTAAGTACATTTGATGCAGAAGGTGTGGGAACAACAGAAAGCTGTGGCGCTGGTATTTACGGGATGAGTCAAGCACACCGCTTCTGTATGCCATACGGACAATGCGCGAATGGTGATACTGTGGCAAGTAATACACTGGTTTTAGGTAAAGGACTTTTAGGTATTACGATGGGACCAGGATCAGATCCAGCCTCTCGCCGTATTATCGCATCATTAGGTACTTTATCATCAAGTAATAAAATTACGGGCACAACTTATAGAGCAAGTAATCAGCTCATCCCTCAAAGTTGGTATGAAAAGAACTAGGATGAAGTGTAAATGATGAGTGAAAAGAAGGGTTTTACACTTCTAGAAATGATGATTGTAGTAATGATTGTTGGGATCATTGCTGCAGTTGCATTTCCTAGTTATCAGGTTTTTGTACGTAAGTCACAAGAGAATAATGCTCAGCAAGAAATCCAAAAAATTGTGAAAGATTTAGAGCATCAAAAATCGAGGCAATTTAGTTATCTAGGTTTTGCATTATCTCCTGATCCACTGTATTTGCCATACGGTGCAACATCGACCACCGCAAAATATAAAATTGAGGTGATGGATGGTGATTCTTCAGATACTTCTCCGATAAAGTTAAATGCAACTACTGCACCATTGGGCAAAAATTGGGTAATTCGAGCATTGTCTACGGATGGTAAAATATATAGCTATCTCATTAATAGTAATGGTATGAGTTGTAAAAATAAAACATATGCCAATGTTAAATTCACTACATGTGGAACTGGGAGTGAGGCATGGAAGTTGCCGTGAAACACAAGGGCTTAACGCTTATTGAATTGATTATCGTTGTTGCTATTCTGGGAATTATTGCTGCAATTGCTTATCCTTCATATAAAAATGCAGGGCAAAAAACAAAGCGTATTGAAGCACAAGCAGAGTTAGTTAATATTGCAGGGCAATTACAACGATTTAAAATGGCAAATTATAGTTTTACCCCCAATGGTACTGCTGTAACGCTTGCAAGTCTTGGTTATGCTGTAAACTCAAGTGGTGAATATAGTTTTGCCCCAAATAAAACAGCAACATATACGATTACCTTAAATGCGGTGACAGCCAATAGTTGGAGATTGTCCGCTCGCCCAGTAGGGGGGCAATTGGGAAATGGTTATTTGGGTTTAAACCAAGCTGATATGCGGTGTTGGAGTAGTTCTGATGTAATGTGGTGTGATCCTAACTCCTCAACGAGTTGGACGACACAATCACCATAATAATTGAACCAAATTCAAAACTGTGGATAAGTGAATATTAACCTTTCCCTTTATATGATTTTAGCGTAAAATATCGCCCTCTATGAAAGGGGTTTGAAGTGTATCGATGGTCGGTACAGGGATAATCCGTAAAAACTATAAGGTTGTATCATGGTAGTTATTCGTCTTGCACGCGGTGGTGCTAAAAAACGTCCGTTCTATCAAATCATTGTGACTGATAGCCGTAATGCACGTGACGGTCGTTTCATCGAACGTATCGGTTTCTTCAACCCTACAGCTCAAGGTAAAGCAGAAAAACTTCGTTTAGACGCTGACCGTTTTGCTCATTGGGTATCTCAAGGCGCTCAACCGTCTGACCGTGTTGCTTCTTTAGCTGCTCAAGCTAAAAAAGCTGCAGCTGCTGTTTAATACGGTAGTAGCTTGCCCATGACACCAACACAGAATGTTCCAGAAGATCGTATTCAGATTGGACAGCTACGTTCAGCTTATGGATTAAATGGGTGGCTCTGGGTCTATTCCAATACAGAACCTATGAGCAACATCTTTGACTACCTACCTTGGTACATTGAAACCAAAGCAGGTTGGCAAACAGCAGATGTAAAACGCTGGAAACCACATGGCAAAGGCTTAGTTGTTGCGCTGAAGGGGGTCTTAGACCGCACTGCAGCAGACAACTTAGTCGGCGCAAATGTTTGGATTTCTAAATCGCAACTGCCTCAAGCAGGTGTGGACGAGTATTATTGGTCAGATTTAAAAGGCTTAACTGTGTTAGGTCTTAATGAAGATGAGCAAGAAATCAATCTCGGTCAAATCCACGAATTGTTTGAAACAGGTGCTAACGACGTGATGGTAGTTCGCGCTACTGCTGACAGCGTTGATAGCGAAGAGCGTATGATTCCATGGCATAAAGATGTGGTACAGCGAGTTGATCTCGAAGCTGGTCGTATCTACGTGAATTGGGGCGTAGATTATTAATCCTTAATGGATTGACGCAGCAGGAAAATAGAGGAGTCTGCGATGTTTTTTGCAGTCATAACGCTTTTTCCTGAAATGTTTGAAGCGATTACAGCCTACGGTATTAGCGGGCGCGCAGTAAAGAAAGAGATTGTACAAGTCCATTGTATTAATCCTCGTGAATTTGCTGAGGGCAATTACAAAAGAGTGGACGAGCGTCCATTTGGTGGTGGCCCAGGTATGGTGATGATGGCTGAGCCTTTGGCAAAAGCAATCCATCGTGCTAAAGAGCTTGCAACGCAAGCGGGTGCAGTTCGTGTTCCTGTGGTGTATATGTCACCACAAGGTCAAACCTTAAATGAACCTGCAGTACAGCAATTTGTCGAATATGACGGACTGATTGTGCTCTGTGGTCGTTATGAAGGGGTCGATGAACGTTTGATCCAAAAGTATGTTGATCAGGAATGGTCCATAGGGGATTACGTTTTATCTGGCGGTGAACTCCCTGCGATGGTTTTATTGGACAGTATTATTCGGAGACTTCCGGGTGCAATGTCTGATGAGCAATCACACGTACAAGACTCGTTTGTGGATGGTCTTTTAGATTGCCCACAATATACCAAGCCAGATCATTTTGAAGGTTTGGATGTGCCTGAAGTTCTTAAATCTGGGCATCATGCAAATATTGAAAAATGGCGCTTTTTGCAGCGTTATCAACGGACACTTGAACGTCGACCAGAATTGGTTGAAAAAGTTGAGTTGAGTAAGCAGCAAAAAAAATGGCTAAAAGATGAGTAAGGGTAAGTAAAGCATTGCTTTACCCGAGCGCAAGGCGAGAAGCGTTGCTTCGAGCAAACCATATTGCTTAATGTAAATTAAGTATTTAAATAGGCTCTTTATACCTTGAAGTGGTCAAGTATAAAGGGAAAGTCAATCGGGTCTATGCGCTTTAGCCTCTAGCCCCAGTGGAACTCAGACCTCTTCTGGCCCACATAAATTGGAGATACCCCATGAGCGGTAAGCATCCTTTAGTTCAAGTAATTGAAAACGCGCAACTTAAACAAAACATCCCAGCTTTTGCTCCAGGTGACACTGTAGTTGTTCAAGTAAAAGTAAAAGAAGGTGAGCGTGAACGTCTTCAGGCTTTTGAAGGTGTTGTAATTGCTAAGAAAAACCGTGGTTTGAACTCTGCGTTCACAGTACGTAAAATTTCTAGCGGTGTTGGTGTTGAGCGTGTTTTCCAAACTCACTCTCCAATCGTTGCTGGTATCGAAGTGAAACGTCGTGGTGACGTTCGTCGTGCTAAACTTTACTACCTACGTGAATTGTCTGGTAAAGCTGCGCGTATTCGCGAAAAATTACCAGCTCGTAAAGTTAAAGCTTAATTTTAAGTTTTATCACGAGTTAAAAAATGCGCCTTTGGGCGCATTTTTTTGTTTTAAAAATTAAGATTAGTTTTACAACCCTTGTCGTTTTAGGCGATTGGCATGCTGACGATAGACTGCAACAGGATCAGGCGCAAGAAATCCCTTTAAGCCGAGCACTTGATTGACTTCATCAAAATGGTTCCATTTATAGTCATCACGAATAGTTTTACCTAATTTACTGCTACATTTGCTCACGAGGCCATCATTTGGCTGTCCACTAAAAGCAATTGGCCCCATTGCTGTAAAAATCGTGTCTGGATCCAGCAGGTTGGTGGTATTCGACACACCAGTCCACGAGTAAAACGCAATGCCATTGGCTTGGCTTGGACCATCAGTACATTTTGCTATTGGCATACCCAGTGGGAATTTGGCATTGAATTTTTTTACTCCCGGTTGCGACATACTATAAATTGAGGCTTGAAAATTAGAAGGGAGATTTGACTGCTGTGCAAAATTAATGACTGGTGTCATCACTGCATCCATCACGACAGCAAGTACACCATTTAAAACAGGAATATTTTGTACCAAATCTGCGACAGGAGAGCCGTCATTGGTACCTGCAACACTACTCACAGATGCAACAAGGTCTGGACGGACACCAGCAATATAACGTGCTGTAGGCCCACCATGTGAATGACCTATCAAATTCACTTTAGGCTTGCCTGTAATGGCGATGACTTCTTCCACTTGAGTCAAAAGCTGTTCACCACGAACTTCGATTGATTCAAGCGGTGAAATTTGTGAAGCAAATGCCGTTGCTTTATGGCGCGCAAGATCTGGAAGTACTTGATACCAGTAATCTAGTCCAAAGACTGCACTACCCAAACGGTTAAAGCCAAACATGCCATGTACAAACACGATCGGATATTTGGTTTCGGCATAATTGTCTGAGATGACAGTTGATGTAGCTTTCTGAATACCTTGGGCTGCATGGGATGGTGTAAATGCAATGCCTGTAAACAGGGTAGTGCACAGCAGAGTGATTTTTAATTTTCCGTTCATGGCTGATCCTTTATTTTTGTTTTACTCTCAATTGCATCTGCAATTAGATGTTTGACAATAGATGTTGTCAAATTTGATTATAAGAAATTAAAAACAGGAAGTGTGATATAGTCGACGGAATGAATACAGATTTGTAAGTTAAACTAAACAGTCCAGCAGAGCGCTGGACTATTTAGGGAAGGTAATATCGATATCAATATTATAGGCCTTGTAATTTTAGACGGTTGGCGTGTTCACGATACACTTGGACTGGATCGGCAGAGAAAATACCGCGAATGCCCAGAAGTTGGTTCACTTCATCTAGGTGATTCCACTGATAAGTATCACGGATGACTTTACCAAAACGTGAAGAGCAACGTCCTGCAACACCATCACCTTCGCCTGCTAATAGTGAAGAAGCTAACATGCCATAGTCGCTCGGATCTAATACGGAATTGAATGGAGAATTCCCCATAAATGAATAGTAGTAGGTTCCATTAACTTGGTATGCACCTTCACCACAGCTCGTTGAAGGAACACCATTTGGGAAAACTTGGTTAAATTCTAATGATTTTTTAGTACCCAAAGCTTGAAGTGCTGCTTTCGCATCATAAGGGAATACATTCGGATCTAAACCTGAAGCAAAGCTAATAACTGGGCTGACTAGCGTATCAAAGATTGCACGAGCAGGTCGTTCTAGCACGCTACCAACCAAAACACCCTCAAGAATATCTGCGAGTTTCGCGCCTTTATTGCCAGAACCAATGGTGGTGACAGATGCCACAATATTTGGAGCTACACCTGCCACATAGCGAACGGATTGACCACCATGGCTATGACCAATTAAGTTGACTTTGCTTTGACCTGTAATGGCTAATATTTCTTGAACCTGACTCAGCGTTTGCTCGCCACGAAGCTCACTGGAGTTCATGGTAGAAACACGCGTCTCCCAAATATTTGCACCATTACGTGCTAAGTCAGGTGCAATTTGATAGAAATAATCGACACCAAAAACACTACCAAAACCAAATAAACCATGCGCAAGAACAATTGGATATTTGGTTTTTGCGTATGAAGCATAGCTATTTGCAGGGGTCTTTTGCACAGCAAGGTCTTTGATTGCTTGCGAAGATGCAAATGTTGTTGTGTTGAATGCAGATAAGGTTAAAAGGCTAGTGAGTAAAATTTTATATTTCATTTTCTGTTCCTTCATTTTCTATTTTTAAGATGAGATCCGTCATCTATAAACAAAGTATAAAGATGTTTGCAGAAAAGCAATTAAAAATGTGATGAAGTGCACAATAATCGGATTAACTGTGAATTTTAATTAAAAAGTGTGTGTGCTTTTGCACAGATAAAAATGGATACATGAAGTAGAAACTTGCTGAAAATACTCAACAAGTTTCTAGAAATGGGGAATTAAATTTTATAGTCCTTGTAATTTTAGACGGTTGGCATGTTGGCGATAAACATCAACAGGGTCTGGCGCAAATAACGCTTTTAAGCCAAGGACTTGGTTGACTTCATCCAGATGGTTCCAGTTGTAGTTGTCACGGATGGTTTTACCAAACTTCGCACTACATTTAGACACTAAACCATCATTGTCCTTTCCGCCATCAATCAACAATGCAGTGACTTTAAGTGCTGAGTCTAGGTCTAAAATATTGGTGATTTGGCCAACACCTGTAAATGAGTAGTTATAAATGCCTTTTTCTACGCTGTTGCCTTCACCACATGCGGTTTTAGGTAAGCCGAGTGGGAATTGGGCATTAAATTTTGCAGAGCCTGCTAAGGTTAAGCTACTGCCTCCAGCTAAAGAATCATGTGGATAGCTGTTCGGATCTAAACCTTGTGCCCAAGTAATCGCTTTGGACACAAAATTGACTGTGCCTACCAATGGCCCTTCAATTGGCGTGCCTTCTGCTTTTAAAATGAGGTCAGCTACAGGAGAGCCTTGATGCGGGCCTGCAATACTGGTTAAAGATGCAACCACATCAGGTCGTACACCTGCAACATACCGAATAGTGGGCCCACCATGGGAATGGCCAAGTAGATTGACTTTACTCGCACCCGTCAATGCACGAATTTCGAGTACTTGTTGTAAAAGCTGTTCACCACGAACTTCTGTCGAGTTAAAAGGGGATACACGAGTTGCCCAGACATTGGCCCCATTACGGGCTAAATCGGGCAGAATTTGATAAAAATAGTCCATCCCTAGCGTGTCATTGCCAATGCTAATAAAACCACCCATGCCATGATTAAATACAATTGGGTATTTAGTTTTGGCATAGCTTGAGCTCACTTTTTTATCGGTGATTTGTGTAGCTTGAGTGGCCATCGCGCTGTTAATGCAAAGTAAAGAAATAAGACTTGCGGATAAAAGTTTAAACTTCATATTGTGGTCATCCTGCATTGTTTTTAGTTTTATAAATCTGACAATTCAATTTGTCATGAATATCAAAGCAGTCGTTCCCAAGATTTGCAAACGATGCTAGATGATCGTTTTAAAGAGTTGTAACAATGTTTAACAACACAAAAATGGACAAAAAAAGGCCCCTGAAAGCTTTCAGAGGACCTTTTATAATATGCTTATAAACCTTGTAGTTTTAAGCGGTTTGCATGTTGACGATATAATGCAACTGGGTCTTGAGCAAAGACACCAGTTAAACCAAACAGCATGTTTGCGAGGTCTGTGTGGTTTAGTTTATAACTGTCGTTAATCACTTTACCCATGTATGCGCTACAACGTGACACCATGCCATCATTGTCTTTATTGCCATAAGATAATGGCCCTAATTGCATAAGGATTGTATCTAAATCAAGAAGGTTCGTGGTTTGTGCAACGCCAGTCCATGAGTAGTAGTAAATACCTTTACGGTCGACATTACTCAATGATTTACTACAGTTTTCAGTTGCAGATAATACGCCATCATTCACCGCTGATTTTGCAACTGTCGCATTGAAGTTTGCAGATTCAGTTTGTGTGAGTGACTTCATGGAAGCATCAAAATCAATGCCTAACTCAGGTTTTAATTGTGCAAGCGCAATGAGCGGACCTACAATATAGTCACCTAAAATATTGAATGCAGTACGGCTGAGCTTATTGTTTTGAATGTCATCTGCAACTTTTGAACCGTGATAGGTTCCTGCAACACCAGTAATGGATGCAATGTATTGTGGGCGTGTAGAAGACACATACAGTACAGTTGGTCCACCATGCGAGTGACCAATTAGGTTCACTTTGTCTTTACCTGTAATCGCCATCACGTCTTCAACTTGGCTAATCAGTTGTTCGCCACGATATGCAGTGGTATTGGCTGGTGATAATTGTGCTGCAAATACAGTTGAACCATTACGTGCCATATCTGGAAGAATTTGGTACCAATAGTCCATGTTCAAGCTTTCATTGCCTATACGTGACCAACCTAACCAACCATGTACCATCAAAATTGGATATTTGGTTTTTGCATAATCTGATTTTGCTTTTTCAGTTACCGATAACACACTTGGTGCAGCGTGCGAGGTTGCAGTTAAACCCAGAGTTAAAGTTGTTAATGCCACTAGAGAGGCCATCTTGGCCGTTGTTTTGATAGATCGCATACACGTTCCTTTGTTTGTGTTGTTGTTATCGCTATTTTTATAAATCACAGCACGCCTGTTTTCATCAAATTTGAATCATTCAAATGGGCTTGAGGAAAAAGCAATTGGGTGCTGATTGAACACATGTTAATGCATGGTTATTTTTCCATGCTGACCTGTTTAAACCATGTCATTTGGGGACATGATATATCTGTGAATGACATTTATAGCCATAATTTTTGCTCAAAAAATACACTGAAAATGAACATTACAGTGAATGTTATTTCATCAATGTATTTGTGGTTGATTGCGAAAGTAGAATAAGTAAATTTGATTGTAGTCAAAATGATGGTTAAAACTAAAAAGCCCTGTGTTAATGATCACGGGGCTTTAAAGGATGATACAAGCAAAAGCTTAATCACTAAATGGGAGTTTTTCACCTTGGTCATGTAGCGTTTCAAAAGTATTTACCCGAAGTTGATCTTCTTTACTTTGAAAATGTTGGCTACGAAGCTGTTGAACGGCTTGTTGCTTGGCACTTTCGCTCATGCCACTTTTCATAATGTTATCGCGTTCTGCCAAGTAACCATTCACATTGTTTTTCCAATCCAAACGCTGTGTATCGAGTGTTTCTAAACGTTGTGTCGCTTCTGGGCCAACCAAGTTTAAACGCATATTGCGAATTTCCTCAGCCGAACCGCCACGTGCTTTAATATCTGCACTCAGTTTTCGAAGGTCTTCTAACTTATTAATCTGTTCAAGGTTTTCTTTCCAATCCTCAGGAAGTTCATCAAATAAATCTTTCAGTTTTTTGGCTTTTTCAGTTTCACTGAGCTTTTTGTCATTAATTACATCTAAACGGTTCAGGGTATAGATGTGGTAGGTATTTTCCGTACCAAAAAGACCTTCAATTTCATAATCTGAAAAGTGTTGCTTACGTAAATTTTGTGTACTGCTAAAAATGGCACGGTAGTATTTCGGATCATTCTGATCAATATTAGGTGCTTGCAATTGCCCCAGAGCTTCACGGTAGTTCATATAGCGTTTCCACAAATCTAAAATTTGTGAAAGTGCAGGCTCTTTATGGGTATTTTGTATATATGTTTGAAAATCTTTTTTGATTTGATCCAAACTTTTTTCGCCGTATTGGGTAATGAAATATTCAAAACAGTTACGCGTTTGTTCATTCACAATTAAGCGATTAGAGCTGTCCATGGTCATCTGACAGTTAATTTGCGTGTCTTGTTGGCTCTTACTCATAAAGCCAGGGCCAGCAGTCGCATCACTTGCTGATGCCGTGTTGGCTTCACTGTTTGGGTTGAGCGTAGCATTTTGATTTTGTTGACTTGTATCTGATGTAGGGTTGTTTGGCGAAAGCCAGAAAATTAGAGCAACGATGGCAATAATGACAGTAGCGATAATCAACCATAACTTATTTTTTTGCATATCCTAATGCACCTTATTCCTATTGTATTTGTTTTAGAATCATTTTGGTTGCTCAGAATATGCCATAAAAGTCGTACAAAATCACAGAAATGTTGTAAGTATTGGGTTAACATTGCGCAGGATTTCCCTCGCTTAGTGTGATTATGAAAGCATCTTCTCCTAAAATTCAGCGCCGTGCGATTAGTGGCGTATTCCTTCTGAATAAGCCACTTGGTATTAGCTCGAATGGCGCTTTGCAGCGTGTACGTTGGTTGTTTCGTGCGCATAAAGGCGGTCATACAGGTGCGCTTGATCCTTTAGCCTCAGGCCTTTTACCAATTTGTTTAGGAGAGGCGACCAAGTTTTCACACTATTTGTTAGATTCAGTGAAACGCTATCAAACCACTGTATTTTTAGGGCATAGCACTACCACGGGTGATGTGGAAGGTGAGGTCTTGTTAGAGCAGGCTGTGCCTGAACTGACCAAAGCTAAAATTTTGGCGGCTTTGGCTTTATTTCAAGGTGATGTTCAACAAGTTCCACCGATGTATTCGGCTTTAAAAAAAGAAGGCCGTCCGTTGTATGAGCTGGCACGCCAAGGGATTGAAATTGAGCGTGAAGCGCGCCCAATTCATATAGAAGCAATCGAGTTACTGTCATATACAGAGAATAGTATTACTTTAGATGTGACGTGCTCGAAAGGAACTTATATTCGTGTATTAGGCGAAGATATAGCAAAAGCTTTAGGAACATACGGGCATTTAACCTATTTGCATCGGATTAAAACCGGCCCGTTTGAGCTGATTCCAAGTTATACCATTGAGTATTTGGAAAGTTTGACTGAGCAAGAGCGTGAAGCGCTGTTGTTGCCTGCACATGCACCTGTATCACACTTAGTTCAAGTGCAAGTACCAGAGGGTCGTGCGGAATATTTTAGCCGTGGCATGGAAAGTAATATTGAGCATGAAGCTGTGGCGGAAGCCTTAGTTTTTGATGGTGAAAAATGTTTAGGTTTGGCTGAAATCACCGCGCAAAAACGCTTAGTTCCTAAACGTGTTTTAAATTTGTAGTTTCTCCCATTTGTTTTAATAAAAGGTCAATCTTGTGGACATTGAAATCATCCTGACGTTGCTATTTTTTGCGTTCTTTGCAGGCGCAATTGATGCTGCAGTTGGTGGGGGTGGCTTAATTCAAATTCCAGCCATTATGAATGCGATGCCACAACTGGCACCTGCAACGGTTTTTGGTACCAATAAGCTGTCATCTATTTTTGGTACAGCCTCAGCCGCAGTCACTTTTTTGCGTCAAGTGAAGCTACGTTGGAAATTACTCGCAATCATTGCCAGCTGTGCTTTTATTGCATCGTTTGCAGGGGCTGCTTGTGTATCGATGGTGCCTAAAGAAGTACTGCGCCCATTTGTACTGATCATGCTGATCATTATTGCGATTTATACATTTTGTAAAAAGCAATTTGGCCAAGTGCATATTCGCCAAGAACTTACACCCAAAATATTACTGTTGGCTGCGGTTGGAAGTCTAGCCATTGGTTTTTATGACGGCATCTTTGGGCCGGGTACGGGCAGTTTCTTTATTTTCTTTTTTATTCGTTACTTAAAAGCTGACTTTTTACATGCATCCGCGCTGTCTAAAATTGCCAATTTAACCACGAATTTAGCTGCCTTAAGCTTTTTTGCACCCACAGGGCATGTGTTATTTGCTATTGGGGGCATGATGGCTGTGGCCAATATTTTAGGTTCGATTGTTGGGGTAAAAGCTGCATTAAAATATGGTAGTGGTTTTATTCGAATTTTGTTCTTGGTGTTGGTGAGTATTCTAATTGTGCGTCTGGGCTATCAAATGATTACGGGTGAAGGCTAAAAAAGCGCTTACAAAAGCAAACTGATTTATTGTACAAAAAAAGGCTAGTCTGAATTTAAGCAGGCTGGCCTTTTCTATGCCTGTTGCAATTGCATTTACATATTTTGATTGAACATATAGCTCAGCATCAGAGGTCATTAAAACAATGAATATATTTGAAGCTTTACGCCAAAGTCATGAAAAACAACGCGAGCTGGCAGAACAGTTACTCCATACTTCGGGAGACACACCTGAACGCCGTGAATTATTTGAACGCTTGAAAAACGAATTATTTGCCCATGCAGTGGGAGAAGATCGTTATTTGTATATTCCACTGATGATGACAGATTCAGGGCTGAACATTACCCGCCATGCCTTAGCTGAGCATCATAAAATGGATGAATTGCTGGAACAGCTGACAGACACTGAGTTTAGCAATCCAGGCTGGCTGGCGATTGCCAAAAAGCTGGCTGAAACTGTGCATCATCATTTAAAAGAAGAAGAGCATGGCTTTTTTCAGCAGGCGGGTAAAATTTTGGATGCTAAGCAAAAAGAGGCGTTGGCAAAGCAATATTTAGCTGAATACCAAAAATATAAAAAAGCCGATAAAGACAGCTTAACAGGCTAAAAACTGAAAATGCTAAACATCAAAAAAGAGTGTACATACGCTCTTTTTTGATGACTAAAATTTATTGAGAGTCTGAGATTCGCTTAATTTGAGGCATTCACTTTTTGCTGTGAACGCAAGGTTACACCGACAGATGCGGCCATCACACAGAACAGTGCAATCCACTGCAAGGTTCCAATTTTCTCACCAAGTAGCAACAGGCCTGTGAGTGCGGCGAGCGCTGGAGATAAGCTGGACAGCGTGCCATAGCTGAGCTTGCTCAGAACTTTTAGCGCTTTTAAATCTAATGCATAAGGTATGGCGGTCGCCAGAACTGCAATGGCCAGCGCTTTGCCCCAATATTGTGTTTCTAATAATGCAGGTGCGTCACGGTATAAGCCAATGGGTAACAGGCTCAGTGCAGATAGGGTAATAGCAATGGTCAACGCATGCATGCCGATATTTTGATGCACGACTTTTTGACCAAAATAAATATAAAAGGCCCAGCACAGACCAGCACCTAAAGCACAGGTAGCACCAATGATTGAAAAGTCACTGCCTGAAGTTTGGCCCCAAGGTACCATGAGTGCAATACCCGTCATGGCTAAAAGCACCCAAATATAGTCGCTACGGCGCTGAATAGAGAGCAGAGCCAGACCGAGTGGGCCAATGAATTCGAGTCCAACAGCGATCCCTTGCGGGAGTTTGCCCAAAGACATATAAAACAAGACATTCATTAAGCACAGGGCCGCGCTGTAGCACAGCAAATCACGCCATTTTAAAAAGGACAGGCGCTTTAAAATTTGCCATGAGCGGAACATGAAACAGACAATCAGAGATGCAAAACACAGCCGTAAAATAGTGACAGATAGCGGGTCGAGCACGTGAAACAATTGCTTCGCAAAAGATGCGCTAATTTGATAAGAGATCATGGACAGAACCATGAACAGGACTGCAATAAGTTGTGCGTTTGGCATAGCTACTCTGCATCTGAACTGGACTGGACAAGTGGTGAAAGTATAGCAAAAAAGAGGCGAGCGTAGCGTTGGATAGGGGCTCTGCTTACTTGTTATATTATGTGAATAATATTGTTCAATTGAACATAATGTAAATAATATCAATAATATGCCGCTTTTTGAAATTGTATAAAAATAGAGAAATATAAATGAAATTAAAACAACACGCACATGCTGTTATGGTTGCATGTATTCTAGGTGTGCCCTTAGTAGGCTGTGGCTCGGGTTCGAGTGATGGCTCAAGCCACGAAGCGATTGTTGAAAAATCTGTAAGTGCTTTAGTGCAAACTGCAACAGGTTCTGCGCTGGTGGGCACAGAAATCAATATTGATGGTCAAAGTTTTATGACCGATGCATCTGGCCATGCAGCATTTAAAGTCAAGTTAGCCCAGAGTGCAAAAACAGTGGTGGTGAGCTTTAAAAAAGCAGGGTTTATTACCCAGTCCGTTGAGCTCAAAGTAGATGAGCTTGCGCAGATTTCGGCAAACCTTTTACCTATTAAGCAAAGCATGACCGTTGCAAAGATTGAAGATGCGCAAGTGATTCAGTCTGCATTAATGAATGCACAAATTTCTATCCCTGCGAATGCTTTTGTACTGCCTAATGGCCAGCCTGCAACGGGTGCAGTAACTGTTGAACTAACACCGTGGGATATTCAAAGTAGTGATTTAAATGCGATGCCAGCCAATGGCGTAGCGATTGATGATAAAGGAAACCCAGCAACCCTAATTAGTGCGGGCATGCTGACTGCAACTTTTACTGACAGCACAGGACAAAAACTGCAGCTTAAGACTGGTGTCAGTGCGGATATCCAAATGGATTTACCACGAAGTAGTGTGAATAACCAAGCCATGACGGTGGGTACAAGTATTCCTATGTGGTACTTCGATGTGGCTAAAGGAAAATGGATTGAAGAGGGTACACCGGGCACAGTGGTGGCTTCGCCACTTTCTGAAACTGGCTTAGCAGTAAAAGCAACGGTGAGTCATTTCTCTACGTGGAATTGGGATTTTAAATTTGAAAATCCGGGTTCGGTGAATGTGAAATGTAAGTCAGCAAGTAGCTATGTGCCATGTCATATAACGGCATGGGTAGAACTGAAAGATGGCTCAGGTTTAACTAAAACCACCTCTATTTCAGAAAATGGTGTTGATATTATTAATATGCCAACAGAAGGCCAAATTCACTGGTCTGCCAAAGATACAACGGGTACTTTAATTGGTTCTGTAACTTCACAATTGCCGAATGATAAAACCGTTGTCATTGATTTGGGTGTGCCTGCAACCAGTAATAAAGTTCAATGTGTTTTAGAAAATGGTACTGCTGTCGAATGTAGTGGCGAGTTCACTACAAAAGTAGGTACAACTTATCAAGCGGCTGAATTTACTGCACCCAAAGAAGGTGTACGTGTGATGACAGGTTTGAAATCGAGCAATGATCAGCTGGTCTGGTCTGCGAAAACGGCTTTGACTTTAGAGGCTGGGCAGTGGGTACGTTATATGGGCGCTACTGTGTCGACGAGTAAAGCTGACGTGAAAATCACCCTCAAAGATAAAGAAGTCGTGGCTGCCGATCAGGGTCTGAGTTTTTATGTGCAATGTACCTCTGGCTATGATTACAACACGGGGAAATTAAACCTGAGTGATCCAGCATTGGTGGGTAAACCTTGTGAAATTGAAGTGAATTTATATCTAGACTCTTTCAATTCAACAGCACATCAATTGTATTTTAGCGTACCTTATGGTGAGAAAAAGCTGATCCGTCTACCGAACCAATATGCAGGCTTTGAGTGGCTGGGTGAAGGTAAAGTGAGTAGTCTTTATGTTCAAGGGCGTATGCTTCAGGGGACATATTGTGGTTCTGCAGGTACAGAAGGCTTTAAACGTTCTGAGCCACCATTAATGATGATTGCTTTATGGGGTGGGAATTCGCCTGTAGAGCTAGATGGTAATTTCTGTATTATTCCGAGCTAAATATACGCATTAAAGGGCGATTTAAAACCGTATTTCACTACAATGTGACATGCGGTTTTTTGCATTATGAAAGCTGGTTATTTCTTTTGCTGTTTGGCTTGCTGGGTGGTAAATGTACAGCCCATAGATGCACTAATAATGACAGCAAGAGCGAACCATTGTGTCCACAGTAATTGTTCACCCAAAAATACAAAGCCAGACAAGGCCGCAATGGCAGGCTCTAAGCTCATGAGCGTACCAAAACTTAAAGCCGATAAGTTACGTAAAGCCATCATCTCTAAGCTAAATGGTAAGGCACTAGCCAATACCGCTAAAGCGATAAAATAAACAAAATTTGAGGGTTCAAACACCTGTGCGGGCATTCCCAAAAACAGTGCAATGGGCATGAGGCAAAGCATGCCAACAAACATACCAAGGCATACCGTATGGTTACCAGATACGCCAGATGGACGCTGGCCCGCAATAATATACAACGCCCAACATGCGCCAGCACCTAAAGCAAATGCAAGGCCAATCGGATCAAGGCTTTGACTGGCCTGATCAAAAGGAAACAGTAGCACCAAGCCCAATATTGCGAGACTGACCCAGATAAAATCATACTTTTGCCGTGCATGAAATAATGCAACACTGAGTGGGCCAATAAATTCAAAGGCCACAGCAATGCCAAGAGGGATACGTTCAATCGACAGATAAAACAGCGCGTTCATACCTGCGAGTGCTAGGCCGTAGCTGATAATGGCCTTCCAGCGGATGTGCTGAATATTAATTTGCCAAATTTTAAAAATCACAGCCAAGATCAATGAACCCAGCAATAGACGAAGAGCGGAAATCGTCATGATAGGAAATTGATGGATTAAGATTTTGGCCAACGCACCACTACTTTGCATGCTGCTCATCGCAATGAGCAACAAGATCAGGGCAAGCAAGTGAGGGCGGTTATTTAAATGAGACATGGGCTAAATTTGTTTTGATGATTCACATAGCGGATAGATAGTGAATCATAGCAAATAAAAAACCACAGCTCGAAAGCTGTGGTTTTAACACGACCGTTAAATTAGAACAATACGCGTACGCGGATTGTGCCTTCAACTTCATGCAATGTATCAAGTGCTTCTTGAGAAGCAGTTGCGTCAACATCCATTACTAGGTAGCCAACATCACCTTTAGTCATTAAAGACTGACCAGAAATGTTGATGCCATGCTCTGCAAACAAGTTGTTAATTTTAGACAACACGCCAGGCACGTTTTTATGAATGTGAAGTAAACGGTGTTTACCTTCAGTCAACGGAAGTGCGATTTCTGGGAAGTTCACCGCAGATAAAGTCATACCTTTATCTGAGTAAGCTACGAATTTTTCACCCACTTCTAAACCAATATTTGCTTGCGCTTCGATGGTTGAACCACCTACGTGCGGCGTCAAAATCACGTTTGGAATGTTACGTAGTGGAGAAACAAATTCTTCACCATTCGCTTTAGGCTCTTTCGGGAATACGTCAACTGCAGCACCTGCAAGATGACCCGATTTAAGCGCATCAGCAAGATCTTCAATCACAACACAAGTACCACGTGCAGCATTGATGAAGATTGAACCTTCTTTCATTTGTGCAAATTGTTCTTTGGTCATGAAGTTACGTGTAGACGGAACATCTGGAACATGAAGAGATACAACATCTGCATTTGCAAGAAGTTCACCAAATGAACCCACTTGACGTGCATTACCTAAAGGTAATTTTGTTACCGTATCAAAGTAGATCACTTTCATACCCAAGCTTTCAGCAAGGACAGAAAGTTGAGAACCGATTGAACCGTAACCCACGATACCTAGAGTCTTACCACGAGTTTCAAACGAACCTACAGCAGATTTGTTCCAACCGCCTGCGTGTGTATCTGTAGATTTTTCAGGTACACGACGAAGAAGAAGAATCGCTTCAGCAAGTACAAGTTCAGCCACTGAACGAGTATTTGAGTATGGTGCGTTGAATACTGGAATACCGCGAGTCATCGCAGCGTTCAAGTTCACTTGGTTTGTACCAATACAGAAACAACCCACAGCAATTAGTTTGTTCGCAGCTTCAAACACTTCTTCAGTGAGTTGTGTACGCGAACGAATACCAATGAAGTGCGCATCTTTGATCGCTTCTTTCAGCGCATCACCCTCAAGCGCTGTTTTGCGGTAATCAATGTTTGTGTATCCGGCAGCATTTAATGTGTCGATTGCGTTTTGGTGAACGCCTTCTAACAACAAGAAACGAATTTTATCTTTAGGCAAAGAAAGATGTTGGCTCATTACGGCTCCGCTACAAAGGCCAAATTTAGTGCGCATATCATAGCATAGCAATTAGGGCTATATACATTTCCTTTCTGACGCTACAATCGTCTATTTGGGTAAATTTGCCGTCATTAATTGTCGTTACTGGTCTAATTAACTGTGTAATTTACAAAGTGACATTTACAAAATGCTGATTTCTGCGGGTTTCCGTTCAAAAATGCCTTATAATATGGCTTCGTGAAAAGCACCGACGCCGTATTGCCGGTTAAATCTTCACAATGTGTCTACGCTTTATTCAGCTTAAATTTGCTAGACAGCGAATAAATCGAGGCACCGAACACCACTTGTTTAATCCTTGCAAGGTCTGAAAACGATGAATGCTCCAGTCGCTTTAACCCCAGAGTTATTGACCCAATTGACCGCTATTGTTGGCGAAAATCGCATTAAAACAGATGCAGATAGTCTCGAAAATTGGGGACGTGACCATACTAAGCACTTCGATCCAAATCCATCGGTTATCGTTTTTCCATCAACGACTGAGCAAGTGCAAGCGATTGTAAAACTTGCGAACCAATTTAATGTTGCGATCACACCAAGTGGCGGTCGTACAGGTTTATCAGCAGGTGCTGTGGCTGCCAACGGTGAAATCGTAGTCAGCATGGACAAGATGAACCAAATTTTAGAATTCTTCCCAGCTGACCGTATGGTACGCGTGCAAGCAGGCGTGGTGACTGAACAACTGCAAAACTATGCTGAAGAGCAAGGGATGTATTACCCAGTCGATTTCGCATCTGCGGGTTCAAGTCAGATTGGCGGTAACATTGGTACCAATGCTGGCGGTATTAAAGTGATTAAATACGGCATGACACGTAACTGGGTGTTGGGCCTAACTGTTGTGACGGGTAAAGGTGACATCCTTCGCTTGAACAAAGGCATGATCAAAAATGCAACGGGTTACGCACTTCAACACTTATTTATTGGTGGTGAAGGTACACTTGGTTTAGTGACCGAAGCGGAAATTAAACTTGAGCGTCAGCCACAAGACCTACAAGTGATGGTACTAGGCGTACCTGATTTTGATGCTGTAATGCCTGTACTGCATGCCTTCCAAGCGAAAATTGACTTAACTGCATTTGAGTTCTTTGGCGAAGTGGCTATGCAAAAAGTGCTTGCCAATGGTCATGTACAACGTCCGTTTGAAACAGAATGCCTGTTCTATGTGCTACTAGAATTTGAAGCACCTTTTGAGCCAATTATGGACAAGGCGATGGAAATTTTTGAGCATTGTATGGAACAAGGTTGGGTACACGATGGCGTAATGAGCCAAAGCCTAGACCAAGTGCATAGCTTATGGCGTTTGCGTGAAGATATTTCTGAATCAATTGCACCGTTTACGCCGTACAAAAATGACATTTCTGTGTTGATTACGCACGTACCTGCATTTATTAAAGAAATTGATGCAATTGTGGCAGATAACTACCCAGACTTTGAAATTTGCTGGTTCGGTCATATTGGTGATGGTAACTTGCACTTAAATATTTTAAAACCTGAGAATTTAACTAAAGACGAATTCTTTGGTAAATGCCAAGTGGTGAACAAGTACGTGTTTGAAACTGTGAAAAAATACGACGGTTCAATCTCTGCTGAGCATGGTGTGGGCATGACCAAAAAACCGTATTTGGACTACACACGTTCTGCCGAAGAAATTGAATATATGAAAGCCTTGAAAAAAGTATTCGATCCGCAAGGCATTATGAACCCAGGTAAATTGTTTGATCTTTAATTTTTTAAAGACTGTATAAGACGCACCTTCGGGTGCGTTTTTTTATGCAATGAGGGAGCCTATTTTTTTCGAAAATTTATAACAATGTATTTAAAATCAAATTCCTATTGGAATAAGGAACGGGTAGCATCCTTGTCGCACTCACTATCCTGCATTGTCTAAACACAACATTGGGGTTACGTGGAGAAGCTTACATTTACCAAATAGAGTAAGCGGGTAGAACAAGGCATTATGCGTTGTATTGATGTTTGTTGATTAGGACATAAAGATGAAAGCAACACTGATGACAGCTACAGCTGTATGTGCGCTGATATTTACGGGGTGTGCGACCACACAAAAAATTGCCAATAAAGTGAATTTGGGTGGTTCGGATACGCCATTGGCACAGGTATTAAAAGAACGTGATGATTTGCGTAAGGAATTAAGTACGGTTGAAATCCGTCAATATTTTAACCGTGTAGAGTCGCCAACGGCTGCAGAAGTGAAAGTGACTGAAACGGGTTTATTGGATGATTCTGTAAAATCTGTACGTACAGTTTATCGTTTTAAAAATGTAGAAGGGCAGTGGAATAAAGTGGGTACGTCTAAAGAGTACCAATGCTACCGCGGTAAAAATACCAAGACCTTTCAAACAGCAAAATGCCCTTGATAAATCTTTGATTTATGGTTGAAATTTAGGCGTATATGCCTCATAAACAGCGTATCAGTTGATGCGCTTTTTTATTGGGGTTTATAAGAACAATGAATATTTTGATCGTGGGGAATGGTTTTGATTTGTCGCACTGGTTACCGACAAAATATGATCATCTTATGGATGTAATGAGTGCAATTGAAAAATCAAAAAGTGATTTAATGAGTTTTGATGAATTGTTTTCAGAATGTAGAGAAGACCGGTTTATTGGTAAAACAAAGGAGTATTATTTAACAGACAATATTGTTATAGAGAGTGAACAACTCTCACATATCAGAATTTTATTAAAAGAAAATTGTTGGTATCAATATTTTAAAAATCATGTTCAAGAAATTAGAACATGGATTGACTTTGAACAAAAAATTGAAAGCGTGTTGAAATTAGCTACTAAAAAAGTAATTGAAATAGAGAGTCTTGAAAATAATGAGGCGATTCACATTTACTTAAATGGCAATAACACATCTAAAGCTTTAATTAACGCAAAAGACTTAAAAAAATTAAATTTCTTTGAGTTTTCGTGTAAAGAGAATATGTCAATAGTACGTTCCAGACATTTAATTTCTGGAAAACCTTTGCAAACTAGTACAGATGTATTTTTAAATATTAATAAGAAATTTTGTTATGGTGGTGAGGTTGAAAATGGATTTGATCCATCAACTTTTCTAGATTTTCTCAACAATCAATTAGAAAGTTTTATAGTCATTTTTGATTTGTACTTAGACTTGATTATCTTTCAATTAGCTCCTGCTGGTACCTTTGATATCAAATCAAAAGATTGGATTGAGCCTGATAAAATTTTCTCTTTTAATTATACGAATACATATCAACGTATTTATGATTCTATAATTGTTGATTACTTACATGGGAGTCATGGGGAATTTCAAAATATTGTTTTAGGTGTTTCTGATTTAGAAGATGATAACTTAAAAAAATTAAAAGCGTTTGGTTTTACGAAATATCATCAAAAACTCTTCAAAGATACGGATTATCTATTTTTAGATGAATTTAAAAACAAAATATTTAATCAAAGGGAGAAAATTTTAGATGCAACCAATAGGAAAAAAGGTGAAATAAGAAATGCTCATCTTAAAATAATTGAGACTGAAATCCTCGGACTAAATAAAAATAATAATTTAGATCTTAATTTTTATATATGGGGGCATTCACTAGATGTATCTGATAAAGATTACATTATTGATTTATTTAGCTTAAATGATGATATGGACCGAAATGTAAGGGTTACAGTTTATTACTTTGATAAAAATGCAAAATTTGCACTGCTTAATAATTTATTGGCAATTCTAGGAAAAAATAAAGTAGAACAATGGATGAAGAATAAATGGTTAGTCTTTGAGCCTAACCCTGAAGTTCAGTTTATTTCCCAAGGAAACTCAGGTGTAAATCAAGCATCCTAAAACTGCGACACTGAAAACCACTAAGCCTATCGAAACAGCACACTTGATAGGCTAAGATCAAGGCATCAAAAAGAATGCCTACAACAACATGAAAACCCTTGCCTTTATACATAACACCACTACCCAATCTGCTGTAGGTGACTTTGCTCCAGTCACTTCTGTATTTTCCCATTACGAACTGGGGAATACCGTTTCACCATTTTTACTGCTCGACCACTTAGGCCCAGGTCATTTGAAACCGACCCAACTACGCAAAGGGGTAGACGAACACCCACACCGTGGCTTTGAAACCGTCACCATTATGTTTAAAGGCGAACTCGAACATCGTGATACCACAGGTGGTGGTGGCGTGATTTATGCAGGGGATGTGCAGTGGATGACGGCTGCTTCAGGCATACAACATAAAGAAATATTTAGCGAAGCATTTTCTAAAACAGGGGGCGCATTTGAAATGCTCCAGCTGTGGGTCAATTTGCCTGCCAAAGACAAAATGACTGCGCCACGCTATCAAAGCCTAAGCAATGCAAGCATTCCTAAAGTCGCTTTAGCGCATGAAGCTGGTTATGTACGTGTGATTGCAGGTGAGTACGCAGACCATGTTGGGCCAGCGCAAACACATACACCGATGCAGGTATACGATGTGTTTATTCAGCAAGGCCATACAGTACAGTTTCCCGCGCAGTCAGGTGACACCACGCTGATTTATATGCGCTCGGGCCGTGCAAGCTTTCAAGCAGATGAAGAACAACTCGAAGACAACCACTTGGCGGTGATGTCCAGCCTTGGTGAGCAGGTAGAAATTACAGCATTACGTGATTGTTCAATTTTATATTTAAGTGCCACACCCTTAAATGAACCCATTTATGGCCGTGGCTATTTTGTTATGAACACCTATGCAGAAATATTACAAGCTTACGAAGACCTAAAAAATGGCACCTTTATACAGCCCGTAGAGCAAGTTCAATGAAAGAAATAAAGCACTCAAAATACACAAAGCTTAAACTTAAATAAGGTTAAAATAGCCCCATATTGCAATGTTCACTGTTGTTGCAACTCCTGATGATTAAGCGTATTGATTCAACTCTTATTCATCCAGCCATAATTGGGCTTATCTCAAATTCATTTTATTTATTTTAAAAATTTAAACGACTTGGTATTGGCGATCACTATGCATATAGAGATATTTGCAAAAAGCGATTGCCATGCCCAAGCCTTTAATATGTAGAGCATCATGCACAATGTACAAGCGACTAAACTCAGTCGCGCAACTTTTATGTTTCCCTTGGCACTGGTTTTGTTTGAGTTTTCAGTGTACATCGGTAACGACCTTGTACAACCCGCCATGTTGGCCATTACCAAAGAGTTTGGTGTCAGCAGTGCATGGGCACCGTCCTCTATGTCCTTTTATTTGCTAGGTGGGGCATGTGTAGCGGCTATTTTAGGCCCTCTGTCTGACCGTTTGGGCCGTAAAAAAGTGCTGCTGGGCGGTGTGGCATTTTTTACCTTGTGTTGCCTACTTATTTTGCTGACCAATAGCATTGAAAGCTTTTTAACGTTACGCTTTTTACAAGGCTTTGGTTTATCTGTTATTTCTGCGGTGGGTTATGCTGCTATACAAGAAACTTTTGAAGAACGTGATGCTATTAAAGTCATGGCACTGATGGCAAATATTTCTTTGCTTGCACCATTAATAGGGCCAGTGGTTGGGGCATTTTTAATTGATCATGTGTCATGGCATTGGGGTTTTATTGGCATCGCATTTTTAGCCTTTTTAAGTGGTTTTGGTTTAAAAGCCAAAATGCCAACCACCAAGCAAAGTATACCCAAACAGCCTTTCAGCTATATTTGGGATGATTTTAAAAAAGTATTTAAAAATAAGCGTTTTTTAAGTCTAACTTTGGGTCTACCTATGGTGGCAATGCCTTTAATGCTATGGATTGCACTTTCTCCTGTCATGCTCGTGGATGAGCTAGGCTTGAGCAGTATGCAATATGGTTTGGCACAGTTTCCCGTATTAGGGGGACTGATTTTAGGCAATATTGTGCTATTGAAGATTATTGACCGTTTAGCGCTTGGGCGTACGGTATTGTTGGGCTTGCCTATAATGCTACTAGGTACAGCGATTGTGGTGGTTGGAGTGATGTTGCCACAGTATTTTATTTACTGCGTCATTATAGGTATGACCATGGTGAGCTTTGGTGAAGGAATCAGCTTTTCGGTACTGTACCGATTTGCTTTAATGTCTTCAGAAGTGTCAAAAGGTACGGTCGCAGCGGCGGTGTCAGTACTAATGATGTTTAGCTTCTTTGTAGTTATTGAGCTAATTCGTATGCTGTATGAGCAGTTTCATATCTTGGCTTATGGCTTTTCATGCTTGGCACTGATTGTACTGTGGTTTAGTTTTCCACGTCGTGCATTGATGCAAGTTTTACAGGAACGCCGTGAAGCAGGTGAGTTCTAAACTGCATATCTTTAATATCTCAGACAAGGCAAGCTGTAAGTTTTTACCATCATCAGCTTGCCTGAATATCTTAGAGCTGTGCTCAAGTTGAATTAAATCGTGGATTTTTCCTGCGCGAGTTTTTTCACTTTGGCATCAAAAACAAAAGGCCCGAATGGCAAAATGGATGCAACTAAGCCCATTAAAAAAACACTCAGTGACCATTTTTGCTTTTCACACACAATAAACAGCACCGCTAGAAACGCGATAAATAAAACCCCGTGTCCCATACCCACGTATTTTACTAAAATTGGATTGCCCATCATGTACTTAAGGGGCATTGCAACAAACAATAAAAGCAAGAAGGATAGACCTTCTAAAGTACCCACAAGGCGTAAAGTTTGAATATTCATGGTCATAACTAAAATGAGAATGAATCTTGAGTGTACTGAAAAGCGATGGGGAAAACAAAAGTTTATTTTATTAAAATTAATATAAATCAAATACTAATAACCAAGCGTAGTACTTGGTTATAGTAGTTTTAATCGCATTATAAGACATTCAGTTGGGCTATTTAATGTCGCGCCGTAGCAGTTCCGCTCTGAGCGTTAACAGCTCAGGTAGAGTTTCGAGTAATAAGCTGATTTGCTTGAGTACCAGTTGTAAATGGCTGGACAAATTATCCTGTGCATTCAGCTGTTTGACTTCCAAAAGTTTTTGCTGAATCTCATCTGCTGCTAAATCTTGCTGTAGCAACGATTGCGCCAGTGCAGTTTTGCACCACTGTAGTAGCTCGAGTACTTGCGTATCTTGTACTTGTTCGCGGTGGCTTCCCAAAGCAGATACATAACTGAGCTGGCTATGGCTATACACCAGATAACGAAAAGCATAGTGAATGAGCTCTGGGTCAGGGTTTGGTTCTGTACTTAAGCTGGAAATCATGCTGGCCAGTTCGGTTTGGGCATTGTGCGCATCACGCCTTGCATGGCGGTAGCTCATGCTGTTAGTACGGCCACTAATATACTCATCTAGCACAGCATTAAAATACTGAAGCGTGGCCTGTGTGCTTTTTTTGATGGTATTGGAAATATTGCGGAAGTCCCAGTCTGGCCAAATAAAGCTGACAGCAAACCATGCAATGAGGCAGCCTAAAATGGTATCCATAATACGTGGCAAAATAATGGCATAGCCTGCGCCTTTTAAATTAAAAATCAGTAGCACCATGAGGGTCGCCATTAGCGTTGCCATGGCATATTTTTTGGCACTTAAATAGAAAAAGCACACTCCAAAAATAATCACCAATAACAATTGACCTTCGGTACTCGGCACAAAATACAGCACTGGAATGCCGAGCAGTACGCCCAGCACAGTGCCTAAGGTCCGCATCTTCAAGCGACTTTTGGTGGCAAAATAACGCATTTGGCAGACAAATAAACTGGTGAGCAGAATCCAATAGCCATTACGTGCAAAGGGGAGTAGTGAAATGCCGTAGCCAACTGCAAACACAAAGCCAATCCGTACTGCATGGCGGAACAGGGCAGATTGTGGCGTTAAATGCTGTTTTAGCTTTAGCCATAAATCACCAGCGCCATGAATGTCATCATCATATAAATTCAGTTGATCTAACTGCTGAGGGAGCTGTTCTTGCTGGCGACTCAAATCATTTAAATGCGCAAAACGCTCTTGCATACTGTCCAGATTGTTGAGCACCAGTTGTAGATTTTTTACCTCAATATTTTGCGGATTATCTTTCATCCAGTCACGCATAGAGCTGTGCAAATTCTGCAAGGCGGTATCTGCATCAATATTAGGCTGATAGGCTTGATTATTTAAAATGCACTGCGCCAGTTCCTCACAAGCAAGTGCTTGTAGGCGAATATTTTTTTGAATGCGAAAAATCAGGTCGGTACGACTGAAATTAATGTGAATTTGTTCATAATGCAGATAATTGGCACTGACCTGTTCGTGTAGATCCTGCGCCAGAAAATACAATTTTAGCCAGTAAATGGTGTTTTGATTGGCGCGTGAAGCTTTGAGCCGTGTAAGCAAAGAGGCTTTGATACGGTTCAGGCTATCAACCACAGCGCTATTTTGTAGTGGCAAGTCATACAATAGCTCTTCAACATTCGCACGGTTATCTGGATCGAACAATCGTGCTTTGGCATATAACACCGATGCAATCTGCTGAAAACAGCGCGCCAGCTGATCTTGCACTGCGAGTGTCGGCTTAATTAAATAGAACAGAATCGCGGTTGCGCCGTACCATAGTGCGCCTAAAACAAAGGCGCTGGGCTGGAAATACCAATGGGTGTATTCACCAAAGCCAAACATGGTATAAATCGATAGCAAAATCGTGCCGAAAGAAATGGCTGCATAGCGTTGGCCGAGCGCACCCATCAAAATTAGGCAGGCGCTAGACAGCGATAGATATAAGACAAACAGTAGTGGATATGGGTGTAGCGCATCTAAAATGCTACTGACGCTAAAGAATAAAATACACACATAGGCCAAATTACGTAACCGTATGCTGAGCCGGTCATCAAAGTCAGTCAACGCTGTCGCAATTGCGCCAAGTGTTACAGGCACAATTAGCTTTTCCAGCCCGAGAAAATGCAGGCCCAGTGTAGAGCCACTCAGTACAATGAAAATCTGTAGGCAGTAAATCGCTAGTGCATTGGATTTAAAGCGCTGTAGCAAAGAGGGAGGATGATTCACGTTCAATTTTCACCTATTTGGCCATAAGCACAGTGTAGCTTTTTGCTGTCAGGGCTGGAAAATGCTGAGAACATAATCGCAACAGAAAATATTCATTCAGATCTGCATTTTAGAGTGGATTAGATGCAGAATTCTGTAATGACTCAAAAATAATAGACATAAATCATGCCAAAAATAATCAAGAGTGAAATCCGTCAGCCCAAACAGCGTAGCGATGCCCTAATTGAAAAGCGTAATTTAAAAATGGCACGTTCGATTCATGCCTATGTGCGTGGCAATACTGCCAAATACTATGACTGGCTTAAAGCCGCTGAAATCAGCTCGATTCCGCAGGGGCCAGCCGTTTGGATTTGTGGAGATTGTCATACTGGTAATTTAGGGCCAGTGGCCAATGCAGAAGGACAGATTGAAATTGAAATCCGAGATTTGGATCAGACGGTTATTGGTAATCCGGTAAATGATTTGATTCGTTTAGGATTGTCTTTGGCTACGGCGTTACGTAGCTCTGATTTGCCAGGGGTGGTCACGGCGCAAATGGTCGAAGCATTGTACGCGGGGTATGTACATGCGCTGGAAAACGAAGGCCAGCCGACTGATTTGGTCAGCCGTCCACGTGCTGTACATGGGGTGATGCAACAGGCCTATAAGCGTACATGGAAAAGTCTGGCCAAAGAACGCCTGCAAGGGCTAGAGCCAAAAATTGAGCTGGGGCGTAAGTTTTGGCCTTTACTGAAAAAAGAGCATACAGCGATTGAGCAGTTATTTCGTCAGGAGCATGTCAGTGATTTAGTTATGATGATTGGGCAACGCAAAGAGGCAGATTGTATTCACATGCTCGATGCTGCTTATTGGGTCAAAGGCTGTAGTTCATTGGGACTGCTACGCTATATCGTGCTGATGGATACCAATCATCACCATATTAGTGAAGGTAATGATCTGTGCTTGATGGATTTAAAAGAAGCAGCCCGTGCGTTGGCGCCACGTTATTCAGAAGCCACTATGCCTAGAAACAATGCAGAGCGCATTGTCGAAGGCGCACGGCATTTATCGCCTTACTTAGGCAGCCGGATGCGCGCATCTAAATTTTTGGATACTTCCGTGTTTATTCGGGAGCTGATGCCTCAAGATTTGAAACTAGAAATTGAGGGCACCAATGAATTTGAAGCGCGAAATTTAGCGTTTTATCTGGCCTTTGTGGTGGGACGGGCCCATGTAAGACAAATGACGCAAGCTGAACGGAAGTCATGGATTAAAGAACTCAAGCGCGCTCAATCTAAAACGATTGATGCGCCATTTTGGTTGTGGCGTAGTATTGTCGAATTGATGAGTGAGCATGAAGCGGATTACTTAGAGCATTGCAGACGTTATGCCTTAAGAAATCAGTAGAAGTCGCGTTAAAAGGCCGTCTGTTATAAGTGTTACGTGTGTGCATGATCACTGCGGATAAAATCAATCTTATCCACAGTTGTTGCCATCTAGCTTAATTTGTTTTGCAGAGTGTGTTTATTGAATGACACCACAAGCAATTCGATCACCGCCACCGCCGAGTGCTTTGGGTGAATCTGAATAGTTGTCACCACCCGCATGAATCATAATGGCACGGCCTTGTACATCGGCTAATTTTAAACGCGGTGCAACCAGCATGACTTGGGCTGTGCCATCAGCTTGTACATTCAGTACAGGTAAGTCACCTAAATGACCTGTTAACGGTGTACCATGATTTTGCGCTTTATTTGGATTGAAATGACTACCTGCAGCTAAAGCAGCGCCCATTTTTCCATCTTTACTGGCAGGTTCACATGATCCGACTTCATGAATATGAAAACCATGTGGCCCAGCAGGCAATTGGCTGAGCTGTGTATGAAGTACTAATCCTGCGTTGCTATCTTCTAACTGAATGCTTCCAATTGCAGCGCCAATGCCTGTAGGACTCACGGCATTGATGGTGACTTGTTGGCTTGGTGCTTTGCTTTGTACAGGCGGTGTGCTGGTACAACCCAGCATAAATAACGAACTCAATGAGATGCCGAGTAAAATTTTTGTCGTTGTTTTGAAGTTAAAAGTCATGCATGCATCCTTTGTTTTATATGGTCATTGCCTATTGAAACAGAGCTTGACCTGAACTACTACGTAAATTCGGTTTTGCTCTGTAACAAAAAAAGGCAAGGGATGATGCTTGCCTTTAGGTCATTTGTGACGAGATAGCCCAACCTTATGAGCTTGATGGTTTAGTTTTTTAGGTCCGTCTCATCGTTTAAGTCATGTGCCATGGTGGCTTTTGGAACTTGTACAGGTTCAATATTTGCCTCATGTAACCATTCACGCCAAATGGCCAACAATACGGCTAAAATGACAGGGCCAATAAATAATCCCACCATACCAAAGCTTGCAAGACCACCTAATACACCAAACATAATTAATAAGAATGGAATTTGTGTTGCGCCTGAAATAACCAAAGGTCGAATCACGTTGTCTGCTGTGCTCACAATACATACGCCCCATGCCATCACACCAATGGCTTCAATGGTTTGACCTTGTGAAAACAGCCATAACGATACAGAGGTATATGCCACAGGTGGGCCAAATGGAATTAAGGCCAATACAAAGGTAACTAGCGTAAGCAACATCGGGTTAGGCACACCTGCAACAAAGTAGCTAATGCCCGCTAAAGTTGCTTGGGCTACCGCTGTAAGCCCCACGCCATAAACAACCGCCCGTGTGGTATCGGAAATGGTCGCCAAATAATGATGAATACGTGGCCCAATGACTTTTTCTAAAGCACGGCTGGCTTGCCCCAAAATGGTTTGGCCATCACGATAAAAGAAAAATAAAGACATGACCGCAAAACATAATTTAAAAATGTTTTTGCTGACTTCATTAATTAAGGCTTTACCATAATTCAAATGACCCTGAATCCAAATTTGCACGGATTGAATAATACTGTTCGGGTCTGTATTTAAGTCATGTAGAGTACGGTTAATTTCTTTACCAATAATAGGTAATTCACGTACAAATTGTGGTACGTTCAAATGACCTGAAAATACTTGCTTTTGTAATTCATAATATAGATTACGGCCTTCATGTTGTAATAAGAATATTGCAAATATGACGGGTAAGCCAACGACCAGTACCACCAGCAAGATCATCAGTGTGGCACTAAGAGTGGCACGGCCTTTACAGGCATTTAAAATGCGCTGATATAGGGGCCAAGTCATGTACGCAATAATCATGGCCCAAACCACAGGCACAATAAAATATTTTAAGACACTAAAACTTAAAAAGATCAGGACAAAAAACAATCCGAACAATAAGAATTTTTGTAAGGTAGGCGCGTATTGTTGCACTGAGTTCTCAGGTGATTAAAGAGGACATCGTTCATATTAACTGAAAAAAACTACTCGAAAATGAGTATTTACCAATGAAAACCGTTTATTTTCATTTCACTTGATGACGATAGCAGTTTGAAAAACTGAGGCTTTAGAACCAATCACTTTCATCATCAATAATGGCATTTAAAATAGGTTGCCATTGGTTTTGAATTGCAATGTAGTTTTTCTGGGTTTTATCAAACACGCTCAGGCCTTGCATGGCCAATTGACCATAAGCACTACGTTCAGAAATCCATGCAACAGGCTGTTGCTCAATTTTAGCAAAAAAATCTTGAATTTCTTTGGCACTGGAGGCATTCGGTTTTACACGGTTAGCGAGCAGTAAAATTTGCACTTTACCCTTACGAATACGTTTGATGTCTTGTAGATGCTTTAAAAAACGACGTGTTGAATCGATGTCAAAAAATGAGGGTTGTAGCGGGGTAATAATCGTGTGAGCTTCACTAATCAGTTGTTCGGCTTGTTCGCCAGACAACGCACCAGGCGCATCAATAATTAAATATTCGGTGTTTTTAGGGGCGTCACCAATGGATTTTTCATGACGCCAATCAAGGCTTTGAATAGGAGCAACTTGTTCGGGGCGTTGCTTCAGCCATTGCAAAGCTGATTTTTGATTGTCAGCATCGGCCAAAGCGACTTTATAGCCTTTTTGTGCCAGTGCAGAAGCTAAACTGATGGCTGTAATGGTTTTCCCGCATCCGCCTTTTTGATTGGCAACTAAAATTGTTTTCATGACCCAATAATGATTTTATTCTGCTCGGCCCTAGCATATCATTCTTTTGTGCAAAGCATAGGGCAGAAAACGAAAGTTGTATGTGCAGTTTAAGCCATTGAATTAGGAAGAGCAGATGTCGGTTTGGATGGCCATGTTGGTTGGGGTATGTATCGGGGCGGTATTGACCACGCTCATTTTAAGCAACTCGCGCAATGGACGTATTCGAGCAGAGTATGAAAAGTATATTGCAGAATTAGAGCTCGAACATCAGCAGGCCTTAACCCATGCGCAAAAGCGTAGTGTAAATACCAGTCGCGCAGTATTAAAGGGCAAAATGGCGGAACAATTGGCGCCCATTATGCCTGAATTTCAGTACCTTCCAAGCGATGCCAAATTTTTGGGTGATCCTGTAGATTATGTGGTCTTTGATGGTTATACCGACTATCGTGATGGAGATGGTCGTGCAGAAGACATTGAAGTGGTGCTGATTGATATTAAAAGTGGTGGTGCGCGATTAACCAAAGGTCAGCAAGCAATCGCACAAGCAATTGCCGAGGGACGGGTGCGCTTTGAAACCATAAGAATTAACTTTGATGACTGATTTAAAGATACTTTATTATGCGCTGAGTCATATCGTCATGGTGACTGGGAGATAAATGTATGAAGCAGTTGCTGATCGCCTTCACTTGTTTAGCACTGCTGATTTGGGCCTGGAATGAGTATTTTCGAGAAATTCCACATTTGGAACAGCCTGGTGTTGTTAAAAACTTTCAACTAGAAACACGCCGTGAATTTTCTGGGAATTTTACCGTTGCTGGTCAGCGTTTTTATTCAGCCCAAAGAGGTGTTCTTTTCCGTGCATCAGCATGGGTGGGGGAATATAATGATTTGGCTTATCTCAGTAATGTTGATTTATTACTGGTGCAGGGGATGTTGGCTGATCCTCAAAATTTGAAAAAGGTCGAATTTGATCAGCACAGTCGGTGCTATGAGTTTAAGCTCAAGCCCAACTCAGGCTTAACGGTAGAAGAGGTGCGCGCAGATAGCCTGAATGTGAGTGCAATTGCTTCTAATGAGCGAATTACCCGACAACTACGCCGTTTAAAATCAGGTCAGCGTGTTCGGTTACAAGGGCAATATGTCAATGTACAACAACTGAAAACAGGTCAGCGTTTTGTGACGGGTATGAATATACCGCGCCCCAGACCGCAGTGCAGTATAGTCAAAATCACTTATATTCAGAGGTTGTCTTAATTCTATATTTGATTGCTACTGATCAATCAGCTTTTGATCGCCCGTGCCAGTAGCATACGGCGTCCAATCGCTGGAATGCCTTCGGCATCAAAGTAGTGTAATTCAGTAACCTCTAAGTCTGCATTTTTTAAAGCCCGTTCAATATCACGATTTAAATGACAGCCATCGGCCACGCGCTTTTGTAGTGGTGTGAATAGATTTTGCAGGCGCTGAATATGGTGATTTTCATTGTGTAATACATGCTCCACAACATGAAAAGTGCCACCCACTTTCAGCACACGATACACTTCGTCCAAAGCAAGTTCGATATTGGCAATACTGCATAAAGTCCAAGTACAAACTATATGATCTAGGCTTTGATCTGCAAAAGGTAATTTTTCAGCACTGGCTTGTATGTGTTGAACTTCAAAAGGCGTTGCATGCACACGTTGCGCGACCAATTGATAAATTTCGATATTGGGCTCAAGTGCATATACCGTATTGACTGCTTGATAAAAAGCGAGATTCAAGCCTGTACCAAAGCCAATTTCTAGAACCTCACCTTGAATAGGCAAAAGTAGCTCACGGCGTTTATCCATTAAGCTCGGAACTTGCATCACTTGGTTGAGTAAATGTGGAAAAATATGTTGCTGATAAAACTTATAAATCATTATTGCTCTATTATTATGAATGAATTGATGTATTGCCAAGCTTAGTGGAATAACAGGCAAAATATAAGATATACGTCAGTAAAAAAGCAGACTTGTTACCAAGTTACTAATGTTTCTGCTGAATTATTCCTTAATATAGGATTACAACAGAGATGATTAAGCAAGCCTTCAGTTTTAGCTGAGATGCTGATCATTCGTCTATTTGGGCCTGAACTTCAGCTAGAAGGTGTCGGTTGATGGTATCAATTGCAAATGCCTGAATACAGTAATGAAAAAAGAGGTAAACCGATGATGAAAAAGATTTTGCTCAGTACAGTATTGGCTTCAATACTGTTACAAACAGGTGCGCAGGCATCATCGGAATATAATATTGCCAAAGGTTTAGCTCCCGTTGCTCAAGGGCAGTCTATTTCTACATTAAAACCTTTTTATGGTGACTTTCGAATTTTAGGTTCAAAAACTTATACCCATGACGAACAAGCAAAATTTTCCCCAATTGATTATGCGGTAAGTTGGGGATTATTTGCCGAGCCAGAAATTGCGCGACATATTACAGTGAATCAATATGATCGCTATTTAAATTGGCGCATGGATAAAGTGCCCGTACCTGAAAAGCAAGCCATGATGATGGTGTCGAATATGCATATCATCCCATCAAGTCCTGCAATTGCCAAAGAAATTAAAAAAGTAAAACGCGGTGACTTGGTTCGTCTTAAAGGTGATTTAGTGGAAATTAAAGACAAAGATTTGGTTTGGACCTCATCGTTAACCCCAACTGATACAGGGGATGGGGCTTGTGAAGTTTTTCGAGTAGATTCAATTCAATGGATTGAACGCGTTAAAAGTTAGATTTGAGTTGGCATCATCATGAAGTTACAAGCAATGGGTATGGCTTTGGTTTTGGCCTTAGGTTTGGGTGGATGTAGTAGTTTGAGCTCAACAGTCGATGGTAAAAATCACGTTTTTACTGGTAAGCAGAGTTGTCCTGCACTATTAGAAATGGATCGTGGGCAAACGCTAGAAGTGATTTTAGATGAAAACCCAAGCACAGGTTATGTTTGGCGTTTAAGCAAAAGCCCTCAATTATTTAAAGCTGAAGAAATTTTTAAATTAGAAGATACCAAGCAAAATGATACACCTATACTTGGTGTAGGTGGTCAGAAAACATATCGTTTTACTGCACAGCAAGCAGGCGAAGAAGTATTGCATATACAACATGCACGACCTTGGGAAAGCGCCTCTATTGATGAATGGCAGTGCCGCATTCGAGTATCTTGATCCAGTAGAGATTTGTGCGATTGATCTGATATCGTTCAATGCATAAAGCCAGCACGCATGCTGGCTTTATTGTTTTAAAATTAATTGTGCAGGTATGCGATGTGAATGGCCTTATTTTGCAACTAAGGCTTGACCATCAAATTGAATACCATCCCAACCGTTGAGCATAAATTGGCGGATATTTTGGTGATCTGTCGCTTCTGGTGTAGCCAGTACAGATGCATAATGTTCAGCAAATAAACTTAAAGTTTGCGCTTGATCTAAGCCATTTTGCTGTGCAAAAGAAAATACTTTGGCACTGCCTTGGTTTTCATTGGCACCGTTAGCTTGCTGGCCATTTTGAAATGCTGTTGGGGTGTGAACATAACGCGCTTCAATAAATGCAATAACGTCAGCAAATTTTGCTGTGCCTGCTTGAAGTTCTGCCAATAATTGTTGTGCCATGAACGAATCATCCGTAAATAATGTAAATTTAAGCCCTGAGAATATAGCAAGATTTAGCATTTAAATTGAGTACATTTTGATGCCGAATTGAAGTCAACTTTCGGCTATAGTCATAGACATTGCCTGAACATCGTAGGCGAAAATGCCTCAAAAGATAGAGTAGGAACATCCATGAATTGGTTATTGGTCGCCCTTGGAGGTGCAATAGGTGCAAGTTTGCGTTATGGCGCAGGGCTTTGGTTATATAAGCCTAGCGGCATATTTCCTTGGAGCACTTGGGCCATTAATTTACTTGGGTGTTTTATTGCAGGTGTATTTTTTGCACTGACCCAAAAATATCCAGTGTTACAGCAAGAAACCCGTTTGTTTGTCATGGTTGGTATTTTAGGTGGATTCACCACGTTTTCGAGTTTTGGCTTAGAAACCTTTCAATTACTCAAACAGTCGCAAGCCAGCCTTGCTTTAGTTTATGTCGGTTCGAGTGTGCTGTTGGGTGTAGTGTTATTGGCATTGGGTTTTTATCTGTTTCAATGGCTATTGAAAGCCTAAATTGAATGCGTATAGACAAAAAAAGAAGTCTAAGCTGGAGGAGGGTTCTTAGACTTCTTTAATAGTTTTACTTTAAAAGCAAAAGCTTAAAACAATATGAATTTACTGTGAGCGTTTGAAACGCGCAAAGCGTTTATTAAAGCTTGCCACACGGCCTTCATTGCTGGTTTGACGTTGTTCCCCGGTATAAAACGGATGCGATGCACTCGAAATATCTAAGGTGACATAGGGATAGGTCTTACCTTCATATTCACGTGTTTGAGTGCTTTGTAGCGTACTGCCAATCACAAAATATACATCTGCATTGGTATCATGAAACAGCACATCTTGGTATTGAGGATGAATATTCGGACGCATTGTTCTTCTCCTGTTTCAGGTCTTGAATTTATTGTTATGTTATATTATAACATTAATGCCTGCAAGTAGATTTACATTTCTTCACCAATGAGTGCTTTGATGGGGCAATTTCTGCGTATTGTAATAGGTCATAGCAAACTATAAAAAAGCCCGACCGAAGTCAGACTTTTTAAGTTGAATGAAGATCAATCTGCTATTAGGCCACTGGTGGAATTAACTCTTCAAAAATATCATTTAAATTGTCGTTTACTTTTAAATTGATGAGATTCCAGTAATGCCCCGACACGGTACGGTTGACCATAAGTGTATCTGGGGAAGGCTTAAATACATCCCAATATTTTAATGAAGGCTTAATCAGCTCGACACCATCATGATGTGCAGAGTTTTCTGCAAAGTCATATTGTGTAGTGAGCGGACGCATCAGCACTTCTAACCACTCTTTATACAGTGCCTCTGGGAATTTGCCTTTTTCAGCCATAGAGTGCAGTGCATCCAGTTGATTTTCAATCTCTGCAATATTGGAAGCACGTGCCGCACGAATTAAAGCTTTGAATTGTTGCACAGTGTCGTTGGATAATATTTTAACGCCACCAAAGTCATAGATAATGACTGTGCCATCTTCACGAAAGGCGAAGTTGCCCGGATGTGGGTCACAGTGAAAACGTTTTAAAAAGAATATTTCTTGTCCCATGGCACGTAGTAAACGGCGACCCAATTCATTACGCGTCTCTTGTGACCATGTGCTGGCAGTTTCTATGCTTTCGCCTTCTTCTAGGCTTAAAGTTAAAATATGACGTGAAGAATAGTCTTCATACACTTGGGGAATCACAATCTTGCTATCAAGTGCTTCATGGAAAGTGCGTGCAACGGCAAGGTTTTGTGCTTCAATTTGATAGTTTAATTCGTTGTCTAAGCTGTCTTGAATTTCATGAAATAACTGATCTTGAAGTTTACGATCAATTTTTAATACGCCCATTAAGCGTAGTGCAAGCCGAACTTGTTTTAAGTCACTTTCACAAGCTTCATCTACACCTGGATATTGCACCTTGACCACCACGGGCTGACCGTTGGGTAAGGTTGCTTTATGGACTTGACCAATGGAGGCGGCAGCAAAAGGTACTTCGTCAAAGCTTTTAAAAATTTCAAGAATCGGTTTGCCCAGTTCTTTTTCAACTTGCGCTTTAATATCGCTAAAGGGCATAGGCGGTGCTTGACGTTGTAATTTGGCAATCGCCTTTGCCACTTCGGGTGGAAAAATATCTTTATATTGAGAGGCGATCTGTCCTACTTTCATGACCGCACCTTTCATGTCGCCGAGCGTATCGGCAATTTGTACCCCAATATCTTGAAATAATTTGCTACGCGAAGCGTTCTTTTGCTCTTCGTCGGCAGTGAGGTTTTTAATTGAATTTGTAACTGTCTTGCTGGCAATACTTGCAGTCATTCCTGCAAGTTTCATAAAGCGGCGACCGGGGGTGCTAGCCGATTTGGCCATGTGATGCTCCTCAAGATCATCATAAAATATGGTTTTGATCATAGGCGTTAATCAAGGTGTTGCCTACTTTAAAATGTTAAAGCTTTGTGTCTGTTTCAAGGTGATTGTTTTCAATCACCTTGATTTAGGTCGGATTTAGTTAGTAAATGCCTGTTCAAACCAAGGCCAATGTAGCTTTTAGCCTTATGCAGGGGTCATTTGAGCTTTGGTCTAAATCACGCAGTCCGTCACAGTGTTTTAACTCTGACTTACATCTTGCAAGATTAAGCTTAAAATAAGCTGAGTAATCCAGACGAAATTAGGCAATGAAAGTATATAAATATTTAACAGGTAAAGATGATGTGACCTTTTGTGCCCGTGTGACCAAAGCATTAAATGAAGGCTATGAACTTTATGGTTCGCCCACCATGACTTTTAACGGTACAGATGTGATTGTGGGACAAGCGATTATGAAAGAGGCAGATGAAGCTGATGTACCTGAGGGCTTAAAAAAAGCGCTGGCTAGCTTAGATTAAATAAAGCGCCAAGCACAAAAGTCCATACGTCCCGTGGCCGTATGGACCATCAAATTTAAAGCCGTGTGATGCGTTTATTCATAATCATTAAACGGCTAATGAGTAAAATACAGGCAACGGTTAAACCCACAATCAGCCCAATCCATACGCCTGCTGCACCCATATCGGTGAAGCGTGACAAATAAATTCCCACAGGGAAGGCAATAATCCAATAGGCCAGCATGGTAATCCACATTGGGCCTTTAGTATCTTGCATACCACGTAAGCAACCGGCGGCACTCACTTGCCATGCATCCATAAGTTGATAAGCAATCGCAAACAGTACCAAGTACACAGCCAATGCTGCGACATCATAATCGAAGGTATACAGCGAGACGATTTCAGCGCGGAGTAACCAAAGCAGTAGCATGGTAATGAGCGCAAACACGGTCCCTGTTGCCAGTCCAATCACTTGTACACGGCGCATAGATGCCCAATTTTGACTGCCATAATAGGTGCCCACTCGAATGGTGAGTGCAATGGCCAGTGACATTGGAATCATAAATAGCTGTGAAGTAATGGAAATCGCAATTTGATGTGCCGCCACGGTAATTTCTCCCAGTGGACTGAGTACAATCGCTGCGGTACTAAAAATACTCACTTCAAAGAAAATAGCCAAGCCGATCGGAAAACCCAGTGCAAAGATTCGTTTCATCCAGACTGGATCTATTTTTTCCCATAGTGCGAAAGGCTGGGTTTTTTGATAGGCACTGCTTTTGAAAATATACAGTGCCAAAGCAAAGAACATTAGCCATTGTAATATAGCCGTCGCAAAGCCACAGCCTGCAGAGCCTAGTTCAGGTACAGGGCCTAAACCATACATAAAGATAAAGTTGAGTGGCACCAGTACAGCGAGCGCAATTAAGCTAATGGCTGTGACAGGTTTAGGGTAGCCCAAAGCTTCAGAATAACCACGAAGTGCTGCATACATCGTTACAGCAGGCATACCAAAGCCAATCGCATGCAGAAACAGGCTGGCTTTTGGTAAGAGAACTTCAGGCACCCCTAATACAGGCAATAGGAAGGGTGCAGCCTGTAAAATTAGGCAGGCAATAATGCCTAGAATCAATGCAATCCATAACGACTGACGAGCAATGGTGGCAATTTTTTCAGGCGAACGGGCACCATTTGCCTCAGCTACCAACGGTGTAGTAGCAATCATGATGCCACTAAACAGTAGCATAATAGGAATCCAAAGCCCTACGCCCACGGCAATTGCCGCCAAGTCATTGGCAGACAAATGGCCAGCCATAATGGTATCAATCAAACCAAAACCTGCTTGCGCAAATTGGGTGATTAAAATCGGAATCATCAAGCGAAATAGTTGCTTTAATTCAAAGCGGGTTGTTGTGACAGTAGACACAGAACATACTCTTTCTTTGAGGTGCTTAGGTATGAGGTCTTAGCGTTGTAAAGTGAGAAGCACACCAATAAAAATCACCACGCCACCTAAAAGGCGCTGCCAATGAATCGGTGTCTTTTCATTTCCCAGTAGGCCGTATTGGTCGATCAGCATAGAAATGGCAATTTGGCCAAAAATGATCAGGCCAGATAGGCTTAAAAAACCTAATTTGGGCGCCGTATAAATACTGATGCTAATGGCATATACGCCTAAGCATCCACCTAGCCATAAAAACCAAGGAATGTGTAACAGCGTTTCAAGATTGGGTTTTTCGACAGGTTGAAAAAACACCAGGACAGCAAGCGCTATTGTACCTATCAAAAACGATAAAAGGGCAGCTTGTAATGGAGAATACAAATATTCACGTAATTGAGTGTTAAGGGCAGTTTGAATGCTCATGGCGATGCCAATACCCATCGCAAGCGGGAGCAAATACAATAAATGGCTGCTTATTTTCATGTTCTTATCAGCAAATTCATTTTTAATTTAACCAGTCTAGTGTATTCCGATGGAGTTTTCATCAGTACTCTAGTGCAGTCATGTTAAAATACAGGCGACTTTTATTCTCCTTTTGAGCACATTCCTTGGCTGAACTGATCCCTGCAAATATTCCCATGTCTTTATACATTCACATGCCGTGGTGCGTGCGAAAATGTCCATATTGTGACTTTAATTCGCATGCAGTACCCAATGGCGAGTTGTCTTTAGACTTAGAAAAAGAATATTTACAGGCGCTGGTTGAAGACTTTAAAACGCAGACTGATTTTGCCCAAGGCCGTGCGGTACACAGCGTATTTATTGGTGGCGGGACACCTTCGCTGATTTCAGCTAAAGGTTATCAATGGCTGTTTGAGCAGCTCAAATCCATTATTCCATTTGAAGATGGCTGTGAAATTACCTTAGAAGCCAATCCGGGTACGGTCGAACATGATCCATTTGCGGGCTATTTAGAGGCTGGCATTAATCGGCTATCGATAGGCGTACAGAGTTTTAATACGGATCAGCTCAAAAAGTTAGGCCGTATTCATTCTAATGATGATGCGATTTCTGCCATTCAGCATGCTAAAGAAGCGGGCTTTGAACGAGTGAACGTCGACTTGATGCATGGTTTGCCAGAGCAAACAATTGAGCAGGCACTACTAGACTTGAAGTTGGCTGTGGAAAATGGTGCAACACATGTGTCGTGGTATCAGTTAACGATTGAACCGAATACCGTATTTTTCCGTACTCAGCCAATTTTGCCTGTGGATGATGTATTAGAAGATATTCAAGAGCAAGGCGAGGCCTATTTAAAAGCGCAAGGATTTATCAATTATGAAGTTTCGGCTTGGCGTAAAGAAAAACCTTCTGCACACAATGTGAATTACTGGCAGTTTGGCGATTATCTTGCGATTGGTGCAGGTGCGCATGGAAAAGTGACACAGCCCGATGGCGTGTACCGTTATCAGAAAACTCGCTTGCCGAAAGATTATTTAGCCAAAGTACCCGCAGAACATTTGCAGTTTAAAAAAATTGAAGAAGCAGATATGCCATTTGAATTTATGATGAATGCCTTACGCTTGAATCATGGTGTAGATGCGCGCTTGTATCAGGACCGCACGGGATACACCTTAGACAGCTTAAATCCATTGTTACAGTCTCTGCGCGAACGCAAATTGATGGTAAATAATCCTGAGCAATTATCGTGTACTGAGCAAGGCCATATTTTTTTAAACTCAGTGCTTGAAGAGTTTCTTGAATAGCTGAAAATTGAAGCCTTGAATAAAAGAAGAACAGCAATGCTCTCTATCTCTTACATACTTTTTATATTGTTTGTTGAATCAAAATTTTGATTTTATTCACTAAAATATTTAGTAAATAAAATGAAAGCAACAAATACACAACAAAGGCTGTAAGAGAGATTCATTTGCCTGTTTTAAAATATCGTATATATAGTATTCAATGAATGTTGAGAGGGTATCCTCTATATTCAACAACCTAAGTGAGCTTCTGTGCATGCGTAATTCAAAATATCCATTGATTAAAATGTTATGGGCATTGAGCGTATTGGGTTTGCCTTTAACGGTCTCCATAGCAAATGCAGACACAGATGCTCAATCAGAAGTCAAACCGGGAAACCCTATTTACGATTTGTGGGATAAATTCTATAAAGCAGAAAAAAATGATCCTACACAAGCTGAGCAAATTTTAGTTCAATTGTCACAAAAAACACCTCAAGATGTACGGGTTTGGAAAAGTTTGACGTATTTGCAGATTAGTCAAAAACGTCCTGATGATGCTCTAAAGAGCATTGCTAAAGCACGTGAGCTAACGCCAAAAGACGAAGAGTTGGCTTTGCAACAGGCGTATTTATTGAATGGCTTAGGTCGTAATGCTGAAGCGGTCAAAGTGTTTAAAACTTTGCAAATATCTTCTAACCCACAAACTAAAGCAACTGCAGATCAAGCCATTTTGAACCTACAAGGTGATTCAGCATCTAGCCATCCATATTTTGCAGATATCTATTTTTCACCTTCCTATGAAGATCGTTTTTCTATGGGCGTTGCCCCATTAAAAGTACGTGCTGGTCGTTATTTTGGTGAAGGCCAGCAAGGCCAAATTTATGGTTTTGCAAGTTTAAATAAAGACACAAAGTCGAAAGGAAATTCAAATCCTGCAACCTTGCATAGTAATGCTTTAATTTATGATGACAATGCAGTAATTGCAGGCGTTGGTGTGAATTATCAACCTTGGTTGAAATTGCCAATTCGTGCTTATGCTGAAGTGGGTGTCAGCTATGATTTAATAGATCGTGATCGCTCTAAAACCAGAGAAAGTATAACGGCAGGTATCACGGGCTATGATGAATGGCAATTTTCAAAATTAGGTGAAAGTGCTAATGCACCCAATTGGTATGCCGATGCCTATGGCAATATTGCGACTTATTCGCGTGAAGACTATTCAGTACTTTCAGATTTAAGAGGACGTTCAGGCCTCAATTTTGCAGATCATGGTGTAAAGCTTTATGGCAAAGTACATGCGATTAATGACACAGCACAACGTTATTATAATAATTTGATTGAGGCTGGACCTGGTATCTCATGGAAGCCATTTCAACAATTTCCAGCGACTCTGAGTGTAGAACAATTATATGGTAAATATGTTTCTGGCACGCCAGCAGATACAAAAGATAGTTATAACAATACCCGTATTGAATTAACCATATATCATGGATTTTAAAGGCGAATGTTTAGGATGCATAGAATTATAGTTGCTATACAGTGAGTTATTGGGTACGCAGTTTTTGCCATAACGCAATGACATAAACGGTTGGTCGGTTCAAGTAGTGAGGACCATCAAAAATAAAGACTTTTTGGTTCTGATAGGTATTAAGCTGTTGAATAATTTCCCAAGGATAGGCAGCTCGAAATCCGCCACCACTTTTAGGTCTAAAAGCTTCCAAGACAATTACGATTCGATCTTTGCCAAATTTTTGCTGTAAATTTTCTAATATTTTTCGAGCTTGAGTTGGACTACGAACACCTGTACCCACGCCATCTTGGAAAAAAACTTGCGTTTGACTTGGAAGCCAACTTGCTAACCATGAATCATAAGCATAGGGCTCTGCTTTTACACTATAGATACTGACCCATAAAGGTTTTGGAAGCTTTTCTAAGGTTTTACCTAATACATTAACACCAAGCCAAGATGGATCTGCTTCGACTGGAAAATAATAAGCAATTGGTTTGCGGGTGAGTGATTGTTCTTGAATGAATTGCAGAGATATTTTTCCATGGTCTGCAACATGAGCACGGGCTTGTTGTTCGTCATATTGACCTGAAAGGCCTAAAATTAGATTTTTAGACCATGCTTGTTTTTGGATTGTTGACCAATTTGGAAGTGGTTCCCATTGAGGGATTTTGGTCGTCTTGAGCCAAGCTTTTCCGTCAGCTACGCCAAATTGTGGAACAAAAGTATTTACACCAAGGAGATCCCAATTTCCACTTGGTTTTGTGCCTAAGGTAGGTTGCCAAAATATACCAACGACTTTGGCTGGCGATGGGCTACGTGGCATAGCCCATACTACGCTGAGCAATAAAATAGTGGCAATGATGCTCAGATATAGAGCAACTTTAAGCGCCTTTTTTCGTATCATTTTTACGCTTACGCCATAATAATAAGAGCATGATAACAACAATGGCAAATAAACCGAACATGAGCCATAAGAAACTATTTGATTGCTCAATGACAGCTTGTTGTGTTTTGACAGGAGAAATATTCTCTAAAATATGTAGCTGTCCGTCGGATGAAACAAAGATTTGTTCTACATTATTTGGAATTTGGCTCTGAATCGTTGGCCAGTATTGGTTAAACGTATTTGCCCCAAGTTCACTGTTCGTTATGAAGTGTACATTATCTTTGACAAAAACGGCAAAGAAACCATCTTGTGCTGTTGGGGCATAGAGCATATGTTCATGTTGTTTCACCAACTGTTGATACATAGCAGAATCCACACGAATATTTACTTTTTGTGGTTTAGCAGGGTTAAATGCGACAATTTTTAGTTGCACTGGATTATTGGTTAATAACATATTTTTGGCAGACTGCATTGCTGTAACGGCCATGCCTAAACTGTTTGGATGATCTGAAATTGCAATTGTAGGTGTACCTGCTAAAGATGAGGATGCACTCATAACACCAATTTTTAAAGTATAAGGGAGGGTTAATTTCGAGTCTTTGGTATTAACCCAAACAGCGCCACGTGCCGCAGGTAAACACGCTGAGTTAGCAATAATTGAGCTTTCTAAACTTAAATTATAGTTTGGTTTTTCTTCAACTTTGGCCCCTAAAATACTAAATTGACGATTGAAAGGCTCTGCTTCCAAATAAGCCAATTGTATATTGCCGGCCAGTTGTTCATTAATCCACGCTGAGATAGACGAGCCTTCAAGTAGCCCAGTTTGTGAACGTAGAGCAATCACACCTGAGAGACTATCTGAGGGTTCCCATACATAAGGAAACTGTAAACTAAAATTATATTTATCGAGCCCAATCCGAAAATCTTCAATCCCAAAATCTGCCAGACTATTAAATGTGCGTGCAGTTGCCCATTGAGGTGAAGCTACAGAGTTCTTAATATTGGCGGAATTACTGGTTAACTGACTACTAAGTTGAGGCTGTAACAAGATACGAACGACAGATTCCAATTGTTCATCTGTTGAGTATTGGATACTGAGTGTTGGAATACCATTGCTGTTATCTAATTGAACTGGTGCAGCTTCTAAGTTCGGTACTCGCTTAATATTAATACGGAAATCTGCTAACTCATTGGTTCTTTGCGCTGGACTGAGCCATTGAATTTGTCGAGCATGTTCCCAACCCACAATAAGACGTGCCAACATATTATTTTCTGTAAGGTCTTTACTGTTGTAGTCAAAAATGGCTTTAAGAGGTGTTTTACTGTTGAGCTTTGGGTTATACAACGCATCAGGTAGATCACTTAGGCGTAGCTGTGTACGTGAAGCTTGGAAGTTGATTTCAGAGTTTTCGAATGATGTGATATGCACAGGCGGTTCTAAGCACATATTATCTTTTACTGTCTCATCACGATTTTCAACAATAAAATCTAAACGATGAAAGCCGCTACTTCCTGATGGAATAGGGAAGTTTAAATTTCCTTTACCATCTAAGGTTGTTCTATAAATGGGTTTGTCATCATAGGTCACTAAAACACGTGTATTAGGATCTGTATCATATTTTGCGTTATAAACTATGTTATCCCATTGTTCACCTTTACCTACATAAAAGTATTGGCTAATTTTACTCTGTTTAGTTTGGCTAAGAGCATCGCTGAATGTCCAACTCGTAGCATGAGATGCGGTAACAAAAATTAATGCATTGGTTGCCAAGAGGCTAAGGGTCAATATTTTGAATTGAAATGGTTTCATTATTTTTTCTCTTTGCTACGTTCAGTTTTATACCATTGAATGCCTTCGCCTTTGATTCTGCTTTTCAGCATGTCATAGGCAGCTTTAACAACGATAACCAAGAAAACTTGTGAGTATGAAAAATAAGCAATCACTGAATAAAAATATAGTTCAGGTTTTACTTTTTCTAAAGATAGGGTGAACCACATCTGTGCAACATATAAACAAAATGAAAGACCCCATAAGGCGACAAAAGGGCCTGGAATGGTCATACCCGCGATACCTAATACCCCTAAGACTAAAGCAACATGACTCCAAAAAAGTGCAGGTACAAACATGATATAACACATGATGTTATTGCCAATTTCTACCCCAATAGGGAATGGATTGCGCAAGGCAATAGGTAGGTATTTTTGAGTGACATAGAAGTTTCCTTGTGTCCAGCGTGAGCGTTGTTTAATAAAGACATTTAAGGAAGGAGGATCCTGTTGCCAACCAATGGCATACGGGACCCATTTAATGCGTTTAGTTCCCAAAAATACGCGAAAGCTCATCTCTGTATCGTCAACTAAAGATTTTTCATCAAATCCGCCTAAGGTATCTAAGGCATTACGCCAAATAACGTAGTTTGTTCCCATGAGTGTGGAAAGGCGGAAACGGTTCCAACGACCACCTTGAAATATCCATTGGAAATAAATAAATTCAATGGCAATGAAACGAGTCAAAATACTATCACGCCAATTTCGGGTACGAACCTTGCCGTTTACCGCAACTAAGCTAGAGTCAGCTATTAGCGTTTGAGCCAATAAACGTACACAGTCGGGCTCTGGTGTGCTGTCCGCATCATAGACGACAATCAGTTCGCCTTTAGCATGTGGCAAGCCATTATTTAGAGTACGTGATTTACCTTTACCCCCCATGCCTTTGGGAACATTTACAATTTTAATGCAGGGGTAAATTTCAGCTAAACGTTCGGCAATAGCTAAGGTGTTATCTTTAGAACCATCATTAATTAATAGGACTTCATAGGATTCAGCGGGGTAGTCTTGTGCCGCCATCGCATGCAAGGTGTCCTCTATAACAACTTCTTCGTTATAGGCAGGTATAAGTACACTGAGCATGGGCCAGTGTTCTGGAGTCGGTAAATTTTTAAGTTCTTCAGCCGCTTTACGAGAATATTGCCAAGCAGAGTAGCTTAGCCAAGCCCAAAACGCTTGTGGAATCCAAATACCGATAAAACCAAACAAGAAAATTAAATTAATCGGTTCCATTTTTCCTGACTTTTCTAATGATAGAAATACTCAATAGAAGCAGTAGTCCTATACCAAGTAATAGAGACACCCATGAAATAGAGCTACCTAAAGTACTCAAAATATTGGGGTAGCGTGTATTGAGTATTAGGTCGATGGGTAAGAAAACAAAACTCACCATAATTAGACCGTAGCCTATGATGCTGGTGTGAATTGCTTGATTGTCGCTTCTAAAGTGAACGTTATTAAATTGCCATGACAGCCCAAATTGAGGAGCTTCTATATTATGTAAAGGGATATTTTCTTCTGGATTAAGAATGATTTGTTTACCAACAATAAGGTGATCTTTCGTTGTTGTTACGTACAGCGTGAGTTGGTTAAATTTAATTTCACGAGCAGGCAAGGGAAGTTGTCCAACGCCTCGCGTATGTTGAATTAAGTAAGTGCCCTGTGGTTGAGTCAGTAGATTCGGGTCCCAACCTTCTGGGACATAGGCCGCGACAGGACGAAGCCCAAATGCTGTAGCTAAAGTAGCTTCTGAAGAAAAGTGATTAGGATTTGCTAGATTGTATTCCAAGATAGGAATGGCACCACGTTCAACTGCAGACTTTAATTTTTTATAATATCCCCATGAAACTGTGGAGGGGATAATGACACCTGGTTTTATGCCATTTTCCAGCATTCGATCGAAGCTTTTTGAATTGATGTGATCGAGGCTATACAGTGGCCACCATGTATTTTGTGTAGGAAAGAATAAATGCACATCTCTAGTACGATGAAGAGGTAATTTTTCATCAGAATTTGTTGGTTGGATTGTGAAATTACAACCATATTCTTGTTTATAAATTTGTTGTAAGGTTGGATCTGGAAAGTGTTGTACTGAAACTAAAAATGCACCACATACGTTAAGGAGCAGAGACATATTGATCTCCTTGTAGTGTATTTGGTGTTTCTATTAATTGATATTGAATATCGAGTTTAAGACTTTCGATTTCTTTTAAAGCCTGAATAAACATAGGCTCTTGATTTTCTACTGCATTTTGACGAAATACGATACTGCGAATTTCATCCAAGTTCTCAGATGCAAAATGATATACGGCAGCTTCGTTTTTGGTCGCAAGGACTTTGAGAATTTGATTCTTTCGTACCAACCATTCATGTTCACCGAGCATTTCTTGGATTAGTACAACGTTGGTAATTTTAATATAAATAATTTCGTAATGATTCAGCGATAAAAATGGCAATACTTTTAAGACTTCTTGACTGGTATTTTTCCAAGCTTGCATAGGAAGAATTTCGTTATGATAATTACTGACAAATGCGGCAGCATCAGTGCTTTCTTGCTGTGTTGAAAATAAATTATAGCGAACAGCGCTGAGAAACAACGGAGCAAAAGTCACTGTAAATAATAGTAAAATTTGACGTTGGATATTGACCATTGAAGAAAGGTCAAACAAAAAGTAAATAGAAACACTAAAGAAAGCAAATATGCCAATAAGAATGGCTGTTCCGAAACGAATAAATGCACCAGAAATAATAAGAACTAAAACAAAAAGCCAGCTACCGCGGTAACTTGAAGGAAGCCATTCATAACCAACAATGCCAATAAATGCCATCGCTAAGATAATCCAATACAAGATAGTTTGAATATGATGACTTTTCATAACACTGACCTGTTATTTATAAATGAAAATGCACTACATCTATTTTATATCTGTCAATCATGTGACTTATTAATGATTAAAATACAATCTTATGACGGATAATAAAAATCAATAAACAATTGTTAATTAAAACTTTTTAGAGCATGAAGTTCTGTTTGATTTTATTAATAGATTGATTTTTTTTGTATATTATTTATGCATATTGTAATCTTGCTGAGAGAGTAATTTCAATTTTATTAAATTAATCGTTAAAAAAAAGACCGCCGAAGCGGTCTTTTTTATTCATTACAATTAATAATCAAAGCTAAAGTGCTCTGGTGCTAAAGACGTCATCGTTTTAGATGGATTGACCATTGCTTCAGCATGACCTTGAGCACGTGGCAATAGACGTTCGAAATAGAAGTCCGCCAATTTAATTTTTGCTTTATAGAACTCAGGTACTTCTTGACCTTCGCCAGAAGCTAATTTTGCAGAAGCAACTGCAGCTTGTTGCGCCCAGTAGAATGCCATCATGGCATAACCAGAGAACATCAAGTAATCCACAGATGCAGACGATACGATGTCACGGTCTTTACGCGCAGCCAACATGATACGAACAGTCAATGCATTCCACTGTGCACAGATTTTAGTTAAATCCCAAGCAAAACGACGCATGTATTTATTACGCGCGTGTACGCCACAGAATTTTAAAATCTCAGCCGTATAGTCACGTACGACTTTACCTTTAGACGATAACAACACTTTACGACCAATTAAATCGAGCGCTTGCACGCCAGTTGTACCTTCGTATAGGGTTGAAATGCGTGAGTCACGTACGATTTGTTCCATGCCCCATTCTTTAATATAACCATGACCACCGTAAACCTGCATACCGTGGTTGGCAGCTTCATAACCCAATTCAGTTAAGAAACCTTTCAAGATTGGCGTATAGAAACCAAGCTTGTCATCATATTCTTCGAATTTTGCTTGATTGCCTTGAGATAATGCATCAGCCATTTTATCTGCCAACTGTGCGGCATGATAAATCATGGCACGGCCACCTTCAGCAATGGCTTTTTGTGTTAACAGCATACGACGTACGTCAGCATGGTGAATGATGGCATCAGCCACTTTATCTGGATCTTTTTTACCAGATAGCGCACGCATAGACATACGGTCTTTGGCATAAGGTAAAGCACCTTGGAATGCCAATTCAGCATGCGCCAAACCTTGAACCGCAGTACCAATACGTGCTGTGTTCATGAAGGTAAACATGGCATGTAAGCCTTTGTGCATTTCACCAATCAAGTAACCTGTTGCGCTGTCAAAGTTCAACACTGCTGTTGCAGACGCACGGATTCCCATTTTGTGTTCAATTGAACCACATGTCACAGGGTTGCGTTCACCTACACCACCATCCGCAGTTGGAATAAATTTTGGAACGATGAACAATGAAATACCACGTGTGCCAGCAGGTGCATCTGGAAGACGAGCAAGCACAATATGAATAATGTTTTCTGTTAGGTCATGTTCACCTGCAGAAATAAAGATTTTTGTACCCGTAATTGCGTAGGTACCATCAGCATTGGGTTCAGCTTTAGTTTTTACTTGGCCTAAGTCTGTACCGCACTGAGGTTCAGTTAAGCACATGGTGCCAGACCACGTACCCGCTGTTAGGTGAGGCATATAGGTATTTTTTTGTTCTTCTGTACCAAATTGCATGATGGTGTTCATGCAGCCCATGCTTAGACCAGGATACATGGTAAATGACCAGTTCGCTGTACCCATCATTTCAGATTTGATTAAGTTAAGCGACATTGGTAAGCCTTGGCCACCAAATTCTTCTGGATAAGACAGACCTTGCCAACCACCTTGAACAAATTGGTCGTATGCTTCTTTAAAACCTTTTGGTGTTTTTACTTCACCATTTTCAAAGTGACAGCCTTCTTCGTCGCCACTTTGGTTTAAAGGAGAAAGTACATTTTCACAAAAATCTGCAGCACCTTCTAAAATCATATCTACAGTGTCAGCGTCTGCAAGGTCACCGTTAGATAAAGTTTTAAAATGTGCAGGGAAGTCGAATACTTCGTTCATTAAGAAACGAATGTCGTGTAAAGGAGCTTTATAAGCAGGCATAATTTAATCCTAATTTAAAAATAGTTTTGGATTATCTGGTTCGATGATTTGATTATTCACAATAATGATTAAATTACATTGATAGCATAGACTGATCAAACTGTCAGAAATGCGAATTGCTGAAATATTTTTGCAATACAATTGTTGATTTTAGTACAACAAAAGTTCAAAAAATATTGCATGGATGATCATTTTTAATGGGATAAAGCAATATAAAACAGATGTGTATTTAATTGTGTGTTGACAGTATATAGCTGTTTAAAGTTTTGAATGAAGAGAGAACGAGCTTATTTAAATTTTGTCATTATGATCAAATTGACTATGTACAAAGAATGTATTTAGACATAAATCATGTTGTCCATTGCACATGCAAAAAATCACATGGCAATGGCGCTTCTTTCTGATATTAGGATTCAAGCTAAAATTAAAGAAAGTCTTTTAAGTTAGGTTTTACACCATTCCAAATTTGGAAGGATTCAATCGCTTGTCCGATCAGCATGCCAAAACCTTCAGATGTAGGTACACCACGTGCTTTGGCTTGATCTAAAAAGCTGGATGCTTTGCCGTATGCCATTTCATAGGCATATTTAAATTGTAAAGTTTCAGGCAAAACCAGTGCATCTCCAGAAAGGCTTGCAGAAGTAGCATTGATCACAAGATCAAAATCGCCTTGTAAGTCATGCAGTTCGACTGCGCTGAGCTCAGCATGAGGTACTGCATCTTTAAGGTCTGCAACCAGTTGTTCGGCACGAGCTAAGGTGCGGTTCGCAATGACAATTTTTTTCGCACCTGCTTGCACCAATGGATAAATCACGCCACGTGTAGCGCCACCAGCACCAATAATTAATATACGACTTTGTTCTAAATTCCATTCCAAGGCATGAATGGCTTCAACTAAGCCTTGACCATCGGTATTGTCACCATGTAATTGGCCATTCTCCATCCATAATGTATTTACTGCTTTTGCTATTTTGGCACGCTCAGTCAGTACCACGCAGGCATTAAAGGCTTGTTCTTTAAATGGTACCGTCACATTCATACCTACGCCACCTTGTGCAAAAAAATCTTGCATACTGGCCTCAAAGCCATCGAGTGGTGCAAGGCGCTTAGCGTAATGGAGGTCTATACCCATTTTTTTGGCAAAGGCATGATGCAGTTCTGGGGAACGAGATTGTTCAATTGGATGGCCGATCACGGCAAATTGCTTGCTCATCGCACAAAGTCCATGTGGAGAAATGTGCATCAATATACGGCAATTATGGGTCAGTCTAAAGCTTTAATCTAAATTTTAGCCAAGCGTATTTATCTTGAAAATTAATTTCATGATCAGCTATGTGCCTGTAATTGTATTTGGCTGTAATTAAGAATTACACAGCTCGAAAATAGCATCTACTGCTAAAAATGAAGCACTGAGTAAAATACCAATTAAAGCCACAGACATGGTGCTATAGGCAAATTGATCATTGAACTGACTTTCAGAAAAAAGTGCTGTACTAATTGCTGTGAGCATGAGAAGGGTGAAACCCCAAAAGCTAAACAGTGTCGGATGGTTTTTGATGATATTCATGCGATTTCCTGCGTTTGATCTAGATGAGGAGAAGATCATAGATTGCAATCATTGCAATAACATTTTGATGAGGCTTAGGCATATTTCATCAATATCGATCTTCAACACTATTTTAGTCATGATAGTTTGAGCGTTCATATTACAGCAGTAGCTGATATTAGATGTATGTAAATAGCAATGACTGCAAACTTTGAGTCAATATTGTGTACATAGACGGTAAATGAGCAGAAGGTTTCGGTTTATAGATGTAACATTCAAGCGAATAAGGTCTTAAATGGAATACTCAAGTATTGATGCATAGGACTCAGAATTAACCGATTTAAAAAGCCCCCAATAGATGGAGGCTTGATTGTCTTTAAAACCAAACGGCTACAAACTTAGTTATTTCAGCGTGTTTAACCAATCTTGGGGTTTTAAATAATGATCCGTGAGCTTTTTCTCAGCAGAGTCTGCATCCCACTCAGGGCGATATGACCAACCCGCGAGCGGGGGCATGCTGACTAAAATGGATTCAATCCGTCCACCTGTTTGTAAGCCAAACAACGTACCACGGTCATAAACCAAGTTGTATTCGACATAACGTCCGCGACGGTACAGTTGGAAGTCTCGCTGTGCTTCGCTATAGGGTTTGTCGCGGTTACGTTCAAAGATCGGCAAAATCGCTTCGAGGTAACCATTGCCTACGGCTTGCATATATTTAAAGCAAGTTTCAAAGTCCCATTGATTTAAATCATCAAAGAATAAGCCACCGACACCGCGCTGTTCATCGCGATGCTTTAAGTAGAAATAATCATCACACCATTGTTTATGTTCGGCATACACATCATCGCCAAACGGGGCACACAAGTCATGAGCACTTTGATGCCAGCTAAGAACATCTTCTTCATTGGGATAAAATGGTGTTAAGTCGAAACCACCACCAAACCACCAGATTGGGTCTTGGCCTTCTTTCTCAGCTACAAATAATCTGACATTGGCATGCGAGGTTGGCACATTTGGGTTTTTCGGATGAATGACCAATGACACGCCCATCGCCTGAGCTTTAGCACCTGCAATTTGTGGGTGACGCTCTGTTGCAGAGGCTGGTAATTTAGAAATTTGGATGTGGGAAAACATCACACCACCTTTTTCAATCACAGTGCCATTTTGCAACACGCGTGATCGGCCACCACCCCCTTCAGGACGTTGCCAATCGTCAATGACAAACTCGGCTTGGCCACCACCAGCACGTTCTTGTTGCTCTAGCGCAGTACAAATGCGGGCTTGCAAATCGCAAAGGAAATCTCGGACACGTTGTATATCCGCTGAAGTTGGATGTGACATCGCCACTCTCATTGATTTATATGACTAAGAATATCAAAACATAAAATGTCTAAAAACATAAGGTTTTTTTACCAATCTTGAGCATCGGAAAAACTAAAGATAGGCTTGAATACAGCCTGCCATCAGGTCACTTTATATAACGTTGTATAGGTTTATTCCGACTAAATGGCTAGGTTGAATTCGGCTTATAAGCCAAGCAAAATAGCCTTAAATGCCATTTTGTATTTTATTAAGGCCGTGGATATGCAACAGGTAACATCACTGATTCAAAAATATAATGTGCCTGGGCCACGTTATACCAGTTACCCAACGGTGCCTTATTGGGATGAAGCTTCGTTTTCAGTGCAGGCTTGGACGCAGACCCTCAAGCAATCCTTTGATGCCTCAAATACAAGTGAAGGGATTAGTTTATACATTCATCTGCCATTTTGTGAAAGTTTATGTACCTTCTGCGGTTGCCATAAAAAAGTCACAAAAAAGCATGAGCTTGAACAGCCTTATATTCAGGCGGTGCTCAAAGAATGGGCGCTGTATCGAAAAGTGCTGGTTGAACGACCTTTGATTAAAGAGATTCATCTGGGTGGTGGCACGCCTACGTTTTTTTCTCCTGAGCATTTAACAGAGTTAATTCAGGGAATTTTGGCTGACGCTGATGTGGCGCCACTACATGAATTCAGCTTCGAAGGTCACCCAAACAATACCACGCGTGAACATTTGCAAGCGCTATACGATGTTGGGTTTCGTCGTGTGAGCTATGGAGTACAGGACTATAATGAAAATGTACAAAAAGCGATTCATCGGATACAACCTTTTGAGCATGTTGAACGTGCAACCGTGTGGGCAAGAGAAATCGGCTATAGCTCTATTTCACACGATTTAGTCTTTGGTCTGCCTTTTCAACAGCTTGATGATGTGTTGCATACCATAGAGCAGACTACTCGATTAATGCCAGACCGTTTGGCCTTTTATAGTTATGCACATGTGCCATGGATTAAAGGCAATGGCCAACGTGGCTTTAAAGATGCGGATGTACCTAAAGATGAAATGAAACGCCAATGTTATGAAGAAGGCAAAAAAGCTTTATTGGCAAGTGGTTACCATGAAATTGGCATGGATCATTTCGCATTAAATACTGATCCAATGTGCAAGGCATTTCAAGAGAAGGCTTTGCATCGTAATTTTATGGGTTATACCGCATCTAAAACGCAAGTCATGATTGGCTTAGGAATCTCTTCCATCAGTGACAGTTGGTATAGCTTTGCGCAAAATGAAAAAAACATAGATGCTTATTATGCATGTCTTGAAAATCATCAAATTCCAGTGGTGAAAGGGCATGTGTTGAGTGCTGAAGACTTAAAAATCCGTAAACATATTTTAAATTTAATGTGTACGTTTCAAACCTCATGGGCTGACCAGTCAATGGATTTTCCTGAAAGGGAAAAAGTTATTCAGCAACTTGTAGAGATGGAACAAGATGGTCTATTGCAGATTGAACCAGAGCAAATCGTGATTACGGAACAAGGGAAACCTTTCGTTAGAAATATTTGTATGGCGTTTGATTTGCATTTAAAACGTCGGAAGCCTGAGACTCAGATATTTTCGATGACGATTTGATTTTCGCTTTGGAGAGAAGCTTGCTAAGTCTCCCGTCCTGATTGCAGAGAGGGAGATGTGTTTAGCAAAAGAAAAATATTGCCGAGTGAAAAAATGGATGCTTCACATCGATTTGTCGTCATTGTGCTCTAGGCTTGGTAATTAGGTCAGTAATTTCTTTGCCATATACCCATGTATTGAGTATTCCGTCTGAACTCTCTAAGCCAATAACATCTAAAAAATTTTCAAAAATAGTCGCAACTTGCTCGCGATCATCGGTGTACAAGCTGTTTGGATCTATTTGATTAATCCCATTGGATAAGATGTGTAATAACTGTTGTTTACTCGGTTGGCTATTACTTTGATAGAGATGGATAAATGCTTGACGTGTACTTTCAATAGATTGATTAATGTGATTTTTTAAAATGTGCTCTTGTAATGTTGAATCAGAAGCATTGCCATAAGCAAAATGCTTGTTCGTCTGAAATTGTTCTAATTTCTGAATTTGTAGTAATTGGGTGTTTGGCGTTTCAGCTTTGGAAAAGTTGGCAAATAATAAGAGACTGAACACAAATAAAATTGTGGCTGGCTTGATGTGTTCAATCTCCAGTTATTTACTTCATATTTTTATTTAAAAATCATCTTTATCGTACATGTGTGACATTCGATCATGTTTGGTTTTTAAATAGTCTTCATTGAATTTATTTAGACCGACTGTGAGCGGAACACGGTCTACTACATTAATACCTAGGTCTGTGAGTGCTTTAATTTTTAAAGGATTGTTGGTAATTAAGCGCACTTCTTTCACCTGCAAATGCTCTAACATAATGCTACACATATCATAGGTGCGGGCGTCAGCAGGTAGATTCAGCATGAGATTTGCATCTACAGTATCATGCCCTTGATCTTGCAAAGCATAGGCGCGGATTTTATTGGTCAGACCAATGCCACGACCTTCCTGACGTAAATATAAAATCACGCCTTGGCCTGCCTCATTAATGAGTTGTTGCGTCGCTTGAAGTTGTGGACCACAGTCGCACTTCAGTGATGCAAATGCATCACCTGTTAAACATTCGGAATGAATACGAACTAAAACTGGGCCAGTGGGTGCAGTTTCTAAGCCTTTAGAGAGTGAGACATGTTCTTCGCCGGTGTGTGGGTCTTGAAATACTGAAACTTTAAATTCACCAAAAGCGGTCGGTAATCTGGAAGTCGCGACAAATTCTATAGGCACAGTCAAACCCGTATAATTGATTGTAAATTGTTTAAAGTATAGCGTAATGCTTGGACATTAGTAGAATAGCAGTTACGATTTTGTGCAGAACATTTTCTTTTTTTGCATAAAGAGAACGATAATAGTTGATAAATAGTCAGATTATTCAGGATAATCTCCTACACTTAAACATAACACCGAATTTTGAGTTGAACTTAAAATTGCATCGCTAGAAATATGGCTGATTGAAGGTGATACAATTCGATATAATCATCGAATATCCATTTGACCTAGCTTAGGATTTGCCAGGCTTTAGAAGGCTTTGCCATATTATGCTGTATACAGAAATACCGTCTCAACGCCCCATTACATCGCTGCTCGACAGCATTGAGCTACCTCAACAGCTCCGTCTGCTTGAACGCAAGCAGCTCGAACAAGTGGCGGATGAGTTACGTCAATTTATTATATATGCAGCAGGACAAAGCGGCGGACACTTCGGCGCAAATCTTGGCGTGATTGAATTGACCGTTGCGTTGCATTACTGTTTTAACACACCACGTGACCGTCTGATTTGGGATGTGGGTCATCAAGCGTACCCTCATAAAGCCCTCACTGGTCGCCGTGAACAACTCGTCACCATTCGTGCTAAAGATGGCTTGGCTGCCTTTCCTGCACGTGAAGAATCTGAATACGATACTTTTGGCGTAGGCCACTCTTCAACTGCAATTTCTGCAGGTTTGGGCATGTCTTTGGCGCGCCGTTACCAAAAAGATCCTTGTGAAGTTGTTGCTATCGTAGGGGATGGCGCAATGACTGCGGGTATGGCATTTGAAGCCATGAACGATGCAGTTGCACATGATTCAGATTTAATTGTTGTGTTAAATGACAATGATATGTCGATTTCATGTAGCACAGGTGGCTTTGCCAAACACTTGGCTGCGATTTGGGGTAAAGGTGAGTCGGTTAATATCACAGAGCAGGGCGAGGCGTATGTACAACCTCATCCTGAGTGGGCCTATAACTCTCGTTTACACAGCGCAGCAACCGATGCCGCAGACAATTTATTTAAAGCGATTGGCTTTGATTATTTTGGCCCATTCGATGGTCATGATGTTGTGCAACTGACTCATGTTTTTGAAGCAGTTAAAAAACGTAAAGGTCCACGTTTGGTGCATGTCTATACCAAAAAAGGCAAAGGTTTTGCACCTGCAGAAGCGGATCAAATTAAATATCATGCGATTAGTAAATTGAATGCAGTTGCCAGCACAAGCACAGCACCTAAATATTCAGATGTATTTGGTCAGTGGTTATGTGATGAAGCAGCACAAGACCAACGCTTAGTCGCAATTACACCTGCAATGTGTGAAGGTTCGGGCATGGTAAAATTTGCCCAAGATTTTCCAGAGCGTTACTTTGATGTAGCCATTGCAGAGCAACATGCGGTGACTTTGGCTGCAGGTATGGCGTGTGAAGGCTTAAAACCTGTGGTTGCGATTTACTCAACCTTCTTGCAACGTGGCTATGACCAACTTGTACATGATGTCGCATTACAAAATCTTGATGTGACTTTCGGGATTGATCGTGCAGGTTTGGTGGGTGAGGACGGTCCAACACATGCAGGTGCATACGATTATGCTTATATGCGTACCATTCCCAATATGGTGATTATGGCGCCAAAAGACGAAAATGAATGTCGTCAAATGCTGCATACCGCATATTTACACCCTGGCCCAACAGCAGTGCGTTACCCACGTGGTAATGGTTTAGGAGTCAATATCCAAAGTGAACTTCAGGCCATGAACATTGGCGAAGCAGAAATTTTGGCAAGCTTTAATGAGACTCAAGGTCCAAGTATTTCTATCTTGGCTTTTGGTAGTCGTGTACAGCCTGCTTTTGAAGCAGCAGAAGCCCTAGCTGCACAAGGTTTAGCAGTTCGTATTGTCAACATGCGCTATGTCAAACCTTTAGATGAAGCGTTGTTGGATCGCCTGGCGGATAGCACAGCTTTATTTGTGACGGTTGAAGAGCATGCTGTGATGGCAGGTGCGGGCAGTGCAGTGAATGAATATCTTGCGAAAGCAGGTATTGTAAAACCAACATTAAACCTTGGTCTGGCTGATGAATTTTTACATCAAGCTTCACATGGACAAATGTTGCAATTGGCTGGGATTGATGCAGAAGGTATTGAAAAATCAATACAAATTGCATGGTCTAAGTTGAATTAAATCGGTTAAATAAATTTTTTAAATACGTTTAGAAACATTTCTTTGCCTAAAAGCCCGTATATTTGCTAAAATGTGCGGGCTTTTATGCATTATTCTTTATCAGTGTCTTCAAATTTGTAGTGGGTGTTCAATGGAACCTATGGTGGTGATGGCTGCGCGTGCGGCTCAATTAGTTGGTCAAGAGCTTTTAAAAGCGCATCAAAATCGTCATAAACTCGATTTGCAAGTTGAAGAAAAAGGCATCGAGGGTCCTGTAACACGTGTAGATCGCTACATTGAACAGTTGACTATCGACACGCTTCGTAAAAGTTATAAAAACCACAGCTTCTTAGGTGAAGAGTTTGGTCTTCAAGAAGGTAAAGGTCACGACGCTGATTGGTGTTGGATTATCGACCCACTTGATGGCACTTTAAACTTTATTAATGGTTTCCCACATTTCTGTGTATCTATTGCTGTTCAACACAAAGGTGTAACTCAACACGGTGTTATTTATGACCCTGTAAAAGACGAGTTATTCTCTGCAAGCCGTGGTCGCGGTGCAATGTTGAACCAACGCCGTATTCGTGTAAATGTAAAAGACAGCTTAGAAAATACCTTTATGGGTGTAGGCCATGCTTACCGTAAAATCCGTAATGGTGAAGTTGTTTCTTATGCAAAAAATCACTTCGATTCATTATTAAATGTAACTGAAGCAGGTGCTCAATACCGCCGTGCTGGTTCTGCTGCGCTTGATTTAGCTTATGTGGCTGCGGGTCGTTTAGATGGTTACTTCGAGCTTGGCTTGAAACCATGGGATATCGCTGCAGGCGAACTCATTGTGAAAGAAGCGGGCGGTACTGTTGTAGATGCACGTGGTGGTGCAGAGTCAATGGAAAACGGTCAAGTGATCGCATGTTCTATGAAAATGTTGAAACCATTGATGCAAGCTGTTGTTCCTGCTTGGGGCGAAGCTGCTAAATAAGTCTTTCAACTTATATGTAGTTCGAGTTTAAAAAAACCCTCATTGATGAGGGTTTTTTATTGCGCTCATTTTTAGATGGACAAGACTTATAAATCTTAGAAATAAAAATTACAGTGTATAAATATTCAGAAGAAAAGTTCATCTTAAAATAGAGTGCATTACATGTTCATTCAGTTTATTGGCCCTGGGGGTGCAGGTAAAACAACAATCGCAAAGCAATTGGCCCCTAAAATAGATGCCGTGTGCTTAGATTTAGATGAATATTTTCTCAAAATGGAAGGGGATATTACTTTATATATTCAACAGAATGGTTATTTGGCCTATGCACGTCGTAATATTGCTTTATATCAGCAACTACGAGGCTCTATTCAGCCCGGGCAATCTGCAATTTTGGTCTGTTCATCTGGATTTATGACTTATGCACTGGATCAGGATGCAGAATATCAGGCCATTAAACACCGCCTATTGTCAGAAGCATATAGCTATGTGCTTTTACCGTCCTTGAATAAAAAGCAATGCATTGATCTGATTGTGCAAAGGCAATTAAGCAGAGCGTACCTTCAGACAAATGCTGAGAAAGAGTTTTTAAAAATTTCTCGACGTTTTGATCAATATGCCTCTTTAGCGTGCCCAAAAGTAATGACTCAGGATAAACCAGAAAATATTGTAAATTTTTTAATGACGCGCTTATCTCAGCTGAAATGTTGAAGAAAGAAGCGCTTACGAAAAATAAGCGACCTATATCAGTCAAAAATTTGCGCAATATAAAGTGAATAAATATATGTTTTGTGAATTTGTTGTTTTAAGTTGACTAAAAAGGATGACTTTTAAAATTATTCTGATATAATCCGCCCACGCACTTATTTTCGTTCATTACCTGAACATTTCTCTTCAAATCATTGTGTATGCGCGTGCGGTCCAAAGAGAGGACGATATCTCGCGCCCCAATCGCTTTAGCGATTCCTTCAGGTTTAGCCGTAATCATGCGTGCGTTATATCACATCGTCGTTACTCGGATCGCCGCTGAATCTTAGATTGTCAGCGTTTATTGCTGTACCGCTTTTTGCCGATGTCCAATTGACTTTATTTTAATGGAGCACCCATTTTTCGGGTGAAAAACTCTATGAGCAAAACTTTTGCTGAATTTCCTCTACACGAGTCCCTGCAACAAGCTCTACAAAGCTTAGGTTTTACTGCGCCAACTCCTGTACAAGAGCAATCAATCCCTGCGGCTTTAGAAGGTAAAGACCTTTTAGTATCAAGCCAAACAGGTTCTGGTAAAACAGCTGCATTCTTACTCCCAACTTTAAATGCACTTGCTGACCAAGAAACTTTTGTACCGTTCAAAGAACGTATGAAAGCAGTTACTCAACCAAACATTTTGGTTCTTTGTCCAACTCGTGAATTGGCTCAACAAGTGAGTCAAGATGCAATTGCATTCGTACGTCACATGAAAGGTGTTCGTATTGCTGCAATTATGGGTGGTATGCCTTTTGGTAAACAAATCCAACAATTAAAAGGCGCGCAAGTTGTTGTTGCAACTCCAGGTCGTTTACTTGACTTGGTTAACCGTCGTCAAATCAAATTAGACAAAGTTGACGCGTTAATTGTCGATGAAGCTGACCGTATGCTTGATCTTGGTTTCTCTGAAGATCTAGAAGCAATCAGTGATTTAGCAGCTAACCGCAAGCAAACATTAATGTTCTCTGCAACATTTGCACCACGTATTATCACGCTTGCTGAACGCATGATGAATGATCCAATGCGTATTGCGATTGAAACTGGTCACTCTACAAATACTGACATCACTCAAACTTTGCATTGGACTGATGGCTTTGAACACAAGAAAAAATTACTTACTCATTGGTTAAACGAAGAAGACGTTGATCAAGCAGTAGTATTTGCTTCTACCCAAGAAGATACAGATATGTTGGCTGAAGAACTTGCTGAAGCAGGTTTATCAGTTGTAGCGCTTCATGGTGCTATGCCACAAACTGTTCGTAACCGTCGTTTACGTAGCATCCGTGAAGGTCGTGCTAAGATTTTAGTTGCAACTGACGTTGCAGCGCGTGGTCTTGACGTACCAACAATTTCACACGTAATTAACTTCGGTCTTCCTATGAAGAACGAAGATTATGTACACCGTATTGGTCGTACTGGTCGTGCTGGTCGTACTGGTAAAGCAATTACACTTGCAACTTACCGTGAACGTGGCAAGATCCGTGCTTTAGAAGACTTCTTAGATGCTCGTCTAAACGTATCTGAAATTGAAGGTCTTGAGCCATCTCCACCTCCTGCACGCGGTAGCCGTGATGGCGCTGGCCGTGGCCGTGGCGGTCGTCGTGATGGCGGTCGTGGTGGCTTTGGTGGTGGTCGTCGTTTTGAAGGCGAAAGCAATTTCAAACGTCGTGAAGGTGGCCGTGATGGCGAACGCCGTTCATTCGGTGGTGAAGACCGT
>NZ_RCHC01000089.1 GCF_003664645.1 Acinetobacter chengduensis | reverse complement strand
CTTATGTAACTTATGAGCTTATGTAATTCGGAATAGAGTGATGAGATGGAAACCTCTCCCGGTAATGCTTGTCAGGGATTTGTCCATATATGGAAGTGCAGTGCTGAAAACTAAGGATCCATCTAATGAGAAGAACTGCCCGGAATTAATCTGCCAGGAATATTAAATTATAAAGTTACATAACTTATGTAACTTATGTAACTTATG
>NZ_RCHC01000088.1 GCF_003664645.1 Acinetobacter chengduensis | reverse complement strand
ATAACCCGCGTGCTGATTATTCAGCACGGCGCAAGGGTTAAAACTTACCGCAATATCAACCTGTTTGGCATTGAAGATTGCATTAAGCAGTTTGTAGATAGTTGGGGGTATCGCCATGATTGAGCAAATCAAAGTCATCACACGGCTTCCTAATGAACTTTGTACCGCATTCTTGGAATGGTTAGTCCGTGGTGGCCATGACATCAAAGT
>NZ_RCHC01000087.1 GCF_003664645.1 Acinetobacter chengduensis | reverse complement strand
TCTTCAATGGCCACATAGTCCATATTTTCGGGATCATAGCCCAGCATTGCACGTACGTTGCCAGAATGGATCTTCATAGGCTTGTCAAAACGCCCGCGTTTAAATTGTCCAGTAAAAATCGCGTTATTCAAGCTATCACGCGGATCTGCCCCAGATTTGTCGGTAACTGCGCCGTATTGAATCCCGGCTTGACCTTGTAAAATTTTACTGACAGTCAT
>NZ_RCHC01000086.1 GCF_003664645.1 Acinetobacter chengduensis | reverse complement strand
TGCGGTCTTGGATTTATTGAGTGTTGCGATCATTTTGTTTTCCTTTTTTAAGAGTCTTTTGGTTTTATGGCTTAACCAAAGCCAATTCTAGGCGACCAACAAAGTTGATTTCATTTAATTGTTCATTGGTGATGAATTCATCTGGATACCGAACCTTATCGGGATTGTCACTTGCTAAACGAACCGTTTTTCCACCAGCATAACTAACAAAAATCCGCTTCATTCTTAACTCATTACTATGTGTGAAAACA
>NZ_RCHC01000085.1 GCF_003664645.1 Acinetobacter chengduensis | reverse complement strand
CGCAGTCTTGGATTTATTGAGTGTTGCGATCATTATGTTTTCCTTTTTTAAGAGCCTTCTAGTTTTATGGCTTAACCAAAGCTAATTCCAAGCGGCCAACAAAGTTGATTTCATTTAATTGTTCATTGGTGATGAATTCATCTGGATACCGAACCTTATCAGGATTGTCACTTGCTAAACGAACTGTTTTTCCGCCAGCATAACTAACAAAAATCCGCTTCATTCTTAACTCATTACTATGTGTGAAAACG
>NZ_RCHC01000084.1 GCF_003664645.1 Acinetobacter chengduensis | reverse complement strand
CGCGTCAACAAGAGCAACAACAGCGTCTTCGCCGTATTGGCTAGCGTCACCGTTAAGTGCAAGAAGAGCAGAACCACGGATAACTGGAGTGTCATCGCCTGGGAAGTCATAAGTAGAAAGAAGTTCACGAACTTCCATTTCTACTAATTCAAGAAGCTCTTCGTCGTCTACAAGGTCGCATTTGTTTAAGAATACAACGATGTAAGGAACGCCTACTTGGCGAGAAAGAAGGATGTGTTCACGAGTTTGTGGCATTGGA
>NZ_RCHC01000083.1 GCF_003664645.1 Acinetobacter chengduensis | reverse complement strand
TGCCTCAACAAGAGCAACAACAGCGTCTTCGCCATATTGGCTAGCGTCACCGTTAAGTGCAAGAAGAGCAGAACCACGGATAACTGGAGTGTCATCACCTGGGAAGTCATAAGTAGAAAGAAGTTCACGAACTTCCATTTCTACCAATTCAAGAAGCTCTTCGTCGTCTACAAGGTCGCATTTGTTTAAGAATACAACGATGTATGGAACGCCTACTTGGCGAGAAAGAAGGATGTGTTCACGAGTTTGTGGCATTGGG
>NZ_RCHC01000082.1 GCF_003664645.1 Acinetobacter chengduensis | reverse complement strand
AAAAGGTACCTTATGCTTTGCCCCTTCACTGTTAACCACTGAGCTAAGTAAATCGTTCAAATGGAAAAACTCTGAATCTGATTTAGAGCTACTTGTTCGCGGTTTGGTTCACTTGTATGAAGACAATGCAATGACTCATGCTCGTGCATTAATCAGTATTAGTCATGGCTCTTTAATTAAAAATGAAGAGTCTAATTCTGATGATGAAATGCCGTGGTCAGATCAAAATGACCAAAATTCAACATCAAATGATGTTGAAGATAGCCTTACAGAC
>NZ_RCHC01000081.1 GCF_003664645.1 Acinetobacter chengduensis | reverse complement strand
CCATCAGTCGCAGCACATACAAGGATCGCGCCGTCCATTTGAGCAGCACCAGTAATCATGTTTTTAACATAATCGGCGTGGCCCGGGCAGTCTACGTGAGCGTAGTGACGAGTTGGAGAATCGTATTCTACGTGTGAAGTATTAATTGTAATACCACGTGCTTTTTCTTCAGGTGCAGAGTCGATTGCAGCGTAGTCTTTCGCTTCGCCACCGAATTTTTTTGCACATACAGTTGCAATTGCAGCTGTTAAAGTTGTTTTACCATGGTCAACGTGACCAATTGTGCCCACGTT
>NZ_RCHC01000080.1 GCF_003664645.1 Acinetobacter chengduensis | reverse complement strand
TTCGACCAACCTAAAGCTGAACCTGCTTCTGAAAATTTGAGTGTAGATGAGCTTAAACGGTTACAAGAGGAAGCCGAAAAGTCAGTAGCTGAGAAAAAGTTAGCCGAGACTGCAGAAATTGAATATCAAAAAGCTTTAAGTGAATTGCTCGATGGCGTGGCCAAAGCAAATACACCTGCAGAAGTAAATGCGCATACTCGATACACCAAGCCATGGAGCGAACAGCAACGTAAGCCATTGTTGGATGCAATTCATAAGCGTCTACAAGAACTCGCACCCGCAGTGGCTGAAATTAAAATGCCTCCATCTTT
>NZ_RCHC01000008.1 GCF_003664645.1 Acinetobacter chengduensis | reverse complement strand
ATTATTTATTTGAGTGATTGGTATTTAATCTAAAAAATGCATAAATAACTGATATTTATAATAAATATATTTTTAATTATTTTATAATACTACTTTCTACGTCTAAGTACGCCAAGATCATTAAGGTTAATTCTTTCTTAAGTTGCTGTTCTGTAATAAGAAAGTTGTTATTACTCACATATCTCATGATTGTAAATAGCGTACTATTAATAATCACAAAGGATTTATTTTTTAAAATTTCGAAATTCCAATGTGAATAGTATCGATTAAACAAGTACATCCCTACTTCAAAGAAATGCTTTTCCAGCACAGCAGAAGCATCCGATTGACTATAGTGATGCCACTGCTTTAACACTTCGATGAAGAAACCTTGGTCGGCTTTTAAGGTATCGAAACCAAATTGAATACAAATCGGAATAATTTCATAAATGCTGTCGGCCTCTGTTTGAACCACCAGTTGTTTAAAAGCCAATCCTAACTGTTCGGACTTTTGTAAAAGTAACGCTTCGACAATCTGTTCTTTATTTTCAAAATATTGGTAGATTGATCCAACTGCAACGCCTGAGCGCTCTGCGATTTTTGGTGTTGTTAGCTGTAATAGTCCATGCACAGCAATACACTGCTGTGTAGCAAGTAAAATATGTTCTACGATTATTTTCGCACGTTGTTGTTTTGGTTTTTTTCTCATTATTCTGCCCGCTATATTTAGATTTAAAATGCGAATTGAATGCGAATAAATATTCATATTAGTGTTTGATTAAACAACAACACAGGTCTATAGACAATGACCGCTTTATCCCCGACACGTCTGCATTCTTTCCAGCGTATGCAACAAAGTACGCTATTCAGCATGTTGCTCAGCCATTTTTCAGTTAAACCGCTAGCTCCCTCCTATACCGAATACCTTCAACTCAATAAAGCATTAGTTTCTGGTGACACACACATGGATGCAGTGGTGAGCTGGGTCATGCAAAACCCGAAACAAAATCGCAAGCTGTTTGAGCAAGCTCTATATCAGGGATTAGGATCGCTTAGTCCTTCTGTCGCCGAACTTACCCGCTTTTTTCAGTACATCGAAATCCCACCCTCTTGGGTTAATCAAAAGCGTTTAGACAGTGCTGTAGAGTTTACACATCGCTTGGGGATCAATAACGGCTTTGTATTACGTGATTTATCTCTAATGGCTGGATATCTATATCCAGGATTTAACCAGCCTTTAATGATGACAGGCGCTTTAAATAAGCAAGCAGGCACACGCTTGGCCGAAACCACAAAATGGTGGATGGATATTACCGAGCCAAACGCTTTAACGCGTTTTCATGCAGGCTTCACGTCTACACTGTATGTGCGCTTTATTCATAGTTTAGTGCGTTATCACTTAAAGCATAAGCAAGAGTGGGATAGCGAAACTTGGGGCTCCCCATTAATCAATTTGATTTAGCCATGACCAATCTGGCTTTTAGCAGTGTGGTGTTAATTGGTATTCGCGCACTGGGGATTTTCCCAAGTCAACAAGAAACTGAAGATTTTCTGCATTTTTGGCGTTATATCGGCTGGCTGATGGGCATTGATGAACCATGGCTGGTAGAAACAGAATCTGAAGGTTGGCGTTTTTTATATTGGATGCAGTTTGCACACCCAGAATCAGATCAAAGTAGCCATGCACTCGGAACCAGTCTTTCCAATGAGCCCTTTGAACGTCAGTATCCTTATTTACGGCCTCTCCAGCAAAAGTTAGCCTATAAACAACACCTTGAAGTCACTCAATTTTTTATTGGCAAAAAGCGTATGCAACGCTTAGGCCTGAAACCACAATCCGCATCATGGTTTGCCTATTATTTAATTGCACGGAATCTAACACTCTACAATGGTGCGCGTTACATACCCGCTTTAAATCACTTTTTACAGCGCAAAGGACGAAAAACACAAAAGTTAGGCTTAGCTTTATATCAAAGTAAAGCCAAGCATTTGGCGAGTATGCATCGTTAAATTTCAATTTTAGTGTGAGGCATATCGCCTCACACTTACTCCAAACGATTTTTATGAATTGTCATCACCACATCGCTAAACTCACCTAAAATATAGTGAATCCATAACTTGCTATACCAATTAAATTCTGTCGATACACGGTAATCAATGGTTAAAACCAATTTTGTAGTTTGCGCATCTATTTTAGCTAACTGATAGTCTGTTTTGAGTAAATCAAAATATTGACCTCCCACTTCCACATGGTCATCTAAAGAGCCTTTAGGAAATGAATTTGGATTAAATTGATAATCCCAGCTCAGCAGATACGGGGGATGTATTGCCTTTACGCGTTCCTCAAACTGAACACCACGTTCCCACTGGATAGTTCTAACCAAACCTTCAGCACGTTGCTCTGTCATGCCAAAAATTGGTTTTGGAAAACCCATCTTGAAAATAAAATTGTTGGGAACTTCATCAGCATGAATTGGGCCAATCTGATTAATGGCTTTAAATACTTGCTCTGGAGAGGCATGAATGATCATTTCACGCTGGGTTTGCCCATACTCATGCTTAGAGAAATCTGGTAAAACCAAATACAGTAGCAATGGCAAAATAGACAAAGAATAAATTTTATTAGACGGTTTCCAGAAATAGGCGCAAATCAACTGCATTACACCGCAACCTGCAAAAAGTGCAGCAAAGGCCAATGGGCCCAGCATAACTAAGCAAATGACGCCTTCACGTAATACAAAGATACTCACCACAAGAATAAGTAAAGTGCCGACCACAGCACCGAGACTCGCCCTCCAAAAAGATAGATTCGGCTCATTCAGTGAAGCGAGATACTCCAAGAGCATACCAATAAAAAATGGTATCAAAATGATGACCGAGGCATTCATTAAGCTACGAATTGCACCACGCTCAGGTAGGCTGGAAAAACCGTACTGCATAAGGATGACTGTAAGTAACAGGATGAGCATAGCGCATGCAAATGGCAGAAATTTACCAATAAAATTCTGATTCTCACTATAAATACGGAATCTTTTCTCAGGAATTTCAGCCTCTTGAAAGGCAATAAAATAGCGCGTTTTATTACGTCGATGACGGTAAAAATCAAAGAGATAAATTCCTTCCGACTTCAACCATGCTCTGACTTCAGCTTTAAATGTTGCTGTCAGCTCTTTAGTTTCAAATACGCTATATTTCTGTGTATTTAAATCTTCGAGCACTTTTTGTTTAAATTCTTCAGTCAGCATGCCTTAATTCACTTACATAGATGATTTATAAATAATTATTTTTAAGCTTTAAAAGCTTAACATATAGCATATATGCCAACGCAATAAAAAAGCCATCGTTCATGAACAATGGCTTCTTTAACAAACTTAGCAATTACACTTTTAGAACTTCATACTGATCCGTGCCCAGTAATTACGCCCTGTATTGTTAAATTGCTCTTCTTCAGCAAAGCCAAAGCCTGCACTACCCGACTTATTTAAATGTTCTTTATAGGTTTTGTCCAAAACGTTATCGACACCAACTGACAGATCAATACCATCCTTAACATGGTATGTCCCATTTAAGGCCAATGTGCCAAAACCTGCACTTTGTTGCATATCGTAGCCCACAATGTTGCCCTGATCTTGACTAATGCGGTTTTGACCATTCACTACACGCCACAATGCACCAAGGGTATATTTTTCCTGTACATAGCGTAAATTCACACGAGCTTCCAAAGGCGCAATCTGTGGTAGTGGTTTTCCATCTGTGGTGTTTTTACCCCATGCATACATAGCACTTACATCCGCCTGAATTGCATCGGTAAATTGATAACCCACACCCGCTTCTGCACCAGCAATGGTTGCATCCACATTTTTTGCACCGGCTGTTTTACTGGACATGCCATGATTCATACCCGGCATTGAAGATGAATGATCATGATAGCTCATTAAAATATAATCATTAATGAGGCCTGCATAAGCCGAAACCCATGAGCTAAATGCACCATGTGCATGCTGATAACCTGCATCTAACTGCAATGTCTTTTCGGTATTTAGCCCATTAAAAGTATTTGCTGTACCTGCATTACCGTGTTTCGGGCTAAATAGCTCCCAATAATCAGGCATACGCTCAACATAACCTAAACCAATATAGGTTTTACCATCGTCATGATCTGGGTGTTTGTTTTCAAAACGGATAAAGCCACTCGGCAAGGTCTTAGTGAGTTCAGTATTTAAACCCGCTGTAGCAGAAGCAACGCGTTCATCTGTGACTTTGACCTGATCTAAGCGCACACCAGACACCAGCTGATTATTTTCACTCAGTGGATAACTCAGTTCAGCAAATCCACCATAAGACTGGAACTTCATATCTTTTTCACGTGTTTTATCCTGATACGGCGACATCAGGCTACCACTACGTTTAGAGTGCTCATTATTCTGTGTATCAACACCTGCAATCAGTTGAAGCTGATCCCATTGATGTGTAACAGCCATTCGCGCATTCAAAGTACGACGTGCAACATTCGAGGCCATCGGCATGGACATACCATCAGCAGGATTAAACTCACGTAAGCTGTAGTTATCCATCACATGATCGTTAAAGCTGTAGTTCACTTGCGCTTCAATTTTACGGATCACATCGGTGATATTTTTCTTTTCAAAGCGTAGTCCCAGACTTTCACGCGCGAACATCGAACCATCCATTGAACGGCCTGCATAGACGGCTTCACCATCTGCTTTACCACCCGTCAGCTCTAACCAAGTATTTTCATCTGGCGTCCAACCCAAGGCTAAATCTGCATTCCAGCGCTCCCAATCTGAAGGGACTTTCACGCCATTGCCATCCTTATAACTATCTGACATTGAACGATTGGCATTTAAACGGACATACTTTTTGCTATCTCCTACTGCCACTTCAGCATTGTGGTCCAAACGTCCATAAGAACCCATTAACACACTGGCTTGACCACGGTAATTTTTTCCGTCTTCGAAGGTTTCAGGCGTCCGTTCGAAAATCACCGTCGCAGCTGAACCTGTATTAGCAAACTGTACGGTTTGTGGGCCTTTAATCACCGAAATGCGGTCATAGCTTTCTGGCGAAATATAAGAAGTTGGCGAATCCATACGATTTGGACACGCACCTAAGTTTTCTGTGCCATCGGTCAAAATTTTAATGCGTGAACCAAACATGCCACGGAAAGTCACATCACTATTGGTCCCGCCATTTTTAACCGCACTAAATCCAACAATACTCTGTAAATAATCTGCACCATCTGATGCGGGAATCGGTTGAATTGGCTGTTTTGGATCTGCACGCACAATTAAGCCATTGGCATCATTACCACCTGCTGCCGTTACTACAATCGGCGCCAAGCTTTGTACGGGCGTTAATGGAGTCATTGCATCGTCAGCAACATTTGCCCACGTGGCAGTTGAACATACAATAGCGATTGCAGCAGCTAAAGGCTGTAAATAAAATTGAGGCTGAGCCATTTTAGAATCTCACTTAAAACATAAATACAACGGGTCTGGAGCCAGTCAAGACCCTTAAATTTCAAAACGTTGATTTATGCAAAAAGTGGTGGGGCTCGCCCCTGAGGAAGTAAAAATAGACGCTGTAGCGCAAACCAAACATGAATAAAGCTACGTACAAAAGCAATCAAGCGAACCTGAATACGATCAAGTACTTCTTGAATATCCAACGTCGGTGGAAGCACTAAATTGCCATATACAGTACAGTACTGACACTGATGACCAGCATCATGATCGTGTGAATGAGTTGCTACCGTTTCATTTTGTTGTAGCGAATGCTCATGCATTACATGGTGTGTGCCATGTGTATTGGATTGCGAAGGTACAGAATGGGATAAAAGTGCACGCGTAATGGTTTCACAGACCGGCGCAATTTGATATTGCTGCGGAAGCAAAGGCTGTAAAAATACAGCGATCTGTAAAAAAACGGCTACAAAGGAAAGTAGCAACCCACTACGCAAAAACAATGGCAAACCCTAAAATTTGTCGATTCTAAGTATAACAAAACCCAATCGAAATTGGGTTTTGTTTATCACTCTTTAACCATCAAAGCTAATTAACGCTTCACAGGCTGTTTTTCACGATTGCGCTGACGCATCAGTTTTTCCACTTTTTCACGTGCGCGTTGGCGCTTTAATGGCGATAAATGATCGACAAAGAGCTTGCCATTTAAGTGATCCATTTCATGCTGAATACAAACAGCGAGAAGTCCATCAGCTTCTATTTCAAATGCTTGACCTTCAAGGTTAATTGCATCAATTTTTACGCGTGACGGACGCTCAACTTTATCGTATATTTGAGGCACTGACAGACAGCCTTCTTCATAAGGCTGCGTTTCTTCAGTTAATGGTGTGATTTTGGGGTTAATGAACACCATGGGTTGATCTTTATCTTCAGATAGATCCATTACGATCAACTGAATATGCTGATCGACTTGTGTCGCAGCTAAACCGATGCCAGGCGCTTCATACATGGTTTCAAACATATCTGCAGCGAGCTGACGAATCGTATCAGTCACCTCTTCTACAGGTTTTGCAATGGTACGAAGACGGGGGTCCGGGAAACTTAAAATAGGTAATAAGGCCATACTGCGTCCTCAATTATGCCACTGATCAAAAAACCAAATGAAGGAATGCTTCATCAAAAAAATGTGTGTAAGATCGTTATTATAACGCAACTACATACATAATTTTAGGAATTATGATAATGAAAAAGGTTTTGAAAGGCATGCCACTTTTTAGTGCCTTGGGGTTTAAAAAACAGATGCTGACTCTCGCAATCTGTGCGAGTGTAGGTTTGGGCGTAATCAGTACTGCCGAAGCAGCGCCTGCTCGAAATATTAATCCACCCTCTTTAAAAGCTAGCGCCCCACATGTGTATGTGGTGAAAAAAGGCGATACGCTTTGGGATATCTCAAAAAAATTCTTAAAAAATCCAGTACGTTGGCCTGAAATTTGGGCAAGTAACAAGCATGTTAAAAACCCACACTGGATTTTCCCAGGCGACCGCTTACTGATGTGTACCTATAATGGCAAGCCAATTATTGGTAAAGATGAAGGTGATGGTTGTGAAGGCATTATCCGCCGTTATACAGGTGGTACAAAGCTACAACCTCAGGTTCGTGTTGAATCTTTAAGTAATGCTATTCCTGTCATTCCATTAGAATATATTAAACAATGGTTAGAGCGTAGTAGTATCATTAATCCTGAATCACTCGAACAGACACCTTATATCGTAGGTGCAGCAGATCATCGCGTACTTGCTGCCGCTGGCCAAACGGTTTATGCACGCGGTCAGGGTTTAGAAGTAGGTCAACGCTATGCGGTATATCGTGAAGGTCAACCATACGTTCTAACAGATGACCAAGGTAAAAAATATACAGCTGGCCTAGAAATCAATCAAGTTGCTTCAGGCATTGCTGTTCGCGGTGAAAATGATATCACTACGCTAGAACTAACAGATACTTTTACTGGAGAAGTTCGTCGTGGTGACCGTGTACTACCTGAATATGATCCAATGTTGCCTACTGTGTTCTATCCTACACATGCAAATAATGTGACTTCAGGTGGTTCAGTAGTCCGTGTACTCGGTTCCATTGGCACTGCGGCGATTCATAGCGTGGTAACCATTGATCGTGGTTCTTCCCAAGGCGTACAACCAGGTTATGTCTTTAGTGTAGACGACAAAGGTGACATCGTAAACGACCCTAAAACACGTGAACGTATTCAACTACCAGATCAACGCGTTGGACAAATCATGGTATTCAAAACATTTGATAACTTAAGTTATGCCTACGTATTAGAAAGCGAACTGCCAATTAAAGTTGGCGCAAGCATCCAACCGCCTTTGATGGATGATTAATCCACACTAGGACACACTATGCTGAATCCGCTATCACAAGCGCAAATTGATATAATTACATTGTGGTATTTGGTTCAGCATTCATTGTCCAGTTTCTATAAAATTCATGAGAACTATCCTACACTCAGTCATGCTTTCCAAGCGTCAGAAGTGCCAACATGGCAACGCTTAGGCTTACATAAAAATCATATTCAACGGCTCAAAGAATTTTATCAAACAGAAGGCCAGCAAAAATTTCAGCATTGCCTCACCCAGATTCAACAGCATAGCGATTTTGTAATTTGCATAGATGATCTACATTATCCACAGCAACTTTTACCTTATAACGATAAACCACCTATTCTTTTTGGGCAGGGGAATCCGCAAGCGCTATTACAGCCCCAAGTGGCCATCGTCGGTAGTCGCAAACCCAGTCCACACGGCCGACAAGTTGCCTATGATTTTGCATTTTTTTTAAGTGAACAAGGTTTCTTTATTAATAGTGGTTTAGCACAAGGTATTGATGAGGCCGCGCACCGAGGTGGATTACAACATCAACGTACCATTGCCGTTATGGGCACAGGTCTGGATCAAACCTATCCAACTTCACACCAAAGCTTAAAGCAAGACATTATTCAACACGGTGGTGCGGTGATTACAGAGTTTTTACCGCAAACACCACCACTACAGCATCATTTCCCACGGCGAAACCGTATTGTCAGTGCACTCAGTTTAGGCGTGATTGTGGCAGAAGCGGCTCAGCAAAGTGGATCTTTAATTACTGCAAAACTGGCAGCTGAACAAGGTAAGCTGGTGTTTGCTATTCCTGGTCATATTTATAGTGAATTCCATCAAGGTTGCCACCAATTGATTCGAGAAGGCGCTATTTTAGTGGACCATCCGCAACAAGTGATTGAGGACCTCGCCCTGCCTACGCAATGGCAACATCATCAATTGGTCGCACAACAACATACTCAGCCCCCTTGTATTCCTGAACATTTGCTCCCTATTTACAATCAACTCGATTGGGTGGGTCAAGACCTTGACCAATTGGCAATCATACTCAAACAAGATACCGCTACGCTCACAGCACAACTGATGGAGCTCGAACTGCAAGGCTTTGCTTTACAGCAAGCTGGGCGCTATCTACGTTGTCGTTCTGGCAAATAAGGTTCACAATAGTCTTTTGCATGTTAAAAAGGTGTTTATCAAATGATTACTACCTCTGTTGCCGAAGCAGCGTCATGTCTTAAACAAGGACTCGTTCTGGCATATCCCACAGAGGCTGTTTGGGGTCTAGGTTGCGACCCTTTTAATGAAGCAGCATTTCATGAAATTTTACGCTTAAAACAACGCCCAATTGAAAAAGGTGTCATTTTACTGGCATCTAGTGTCAATCAAATCGCGCATTTATTAGAAACTCTCTCTCCTGAAATGCGCGCACAAGTGATTGATTCGTGGAGTAATCGTGCACCTACTGAGCGTGCCACCACGTGGCTACTCCCTGCAGGTGAACATATTCCACAATGGATTAAAGGCGACCATCCCAAAGTTGCAGTCCGTGTAACAACTCACCCTCTATGCGTTGCGCTATGCAATGCATTTAATGGCTTTATTGTTTCAACAAGTGCCAATCCCGCGGGTTTAAGCCCTGCTCGCTCATTGCAAGAAGCAACTGCTTATTTCCAGCAATCACCGAATTATTTGAATGGTGATTTAGGCTTAAGTCGTGAGCCGAGTAAAATTATTGATGCGGAAACTGGTGAAATCATCCGCGCATAATATTCAATGCTACTGCAGAAATGCAGTAAATTTGAGACAAAAAAAAGCTCAGTCATATAGGGATGACTGAGCATAAAAAAGGATGTGTAAACCACATCCAGAGGGTTCAAAAATCTTTGGGAAATTCATCAATTCAATGTTTGATGTCTTTCTATGGATGCATTATGTCGCAATCACCACACACAAACAAATAGGTTTTTTCTATTAATTAAAACATTTTTAGTATGATTAGTTAATAAAAAACATAGTATTAGTAAAACTATCTTACTATTTTTGATTATGTTTTAATTAAAATATTCACCAATTTAATCACATTTTGCACTTAATTTTACATATATAAGCGCATTATCCAATCAAAGAAAATAGTTTATTTGATTATTTTTTAATCATAACAATATTATTGGCTTTAGAAAAAACTAAGCTTCTTTTTGCCAAAAGCGGTTATTTTGTGCTAACAACACCCCAAAAATGGTCAACACTGTACCCACTGTATGGTATATGCCCCATTGTTCTGCCAACCAAAAATAGGCGATCACGGCTGTAAAGATCGGCATGAAGTTCATAAAGATACTGGTACTATTTGGCCCTAAGCGTTGCACCGCCATCATCCAAAACAACGTAGCAAAAATGGAAGGGAAAATACCCGCATATAATACTGAACCTATATTGTCTGCATTTAGCGCGTCTAAGCCTTGCCAATATACAAAAGGCAGGTGATAAAACAACGCAAAAAGGATTTGAATGTATAAACTCACCATCACAGGAAGTGAAATTTGCCATTTTTTGAGGAATACCCCATAAAAAGCATATAGAAATACAGCCAATACCATTAACAAATCACCAGAATACTGACCAAAATCAATTAAGCGGGCAAATTGTCCCTGAGTAATGACCAACACTAAACCAGCAAATGAAATACCACAGCCCATTATAGTTAATGGGCTAGGAAATTCTTTTAAAATAAAGATAGCAATGACAATGGTAAATACAGGCGTAAATGCATTGATCAGCCCCATATTGGTGGCCGTTGTATAATGTGCTGCGGTGTATGCTAAGCCTTGATACAGCACCATGCCAAAGGCCGATAGCAATGCCAACTTTGGCCAAAGTTGCAAAAGCTGAGTTCGATGGCGCCAAACCGGCACAACCATAAAAGGCGTTAACACAATAAATGCCAACAACCATCGATAAAAACTAATGCTTAAGGGAGAAATAAAATCAACCACATAGCGGGTAACGACAATGTTGAGCGACCAGATCAACACCGCAATCACAGGCAAAATAAACGCAAACCGTGTGCTACCCATTTGCATGATGCTATCTCTAGTTAAATAAAGTCTATATTCTGTACATTGTCTGTTTTAATTTAAATATCTTATTTCAGACATTCATATTGGACTCCCGACATGGTTTGAAGACTGACATGCCAAATTTAGTAGAACCATCCCAATGCATTGAACAAGCCATTGAAATCTTTACGGCTTGCTACAGCCCAAGTGATCAGGTCTATTCACATAGTTGTTTATGGGGGGATTTTAACTTTTGCTTAAATGGACTATTTGAATATGAAGTGGAAGGACAATTACATCTTGCACCCCCAAGCTATGGCTTGTGGATTCCACCATTTACAGAACACAACTCACATGCAATAGATGACCAACCTATTCATTATGTTGCCATTCGATTGGCCCCTGCTCTTAGCAAGCAGATGCCTAGTCAAACTGAAATACTTCATGTGAGTCCTTTTTTTAGAGCATTAGTCGAAGAAACCTTAGCTACAAAAGACCATGCTAACTTAGCCACATATCGCCATTTGCTTTGGGTGATCTATGATCAGCTCCAATCCGCCCCCAAACATCAGCACTATTTACCACAGAGCCATCACCCTATTTTGCAACCGCTGTTACAACAGCTACGCGCCCCTGAATATTTTCAATTGAGCCTGCAACAATGTTTAGTCTCCACACATTTAAGCGAACGACACATACTGCGCCTAAGCCAAAGTGAATTACACATGGGACTGAGTGAATGGCGAAATCGCGCCAAAATTTTATATGCTATTCAACAGCTCAAACAGGGCATCTCGATTAAAGCATTAAGCTTTGCGCTGGGTTATCAGCATAGTTCCAGTTTTATTGAATTTTTTAAACGCTATACAGGAAAAACACCCACACAGTTACGAGATTAAAAAAGTAGTCTTAGCGTCCAACATGTGGCCAGCCAAATAAAAATGTTAAATTGATCTTTAACATTTTTTCTAAAATATACATTGATGAAATCATTTTTCGTCGATGCTGATCTTTTGAATTACTTATGCTGAATTTATACAAAGAAAACCACAAATAAGTAGTAAAGCCAGCGCGACAACTCTTGCCCCATAGCCGTTTTACCGCTAAAACATTGAGGATACATTTATAAGTAGATAGGAAATTTACATGGCTTCTGTATATGATATTTCAGTCAAGCGTATTGATGGACAAGAAACTACATTAAATCAATATGCTGGCAAAGTTTTACTGTTGGTTAATGTGGCTTCAAAATGTGGTTTAACACCGCAATATGAAGGCTTAGAAAAACTTTATGCTGCAAAAAAAGCTGAAGGTTTAGAAATTTTAGGCTTCCCAGCAAATAATTTTTTAGAACAAGAACCAGGCACAGATGATGAAATTCAGCAGTTCTGCTCATTGAATTATCAAGTAGATTTCCCATTATTCTCTAAAATTTCGGTGGCTGGTGCAGATAAACACCCACTGTACCAAACTCTGACCCAAGCTGTTCCAACCCGTATTGGTGAAGGTCCATGGTGGAAAGATTTAGTCGATTATGGCCTGACACCAAATGAGCCACCTGAGGTTCTTTGGAACTTTGAAAAATTCCTAGTGAATAAACAAGGCGAAGTTGTAGCTCGTTTTGCACCAGATATTACTGCAGATGACCCACGTATTGTGGATGCAATTAATGCTGAATTAGCAAAATAAATACACATCTAGTCAACAAAAAATGCCTTATTAAAGTTATCACCTTAGGACTTTAATAAGGTTTAATTTCAAAAAAATCCAAAATTTAATATTTATTTTTATCAAAATAAGAGAATATCCACAATTTATTCTTAATTTTAATAATTTTTCAACAATACATTCAATTTTTATCTGTGAATCAATTATATGCTGAACTTATTCAAAACAGATGTAGCAAATAACAGGTGAACTTATGAATACATTAATGAAAGCAATTGTTCTGTCAATTTCAACAGCTTTAGTTGCTGCACCTGCAATGGCTGCACCTCAAGATAATCAAAATCATCAACCGCAGGCGACACACAATCAAAAAGCCCCTGCACAGCACCAAGTGCAAAAAGATAAAACCCCAGCTAAGCCTCAAGCGCAGCAACATAAAAAATCAGTAAAACCTGCTCATGACTGGCGCGCAGGACAAAAAGTACCGAGCCAATACCGTGGCAACAGCTACAAAGTTGATCACAGCAAATACAAAAAATTAAGCAAACCAGCTAAAAACCAGCAATGGATTAAAGTGAATGGCGATTATGTATTAACTAACATCACCAACCATAGCATTATTAAAATCATTGCTGGCTAATCACTAGCCCATCAGACTAGAGCGCTTCGGCGCTCTTTTCATTTATTCATAATCATCACTTTTTTGTTATGACTTTGTGTCTCTCTATTTTGTTTACACATTTTGCCTGCATATTAGAAATTATATAAATAGATAGATTTAGCTGTAATGAAAAAGTTTCTTCAGGGTGCTGTTCTGCCTTTCACTATTTTTGCTACTGGTTTGATTTTATTAGGCTGTGATCAAGCAGGTCGAGATCAACCGACAAGTGAAGCAACCACTGACAGCGTAAATACTGCAGATGAAATACAGCCCATGTCTGAGCAGCAAGATGCAACGCCCTCAGATCTGAAACAGGGGAATTTATTTTATATTGTTCGTGATGTCACTGATTTACAACTCAGCACCAATGACTACACTCAACAGTTAAAACAAACTCAAAGCGACTTACAAAAAGCGGTGGATCTACAAGATCATGCTCAATTACAACAGGCAGCCACACAGCTTCAACAGCAATTACAAGCCTTTGATTCGGCATTAAATAAAGTTCAACTTAAATCCCAAGAAATTTCAGATATCCGCCAAAATATTTTGAACGCCAATCAACAAGTGCTGAATTCACCTTTTCTGAATGGCCAAGTCGATTTAAGCCAAGTTGACTTTAAAAAGATTGAGCAACAAATGGGTAATATCCAAGGCGAAATGCTGAAATTAGCGGCTATGCTCATTCAACAACCAAAAGATCAAAATCCAAATTCAGACAGTACTTCTTAATCTGGCTGAAATGACCTGAATTTATACAGTTCCACTACAGATTTGCGCTACATTCACTCTTAAATTAAAGCAATAGCCAAAAATAAAAGAGAGAAAATAGCCATGTCTGACGCGGTCATTTATGCCCTTACTCCCATTACTTTTCGCCTCGATTTAAAAGATCCGTTTCTGTTTACTGCACATCATATTGATCACTTTCCCAAAGCCAATGCCAACTTAGGTCCAGCCACACCTGCGCAACATCAAGAATTTAATATGTATTATGGTGAGACTGTGCCGGGGTTCCCTGAGCATCCCCATACAGGCTTTGAAACTATTACCTTGGTCGAACAAGGGATTGTGGATCATTTTGATTCGCTGGGGAATGGCGGTCGATATGGTGCTGGCGATGTGCAATGGCTGAGTACCGGCAATGGCGTTGAGCATTGCGAGATGTTTCCGCTACTCAATGAAGATCGTGAAAATCCCTTTGAATTATTTCAAATTTGGTTTAATTCATCCCCTGAACAAAAGCAACAACCTGCGGACTATAAAATGTTTTGGCGTGAGCATATCCCGCATGTAAATGTAAAAGATGCTCAAGGTCATGAAGCTGATATTCGTGTGATTTCAGGGCAATATCAAGGCACTCAAGCCATTGCACGACCACCACATTCATGGGCAGCTACACCAGAAAACAAAGTCAATATTTATCTCATCACTCTAGCTCCCCATGCCACACTCAGCATTCCAGCCACAACGGCGACAGCAACGCGATTTGCCTATTTTTATCAAGGTGACACACTCGAGTTAGCAGAAACCAACATTCAGCATAAGCATTTGGCTGAGCTGAGACCCGATGTGGATATTCAACTCCAAGCAGGTGAGACAGAAGCGCGAATTTTATGGCTTGAAGGTGAACCTATTGGTGCGCCCGTCGCAATGCGTGGCCCCTTTGTATTAAATACCAATCAAGAGTTAGACGATGCATTTCGCCGTTACCGTGCAACTCATTTTGGTGAATGGCCTTGGCCAAGCCCAGCGCCAGTGTTCGCACGTGAGCAAGTCAGATTTGCCAGTTATGAGGGTGGGCAACGTCAGGAGTTTCCAGAACAACCAAGTTCTTAACTTTCAATGGGAATGACCACCCCCAAATTACAGGCTGAATCTTGACCTAAAGCCCGTAATACATCCTGCTTAAAACGCTGTTTGGCAAACTTATATTGTTTGGGCAAAAATAGACTGATACGGGTTTTATTTTGCCCTAAGCCTTCAACCAAGGTTTTTTGTAGAAACTCACCATGCTCTGTTTTGGCAAATAGTGTTCCTAATTCAATCTCTTGCTCTAAGCGATTATCTGTAAATACTAAAGTTTGGTCTGTGCTAAATGCCACGCAACGTTGGTAGGCTTGCTTTAAGTTAAAGTAAGCTTGCAAATAAGGCAAATCTAACTCTGCACTCAGCCCATTTTCATAGGCGTTGGCCACCAAAGATGCTTCAGTTGGATAATTTGGTTTTGTTACATACTGCGCAGTTTGACAAGCACTCAATAAAGCACAAATCACCAAGCTAATTAAAAATTTACAAGTAGATATTTTCATATTGTTATTCTATTTTATTTAAATCATTAACATGCGATCAGTAGGTAAAATGACCTAGATGACAAAATCATCAAGGTCATATCACAAGCAAAGATCTTATATAATTAAACCAAATAGACCCAATAGTTTTGGCTCTTATTTTATGATTCATCTCTGATTTTAAGTTCAAACTGAATACTGTCACCAGCATTTAAACTTTGGGTTGCGGATGCAATCTGACCACATTCAACACAGACAAAATCACGCCATGCCTCATCTGCCACATCGGCCATACGTTTTGCTTTATCAACCCAAGGATTCCAAATGACTGCGCTTTTTGCAGAACTTGCAATGCAAATAGATTGTTCATTGCCTTGTTGTAATACAAACTGCCCTGCCGTATGCGAATAAATTCGATCTAATTCTGCATCAAATGTAATTTCAGCTTCTGCCTGTTGCTTAATTTTATTTTGATCCAACTGATCAATATAATCGAGTCCATTCAGGCCTATAATTCTTGCCTGCATCGTATGTGCTGGGAAATAACTATGCCATGCAAAACCAAACTCAAAACTTTTTTCATCTGTATTTTGCAATTTAAATATTAACTCTAAATTCTTTCCACAGTGAATCTTCATTTGTAAGTTAAATGCATAATTCCAATATTTTCTTGTCTTTTCACTGTCAGTTAAGCTCAAATGAATATAATGACCTGTCTCATCTTGCTTAATTTGGTCACAGTGCCAAATCAAATTTCGCGCAAAACCATGTGCAGGTAAATCCGCTTGTGAAGCATGTGCACCAAACCAAGGAAAGCACAGTGGAATACCGCCTCGAATCGCTTTTTCTGCTTGATAGCCATTTAAGTCCGACAACCAAAGTAATGGACGCTGCGCCACTTTGGAATAAAATTCGAGAATCTGCCCGCCCTGTAAGGCAATTTTGGCATCGCAATATTGATTAGAAATAGACAGATATTCCAATTCACTGTTTGGAAATTTTTTTAGCGATACACCTTGGATCTGCTGCATGGTTTTATTCTTCGTTATAAAGTGGTCAATGACGCAAATTGTAGCTGATTCCTACATTAATTAAGCAACATATCACTGGGTTATTTGGAAAATTGCTGAATACATGGCGACATGCTTTAATGATGTTTCAAACCCATGATAAGTATAAATTTACATGCAACTGATTATTTTTTCTGGCGTTCAGGCTTCAGGCAAATCGACGTTCTATAAACAGTATTTTTATACCACTCATTTGCGCCTAAATTTGGATATGTTAAAAACACGTCATCGTGAAAATATATTATTTGAAGCTGCTTTGGCCTCAAAAACTAAACTAGTGATCGACAATACCAACCCCGACCGTGAATCTCGGGCACGCTATATTCAACGTGCAATTGATGCAGGGTTTGAAGTGATTGCTTATTATTTTGAAACGGATTTGGATAGTACTTTAGCGCGTAACCGTCTGCGCCAAGGTAAAGCCAATATTCCTGAAGCTGGCGTCCGAGCAACCTATAAAAAAATTCAAGTTCCACAGTGCAATGAAGGCTTTACGGAAATTTTTAAAGTCAAAATTATCGCTCAAGGTGAGTTTTCTATTTTACCGATATTAGATTAATCTACTTTTTGGCTGTCCTGCCAAGTTTTATATGCGCTTTGCATGGCATGGCGCTCATACGGTTTCGCTAAACGGCTTTCCATATTGCTGAAATCGCCTTTGTAGGCTTGCTCAATCATTAGCTTTGCTAATTCCTGAATACTCGCACGACCACGATGTTCATACGCTTGTACTTCATCTTGGTTTAGAACTAAATCCCAGCAGGACACCACGGAGCTCATATCCACCGCAATACTGAGATAATAATGAGTGTCGTCGCGATAAAGTTCCCAAAAATGTGGTTCATAGGCAATGAGGTGCATAGAATTGAAACCAGCAAATAATATTGTGATAGATTAAGAAAAATTATGGATAAAATACATACAACTTTAGATAGCACATCCTTAATTTAAATTAATAAAAATAAGGTATTTTCATTACTCCTCAATTTTAAATACTTAAAGTATTTTTTTGGGTTTTCTTTTATGTGTCGTTTCTCGTACTATGGGTATAGGGTGTCTTGGAGATCGTTTTAATCTAATACCCTTTACTACTTTTTTGAGACACCATCCTCCAATTTATAATATACAAAAAGTTGATGAATCAAATTTTCTAAAACCTTCAAATGGAGAATTAGATCTTTTCTCGACTTACTGTCAGCTCGATGTGCTGCATCATTACCTAAATAACGTATATCATCAAGTAACCCTCTTTGCTTAGTTGAGATAAACCCATCTTGTTCAAACTGATTTAAAATAACCCCCAAATCATCAGAGTTTCCAAAATACTTAATTATTTGTTCCAAAAGTGTTCTTAAACCTAATGCTGTTAATAAAGGCATCTTATTATTTAAAGCAATAATTACTTCTTCATACGTCAAATAAATTTCTTTAGGCAAAATTTTTTCAAACTCTTTTGAAAAAGCTGTTTCTTCATCTCGTATTGGATATAATTGAATTTGTGCATTATCTTCATAAATAGGAGTGCCGTCATACTCCTCACCTATTTGAAAAACCTCTTCTGAATTAACAACTTCGTTTTTATAAGTAATTGAATCACAATTAATACACTTTAAAATTTTATAATTCTTGTAAAGTTGAAAATCTCCATAGTTTTCACTATTTGCAATATTAACAATAACATTCTGTTTGATTTCAATTTTACATTTTATACAAAGGCATTGATCAAATATTTCTGTCTCATTTACTACTACATTACTATTTTTATCTACATAAACTCTCATATTCCCTCCTTTTTCTTAAATTTTATATAAAAAAACCACCCTTTCGGGTGGTTTTTCAATCTCAAACCGTCTCTTATTGAGCGCGGTTTTTGATTTTGCGGATGGTTTCCAACTGAGCAGCAGTTTCTGCAAGAGCAGCCAAAGCAGCAGCAGCGTCCAAATCGCTCTTTTGATTTGCTAACAATTGTTCAGCATTTTTACGTGCTTCAATAATTGCAGCTTCATCTAAGTTTTCGGCACGGACTGCAGTATCTGCAAGAACCGTAACGACATGCGGTTGAACCTCAAGTACACCACCTGATACATAGATTAATTCTTCTGTACCATTTTCAAGCAGAACGCGGATCGCGCCCGGCTTAAGCAAAGTTACTAGTGGCGCGTGGCCAGGCATAATACCCAACTCACCACCAGCACCTTTAGCAATTAGCATAGTTACAGTGCCAGAGTATAAAGACTCTTTTACACTTACAACGTCACATTGCATAGTTGACATGAGAATCTCCTAAATTAGGTAACTAATTAAAGTTTCTCAGCTTTAGCAATAACTTCGTCAATACCACCAACCATGTAGAACGCTTGTTCTGGGATGTGATCGTATTCACCAGCTAGAAGACCTTTAAAGCCACGAATTGTTTCTTTAAGCGGTACAAGTTTACCAGGAGCACCAGTAAACACTTCAGCTACGTGGAACGGTTGAGAGAAGAAACGTTGGATCTTACGTGCACGGTATACAGTAAGTTTGTCTTCTTCAGCCAATTCGTCCATACCAAGAATTGCGATAATGTCTTTCAATTCTTTATAACGTTGAAGAACGTTTTGAACTGAACGAGCGATTTCGTAATGCTCAGCACCTACTACAAGTGGATCTAACTGACGTGAAGTTGAGTCAAGTGGATCGATCGCTGGGTAAATACCAGAAGATGCGATGTCACGGCTCAATACAACAGTTGCGTCCAAGTGAGCGAACGTAGTTGCAGGCGATGGATCTGTTAAGTCATCGGCAGGTACGTATACCGCTTGGATTGACGTAATAGAACCAGACTTAGTCGATGTAATACGTTCTTGAAGAACACCCATCTCTTCTGCAAGAGTCGGTTGGTAACCTACTGCAGATGGCATACGACCTAGAAGTGCTGATACTTCAGTACCCGCTAGTGTATAACGGTAGATGTTGTCTACGAACAATAGTACGTCACGGCCTTTACCGTTTTCGTCTTTCTCGTCACGGAAGTACTCAGCCATAGTCAAACCAGTCAACGCTACGCGTAAACGGTTACCTGGTGGCTCGTTCATCTGACCGTAGACCATTGCTACTTTGTCTAGAACGTTTGAGTCTTTCATTTCGTGATAGAAGTCGTTACCTTCACGAGTACGTTCACCAACACCAGCAAACACAGATAAACCTGAGTGAGCTTTAGCGATGTTGTTGATCAACTCCATCATGTTTACAGTTTTACCAACACCGGCACCACCGAACAGACCAACTTTACCACCTTTAGCGAACGGGCAAAGTAAGTCAATGACTTTAATACCAGTTTCTAAAAGGTCAGTAGAAGCAGCTTGTTCTGCATAAGAAGGCGCTTGACGGTGAATTGGCAAACGAGCTTCAGTACCAACAGGACCAGCTTCGTCGATAGGGCGACCAAGAACGTCCATGATACGGCCTAAACATGCAGTACCTACAGGTACAGAGATAGGCGCGCCAGTATTAGTTACGTTCAAACCACGCTTAAGGCCTTCAGTAGAACCCATTGCAATAGTACGAACTACGCCATCACCAAGTTGTTGCTGAACTTCTAAAGTAGTTTCAGTTCCATCAACGTGAAGAGCGTCATAGATCTTAGGAACGCTGTTGCGTTCAAACTCGACGTCGATAACCGCGCCGATGATCTGAATGATACGACCGCTACTCATTGCTGTCTCCTCAATTCAAAATAATGTTAAACGGCAGCGGCACCACCAACGATCTCAGAAATTTCCTGAGTAATCGCGGCTTGACGCAGCTTGTTATAAATAAGTTGCAGGCTCTTAATGAGGTCACCCGCGTTATCAGTTGCAGCTTTCATTGCAACCATACGCGCAGACTGCTCACACGCGATGTTTTCAATCACGCCTTGATAAACCATAGACTCAATATAGCGAACCAATAAACCATTGAGCAGTTCTTCTGCTTCTGGTTCATATAAGTAGTCCCAACCGTATTGACGGTTTAGACCTTCGCTTTCCTCAGCAGCTGCTAAAGGAACAAGCTGTTCGATTTTTTGATTTTGAGTCATGGCATTGACAAAGCCGTTTGACACTAGATAAATACGATCTAACTCGCCTTTATCAAAAGCATCCAACATCACTTGTACAGAACCAGTTAACTGTTCAAGCGCTGGCGCGTCACCTACGTTTGTAGTTGCACCCAGCACTTTACCGCCGTAGTTTTTAAAAAACGAAACCGCTTTTTGACCAATCAAAGCAAATTGAACTTCAATTGACTGCTCTTGTTGCTGTTGAACGTGTTTTACCACTTTCTTGAACAAGTTAATGTTCAAACCACCAGCAAGGCCACGATCTGAAGACACGATAATATAGCCAACGCGCTTAACAGGGCGTTCAACCATATAACGGTGTTTGTATTCAGGATTCGCTTGAACCAAATGAGCAATTACACGGTGCATATTTTCGGCATACGGACGGCCTTGAGCCATGCGCTCTTGCGCACGACGCATCTTAGAAGCTGCTACCATCTGCATCGCGCGAGTAATTTTCTGCGTGCTTTTGATACTAGCTACTTTGGCGCGAATTTCTTTTAAATTTGCCATACGCTTAACCTAGTATTCGAAAGCCCTTTCGAGCTTCCGAAGGTTGATCCGTGAACCAAACCAACACTAAATTCAACACAGTTGAACTTAGTAAGTTTGAGTCGCTTTGAAGCTTTCAACACCAGCTTTGATTGCCGCTTCGATTTCTTTATCGAATGCGCCAGTCTCGTCAATTTTTTGCATCAAAGCAGCATTTTCTGAACGGAAGTAAGAAATAAGCGCAGCATCAAATGCAACGATTTTCTTCACTTCTACGTCAGCCATGTAGCCTTCGTTAGATGCATAAATTGAAACAGCTTGGTCAGCGATTGAATATGGAGCATATTGTTTTTGCTTCATTAATTCAGTTACGCGTTGACCGTGTTCTAATTGCTTACGAGTTGCTTCATCAAGGTCAGAAGCAAACTGAGCAAACGCTGCTAATTCACGATATTGAGCCAAAGCGGTACGGATACCACCAGACAATTTTTTGATGATCTTAGTTTGCGCAGAACCACCAACACGAGATACAGAGATACCCGCGTTCACAGCAGGACGAATACCTGCGTTGAATAATGATGTTTCAAGGAAGATCTGACCATCAGTAATCGAAATTACGTTCGTTGGTACGAATGCAGATACGTCACCCGCTTGAGTTTCAATGATTGGCAATGCAGTCAAAGAACCAGTTTGGCCTTTAACTTCACCATTCGTGAATTTCTCAACGTAGTCAGCAGAAACGCGCGAAGCACGTTCAAGAAGACGAGAGTGAAGATAGAATACGTCACCTGGGTAAGCTTCACGACCTGGTGGACGACGTAATAACAATGAAATTTGACGGTAAGCAACAGCTTGCTTAGACAAATCATCGTAAATAATCAAAGCGTCTTCACCGCGATCACGGAAGTATTCGCCCATTGTACAGCCTGAGTACGGAGCAAGGAAAAGCATTGCTGCTGGATCCGCTGCCGCTGCTGCTACAACAGTTGTATACGCCATAGCGCCAGTTTCTTCTAGCTTGCGTACAACGTTAGCGATAGTTGATTGTTTTTGACCAACTGCTACGTATACACATTTAATGCCAGAGTTTTTCTGAGCGATAATCGCATCGATCGCCATCGCTGTTTTACCAGTTTGACGGTCACCAATGATCAACTCACGTTGACCACGGCCTACTGGAATCATTGTATCTACTGATTTATAACCAGTTTGTACAGGTTCATCCACTGATTGACGCCAAATTACGCCTGGTGCTACTTTTTCAACAGCATCAGTTAATTTAGCATCGATAGGGCCTTTACCGTCAATTGGGTTACCCAAAGCATCTACTACACGGCCTAAAAGTTCTGGACCAACCGGAACTTCTAATACACGACCTGTGCAACGAGCTTTTTGACCTTCTTGAAGGCTTAAGTAGTTACCTAAAACAACGACGCCCACTGAATCCTGTTCTAGGTTCAGTGCCATACCGTAAAGGCCGCCGTCGAATTCGATCATTTCACCGTACATTGCATCAGCAAGACCGTGAATGCGCACAATACCGTCAGATACCATAACAATGGTACCTTCGTTTTTAGCGGTTGCGCTGGTGTCCAGATCGCCGATACGCTGTTTAATGAGCGCACTGATCTCGGATGGATTCAGTTGTTGCATTGCGCTATACCTCAATCTTTATGTAAGTTCAGTCTTCTTACGCAGTAATTTTTAAAATAATTACGCTAGAAGACGAGTCCGCATTTTTTCAAGCTTATTAAGCGCAGAATCATCTATCACTTGGTCGCCTGCACGAATAACTACACCAGCAATTAACTCTGGTTTTACTTCAACAGTTACATTTACTGCAGCTTCGAATTTCTTCTCTAATGCATGTGTAAGTAATTGTTCCTGTACAGAAGTCAATGGGAATGCTGATTCAATCACAACATCCACAGTATTGTTATTCTGTGATTTGAGCTGTTCAAATTCCGCAGCAATCTCAGGAAGAAGTACCAAACGGTTGTTTTCAGCAAGCAATGTCAAAAAGTTTGACACTGCTGCAGTTTGGTCTTCACCTAAAACTTTTGCCAAAACAGACACCTGCTCTGCAGGAGTAAGCTCAGGACGATTTAAGTAAGCTGAAAATGCTTCGTCTTGTACTGTAGCACTGAGCAATTCAAGCGCAGTTGACCATGAGTCAGCTGCATTTTGCTCAGATGCGTAAGCAAATGCTGCTTTTGCATATGGGCGTGCCAACGTCAAGAGTTCAGCCATAATCTGCCTCTCTTAAAGTTTAGCAGCCAGCTGAGTCAGCATGGCATTGTGAGCTTCTGCATCAACTTGTTGGTTCAGAATTTTCTCTGCACCAGAAACTGCAAGAGCAGCAACATGTTGACGTAATTCTTCGCGTGCAGCATTGATATCTGTATCAACAGCTTCTTTAGCTTGTTGACGAATACGTTCACCTTCAGCAGATGCTTGAGTGCGAGCTTCTTCTACCAATTGCGCAGCGCGACGGTTCGCTTGTTCGATCAATTGAGCCGCTTGTGCTTTAGCCGCGTCTAATTCAGCTTTTACTTGAGCTTGCGCATCCGCAAGATCAGCTTTCGCTTTTTCAGCAGCATTTAAGCCATCAGCGATTTTACGCTGACGCTCACTAATCGCATTGATTAGTGGTGGCCATACAAACTTCATGCAGAATGCGACAAAAATCGCAAATGCAATCGCTTGGCCAATCAATGTGAGGTTGATATTCATTGCTATTCCTCAATAGTTTAATTTAGGAATTAAGCTGATTAACCTACAAATGGATTAGCGAAGATGAAGAACAAGCCAATACCAACACCGATCATAGGCACAGCATCAAGAAGACCCGCGATTAAGAACATACGAGTTTGAAGTTGTGGAGCCAATTCTGGTTGACGAGCAACAGCTTCTAAGAAACGGCCGCCTAGAAGACCAAAACCAATCGCAGTACCTAAAGCACCAAAAGCGATCAAGATAGCAGATGCAATTGCAACTAGACCTAAAGTGAGTTCCATGATAATTCCTCAGAGGTTAGGTTTATACCAAATTAAAATAAAAAATTGTGCGCCTAACTATCTTCGATAGTCAGGCAATACCATTAATGCTTTTCGCTAGCCATACTCATATATACGATAGTCAACATCATGAAAATGAATGCTTGTAACGTAATAACGAGAATATGGAAGATCGCCCAAGGCACAGACAACGCCCACTGGATCCAGAACGGTAGTAATGCGATTAAGATGAAGATTAACTCACCTGCATACATGTTACCGAACAGTCGAAGAGCCAATGAGATTGGACGTGCAATAAAAGTTACTAATTCAAGTAAAATGTTTACTGGAATCAGGATAGCTTTTAAAACTGGGTTACTTGGGTTAAATGGGTTAAGCGCAAATTCTGCACCAAATCCGACTAGACCTTTTTCACGGATACTATAGAAAATAGTTAACGCAAATACTGATAATGCCATACCAAGGGTAATGTTAGGATCAGTAGATGGAACGATTTTGAAGTAAACGTGGTGAGGGTCCATACCAAACACATTCGCGCCGATCAGTTGAGCTGTATAAGGAATCCAGTCAACAGGGATCAAGTCCATCAAGTTCATGAGGAAAATCCACACGAAGATGGTCAAAGCTAAAGGCGCAATCAAACGTGATTTGCCATGGAATGTGTCGCGGACACTTGAGTCAACAAACTCGATAATCATTTCGATTGCAGACTGGAACTTGGTTGGAACACCAGCGTTTGCAGCTTTCGCTACAACCCAGAACAACAAACAGAAAATAATACCAAGGCCGATTGACCAACCCATTGAATCCAAGTGAATAGCAGTGAACCCCATCTGTTGAGCTTCAGCGCCAGACTCAGCCAACTTCCATGTACCGTCTGGCATTTTGCCATAGGTCATATTGGTCAAGTGGTGCTTGATATACTCGGTCGAAGTAAGGGCATGTTCTTCAGCAGCCATAAATCACACCTGGTCAATGTCAAAAAACTAATGGAAGTAACGAATATCGCGTGCTGCCTGATATCTCGTTAATTCCTGAAAAAACTTTTCAATTTCTACTGCGCTTAAACTCGTTTCTGTAGACGTGACGCCCAAAAAGGCGCAACCCACGACATGGCTTGAACGAGGATAAAACCACAAAACAACGCAGCCGGTGACAGTGGCTTTACATTGCTCAAAATCAAAATGAATCCAACAATCACTATTGCAAACTTGCCCATCATGCCACGATACATGTTGGACAGCACCTGCTTGGTTGCGCGGGCGCCGGCGGCTCTAAAGGACTGCCACGTAAAGTAGCAACTTGCCAGCCAGCAGACCAGTGCACCCAAGGCTGCACTCAATGCCGCAGTAGAGTCTTTGAGGACCCACCCAATCAAGGCTGAAACAGGAATCATTACTGCTTGCAAGATGACTAAAGCTTTCGCTAATCGTCGATCAATCAAGCGACTAGTTCGGCTCATTTTTGTACACTCACAGCAATTATGCTTGACAAGTTTAGCTGATGATTATTTTTAATCGCAGGCATTATAGAGTTACACCCTTGAACATGCAATCTTTTCCCGACCTAAGTCTGGTTTTTTTCAATCAATAAACCGCTTTTAATCTAATCAATAACTGATTATTTTTTGCATCATTTTCGCGCATTTAACACACAATTTTGAGTTTGTTCTGCCAATTGTTTCCATGCAACCAAGAAATCATCTTGACCCGCCATGCTTTCGTCCACAGCCTCAAACACAGTCGCACCCAGCTTTTGGTATTGATTTTTACTGGCGTGCGCTTCCGCCAACAGGCACATTTTGCTTTGTGGTCGGCTGTCATTCAAAAACTTGATTTGTGCAAGCGTTGGTGCGATATGCGGATCATCCGTCATCGCACCAGAAAATTTTAAATTAAGTGAGCGTTCAAGGTATTGATAGGCATCATGATAGGCCCAATAAGGCTGTGCCTTAGAACTTTTGTTTAATCGTTGCGCATTTAAAAGCATTTCGTGGGCAAAATTTCGAGCATTGGCCCAATATTTTTCGCGATTGGCAGGCTTCTGCTGTGAACGTAGTGCTGCAATAAAAAAGCCTATACGTACAGCGTTATTTGGCTCTAACCAAACATGCGTATCAATAGTATTGGCTAAGGCCTGCCCTCTTGGGTTTCGTAGCGGAAAAGTAGTCACAATTCCTGAATCGAGTATTGCAATACTTTTTTCATTATTAGAGAGCAATTTCTCTAATGGGGCTTCGTGCGCTTTGCCCAGCCAAATTACCAATTCTGCATCTTGCACAATTTTACGGTGTGCTGGCGTTAAGCTTACATCATGACCTGTTTGATTTTCTAAGAGTAAAGTTGGCTCCTCTATGCCTTGTGTGACTTCCTTTGCAATCAAATAGATTGGATGTGTTGAGACCACTAGGCCTTGAGCCCAGCTCATCGAACTAAAGAGTGCAACTGCACAAAATGCAAGGAAACGGGACATGAGGGAGACCAGACAAAATCAGAAGTGTTATAATATAACAGAATTGCAAAAATACCTATGCCTGATCGTAAGTTGATGCGCTTCATGTTAAGATTTAATGTCTTTTTAAATTTTCAGTTTTGCACTTGAGGGTAGCTATGAGCACTTGTTCACACGAACATCACAATGCACTACATGGCGTTCATGACCACCATAACGTTGCACAACGTCTGGCTGAAGCTGAACAATTATGTGCGTCTACTGGTGCACGCCTCACCCCTTTGCGTAAGGAAGTGTTGGAACTGATTTTAAATGCGACTGCACCAATGGGCGCTTATGATTTATTGGCCAAAATTAAAAGTGAATCAGATCGACCAGCAGCCCCACCAACGGTTTATCGCACCTTAGATTTTTTATTAGAAAAAGGCTTAATTCATCGTCTTACGTCGATTAATGCCTATATTCCCTGCTGTCACCCACGTGAAGGCCATCAAGCTGCTTTTTTAATTTGTACCCAATGTAAGGTGGTGAAAGAAGCATCTGCACAAGGGTTACTTCACCAATTAGAGCAACTGTCAGCATCGGACGAATTTACTGCTCATCACAGCATTATTGAAATTTCAGGACTTTGTCAGCAGTGTCGTCTACAACATTAAACCCAGCTATTCTGGCAGAGCTCAATCAAGTTTCTGTTCGCATTGATGAACGCGATATTTTAAAACATGTCGATTTCACCTTACATCAAGGTGAAATTGTGACCTTAATTGGTCCCAATGGCGCAGGAAAATCGACCTTAATTAAAGTACTTTTAGGTATTACCAAACCAAACTCAGGCAAAATTATTACGCAGCCGAAGTTAAAGTTTTCCTACGTACCCCAAAAGTTTAATCCCTCACATAGCCTCCCCTTACGTGTTTGCGATCTACTTTCTTTAGAAAAATGCGATAGCGCAACTAAGCAAGAGATTATTCGAGACACGGGCATTGCCAAGTTACAGCAGTCCAAAGTGCAACAGCTGTCGGGTGGAGAACGTCAACGCGTATTACTCGCACGCGCACTATTACGTCGCCCTGATGTGTTGGTTTTAGATGAACCTATGCAAGGCTTAGACATTCAATCTGAGGCAGAGCTGTATGATTATGTGCGCAGTTTACCTGCAAAATATGGCTGTGCAGTGTTGATGGTCTCACATGATTTGCAATGGGTGATGCAAGGTACACATCGCGTTGTCTGTTTAAACAAGCATATTTGCTGTAGTGGTCTGCCTGAAAATGTGCAGCAACATCCTGAGTATCAAGCGATCTTTGGCAATAACCGCGTGTTCTATCAACACCACCATGATCATTGCGCACATGGTGATGCGGCAACGCCATGTCAGCACGACGCCCGTCCGCATATTCATCCAGAACCAGAGGCTTAACCCATGATGGAATGGCTACAACTGCTTTTACCCGCATGGATTATGGGCACACTCTTGGTATTTTTAACTGCCCCTTTAGGCTGTTTAATGCTGTGGCGTCGCATGTCGTTTTTTGCAGACACGATGGCACATGGTACTTTACTCGGTGTTGCAATTGCAGGCGCACTAAGCTTACCTCTCTGGGTCGGTGTAGCGTTATTGGCCATTATGTTAGTGGGGATTTTGTGGGTGTTACATGATCCGCGTTTACCCAATGATGCTCTACTGGCGCTATGCTCTGCGACATTGCTCTGTTCAGGCTTGATGCTGATTCAGCACTTACCAAGTTTAAGACCTGAATTACTCAGCTACTTATTTGGTGATCTGCTCACCATTGGTTGGTCAGACCTGCCTATGTTTGCGGTCGTCATTTCGCTGGCACTCGCTGTGCTGTATCGTCACTGGCAAGCGCAAATTCAAATTGCGATTGACCCAGACATGGCTGTGAGTGAAGGTGTGAATGCCAAATGGCAACGTTTAATTTTTATGATGTTACTGGCTTTATTTACCGTATTGGCACTACGCGCTGTAGGTTCTTTATTGATGGGCGCACTTCTAGTGATTCCAGCCCTTACAGCACGCTTACTTGCAAACTCACCTAAGCAAATGGTGATTTGGGCATTTTTGATTGCACAAGTTGGGGTCACGGTTGGACTGTGGTCAAGTGCTGGTTTAAATACCTCTACAGGCCTCAGTATTGTCCTGACCATGTCGATATTGTTTGCACTGATTTTTACCCTACAAAAAATTAAAAAAATGGCCTAACTCTCAATTATAAAAAAACTGCCTTCTGGCAGTTTTTTTATAGCTATATAAAGGTTATAACTCTATGTATTCAAAATAAGAAATTTAGCTAAATAATGGACATTGCCAATTTTCAGTTATTCGCTCGTTATAATACTTGGGCCACAAAGCGCTTAACCGAATGCTTAGATCAAATTTCAGATGAAGATTTTCATAAAGATAATGGTCTATTTTTTAAAAGTATTTTTGGTACTCTCAATCATCTATTACTGGGTGAACATATCTTATGGTTTTCGCGCTTTAGTCTAGGCTATTCACCCAAAATTGCATTAGATAGCATTATTGAAAAGGATCGCTATGTGCTGACCCAAACATTAGTGCAAAAGTCTTTTCATTGGCAGGCGTATCTTCAGCACTTAGACCCAGTTTTGCTTGGTCAAGCCTTTCATTATCAAAGCTCTACGGGTCAACAGATTTCGGTGCCTTTTGGTGCTACATTGTTACATGTCTTCAATCATGCGACACATCACCGCGGGCAAATTACCGCAGCTTTAACCAGCATGGGATATGACTGCCCTGAATTAGATATGATTTATATGCTCTTAGAACAAACCAAATATGATCTAGCAGAATAACTTCAGTATTTTAAAAGTTATTTTTTAATCTATAAAAGCGAAACTCTGGATTAAATAGTCCAATTAAAAATAAGATTGAAAAGCCAATCCAAAAGAACCATGCCATCATAATCACTTGATCTTTGCTCCACTCTTCAGATTGAGAGGAGCCAAAGAAAAACCATGTTTTCCAGCCCTGAATATATCTTGCTCCGCCCCATGAGATAATCCACTTCGTTACAACACAATGTAAGATGTAAATCAAAACCCATAAAGTTGTAGACATTTTCGTACTCTTTTTTAATTATTCAGTCGATTGATTTAGCCCACAAAATAGGTGTCGAGCGTAACGTATCTCATTGTAATATCACTGATGTACCAAACTCAATAAGCTGGCTGCGCAGGCAAATAACACTGCAAAAGTGCGATTCATATACTTTTGCTGTTTCGATGATTTTAGTAATCTGAGTACTTTAGCTGCTAAACCTGTATAACCCGCCATCACGATCAAATCGATGCTAATCATAGTCAGCGCCATAATCACATATTGTGGCCACTGTGGTTGGCTTAAGTCTAAAAACTGCGGTAAGACAGCCAATAAAAAAACAATCGCTTTGGGATTACTCATGTTAACCAAAAAGCCATACATAACTAACTTAGCGCGAGATTTATTGGGTAAATTATTTTGAATATCAATCGACTGTGCAGGTGCTGTCCACTGTAAATAAGCCAAATAGAGCAAATACAAAACACCAAACCATTTCACAATAAGAAATGCCCAAGGCGTCGTCGCAAACAGTACCCCTGCCCCAGCAGCCACAATGCAAATTTGCAATAATAGAGCCAACTGTAAGCCTAGTGCATTCCAATAGCCATGTTTAAAGCCGTAATTCAGACCGCTCGACATCGAGGCGATTGCACCTGCACCCGGAGAAATACTAATGACCCAACATGCCAGCATAAAGGCCAGCCAAATTTGGAAGGACATGGTTTGATATACTATTTTGAAAAGTGAAACAATTATATGACATTTACAGTTTTCAAGGGTTTCTTCTTGAGCAATAAAAATACGCTTTTAAGCTACCCTCTCCACGGTTGATAAGGCACAATAGAATCAGCTACGCAAAAATTCAAAATTTTAGGAGCCATGCATGACCGCTCAATCTGTTATTTTACCGCTACCATCAGATCATGCGCGTTTTATTGTTCTTCGTTTAAATGATTTAAGCATTGAAGAATTAAAAGAAAAACTCAACGATTTATTTGCTACTCGTGACCGACTTATCACTCAGCATCCTCAGTCAGAGATTAAAACAGCTGTCGCTTTTGGCCCTGAACTTTGGGCACAGCTTTATACGCAAACACCTGTTGGGTTTACACAGCTCGATCCTATCGCGGGTTCGTTTAATATGCCAAGCTCACCTGCAGATGTGTTTATTCATATTGCAGCACAGCGCACAGATATTTGCTTTGCACTCAGCCAAGCATTCTTTGATGGTATTCAAGATAAAGTTGAAGTACTAGATGAGCGGGTATGCTTCCGTAATTTTGATGGCCGTGATTTAACGGGCTTTATTGATGGAACTGAAAACCCTCAATTTCCAGATGATCGTGCTGAAACAGCATTACTGAGTGAAGATAAAGGTATCTTTGCAGATGGTTCTTTTATCTTTGCACAACGTTATGCACATAATTTAGAGAAATGGAAAAAACTGAAAGTTGATGCGCAAGAGCATGTGATTGGCCGTACTAAACTCGAGTCTATTGAGTTAGATGAAAATGAACAGCCTGAAAATTCACATGTATCTCGCACAGTGGTGGAAGATGGCGAGGGGGAAGAGCTGGCTATTCTGCGTCACTCTTTACCTTACGGAGATGGTCGTGGCGATCAAGGTCTATTCTTTGTGGCATATACCAATGATTTAAGCATCATCGATAGTATGTTAGTCCGTATGTTTGGTACGAGTGGCGACGGCATTCATGACCGCTTATTGCACTTTGTCACACCAATGGATGGCGCATATTACTTTGCGCCGAGTGAAGAGTTGCTTGAACAAGTATTGGAAGGTTAAATAAATAAAGCCGACGAAAGTCGGCTTTATTTATTTAAAAATGTTTAAGCACAACCTTCCATTAAAGTTAGGTTAGTATCACCTACTTTTATACCTATAATTTTTTTGCTTTCGATATCATACCGTGTACCCTTTGTTTTATCATGATTCCAAATAATAATTGAATAATCATTTTGAGATTCACCATATGGATTTATTTTTTTATCAATCACTGAATTCTTATATTTTTCATAAATTTTACTTTCTTCATCCCCTACTTTAATTCCTAGATTCGTAGAAACTCCGAGTTGATTTGAAGAAATTACTGAAATTTTATTATTAAGAACTTGAAAATCTACATCAGATTTTATTTTTCTATTTTTAGCAAAAAAACAATTATCTACTCTACTATTTTCAATTTCAATAAATTCATCGTTAATTCTTTGATTTACTTCCACTCCACCAAAACCATTTTCAGTAAATATAGAATTTACATTATCATTTCGTATAACTTCAACTTCACTCTTTGATTTTTCTGTGCATGCTATTAATAAAAAGTATATTAAAAAACTTGTAGTAAAAAATGATTTTTTTTTCATTATAAATCTTCCACTTTTGGAGAAAAGTCATGTAGGTGAATATGATGATTATGATCCTTCCATGACTGCGAATGAGGCAATAATGCATTTTTTTTAATTTTCACTGGATGTGAGCCAAACAATTTATAGCCAAATTTAAATAACTCTTCAACAAAAGCGACATTTTTATTCCAATCAAAATGATCATGAGAAGTATATGTTACTTCTGTCATATGTCTATTATTAATAGCTATATATCTAAAATCACCATTTATACCATTCAAATGACTTACACTTTCACCTGGGGAACCATCCCTACAACTAAATCCAGATCCGATATATTCGGCATAACCCAAATTACACATAGCACCAAGAACTGCAGACATTGATAATCCTGATAAATAATACCGACCATCACCACTAATAATATTCCACTTATAACCTAAAGATCCACTTTTGTAATATTTATGTTTACGTTGATCAATCAAATATGTATTACCACCTGCCTTAACACCTTTTGATTGCCATTTATCAGCCACTACAAATTGAGACTTACCTAAATTATAAAATCTTCCCGCTGGATCATAGTAAATAAATTCTGCATAACCAGTAGCAGCCTTATTTTCACGCTTAATCTTACCATCATAGTAAATATGATAACGTGTCGTATCACTTGTAGGTGGAGACTGATTGCTAGCAGTTGTAAGTGGCTTACCACCATTTTCGGTGTATGTATTATCTTGAATAGGCTGATTTTTTCCTGCTTCTAATTTTGCTTTTTCAGCCTGTTCTTTTGCCTTTTTTTCCTGAGCATCTTGTTGTTGCTTTTGGTCAGATTTTTTCTTAAGTTCATCTGCTTCCTTACGCTTTTGATCGGCAATTTCATAAAGCTTTGAAGCTTTTACAAATCCTTCATTAACTTTAAAATGCCTAATTGGTATTCCTTTCAAAACACGAAGCTTTTCCAACTCTTTATTTTTTATACCAAAGCCAAAAACAAAACCCAAAAGCATTTTGACACTAACATCTCCATTACTATCTGTTCTTTTCGAAATTTGCTTATTTCTATAGAAAATACTCACTAGTGTATTTGTTACATTTTTATTATTTTCTTTAACATTGATTTTAAAAGAACATACAGGTAATTTAATTTTAATAGTTTGATTAGATAAAGACTGTTCAACTTTTAAATGATGTATTTTTTGTGTTTGACCAGCTCCAGATACTGTAACCTCAATATCTTCACCTACTTCAGCTACTATCCCTTTTTTAGTCCCTGACGAATCAGCCGTATGCTTTTTTATATTCCCTTTATAAATTAAGTAAAAACCCATATTAGAAATAGCTTTCCTTGTATCCTCTTCTACAATTTGAATATTAAAACTCACATCTTTTATATTTCCAGTAACTACCTCTTTTTTTTCTTCAGATGAATTCTGTTCTTTTCTTACTTCTTGAGGTGTTTTTGTAGACTGAGGCTTTGATTGTGGCGTATTATTTTCTTCTAAACTCGCTTGAAACATTGAAACATCAAAATCTTTTAAGGTTGCAATTTGTTTTTGATCAGCTTTTTGAATAATAGGATTAGATTCTTTACCATCAGCTACAATTTTAATCTCAGTTGATGGATGCCTAACAATTACAGGGAGACTACCCTTTTCGTCACTTTTAACTCGAACCTTCGTCTCAGCAGAGAAAGATTTTCCTGAATATATTGATACAACTGTAACTTCTTTATTTATTAATGCATTTTCATTTTTGTCTTTCAAATTTATATATATTTTTCGATTGCAACACTGCTCTAGGTCAAATCCACCAAAGTCTTGAATATATTTTTTAATATGTGTTCCATTGCCATCTGTTTGTTTATGACCAGAAAATTTTGAAACACCTAAAAAAGCCCCTAAACCTCCAATACCAACCAAATGCATTCCGGCAATAACTCCAGACTCATTGACCTCTACACCTTGAACTGTCCTACCAAAATGCTCATTTAAATTATTATTTCGAATCTGTTTACATAAATAATTAATCCATTCTTTTATGACTCCATACTGAATTTCAGGGTTATTCAAAAACTCAACTTTTGAATTTATATTTTTTTTACCTGACCACTTACCTGACCAATTATTAGAGTCAAATTGCCCCTTCCAATTTTCATGTAAAGTAGATCCTCTCTTTACATTTTTAATATCTTCATAAGAAATTCCTTTATCCCCCAAATAATATCCTAACTCATAGAGTGCAGACTCTCCCCATTGAAATAAACCTAAATACCCAGCATCATTAATCTTTTTTGCACACTTAATATTTACTGGATGATTTAATGACAACGATAAATCTGATGAGCATTCTTTAAAGCTAACAGCTTCAATAAAACCTGATAAATTAGTTTCAAAATTCCTAGAAGTCCCATCCTTAAAAGTGATTGTTTTTTTCATTATTATTACTCTTTGTACCAATCATTAGCTTTATATTTTTCCATACTGACTGATGTATTATTTTTTAAATAGCTATTAAGTATAAATTTTAATTCTTTATTTTGACCAACCTCATTACAACTTAAAACCACTGATTGATCTTTAATATTTATTTTTCTAAAATATGCAAAAGCATTTTTTTCATCATATATTAACCAAATATTGTGCCCATATTCTTTGTACTCTGTATTGTAAATATTATATATTTTTTTATCATATGATATTTTTTGACACTGGCCCGTTGATAACCATTGTGAATTTTTAGTTTTTAGATTCAAGTTATTAACTACTTGCAAACGATTTAAACTGCTTTTATCTTTACCAAAATTCCAAATATCTTCACATTCAACTTCTTCAAGTACCTCTATCTTTTTAATTGGCAGATTCCAATAACTCATACATTCTTTCGAACTTTCTGCATATAATGCAGAACTATTTAAAAACATAATAATAGCCAAAATTTTTATTATTTTTCTCATAACCTTACCTTTAAATTCCAAAACTTTTAAAATCAGCTTCTAAGCTATTATCATCAATTTCTTCAGCATCATGCTTATGCTCATCATCATGACCACCACAACATGCTTCATTTAAATGATCTAACTTATCCTGAGAAATATTTTCCTCAATAAGAACTAATTTATCCGAATCAATCTCAGATTTTCCTAATAATCTTATTTCTATATTGTCAGGATTATCACTAAAGATTCTTTGAGTACGTGCATCTTTGTCAAGCATCCCTATAAATTCCGTATTTTTATCTTTATTTATAACTTTATATTTAAACCCATTTTCTAATAACTCTTGAGAAATTAGATCTTTAAAGTCAAATCTCCGACTAAAAATCCCATTCTTTGCTAATTTAGGTAACTGTGCATTTATAGTTTCTCCCCCCACAAAACTATGTTGCCCAGCCTTACTTTCAAACTTGCCACCTGTTGTCGTAAATATTCCACTGCCATTAATTTTCAGTTGTGAGCCACCAGCCGTCAGCACTATTTCCTTCGGACTGGTTATTTCAATCTTATCTTCAGTAGAAATCAGTTTAATCACTTTACGTGCAATGGCTTCAAGCGCATCATCCTGTGCTTGTAACTCTAATTTTCCTTTGGCTGCATAAGCACTCAATCCCCTCTGAGCTGCAAATAAACTAATTTTGTCTTGTGCATGACTCACTATATTTTTCTGCGCACTAATATTCACAGAACCTTGCGCGCTCAAGGCAATATCCTGTGAAGCCTGCAATACAATATCTTCAGGTGTTGTCATTGCAATGCCATTAGGTGAAGCCAATAACATCAAAGCTTGCCTAAATAATTTACCCTGTTCCTGCTGTTCTGGATCTGATGAGCTTTCTATGTTCTGGCTATAACTTTCCATGAACCCTTTAACATGTTCTAAAGCTTGAGTTGGCATAAAAATTTCGGGTTTTCCAAATCCACCCCCTATGATCATTTCATCAGGATTAATTTTTATATCCTCAACAATTTTTCCCACTTCTTTAAGTACCTTGAGTGGATCATTTTTTAGCTGGCTTCTTAAATTTTTTACCCGATCCTGTAGCTGATCTGTTCCATGATCTTCAAGGTTTTGAATCACCTCTTTCAAATTATCAAAAGCGTCTTCAGCATCATCAAAATATGCTTTGAATTGCTTAACAGTGCCTTGCACATCTTTGGTAATCGCACCAATATCCTGAATAAAACCTTTGCAATTTTTTAAAGCGCTGAGTGGATCTTGCACCAAGTTATCTTTAAACAAACTTAGCGTGGTGATTACTGCATCTGAAGTACTTTTAATTTCTAGCGACTGAATCAGTTTAGGTAATCGCCCAATGACATTCAGTGCATCAGTTTGCTGTTTCACGGCAATACTGCTGAGCATTTTCATACTCTCCTGACCTTGGCTCAGCAAGGCCTGAGCTTTGGTTGCCTCTAAATGATCCGCTATTGCATTTTCTTGCGCATAGGTACTAATCAGCATGCCACGACCTGCTCGAACAGCACCAAAAGCATCCGTGCGTAATTCGAAACCCTCACCGCGACCATAGCTTTGTTCTTTATCTTTAGGATGGCTCAAATTACCTAAATTTAACTGCGTTGCTGCATGGCTACTTTGTAGCTGTGTACTAATTTGCCCAGTCGTGTCATCAAAACGCAGTTGGTTAAAACCACTTCCCCCAACTTCTTGCGAACGAATACCACTGAGCTTTTTGGTATCTGGTAGCTGACCTTTGACATCAAACATAGTCTGGTGGCGTTCTGCCTCATGAATACGCCCCACTACAAAGGGCCGATCGACATCCCCTTCAAAAAAGTCAATTACCACGATTTCCCCAATCCGTGGATGAAAGCGTGCGCCATAGCCTTCACCCGCCCATGGGGTGAGCACATCTACCCAAGCAGAGTCCGTATCATTGTCGTTACTGCCCGCACCTCCGTCATGGCTGTGGTCATCCGTTCGTGTAAAGTTAAACCGAACTTTAATTCGCCCCCATGCATCTACATGAATACTTTCTCCTTCTGGACCAACCACTTTGGCACGTTGCGGATAAGCCATCGGGCGATGCTGTAATGGATCATACTCAGGCACGACCGCGATCGTACGGCGCACGACATAAAGTTCATTGGCTTGGCGTTCTTCAATCAATGCTTGCCAACGACTGCGGATTAATAGGCTTTCCAACTGGATCTCAATATCTTTAGGCAAGTTATTTTGGTTATAAAATTTTTTGCCTAAAATTAAGAACTCACAATCTGAGCCTTCATGCTGATTAATTTCTGGATGATCTGTTAAACGAAACCAATATCCCACCTGTGCATCACGTACACTACTATGAGCAATAAAATATTTGGCCGTTAATGCTTGATATTGGTTGAGTTGTAAATTGGCTTGTTCCAATTGTGCTGGGCCTGATTGCGTGGCCTGGTCTTCACCATTGAGATCGCTGGTCCATGCCGAACTCAGCGTCCATACTTGTTCTAGACTCAGCATTTCGTTGTCATGTTGTTCACTATAAGCATGTGTACTTAACAGCGGATTACTTTGATCTTGTGCCAAAGACTGCGCTTGCCAACGCTGTGTTTGTACCGCTGTAGATTGTAAAAACCGCTGTGCAACAAAACTGGTAATGGTGTCCATTCGCTCGGTCGCATGACTGCGATGAAAGCGTATTGACTGGCGTGCTAAAACTTCAAACACCTGATTATGATCAATTAAACGTAAGACCTGCGCTTGTATTGGACTTACTGAAACAGGCACAGTCAGCTCTTTTTCATCAATAAGCCAATTCATGCCCTCGCTACGCCATAGCCGTGTGAGAAATTCATAATCGCTCTCGTTGGCTTGCATACTAAAGGGGCGCACGGCGTATTCACGACTGAGACCCTCTAAATTTAAACTTAGGCTGGATGCAAATAAGGCACTTTTTTGTTGCCATTCACTAAACAGAATTTCCGTAATGTCACGTACACTTTTGTTCATAAAGACACGACTATTACGGCGCTTGTGCCATAAAGCCGTCGCATCTTCTAAGGTCAATTGATAAACCGTGAGTGCTCCATCACTTTGCCCTTGGCTGGCCGCAGTAATAATGCCCGTAGTACGGTAGAGTTGTCCGAAGTCCGTTACTTGGTCTATCGCAACACGACTGCCAATAAACTGCTTTAATGGAATGTGAGCGTTGGTTGATAGACACAGTAAATTTGCACTGAGGCCTTGGTTAATACGGTGTTCACCATCGATACGTTGAATAAAGACTTGGGGATTGAGTACTTCATTGGAAAAGTAAATATGGAGCGCACGCTTTTGTACACTGAGACCAAAATTCTCAATGATTGAATATATTGTTTTGAGCATTTTTAATTTTTGATTATTTTATTTATGCGCGCATTCTATGAAATGCTGTTTTTTTAGTCTAGTTATTTTTTGCTAATTTGAATTTTTAGCGCTCATCTGGCCATATTTTACTGCATAAGATTATCTTTAATTCCGCTTTTAGCCATGGGTGTACACTGCTAAACTGGCTTATCTTATTATTTATCAATGTCATCGGCATGATCCAGATTGAATCCAAGCTTCCTGCACAAGGCGTGACTATTTTTAGCGTGATGAGTGCAATGGCACAGCGCTTAAATGCACTCAATTTATCGCAAGGCTTTCCAGACTTTCCAGCCCCGCCTGCGCTTTTAGAGGCTTTAAGTCAGGCCACGCAAGATGGATTTAATCAATATGCGCCTAGCGATGGTCTTGTTGCTCTGCGTGAACAGTTGCTTAAAATATTTCAACAGCGCGATCAATTGAGTCTAGATCCTATCACCGAAATGACCATTACACCGGGTGCAACGATTGGCATATTCAGTGCCATTCAAGCCATTGTACATGCTGGTGATGAAGTGATTATTTTTGACCCCAGCTATGACAGCTATGCTCCAAGCGTAAAATTAGCTGGTGGTGTTCCGATTCATCTCAACCTAAAAACCCCAACCTTTGAAGTCGATTGGTCTGCTGTGCAGCAAGCCATTGGCCCAAAAACCCGTATGATTATTGTGAATACACCGCATAATCCTACAGGTGCAGTTTGGGCAAAGTCAGATTGGCTCGCCTTAATTGATTTGATTAAAGATACACAGATTATTGTGCTATCAGATGAGGTCTATGAACATTTAATTTATGATGGCCAGCACCATTATTCGGCACTGTCATTTCCAGAACTTCGTGAGCGCAGTTTTGTGGTCGGCTCTTTTGGTAAAACCTTCCATGTCACAGGTTGGAAAACAGGTTACTGTATTGCCTCTAAAGCTCTCATGGCATTATTTCGACAGGTTTATCAATTTACCAATTTCTGCGGTGTGACTCCGATACAAATGGCCTTAGCCAACTTTATGCAAAAGCATCCTGAGCATATTGCAGAACTTGCGAGCTTTTACCAAGCCAAACGCGATTTATTTAATGCGGGTCTGCAAAACTCACGTTTTCAATGGCGTCCTTCTACAGGCACTTATTTTCAAAACCTCGATTACAGTGCAATTCGACCCGACCTCAATGACAGCGAAATGTGCCAATATTTGGCTGAACAGCATAAAATTGTGGCTATTCCTGTATCAGCATTCTATCAAAAGCCCCCTGAAGGCTTACGTTTGATACGTTTTTGCTTTGCTAAAAAGGATCAAACACTCCGCCAAGCAGGCGAGATTCTGAGTCAAGTATAAGCTTGGCTCCAATACGGCTGGTTGCAAAACAACAAATGAAATTACTTGATCAATAAGCCTTTTTTAATCCAGACCTGTTAAGGTTAGATCCGTAGTTTAAAAAAAATACAGCACAGGATTGCACATGTCCCAACATCGGCCCATCGACAGCCAACAGACCTTATGGAAATCTTTTTTATTTTTCCTCATCCCGCTGATTGCCACCAATATTTTGCAAAATCTGTCGGGCACAGTGAATACGGTCTTTGTTGGGCAAATGCTAGGTGTGCATGCCATTGCAGCCGTGTCAGTATTTTTCCCGATTTTGTTTTGTTTGATGGCTTTTGTGATTGGTCTCTCTTCTGGTGCGACAGTATTAGTCGGTCAGGCATGGGGAGCAAATAATCTAGAGAAAGTCCAACGTGTTGTAGGCACCACGCTCTTTATGACCCTGATTGGCGGTACGCTGATTGCTATATTCGGGGTGGTCTGTGCTAAATATATTTTACTGGCACTCGGTACGGATCCCGATGTTTTACATCTATCTATTCCCTATGTGCAATGGATGCTTGCAGGGAGTCCATTGCTGTTTATTTATATTATTTATACTTCAATTTTACGTGGTGTAGGTGACAGCACAACGCCACTGATTGCTTCAGGAATGACCATCGGAACAGGATTAATCATTACCCCTATTTTGATTACAGGTAAATTTGGATTTCCACAGCTGGGGATTATTGCGCCCGCAATTGCAACGTCTACTGGTTTCTTAATTGCCTTGGTTTTTCTGTATATTTACTTAAATAAAAAGAAACATCCGTTACGTTTAGATGCATCGTTATTAAGTCAGATCCGCTACCAACCCGAACTCAGCAAAATCATTTTACGCTTAGGCATTCCTACAGGGATTCAAATGGTCACAACATCAGTTGCTGGTCTGGTGATTGTAGGTTTGGTTAACCGTTACGGCGCAGATGCCACCGCAGCCTATGGTACGGTCAATCAGGTGCTCAATTATATTCAGTTCCCTGCACTGTCGATTTCAATTGCAGCCTCTATATTTGCGGCTCAAGCCATTGGCGCAGGCCACGCCAATCTGCTCAATAAAGTCAAACGTACCGCCCTATGGATGAATCTGTTCTTTACAGGCACGCTGGTAATTTTGGCCTATTTATTCTCTAAATATCTGATGGCGCTGTTTATTACAGATCCGAAGGTGGTCGTACTCGGTCAAGAGCTTTTATTTATTGTGCTTTGGTCCATTATTTTCTTTGGTGCTAGTGCTATTTTTGCTTCCATTATGCGTGCCAGCGGTACGGTGACCATTCCAATGGTGATTAATATTGTGGCCATTGTTGCGGTTGAAGTGCCCTGTGCTTACTTATTTAGCGAATGGTGGGGCTTAAAAGGTATTTGGTATGCTTATGCGCTGGCCTTTGTGAGCCTGTGTATTATGCAAGGCCTGTATTATCAGTTGGTTTGGAAAAAGAAAGCTGTCCAGAAGCTGGTCTAATATCTCTGCGAAGCATGAATTTATTCTGACTAAAAAACTCGTAAATCCAATGTTCAGCGCTTCATGCGTATTCCTGATAAGAATTCAATTTTATTGTATTTATCATGGTTTTGATTCCTTGTTATAACCGCTTTATCCAACATAGATAGCAATAACAAGGCTAATTCATGACACAACGAAAAATTAAATTGGGCGCTTTTATTCCAACAACATCACAACATGCTGCTGGCTGGCGCCATCCAGAATCACGCCCACAAGATCATCTAAATCTCGACTATGCGATTGAACTGGCAAAAACAGCAGAACAAGGCTTATTTGATGCCTACTTTCTAGCAGATGGTCTCTCTGTAAATTGGAGTCATGGTTCCTCACAACATAAAAATAGTATTGGTTATACCGACAAAGTCGTCGGTTTTGAACCTGTGACCTTATTTGCTGCATTGTCAGCGGTCACTCAACATATCGGCTTTATTGCTACAGCCTCAACCACCTATGAAGAACCGTATTTACTGGCACGAAAATTCTCCTCTTTAGACCATATTAGTCGAGGTCGTGCCGCATGGAATGTTGTCACCACCATCTCTCCCGACACGGCACGTAACTTTGGTGCAAATGCCCATCCAGATGCAACTATACGCTATGAACGTGCTGATGAATTTATCGAAGTTACGCAAAAATTATGGGATTCATGGGAAGATGATGCTTTTCTCTATAACAAGCACAGTGGGCAATTTTTTGATGCCGAAAAATTGCATGAACCTTTACATCATGGCAAATACTTTAAGATACAGGGTGCACTCAATGTGCCTCGCCCACCACAGGGTTATCCTGTCATTGTACAAGCAGGTCAATCTGAAAATGGTCGTGAACTGGCAGCCAAATACGCCGAAGTAATTTTTACGGCACAACAAGACTTAAAAGATGCCCAAGCTTTCTATCGAGATGTTAAATCCCGTTTAGCAAAATATGGTCGCCATGCCGATGATCTCAAAATCATGCCTGGAGTTTCTGTGTTTGTCGCGAAAACCGAACAAGAAGCGCAGGAAAAATATCAGCTTTTGAACAGTTTAATTCACCCTGATGTGGGCTTAGGTCTTTTATCTGGTTTGGCTGGGCATATCGATTTATCGCAATTTGATTTAGATGCTCCTTTTCCCAAACTGGACCAAAGCCAAATCAACTTTACTAGCCGTCAGCAGATGATGATTGAGATTGCACAAAAGCATCAGTTTAGCATTCGCCAACTATATGAATATATCGCCTCTGCACGTGGCCATTGGACCTTAATTGGCACGCCCGAACAAGTGGTCGATCAGCTACAGGAATGGTTTGAAAATGAAGCTGCTGACGGCTTTAATGTGCTTCCCCCTTCCACACCAGCTGGCTTAGTGGATTTTGTAGAACTGATTGTGCCAGAACTACAACGTCGTGGCTTATTCCGTACTGAATATGAAGGCACCACTTTACGCGAAAACTTAGGTTTGAAGCGTCCTGAAAATCAGCACGTATTACAACGCCAGCAGGCTCAAGCCTCCTAAGCAAATCAAAACATCAATCCAGTGAAACTGAGCCATCAAAAAAACCCGCACAATACGGGCTTTTTTGATGGTCAATCTAATTTTGACATGACTGTTACCATGCCAGTTTAAACTGCTCTAGCTCATGGGGTAGACTGTCTTCCACATCTTGGAAGTCGCGCAGAATATCATTTTTAATGGCCGCTAATCGGAAGTCTTCGCGCTTACGTGGACGTTCTAAATCAACAGAAACAATACGTTTAATTCGCCCCGGATGTGGCTCCATCACCACCACACGATCTCCCAGCAAAACAGCTTCTTCTACATCATGCGTGACTAGGATACTGGTGATTTTTTCGGTCTGCCAAATCCGTTGTAGCTCTTGCTGTAGATTTGCGCGTGTTAATGCATCTAATGCCCCAAAAGGCTCATCGAGCAGTAAAATTTGCGGTCGGTTCACTAAACTTCGCGCTATCGCAACCCGTTGACTCATACCACCAGAAAGCTGACTCGGATAAGCCTTTTTAAAGGCACTGAGTTGTACCAACTCCAAATGGTAATCAATTAATTCTTGTTTTTCTGCCTTAGAAAGCGGGCTTTTTTCTAGAGCCAACGCCACATTCTGTTCGACGTTCAACCATGGAAATAAGCGGTGATCTTGAAAGACAATCCCACGTTCCAAGCTGGTGCCCTTCACAGGCTCCCCATCAATTAGAATCGTACCCTGAAATTCGGCATCTAAGCCAACCAATAAGCGCAATAGGGTCGATTTACCGCAACCACTACTGCCCACAATACTAATAAACTCACCCGACTGAATGTTTAAATTAATATGCTCTAATACCTGTAGTTGCTCACCGTCTTTTGGGAAAAACTTATTGAGTTGTTGGATCTGTACCTGACCTTTGACTGGGCTGGAAAAATTGACTACTTGATTCATGTCTATATCCTCATGTTTTTATTTATGTGTGCCCTGACGCCAGCGCAGATTGTAATTTTCAAAATATTGTGCAGCTTTAGAAAACAGCAGACCCACCACACCAATGATCAACATACCGTAGAGCACAACTTCCATTTGGAAAAGATTTTGCCCATCTAAAATAGGGTTAACGACACCTGGCGCGGCAATAAAAAAGTATTCTGCTCCAACCGTAGCCACCCAAGAAAATACCAAGGCAATATTTAAACCTGCAAAAATGCTGGGCGCTGCGGCAGGTAAAATCACTTTTAAAAAGCGTTGTGCTGGACTCAGTTTAAAAATCAGCGCCACTTCTTTTACTTTGCTCGGCACATTTTTCACGCCATCATAGGTATTAAAAAACACTGGATAAAACACCACTAACGCAATAAAAATGACTTTTGATTTTTCGGCATTGCCAAACCACATAATCATTAAAGGAATCCATGCAAAAATCGCCACATGTTTAATTGCATTTAAGGTGGGTGAAAAGATACGGTCTAACCAGACATTCAGCCCTAAGAACAAGCCTAATGTAGCTCCTAACACACCTCCAATCACAAACCCAGCCGTATTGCGTAATAAACTCGATACGACATTTTCATATAGCTCACCAGATTGTACAGCCTCTATTAACACCGCCAGTACCACTTTGGGCGCAGGCAATAAGGCTGCATCTACCCAAGCAAATGTAGAGGTCACTTGCCAAATCAGTAACAAAGCCAATGGAATGACTGCACCACGATAATCAAATTTTTTCATGTGTCCTACTCCATTTAATTGTGCTGATTCCACGCACTGAACTGACGTTGTAATAAACGAATGACGGCATCAAATACAAAACCCACCAGACCAATCACAATAACTGTAGCCAGAACCACATCTAACTGAAAAATTTGCCGTCCATACACCATTAAGTAGCCAATGCCTTCACTGGAAGCCAGTAACTCAACGGCCACCAAGGTTCCCCAAGCACTGGCCAAAGATAAACGTAAGCCACCAATAAAACTGAGAAAGGCACCAGGTAAAACGAGGTTTTTAAATTTAGACCACGGACTTAGCTGGTACACCGCCGCAACTTCGCTCAGCTGTACTGGAATATTACGTACCCCTTTAAATACATTAATGGTCATGGGTACCAGCGTTGCTTTGGCAATCAAAATAATTTTTAAGGCTTCATCAATACCCACCAATAAAATGAGTAGAGGAATCCAGCCCACCACAGGAACTAAGTTAATGATTTTAAATGTCGGCCAAATATAAGCCTCAGCTCGTCGTGAGAGGCCCATGGTCAAACCCAAGGCCAAAGCCACAATAATTCCCGCACTAAAACCATACGCAATTCGACTGAGGCTCATTTTTAAATTGGTCCACAGTTCGCCACTGCTGTATAAATCTTTTAGCGCAGTCCACACCAAATCAGGTGCAGGCAATAGCAAAGGGTTGACCCAGTTTTTTTCCACGGAAATTTGCCATAAAAAAACTAGCAACACTGGAAATACCAAACCAATCACCCAGCGCAGTGCACTACTGTTTTTCACAAAACTGTACAGATTTTTAAATGCAGGTGATGCCACCTGCTCAAGTCCAGTCTTGGATGCATCCAGTTCAATGTCCTTGAGCATCATTTTTCTCCTTCACCCGCGGGGTGATTATTTACCCCATACGTTTTGCAGATTTAGGCTTTTGATTGCGTTGTTGACATACTTAGGTTCTACCCATGTATCCACATCAAAATTGCCTCGAATCAGTTTTAAATCCTGACCCGCTTTGAGTTTTTGTTTCAGTAAGGCAATACTTGATGCATCAATGACAGGGTCACTATGTTTTTTTAAGTCGACTCCCTCATTGGCACGTACAAAGGTGTTATAAGACAACCCAGATTTAGACCAAAGCTTAAATAGCGCCTCACGGTTTTTCTGCTCAGACTCCCACGCCGCCTGCTTCACGAGCACATTAACAATGCGCTGTACCGTTTCTGGGTATTTCTGTTCAAACTTAGAACTCACCAAAATATAGCCAGAACTTTGTAAATTGGTTGGCTCTTTTTTAGAGCTATAGATAATTTTGGCAATACCACGGTCAACCACTGGAAATAGCGACTGATTACTAAAAATTGCGTCTAAATCTCCACTGGCCAATGCGGCATAGCCAACTGCACCATCGACGTTCACAAAGCGGAAGTCTTTTTCAGTGAAGCCATATTTTTTAATGATTTGATACAGCGCTAAATGCACACTGGTACCGCGATAAAAACCAATCCGTTTACCTTTTAAATCTGCCCATGTTTTGGCTTGAGAACTCGGAGGCACCGCCAAGTAGGTGTTGTCATGCGTTCCACCAATGGCAATCAATTTGGTATCTAAGCGGCTGGCTTTACCAATCAAGGCTGGTAAGTCACCTAACCATGTAATATCGACTAAACCATTGGCATAAGATTCATTAATGGCAGGACCTGCTCCCTTAAAGTTGTTCCATTGGATTTTTGTGCCATCTTTTTGAAATTCTTTTTCAATTAGGCCCAGTGTTTGTGTAGTTGCATAGTAGCTCCCATAGCCTACTGGTCGGTTTCCTGTACCCACCAATGGAGAAGCAAAACGGATCACTGCTGGTTTGGCTTCGGCTGCAAAAACGTGTACAGCAGGCACCAGCGTCGATACGGCAATCACACCACTGAATAAAATTTTAGACCACTTTTTCATGGAAGATATTCCTCATTATTTTTAAATTTAGAAACCGTATTGCAACTGTGCGACCAGCTCGTTATAGGTTTTATTCGTAATTTCGTTATTCACGTGATTCAAATTGATTTGAAATTTAGTGGTTTCAGCAAAAAATGCGTTTAACCCTAAGCTATGAATATCAATGCTTTGATTGGCTACATTTTTATCTCGGTCAATACTGTCGAAGCGATAAAATCCTTGATAAGACTTCGGCCACCAGTCGTCATAACGACCTTGGTTGCGAAAACCTTTGACAAACTGTTCACCAAAGTTCCAAAACAATGTGCCAGTATGCGATTCACTTTCTCGCTTATATACAGTTGCCGACTGCGGATTGAAGGTTTGATCTTCACCCTGCACATATTCATAGGTCACCCCAAAAGGATGATGGTTGTAATAGATGTCAAAGCCTTTACGCAGTACATCGCCTTTGCCTGCAAAGGCCGCTGAAGCACCTGTGGTATCAAATAAATTGCTCTTACCCTGATACCACGACACCCCAAAGCTCAACTCACGTAACCATGAGTTGTACTCAGCAGGCAAGGTATAGCGCAGACGTCCAATAAAGTTTTTATCGTCATTATCATCTGATTTATTGGCACCATTACCATTCACCAAACCAAAGGCATAACTCAGCATTGGTGAACGGTAGTTATAGCCATAGTCCACGGTTGGGAATGCATCGCCACGGACAATTAGCCCAACTTCACGCAGTGCCAAACCATAGCCATAACCCGGTAAACTAAATAGCGCATTATTAATAGTGGGTTTTAAATCTTCGGTGGCTTGTACTTCCTGACCAAAGGGCAACAGTTGCTGCCCCAAGGTCACACTCAAACGACCTGTATCCGCACTTAAAGTCGGAAGCACGTTATAAATTAACTGTGCATCGAGCAGATTCAGATAACTGTTGTTGGTGCCCGTTTGCGGAGAAGTACCAAAGCGCAAGTTAAAGTCGAGGTTTTTCCCTTGCTCATAGTCTTTAAACAGATTACCTGCAAAGCCAATTTGAACCGCACCTAAGTCAAATGAAGAACGACGATTATTGACCGCAGCACCCGTATTTTGCCCTTGTGGTTGTACCAATTGCGCTTCATCGCTATAAGACGCTTTGGCTTGTACAACGCCATTGATTAACAATTGGCGTGTAGAAAGCGCAGTTTTGGTATCTCGGTCACGCTGTACTTGATATTTAAAGTTTTCAATATCACTTTGCAGACCTTGAAGCTCTGCTTGAGTCACAAAATTTTGTCCAGCCGCATCCTCTTCTGCACTCGTATCATCTGTTGCACTGAGTTCATCTGTGCCATCCGATGAAACCGCTTTAGACGCAGTGGCAGTTCCCCCTTGTATACGACCCAACTCTGATTTTAATTGTTTTAAAGATTGCTCTAGTTGGGCAACCTATTGTTGTAATTGACCAATATCAGTTTCGGCATGGCTGATGCCAATGCTTGCACTTAAAAGTGTTAAAGCAACTGTACCTAAACGTATCGGCTGAATAATGAACTGGCTCATAAACAATGTTCACCTACAGTTTCGCAAGTGACACATCGGTCGATTTAATCAGCACAATCACTTGGCTGCCAACTTGAAGATCTAATTCGTCTACAGAACGCGTGGTAATCACCGAAGTAAAAATACCCGATGCGGTAATCACATCAACTTCAGATACCACATCACCTTTGACAATTTCTTGAATGGTGCCTTTAATTTGGTTACGCACATTAATGGATTGAATAGTCATATTAATTTCCTGTTGTTTTATTTAAAAACAAATATGACTGATTTATTAAATAATAAAAAATAATTAAAATTGATTTTTATATCTTATTTTTTACAATATAAACTAAATCCAATTTACTTGTGACTTTAAATATCCATCATCCTTAACAATAATATTTTCATACTGCCAATAAATCACCCCAAGCGCAGAAAGTTGTTTAATTTCTTTATTAATGGTTTGACGTGAAGAAGACAATAAATCTGCTAAATCATGCTGTGATATTTTCAGTTGAATTTCGGTGCCTAAGTGATGCGTCGTACCGTATTGTTGTGACAAATCTATGATGATCTTACATACTTTTTGATGTAAAGTAGCCACTTGCAAAAATTTCATTTGCTCTAAAAGCTGTTGCATACGCACGCTAATAATGCTCAGGGCATCGTGCATTAAGTTATTGTTATTTTTGATTTCTTGTTCAAAAAACACCATGGGGATCTGTAAAACGCGGACCTGATTAAACGCATAAAAGTTATAATCAATCGCTTGTTGATTAATGCAAACTGCCAGATTCATTGGGCTTTTTTCTGAAAAATAATTAAAGGCGTGAAAACGCCCCAATGGGCTTAAATATCCAATTTGGATAATCCCATCAAGTAAAATAAAAATAGAATCTTTACAGTTTTCTTTATTTAAAATTAAATCGCCTTTTTGATATTTCTTAATCACAGAATGACGATTTATTTCCTCAATTTTACACTCAGATAACGTTTTAAAATTACGTTTTAAAACATTATTTTTAATATTTTTATTTAACTCTGAATTAAGCATAAGATTATCCATCCAATATAGTTTTATTCTATATTAGATGGATTATTTAGGCTTAGCGAATCACTAATTCTGTATTGTTTTGCATATTAAATGCAAAGTTTTACATGCCAACAGCTTTGTTTATGACGCTTTTTCATAAATACCGTTTTCACTGCTATAGCGTAGATTTGAAATGTCTTCTTTTACCTCTTTACGAAGTACTTTACTTGGCTGGCCATCCACACCCACTGGAATATCACCTTCCAAAGTGACACGACGGACTACACGATGCTGATCGCCATAATCATTGATTGCACGGTGCTGTGTTGCACGGTTATCCCAAATAGCAATATCACCTGCATCCCAACGCCAGCTCACAATATTTTCTAGTTTTTCGACATAAGCTTGGAACAAATCATATAAACGACGTGATTCAGACGAGCTATAGCCAACAAAGTTTTTAAAGAAGCTCCCTAATAATAGGTTTTTTTCACCCGTTTCAGGGTGTACACGAACCAAAGGATGCTCTGTTTCATATTCAGTTGAATTGAAATAGTTTTTGTAACGCGCCAAAACTTCTGGTGGTACGCTGGCTTTGGCAGCGTAGTCATAGCTGTTGCTATGTACAGTGCGTAAGCTATCTGCCAGTACTTTTAGCTCTGCAGGCAAGTCATCATACGCAGTTGCTGTATTGGCCCAAACTGTATTGCCACCTACTTCAGGAGCAACCACACTACGTAAAATTGATGCTTTTGGATAAGCTTCAATAAAACTAATATCGGTATGCCATGCATCAGCACGTGCACCACGCGAATCGATTTCTAAAATATGCGCCGAACCATCTTTGACAGGTACAGTCGGATGGTTAAGTGGTGTACCTAAACGTGCAGCAAAGGCTTCTTGTGAGGCATCATCTAGATGTTGTTGTCCCTTAAAGAAAATCGCTTTATGCTGAAGCAATGCCTGATTAATTTCGTGTACGGTAGCATCATCTAGTTCTGCACTGAGTTTAACCCCTTCAATAACCGCACCAATACGCCCATTAATCGGTTTAACTTGAATATGTTGAAATTGGTAGCCCATGATCAGTTCCTCATTTATTAAAATTGTTTAGACTGCTTGTCTATGAACTCATCATGAACATTTTGCTTATTCCAATCTGTCAAGTTTTTGACATTCTTATACTCGATTTCAGATAACTAAATTCCTGCACAACGAATGCGCTCGAGCTGTGTGAATATCAAAAAGAAAAAAGCCCTGCGATTGCAGGGCTTTTAATACGAGCATAGCTTACACGGTTGGCTTATTTACCTTTACCCATTTTGGTCGCCAGAGCTGTAATTTTTTGATAGCCCGTTGGTAAAATACGTTGAATTAAATCTAAAGTTTTTGCATCGTTACCAATCAATAAGCGACGTTTATCTTTTTGTACCGCTTCTAAAATTTGACGTGCAGCTTCTTCTGGTGGGCAACGAAGCAATTTGTTAAAAGTTTTTGCTGATTTTTCAGGGTTCATACCAAGCGATTTCAAGCTGTCATTCATTTTGGCAGCATTGGCAATATTGGTACGAATACCGCCTGGGTGTACGCACAGCGCGCTCACGCCACTATTTTCCATATCTAGCTCTTGGCGTAGCGACTCGGTAAAACCACGTACCGCAAATTTAGTTGCGTTATATGCAGACTGTGTTGGCTGTGCCGTTAAACCAAATAAGCTCGAAATATTAATAATATGGCCTTCACCACTCTTTTTAATGAGAGGCAAAAATTCTTTAGTGCCATAAACCACACCCCAAAAGTTAATATCTACAATCCACTCCAGTTCTTCATAGCTTGCACCTTCCACCGTCGAGCCTAAAGCCACGCCTGCATTGTTAAAAATCATGTTCACTGAACCATGATTTTGCACGGTATCTTGTGCCCAAGCACGCACTTCTTCGAGCTTAGCCACATTCACTTTTTTGGTGGTTACACGCACATTACTGGCTTTAAGTAGCTCAAGTGTCGCAACCAAGCCTTGCTCATTCACATCACTTAATGAAAGATGACAGCCCTGCTGTGCCAATAAAACTGCCAGTTGCTGTCCAATACCTGAACCTGCGCCTGTAATTGCTGCCACTTTGTTTTTAAAATTTTTCATGTGTTGTCCTTTTTTTCGTGCATGCGCATACGAATAACATAATGGGCCTGATGGCCTGATCTGTACCAATTTAAATCCAATATAGTTTTGACAATTTCTATTGTCAATATCATATTGGGACTGTACAGACATTCAGATTGTAAACACCTGACCATAGGTCAAATGCCAATTTGTTGTTAAGATAGCAACAGAATAGATTGAAAACGGGCGCATGTGGCCGATGACTGAAACAGAAAAGCAGGTAGCAACACCAACGGTAAATAAGGCCAAAGAACGCCAATTTAAAGGCCTTTCGCTATCTGAGCGTAAGCAACAGCGTCGTGAAAAACTCATAGAAGCTGGACTTGAAGCCTACGGCACACACGGCTTTTTTTCAGTCACCGTAAAAGATATTTGTAATGAAGCTAAGCTGACAGAGCGCTATTTTTACGAATCATTTAAAAAAAGTGAAAATCTATTTCAAACCATTTTTTTACAATTAATTGATCAGTTACAACAAAACGTTATGCAAGCGATTGTTCAGGCCTCTGCTGACCCCAAAAAGATGATTGAAGCTGGACTGACCGCACTGTTAACCACACTGAAAAATAACCCCCGTATGGCACGTATTATTTATATTGATGCCATGTTAGTCCAAGAGCTTCATAACCAAGCCACTATTCATGAAACCATGTCGCGCTTTGACCGCATGATTCAAGCTTTTGTCATGGCAAGCATGCCCCATATTAAAATATCAGAGGATGAAATTTCCTTAGTGGCTTCTGGTTTAAATGGTTATGTCACACAAATTGCTATTCGTTGGGTGATGAGTGGCTTTAAACAATCTATGGAAGAAGTTTTATCATCTTGCAGCATTGTATTTTTATCTTTGCTTAATACTTTTTCGGTTGAAATTCAGGAGAATTCTACTGAATCCATTGATATTTAAAATATTCATAGCGTATTTGTAATCTACTGACCATCCAAGCAGACTGCCCTGACATCGAATGAAATCTGGCAAAATTGTACAGAAAATTGTCACAATTTTTTGCAAAACCCAGCATTTTAGGCTTTTCTGCAATGATACTGTCATAATTAATCTTTGTAATAAGCCTGTCATAAATATAAGACGGTCAGCCGTTAACACACATGAAATAGGGTATTGCGCTGTGAAAGATGACTACATTTTAATTGTTGATGATGAACTCCCAATTCGGGAAATGATCCATACCTCTTTGGATATGGCAGGTTTTCAATGTCAACAAGCTGAAGATGCCCGTCAAGCGCATCAGATGATTGTTGACCAACGTCCTGCACTCATTCTTTTAGACTGGATGATGCCTGGCGGTGTCAGCGGTGTTGACTTATGTCGACGTTTAAAAAGAGATGAAAACCTCTCTGAAATTCCTGTCATTATGCTGACTGCACGTAGCGAAGAAGACCATAAGGTCCAAGGTCTCGATGCAGGTGCAGATGACTATATGACCAAACCGTTTTCAACACGTGAATTGGTCTCGCGCATTAAAGCCGTACTGCGTCGCTCGAATGCCTTAGGGGGCGAAAAAACCATTGATGCCAATGGATTAATCTTAGACCCAATGAGTCAGCGTGTAAGTTTTGGCAATAATATTTTAGAAATGGGTCCAACTGAATACCGTTTATTGGCATTCTTCATGACTCATCCAGAACGTGCCTATACACGTGCCCAACTTTTAGACCAAGTTTGGGGCGGAAATGTGTATATTGAAGACCGCACCATTGATGTTCATATTCGCCGTTTACGTAAAGTACTTGAACCGTACAATGCAGATCGTTTTGTACAAACTGTCCGTGGCACGGGCTATCGTTTTTCTACGCGTGCGGATGCTGTTTTAGGTTAATTTAAATATATGTACGAACCCTACCCGGTCCCAGAGCTGGCTCAAGAACACAAAAAGTTTCGCTACAGTAGCCTCTGGACATTTGCCAAGCAAGACATGCGCTTGCTGGCATTTTTTCTGCTGATTGCAGCCTTAATTGGCTTTGGCATCGGATATTTTTGGATTTGTATTTCACTGGCATTTGCACTGTTTTTTGCGCAACAAATGCGGTCTTTATATTTAGTCAATGACTGGATTTCAAACCGCCCATACGATGTGCCACCCAACTTGCACGGAATTTGGGGTGCATTGCTATTTAATGTCTATCGCGCACAGCGCCAAGAACGCATTGTACAAGCCGAAATGGTCGGGTTAATTGATCGTGCGCAATCATCTTTAGTCGCCTTGGCAGAAGCCGTGGTCTTAATTGATGAAATGCACCAAATTGAATGGTGGAATCCAGCGGCCGAAAAGCTGTTAGGCATTCAAGGGCTTGACCGCGGTCGCAACATTTTGACGATTTTACGCCAGCCAAGCTTTATTGAATATTTTAATCATCTAGACTTAGCACCCGATGGTTTAAAAATGAAATCTTCTGTGCTGGAAGATCATTATGTACAAGTCAAACTCACCCGTTTTGGTGGAGAAAGTCGTTTACTGGTGGCCTATGACGTGACCCGTATGCACAATCTTGAACAGATGCGTAAAGACTTTGTCGACAATATTTCTCATGAACTACGCACACCACTCACTGTGCTTAGTGGCTATATAGAAACCTTTAATGACCAAGAAGATTTAAACCCGCGTTGGAAACGGGCTTTAGATTTAATGCAGGCACAAACACGCCGTATGAATGCTCTGGTCAACGATTTATTGCTATTATCTCGCTTAGAAAACGAAAAGAAAATTGCTAAAAATCAGATTATCGAAATGCCAAGTTTAATGAGCCAACTTTATGACGATGCACATGCGTATAACGTCGATTATGGCCATACCCTTAATTTAGATATTGATAGCCACTGCGATTTGATTGGTTCTGACAGTGAGCTGGCCAGTGCCTTTAGCAATCTCGTCACCAATGCCATTAAATACACCCCTAAAGGCGGTACGGTCACTATGGGCTGGCATGATGATGGCGAACATGGCTATTTTACGGTGGAAGACACGGGAATTGGGATTGACCCTAAACATTTACCTCGTTTGACAGAGCGTTTTTATCGGGTAGATAGCGCACGTAGCCGTCAAACTGGAGGCACTGGATTAGGTTTAGCCATTGTAAAACACGTTCTGATGCAACATCAGGCTTATCTCGAAATTGAGTCCAAAGAAAACCAAGGTTCAATCTTTAAAGTCGTGTTTCCGAAAGAACGTCTTTATCACGTGACTTAATCTTTCGGCATTGGCCTAAGGCCGTAATACATCAACAGCAAAAACGGGCAGATCGCCCGTTTTTTTATTTATAAACCTGTATATTTAAAGCTTGCCTGATTGCTCTAAAGCGCGTTCTTTTTGCAGTGCACGCTGATAAGCAGGGCGCTGTTTTAAACGTTCAACATAGGCTTGAATCTTTGGATAGCTCCGCCCTGTACGCTCTTGTAAAGCAATCAATGGAAAGCTCATTTGAATATCAGCAAAACTAAAGTCATGCGCAAAATAATCATGTTGTGCTAAGTGTTGTTCAATAAACTCAATATGTGCGGGTAGACGTGCGCCCACAAAACCTGTTTTAACCCCTTCCCCAATTTTTTTGGCAATCGGTCGAATCGGCCAAGGCACATGCGTTGGCATTTTTTCCATCACCAAAGTCATCACCAGCAAAGGCATGAGTGAACCTTCTGCATAGTGCATCCAATAGCGATACTGTTGTTTGGCACTGAGTTCGGTCGGTTTAAAATTTGAGGCTGTGTCAAAATGCTCTTGCAAATGCTCTAAAATCACAGCAGATTCTGCGATCACCACTCCATCTTGCTCAAGCACGGGCGCTTTTCCCAAAGGATGTATTTTTTTTAATTCAGGAGAACCTGAATAGTCGGCCTGCCTTGGGTAATATTTTAATTGATAGTCTAGATTCAACTCTTCCAAAGCCCACAAAATCCGAAATGAACGCGATTTCTCTAAATGATGTAAGGTCAACATGTCACTCACTCCGACTTAATTTTTTATTGTTATAAGCACAGTAAAAATTGGCACTTCGCTCTCATTGAGCTCAACATACCAATTTTTGCTGTCTGCATAATATGATTAATGCAATACCGTATTAATCTCGACACTACGCAATAAAGTTTTGGTTACAGGGGTTTTGCTACAGATTGCCAAAACTTTTTGCTGTAGTTCTTCACTCAATGGCGTTTGAAAATGCAATTTACGTTCAATCCATTCCTTGCCCTCTTTATTGGCATGAAATTCAGCTTCAACCGTAAATTCTCCCAGCTCAAGTCCCTTATGCTGTGCGTACATGCGTAAGGTAATCATCGTGCATGAAACAAGGCCACTACAAATAAAATCATACGGCGCCAAGCCGGTATCGCCACCACCAAAAGACAATGGCTTATCTGTGAGTAAAGTGTGTTTAGAACTTGTGATTTGACCTGCCCATGGTGCAGTCAGAGTCTGTACTGTTGCACTTGCAACTAATCCCATCGTTATTCTCCAGTTGTTTTATTTGTATAAAGCAAAAGGTTTAACCCTTCAGCTAAACCTCTATGCAGTTAATTATTTTGATGCACGCATTTTATCTGGGAAGACAGGTGCTTCTAAGCGTGGGCCTTCATAGTCAGGAATTGTGCCAAAACGCGTATCGGCATTTACCCATTGTTCACGTGCAATGCTGAGCTCTTCTTGAGTACGGCCTACAAAGTTCCACCACAATAAAATTGGCGATTCAAATGGCTCGCCACCCAATAACAACACACGGCTGTTGGCATGAATTTCAATATCAACGTGTTCTAAACCTGGCTCAAGCACCACCATGTTGTCTGCTGTTAATTCATGACCATTAATATGTGCTGTGCCTTCCAATGCCATAAAGCCATATTCAAATTTTGGATTTAAAGGCAAACGCGTACGGGTGTTATCTCTGGCTTCTAAGTCGACACCCAATAGCTCCGTATGTACAACGACAGGTGACTTAGTCTTTAAATACTCACCCACCAATACTGTAATGGCAACACCATCTTGATGTACAACAGGTAGTTCCGGATAGTGGTCAAATTGTGGTGCCATATTGATTTTTTCATCAGGCAAAGCAATCCACAACTGCGCCGCATGCATGTGTGTTTCCGTATCAGGAGCGACTTCTGTATGTGAAATACCATAGCCTGCTGTCATCAAATTTACCTGACGCGGACGAATCAGTTGCTTCGTTCCTAGGCTATCAGTATGCATCATGGTGCCTTCAATCATCCACGTGAAGGTCTGCAAACCAATGTGCGGATGTGGGCCAACATCTAAGCCATCACCTTGTGGAAATACCACTGGGCCAGCATGATCTAAGAAACACCACGCTCCAATCATACGTTTATGGCGACTTGGCAATGCACGCTTAATGATGGTGCCTTGTCCAATTTCAGCACTACGTAGTTCGAAATTTTGAATGAATTGATTTACATATTTTTCACAATCATCGGAGTGTGAAATTTCATCATAGTTGCTATTGCTCATAGTTCTATCCTAAAACTTACCCATTCAGGTTCAAGCGATGGTTGATGTATCCTATATTAATGACTTCTGAATCTATCAGCTACAGTTCCATTAATATGCTGAATTTTATAAATAGGACAATCCTATTTTTGTGAAGAAGCGATAGCGCCCTTAAATACCATCATTTCAACACAGTTCACTTAGCCTCTGCACATGGCCATAAAGCATGCTTGAATGCGTCCTTACTTCAGACTAACGGTCATATTCAATACTGATTTTTTTAGTTTTTTAGCTTAATATTTATCCATAACTTGTTATAAATAACACATAAATTCCCTATTTCTAGGGATACCTTTTAGCCAGTATTTTTAGTAATAATAAATTGATCTTGCCCCACGCAGGAATAATTATATGGTGGCAAAAGCCAGGCCCGTGCGAAATGAGGTTTCTCAGCCTTATCCAGCAACATTACATTTACTCAAACCAGAGGAACGTAATGCTGAACACCGCAATGTCATTGAGATGGCGTTGAGGGATAAACACGCGCCTATTCCAGACTGCTTTCGCCGTGCATATTTAGATTATCAATATTACCAACAACGCCATTTCCTGATTCAAGCCAATTACATTGCCCAGCTGGTATTCTTACTGTATTACTTTGCAGATATGCTGGTTATTGCGGATATGCAATTCTATTCCGCGGGTTTTCGATTAGGACTGACTTTCTTTGTCATGAGTGCATGCTTTTACTTAATCCGTGTACGTAAAAATATTCAAATTGCAGATATGGTACTTCCCATTGGCACTGTCATTAGTACTGCACTGTGGGTCTATATGTTGCTTCAATCGAATAGTCCGTGGAGCGACAATTATTTATATACCTCGGTTATTTTTGTACTGATTGCCAATATATGTATTCAAGTCAGTTTTAAGCCCGCTATTTATTGTTCTATTTTCATTTGCGTGATTGCAGGCTTTGGTGCACTCATGTTGATGTCTGCACCACAGGCTATTATTTTTGCACTCACCCTAGGCCCTATTTTCCTCTTTAGTCTTTATATTAGCTGGAACAATACACTCAATGGTCGCCGTACTTTTTTAAGAACCTTATTAGACGAATGGTATCTGAATAATTTAAACGATCTTGCACACACGGATGAACTGACCCAACTGTATAATCGTCGCCAATTTGTTTATGCCGCAGAGCATAAAATTCATGAGTGGCCAACGCCAGCAGGTACGTGCCTACTTATGTTTGATGTCGATCATTTTAAAAAAATCAATGATCAGCATGGCCATGATATTGGTGACCAAGTACTACAAATTATTGCTAATACGGCGCGTAAAGAAATGCGCCATCATGATATTTTAGCGCGTTTTGGTGGTGAGGAATTTATTGCATTGATTCCCGAAACCCAAATTGACGACTGTTTAATGATTGCAGAGCGAATTCGGCTCAGCATCTCTCAAGCACAGTTATATTTAAAACCCGATGTAAAACTTAAATTTACGGTTTCTGTTGGCGTTGCTGAACTGAGCTCACCTGAGCAAAACCTAGATGAACTGGTTAAGCAAGCTGATATTGCGCTGTATCAAGCCAAAGCGAGTGGTCGAAATTGTATTGTTCGTTATGATGTTTCTATGTCAGAAAAACCGGATCAAACCAGTAGCTTTCCTAACCCTGAAGCGATACAGCGAATTAAGGCCTTAAAAAACCATAAGTCTGGACTGTCTTTGCTTTAAAAAGCATTAATATCATCTTATATATTCTAACCTTATCAGTGTCTTAAATTTCAAATCTAATGAAAATCCATCACCACTTTGATATTTTATACTTACACACTGTCCTGCTCAGATAACAGGTTATATCTACAAGTGATCAACTAAGTTAGATGCCTAAAATTGAAAGCATGGCTGAGCAAATTGTGACTTGATAACAGGAATAAAAGATGCAAATGGATGAGCTACTAGAGTTTCAACCTTACCATCAAGCTCTGCAAACGGTAGCGAGTTTATCCAGACTCTTCTCTGATAATGACACTCCTTTTTTACATTATCGGGTCGCAGAAAATTTATTTTGTGATTTTTTTCAGGCTCAAAATTTGGCAAGAGATGATTCCGCTTATGATGCCTTATGGACAAATAATGCAGGGCAAAAAATTGCTATTGGAATTAAGACATTCATCTGCGATAGACAAAATAAAACAGAGAAAATTGCTGAATTTAATAAAGATGCATCCTTACTCAATGGTTTGTCACCTGTTGAGTTAGCACATGAATTAGCACGCTTACGTAATTTAAGAATTGAACAGGCCAATGACCTTTATGGTACCAACGAAGCCATTTATCATTTGGTTGTGCGTACTCAAAATTGTTTACGCTTAGTACATACCGACTATACGGCCATAGATATTGCTCATATTAAAAACGTGTGCTCAACCAAAGGTGGTATAAGCTTTCACGATGGACAACATCAATATAGTTTCAATCGCTCTAAAAGTACCCTGTTTCGAAGTTTTGATATTCCAACAAATGCAATCAGCCTGCCTATTAAGATTCTAGAAAATCCTTTAAGTGATTTACTTAAACTTGAAAATATTTCAATTACACTGCCAAGCCCAACTACGACCCTAAACTTAAGCGACGAGTTTTTCTTAGCAGATAACGAAATCATTGTGCCACTGTACTCTACGCGAAATGCAGATCGTGAAGTAGCGGTACAAAGTGGAATTAATGCGTGGAATGCTGGTGGTCGACAACGCTCTTTAGGGGAAGTTTATATTCCAATTCCCTCATGGATTCATGCCCAGCTTCCTGACTTCTTTCCTGCTCAAGGCATTCATTTTGAGCTGATCACTCCTGATGACAATTCATTTTCGGCAAGCGCGTGTCAACAAAACCGTAAGGCATTGCAAACCAAGGATAATGACGCTTTGGCCAAATGGTTACTTCGTGATTTATTACAACTACCTGAAGGTCATGTTGCAACGCGTGAGGATTTAATTCGTGCAGATTGTGATGCGGTACGTATTACTAAATGCAGCAATAGCCAATATAAAATCAATAAAGCACCTTATGGTGCCTTTGAAGATTTTCTAAATGCAAAAAAGGACGCCTAACTTCACTATTTAATTCAAAGATCACTTTAAATAGTTTATAAAATAAACAATTATTAAAAGATTTATAGTTTTTAGGGGAAGCTTAATGAAAATACAAAAAATTTCAGAAATTAAAAATTTTTCCATTTTTAAAGATTTCAAATGGGACGACAATTTAAGTCTTGGAAACAATCAAACTTATGACTTTAAAGATATCAATATTTTTTATGGACGAAATTATTCAGGTAAGACAAGCCTATCTAAAATAATTAGAAGCCTTGAAACAAAAAAAATTCCTGATAAGTATGATAGTCCTGATTTCAAAATTAAGCTTGCTGATAATCGTGAAATAACCCACATTAGCCTTCAAAATTTTAATCATCCAATCCATGTTTATAACTCTGACTTCGTCAAAGAAAACCTAAAATTCATTCATAATGAAGATGATGATATCGAATCTTTTTTAGTTACTTTAGGTGGTGAAAATCAACAAATTTTAGATCGTATTCGGGTGTTAGAAGCTGAATTAGGATCAAATGAAGCAAGCAGTAAATCTGGTATCTACCTTTTCATCCAAAATAAAGATAAGGATGTAAATGATGCATGTGAGAATCATGATTCTAAGAAACGTAATTTAGATAAATTACTTTCAGATAAAGCAACTCGTAGCTCTGATTCAATAAAAAATCAGCATGAAAATTTTGGTAATATTCGCTACGATAAGCGAAATTTAGAAGCAGATATTTCTGAAGTCCAAAAATCTAATTATCAAGTTTTAACTGACCATCAAAAAGAAGAAAAACGAGCATTAGTAAAACAAACTGAATTACCCTCGCCACCTAACATCCCCAAATACACCTTAAACTTCTCTTCACTTGTTCAGGCAACAAATGAAACTTTAAAAACCGTTGTTAATCTTAGTGGAAAAATTGAAGAATTAACAAATAACCCTACACTAAACTCATGGGTACAAACGGGACATCAGCTCCACCATGATCGGGATACTTGTGCATTTTGTAGTAACAAAATTTCAGATGAAAGAGCAGAAAATCTTAAACAACATTTCAATCAAGAATTTCAATTGCTTCAAAGTAGAATATCAAAAGGCATTCAACTTTTAGATAATGATTTAGAGAATGAAATATTCAAATTCACTTTAGATATTACCCCCTATTATCCACATTATCACTCTAAGCTCTCAGCATTAAAATCCAATCTAGACTCTGTATTTAGTCAGCAAAAAGCATCACTTAAACAATTAAAAGTAATACTCGAGCAGAAAAAGAAGAACCCTTTCATAGAATTAGAGTCTATAAACCCACAAGATTATTCTCTAGAAATTACAACTATTCTTGAGCAAGTTTCTGATATTAGAAGTGAGTGTATTCAATTCAATAGTGATTTAAAGGCTGAACAAATCCAAGCAAAAAATGCATTACGCTTGGATCACGTTTATGACTTCTTACAATCTATTAACCACTATCAATTAACCTCAGATATCGAACAAGCTTTTCAAACGATTGAGCCATTAAAAAATGAACTTAAAAATCTTACAGATCGAAAAGATATAATCTTGTCAGAAATTAAGACTGAAGAAGCTAAATTAAAATCCGAGGGTGAGGCTTGCAAGCGAATCAATGAAATCTTACAGCATGATTTCGGTCATCAGTATTTAAGTCTTGAGCCAATTGAAACTGCGAATATAAATGGTCAATCCATAAAATTTGAAATCCAGCGACTTAGAAATGGAAATAAAACCAAAGCTCACAATTTAAGTGAGGGTGAATGCAGTCTCATTTCATTCTGCTATTTTTTAGCAAAAATCCAAGATGATTTAGATCAAGATAAAAAACCAATCATTTGGATAGATGATCCTATTTGTAGTTTAGATAGTAATCATATTTTCTTTATTTACAGCTTAATCAATGAAAAAATTTGTGGTTTAAAGAAATTTTCACAATTATTCATTTCCACACATAATTTAGATTTCTTAAAATATTTAAAGAGATTAAATAATAGCTTCAATAATAATGGTGTAACACCTAATTTAAAGATAGCCAAATTTTTAATTCAAAGATTTGAAAATCACTCAATGATTTCTAAAATGCCTAATTACCTTAGCGAATATGCCACTGAATTTAACTATCTTTTTAACCAAATTCATACGTGCGCAAGTACAAATCTACTAAGTGACCACAACCACTCTTTCTTCTACAATTTTAGTAATAATGCACGAAAATTTATTGAAATTTATTCTTTTTATAAATTTCCAACCTATTTTAGGGAAGATGATGAGAGACTAAAAAACTTTTGGAATGATGAAATTTATAGATTATTCATTGGTCGAGTAAATAACGAATACTCACATTGTGCAGGAGTTCTAGAAAGAGGAATGTCACTAATGGATGTGCCTGAAATGCATCGAGTCGCTAAAGCAATTATTCAAAAGGTAAAGGAAGATACACAACAATATACGGCTTTATTAGAGAGCATTAATATAGATATAGCTAATGATCCATTGAACTCTCCTCAAATAGCAGTCGCATAAAAAAGGACGCCTAAGCGTCCTTTTCTAAATAATTTTCTTTAGAAAATTATTCCCACTCGATAGTCGCAGGTGGCTTAGACGATACGTCATAAACAACACGAGAAACTTCAGCAATTTCGTTCATGATACGAGTAGAAATTTTATCTACTAGGTCGTATGGAAGGTGCGCGAAACGGGCTGTCATAAAGTCAACAGTTTCAACTGCGCGAAGTGCAATTACCCATGCATAACGACGGCCATCACCCACTACACCAACAGATTTAACAGGTTGGAATACAGCGAATGCTTGTGCAGTTTTATCATACCAGCCACTTGCACGAAGTTCTTGCATGAAAATGTCATCTGCTAAACGAAGGATGTCAGCATATTCTTTTTTCACTTCACCCAAAATACGAACACCTAAACCTGGACCTGGGAATGGGTGACGATAAAGCATTTCGTAAGGAAGACCTAAAGTTGTACCTAAACGGCGAACTTCGTCTTTAAACAAATCACGGATTGGCTCAACCAATTCAAATGCTAAATCTTCTGGTAAACCACCCACGTTGTGGTGCGATTTAATTACGTGCGCTTTACCATTTTTAGTGGCAGCAGATTCAATTACGTCAGGGTAAATCGTACCTTGCGCAAGGAAGTTTACGCCGTCCAGCTTACGTGCTTCTTCAGCAAATACTTCAATAAATTCACGGCCAATAATTTTACGTTTTTTCTCAGGATCAACTTCACCTGCAAGCGCAGATAAGAAACGATCTTCAGCATCGGCACGAATCACACGGATACCCATGTTTTTCGCAAACATGTCCATCACTTGCTCGCCTTCGTTCAAACGAAGTAAACCGTTATCTACAAATACGCAAGTCAATTGATCGCCAATTGCTTTATGAAGTAACGCAGCTACAACAGATGAATCCACGCCACCTGAAAGACCTAATAATACTTTTTGATCACCAATTTGCGCGCGAAGTTGTTCAACACGTAAATCAATAATGTTTTCTGAGTTCCACAAGTTACGGCAACCACAAATACCGTGAACAAAGTTCGATAGTAATTCAGCACCTTTAGCAGTGTGTGTTACTTCTGGGTGGAATTGAATACCGTAGAAACGACGTGCTTCGTCAGACACCATGGCAAATGGGCAACTTGGTGTGCTTGCAGTGACTTTGAAGCCTTCAGGAATGGCAGTCACTTTATCGCCATGACTCATCCAAACTTTTAGCTTGTCTGCAGAATCTTGAAGATCACCAATCAATTTGTCACGAACTTGAATATCAACTTCTGCATAACCAAATTCATGTACATCACCTGGCTCTACTTTACCGCCAAGTTGTTGTGACATGGTTTGTAGACCGTAGCAAATACCCAAAACTGGAACGCCTAAGTTAAATACAACTTCTGGCGCGCGTGGGCTACCGTCAACATAAACGCTTTCTGGACCACCTGATAAGATGATACCGTTTGGATTAAAAGCACGAATGTCTTCTTCAGACATATCAAAAGCATACATTTCAGAATATACGCCAGCTTCACGTACGCGACGTGCAATTAACTGACTATATTGAGAGCCGAAATCCAATATGAGGATACGATCTTCAGTGATTTGAGTATTGGTAGTCATGACAAACAACTATGAAAGGCAAACGAGATAAGCGCGCTATTCTAGCATTTTTCCGCACTTTGCGCACACTATTCGGACAGTACAATAAATATTGATTTTTATTAGTTTTTTTAAATCATAAATCAGCATCCTGAATGCAGACATCATTGAAGCTGCTCAATGATGTCTGCTGACCGATATAGGCTATGCAATAGACTCACTTACTGTGTCAGTTTTTCAATTTTTACCACTTCGACATCGGTGGGCTTATAGCGATGTGTATCTACTTCCCCAACTGCACGGACCTTATCTCCTACCTGAATGCCAGAAGCTTTCCAAATATCATGATCGATTTCTAACAGAATCAGTCCAGTTCCGTCATTAAATTCATAATGTTCCTGATTCAAATGCTTGATTAAAGTACCAGTCAAAGTTATTGCCGTACCATCTTTCAACCCTTGAATATCAGCAACTTGCACATGGCGATCACTGGCTGCCTGAATAATAGCGAGATCATCTCCAGCCCAAAGCTGACTACTTAAACTCATAGCACCAGCAAACAGCATGAGTGCGATTTTTTTATTCATTTTCATACCTGTTATGCAATGTTTTCACCTAATATCTAAACAAAAAATAGACGTAAATTGAGTGAGTTTTTGTAACGTTTATAGGCAAAAATAAAGCGGTTTTCAGCCTGACTGAAAACCGCTTTATGTTAACTGTATTAATGACTTATTTTTTTTCAAGCAACTGATCAATACTTACTTTACCCGCGCCATGTAACATCAGGAACAGTAGACCACCAGACATTGCTAAGTTTTTCATAAAATTAATGCCATCTTCTGCACCACTATGAAAAATGAAGGCAGTGATCAAACTAAATACCGCCAAGCCTAATGCAGCCAAACGCGCTTGAAAGCCAAAAAGAAGCGCTAAACCGCCACCGAGCTCAACCAAAATGGTTAGAGGTAATAAAGCACCCGGTACGCCCATAGATTCCATATAGCCTGCTGTCGCAGCATAAGCAGATAGTTTGCCCCAGCCTGCAACAATAAAAATATAGGCCAGCAATATTCGCGTAATCACGCTCACAATATTGTTTGCTGCTGGATGTTCGCTAATCTGCTTGACTGCTGTATTTGGATTAAACATGAGTTTTAGCCTTTTTAAATTCTGTTCGGTTGATGGGCTTATCTTATTTTGTTGCTTTAAACTGATAAATATGTATTTTTAATACCCATCGTTGCATAAATAGAATGCATTTTCTGTAAATTAGTGTGCTTTTAATACTGACTTTCATAGATGGGGCTGATAGCATCAGACTACATTTTTGCGCGTTTTTTATTCATGGAACTTATTGATTTTATATTGCATGTTGATGCACATCTGCTCGAATTTGTCCGCAATTATGGGGGCTGGATTTACGGCATTCTCTTCCTGATTATTTTTGTAGAAACAGGCCTTGTGGTTATGCCTTTTTTACCCGGCGATAGTCTGTTATTTGCTGCAGGTGCATTGGCAGCATCCACAGGTGCCATGAATCCTTGGGTATTATTTATCTTATTATTTATTGCTGCTGTCTTGGGCGATACACTGAATTACCACATTGGTAAATATATTGGCCCACGTGTATTTGAAATTGAATCACGTTTTATTAATAAACAGCATTTGATTGCAACACAAAAATTCTTTGCCAAACACGGCGGAAAAACCATTATTTTTGCGCGTTTCATTCCTTTTGCACGCACCTTTGCACCCTTTGTAGCGGGTGCAGGCAACATGAATTATAAGTTTTTCCTGACTTATAACGTGATTGGTGCGTTCTGCTGGACAGGTTCATTTATTTTATTGGGCTATTTATTTGGCAATATGCCAATTGTGAAAGACAACTTTACCCATCTTATTTTCGGGATCATCATTATTAGTGTTTTACCCGGCATTATTGGCTTCATTCGTCAAAAGCTAAAAAAAGCAGGTCCTACAACCTAAACATTTGGTCCTTATGCCGCAAAAAACCGCATAATCACAGGGCACATACATAACACCAATAGCATGGCCGATCCTTTGTATAAAAGATCGGCTTTTATTTGCTTTAAATTTCCCGCCAAAATGGCACGACCGAAGGCCATCCAAAACATCGCGACAGGACAAAGCACAAGACTAAATACTGTAAACACTAAAATAAAGCTGGTCGGATTGTCCCAAGTATTGAGTGGAAAAATACCCGCAGCAAAAAGCAAGGCCTTCGGATTTTTTAAAGTCGAAAAAAATAATTGATGCGGTCGGATGCCATTAAAACGTGCATTATGTTGTTGTAGATGTTTGGCCGTCCATAAATGAAAGGCCAACCAAAATACATAACCCACACTAAAAAAATGCAAAATTAGAATTAAATGAGGCCACGTAGGCGAACTCAAATGTATGAGCAAAGCCCAAAGGTTAATGGCATAAAAATAACCAAAAAACTGAGCGGGAATGAACAGACTGGTTTTAGCAACACCCTGCTGATGTGCTGAGCTTGCAAGTAAGGCATTCGTCGGCCCGGGTGTCATCAGAACCGCAATTACAGCCAATACAAAAAGCCAACTTTCAATCATAAAACCTAGAAAATTCAATAAAAATCGATCGCCATTATCTGCCAAGATTGACAAAAAACAAGTACGCATCAGATCAAAAAAATAGATTCAGCCAGCGTAACAATAAATTTAATACGCATTCTCAAATTAATATGCGTTATCAAAAACACCCTAGGAAAAATAAAAAATACATTGATTTATATGAATATTTTAAAATTAAAAACTTATTCTATTTTAATTATAGATGACAATATCTTAGCCAAGATAGCCGATTGAAAAGGACAAATTTTATTACATTTTTATTATGCTCAGCCCATATTCAACTACAGGCCAAGCATTAGTTCAAATCATTATTTTGCAGGTGTTGCTGTACGTGGAACCATCGCACAGCCTTTAAAATTGGCTGCTTGCAATACTGCTTCTTGCTCCCCTTTTAAGCGCGCAATCTCAGTATTTTTAGTATTTGATGATTGTCCCATATTCACCGATACACTCGGTGCAACCCCCCAACCACCGCGACTTCCCCAGCCACCACCTAAACCAACACCCACGCCCATACCTGTGCGTTTTGCTGGCTGTACACCATCATTTAAATGTTGCTGAATTCGGTTGTATTCACTTTGCAATTGATAGCAACTCAGCGACTGGTATTGCGTAGGCGAAACATAAGTTGGTTTTACCGTCGTTGCACAGGCACCTAACAGCATTGTACTTGTAGCCAAAAGGCTGACATAGATTGCTTTCATTGTGTTCTCAAGCTACTTCTTTTCAATTTCATTGAACAATAATTGATAGGCTTGCGTCAATTTATGTTCTGCAGCCAAATGAATTAATGGCTGATTTTTATGATGTGATTCTTTCATAATAATCGACGGTGGCAACATGTTCTCTAAAACAGGTAAGCCTTCATCTTTTAACTGTTGTACCACTTCGCGCGGAAGTTTTGCTTGTGCTTGGAACTGATTCACCACAATGCCTTCAATCTCTAAACGGTCATTATGGTCGTCTTGGGTTTCAATCACATTTTCAATTAAGGTCTGCAAAGCGCGTTTAGAAAACACATCGCAATCGAAAGGAATTAATACGCGATCTGCTGCAATAAGTGCCGATAACGTAAAAAAGTTAAACGCAGGTGGCGTATCAATAAATACTCGATCATATTGCCCATTTAATTGTTGCAATGCATCACGTAGCTTATAAATCTTATGTTTAGATTCTAATACATGCGCCAATGCGCCCAAACTTGGGCTGGCTGGAATCACATCTAAATTCTTAAAGGGTGATTGATGGACATAGCCATCTAGGCCTTTAGAACGATTTTTTAGTAATGAACCAATCGCATTACCCAAAAGACCTTTACTTTGTGGTGCGCCTAAAACGTCCTCAAAATAATTTTCAATATGTGGCTCAAGTGCAGGTTTATCTGCCGAATAAGTAGCATCATCACCCAATAAATACTGGCTCGAATTCGCTTGCGGGTCTAAGTCGATGACTAACGTTTTAAAGCCTTGATGTGCACTAATGGCCGCCAAATTTACGGTAATACTGGATTTACCAACCCCACCCTTTTGATTAAATACCACACGCGTCCGCATGTTGTTCCCCTCAAATTTTATTATTGATGTATTTAGATGGGTCTTAGTTTAACCAAGACCCTTTTTGGCTTGCCCAATCATGTTAGACAATTAACCAAAGTTTGGTTTTAAAATCACTAGACCAATAATCGAAACTAAAGATAGCACTGCCAAAAATAGACCTGCTCGGCGTTGTACCAATAAAATTTCATCCCCCTTGCGGTAAGCTTTGCCCAAAGAAGACAGTAAAACTAAAAACAGCACCACTTTGGCATAAAACCAAGGTTGTACATCAAAGTTTTTCATCCATAACAAAACAATACCAGTCAATGCAATAAGGGTCATGGCACCATGCTGCAAGGCAACAAATAGCTTACGCGCGACAGGGTTCGGCTGATTGCCTTGTACCCCTTGGAATAGCGTAAATGCACGAACTAAAACCGCCAAGCATGCCAAAGTTGCACCAGTCATGTGTACAATCTTAATCAGTAAGTGTGTATCCATCGTGACTTATTCCACTTTAGGTGCATGAGCACATTCTGGGCTCGGTGTAGCTTGTCCTGCCCATTCTTCAGGCAAAAAAGCATGAATGGCTAAAGCATGAATTTTACCTGCACCCAATAAATCCCCTGCCACACCATATACTTTTTGGTGACGCTGAACTAAACGTAGCCCAGTAAAGGCTTCACTCACAATGATTGCTTTAAAGTGTGACTCTTTCCCTGGGAAATAACCGCCATGCCCAGCAGATTCGTTCACCACCTCTAAATGACTTGGCGTTAATTGCTGTAAACGCTCAATCAATTGTTGCTCCAAGTTCAAGACCTGACTCCAAAAATCCGAATTTATCATTTGAGTATACATGCTTCTCTAGTGGCGTTGCGCCAGCGCACAGATGAAAAAAACCGCTCGCGCTGAAAAAAACAGCATAAATTCGCGAAAATTGATTTTATTTTATGCAAACAACACAAGCTTTTGCATAATTCTATTGACCGAAAAAGGCTTTACTGTATTATACGTGGCATGCGGGAATAGCTCAGTTGGTAGAGCATAACCTTGCCAAGGTTGGGGTCGGGAGTTCGAGTCTCCTTTCCCGCTCAAAATTTTTTCATTCGGTTTTTTATTTAAAAAATTGGATAGACTCTGCGGGAATAGCTCAGTTGGTAGAGCATAACCTTGCCAAGGTTGGGGTCGGGAGTTCGAGTCTCCTTTCCCGCTCCAGATTCAAAAAGCCCTCATCGAAAGATGGGGGCTTTTTTCTTATTGATTTTATTATAGTTTTTTAAACTCTTCTTCCTTTGTTATTCGATTCAATAAAAAAAATTCTTAATGTAATTTGTATTTTGTGACCAAGATGTGACCATAGCGTGCCCACGACAATAAAAATGGTCTCAATTGACCTTAAATGTCCTCAATCGGTCACCACTTTCAGAGCTTTTTTGAAGGCAAAAAATCACCCTGTTCTCTTCCAAACAAGGTATTTTTTACCAAATGATCAAGGATTTGTGACCATCTCACTTTTTGATGTGACCATTTGTGACCAAACTAGCTATTATCATTTTGATTATTATCAATTTTCTTAAAAATCAATAAATCGCCCACTTCCACATCTAATGCAATACAAATTTTATCAATGGTCTCAAAATCAATCCGTACAGATTCATCATTATAAAGTTTATGTAAAGTAGATTTATTAATTCCAGTACTTCTCACCAAATCAGCAACCTTAAGTTTCCTTTCTGCTAATAAAACTGCCAAGTTTGAAATAATCATAAAATTTCCTAGTTAAATAATAAAAAGTACTTGCAACAACATAAAAATATGATAATTTATGTCTTAGGAATAATTTTTCCTAGTTACCTAGTAAAAAATATGAGGCTTTATTATGTCATATACCTATCTCACAGCCCAGCAACTGGCTGAAAAAATCCAGTACGACGCTCGTACCATTCGCAACCAGCTGAAGGACAGTGTCTTTATTGAAGGTGTTCACTACATTCGTCCTTTTGGTGGTCGAAAAATTCTTTTTGTTTGGGAACGCATTGAAACTGAAATGCTTAAATTCACCGGTTTAAGCATGGATGCCTTGCAATAAGGCTTAGGAGGTTTAACTGATGGCTACCATCCGGGAACGAAGTGGCAAACTGATTGCCGACTTTCGCTACATGGGCATTCGTTGTAGAGAGACAACCAATCTTGAAGACAATGCTTATAACCGACGCATTTTGAAAAAACGTCTCGAACAGCTTGAAGCTGAAATTACTTTGGGAACTTTTGAATACGAAAAGTACTTTCCAAAAAGTAACCGTGTTGAGGAGTTTAAGGAAAAAAGAAGTCAGCAAATCGCTGTACAAACCAAGGTTCCTCTTTTTAAAGAGTTTACTGAATTGTGGTTTAAACAGAAACAAATTGAATGGAGGACTTCATATCAACAAAAGGTTTCAATTGTAATCAAAAACTATTTGATCCCTGCTTTTGGTAATCAGGTTCTCTCAAAAATTAAGAAGTCAGACTTGCTGAACTTCCGTGCTTCCCTCGCCAAAGTGACTCACGGAAAAGATCAAACAAGTCTGAAAGCATCCAGGATTAATCAAATCATGACGCCTTTACGTATGATACTGAATGATGCGGCAGAACGATATGATTTTGAGTCGCCGTATAAAAATATAAACAATCTGAAGGAAAGTAAGATCGAAGTCACACCTTTTTCTCTGGAAGAGGTACATAAAATTCTTACTACAGTACGTGAAGATTTTAAACCTTATTACACCATTCGCTTTTTCACAGGTATGCGTACCAGTGAAATCGATGGTCTTCAATGGAAAAATATCGACTTACAACGTCGTGAAATCCATATCAGAGAAGCGTTAGTGAATGGTGTTCTGGGTGGAACCAAAACTTATGGTTCTGACCGTACCATCCAAATGAGTGATCGAGTTTATCAGGCCTTTCTGCAACAGAAAAGCTTAAATAATAGTAAATCCAGTTTTGTTTTCTGCAATCGTGATGGTGGGCCTCTCGATTATCGCCTGGTAAACAAGCGTGTCTGGCATCCCCTGCTACGCTTTTTAGGGCTAAAGCCTCGTCGTGCTTATCAAACACGTCATACCGCTGCAACGCTCTGGCTGTCGGCAGGTGAGAATCCGGAATGGATCGCACGCCAGCTGGGACATTCAACCACTGAAATGCTGTTCCGGGTCTATAGCCGTTACATTCCCAATGTTACGCGTCGCGATGGCAGTGCTTTTGAAGCCATGCTGGAGAAACTAAATACAGAGGAGCTTGCCCATGAACAGTAAAGCTTTCTTTGGCGGTGTAGTCGTTAGCCCAGAAGCAGATATGGTCGCGCGTGAACTCATTCATGAGTTACACATTCCCAAACTGCACAATCTGGCCTTTTTGCTGGAAATCAATAAATGCTTCGATGATCACCAAGCATTGAGACTCTGGCTACAGCGAATGCTGGATGAAGGGCAAGCCCATTACGATGACCTGGCCCAACAGGCCCGTCTCCGGTTAATGAGTCTCGCTCACTAATAAAACAAATATAGAAGGTCATCCAATCGATGACCTTAGCCCCTTTATACCCATAAAAAGGTGAAAATATGCATAAAGATATTTCAATTTGGATGCCACTCTATATTGGCGACTTGCAGGCAAAATTCGCACGAATGACTGCAGAACAAATTGGTGCAGCACTGCTGTTAATGATGGATTTCTGGAAAAATGGTGCTATTCCTCATGATCTAGCGACGGTCTGCAGCATCACGAAATTACCGCAGCAGACCAAGGCTAAAACTTTGTTGAATACGCTGATGTCATTGGAATTGTTTGAAATCGAATCTGAACAGATTCATTCAAATTTTTTAACCAGTTTAAAAAGCCAGGCTTTACAAAATCAGCAGATGAAATCTGATAAAGCTAAAAATGCAGCGCAAGCACGCTGGAATAAATCCGCAAGTAATGCTCAAGCATCTAACAAGCAAGTGCAAAAAAATGCTCAAGCATCCTCTGAGGATACCCCGAGCATTGCTCCGACCAAGCTCAAGCAATGCCCTTCATCTTCATCTTCATCTTCATCTTCATCTTCATCTTCATCTTCATCTTCATCTTCATCTTCATCTTCAAATTTTGAAGAAAAAAATGAGAATTTTTTAGAAAATTCAAAATGGATTTAGGAGAACGACCATGAATACTATGCTTAAAACGCTCCAGATTCACGCTGAAGCAACGGAAACGTTTTGTCCTACCCATCATACACCCCTGATAGAAATTGCCGGTCACAGACTCTGTAAATTGTGTGCAAAAGAAACCGTCCATCACTCACATGCAGCCTATGCAGATGAGCTGCAACAGCGATTGCTACAACAGAAAATTAAAAATTCAGGGCTCAATAAACGCTATCTGGATCGTGGCTTCAAGAATTATGTAGTTGCATGCCCTGCACAAGACAATACCATCAAGCTATGTCAGGCCTTTGCACAGCAGATTATTTCTGACCACAACCCGAACATGTTGATGATTGGTACACCGGGTACAGGTAAAACCCATCTGAGTGCATCAATTATTCGCAACATTCTGCATAACAGTACAAAATCTGCACGCTACTATACCAGTGCAGAAATTGCTCAAAAAATGATGGATACCTGGTCAGATGCTTCACGCTCTGAGAAAGAAGTCATCGACCATTTCTCCAGTTTTGATTTATTGGTGATTGATGAATATGGCCTGCATGACCGGCACGAAAAACGCATGGAGATGGTGCATAAGGTCTTATATAGCCGTTATGACAACATGAAATCCACACTGCTGATTTCTAATCTCACATTACAGAATATGCAGCAAGATTTAGGTGTCCGATTATGGTCACGGTTACATGAAAACAATTTGATTGTAGTGCCGTGTTATTGGGATGATCATAGGATTACTCGCTAAAATTTTAGTCAAGCCAATCATCAAAATTTTGATAATTGGTTTTTAAACCATTAAAACGTAGCTAACATTCGGTGTTAGGAAGTTCTATTAGCAATATTAAACCCTTTATAAAATAAGCTAAATGTAGGGCTCTGGAATTAAACTATCTTGATTACTAATTGATTATTCCTACCAGTAAGCGCTACATTTAATTTTTTATAATTAATAGGGTTAAAAAATGTGAATAGCTATTAAAAAATATTAATAATATTAGTTAGGCTATTCTAATTACTGGTTTTAAAGTAATACCCCTTTCACTATCTAATGCTGCTTGATTAATATCATCTAGGCTATAAAATTTAATTAGCTTATCAAAGGGGAAACGGCCCTGCTTATAAAGTTCAACTAATTGTGGAATAAACCATTTTGAATTACAGTTACCTTCAATAACTCCCATAATGGTCTTACCATTTAACAATAAATTATTTACATCGAATTCTGCTTTTACGCCTAACCGTGGAGCTCCCACAACAGCTATCTTACCCAAGGTTCCTAAAGCTTCAACACCGTTGCTTATAACTTCTGGACGGCCTGTACTTTCTAAGGCAAAATTTACACCACCATTAGTAATCTGCTTAATGACTTCAATAGGATTTTGTTCCTTACTGTTGACTACATGGGTTGCTCCCATTTCCTTAGCTAAAGCTAGACGAGACTCAACAATATCAACAGCTATGATTGTTGTTGCACCACATACCTTCGCCGCTAGTACGGCACTTAAGCCTACCGCACCAGCCCCCCAAGTCAAAAAGCTGCTTCCAGGTCTAACATTTAAAGCATTAATCACTGTTCCGGCACCCGTTTGTATTCCACAACCTAGAGGACCTAATATTTCAAGAGGAACATCCTTACACACTTTTACAGCATTATTTTCACGACTAATTGCATAAGTTGCAAATGATGACTGTGAGAAGAAATGATCATTGACTCCAACATGATCGTGGGTACAAATAGCATTACAACCATTTTGATCTTTACCACCAAAGTTACGTACAAATGCTTCTTCACAATATGTTAGATTACCAGATAAACAATGGGTACAAGATCCACAGTAACCATAACTCAAGACGACATGATCTCCAACACTTAGACTTTTTACTTGTGGGCCAATAGCTTCAATAATTCCCGCACCTTCATGTCCTAATACTGCTGGTAATGGGACAGGATAATATTGATCACGAACGATTAAATCTGTATGACACATTCCAGTTGCGACTATTTTTACTAATACCTCATCACCAATTGGTTCACGAATTTTTAGTTTTTGTATTTTAAAATCAGCACCCTTACATTCAGTAACTGCTGCATAAATCTCTCTATAAGATAGTTCATTAAGCATATTATTTCCCTATAAGTTAATTGGTTAAACTAGATAAGTCTTAGATTCTGTCTGACATGTTATCCAGTGAGTACGAGTAAACTCATCGATGATCCATTGATCATTAAAACGTCCAAGACCTGAGTTTTTTTCCCCACCAAATGGTGCTCCTGGTTGGTCTTCAATAGTAATATCATTGATATGTGTCATACCCACATCAAGTTTTAAAGCGAAATCTTTACCTCTTTCTAGATTTTGGGTACAAACTGAACTTGATAATCCATATTCAGAGTTATTTGCCAATACTAAGGCATGTGCTTCATCATTAGCTTTAATAATCGGCAACACAGGTCCAAAACTTTCTTCTTTAGCCAATGCTGACTCAGGATCTACGTTAATAAAAACATGTGGTGGTATTACATTATTTTTAATCTCACCGCCTAATACTAACTCAGCACCCTGTGCTATGCCCTGTTCAATCAATTGTTTAATATTTTTGATTTGGTTTTTATTGATTATTGGTCCTACAATTGTTGTAGTCTCATCAGGATCACCGTATGGGATAGTTTTAACTTTATTAATTAATTTGTTGACGAAAGCATCATGAACTTTTGCATCAACAATCACGCGGTTAGTACTCATACAAATTTGGCCTTGATGTAAGAACCGACCAAAAGCAGCAATACTTGCTGCTAAATCTAGATCAGCATCATCTAGAACAACTAATGGTGCATTACCACCAAGTTCTAGAGCGACGCGTTTTAACAATGGTGCAGATATAGCTAATTGTCCTACACGTTTACCTACAGCTGTTGAACCAGTAAATGAAATAAACCGAGGTACGTTATGTTGTACAAAATAATCACCAATTTCTTTACCTGTACCTACGACTACGTTTAGTATTCCTGGTATAGCCCCAGCTTCTTGGAAAATATCAGCCAATAATAACCCACCTGTAATTGGTGAGTCAGAAGAAGGCTTAACTACGACTGTATTGCCGACAGCAATAGCAGGAATCACTGAACGTAAACTCAAATGAAAGGGGAAATTCCATGGACTAATAACCCCAATTACACCCAAAGGTTTACGATATACATGACTTTTTTGACCATCAACAGGACTTGTCAATACGCTATCTTTAACTCGATATGGGTAATCAGATGCCGCCGCAACCATGCTCAGCGCAGCATCAACTTCAATATTGGCTTTTAAACGTGTACTACCTGTCTCTTGAATAAGCAAATCAATGATTTCTTCACGACGACGCTCAATCACTTCTTTTATATTTAAAATAAAGGCTGAACGTATTTCAGGTTGACTTTCTGACCATATTACAAATGCACTTTGTGCGCTGGCATATGCAGCATCAACATCATTCATATTGGCGGCCTGAATGCTGCTAATAATTTTATTATTGTATGGATTAATGTTTTCAATCACTTGTCGTGATGAACCAAGAAGCCACTTATTATCAATAAATGTAGATCGTAATGTATCTTTATTCAACATTAGATTAACTCCAAAATCAGTAAAGTTTTGCTTTAAATAATGCGCCCACAATTAAGTTTTCATCGAAAGAATCGCCTTGACTTTTATAATAATTGTCTGGGTTCCAAATGAACTGCACGAATGGCGCAACCGAAACACGCTCATAGGCAAATTCGGTATCTATAGAAACAAATGTAGTTGTTTTATGTTGGTTACCATTTAAGGTTTGAGTATATGAATAGAAATCGTCATTTAAGGTACTTTGGCCACTACGTAATCCAAGCTTTTGCCCCAATAGACAATCTTTACAGTTTAGTCCTAATTCCCAATATGACTTATACACCCAATTTTCTTGATCAATATACGAGTATGTTCCCGCTACTTCATACCGTTGTTCTGGATCAAATTTATAGTTAAAACGAGCGTTATAACTATTAATTTGTGTATAAGTTTGACCAGTCAAAGCATTGCGATTATCCGATTTATTTTCAGAATAAGTTAGTTCGGCTTTACCACGTTTTTCTGGCAAATTATAGCCGGCAGAATAAATATAGTTTTCACCATTGCCATGGTTTAATGAAAAATCAAGGCCATTTTTTTCTTCAACAAAATCATTACTGTTAACTTCAAATGCACCAGCATGAATATAAAAATCGTCCGTCAGGTTATATTTGAAATACCCTCCCCAATAACCATATGGCATTGGTAATGAACCAGTTGCCGTTTTAACGGGATCAAGGCAAAGGGCTCCTAAACTACAAATGTTGTAGTAAAAATATCGTCGTGCGTTTAGACGACCAATAGAAGTGTAGAGTTTGTTGTCTGCCCAAGAGCTGTCCCAAGTTAAATTTGATAACTGAAAATCTGCAATATCATTCATTGCAAGAGCACCCGGTAAGTAACTTCCTACACCACCTTGCCAGTTCTCACTACTATTTAATTGGCTGTCATTATCCAAACCAAAAAGGTTATAGGTTAACGTGACTTTACCTGGGATCTTTAGATTCACATCTTCAAAGAATAAGTTGCTATTTAATGTTAAATTTGCAGAGTTAAAAAACTCACCTTTACTGCTATTTTTGGACCATAATGCGAGGTCTGTAAAATTGACGTGCACATCACTTTTCTTTTCCGCCTCTGCAACAGCCAAACTCGGTATTAATGCCATTAATAGAAAAATTCTAGTTTTCATTTTTGCTTCACATCCTTATTTTCAATTTAAAACGCTGTTTAAAATCGTATTTTTAGAAAAAATTATCCTTATCACCACTATCGCTAGTGGTGATAAATTTTGGATTTACGATGACTATTTAAGTAAAATTTAAGTGATCTATGCTGTGCCTTTCCACCTTGATAGCACAGCAGAACATCAACTTTTATAGTGATTTAATACTAAGAAAATTCGTAACCTTCTGGGTGGAATGTTCCATTATTGTCCCGGAATGAAAAGGCATAATCTGGCCAGACCAAAGTCAGATTGCCACTACGTGGATCGACATACCAGCTCTTACAACCACCCGCTAGCCAAACTGTACCTTCACTCATGGTGCGTAGACGCTTCACGTAATCATCTTCAGCTTGTTTACGGACGCTAAATACTTGTTTACTCTGCTGTTCTAAGTAATCAAGGGCTTGTAAGATATAATCAACTTGCGCTTCAATGATATACACCACTGAGTTATGTCCTAGCCCAGTATTTGGCCCATTGATAATGAACAGATTCGGGAAATTATGTACTGAGATAGCATCGTAGGCCTGCATCCCTTCATTCCACTGTTCATCTAAACTCTTTTGCTCTGCATTAAATACACGCTGTGCAAATGGTGGACGTGTTGCTTCAAATCCTGTCGCAAACACAATTGCTTCGATATTTTCAAAGCGTTCGCCATTGCTTGAAATTAGATCTGAACCTTCAATTTTTGCTAAAGCCGATGCTTCTAACACCACATGATCTTGATTGAAAGTTGGATAATACGTATTAGAAACGAGCAAACGTTTACATCCAATTTCATATTTTGGCGTTAATTTTTCTTGTAATTTAGTATCTTGAATTTGCGCTTTCAAATGCGATAAAGCCATGTTTTTTGCATCACTTACAAACTTCGGCACATTACGACGCTGAATGAAGTTAAACTCGCCTCCCCAGAAAATATCTTGGCGTAGCTTCTCCATTTCACTTGGCATACGTTTAAATAATTGCTTTTGCCCTTCGCTATACACATAATCCGGACGTGGAATCACATATGGTGCACTACGCTGAAACACCACCATTTCACTAGCAATTTCAGCCATACGTGGCACGATTTGAATTGCAGAAGCACCAGAGCCGACAATCGCGATACGCTTTCCTGCTAAAGACACGTCATGATTCCAACGTGCTGAATGGAAGAAATCGCCAGTAAAACTTTCTAAACCCTCAATTTTTGGCAAATGCTCATCGGCCAAATGTCCTGCTGCGGTGATTAAATAGCGTGAAATATAAGTGCCTTTTGATGTCTCAACCATCCATTTTTGTTGATTAGCATCCCACGATGATTTGATCATTTCAGTATGAAAGTGAATATGTGACCGCAACTGTTCTTCATCTGCTGTTTTCTTTAAATACTCTTGAATCTCTGGGCCAGGTGCGAAGGTTTTTGACCATTCTGGATTTAAACGAAAAGAGAAAGAGTACAAATGCGATGGCACATCACACTCTACTCCTGGATAGGTGTTGTCACGCCATGTACCACCTACTTCACCCTCACGTTCCACGATCAGGAAATTGTTTTTGCCTTTTTGTTTCATTTGAATGGCTAAACCAAGACCACCAAAGCCACTGCCTACAATTAATACATCTGTTTCAGCAACAATATTTTGAATATCCATTATTAATCTCCTTAAGCTTGTTTTGGATGGATAATGCTGCCTGCAACAAAGGTATCTGGTGCCGCAGTAAAATGATCGAGGTATTTAAAGACTTCTGCTGGGCGTTCAAAGACTACGCCATGACCACTTGGTACTTCGGCATAGCAGGCATTGGCAATCGTCCCGAATAATTGCTTGCTATGGTGTACAGGTACCATCTGGTCATAACTACAGCCGATTACTAAAGTTTTAGCTTGAATCTGAGTGACTGAGTCACTGATATCAATGCGCGTATTCAGTGCCATTTGTTTATCAACAAATGTCGTCACGGGGATATTGCCAAAATCGCTTAAATGTTTATCTAAAGAAGCCATTTGAATGAGGTTGTTACTAAATGCACAGAAGCCCATAAAAGCTTTTAACGCCGCTGAATTTTCTTGGCGAAGCGTTTTCCAAATATGATTTCTCAAACTCTGTTGCACATCAGTTTTTTGCCAACCTGCCAGTAAAATGAGATTTTTGACTTGTGCCTTTGCTTCAACTGCAAACTTTGCAGCCACGACTGCACCCAACGAATAGCCAAGTAAGCTGTATTTTTGATTACCCAATACAGCTTGTATTACAGCTCGAATTTGTTGAATTAAATCATCAAGTTCTAATTCATCTTCCGTAATATCCTGCCAATCGACAGAAATCACCCGACAACGAGTTGCCAATAGCGGAAATAAATAACCAAAATGTGTGTTTGTACTTCCTGCTGTGCCATGGATTAATACCAATGGTAGACGATTATTTTTGACTGCTGGCTCGCCAGAATCATAATAGGTGATCGCTAAGCCTTGATGTTCAAGCGTGTTTGGCAGATATTCATTAAATAAATTCATGGCAAAGTCTCCCCTTGCGATTTATAAAAATCACAATTTCTTTATATACGTGGTTAAAAAAGGTTTAGCTTAGTTCACATCACTTAAGTGAATGCCTTTGGTTTCTTTCCAATTGAACACAACAAACGTACCAATGGCGCAAGTCACTGCAATATACACATACATGACCCAGCCAAGATTGTTGCTAAAAAACCAACTATTTAAGTAAGGTGCAGTACCACCAAATAGAGCAACTGCTAATGGCATTGAAGTTCCCATAATTCGCGCACGATATTTAGTCGGGACACGTTCTGCGATAATTGCAGGCTGTGTACCACCAATGCAGGCAACAATCGCAAGCATGATGCTTTGAACAAAGAACAATGAGAGTGGATTACTTGTAATCATCGGCATTAAGATTGGGGTCAAAATAGCCATACTGACAAAGAAGAAAATAGTCACTGGTCGACGGCCAATACGATCTGAAATATAACCAGTAATTGGCACCATGATAATGTTGACTAACTGCGCACCTAAAGTTGCAAGGAAAGCATATTTAGCATCCATACCACGTGTAGTAATCGCGAATACTGCAGCATAAGCAGTCCATATGTAATATGGTAATGTGGTTGCGGCTTGATAGAAGAAAATACCAATCGCACGTTTTACAATCTTATTTTTTGACCATTCTTGCGTTGGTTGTTTAATTGATTTTTCTACAATAATTGATGCTGTTTGATGTTGTGCATCTTCATAGGCATCACTTTCTATCATGTTACGGCGCAAGAATAAAACAGCTAATGACAATAAAGCACCTATAAAGAATGGAACACGCCAGCCCCAATCACTTAATACCGCATTATCAAGTGTTGACGTTAGTAATACCCCTGTCAATGTCGCGATCATAGAACCGATACCGACACAGAAGAACATACTACTACTCCAAAAAGCACGCTTTTCAGGAGGCGCAATCTCACTTAAATAAGCATAAGACGCTGTTGACTCGCCACCATGAGCAAAGCCTTGTAATAATCGTGCAATTAATAAAAGTAAAGATGCCCACCCACCAATCTCTGCATATGATGGAGTAATTGCAATCATTAAACTTGCCGCGCTCATCATGAGCATGGTGGTTAATAAAACCCCCTTTCGACCGAGTTTATCAGCAAAAATCCCAAAGATTAATCCACCTAATGGACGAAATAAAAAACCAACGGAAAAAACAGCGAGGGTTGAAAGTAATGCTGAGGTTTTATCTTGAGGGTTAAACATCGCAGCAGCAATAAACGGTGCAAAAACCGCATAGATCGTCCAGTCAAACCATTCCAAGGTATTACCCACCCCAGTTGCGACTACCGATTTTTTACGCTCTGCCAAACTTTCCAAATAGCCCTTGCTAGAAGCGGACGTTGTTTCTTGTGATCCTTCGGCTATTCCATAGCCAGCCTGTATATCTTTTTCCATAAATACATCCATTTAAATCAAATATTTATATCAAAATTAATATGTCGCTCGTCCACCGGATAAATCAAATACTGCACCAGTAGAGAAGCTCACTTTCGAACTAGAAAGGAAGCAAACCATTTCTGCCACTTCTTGTGCCTTACCTAATCGCCCCATTGGAATTCGACTTAATAAATTATTTTTTACCTCTACATCGAACCAATCTGCATTTAACATATCGGTTTCGATTAATGCTGGCGCAATTGCATTAACAATAATGCCTTTTTGCGCGAGTTCCTTTCCTAATGTTTTCGTCATTGCTATTACACCCGCTTTCGCCGCTGCATAGCCACCACTTAAAGCATGTCCCTCCATTCCTGCAGAAGAAGCAATATTTACAATTCGCCCATAACCTTGTTTGATCATGTGTGGAATGACGGCCTTACACATTAAGAATTGGCTAGTTAAGTTAATGGCAATATCTTTTTCCCATGTAGTAATATCAATTTCCCACAAGGGCTTCATCTCACTGCCCATTCCTGCGTTATTGACCAAAATATTAATTTGGCCAAAATTACTTAAAGTAAGCTCGAGTACCTGATCAAAAAAACTTGGGTTTAACAGATCACCTATACAAGTAATCGCCATCCCACCTAAACTCTCAATTTCCGCTTTAAGCTCAGCACATCTTTTCGTATTTAAATCAACTAAAACCAATCGACAGCCTTCCGCTAATAAGCGAAGACAAATCGCTGAACCAATTTTTCCTGCTGCTCCTGTCACTATGGCAACTTGACCTTCCATATCATTAACTCCATAAAAAAGAATAAATAAAAAAAATCCACCTGATGGACTTATCAAGTTACTGTATTTAAAAAATACAATTTTTGTGTGAGTATTAAAATACAAATTAAGTCCATATAATGAACTTTAAATAAAACTCATCAGCGTAAGAAGGTCGTCAGTGTGATGAATACAAAGAAAAAAATTGATAGTGCAGAAAATACTTTGTTGATAAAAAAAATTGCAATTCTGCTTAATCATCTTAATAACAATGGGAAAGGAGCACGTTTAAAAAATTTGGTATTAGAGACAGGAATGGCGCACTCAACGGTTCATCGAATTCTTAATGAATTACGTGAAGTAGATTTTGTGACCCAGACCTCTGATAAAAGCTATCACTTAGGTCCTCAACTATTTACTTTAGGTTTAAGCGCACCTGTACCAATATACGATCTTGGAGCATTACGGGAATATGCAAATGAATTAGCACAAATTTGTAATGATTTAGTTTATGTTGCTATAAAGCAACTTAATGGAGTACGGTACATTTTAGTTTGTAAAGGAAATAGTCCTATCCTGCCTAATGTATTACAACAAAATGACTTTGTTGCATTTACTAGCAGTTATTCAGGTATAGTTTTATTAGCTTATTTAGATGAAGATAAAAGACGTAATTGGATACATAACCCTGATTATTCACAAGCACCTACAGAATGGGTATCTGAGAACCGTATAAAATTACAACACCAAATACCTAATCTATTAAAACAAGTCCAAGAACATGGATATCTTTATGGTCAGGATTTAGTTTTACCTGGTGTAAGCGGTATTTCAACAATTATTCCATCTAAAAATAGTTTAGTTCCCTATATGACAGTTTCTATCTCGGCTATATCAGAAAGATTAGCACCTGATCGCGCTAAAGAGCTCATCCCCGAACTACTTAAAACAGCCAAAAAAATGAGCCACTGTATTTATTAAACTCTTAACATCACAAGGAATATAGTATGCCAAATGCAATTGTAACTGGTGGAGCCCAAGGTATTGGTTTAGCCATAGCAAAAAAACTTCTTCATGATGGATTTAGTGTAGCAATAGTTGATATCCAAGAACCGCTAAATCTCAATGAAGAAATCAGGAATATGTTAAAAGATGAATCTTATAATATTCATTATTATCAATGTAATATTTCTGATATATCTCAACATCACAAAATAATAATGCAGATTTATCAAGAATTAGGAGATATAAATTGTTTGGTTAATAATGCTGGAATTGCAGCGAGACCGTTAACAGATGTACTTGATATTAGCGTTGAAATGTTCGATCAATCAGTTGAAATAAATTTAAGAGGTACATTTTTTCTCACACAATTAGTATCAAAAAAGATGATTGAAAATCAAAAAATTATAAATAAAGAATATAATAGTATTATTTTTATCACTTCTGTAGCCGCTGAATTAATAAGCACTACGCGTAGTCAATACTGTATCACTAAATCCGCTTTATCAACTACTGCTAAAATATATGCTAAACGTTTAGCCGAACACAATATTCATGTTCATGAAATACGTCCTGGTTTTATTCATACTCAAATGACGAGTTCATTAGGTAGAACAAATGTTGATGAATGGATTGAAGAAGGACGTGTACCACTTAAAAGATGGGGGCAGACTGATGAAATTGCAAAATCAGTTTCAACCATAGCACAAGGGCTGCTTCCATTTTATACCGGTGGCCACATATCACTTGATGGTGGCTTGACAATACCAATGTCACCGTAAGGCTTAACTTAGGCTCATCTATATTAACCCGAATCCTGCTTAAGCCAATGATTTCATAATTTGAATTGTTGGCTTATTTCGATGGGTTAAGTGGTATGCACATAAAGAAGCATAAATCCCACTTAGAAATCCATGAATACTACGAGCTTTACTCGTCACTAAATTATACTGTCCTTTCAATAAACTGAATAACGTTTCTATTTTATTGCGCTGTCTTAAGTGATATTCATCTGATGTACAAAGTTGAACAGACTGCATGTTTTTTCGATGATAGGTAATCAAATCAATACCTTGGTCTTTTAATCTACTTTTTAATTCCTGGCTGATATAGCCACGATCCGCATAAAGCTTTGCTTCGAAACCATCAACTAAATGTTCAACCATTTTTATGTCAGCAATATGCCCATTGGAGAAAGCAGAACGAACGATTTCACCGAATTGATTCATAACAACATGTAATTTACAGCCATAGAACCAGCCTATTGAGCTTTTACCACGGGATGCAATTTTGGCTAATGATTTATGACGTTGAATACGTTGATTTTTACAGACTGGTAGAGTCGTTGAATCAATCCATAAATATTGTTTATATTGACCTTTCATTACAGCTACATGTAAGGCATGTAGTGCCAATTGATGCATATTGATCAGGTGAATCATCCTTTGGTAACAGGGTAAGCTTTTAAATAAATGACTTTTATCCTGCTTCAACCATGAGAAGAATGCTTTGAAATTAATGAAGTGGGAGCACTTATACCAAATGGCAATAAAGCAAATTTCAGAAAGTGTAAGTTGTGCAGTTCTGACTCTTAACGAATGACGGCTTTGTTTGAGAACTTTCCAATAAGTTGCTTCAAATTTCAGAAAGAAATCATCAATTACGCAGAATAATTCGGTACTATTGAACATCAGGACTAAGGCTTTAGGTTTTGTGTGGTAACTCAACTGATGGCTCTAGTCCTCTTATTTTTCAAGTCATTTTCTTATCCGCGATTCGGGTTATATTAGATTCTTAAATGGGCCTATTTCTATAACTATTGAGATTTAATTTTTACTATTGTTTCTAACTACTTTTCCCTATTTAATACCCTTTAAAGTCTTTGACCTATTTTTAAGATCGTCAATGTTTTAGTAAAAATTATCATACATTTCAATTTTTGCAGAAATTTGTAGACTAGCTCTGTGGATTATATCGCTTATTTTTTTTAAATTAAGTCTATTTATCTCTTTTTCGGGAAGTACTATACTTAAACTACCCATTAATTTATTTTTAAAAAAAATTGGAGAAGCAATACCATAAACATCCTTATCTAGTTCACTTATAGTTATACATACTTTATTCTTCCTTATTTCCATTAATTTTTTATAAAAGTCCTCATAGGATTTACATTTAGTAATTTTCAAAATTTCTTTAGAGTTTTTATTATATATTCCTTCAATTTTACTTTCATTTAACCATGCCAATATTGATTTAGAAGTTGCTCCTTTAAATATTTCCATTGTTTTACCCCTTTCATAACTAATATTAAAATTACAATTTTTTCCTTTAAATTGATGCACGCAAAGTACTTTATCTTCACCATATAGCCTAGATAAAACTAGTACGGACTCTTCATATTGTTTAGCTATTTCAGTCATTAAAAGGTGAGCTGATTGAATTAATGGGTCATTCTCACGAATATTTCGATCTAACTCAATAATCAAGGAGCCAAGAATATAATTAGATGGGGTTTTCTTTTCTAATAGTCCTATAGATTCAAAATCAGACAAATACCGGTAGGCAGAAGCAGTAGATAAGCCTAATTCTACTCTGACTTTTTCTACATCTATAAAAGTGTGAGTTTTAAATAGAGTCAATAACTTTGCAAAATTATGTAGCTTCGACATCCTTGATACACCATACACAACTAAATAATTGTATCTATTTAAATTTTAAAAATCAGATTCTTAAAACTAATTTATAGAATTTTCTCAATATATAAGAATTAAAATTTAAGTACAAATTATTTCATTCAAAATCTCTACAAACGAAAGATCGGATAAAAAAGGAAGTTTTATGAAAGAGATTGGTGCACGTTTGAAGAAGCTTACTTTAAGCTCAAAAACTCCAGAGGAACTTGCAGAATTTTATGCACAGGCATACAAACTTGACCTCTTAAAACTAGACAATCAATTTATCTGTCAGAAAGAGCAAGTAATATTAGAATTTATTCCTGGAGAATCAGGACAATTATCTTGTATAGACTATATTTTTAATAATTATTCAGATTTTGAAAACTATAGATTATATTTAAAAGAGAAAATTGAGATTAATAATATTTCTGATAATGAATTTACCATCACAAATCCATTAGGGCATAATATAGGTTTTAGTTTTAATGAACATGAAAGGTTTAATCCTAATGAATCTCCTCGTTTACAACATTTTGGAATTCGTGCTGTAGATATCGATTCTCTTAGTGAATTTTACGAGCACACTTTAAGATTTACTATTTCTGACCGCGTTTATAACGAACAACAAGAACTTACTGCTATTTTTATCAGAACTGACCAAGAGCATCATTCTTTTGCAATTTTTAAATCTCCAATTAATCGTTTTGACCATTTTTCCTGTGAAGTACGTGATTGGGCAGAAATGAAGACGTGGGCAGATCATATGGCTCAAAACTCAATTGAACTCGCTTGGGGAATAGGTCGCCATGGTCCTGGCAATGACACATTTTTCATGATTAAAGATAGCGATGGAAATATGGGGGAAATTTCGGCAGAGCTTGAACAGTGTTCATCGGGTCGCCCAGTTGGCATTTGGAAACATCACCCTCTTACGCTCAATCAATGGGGCGTTGCGATTATGCGCTGTTAATTTTCAACACAAATCAACATATTCGTAAAAGGGAAAAGTATGGAAACTATAAATACTGAAGTTCTGGTAGTAGGCGCCGGACCTGTAGGCTTGATGTTGGCAAATATGTTGGCATCTTATGGTGTAAATACCATAGTTATTGAAAAAAGTGATTCCTATGAAATTGAACCTCGTGCAGTCTCAATTGATGATGAAAGCTTAAGAAGCTTACAACAAATAGGTCTTGCTAAAAAATTCTCAGAACAAATTGTTTTGGGCTATGGAGTCCAATATTACGATTGGAAGAATAAACCTTTAGCAGAAATTATGCCTGCTAGTGAAGAGTATGGTTATCCAAAACGTAATGCATTCCGTCAGCCAGATTTAGTTCGACTTCTAGCTGATCATTTAAATACTCAAAAAAATGCATCTCTCAAATTTTGTCATCAACTTATAGATATTCAAGAGACTAGCAATTCTGTTATTTGTGAAGTTCAAAATACATCTCAAAAGTCAATTCAAATTCATGCTAAGTGGCTTGTAGGATGTGATGGAGGGCGAAGCTTTACTCGTGACCTAATAAATGTTGTCTTAGAAGGTCAAACATATCCACAAAGATGGTTAATCGTTGATTTAGCAGATCGAAAAAGTAGCTTAAAACACACTAAGACCTACTGTGATCCTGTAAGACCTGCTATTCGCCTCCCAGGACCCAATAGAACTTTAAGATATGAATTTATGCTACATCCTACTGACAAAGACCAAGATGTATTACGTGAAGATGTTTTTAGAAATTGGATACGTACAAGAGTTCCTGAAGACTCAAGATTGCCTTTAGTACGCAAAGCTATTTATGGCTTTCACGCTCGTGTCGCCTCTTCTTGGAAGAAAAATCGAATTCTATTGGCAGGCGATGCAGCCCATCTTACTCCTCCATTTGCAGGTCAAGGTTTAAATAGCGGAATCAGAGATGCAACTAACCTTGCATGGAAGTTAGCAGCAGTCTTGCATTGGGGGCTCGATGAAAGCCTAATTGACTCGTATGAGTCAGAACGTAAACCGCATGCTGCGGCACTTATTAAAATGGCATTACAAATCGGTACTTTTATGCAGCCTAAAAATAAGTTTAGTGCCATCTTAATGCAAAATGGTTTAAGAGCTGCTTGTTTAGTACCTACATTTAAAGACTATATCTTACAACTCAAATTTAAACCAAAACCACATTTCCAAAATGGATGGTTTATTAATAAGGGGCAGCATAAATATGCTCAATTAATTCCACAGCCTAAAGTTAAGGATATATACGGTAATACCCAGTTATTAGATGAATATCTAAGGAATGGGTTTGCTGTGATTGGTTGGGCAAATCAGGAATATTTTGACTCCATAGAAGAGCTAGTACCTAAAAATGTACCTATAAAATTTCTTGCATTGCTAAATGAAAAAATTGACTACAAACAAATAAAAGTTCCCGATCAATTCACTTTAATCCGTGATGATTCAGGATCAATAGCACATATTTTAGACAGCTTAAAAGCTGAAGCTTTAGTTATCCGCCCAGATCGCTATAGCTATCAAATTGTTCGATCAACAGAGCTATTCGCAGGTAACAAGACAGAAGCTGCAACGGACATGGTTACTACCTAAATATTAATTTTATATACGAAGGGAAATTAAATGAAATTAGCAAGTTTTACTCATTCTGGTAAAGAATCATATGGCGTTTATACAGATGATGGCATCATTGATTTGAAGCCTCAATTTGGCTCAGAGTTTCCTGATCTAAAAAGTGCTCTAGGAGAAAAAGCACTTGAACGCATTAAAGAATATGCTGCTTCTGCACCAATTTCCTATTCGCACGCAGAAGTTACTTTACTTCCTGTTATCCCTAACCCAAGTAAAGTACTTTGCATTGGTCATAACTATGAAGCACATCGTATTGAAACCAATCGAGCTAAAACAGATTATCCATCTGTATTTATGCGTTATGCAGACTCCCAAACTGCTCACCTTCAACCCATTATTAAGCCAATTGAATCTGACATGCTGGATTATGAAGGCGAAATTGCTGTTGTCATTGGCAAACAAGGACGTCGAGTTAAAGAAAGTGAAGCATGGGATTATGTAGCTGGCTATAGCTGTTACAACGATGGTTCCGTTCGTGACTGGCAATGGCATACACAACAATTCGGTCCAGGAAAAAATTTCTATCAAACTGGTAGCTTCGGGCCTTACTTAGTAACTAAGGATGAAATTGCTAATGGTGAAATCCTGACGGTCAAAACAATACTGAACGGGGAAATCATGCAACAAGGCGATACATCAATGATGTTATTTCCAATTCCTAAGTTAATCGAATATTGCTCAACTTTCATTACTTTGAATCCTGGAGATGTAATCGTCACTGGAACCCCTGCTGGTGTAGGTGCAAAACGCAATCCACCTGTCTTCATGAAAGAAGGAGATCAGGTAGAGATTCATATCGACAAAATTGGCGTACTACGTAATACGATTTCAGTCGGCTAACTCTTGCTTAATTTTATTGTAAATAGCTGAAATATAGCCAAAAGGAGGAGACAAGATGTCTCTAAGTAACATGGATGTTCAAGAATTTATTGATTCTATTCGCTTTGGTTTTACTCAAAAAATTTTACTCTTATTATGTTTTATCATTGTCGCTCTTGATGGATTTGATACTGCATCAATGGTTTTATTGCTCCCGTTTTAAAACAGGACTGGGGAGTAAGTCCTGGACAATTAGGAGCTCTATTTGCAGCAGGTCTTATTGGATTAACCTCAGGAGCTTTCTTTTTCGGTCCAATGGCAGATCGGCTGGGTAGAAAAAAGATTTTACTTATTTCTGTTCTTTTTTTCAGATTAGGTAGCCTATTATCCGCCTTTTCTCCAAATATGCTCTCCCTCATTATATTAAGACTCATCACTGGTATTGGGTTAGGCGGTGCAATGCCAACAGCAATCACTTTAATGTCTGAATATAGCCCAAGTACAAAAAAATCAACATTTGTCACGCTTATGTTCTGTGGATTTACTATTGGTTCCGCACTTGGTGGCATAATTTCAGCCCAACTTATTCCATTCATAGGTTGGCGTGGAATTCTCTTCTTAGGAGGAATATGCCCACTAATTTTATTACCTGTTTTCTATATTTTTATTCCTGAATCTCTTCGCTTTAAAGTTTTAAAACAGCATGCAAAACCTCAAATTGATGCATTAATTTAAAAATTATCGCCAACAATTTCTACATGTCCCCAATTACATGCAAATGTAGAAGAAAAAAGTAAATCATCTGTAAGAGACTTGTTTAATTCAAAATTTTCTTTCAGCACTATATTAATTTGGATAGCTTATTTTATGAGTCTAATGACCATTTACTTAATATCTAGCTGGCTACCAACACTTTTAACAAATATTGGTCATTCATTAAAAAGTGCCTCTATGATTACAGCAGTTTTCCAAATAGGAGGAACTATCGGGTCTATCCTCTTGGGTTATCAATGGATAAGATGGGTGGAAATAGAATTTTATCCACTTCATATATATTAGGGGCTATCTTTGTTGTATTTAGTGGTTTATTCAGTCATCAACTAATCTTATTGATATTAACTATGTTTGCTGTTGGCTTTTTTATAAGTGGTGGGCAAACAGGCATGAATGCGTATTCAGCTAATTTTTATCCTACACACTGTCGAGCAACAGGTGTTAGTTGGGCTAATGCCCCGTAGGTCGTGCAGGTTAATTTATTGGAGGATGGCTAATGGCATTAGATTTAAATATCACTATGATTCTATCCCTATTAGCTATACCCGCAATCATTGCTTCTTTCTCTCTTTTCATTCTTAAACGGCTTTGTTGCACAAAGATTTGAAATGCAAAGCGCCCCTAATTGAGCCAAATTTAAGGCGTAACTTGGGTAAGTGGTCGACCTAATTCCGTAAATCTGTTGAGGACTGCTACACGTGCATGGATCTCATTCACTTGGCTATCAAAACTCCTTGCACTGAGTTTATCTCCTAATAATTTGATGCAATGCATCTTAGTTTCAACCAAACTTCGCCGATGATAGCCTGACCATTTTTTCCATAGTGTCCTGCCTAAACGTTTAATTGCTCGAAGTAATTCATTTCGCTCTAGCGAGCTAATCTTTGTATCTTTCCATGGTTTCGCATTTTTTCTAGGTAGAATCACCGCATGTGCTTGCCGATCTGCAATGACCTGACGGCATTGCTTGGTGTCATAAGCTCCATCGGTATAAACACAGTTAATCTGCTCATCTTGTGGAATCTGATTAAGTAAATCACCAAGCACCTGTGAATCACTGACATTATTGGTTGTAAGCTGAACTGCTCGTATTTGTAGGGTTTTAGCATCTATACCAATATGAAGTTTACGCCATTGGCGACGATATTCAGCTCCATGTTTCTTGCGTTTCCATTCGCCCTCACCTAGAAACTTCATGCCTGTAGAGTCTACGAGTAGATGCAGCCCATCGCTACTTTTTTGGTAGCTGATTGCAATATCAATATGCTTTTGTCTTCTACAAAGCGTACTGTAATCTGGTGCGGTCCAATTTAATCCGCAAAGTTTAATAAGACTTTGCACAAAGCCAGTGACCATACGTAAAGATAGACGGAATAAGGATTTAATCATTAAGCAGCATTGGATAGCTGCGTCAGAGTAGGTTTGATTTCGCCCTTGTTTGCCTTTTGATGGCGCATACCATTGCGTAGCAGGATCAAACCAAATGGCAATATTTCCGCGACTCATGAGTGCTCGGTTATATGCGGGCCAATTGGTTGTGCGGTAGATTTTGTGTGTAGGCTTCTTCATTTGAAAATTATATCGCTGAAAAACCCTTTACCGATAGGTTTGTGCAACAAAGCCCATATTTACTAAAAACATAATTCAATAGGGTTTTAACTACCGCTAAAAAGATTAAAAACACTATATATAGTGAAATTTACAATTTAATAACACAATATAGGGTGCGCAACCCTTGACTCTCCTATAAAAAATACGTGAATATTATAGCTTATTTTTCAGCCACTTGGCATAAATATGGGGAGACATCAGCATATGTCTATAAAAAAAAAGCTATTAAAAGTCATCGTGTATCTTCAAAAAACTTACAATTAATGTGTTATCCAAAATGTATGCATGCCTACCAAATCTGGATTGCTCTATTTTTTCAGCTTAATGAGAAACAGCAAAACTATCACTTGAATTTAACTTTTAAACAGAATATCGAAATTCCTCTTCTGACAACAGACAAAGCTGGTCACTATTTTTTTAGTAGTCATTTCAGCTGGATCTATGCTTATTTTTACAATAAGTATAAAACTGAATTTACGTTTAGAGCTTATGAAAAAAATAATTCCTACGAATTCACCATCATGGCTTTAAGCGAAGTAATGGCATTACTATGTTCCGGATTACATCACTCAATTCATGGCTTAGATATCATCGCACATTGGCTAAATGAACAATACTTAGCCGCACATCTTCAGGAAGTTTTCGGTCAGGAAGTTCTAACTATCAATCATCTACGAGAATTATCAGGGCTGTCTAAATCCAAAAGTCCAGTAAGTCCTATTTCAAATTATGCTGGTCCACTTTCATTAGAAAAAATTCTGGCTGGAATATCATCATGAACGGATATAGTTACTTAGAAGATACTCAAGAATTAAAGCTTGAGCCGTTTCGAGAATTCTATCAAACACTAGCAGAAGCAAAGCTAGAAAGTTTTCAAAATTCAATCAAACTCAATGAGTTCATTAAACCTACTAAAATTATTGAACTTAACAATATTATAAATCAAAAACTTGTAGAACAATCAATCAGTGAATATCCTCTCGTTCATTATCTTATTGCAGTCATTAATACGCCTTCAGCATATCAAGCTAATGCCCTGAAATGGGCCATTTTTAATACTCGATGTATTGAATTGCTTGATAGCAAAGAACATGCAGCCACTGTAGCTAACCTCTGTAGACGTTTTCGTTTAGCCAGCAAAAAACAGGAATACCATTGGCTTTATAACTTATTACCACCTCTCCCTATTGAGTTGGAGGATCTTCTTAAGTTTTTAAATAAAGCTGAAACAGAGAATAGAGAGTTACTTAACCGCTCCACACCAAATTTAGATGAAAAACAAATTGGCCAGCTGGCAAATCTACGTGTCATCTATCAATATGTCTTTACTCAGTCTGAACGTTTAAAACGAAATCGCCAAAGCAGTTCAGGTGCCAAAGAAGCTCCTCAAACTGATGTTCAAAAGATATCAAGAATATCTCTCGATGATGAACAAACGTATCAGACTCATTTTGAACAAGGTACAGCTAAACAACCACGCGAAGATAAAACTATAGAAAAAGTTGAAGATCATAATTTTGAATTTAATCCTCTTGAGCAATACTCTATTACAGCTCAGGTCAATAATCTCAAGAACAAAGTTCTGCATCAAAACAAGAATCAGTTAATGAGCAAGTCAAATCCTCGTGTCTTTGATTTGCCTACCGCACAGTATATTATGCGAATTTTGTTTGAACAGGCAGAAACCTCTCCAATTCATGCCTTACTTTTATTTTCAGTACTCAGTTTGACGCATTATAAAGAGCTATTAGTATTTCGGAAAAATTTCCGTCTGAGTTCAAAAAGAAAAGAAATTACTTTTAGCCCTGAAAACTTCTATTTTCGGCAAAGTTTTGATAACTCTAAATTTAAAGATGCTTTATTAAAAGAATATATGCTGAATATAGGAAATTCTTTTACCATCCCCTTACCCAAAGTTTATTTTGATCAGATTTTTCAACTAAAAAAGTGGGATAAAGCTGATATTGCTTCAGATGTACAAGAATATTTACGTAGAATCAGTGACGGCCTTACTTTTCATTTAACAGCTCGAAACCTTCCTCGTTTAATCAGCGATATCACGTTGAATGAACTCGGATATGAATTGGAAAGTAAATTACTTAGTGGAGAAAACGTTAATAGCTACACCCCAAGCCATTACTATTCAATGAAAATTGTTGATATCCTCGATATTTATAGCCAAACGCTTTATCTGGTTTGCCCGCAACTCGACACTAGTTATATCGAAGAATTTAAATCCCCTGTTACTTTCGGTAGTCAGCAAACGCCAGACCTGCCTCTGGTTAAATCCTTTTTTAAAGAGCTTGACAAGCAAGTTCGGGGAAACCCTAACCCTTTTAATACACTGAAATATTATTCAATTTGGCTATGGTACGTTTGCATGATTATGACATCTGCCCGACCAAATGAAGCCTTTCCCCCGAATCTCGATTATCTTGATCTCGACAACTGTTTGGTGGCTGTTGCAGATAAAGAGCAACGTTATTCGGGTACCATTGGACGCTACCTACCATTTAATAATTTTCTTCGTGATGAAATACAGTCTTATCTGAATTATTTAAAACAATTTCAGCATCTTATGAAGGCTTGTGCTAACCAAGTAAAAACAGCTTTAATTCAAGAAATCTTTGATGGTCAATGCCCCTTTCTTGTATATCCCAAGACTGAAGGATATATCCGAAATTTAGAGCTTGCTGATATTGAAAAGAACAGTCCAACTATAGTTTTGCAGCGCAATTGGACTCGCCATTTCGCTCGCTATTTTTTTGCACAGCACTGCGATGAAGATATGCTGAATGGCATCTTTGGTCACGATGGGCCCATGCAGGAACTTTTTGACCGCTATTCGGGTTTTCAGGCAACCGATTACGATCACATTCGAGCAGCGCAAGACAAGCTGGTCGAACTCTTAAAGCTTAAAAGTATGTCTACATTTAACGGATTCCTGATTGAATGAGTAAACACCCACACTCCCTCAAAAGAATAAAAAAGCATAGAAAAAACAAAGCATTTCTTCTGAACTTGTTTAGTGAGAAATGTATAGAGCTGACGCCTGAGAACTATTCGGAAATTTGTCGTCAAGTTGATAATCAGCTTTTAGAACACTGTAAGTCAAACATCCGTAGCTATCAGATGGCACGTATAGAATTTGCTAAATATATCAAGCGCTTTAATCTTTCATCGAATCACTACTATCCAGTGCCTGCCGCTCCCGTAAGGTACGAAAGATCTCTGCCACTACAAAATATTGAAACCTTAAAACATGGTAAAAAAGTTACTCAATTTGCCCAAAATATGATTGCTTACTTGACAAAACATAATGACTTCAGTCCCACTCAATCTCTTGGCTTTTGTTTGATCAGTTCAATATTATTTAATGGCATTTATAACCATGCCGAATTGCAATTTTTTTTAAAAATCATTTTAAAAACAAAGAAATTTCAAAGTTTTTTAAACCTAAATCATATGGTAACACTCGAAATCCCGAACCGGAATTTCGGTAATCAGCGTATAATTGACCCTGATTTTTCAGTCAGCTATACAAAAACGTTTGTGCTACACGACATTGTGAAATGCTGGATCTACAGACTTAAACATCAAAAGTTTGATTTATTTTCGGATATTGAAGATGCAGAACATCTGATTAACGCTTGTATTATTGAATGCTTCCCTGAGGAAAAGGTACGTTGTAAAGACCTGTTAAAATACGGCTTTTACTATACACAGTTCCTGAAAAACAGCGGACTGGATCAAATGTCCATTTGTATCCTAAAAAATGAAATTTACAGTTCCAGTCCTCTCGAAAAACAATTAGAAGCTTATTTTGTTCAGTTTGAACAAAAGCACACCAATAACATTAAAGTTGAGAATACTTGTGAAAACCATCAGAACCACTCTAGAGTCAATATCGCATCAGATATAGCAGAAACTCTTGTAGAAATACGTCAAGCCATTCGTGCAAAAAACTATAAAGATCAACTCATAGGGTTATATTCCAGAGAACTGTCTCCTGCCTTAGAGCGTTTGTTGCTGTGGACCATCCTACGTTCCAAATTAACAGAGACTCAATTAAACTGCTTAAATCAAATTATCCAACAACAGAAACGATTTGAGCGCAAGCTTATACGTGCAGATTTTCAACCTATTAAGCAAAGCTCTCTAAATACCATGTTTTCACAGTTTGCCATCGATTGGCTGATGGCAACGCAAGACAAAGACATTTCATCATTTTCAAATGCCGATTTTGAAGATCTGTATGGAGAAATGCTTTTATTAAAGAAAGAAACAACTAGAGAGACTTTACAAAAACGTCTACAGGAGTTTCATCACAAACAGACATTATTTTTTAACGCGCCCACTGTGGATCTGGATAGTTTAATCCAAGTAAAAATCTGCAGAACCGCATTGATCTCGCCCCATATTTTTTACCACATGCTAGAGCAGCTCGAAAATACTCAAGATATTTCGATTCAGGATAAAAATATATTTAAACTGATTTTTATTCTGGGGTTCAGAGTCGGACTACGGATCAATGAAACATTGAATATCTTCGTACGTGATCTATTGATTAGTGAAGATGCTGTGATACTCACCATTCGCAACAATCGCAATAAAAATCAAAAAAGCTACTCAGCTTACCGCAAGATTCCCCTGCATCATCTACTTAAAGCCGACGAATTACATACATTTAAAACATATAGTCAGAATAGAAAACGTCTGCTAAAAGAACAGGGAAAATCAGTTACACAACCGCTGTTTTTAAAACAGTCCTTAGAAGAAACTCATGAAAATGAAGTGAATTCCCTATTGAAACAATTGATCCAGACAGTTTTTGGAGAACACAATTTTACTTACCATAGTCTGCGCCATTCTGCATTTAATCATCTTTACCTGATTTTAAAAAACTCAACACTTGCAGATGCATTTACTGACTATAGCCCACATGAGCAATTACGTATCCGTTATGCATTGTTGCGAAACAGAAATACTCAGCAAACCTGGTATGCACTTTCTCATTTTGCCGGGCACCTAACGCCTGAAACCACTTGTTCAAGCTATCTGCATTTAATGCATCTAGCAATTAGCTACCAGCTGAATCAAATGCACAGCCCGCTTCCTAAAGAAGCCTATTTTAACATTCTGAAACATGATGATGCCATTAAATATCCTGTTCAGCAGCGGGCGATCAAACAGTTTTTATTTCATCAACTCACTAAAGACCGTTACAGGCAACATGATCATCAATTTCAACTAGGTCAACAGAAATCGCCTGATTCACTGATGCTAGGAGCTCATGACTCAGAGATGACTTTTGAATTATTACATCACATTCTTGCAGTAGAAAAAGAACAAGACCTTATGTTACCTGAAACTATTCCTTTGCAAATCGCGCAAAAATTACGTGCTAGAGCCCAGCATTTGAAAACCTCCTGTGTAAACCAAAAAAAATCATCGAGGTTATTTACCACAGATTTTTTAAGGAAAACTCCGAATGCATTGGTCACCATGTTGCCAACCAATCAGGAGGAAAAAAAGGTCATTCAACATGTTCAGGAGCGTTATGCAAATGTACAAAGTAAATACAAAAAACAGCTTCATACAATCTACTCAATTTATCTTGAAAAAGCTCAGCCCAATTCAGCCCAGTTAATTTTTGAACTCAATGAAAAACGGCAACTGAAGAAACTTCTTTCTTTTATTCATAGCTTATTTCCCAAAAAATATCTTCATTTAGAACTCTCTCAGCAGAGCAAAACAGAGCTCAAAAAGACATTACAGGATTTAACATTACGGGCAGAAAACTTCAGCCTGACTGAAAATGAAAGGCGAATTAAGTTCTGCTTCAAGGATAAAGATGCAAAAGCACTTGGGGTATTCAAGTTACTGATGTATCTGATGATAGTTTCTCATCTTTAATGCAAATTATTGGATAAGTTTGCCACGCATTCTTATTCGTGGTTTACCAGTCATTCCTGTAATGATTTAATATAGACTTCCAAGCGTGAGTGGTAAAATTAATCATCTTAAAGAGCAATAACTGTTTGTCCCACTAGCCAAATAATGTCTGTCCAAGTTAGCACAAAATTTAATGATCATTTAAACAAGAATTTGCAGTATTAGTTTACAATTCGAAGTGAATAAAAAGCATAAATTGCCGCAGCACAATGAAATTGAAGAAATATTTTCAGAATATGATGAATAAGTTGTGAATCGGTACCCAATAAGTTATCAGAAAAGATAAACCCCTGCCCATAACCTCATTGCTCCAAACCACTTGTGCCAAATATTCCAGATTAACCTGATAGCAAATACTGGTTCCTCGCGACATCAGGCGAAACTGATTAAGCTTAAAGCAGGTTGTTAGACTCTATTAAATTGTAAATGTCTAATTAGACTTTTTTAGTCTAATTAGATCTAATCAGGCCAATTAAGCACCCTCCTTACATCAAATGGTTTATTTTTATAAATCCATTATTTTGTGTTTTAATAGATATATATAGATATAAGACCCAATATTATGGATTTAAAATTCAAAAAGCCTGAAGAGGTTGTCACGTTATTATGTGAAAGGCTTCGCAAAGAACGACTTTATCTGGAAATGACTCAGGCAGACGTCGCTACACGTGCTGGTATTAGTGTGAATACAGTATCTAATCTGGAAGCAGGTCGAAATGTTTCATTTGAAAATTTAGTACGCGTTGCCATGGTATTGGGCCGATTAAAAGAATTAGAGGAACTCTTCAAACCTCATTTAAACAGTGTAAATGACATTCTCCGCTATGAGAGCAATACGGCTCGCCAACGTATCAAAAGGAAATAAGTCCATGCTCAAAAAACTTAATGTTTACTACAATGGATGGGGTGAATATTGGCTTTGGGGTACACTGGTCTCCTCAACCGCAATCACAGGTCGGCCATTAATTGCCTTTGAATACAGTGCAGAAGCGATCAGTAAAGGTTTAGAACTTTCCTCTTACCTACTTCCATTAAAAGGTGACTCATTAAGAACGAACTTTCCTACACATCAAATGGGATTGCCAGGTCCTATATATGATGCCCTACCCGATGGTTGGGGCATGCTTCTTATGGATCGCTTGTTTAAAAAAAATGGACTCAATCCAGCACGGATTGGGCCATTAGAACGACTCACGTATATTAATACACATGCAATGGGGGCATTATCCTTTGAACCTTCAGCAACTGAGTTAGCATTAACTGAAAATATTCCACTGATTAAACTCGCTCAAGAAGTTCAGCAAGTTCTCAAAGGAGAAGGTGCAGAATTTTTACAGCATTTATTAATTATGGGTGGATCTCCACAAGGTGCAAGGCCAAAAGCACTCGTCTATCGTGATCCTGTCACCAACGAATTCTCAACAGTTAGCTCACATCAACATGAAGCTTGGCTGATCAAATTTCCCGCTCAGCAAGAGCATCCTGAAGTTTGTGCAATTGAAGCTGTTTATGCAGAATGTTTGCGTCATTGTCATATTGATACCCCTGACACTCAATATTTTACTCTTCCGAATGGATTAACCGCATTTGCATCAAAGAGATTTGACCGCCACGATGGCATGCGTATCCCTATGCAAAGTTTAGCGGCCTTCACCGGAGCTGATTTTAAATCACCAGGGAGTTTAGACTACAGTAACTTTCTTCGCGCTGCACACTTTTGCACCAATGATGTTCGCGAAAAAGCAATTGCATTCAAGCGAGCTGTTTTCAATGTAGTCTTCAATAATCGAGATGATCATTGCAAAAACTTTTCATTTCTGATGTCCCAAAATGGGCAATGGAAACTCTCCCCTGCCTATGATGTTACTTTCTGTGAGGGGCCAGGTGGATATCATCAAATGGATATCATGGGTGAGGCACTAGATATTCCTCGACAAGCTCTTGTAAAACTTGGTACTCAGGAAGCGGAACTTTCTGCCCAAGAAGTCGATGAAATTATTGGCTCGATTTGTAAGGTTGCAATCCGATTCAGCAATATCGCTCATGATCTATTACCTGGACAAATTCAAACAGAGACTCTCCAGATGATCCAAAATAGGATTGAGCATAATATTCATTTATTGAATTGAATATAAAAAATTTTCATGAGGATCAAGAATCATTATATTAAATTATATAATGTTGTTGTTTCTCATGAAAATTCGCACCAAAATACAGGTGACTTTTATAGACTAAAATTTCCAATATGAAGTGACCAAAATACCCTAAAATGATCTAAATTGCTAAAAATTTCAACGCACTAAAAACTACACACAATCAATTAAATCATATACTTATAGTTAACATCATTTAATGGCATAAATCTCGGTGACCTTGCCAAGGTTGGGGTCGGGAGTTCGAGTCTCCTTTCCCGCTCCAGATTCAAAAAAGCCCTGATCCAAGATCAGGGCTTTTTTTATATCTCATACATTCTATTTTTTTAATGCATCCAATGCTTAGTCACTACTCAAACAATTAAATCATTCCTTCTGCAAAAATATAAAGGGGGGAGCAAATTTAGTCACCTTTTTTACATACACAATAACTTTTAATTTCAGTAGGTCTTGTTGCACAAACCTTGCCTAGAAAGCTTACTCAGCAATACAATTGCAAAATAATATTAAAAAAACTTTAAATAATAAATTCTTGAAACAGAACCCTTATCAATCTTTTTTGCCAAAAATAAAACCTTATACATGGTAGGTCTTTGGTAGGTGTATTTTTTTTAAGCACTATTGAATACTCATTTTAGGGTGAGCATCACCCATAACAATGATGATAAATAATGGTAGAAGGAATCGCACCATGGCTTTTAAAAATATTGCAGATCAAACAAACGGTTTTTACATCCCTTGTGTTTCACTTTTCGGACCTGGCTGTGCCAAAGAAATTGGCGCAAAAGCACAAAATCTGGGCGCAAAAAAAGCATTGATCGTCACCGATGCTGGCCTGTTTAAATTCGGCGTCGCGGATACCATTGCAGGCTATCTCAAAGACGCTGGTGTAGACAGCCATATTTTCCCTGGCGCAGAACCTAATCCAACTGATATTAACGTCCATAATGGCGTGAAAGAATATAACGACCAAGGCTGTGATTTTATTGTGTCACTCGGTGGTGGCTCTTCACATGACTGTGCTAAAGGCATCGGCTTGGTGACCGCAGGTGGTGGCCATATTCGTGATTATGAAGGTATAGATAAAAGTACTGTGCCCATGACGCCACTGATTGCGATTAATACGACTGCAGGTACAGCATCAGAAATGACCCGTTTCTGCATCATTACCAATACCGACACACACGTAAAAATGGCCATTGTAGACTGGCGTTGTACCCCACTCATCGCGATTGATGATCCAAAACTGATGATCGCTAAACCTGCGGCACTCACAGCAGCAACAGGAATGGATGCCCTCACACATGCGGTCGAAGCTTATGTCTCTACTGCAGCAAACCCTATTACCGACGCATGCGCTGAAAAAGCCATCAGCATGATTAGTGAATGGCTGAGCCCAGCGGTTGCGAATGGTGAAAATCTTGAAGCACGTGATGCCATGAGCTATGCACAATATCTGGCAGGTATGGCTTTTAATAATGCATCGCTGGGTTATGTCCATGCAATGGCACATCAGCTTGGCGGTTTCTATAACTTGCCACACGGTGTTTGCAATGCAGTACTCCTACCGCATGTATGTGAGTTTAATTTAATTGCTTGTCCAGATCGCTATGCACGCATCGCACAGCTCATGGGCATTAATACAGAAAGTTTAACCACCTCGGAAGCGGCGTTTGCAGCCATTGATGCAATTCGTGCCTTATCTGCATCTATTGGGATTCCTTCCAGCCTATCAGAGCTCGGCGTAAAAGAACAAGATCTAAGTGTTATGTCTGAAAATGCGCAAAAAGATGCTTGTATGTTGACCAATCCGCGTAAAGCAACGCATGCACAAGTGGTCGATATCTTTAAAGCTGCGCTAAAACCGAGCGCTACTGTAGTCAACTTTAAAGCGGCTGGTTAAATCCAGACTGCTCTTCCTCTCCCACGCTAACAGCACTTTAAGCGCCTCATCCATTCACTGCGCGCTTAAAGTGCTTTTCTTTTTTATAGTTGACAAAATTCTGTAGTTCATCAAGGATGATCAACATCCGCGACAATAATAACAGAGCAAAATATGTCAGCAGTTCAATCCACTCCAAACTATCAGCCAGACCATTTGGGTTCAGGCTATGAACAAACCACTTTAGATTTTCCAGATGATTTTGAAGGCCGTGTTACAGCAACTTTAATTCGTAAAAAAGCCAGTACAACCACAAAAAAAGCCGTTTTATATATTCATGGCTTTATTGATTATTTTTTTCAAACCGAAATGGCGGAGCGCTTCAACCAACACGGTTTTGATTTTTATGCACTGGACTTACGAAAATATGGCCGTTCAATTTTGCCACATCAAAAATATTATAATGTGCGCAATATTGCCGAATATGATGCTGAAATTGATCAAGCGCTCGATATTATAGGTGCTGAAGGTCATGATGCCGTGTTGCTCTGCGGTCATTCTACTGGCGGTTTAACCACGACTTTATATGCGGCGCATCATCTGAATCATCCGCTCATTAAAGCACTTTGGGTCAACAGTCCTTTTTATGACTTCAATATGAATTCAATTAAGCGCAAATTTGGTGTGCCACAACTGAGTCGTATCGGAAAATTATTTCCAGATTTGCAGTTTCCGAGCGAGCTTAATAAATGGTATACCGCCAGCCTGCATAAGGATTTGAAGGGCGAATGGGACTTTAACTTAGACTGGAAAAAAACCAAATATCCAAAAGTGCGACTTAGCTTTGTGACTGCAATTCATGAAGCGCAAAAAGAGATTCATCAGGGTCTGCAAGTCGATGTGCCAGTACTAGTAATGCACTCACATCAAACCAAAAATCCCCGTAAATGGGGCAAAGATGCACAAAGTAGCGATGTGATTTTAGGCGTTAAAGATATTCAAAAATATGCTCAAAAAATTCAGGGTGATGTCAGCATTCAAAGCATTCACAATGGCCTGCATGACTTAGTATTGTCCGAAAAGTCAGTGCGGGAAAATGTCTATCAACAATTGTTCAGCTGGCTGGATAGCAAAGGCCTATAAATATGTCGCTTAGCCACCATTGAGCGTTTTGTTGCGGACTAGATACTGATGAACTGGATGCTGTTTCGGCATCAGTTCAATGAGTCGCTCCACTGCATCAATCGCTTCAGGAAAGCGTGCGACATGCTTAAGCAATACATCGGTTTCATCGGCTTTAAATATTGCATCACTCAAGCGTGACTCTAAGCAGTCGCGCCATGCACATAAAAATGGGCTTTCAGTTTTTGCCAAAAACACGCCTGAACATAACTTTAATGCAGACTCAGTATAGCCCGCATCCAACGCTTGCTCTGCTTGTAAAAAATCTGCCTCTACATTTGCCAAAATTCTATATGGGCGCGAACCGAGCATGCCTCCCAGCATATCGCGTAGTTGTGACATTTCAGCCTTTAAAGTCCCAATACTCACTTTACGTTCACCATACAGGGCTTGATGTAAGGTATCCAGTGTCATGCCCTGTGGACAGAGGGCAAGAATAGTTAAAATTTCAATTTGTCGTGGCGTCATCACCAGAATTTTGCCATTGAACAATACCTGTGATGATGCAAATGCACGGATATACAGTTGTTGCTGATGTTGCTCCAGTAGCGCGGCTTGCACGATGGAAGCGCAGCGTTCAGCGGCCAATAAACCTAAACTATTATGATGTTGCCATGTGGTCGATAAGTCGATTACACCCAATACTTGTTTTGAATAGGGGTCAATAATCGGGGCGGCATAGCAAACCCAATCATGAATGGAAGCCATATAATGTTCATTAGAAAAAACGCAACTAGATTGCTGCGTCTTTAGCGACAGCGCCAAAGCATTGGTACCGACTAGTTCTTCTTTCCATTGCCCGCCCTGCATAAAATGTACACTTTCAGCTGCGCTTTGCATTTGCCGACTGGATGCGCTCCAGATAATCGTACTCCCTACATCCCCCACCGCAACCACCATCGATGACTGCTCAGCAATATGCTTCAAATCATCTGCACAGCGTTTTAAAGCATGTTGCAATGCATCTGGCGCTTGCTGCCTGTCTTGTTGCAATGGTGCTGCAATTCTGTCTTTGGGAATAGCCGCAGAATGTGATCTGCGCCACGAATTATGAATACTCTGTCCCAGCTGTTCAGCATGCTGTGCAGATAGGCTATTACTTTGTCTAAACTGTTCTATTTGCTTACGTTTTTCAATTAAACTTTTCATCTCTGCCATCCTAGAGTTTCTCAACTCGAGCTGATTATTGTTATGCCGTCCTCTTTGCCTTGTAACGTTTTGTCAGCTGCTTGTAAACAGACCTGCAACCAACCTTTTTCCAACCTTATAGTAAGTATGCTAATCAAATAATGTGCAAAAGTACCTTATACCAAAGCGGCATACGCTTGGTGATAGAAAACATCATAATAAACAAAGGAATATATATATGCGTTACGCAGATCCAAATACAAACGGCTCAAAAGTTCAATTCAAATCACAATATGAAAACTTTATTGGTGGCAAATGGGTTTCACCAGTAAAGGGCGAATATTTTGACAACATCTCTCCTGTTGATGGTAAAGCATTTACCAAAATTCCGCGTTCATCTGCTGAAGATATTGAGTTAGCACTAGATGCAGCGCATGCAGCCAAAGCTGAGTGGAACAATACATCTCCGACTACGCGCTCTAACCTATTACTGAAAATTGCAGATCGCTTAGAAGAAAATTTAGAATTATTGGCCGTTGCAGAAACATGGGACAACGGCAAACCTGTACGTGAAACACTGGCTGCAGACATTCCACTGACCATTGACCATTTCCGTTACTTTGCCAGCTGTATTCGTGCACAAGAAGGCGGAATTTCTGAGATTGATGGTGACACCATTGCTTACCATTTCCATGAGCCTTTGGGCGTTGTGGGTCAAATTATTCCATGGAACTTCCCTATTTTAATGGCAGCGTGGAAACTCGCACCTGCACTCGCTGCAGGTAACTGCATCGTACTGAAACCTGCGGAACAAACCCCAGTCAGCATTTTAGTTTTAGCAGAACTCATTCAAGATATTTTACCTGCTGGCGTACTCAACATTGTGAACGGTTACGGCGTAGAAGTTGGTCGTCCGCTGGCGACCAATCCACGTATTGCAAAAATCGCATTTACTGGTTCAACCGCAGTTGGCCAACAGATCATGCAATATGCCACTGAAAATATTATTCCAGTAACGCTGGAGCTGGGTGGCAAGTCACCAAACATTTTCTTTGAAGATGTGATGGATCAAGACGATGATTATTTAGATAAAGCCCTAGAAGGCTTTGCGATGTTTGCGCTTAACCAAGGTGAAATCTGTACTTGTCCATCGCGCGCACTGGTACATGAAAGTATTGCAGATAAATTCCTTGAAAAAGCCATCGAACGTGTAAAACGCATTAAAACAGGCCACCCACTTGATACTGAAACCATGATTGGCGCTCAAGCTTCACAAGAGCAACAAGATAAAATCTTGGGCTGTATCGCAACAGGCCGTGAGGAAGGCGCGCAAGTGCTAACTGGTGGTGGCGAACGCCAAGAAGTTGGTGAAGGCTTCTACATCGAGCCAACTATCTTTAAGGGCAACAACAGCATGAAAACTTTCCAAGAGGAAATTTTTGGGCCAGTGCTTGCCGTCACCACATTTAAAGATTTTGATGATGCGATCAAGATTGCCAATGACACAATTTACGGCCTTGGCGCAGGCGTTTGGTCGCGTTCAGCACATACCTCATACCGTGCAGGACGTGCGATTCAAGCAGGTCGCGTATGGACCAACTGCTACCACATCTACCCAGCACATGCAGCCTTCGGTGGCTACAAAAAATCGGGTATCGGTCGTGAAAACCACAAAATGATGCTCGATCACTATCAACAAACCAAAAACCTATTGGTGAGCTACTCAACCAAACCGATGGGCTTCTTCTAAAGCTAGCCCATTTAGGCAAAATAAAAGCGGACTTCGGTCCGCTTTTTTAAATTCGCGATTCAAGATTTTCTTTTTAATCAAGTGCAATGATTCAACGGGAAAATCCTACAATTTTTTAATCAGATATTTGGGTGACTCTTCATAGCCCTGTGAAAAGTAAAATCGGTGCGCGCCCATTCGATACGTTGCGCTGTGCAATTCCATTCTGTCACATCCACGTGCTTTGGCCTGTTGCTCTGCATAATGCAATAGCTGTGCACCAATCTGCTGTCCACGCAAAGCTTCATCAACACAAAAATAACTGATGCGGGCAAAATCCCCTGCCAAAGCCAGCTGAGGTATAAAATGCATGGATAAAAAAGCACATGCTTGCTGTTCTAACTCTGCGACCAAAAGCAATTCCTGAGGATGATCTAGCAACTGCTGCAGGCGAATCTTTAGCTGAACCAGATCTTGAGCATACTCCATCTGGCCTAAAAGTCTTGCAAGAGCTGTTGCATCCTGCAAACCTGCCCGTCGAATATTCAACTGAGATATGCCCATTTCTATGTTCCTTTTTATCTAAATCAATCAAATGACATCATTGCTAGGTGCCAGATTGCAAAGCCATTTCCACAAAATGCAAATGATCCACTCCCCAAAACTGTTCATTGTCTACAAAACATGTAGGCGCACCGAATACACCGCGCTCAACTGCTTCTTCCGTCAATGCTTTTAACCTCGCTTTGACCTTTTCGTCGTCCAACCATGTTTGAGCCTGTACAGCATCAATACCAAGCTCCTCCCCCAGCGCCATGAATTCCTGCACATCATTCAAATTACGCGGGTGACCAAACATCGCATCAAATAATCCTTTGAGTACATATACAAAACGATCAGGCTGGTATAACTGCACGGCAGTCAGTAATCGCATCAAATGTAGCGTGTTGATTGGAAAATGCGGATTCATTTTGACTGGAATCTGCCAATATTTTGACCACCGCTTCAGGTCCATCATCGAGTAACGAGCTTTGGCAGGTACAGCCATCGGACTGCTATTGCCTGTGGCTTTAAACACCCCTCCTAAAAGTATAGGCTTCCAGATAATCTCGGCCTGCTGTTCTTCTGCAATTTTTAGTAAGCGGTAAAAACCCACATAGCTATAAGGGCTACCTAAATCAAAATAAAACTCGATCTGTTTTTTCATATTGTTTTCTGTCCTTGATACATTCGTCATGCTACTGCAAAAATCATAATCTGTTTTGTATTTACCAGCGCTCTATCCACGGTCTTAAATCCAGCTCATGCGTCCACGCATCTCGTGGTTGCTGCGCCAAATGCCAATAATTTTCAGCTATATGCACAGGATTTAAAATGCCATCTTGATCCTTTTTTGCATACATCTCTGGGAATGTATCTTTAATAAAATCTGTATCAATTGCGCCATCCACTACCACATGTGCGACATGGATATTTCGAGGTCCGAGCTCGCGCGCCATACTTTGTGCCAGCGCCCGAAGCGCATGTTTGGCTCCAGCAAAAGCAGCAAAGCCAGCAGCGCCACGTATACCCGCTGTTGCACCCGTAAATATAATCGTGCCACGCTCACGTGTAACCATACGTTTAGCCACTTCACGCCCAGTCAAAAAAGCGCCAAAGCAGGCCATTTCCCAAATTTTAAAATATTTGCGTGCGGTTTCTTCCAAAATACTACAGGGCACATTCGCACCAATGTTAAAGACCAATACTTCTATCGGGCCTACTTCCGCTTCTATATGCTCAATCAATGCAATAACTTGCTCTTCTTTACGTGCATCTGAAGCAAAGCCATAGACAGTGCCTCCTTGTTGCTCTATTTCTGCAATAAGTGGCTTTAATTTATCTGCATTACGCCGTGTCATGCACGCAGTATAGCCACCACGTGCAAAACGCTTGGCAATTTCACCACCAGTTGCATCCCCTGCACCAATCACTAATGCCACACCACGTTGCACAGCTTGTTGATTTTTATCTTCCATGTTGGCTCTCCTCAAAATGGATGCTCATATTTGAATAATGATTTACGCCTTTAAATAACGATCGTTATGATAACGAATACTATGTTATGATCAAATTATCGTCAAATCTTATTTTTAGGGCATGACACATGCGTTATCCGCCTGAGTATAAACAGCAAAAACGTCAAGAATTGCTTCAAATCAGTGGTCAGTTAGCAAAAAAACACGGCTTTGCAGCCACAGGTATTGATAGTTTTATGAAGGCGGCTGGTGTCACCAGCGGTGCGTTTTACTCACATTTTTCATCCAAACACGCGCTATTTAAAGCACTGATTGAGACAGAGTTACAGCACAGTTTTTCCCAGTGGGAAAATAATCCTCATCAAACTGCAGCAGAATGGATTGATTTTGAGCTAGACCGCTATTTAGCACTGTCGCATTTAAAACATGCTGATCAAGGCTGTGTACTTCCTGCACTGGCCAGTGAAGTGGCTCGAGCCAATGAGGACATAAAACAGAGCTATCAACAAGAACTGCTTCGTGGTCATACCTTATTTACCCAATATTTAGGCTGTTCAGATAAAGCATGGGCCATGCTATGCCAGCTTGCAGGCACTATCTTAATTGCTCGCGCGATCCCTGATCCGATGCTTCAGCAACAGATTCTAGAAGCCAATAAAACCGTAATGCGCCAATATTTACATCATTTTTCACAATAAACGCACATGGGCATGTATAAGTTTGCTGAGGTCTTGCCTCTAAAATAGGTATTTCTTAAGTTTGCTTCGAGCGAACAAATACGAACGATAAACTGCAACGCTTTATGCCTTTCAACCATAACTTTGTCATTTTTTATTCTTTTCAATCGCTTAAAGATTGTGCATAAAGCGATTCTTTTAAATTCGGCCTGACTTTAAAAAGTGGTTCGGACTGTGTATAACATTGGACCTGAAAGGGAAAATGATAAGCATAGGCAAAACGTACAAAAAAACGTTAGACTATGCAACAATCTATATAAGTTTAATGTCTTTACAGAAGACGAAAAAGAAGGTGAAGGCTGATGCCGCTCAATACAGTTGAAGAGCTCGTCGCGGATATTCGTGCAGGTAAAATGGTCATTCTAATGGATGACGAAGACCGTGAAAATGAAGGTGATTTAGTCATCGCTGCAACTCATGTGCGCCCTGAAGACATTAACTTCATGATTACACATGCACGTGGCTTAGTGTGCCTAACATTAAGCAAAGAGCGTTGCCAACAGCTAAATCTACCGCTTATGGTAGATGCCAATGGCGCACAGCATGGCACGAACTTTACGTTGTCGATTGAAGCGGCTAATGGCATTTCTACTGGCATTTCACCTGCAGAACGCGCGCATACCATTCAAACGGCTGTAGCGGCACATGCAAAACCAGCAGATATTGTACAACCTGGGCATATTTTCCCACTCATGGCACAGCCTGGTGGCGTATTACACCGTGCAGGTCATACAGAAGCAGGTTGCGACTTGTCTCGTTTAGCTGGCTTAGAACCTGCTTCTGTCATTTGTGAAATTATTAATGAAGATGGCACCATGGCGCGCCGTCCAGATTTAGAAGTTTTTGCTGAAAAGCATGGCCTCAAAATGGGGACTATTGCCGATCTTATTCACTACCGCATGACCAATGAGCAAACGGTAGAACGTTTAGATCAACAAACCCTAGACACAGAATACGGCACATTTGAATTGTTCCGTTATCGTGAAGTGGGTAATCCAGACATTCATTTGGCTTTGGTCAAAGGTGAGCCAAAAGCAGGCGTGACCACTGTTCGCGTACATGGTTTTAGCCCAGCACGTGATTTGTTGAAAATCAACAAAAAAGATGGCGAACCAGCTTGGAACCTAGACAAAGCACTGAAAGAAATTGCCAACAGTGACCGTGGTGTACTGGTTTGGATTGGTCAGCGTCATTTACAAGACTTAGGCCCTGCGCTTGAAAGCTTGACCTCACCAAAACCGACTAAATCCAATGCTGCCTTATCTCAGCAATACCAAACGATTGGTGTAGGCGCACAAATTTTACGTGATTTAGGTGTTGAAAAAATGAAGCTTCTAAGCTCTCCATTACGTTTCAATGCCCTATCAGGCTTTAACTTAGAAGTGGTGGAATACATCACCGCAAATCAAACATCTTAAGAAATTATCGAGGTTACTATGGCAGTTCGCCGTATTGAAGGTATGTTACATCTCGCAAACGAAGACCGTTATGCGATTTTAGTTGGTCGTTTTAATAGCTTTGTTGTAGAACATTTGCTAGAAGGTGCCGTTGATACATTGAAACGTCATGGCGTATCAGAGGATAATATCACTGTTGTTCATGCGCCTGGTGCTTGGGAACTTCCTATCGTTGCGAAAAAACTCGCAGCAACAGGTCGTTTTGACGCTATCATTGCACTTGGTGCCGTGATTCGTGGTAGCACACCTCACTTCGACTTTGTTGCAGGTGAATGTGCCAAAGGTTTAGGCGTTGTTGGCCTAGATGCTGGTTTACCAGTAATCAACGGTGTATTAACTACGGACAGTATTGAACAAGCGATTGAACGCTCAGGAACAAAAGCAGGCAATAAAGGCAGCGAAGCTGCATTGACTGCAATTGAAATGGTTAACTTGTTAAAGGCTATTTAACGCTATGTCGCAAACACTTCAAGCAACTTATGCAGCAAAACGCAAAGCACGTCGTTTTGCTGTACAAGGAATTTATGAATGGCAGATGAGCCACAATCCAGTGCATGAAATTGAAGCGCGTACTCGCGTGGAAAATGCTATGCATAAAGTGGATCTCGGCTATTATCATGAATTGTTGACCGAGGTGGTTGCCAATCATGAAGCATTGGATGCGCTTTTAATCCCTGTGCTTGACCGCGAGCTAACAGCGCTTGATGGCGTTGAACTTGCGACACTTCGTTTAGGTGCGTATGAATTGAAAGAACATCTTGAAATTCCATATCGCGTTGTTTTAGACGAAGCGATCGAGCTAGCTAAACATTTTGGCGGTGCAGACAGCCATAAATACATCAATGGTGTATTGGATCGTTTAGCGACTACATTACGTGCAGCAGAAAAGCAGCAAGCGAACTAAGTTTTTAAGTCGAATTGTTGTATGGCTGAGTTTTCAATTATCGACACCTATTTTAATCGCAAGAATGTAAATTCTGTCGATTTAGGGGTCGGTGACGACTCAGCCCTGCTCACCCCTCCTCCACAGCAACACTTGGTCATCTGTGCCGATACTTCAGTTGCTGGACGACACTTCCCCCTAGATACAGCCCCACATGCCATTGGCTGGAAATCTGTTGCCGTCAATCTTTCTGATATTGCAGCTATGGGTGCTAAACCGCATAGCATTTTACTGGCATTGAGCCTACCCCAAATTGATCATGACTGGCTTAAAGGCTTTAGTCAGGGTTTATATGATTGTTGCGATCAATTTGGTGTGAGTTTAATTGGTGGTGACACCACCCAAAGCCCTCATCTAACCATTACCATTACTGCGCTAGGCTGGATTGAAACAGGCCAAGCTGTCACCCGCTCAGGGGCTCAAATAGGCGACCTCATTTGCGTCAGTGGCACAATCGGTGATGCAGCTTATGGTCTAAAACACCGCGGACATGCATTACAGCAACGCCTAGACTATCCAACGCCTCGCTGTGAGCTAGGTGAGCAACTCAAAGGCTTAGCCTCAAGCATGATTGATATTTCAGACGGTTTGGCCCAAGATTTAGGCCATATTCTGCAAGCATCAGACAAAGGTGCCTCAATTAATGTCGATCAACTACCGCTCAGTGATGCACTGCAACAACTCCCCGAAAAAGAAAAATTCCAATATGCATTAGCTGGTGGCGATGACTATGAGTTATGCTTTACAATAAGCCCGCATAACTATCAGTTGCTGAAACAACAAAATTTAGATGTAAATCTTACAATTATTGGACAAATTACCAAGAACTTGGGATTAACTTTTTTACAGAATGGCGTAGATTATTCTGTTCAATTTCATGGGTATCAACATTTTGCATAAACCAGAAATCAACTTTAAGCAAATGAGCCTTTTTGAACGCGTTATTGCGTTTTGTGGGGTTGGCTTCGGATCTGGACTTGCGCCTAAAGCGCCGGGTACTTTTGGTTCTGCATTTGCCTTATTGTTTATCCCATTCTGGCTTGCAATTGGCTTTTCAGCCACCATTATTGCCATCATACTGATGTCTTTGGTAGGCATTTATATTTGCGGTAAAACTGCGCAGATTATGGGTGTACACGATGACGGACGTATCGTCTGGGACGAATTTGCTGGGCAATCTATCACATTTCTACCGCTGATTTATTTGAATCAGCTGGATTGGAAATGGGCATTGATTGGATTTGGATTATTCAGACTCTTTGATGTTTGGAAACCATGGCCAATTAGCGTGATAGACCGTCAAGTGGGGGGCGGTTTTGGTATTATGCTCGATGATATTATTGCAGGCTTATGGGCAGCCATCTGCATTTTCTTCTATTTTAATTTTATTTCTACATGATAAATACTCCTAGGATCTGACATGTCTACTAGCGTTATTATTCTTGCCGCAGGTAAAGGAACACGCATGCGTTCCAGCTTGCCTAAAGTTCTGCAACCATTAGCAGGCCGTCCTTTGCTTGGGCATGTCATTGATACGGCAAAAAAACTTCAAGCTGGCAATATTATTACTATTTACGGACATGGCGGACAGTTAGTTCAAGATGCATTTGCACATGAAAACGTGCAATGGGTAGAACAAGCTGAACAGCTGGGTACTGGGCATGCTGTAAAAGTGACTTTACCGGTATTGCCTCAAGATGGTCTTTCACTCATTTTATCTGGCGATGTGCCGTGTATCACGCAGCAAACACTGCAGAAATTACTTGATGCATCTCAAATCTCAGGTATTGGCCTAGTAACACTGACACTTCCAGATGCTTCTGGCTATGGTCGTATTGTTCGTGAAAATGACAAAATTCAAGCCATTGTTGAACATAAAGACGCCTCTGATGAACAGCGTCAAATCAAAGAAATCAACACTGGTATTTACTGTGTTAGCAATGCTAAGTTGCATGAATGGTTACCAAAATTAAGCAACAACAATGCACAAGGCGAATACTATTTAACAGATATCGTGGCAATGGCGATTGCGGACGGCTTAGAAGTAGCTTCAGTAGAACCAGAACGAGCTTTCGAGGTTGAAGGTGTCAATGACCGTGTGCAATTGGCTGCATTAGAACGCGAATTTCAAGCATTCCAAGCCAAACAACTGATGCAACAAGGCGTTCATTTAATTGATCCAAGTCGGTTTGATTTGCGTGGCAATTTAAGCGTCGGAAAAGATGTTCGTATTGATATCAACGTGATTATCGAAGGTGATTGCGAGCTAGGCGACAATGTTGAAATTGGCGCTGGCTGTGTGATTAAAAACACCAAAATTGCATCTGGTACTAAGGTGCAACCATACAGCGTATTTGACAATGCTGTTGTGGGTGAGGATGCACAAATTGGTCCATTTGCACGTTTGCGTCCAGGGGCGAAATTGGCGAATGAAGTCCATATTGGCAACTTCGTTGAAGTGAAAAATTCAAGCATTGGCCTTGGCTCTAAAGCCAATCACTTTACTTACTTAGGCGATGCTGAAGTCGGTGCAGGTTCAAATATTGGTGCAGGAACCATTACCTGCAACTATGATGGTGCCAACAAATTTAAAACTATTATCGGCGACGCAGCTTTTATCGGCTCTAATAGCTCTTTGGTTGCACCAGTAACCATTGGCAATGGGGCAACAGTTGGTGCTGGTTCAGTCATTACACGCGATGTAGCAGATTATAGCTTAGCGGTAGAACGCTCTAAGCAATTTGCCAAAGAAAACTATCCGCGTCCGCAAAAAATTAAGAAATAAGAGGATCATTCTATGTGTGGTATTGTTGGCGGCATTGCTGAACGAAGCATTACCAATATTTTAATTGAAGGCTTAAAACGCCTTGAATACCGTGGCTACGACTCTGCTGGTTTGGCTCTCATTAATACTGGTGCAGTACTTCGTGAGCGCCGTGTGGGTAAAGTTGCAAATCTTGAAGAAGCTGTTAATCATTCAAAAATTTCAGGTTCTTTAGGTATTGCACATACTCGTTGGGCAACACACGGTAAACCAACTGAAAACAATGCGCATCCGCATATTTCAGGCAATGTCGCAGTTGTACATAACGGCATTATTGAAAACTACCAAGAGCTTAAAGATGACCTTGAAGCTTTAGGCTACGTGTTTACCTCTCAGACAGATACTGAAGTGGTTGCTCACTTGGTGAATGACGCACTGAAATCTACACCTAGCCTACTTGAAGCTGTTCGCCAAGTCGTACCACAACTTAAAGGCGCATACGCTTTAGGTATTGTTCACACAGATCATCCAAATGAATTGATCACTGTACGTGAAGGCTCACCACTGGTGATTGGTGTCGGTATTGGTGAAAACTTTATTAGTTCTGACCAATTGGCTTTACTTCCAATTACCAACCGTTTTATCTATCTTGAAGAAGGGGATATTGCACGTTTAACACGTAATACGATTGAAGTATTTGTGGGTGGAAAACTTGTAAATCGCCCGATTAAAGAGCTTGATGCAACTGTGAGCAATGCATCGAAAGGTGAATATAAGCATTACATGCTTAAAGAAATTTATGAGCAACCTGAAGCAATTCAGCAAACAATTTCTCAGGCATTAAACGGTAATGCTCTTCGCCCTGACTTTTTAAAAGCGGCAGAAGTGGATTTCAGCAAAATTCAGCAAGTTCAAATTATTGCCTGCGGTACTAGCTACCATGCGGGTATGATTGCAAAATATTGGTTTGAACAACTGATTAATGTGTCGGCTCAAGTCGAAATTGCCAGCGAATTCCGCTACCGCTCCCCTGTTATTATCAATAACACATTGTATGTCTGCATCTCTCAATCGGGCGAAACAGCAGATACATTGGCTGCGCTTCGTGATACACAAAAACGAGCGAAAGCTAAAGGCTTAGATATCACGACCATGACCATTTGCAACGTAGCAACATCGTCAATGGTACGTGAAACAAATCATAGCTTATTAACACTTGCTGGCCCAGAAATTGGTGTGGCATCAACTAAAGCATTTACAACACAACTTGCTGCCTTAATGCTTTTGGTTCTGAAGATTGGTGAAGTTAAGACTTCTATCTCTGCAGACACTATTGCAGAAATTACAGCTGAATTGTGGCATACGCCTAAAGTGATTTTAGATACATTGCAAAATGATAAAGAAATTTTGCGCTTATCTGAACTCTTTGTTGAAAAGCAACACTGTCTATTCTTAGGTCGTGGCACAAACTTCCCAATTGCTTTGGAAGGTGCTTTAAAACTTAAAGAGATTTCATATATTCATGCTGAAGGCTATGCCGCTGGTGAACTTAAACATGGTCCGCTTGCACTGGTTGATAATGACATGCCTGTAGTAATTCTTGCACCGCAAGATGACATGCTCGATAAACTCAAATCAAACATGGAAGAAGTACAGGCGCGTGGCGGTGAATTGTTTGTCTTTGCTGATGAAAACAGCGGTATTAAAGGCAAAGACCGTCAACATGTCGTTAGCGTTCCAAGCATCAGCGCAGTATTGGCACCAATTGTATACAGTATCCCAGTACAATTGCTGTCATACCATGTTGCAGTATTACGCGGTACAGATGTCGATCAGCCTCGAAATCTCGCAAAATCTGTGACTGTAGAATAATATATTGCTTAACTAAAAAGGCTGGTTAATCCAGCCTTTTTTATGCCTTTGAATGAGAATAAAGATGACAAAACTTACATGCTTTAAAGCCTATGACATCCGTGGCCAGCTTGGCGAAGAATTAAATGAAGAAATTGCCTATAACATTGGCCGTGCTTATGGACAAATATATCAACCTAAAACTATTGTTGTTGGCTGTGATGTGCGTCTCAGCAGTGAAGATTTAAAACAAGCCACCATCCGTGGCTTAAATGATGCAGGCGTCAATGTTTTAGATTTAGGCATGACAGGCACCGAAGAAGTTTATTTTGGTGCTTTCCATTTAGATGTACAAGGCGGTATAGAAGTGACTGCCAGTCACAATCCAATGGACTATAACGGTATGAAATTAGTGCGTGAAAATTCACGACCAATCAGTGCTGATACAGGTTTAAAAGATATTCAAGCTTTGGCTGAAACAGGCGTATTTGATGAAGTCGCAGTCAAAGGTACTACAGAAAAATACAATATCTTGCCTGAATTTGTCGATCACCTGATGGGCTATATTGATCCTGCAAAAATTAGCCCATTAAAGCTTGTAGTAAATGCTGGAAATGGCGCCGCAGGACATGTGATCGATGCCATTGAAGAAAAATTTAAGACCCTGAATATACCTGTTGAATTTATTAAAATTCATCATGAAGCAGATGGCACATTCCCGAATGGTATTCCCAACCCACTGTTAGTTGAAAATCGTGACACTACCCGTAATGCCGTACTTGAACATGGTGCCGATATGGGCCTTGCCTGGGATGGAGACTTCGACCGCTGTTTTCTTTTCGATGAAAAAGGGCAATTTATTGAAGGTTATTACATTGTGGGCTTACTTGCACAAGCATTCTTACTGAAACAATCTGGTGAGAAAATTGTGCATGATCCGCGTCTGGTTTGGAACACATTTGATATTGTTGAGCAATTCAAAGGTGAAGCGATTCAATCAAAATCGGGCCATTCATTTATTAAAGAAAAAATGCGTGAGCACAATGCTATTTATGGTGGTGAAATGAGCGCTCATCACTATTTCCGTGACTTTGCCTATTGTGATAGCGGTATGATTCCTTGGTTATTGGCTATTTCTGTGCTTTCAGAAACCCAACAACCATTATCATCGCTTGTTGAAGAGATGATTGAAAAATTCCCATGTTCGGGTGAAATCAACTTTAAAGTTGCAGATACTCAAGTCACAATTCAAAAAATCTTTGATTACTTTGCTAATCAAAATCCAAAGATTGATAAAACGGATGGTGTGAGTTTAGATTTTGGTGCTTGGCGTTTAAATGTCCGTGCTTCAAATACTGAACCACTTTTACGTTTGAATATTGAAAGCCGTAAAGATCAAAATCCGAAACCAATACAAGCTTATGTCGATGAACTTACACAATTGATTCAGGCTTAATCTGTAGACTGATTTTTATCATAAAAAAGAGCCTTTAAGGCTCTTTTTTATTAGTTTCGTTTAATCACGATATCCATTTGGATTTTGTTTTTGCCAATTCCAACTGTCTGCTAGCATATCTTCCAAACCAAATTTTGGTGTCCAACCCAACTCTTTGACTGCACGCTCATTATTAGAAAAAGACGTTGCAACATCCCCTTCTCGGCGTGGTGCAAACTCAAATGGAATTTCAATACCGTTGACTTTTTCAAAGGTATTTTTAATTTCTAAAACTGAACAGCCATTGCCAGTACCAATATTCCAAGCACGGCAACCTTGTGCATTTAAGCGATTATTTAAGGCACATAAATGTGCATTAGCCAAATCCACTACATGGATGTAATCACGTACACCTGTGCCATCTACTGTGTCGTAATCGTTGCCAAAAATAGAGAGTTTTTCACGACGGCCAACAGCAACTTGAGTTACATAAGGCATTAAGTTATTTGGAATACCTTGTGGGTCTTCACCCATCAAACCACTTTTATGTGCGCCTACAGGATTAAAATAACGTAATAATGCAATCGACCAGCGATTATCCGCCTCTGCCAACTTTTGTAACATCTGCTCTACAACCAACTTGGTATAACCATAGTTATTGCTTGGCATGCCTGTTGGCATATCTTCATTTAGAGGCGATACGTTAGCTTCATCATAAACGGTAGCTGATGAGCTAAAAACTAAATTAAATACATTGGCACGTTGCATGGCGTTAACTAAGCTAATAGAACCTGCAATATTATTTTCAAAATAGCTTAATGGTAGTTGCTGACTTTCCCCAACCGCTTTTAAGCCCGCAAAGTGAATCACGGCATCTATAGCATGACCGTGAAATAATGCATCCAGAACCTCGGCATGCCGAATGTCGCCCTCAATAAAATCTAGAGATTTTGAAGTTAATACTTGAACTCGATTTAGTGCCTCTTTTGAGCTATTTGATAAATTGTCTAGTACGACAACGTCATGTCCTGCATTTAATAGCTCAACACACGTATGTGAGCCAATATAGCCTGCACCGCCTGTGACCAATACTTTAGACATGTTCTTTTCTCATCAAAATATGTATTAAACCTTGTGTCGATGCATCAAGTGCTGCAAAGTCAGTTTGCTCCCCATTTAAAATGGGCAGTAATTGATTGGCAATTTCTTTGCCTTTTTCCACGCCCCATTGATCAAACGGGTTAATATTCCACAGCACAGATTGTACAAATACTTTGTGTTCATACATTGCAATCAGCATACCTAAACTATATGGGTTTAACTCTTGCATTAAAATAGTTGTGCTCGGTTGATTTCCATCATATTTTTTATATTTGGGTAAATCGACCACTTCATTTTGATTTAATGCTTGATTCCCGAAAGCCAGTAAACGTGATTGTGCCAAACAATTAGACAGAGCTAAATGATGTTGTTGAATAAGTGCTTCAGCATTATCTACATAAGTAAACTGCTGACTGTTATAACGTTTTATAGGGGCAATAAAATCACTACTGACCGACTGCGTTCCTTGATGTAATAGCTGATAGAACGCATGCTGGGCATTTGGGCCGACCTCTCCCCAAACAATAGGGCAAGTATCCCATTGAACTTTTTCACCATCTCGCTGAGTTGACTTACCATTGGACTCCATTTCCAACTGCTGTAAATATGATGCGAAATATTTTAAACGTCCATCGTATGGCAATACAGCATGGGTTTGAATGTCTAAGAAGTTGTTATTCCATGCACCCAACAAGCCCATTAAAACAGGAATATTTTGCTCAAAAGGCGCAGTTTGAAAGTGCTGATCGATCGCATAAGCACCTGCCAACAGTTGCTTAAAGCCATCAACACCCACCGTCAATGCAATGGGTAAACCAATACATGACCACAGTGAGTAGCGCCCGCCTACCCAATCCCAAAGTAAAAATTGATTTTCAGGTGCTATTCCCCAAGCAGTCATTTTCTCAGGTTTAGTCGATACACCAATAAAATGATGTTTTAGAATTTGAGATTCTTGACCTAAAGCCTTTTCTAACCATAAACGCACTGTTTGGGCATTTGATAAAGTATCAATTGTGCCAAAAGACTTCGATGAAATAATAAATAAAGTTGTTTCAGGGCGTAATTTATGTAATAAGTCTGAAAGCTGACTGCCGTCGATAGTCGAAACAAAATGCGTATTTAAAGGTTTTTCTGTGGTTTTTTTAAAATCTGAAAGTGCATGGCTCACCATAAGTGGGCCTAGATCCGAGCCACCAACACCAATATTCACCACATCTTGAATCACTTCACCTGTCGCACCGCGGTATTGCCCTTCATGAATTTTATTCACTAAAGCATACATACGATCTAGCTGTTCATGCACTTGCTTGGCTAATTCTGGATGCACTTGATCATTTTTAGGCAAACGTAGTGCCCAATGCATTGCAGCACGATATTCTGTGTAATTAATCAGTTCATCTGAAAATAGACGCTTAATCAATGGTGTTAGATCTTGTGCATTTGCCCAAGCCACTAAGTTTTTTAAAACATTTTGATTAATTCTGTGTTTACTAAAATCAAAAACGACTGGAGACAACGCCACTGAAAAATTTTGAAAGCGTGACTGATCTTCAGCAAATAATTCTGTTAAATGCTTTTGCTCAAACTCTGACTTTAAACTTTTTAGACGAGAAATGACCGTGTCTAAATCTTCTACGGCATAAGGTTTCGCTGGATTTCCCATTAGCGACCTACCCCCATATAAGCAAATCCTTGCGCTTTTAAATAGCTCGGATTATAAATATTTCGGCCATCCAAAATAAGTGGATGATGCATATTTTTAATTAATTCTGAATAATTCGGACTCCAATATTGCTTCCATGCAGTCAGTAAACACAGTGCATGTGCACCTGAAGTCGCTTCATATTGATCCGCGCAATAGATTAAATCTGCACGGTGACCATATTCTTTTTCAACTTCAGGCAAGGCTTGCGGATCATGCAATTTAACCGTTACGCCTTGAGCCCACAATGCTTTTAACATCGCATGAATGGGTGATTGTTGGATGCGAGCTGTATTTTCTTTAAATGCAGCACCCCAAATGGCAACGGTCTTGCCTTTTAAATCACCATGATAATAGTTCCACAATTTGCGGAATAAAATTTCTTTTTGCTGTTCATTAATACACCAAACTTGCGAAAGTAGCTGGCTTTTTGTCCCTGTATCAGACACTGTATTGGATAAAGTTAAAATATCGTGTGAAAAGTTTTCACCACCAAAGCCCGCACCTGGATGTAAATATGATGCTCCAATGCGACTATCTGCTGCCATGCCTTGGCGAACATGCTCAATATCAATCCCCAGTTTTTCTGCCACAACAGCAAGGTCATTAATATAACTAATACGCGTGGCTAACATGCCTGACACACTGAGTTTGGTAAATTCAGCATCCAGTACAGGCATAAATAAATACTGCTGTGGGCGGGGAAATAAAGGGCGTAACAATTCTTGAATGATGCACTGACCTTCAAGCTCCATACACCCCACGATTAGTTGTTTGGTCTGAACGAAGCTTTGCAGTGCATTACCTTCCTGAATAATATCTGGCAGGTAGGCCCAATGATCATCTGAGAGAATAGCTTTAAATTTCTCTGTACCATGCAAGCCTAAAGTAGAGGCATTAATCATCAGTTTAGGGTGAATGATTGGCCGAAGCTTGAGCGCTTTTAAAATCTCGAGCGCAGTGCTTTCTTCCGCTGGATTGAAACTAAAAAAGTAAGTTTCCATATCCAAAGGAAGCTCATCAAAATTGCAGTAGCTTAAAAAACCACTTTGCTGTTTGGCATCCAATAGTCGATTGACCGTTACATCCTGCAAATATGCATGTTCGAGTACATGATTTTTGAGTGTATTGCACCAATATACCTGATGCCCATATTCAGCAAGCAATGCAGCCATCACACCCGAATATAAGGTTTGGCCAAATACTGCAACTTTCATAAGCTGTCCAGTTAAATATCAAGGTCCTTGATCAGTGCTCTAAAGTCATTTCCAAGCTCTGCGTGGCTCAGGCCGTAATGTAGTACTGCTTTTAAATAACCGATTTTACTGCCACAGTCAAAAGTTTGGCCTTTCATACGGTATGCTTCGACAGCATCTGTTTTTTGTAGCATTGCGATGGCATCAGTTAGCTGAATTTCATTGCCCGCACCTTTTGGTGTTTGCTCCAGTAACTGCATAATTTTTACAGGGAGTACATAGCGTCCAACCACAGATAAATTAGAAGGTGCAGTGCCTACTTTTGGCTTTTCTACAATACCTTGCATAACAACACTTTGCCCTTCTGCAGGTGATGTACTCACATCCACAATACCATACTGATCCGTTAAATGATCAGGTACAGCTTCAACCATAATTTGTGCCATTGATGATGTATCAAAACGTGCAATCATGTTTGCCAAATCATTTTGAGCGGATTCATCTTTCACTAAAACATCGGGAAGTAAAACAGCAAAATCATCATTACCGACAATATCTTTGGCACAAAGCACGGCATGACCAAGCCCAAGAGGTTGTGGCTGACGTACACTCACTACACTCACATGCTGTGGAAGAATATCTGTGATTGACTTTAACAGCTCAAATTTCTTTTTTTGCTCAAGCGTTGTTTCTAGTTCGAAGTTACGGTCAAAATAGTTTTCAATAGATGCTTTAGAGGCATGTGTAACTAAAATAATCTGCTCGATTCCAGCAGCCACGGCTTCTTTAACTACATACTCAATGGCTGGACGGTCCACGACAGTGACCATTTCCTTTGGTATAGATTTGCTCGCAGGAAGAAAACGCGTACCAAAACCCGCAACTGGGAGAACTGCTTTTTTGATCATAATAAATACTAAATTGAAATTTAAAACTTAAAAATTACTATTTGAAGAACTATTCGATTTTGCTGAATCAGTACTAGAAAAACGTGCCGCACCAACTTCTTGGTCAGGTGCATTAATACCTTCTTTATTGAGCATAACTTTCACTGTTTTACACATAATTTTAAAGTCTAGCCAAATTGAATGGGTTTCCACATATTGAACATCTAAATCAAATTTTTCTTCCCACGACAAATTATTGCGCCCGCTCACCTGAGCTAAACCAGTCATGCCTGGTTTTACTTCATGGCGACGCATTTGATGCGGTGTATAGTGCTCTAAAAAATCTTTCATTTGCGGGCGGGGACCTACAATGCTCATATCCCCTTTTAACACATTAATTAACTGTGGCATCTCATCCAAACTGGTTGAGCGCAATTTATGGCCAAATGGGGTAATACGTTGATCATCAGGCAATGGATTCCCTTGTTTATCCACGGCATGTAGCATAGATCTAAACTTCATCATTTTAAAGATTTTCGCGTCTTGCCCAGGTCTTTCTTGATAGAAGAAAATAGGAGAACCTAAATTTTTACGAACTTTATAGGCTACCAAAAGAAATATCGGGCTTAAAATTATTAATGCTGTTAAAGCGATTAATATATCAACGAACCTTTTCATTTATCAAACCTGCTAAGCCTCAATGTGTTGTAAATTTTATAATAAAATCTTAAATTTTGATTTTTAATATAAATTAAAACACTAATTAAATTTAAAATAAAGAAATCAAATATTTAACTGTCACATCTCTAATATATTGTGCTTGAATTTTTTCACGATTCAACACAGATAAAGACGAATTAAACTCCGACAAAACTTTTTCAATTTCCTGCTTCAATATTTCTACAGAGCATGGCTGAATCAGTGAAACATTTTCAAATTTGCTTAAAGTTGCTGAAGCGACACCTTGTCCACCATAAATGATATATTTTCCAGTTGAAAGATACTCATATAATTTAGATGGCATCGCTGTTGCAAAATCTGGGGTTAGCTGTGCATATAAAATATCGCTACTGTTATAAATTTCAATCAGCTCATCAAAATTTTTTCTACCCAGAAAATTTAGATTTGAAGCTGTATGATCTGCTAGAGCATAAATACGTTCAAAATCTGTCCCCCCACCAACAATATTAAACTTCACATTGGGTAATTGCTTGCTCACTTCAACAAGTGTTGAAAGATCTTGGGCTAAGCCAACATTGCCAATATAAGTCACAGTTTTATTGTTAGATTTATTTTCTACCACTGAACTTAACTGTTCGAATATAGATAAAGATACACCATTTGGTACTTTAATCATATTCTGATAGTCTGAAACATACTTGGAAATATATTCAAATTCATGATCATTTGTAACACTAATAATCTTAAAGCGTTTTAAATTAAAAAGTGCACTTTTGGTAAAAATAGTTTTAGCCACTCTGTTAATCAATGATTTAGTGTCTAAATATTCCCAACTTAAATCACGAATATCCAGCACATTTACTTTATGAGCAGGCAATATTGCACTCATGTGTAGTAAAAACATGGATGGAATGGTAATTAAGTTAATATCACAGTTCATTTCCTTGGCTTTTTTTAATGCCAAAGACGCAATTTTCATTTCTAAAAATGCACGTTTCACAAAAGATGGAATTTTTGTGTCTATAAATGGAATTTTGTAGTGATTAAAATTCGCATCTTCTAACAAATGGTAATTATCATGATCCATTGAAATTAGTTTGACTTCATGGCCTTGCTCAAGTGCCGCATTGACTAAACTTAAGATACGATTCCTAGAAGCATTTTCACTTTCCAAACTATTTGCACTGATAATACAAATATCAGATAAATCGATCATTTAGATTCTCTTGAAAAAATTGAAAAAATTAAAAAACTTATACATAAAGGAATAAATGAATACATAAATGCATTATAGATTGCACCCCTTGCAAATATTAAAGAACATGTACAAATTATAGAAAACACACATAATCTGTATAATGATGATTTATTTATAAATTTAGCTGTAAGCTCTAAAAAACTAATATAAATAGCGATAAAAATAGAGTATATAAATGCACCAAACCACCAAGCATTCCCATAAGCATCCCCATAAACTGTAGGATGAATAGATAGCCTTTCAGAAGGGCTAGATCCATAAAATGCAGAGTGCATAATATATGAAAATTCTTCAGGCTTTAATCCAGGAAATACAAATAATAATATTCTCTTCAATGTATTATTATTTTCAAAACCGTCGAAATTATTATTATTTTGAACAAAATAATAAAAACCGTTAATCAAAGTATTTTCAGCACCTTCAGAGGCCAACTCAAAACCTTCCAAAAAATCACTTTGTAAAAATTCATTTAAATCTGAGCTATGTCTAACAGCCCTTGCTAAAATAAACACAAATAGCATCAAAAATAAATAAAATATAGGTTTTATTAGTTCAATACCTTTCTTTGTATACATAAAATAGCAAAAAATAGGAGCTAAAAGCATAAGAATATAACTTCTAGTTTTTAATACAAAAATACAAAAAATTAAAAAAAATAAAATTTGAACATAAATTAGTGATTTAATTTTTCTATTGCTTTTATAAAGATAATTTGCAATAAGTATTGAACTCGAAACGTAACAAATATATGTTGCAATAATAACCCAAATACCGCCATTAACTACATCCCACCAATTTACAGACATCAAAGAACTAAAATTTCTAATATTCAATCCTTTGATGAAAAAAAATGTAGCTAGAAAAAGTAAAAAAGATAAGATTAATATTTCATTTTTTTTTATTTTTAAATCATTACTATATTTAATAAAATTAACCCAAATATTATTAACACCTAAAAGTCTAACTATAAAATATCTTGAAAAAATTAAAACTCCAAGAAATAAGCTAGAAAATAAATTAGCCTCTATATAAGTTCTTTCTTTAAATTCAGAACCATCAAAACTAAATAAAATATTTAATGTAGGAAAAACAGACATTAATATTAGAGCTAAGAAAAAAATTACAAATGGTGATTTATTATCAAATTCAAACTTCACACCCAGCAGTGTTATAAAACATACCAGAATCGAACTAAATACTAACATAATATGCAACACTTACAATAATTAAAGATATAATTCCAACTCCAAATATTCTACCTAAAACTAACGATAGCAACATATTCTCAGAATTTTCAATGTTTTCATCTAAATCAATGCTTTTGGAAATTTTAGGTTCAATAATAAAAGTTAATAATACTGTAGCAAATGCATTTGTAACACCAGATAGCTGACTGATCATTGTACGATAGTCAGGAAAAAATAAAGCTATAAAGAAAACCATAAATACTGAAAGACTGTATATACAAAATACAATCGCAGAGCTAAAAAAAATAGGTCTATTTACAACAACACTTTTCTTATTATTCTTTTCTTCCACTTTAGTTGATAAAAAATAATATGGGAAAAAAATAATTTCTTTAAAAATGCTTTTCCCATTAATAATATTTCTAATTATTTTAGAAAAAGATGAAATTATTTTATCCCGAAATAGAAATACTAAATAACTAAAAAAAGCAGCACAAAATAATGAGCAAAGAACCATCACCAAATAACTTGTTTTACTAATACCTTTATCGATTAACAAACCAAGTACTGGCAATAAAGCCATCATAAAAAATCTTGTAAGCATAAATATTGCATTCTGCAAACTATATGCAAGTGACCTTTTATTCTCTTTAACTCCAGAAATACGTGCCATAAAAGATAAAACCTCTATGACATGAATACAACTGAAGCAAATAATGACTGCTAAAATTAATAAATTATAGTTCATTAAACAATGCTAACTCTTCTCTTATTAAATGATTAGGTGAAAATCGCTCATTTTTAATTTGTAATGAATTTTTTACATCACATTTAAAATTCGTAAATTCTTGTTCCTGTATAATTGTTACATTTTCAAAGCCTTTTAACATTTCTGTACACACTTCAAAATCTGTTGTTACAAGTGGAATTCCATAAGTTGCCATCTCACACATCATAACGCCTTGCGCATCATATCGCGTTGGCATCATTGCAAAACGATATTTATTCAATAATTCAGGAATATCTTTTTGCTGGATAAATTGATTAATGACCTTTACATTCTTTGGTTTTTCATTAAAAGTAAAGTAATTACCTTTGCCATAAATATGAAAATCTAAATCAGGGTTATTCAATGCAGTCTGGACTACAAGGTCTACAGCATATTTAGAGTCATCAAGTGGCCGTATTGTAATACTATCCGCAAGTTTTTGTTCTGCGTTGAATATATAGCTATTCATTAAAAATGCAGAGTTACACGCATTAGGTATAATTTTACATTGACCAAGATCAGTTGGATTTAAGCTAAGATTTTTAACAAATTGCCTTTTCATCCAATCGCTTACAAACACACAAGCTACTTTGTTTTTAGTTGAGCATTTCTTTAGAAAACTTTTTATAAGAATCATTTTTAAATGATCATAAATTTTTATAAAAATTTTCTTAGAAGATTTTTCCTTTTTCCAAACATACGGTACAGGATAGTCACCATATTGATGTAAAACCTCATGCCCGTGAAAGAAGAATATGATCTTCTTTCCTTCGACGGATTTTAAAGCACGAACATGATTTTTAACATTTGGAGCATGAGATACAATAATATCTGCCCATTCAACTAAATCTTGTGAAAATGGATATACGTCAATTGAATCAAATTGATAATTTTTTTTTGCTAAAAAATTAACAACTCTTACTGAATGATTTAATTTTTCATATTCCACGTTTCGACTATGCACATAAGACATCGCATAAGGTTTATCTATTGATGGATAATCTTGTGTTAAAACAAGGATCTTCATTAGAAGATCCCCTTCGTATCTACCAAATAATCTGTTGTTGGTATAGTTAAACCATTTTTGAATTGCTTATGATCAACCAAGATTAAATGAACATCTGCCTGATCTCTTTGATCTACAGAAATCAATAAAACATTATGTGGTAGTTGCTTTGGTAATTCCTGAATATTAGGCTCAATTGCCAAAATATTTAGACCTTGTTCAGCAAGTTTCTTTGTAATTTCCAAAGCTGGACTTTCACGTAAGTCATCAATATCTGGTTTAAATGCTAAACCATAGCAAGCAACGGTTACATCTTTAATGGTTTTATTAGGGTTTGCTTGTAAAAATTCTGCAATCTTAATTTTAACCTGATCAATCACCCATTCAGGCTTCGCATCGTTTACTTCACGTGCGGTACGGATTAAACGCGCTTGATCAGGTGTTTTAGCGACAATAAACCAAGGATCAACAGCAATACAGTGACCGCCCACACCTGGGCCAGGTTGCAAAATATTGACACGTGGGTGACGATTTGCAAGTGCAATCAATTCCCACACATTAATATCTAACTTATCGCAAATTACTGACAGCTCATTCGCAAATGCAATATTCACATCACGGAAAGAGTTTTCTGTCAGTTTGCACATTTCAGCTGTACGTGCGTTGGTTTCAATGCAACCACCTTGTACAAAAGTCTTGTATAGCTGACTTGATGCAGCTGAACATGGCTCAGTCATACCACCAATGATACGGTCGTTACTAATCAACTCTAACAACACTTTACCTGGAAGAACACGTTCAGGACAGTGAGCAACACGGATATCAGATGTTTCACCTTCTTGCTGTGGAAAACTTAAATCTGGACGTGCTTCGCTCAACCATGCGGACATTTGCTCAGTTGCGCCAACAGGTGAAGTCGATTCTAAAATTACCAAATTACCTTTAGATAAATAAGGTGCAAGTGCTTTTGATGCTACTTCAATATATTTTAAATCAGGCTCATGATCGTCTTTAAATGGCGTAGGTACAGCAACAATATAAGCATCTGCTTCTACAGGTGTTGTTTGAGCAGATAACATACCTTTTTCTACGACGTCTTTAACCAATGCATCCAAGTCAGGTTCTACAATGTGCACTTTACCTTGGTTAATCATGTCTACAGCGTGCTGATTAACATCAACACCTGTAACTTTAATCCCATGCGCTGCAAATGTCGCAGCAGTCGGTAAGCCGATATAACCCAAACCGATGACACAAATATGTTTAAATTGATGATTCATAATATGATTTAAATTTACTCAGTTATTTTTTAAAAATTCAATAATTTGCTGACAAGATGTGCCATCACCATACGGGTTATGGGCTTCTGCCATTTGGTTGTATAACGCAGTATCTTCAAGCAATTCAGATACAGATTTTTCAATCATTACTGCATCTGTACCCACTAGTTTAACCGTACCAGCTTCTACAGCTTCAGGACGTTCTGTGGTGTCACGCATAACCAATACAGGCTTGCCTAAAGAAGGTGCCTCTTCTTGAATACCACCAGAATCCGTCAATATTAAATAACTTTGATTCATCAAATACACAAATGGCAGATAATCCTGCGGTGCAATTAAATGAATATTTGAAATGCCAGACAGCAATTCATTTACAGGCTTTTGTACATTTGGATTTAAATGTACTGGATATACGATTTGTACATCTGAATATTTTTGCGCGATATTTGCTAAAGCTTGGCAGATATTTAAAAAGCCTTGACCAAAGTTTTCACGGCGGTGGCCTGTCACTAAAATCATTTTTTTGCTTTGATCTAAAAAACTAAATTTTGATTTAAAATCAGCAATGATTTTATGATCGGTTTCTACTTTTTCTTTAACATTAAGCAATGCATCAATGACGGTATTACCCGTAATCGTAATATTATGTGGGTTAATATTTTCTTTAATTAAATTATTATAAGAAGATTGTGTTGGTGCAAAATGATAATTAGCAAGTGATCCAGTTAGCTTACGATTGGCCTCTTCTGGCCATGGTGAGTAAATATCACCTGTACGTAATCCAGCTTCCACATGACCAATCTTTACTTTGTGATAGTACGCTGCCAAAGATGCAGCAAATGTCGTTGCTGTATCACCATGAACAAGCACAACATCTGGTAGCCATTCAGCAAAAACACCTTCAAGCCCTTTAAGCACACCAGAAGTTACATCAGATAAAGTTTGACCTGGTTTCATTAAATTTAAATCAAAATCAGGCGTTAATCCAAACAAATCAAGAACCTGGTCCAACATTTGACGATGTTGCCCCGTTACACAAACTTTCGTTTCAAAATTACTAATATCTTGCTTTAATTTTAATGCCAAAGGTGCCATTTTAATGGCTTCTGGTCTCGTACCGAAAACCATAAGAACTTTTTTCACGAAAAACCCTTTTATATAATGATGTATTGTAACGAATCCTGAACAGTGCAATATACTATCAAACTTATTATTAATAATGAATGCTTAAATAACACTTATAAATTTATGTTAACCCTTTGTATAACCATCAACATATTTAATTAAAATGTTATACAATAATTCTATATTATGATTATCTATAGCTAAATCACTAATTTTATTAAAGACCTGCGCAATTTCAGTATAAGTAATATAACTCTCATAAGATTTCATTATTCTTAAATGCTGTGTTTTTTCTACATTATCTGAATCAATTAATAATTCTTCATACAGTTTTTCGCCAGGGCGTAAACCTGTAAATCGAATTTCAATATCCCCCATACCATTTTCATCAATGGGCCTAAAACCACTGAGGCGAATCATTTGTTTGGCAAGATCAACTATTTTTACAGATTCACCCATATCTAGCAAAAATACATCCCCGCCCGTACCCATAGCACCGGCTTGAATCACCAACTGCGCAGCTTCAGGAATCGTCATAAAGTAACGTGTCACTTCAGGGTGTGTCACAGTCACAGGCCCACCTTGTGCAATTTGCTTTTTAAACAAAGGCACGACAGAACCCGATGAACCCAGTACATTACCAAAGCGCACAATACTAATTTGCGTGTGTGAATGGGTTGATGCTAAGCCTTGACAATACAACTCTGCCATCCGTTTAGATGCGCCCATCACATTGGTCGGACGTACGGCTTTGTCTGTCGAAATCAAAACAAAGGTTTCAATATTTTGATTTACTGCTGCATCTACACTACGCTGCGTACCAATTGAAGTGTTATATATTCCTTCAAATGGATTGGCTTCCACCAAAGGCACGTGTTTATAAGCCGCAGCATGATATACAGTCTGTACAGTGTATTGTTGCAATATACGTTCTAATTTTGATTGATTGGTCACGGAGCCTAAGACAGCTACCACCTGAATACCTGATGTCTGTAATTCTCGATCAATCGAATACAAGGCAAATTCAGACATTTCGAATAGCACCAGCATTTTTGGCTGATGCTTCACAATCTGACGACACAATTCAGAACCAATTGAGCCCCCTGCCCCTGTCACCATCACGACTTTATTTTTAATATTTTTTTCTAAAAGCTCAGGCTTTGGCGGTACAGGATCACGACCGAGTAAATCAATAATATCGACTTCACGAATATCAGAAACTTGAACTTGACCATCCACCAGTTGTGTCACCCCTGGCAGTTCCATAATTTTAACATCTGCCGAATCAAAAGACTCAATCAGCTCTTTTTTACGAGTTCGACCCACTGAAGGCATCGCCAGTAAAACTTCTTCAATACCGAACTTCCCAAGTTTCGCTTGTGCTTTTTTGGGTGAATAAATTTTTAAACCACTCAGGGATTGTCCTTGTAAAGAGCGTTTATCATCAATAAAACATACGGGCAAATAATCATCGGAGCGATTTAAAGCAGCCGCAATTTGTTGTCCCGCAAGGCCCGCCCCATAAATTGCCACGCGTTTACGGCTTTGCTTTTTAGCAAAAGTTTTTAACGTTGCATAACGAATGACTGCACGGCTCCACCACATATATGAAAACAGCATAAAGCCATACATGAGTGGAATACTCATGGGAATAAATGCGATATCTAATTTTTTGATTCCATACAACGCCACCATTTGAATAAAAGTAGCGATCAGAATGCGAATTAAATAGTCTTCATTAAATGAACGTACAATCGCACGATATATCCCTAGAAGAGCAAATACAGCAACACCGACAATAGCGATATAAATATACCAAGCGTCCAGCCCTTGCATGACCTGAACATTCGGACGTGCTAAACGTACTGCGTAGGCAAGCCACATCATCAGTGGTAAAACACAGATATCCATCAGTACCAAAACAATTTGTTTTTGGCGACGCGGTAATGAGGCTATAGAACGGATAAAGTCTTTCACAAGATGCTCAAATGGGGTCAATAAAGCGAATAAGAGCGCATATTATACGCTCTTTTCAGGTTTAGATTTTTGCGATGACTTGTTCAATCGTATCCAAAGTTTTTTGAATACTTTGTTCAGATAAGGTCGGATGTACCAAAAACATCAGACTGCTTTCACCTAAGGCTTTGGCATTTTCTAAACGCTGTGCTGGACGCCAGTTTGTGCCATCAAAAGCTTTTTCTAAATACACTTCTGAACATGAACCGCTAAAGCACGGGACATTTTGCGCTGAGATTTCCGCCATAATCCGATCACGTGACCAGCCTTCAGGCAAAGCATCGACATTCACCTGTACATAACATTTATAAGCGCCATGCACATAATCAGCAGATGGTTTTGATACAGTGAAATATGGACGATTCTCAAAGACTGCTTGAATACGTGCCATATGGGCATTGCGCTTCGCTGTCCATTCTGGCATTTTTTTCAATTGCAAACGACCAATCACCGCCTGCATTTCCATCATGCGCCAGTTGGTCCCAAAAGAGTCATGCAACCAACGGAAACCCGGTGGATGTTGCTTGTTATAAACGCTATCGAAGTTTTTACCATGGTCTTTATACGACCACATTTTTTTCCAAAGATGTTCATCGTTGGTGGTGACCATCCCACCTTCACCGCCCGTGGTCATAATTTTGTCTTGGCAGAATGACCATGCACCAATATGCCCGATTGAACCTGCAGATCTACCTTTGTACATGGCACCATGCGCCTGAGCACAATCTTCAATCACGAAGATGCCTTTCTCTTCCGCCAATTGCATGATCGGATCCATATCACACATCCACCCTGCCAAATGCACACAAATAATGGCTTTGGTATTCGGGGTGATCACCGCTTCAATGGTACGGCGTGAGATGTTTTGCGAACCGAGTTCGACATCGGCAAAAATTGGATTTGCACCCGCAGTCACAATGGAGCTTGCTGAGGCTAAGAAAGTGCGTGACGTGACAATCACATCATCACCCGCACCAATACCTAAAGCTTTGAGGGCTAAATCCAGTGCTACCGTACCATTCGCCACCGCAACGGCATGCTGAGTTCCTGTAAACTGTGCAAATTCCTTTTCAAATTCACGGCATTCTTGCCCAGTCCAATAATTCACTTTATTAGATAAAAGGACTTTTGATACCGCATCGGCTTCTGCTTGAGTAAAGCTCGGCCAAGGCTCAAACGCACTGTTTAACATGGAGTTTTCCCAGTCTAAAAATGGAGTTTAAAAATCTATTTGGGTTGCACAATACGTGCAGGGTTGCCGACCACAGTGACACCCGCAGGCACACTTTTGGTGACCACTGCGCCCATGCCGACAACTGCACCTTCGCCAATGACTAATGGCTGATCGGGTGTGCCCTGTTTAATCATTGCACCTGCGCCAATATAAGCATGGTCATGGATGTGAATATTACCATTACATTTTACGCCTGGCGCAAAGGTAACGAAATCCCCAATCACACAATCATGCTCGACATAGCTATATAAATTGGCATGAAAGCATTTGCCGATTTTAATATTCGAAGTGATAGTCACAAAGGGACTGAGCGCTGAACCTTCCGCGATCAGTGCTTCATCCATCACAGTCACGTTATCCGCCATAATTGACCAAAGCTGAATAGCATCTGCTTCTAAACGATTCGCTATTTTTTCACGCACACGACTATTGGCAATTGCAATTTGCACGTATTTTTCAGATGCTGTTTCATTCAAAAATGCTTGATAGTTCATGGCACGATGACCATTCACCATACCAATTTCCGTGAGCGCATCATCAATAAAGACAATTTCAGCACCTTCTTGTTCGCGTGCTAATTGCTGACGAGCAACAGCCATCAAACTACGCCCACAGCCTGAAGCCCCATAAATTGCATACAGTTTTGTCATTATTTTTGTTCCGGTGTGCCGGTAAATTTGCTCATAGTCACCTCACCTTCGGCACTGATATCATCCTTGGCAATGACTTTTTTTATGGTTTTCAGCATGATTTTAAAATCGAGCCATAGTGATTGATTTTCAACATACCATGTATCCAGTTCAAATTTTTTTTCCCATGAAATGGCATTTCGCCCATTTACCTGTGCATAACCGGTGATGCCCGGACGCACATTATGCCGTTTGGCTTGTTCGCTATTATATAAAGGCAAATATTCCATCAGCAGTGGTCGTGGACCAACAATACTCATATCGCCTTTAATGACATTCCACAGTTCGGGCATTTCATCAAGACTAGTCGCACGAAGCATTTTACCAAATGGAGTTAAACGCTCACTGTCAGGTAATGAATTACCTTGTTCATCCACTGCATCTTTCATGGTACGGAATTTGATCATTTCAAAGGGTTTACCATGAAGTCCCGGACGCACTTGACGAAAAAGCACAGGGGAACCCAAATTCTTTTTCACCTTATGCGCTACGATGAAATATACCGGTGACAGCAAAATTAATGCAGTTGAGGCAATTGCGACATCCAAAATACGTTTGATCATAGAGAGATTCCCATTTCGCGAAGCATGTGGGCATTGACTTGATGCACATCATATTTATTCAAGGCAATTTCACGTGAACGTTGACCCATCAGCTCAATCAGCTTCGGATCTTCAATAAAATACTGCATGCTCTGCACCAAATCATCGACTGATTTTACCCCGACCAAATAACCATTAACACCATGCGCTACGGTTTCACGGCAACCTGGGGCATCGGTAGTAATGATCGCTCGACCCATCGCCATCGCCTCTAACACGGTGCGTGGTGTGCCTTCACGATACGATGGCAACACATAGACGGAGCTTTGGGCAATTGCAGGACGGACATCACTGAGTTTACCCCAATATGTTAAGCGACCATCGGTAATCCAAGTATCGAGTTCAGTTTGCGAAATGGCAGAAGGATTATCATCAATCCAGCCGACCAAATGAAATTCCGCTTCAGGATAATGCGCTTTGATGATGCGTGCCGATTCGGCATATTCACGTACACCTTTATCCCCTAAAAGTCGTGCGATCAGTAAGAAGGATGCTTTCACCTGCCCTTGCGCATTTTTCGGCAAGGGCATCACGTCAAAATCTTGTACATTCACGCCTGAACCATTCACCACCACAGTCGGCTTCTTGACATCGAGTAACTGCATGTCTTGGAACAGTTTTAAGTCATCTGGATTTTGGAAAAAGATTTTACCACTGTGTTTTAAGGCTTGAGCATATAAACCATGTACCATTTTTTGGAACAAACTACGCTTGCCTGATTCGACATTTTGAAAGGCATAGCCCAAACCAGTAATTAAAGCAAAACGATGCGGTACTTTTGCCAACCATGATGCGAGTGTGCCGTAAATCACCGGTTTAATGGTATAAGACAATACATAATCAGGCTGAATTTGGCGAATTTGTTGATACAGGTTTTTGAGTAATTTTAAGTCTGCCAGTGGATTGGTGCCCGTACGTTGCATTGGAATTTCATGCAAGTGATAGCCAAGAGCTTGCAATTTTTCCTGTTCCTCAGGAAAAATTGCAAACTCAGGTGCCATGATATGAATCTCATAGCCTTGGACAGAAACCGCTTCCAATAATTTGCCCCGAAAATTCAGCACCGATGGCAAAAAACTACTGATCATTAAAAATTTCATGCCTGTTGGCTCCACACCTGCATATATTGACGGCTGACGGTTGCAATACTGAAATTCTGCTCGACCCGTTCACGCGTTGCCTGTTTTAAGGCTTGTTTTTCTGCTTCGCTTTTGTCTGCGTACGCTAAAATCGCATCTGCCAAGGCTTGCGCATTTCTTGGTGGAACGATACTGCCTAAGTCCTGCACAATGTATTTGGCATCACCGACATCGGTACTGATACATGGCAAACCAGAAGCCATCGCTTCCACCAACACATTAGGAAAACCTTCGGTGATTGAGGTCATGAGGAATGCATCAATCGATTGATAAAATGCCGGCATATCGGAGATTTGATCAAGAAGCTGGACTTTGTACGAGTCTAGTTGATATTGCCCAAACAAGGCTTTGACTTCAGGATTATCTAAACTTGCACCAGCGCCTGCGATTTTAAAGATGATGTTTTCATTTTTCAGCAAGCCCATAGTTTCAAACAAATACGGGTAGCCTTTGGCAGTGTGATAACGCCCTGCAAAACCAATCACAGTCGGCTCATTTAATTGTAAATTCGGCTGAAATTTATCAAGAAATACACCATTGGCAATGACATGTTGGTTCGCATTTTCAAAACCAAATTCAGCATGTTGCTGTTTAGAGGAATGCGCGCAGTAAATAATGGCATTGGGCTGTTTCGATAAAAGCTTGCTTAAGCCCAAAGCAATTTTGGTGCTGACCGATTCATCTTTCGGTGAGGCTAACGAGTGATGAATACCCCACACCACATTCAGTTTTTGCGTTAAACCAATCACACTGAGACTGGTCAAGGCATTGGCATGATACATCCAACATTGCACGGTTTTGGGTTGTAGTTTTTTCAGCAATACACGTATTTTTTTGATCGTGCCCAGTGTATTTAAGCCATTCCAACCCAGCGCATAATACGCCTGACAGCGGTCTAAAGTACTTTTATACACTTCGGAAGTTTTCATCAAACTTATGATCACATGCTGATACTGATCTTCTGTATATTGAATCAGGCGTGCCAGCATCATCTCTGCACCGCCCACGCCTGCAAAGTTGGTGATCACATGCACCATTAAGGGTTTATTCATGATGCTGACTCCAGCATACGCAGATATTGTTTCAGCACCGTCTCTTTATGGAATTGCTGAATATGTGCTTCGAAATTCTCATCTGAATAATGAACATAGTCCGCAAAAATCGCCTGTTGCATGGCTTGTGTTAAACCTGCCTGATCATTGCATTCGACCAACAAACCAAACTTAGAATGGTCTAGAATTTCCATCGGCCCGCTTGGACAGTTGGTACTGACCACTTTAACTTTAGAGGCTAAAGCTTGAATCAGAACCCCAGGTAGACCTTCCCAATTTGAACTTAAAACAAAAAGCGATGCATATTTAAAATAAGCGTATGGGTTTGAATCAAAGCCCGGTAAATCCACTACGTCTTTTAAACCCAAGTCCGCAACCAAAGCCTCAAACTCTGCACGCAGTTCACCCTCACCTAAAATCAATAATCGGGTTTCAGGATGCAAATCATGCAAGGCTTTAAAGGAACGGATCAGAAAACCAAAGTTCTTTGCTTCAGTTAAACGTCCCACTGCCAAAATCACGTTATTGGCACCATTTAAAAATTTGTGTGTGACTGGCGCTTTGAGTTTTTCGAAATAAGCATCGTCCAATACAGGGTTATAAATGGTGCTCAGATTATTATTTTTATAGCCATAATATTCACGAAAATCTGCTTCAACCCCTTTAGAGACACACACCACCTGCTGTGCCATGGGATAAGTCCAATTCACGAGAGTTTTCAGCACAAATTTAGCAATACCTTGCAATTTTAAGTTTTTGGACGGCGTAGACACTTCACGGAAGATCAACCGCGTTGCAACACCTGCGAGTTTTTTCGCGATGCCTGCCACAATATTGGTATGTGTTTGTGTTGCGACCAAGCAATCGTATTGCTCAGCTTTCATTTTTATTTTTAAGGGCGTGATGCTATTCATCACCCGACCGCAATTAAAATTGACCAATTCAATTTTAGAACTCACTTCAGGTAACAGCTTGGCTTTATCTCCATTCAGGTCACATACGCCTAAATGAATATTGAGCCCTTGTTCAGCAAAACTGTTCGCCAGTTGAATGACCGTACGTTCTGCACCGCCACCGCCCAAGCTTGGCAAAAAGAACATCACTTTGTTCAACATAATCAGACCTAAATTTTATGAAATGGGAGAATATTAAAGAGATTTTTTTGAGGCTTGAATCGCCATGGCACGTTCCACACGCTCGCGATAATCCGTAATACCAACCAAGTCACTATCGCTCGCACAAGCGCTTTGAATTTTGGCTTGATAATCAGCAAAGCTCGATACCACTTTGGCAGGTACGCCAATCGCCACGCTATGGTCAGGAATGTCTTTGGTGACCACTGAACCCGCACCAATCACCACGTTTGAGCCAATGCTCACACCCGGCATAATAATGCTATTCACACCAATAAATACATGCGAACCCACTTGAATCGGGGCAAAGCGTTGATAGCGTTTCCCTTGCGCATCTTTGACTAAACAGGTACTGCCATCATGAGTAATAAATTTAACCCCTGAAGTCACCGTCACATGATCGCCCATGCTGACTAAAAAGGGTTCTGATCCCCAACTTTTAATATAGATTCGGCAGTTTTCCCCAACGGTCACACCTTTTTTACGTGCATAAGCCACACTGCCCTTCGCCATAAAATAAGCAAGATCAAACAGCTGTCGAAAAGCAGAAACCATAAATGCCATACGCATGACCTATGTCAGGATCAAAAAAGGGAGAAAATTAAGCTAAATATTTTACGCTGAAAATGTGTTTTACGATACGCATAGCACTTTATACAGATTTGATTTTTTTGGCCGGAATACCGACATATACCCCTGACTCAAGCAAAGGTTTTGACACCAAACTGCAGGCGCCAATCACACTATCATCGGCAATAGTTACACCATCAAGCACTGTAACCCGTGCACCGAGCCAAATATTTTGCCCCAAACTCACCCCTTGTTTGGTAATCGCATCTTTCACCAAAAGATCAGGTTCACCAAATTTATGGTTGCTGGCAATCAAAATACTTTGTGTACCAATACGGGTGTTATCGCCAATGCTTATACCGCCACAACCGTTGATAAACGATTTAGAATTAATACTGACGTCTTTACCAATCGACACTTTGCCACCAAAGCATTTGATATAACAACTTTCACCAATAAAACTATTATCTGCAATCTCTAAAATCGCACCTTGCTCGACGATAAGGCTGACATGATCGCCAATATAGACATTCTTGCCGATCTTGACTTGGCCATTAATCTCTAGGGTACATGCTTTGCCGAAGTAACGGAATTGTGTGCCAAATGCCATGTTGTACATCACTTTACGGCACTGTGAAGCAAACCAATTCATGTATTTTAAGATTTTAAAAAACATCAGTTCTTGTTTCTCCACACCACATATAAAATGGCAAAGTTATAGAAAATTAACGCCACAGGCACGGCAAGCAACATATACACTTGATCAGCAAAGGCTACGTAGAAGCCTGCAAATAAAGCGAATTTAATCAGCAGTTCAACAATTTGCAATTTAAACAGCACTTGGCTATTTCGTTTGGCAATCAAATACGCTGAACTTGGTGGATTACAGAAAATCGCCCAATAACCCAAAGCTAAAATTTGAAAATAAGCCGAAATACCGACCCATTCACTGCCAAAAGCCCATAAATATAAAGATTCAGGCAATACAAAGACCAAAGCAAATAACGGCAGTGAAACTAAACTGAGTAGTACACTGGCTTTTAACGCATTTTGGCTGGAATCCGCATCTTTAAATTTACGGATAAAAAATTGACGCAGGGTTTGTGAAATTAGATTGATTGGGACACGTAAAGTCCGTTCGACAATGGCATAAAAACCCATCGCCTGTACACCGACAAAATGCGACACCACGTAGTAAGGCAAGTTATGCGAAAAGCTATTCAGCAAGGCATGTGGGGTATTGCTATAAATAAAGTCTTTATAATGTTTAAATGCCTGCCAACTGACTTGATACAGTTGATGCTTCATTAAATAGATCAGCACCGCCACAATCATGATGATTGAACTCAGATTATAGCTATTCACCAAACTAATCTGCATCACGAGCGGTAATGACAGTTGAACCGCCACCACGATTGCACTACGAAATATATTTAAACCCGCACAAAAATATTCTTTATGTGCTGAAAATTGGTAATTGTATAAGCTTTGAATAAGAGTATTAGCCAGCACACCTGTGGCCACTGCAAACGCCATTTCCACATTTAAAATAAAGCTGATGACGATGCCACCCATCACAGCGATTGCTGTTGAAAATACCGTTCCTTCAAAGATCAGGCTTTTTTTATCTTGTTCCTCAGCGACCAATAAGGCTTGATCGAGACGTAAATTAGCAACGGTCGATAAAACACTGACTATTGCCAATGCAATCCCATAAGCGCCAAAGTCAGCAACAGAATATAGGCGTGTTAAAACAGGAAGTGCGATAAATGTAATTATCGCACCGACCAGTAAACTTAATGTAATCAGTCCAATGGACTGATATCTTGCGAAGAGTTTCGCAATCATCTGTTCAATATCATTTTAAGTTGTTCACGTACCAACGCATCGCAAGTTGAATGCCTTCGGCAATTTTAAATTGCGGTGCATAACCCAAGCCTTGCTCAATTTTGGCAATACTGGCTTGTGAATGCCGTACATCGCCCGCACGGAATTCACGGTACACAGGATCACGGTCAAATTGAACGTTATTGGTCGCAAGCGCAACTTGAATGGCCCGATACAACTCATTGAGCGTAGTACGGTCACCCACTGCCACGTTATACACCTGATTTTTTGCTTCATTCGATGCTGTTGCCGCTAAAATATTGGCTTGAACCGTATTATCAATAAAACAGAAGTCACGGCTGGTTTCACCATCACCATTAATAAACACATCTTCACCAGCAATCATCGATGCCGTCCATTTTGGAATCACCGCAGCATAGGCACCGTTTGGATCTTGCCGTTGACCGAACACATTAAAATAACGTAGGCCAATCGCTTTAAATCCGTATGCACGCGCAAATACATCCGCATATAACTCATTCACATATTTAGTGACTGCATAAGGTGAAAGCGGATTACCAATATTTTCTTCCACTTTCGGCAATGCAGGGTGATCACCATAGGTCGAACTGCTGGCTGCATAAGTAAAGCTGGCAACACCTGCATCACGTGCAGCAGTGAGCATATTTAAGAAACCACTGATATTGGTTTCATTGGTGGTGATTGGGTCAGCAATCGAACGTGGTACAGAACCCAGCGCTGCTTCATGCAACACATAATCCACACCAGCACATGCTTTTTGGCAATCTGTAAACTGACGGATATCACCTTCAATAAAACGGAAATTCGCCCATTGCTCAGCAGTGACTAAGCCTTGCACTTCATCTAAATTATGCTGATGACCTGTGGCAAAGTTATCTAAACCCACCACTGTTTGATTGAGCTTAAGTAAAGTTTCTAAAAGGTTCGAGCCAATAAAACCTGCGACACCTGTCACCAACCAAGTTTTAGGTGCAGTTTTGAGCTTGTCACATACCTGTTGATATTGATTCATAATGGCATGTCCTCTTATAGACGAAGGTCAGATTCGGCTTGAGATAACACATATTTCAAGTCATACAGCACATGCTCAGATTTACCCAAAGCACGGATGGCATCAACGCCCATATCTTTAAATTGATGATGTGCAACTGCCAAAATCACAGCGTCGTATTTGTGATTTTCAAGTGCTTGTACAGAACTAATACCGTATTCATGTTCAGCCTCTTGAGCATCTACCCAAGGGTCATAAACATCAGCATCTATGTGATATTCTTTGAGTTCATTCACAATATCAATAATGCGTGTGTTACGGATATCTGGGCAGTTTTCTTTAAAGCTTAAGCCTAAAATCAGCACTTTAGCATCTTCAACTTGAATGCGCTTTTTCAGCATTGCTTTGACTAATTGAGTCACCACATAAGCACCCATGCCATCATTTAAACGGCGACCTGCTAAAATAATTTCTGGGTTGTAGCCAATCGCTTGTGCTTTATGGGTTAGGTAGTACGGGTCTACACCAATGCAATGACCACCGACCAAACCTGGACGGAACGGCAAGAAATTCCACTTGGTGCCTGCAGCTTGCAACACGGCTTCTGTATCAATGCCCATTTTATTAAAAATCAATGCCAATTCATTAATTAAGGCAATATTCACATCACGTTGGGTGTTTTCAATCACCTTGGCTGCTTCTGCAACTTTAATACTTGATGCTTTATGTGTGCCTGCTTCAATAATCAAGTTATACACTTGATCGACATAATCAGCGACTTCTGCTGTTGAACCTGAAGTGATTTTTAAAATATTGGTGACACGATGTAGTTTATCACCTGGGTTAATACGTTCAGGGCTATAACCTGCATAAAAATCTTGATTGAACTTTAAACCTGAGTTTTTTTCTAAAACAGGAATACAAACTTCTTCAGTTGCACCAGGATAAACTGTGGATTCATAGACAACAACATCACCATTATTTAAAACTTTAGCAATACTTTCGGATGCTTTAACCAAGGGAGTAAGGTCAGGTTGCTTAAATTCATCAATCGGCGTTGGAACGGTAACAATAAAGAAATTACAATCTTCTAACTGCTGTAAATTGGTGGTGTAACTTAAATGCGTTGCTTGCTTTAATTCTTCTGGTGAAACTTCTAAAGTATGATCTTGTCCGCTCTGTAGCTCATCAATACGCTTTTGATGAATATCAAAACCCACAACGGGTACTTTCTTGCCAAATTCTACAGCCAAAGGCAAACCCACATAGCCAAGTCCAATAATTGCTATTTTTAGTTCAGAGAGTTGTAACATATAGACGCCTTGCTATCGATGCAGAGTGATTCATCGTTAGGTTGAAATAGCCCTCTAATATAGCAGAATTTGCTACTAGATGATGCGGTAGAACAAAGGATCACGACATAAATCAACATTAAATATGAGCTTTGATACATTATAGAAATAGACTTAAATGTATTTATAAACCCTTATTTAAATAAATTAGACCAACATTCAAATACATATTAATAACCTTATAAAACAGTTCAGCATGTTTACATCAGATATTTTGGAAAAGCATACGACCTAAAGTTTTCTTGTGTTATATTAGCGCCCAATAATGGTATAAATTCATACCGTGTTTTAATCTATATTTGGGGTTTTGTTAACCCGTATGTGTGTGACCCAATTATTTTTATAAATAGGATTTGATTTAGAGTGGACTTATACCGTTACAGTTTAATCGCAGCTCTCAGCTTGGGAATGACTGGCTGCGCAATTACTTCAGGTTTACAAACCTATGATTTACCAAGTGAAGGCTTATATCAAACTGATCTTGGTACACAAGTTAATGTGGTAAAAATCACACAAGAATCTCTTCCAGCTTTTCAGCCCGCTCAATTTAATCAACAAAGTTTTGCGCATTTATTTAATCGTACACATACCAATTATAAACTCAGCGCTGGCGATATTCTGTCTATTTATTTATGGGCTTATCCAGAAATTACTCCACCCGTAAACAATATTAATAATGAAGTGGGTGTTCAATCAAATGGCTATCAAATTGACCAACAAGGTTATATTCAGTTCCCTGTGATTGGTCGTTATAAAGCTGCTGGCAAATCTTTGGCGCAAGTCAATCAAGAACTGCGCAATCAATTATCACGTTATCTAAAAACTCCTGATGTTGTTGCACGTGTTTTGTCCTATCAAGGTCAGCGTTACTCTGTTCAAGGCAACGTCATGAAAGGTGGACAATTCTTCCTGAGCGATCAGCCAGTCAGCGTATATACTGCCTTAGGTCTTGCTGGTGGCGTAAACACACAATTTGGTGACAACACTTCAATTACTTTAGTGCGTCAAGGACAAACTTATGCCCTTAATAGCATCGAATTAGAAAAAGCAGGCTATTCACTGCATAACCTCCTCATTCAACCCAATGACACGCTTTACGTCAATTCACGTGAAAACCAAAAAATATATGTCATGGGTGAATCCGGAAAAAACCAATCCCTGCCAATGCGTGATCAAGGGATGACTTTAAGCGATGTGCTGGGGGAAAGCTTGGGCTTGAATCCACTCTCTGCAAGTCGTGGCAAAATTTATGTTGTCCGTAGTAGTCCGAGTCATCCGATGACTGAAATTTATCATTTAAGCTTAGACAGCATTGGTGATTTTGGTTTAGCCAATCAGTTTAAAATGCGTAGCAATGATATCGTTTATGTCGATGCATCAGGGCTTGCTCGCTGGCAACGTGTCGTAAACCAAGTGATTCCGTTCTCTAATGCACTTTATAATTTCGATCGGTTAGGTCAGTAATGCAGATTCAAAATATTTTAGTGGTCTGCATTGGTAATATTTGCCGTAGCCCAATGGCAGAATATTTTTTAAAACAGGAACTTCCACATTTAAAAATACACTCGGCAGGTATTTCTGGTCTCGTAGGGCACCCTGCAGATGAGAAAGCGCAACATTGCATGGCTGAATTGGGGATTCAAATGCAGGCACATGTGGCGCGTAAGTTGAATGCTGATCTCATTAAACAAGCAGATTTAATTCTGGTGATGAGTCAAAATCAGCAAAAACATGTCGAGCAAACCTGGCCTTTTGCCAAAGGCAAAACCTTTCGCTTAGGCCACTGGCAAGGACGCAACATTGCTGATCCTTATCAAAAGGATCAAGAAACATTTAATGAAGCCTGTGCACTCATTCAGCAATGTGTCACTGACTGGAAAAACCATATTTAATTATTTTTGAATGACGATTATGAGCCAACAAAACACCAATACTGAAGACACCATTGATTTAAAAGAATTATTCTTCTCATTAATTGCTCAATGGAAACTTATTGCGCTCTGCGTTATTTTAAGCTTAGTTTGCGCGTTACTATATCTTCGCGCCACGCCCGATACCTATTCGGTGGATGCCTTAGTTCAAGTTGAAGAAAACAAAGGGGCTTCAGCTGCTCTATTAGGCGATCTTTCTAGCATGATTGATCAAAAGCAACCTGCACAAGCTGAAATTGAGATTTTAAAATCGCGTCTGGTTCTTGGAACAGTCATTCAAAATCTTAACCTAGATTTAAAAATTTCCGGCACTCAAAACTCATTCACAGATCGCTTATTCGCACCACATAACTATCAAACTGAATACTTAAAACAGTCAGTTATTTTTAAAGATGACGAAAAGTCATTTGATGTTCGTAAATTTCAAGTTCCAGCAACTTATTTAAACAGATCTTTAAAACTGAGTTTTGATGGCAATAAATTCTCTCTCATTGATACACGCAATGATCAAACGGTATTTAATGGAACGTTAAATGCTAATAATCAAGTGCGTACTGCTGAAGGTATTTGGAATATCAGCATTTTCAGTCAGGATGAATTCAAAGATAGCTATCTACTTGAAAAGCAAACTCTGCCAAATGCAGTCAATGATATTTTAAGCAATTATTCAGTTGCTGAAAAAGGTAAAATGACTGGCATTTTAGGCCTAAATTATCAGGGCCAGGATAAAGAGCACATTACTAAAGTGCTCAATGCTGTTATGAAAGCTTATAGCCAGCAAAATATTGAACGTCGTTCTGCAGAAAGCGCACAAACTTTAAAGTTTCTCGATGAGCAACTGCCAGATTTGAAAAAACAGTTGGATACAGCAGAACGTGAATTTAACAAATTCCGTCAGCAATATAATACCGTGGATGTCACTAAAGAATCTGAGCTTTACTTGACCCAAAGCGTGACGCTTGAGACACAAAAAGCTGAATTAGAACAAAAAGTTGCTGAAGCTGGTGCTAAATACACCGCTGAACATCCTGTAATGCAACAGATGAGCGCACAACTCACTGCATTAAACAAAAAAATTGGTGAATTGGAAAATACACTTAAACAGCTTCCTGACCTACAACGTCGTTATTTACAACTGTATCGTGAAGTTGAAGTGAAACAGCAAATGTACACCTCTTTACTAAATTCTTATCAACAACTTCGTATTGCGAAAGCTGGTGAGATTGGTAATGTTCGTATTGTGGATACGGCAGTTGAGCCAATTGAACCGATTGCACCGAAAAAGCTACAAATTCTGATTCTTTCTATTTTCCTTGGTGGATTCCTTGGTACCTTGTTGGCATTACTGCGCAACATGATGCGTTCAGGGATTAAAGATTCTTCTCAAATTGAAAATGAACTCGATTTACCAGTTTATGCCACCGTACCACGTTCACCTGTACAAGAAAGTCGTATTAAACTGTTAAAGAAAAAGAAAACTATTCCTGTTCTTGCAATTAAAAATAACGATGACATTGCAATTGAAAGCCTACGTAGCATGCGTACCGCAATTCATTTTGCAATGAATAGTGCTAAAAATAATTTGATTATGATTTCAGGTCCAGCACCTGAAGTGGGTAAATCATTTATCTCGACCAACTTGGCTGCAATTTTGGCGCAGAGCAATAAACGTGTACTTATTATTGATGCAGACATGCGTCGCGGTTATTTACATAAGTATTTCAACTCTGAAAACACACCAGGCCTTGCTGATTATTTAAATGACCAACACAATTTGGATAGCATTATTAAGCAGACAGAAATTTCTGGTTTAAATGTCATCACGCGTGGTAAAAACCCTACAAATCCTTCTGAGCTTCTCAGCTCTGCAAAATTTGCAGCGTTATTAGAGCAACTTTCACCTTTGTATGATCATATTATTATTGATACACCACCAGTGTTGGCGGTAACAGATGGTATTATTATTTCACAATATACCGGTGTAAATCTTGTGATTGCACGTTTTGCAAAAACACAAATGAAAGAGCTTGAATTGACCATGAACCGCTTTGAACAAGTGGGTGTCAAAATTAATGGTGTCATTCTAAATGATATTCAGCGTGGTACAGGTGGTTATGGCTACGGTTATGGCTATAATTATTCTTATGGTTACAAAGCGAATCCAGAGCAAGACTAGAGCACTATTGTTCAAAAAACCAATGCCATGCATTGGTTTTTTTATACAACGAGAATGAGCCATACAAATTAAATTTTGGCGATTAAATCCATTTTATTTGTATGATAAATGTTTTATACATTCAGTCTGTTATAGAATATTTTATATGACAGGACTATGATGAGTTTTCCAGCTCAAGCAATTGCGCCATGACTGGAAAAGTCTGCTAATCTTTTCAGCAACTTTATAGATTTAAAATAATTTGGGAAATTTTATGAGTAAGGCCCTACCCATTGCTGTCGCTGTTGTACTAGGCGGTGCTGCACTTGTTCCAGTGTATTTTGCGTCACAAAAACCAGCTGTACAGGCTGCGACTTCAACTCAACCTGCAGCCAATGCTTCTGCTGTCGCAAAAATTAGCTATGCATTGGGTTATGAAGTTGCCCATCAAACACCACCTGAGCTTGATATTGATAGCTTTGTAACAGGTGTTCGCGCAGGCCATGCACGTACACAACCTGCTTATACTGAAGAAGAATTACAAAAAGCTTATGTGCAGTTCCAAAAAGACATGCAACAAAAGCAGAATGATCAGGTACAACAAGTGCAAGTTGCAAGTGACTCTTTCCTTGCTGAAAACGCAAAAAAACCTGGCGTTGTAACGACAGCTTCTGGCTTACAATATAAAATTACGCAAGAAGGCACAGGTAAACAACCTCAAGCTAATTCAATCGTGACCGTACACTACAAAGGTCAATTGGTCGATGGTAAAGTCTTTGACAGCTCAATTGATCGCGGTGAGCCAATTGAATTCCCACTGAATCAAGTGATTCCCGGTTGGACTGAAGGCTTACAACTGATGAAAGAAGGCGGTAAAGCTACACTCTATATTCCATCAAAATTGGGTTATGGTGAAAATGGTGTTCCTGGAACAATTCCACCAAATAGCACGCTTATTTTTGATGTTGAACTGATTAAAGTGAAATAACAAAAATGATTCCAAGGAGAGCATTTGCTCTCCTTCATTTATTTTGAGAACGATACACCATGAAAATTAAAATAAGCCTGTTATGCTGTGCACTCCTAAGTGCTTCTACCTTTGCAAAAGAGGTAAATACCAAAAGTAGTACTGCTGAACAAGTCGGATATAGTTTTGGCTACCTAATGGGTCGTAGCAATGCCGATGCTATGAAAGATATGGATATTGATGCATTTGTACAGGGCTTAAAAGCATCATCGCAAGGTCAGGCTGCAACTTTAACTGACGAAGAAATGACGCGTGTATTGACCCAATTCAAACGTCGTGCAGAAGCAAAACAGCTGATTGAACTTAAACAAAAAGCCGATGAAAATGCAAAAATTGGTACTGCTTTTTTAGCTGAAAATGCAAAAAAAGAAGGGGTGAAAACAACTAAGTCTGGTTTGCAATATATTGTAGTTAAAGAAGGTACAGGCAAATCACCGAAGGCCAATTCAAATGTAACCGTCAATTATGAAGGTCGTTTGATTGATGATACTGTTTTTGACAGTTCAATAGCACGTAACCATCCTGCTAACTTCCAACTGAGCCAAGTTATTCAAGGCTGGACTGAAGGCTTACAATTGATGAAAGAAGGCGCGAAATATCGTTTCTTTATTCCTGCAAATTTGGCTTATGGCCAAATTGGTTCAGGTGATGTGATTGAACCCAACAGCACCTTAATTTTTGATGTTGAGCTACTCAGCGTGAATTCTAAATAATTCATTACAATTCAGGCTTATCACTTATTATTAGGGCTAAGCCTGCCTCATCCCTACGCTACTGCTGGCTTCCATCAAATACTGCATATTTTTAGCTTAATTTTTTCTTTTTAATCCCCGCCTTGATCATAAATAACTTATATTTTTATGCTTTAATCTTTGCATTCATATCGCAATAAGGATTTGGCTTCATGGCTCTGAAAATAAAAACACGTGAAATTCAATATAGTGCAGCGGACGGTACGCTCTTAATTGGATATTTTGCCACACCCGAAACTGATCATGCTGTTCCAGGCGTATTGGTTTCACCCGAATGGTGGGGACGCAATGAATATACAGAGCAACGCGCACGAGAATTAGCAGAAAATGGCTATGCTGCCTTAGCTCTCGATATGTATGGCAATAAGAACGTTACCACAGATGCCAAACAAGCCTATGCTTGGATGATGCAAACCTTTGAGCAAAGTAACACCATTGTAGATCGTGCTTCTGCAGCACTAGATTGTCTTGCTTCTCAACAAGAAGTTGATGGATCTAAGCTGGGCGCGATTGGCTTTTGCTACGGTGGCAAAGTCGTTTTAGATTTGGCACGTTCTGGCGCTCCTTTAAGTGCTGTTGCCACATTCCATGCAAATTTATCTGCCCAAATACCAGCAGAAAAAGGTCAAGTTCAAGCGGAAATTTTGGTTCTGCATGGGGAAGATGACAGCATGGTCAGCTTAGATGATGTTGCAAAATTTAAAGAAGAAATGTTTAACGCTCAGGTCGAGCATGAAGTCATTGTTTATGAAGATGCTAAACACGGATTTTCAAATCCATTAGCAGATGAGCGCGCCAAAGCCAATGGCGTAGACTTGGGCTATAACGCTGAAGTAGAAAAAAAGAGCTTAGCTGCAATGTATGATTTACTGCAACGTAATCTTAAAACAGCTGAATCAATTTAAGTTTATAATTTGAATATCCACTGATTCGAAGTGAGGGTCACACCATGAATGACATGCACTGCCCATATTGTGATAACCATGATTCTGCTGTACTTGCCCAAAATGAATTTGGGATGATTCTCCCAGAACCACAAAGTCTGTCTAAAGGACATTGTGTCATTATTCCAATACGTCATGTGAGTTCGTTTTTTGAAATCACAGATAAAGAACGTAAAAGTCTTATGTCTTTATTGGAACAAGCACGTAATGAATTGAATCTGATTCATCAGCCTGCTGGTTTTCATATAGGTTTTAATGATGGCAAGGCCTTTGGTACACAAGCGCAACATTTGCATATTCACGTTATTCCCTACTATGACAATCAAGACTTAGTCCTCGATCAGCGTTGGGGCAAATCAGCACAGCTGTAATTCATACTGTTAGCGATGTTTTGTAAATAAAGGCCCACATAGGGCCTTTATCTTTTTAAATATGGCACTTTGATAATGTTGAAATTAAATCTCAGCACGTCAAATTTGAATGGTCTACAATAAGGCGCGTTTTTCACTGTGCTAATGATGTCCCATGTCTTTTAAATTTTCTGATGCTTTGCTGGCTTGGTTTGATGTTCATGGCCGCCATGATTTGCCTTGGCAAGTCGCGAATGATCCATACAAAGTCTGGGTATCTGAAATTATGCTACAGCAGACTCAAGTCAAAACGGTACTCCAGTATTTTGAACGTTTTATCACACGCTTTCCGACCGTACAGGACTTAGGTCGTGCCAGCTGGGATGATGTGGCGCCTTATTGGGCAGGTTTGGGCTATTATGCTCGCGCACGCAACTTACACAAAGCTGCAGGTATCGTTGCACAAAAAGGTACTTTCCCAACTCATTTAGAGGAATGGATTGAATTACCTGGAATCGGCCGTTCAACGGCTGGGGCACTCATGTCACTCGGTTTGCGTGAATACGGCGTAATTATGGATGGCAATGTGAAACGGGTTTTATCTCGCTTTTTTGCTATAGAAGAGGATTTGTCTAAACCCCAACATGAGCGTGAAATGTGGAGCTTGGCAGAACAGCTCTGTCCAACCGAACGTAATCATGATTATACCCAAGCCATTATGGATTTGGGTGCAACGGTTTGCACACCTAAAAAAACACTTTGCTTGTATTGCCCAATGCAACAACACTGTAAAGCACATCAACAGGGTATAGAAACTGAACTCCCCTTTAAAAAACCTAAAAAGCCTGTTCCTATAAAAGAAGCTCAAGTACTTTTGATTCGTTCCGCAGGAGAATGGCTTTGGATACAGCGCCCCAATCAGGGTTTATGGGGAGGTTTGTGGTGTTTACCTATTTATGAAAATTCTATTGATTTTCAAAATGAGGTCCAACGCCATTCGCTTCAGCAAGAAATTGCACGCACTCAAATCACACATAGTTTTACCCATTTTACTTGGCAACTGGATGCCATTGCCTTTGAAATTTCGAGTGATCAAAAAGAACATTTGGCAATTGAATTCGAAGGTCAGTGGCTAACGCCTCAGGCAGCCTCTGCGCTGGGCATTCCAACTGCAATGAAAAAATTGATATCCGCCATCAATCTATGACATAGTCAGGACACAGTGCTTCGGCACATCCGATTAGATCATAGAGGACTTGCCTTGCTGCGCTGGATTGCAATTGTCATTTTAGGAATGAATCTGCTGTGGCTGGCAGCCTGTACCAGTACGCCGCCTGCACCATCAAAACCCGCACTGTCACCAGCTCAAGTGCAAAAACTCCAACAGATGCGCCTACCAAGTAAACTGCCTATTCCTGTTGACGATATAAAAACAAAAAATCTCAAAGATACATGGGGTGCATCACGCAGTAGTGGCCGTACGCACGAAGGCATTGATATTCTGGCTCCACGTGGAACCAAAGTCTACTCCGCCACCGAAGGCTTGATTGCTGACTTACGCAATAACAATTTGGGTGGTAAAGTGGTATGGATAATCGGGCCAGCAGGCTCTTGGCATTACTATGCACATTTAGATGACCATAAACGTGGACTCAAGGTCGGAGATTATGTGAAAAAAGGTGATCTCATTGGCTATGTGGGCAACACTGGCAACGCTCGCCATACCGCACCACATCTACATTATGGTATTTACTTAAATGGTAAAGGCCGAGGTGCAGTTAACCCCTTCCCTTATTTACGTTAATTATCAGGAAATATTCATGTCAGAAGCACTGATCAGCCGCCTTGTTGAATTTGCAGAATCAGGTAACCAACAAAAAATAACCGTGGCTGGACAGACCCATCAAGGCTGGATTATGGAAATTACCGAAGAAGCACTGATGATTAGTACAGGCTATGCAGATAAAGCTGGCAAAGATGTATGGATTCAATTTAGTGATTTAGATCAAGCGGTGCTGTCTTATTGGGACAATCAAAATGATCAATGGTCTGAATTTAAACTTTAATGGGATGAGCTAAAACCATGACTGTCCAACGCTGTGCGTGGTGTACACAAGACCCGCAGTATATCCACTACCACGATCATGAATGGGGCCACCCTCTACATGATGAAGCACAGCTATTTGAAATGTTGTGCTTAGAGGGTCAGCAAGCAGGGCTTTCATGGATTACAGTACTGAAAAAGCGTCAGGCTTATCGCCAACACTTTTTTCAACATGATATCGACACCATTGCCAATATGACTGATACGCAATTGGGGGAAATTGTACAAGACCCGAGTGTGATTCGGCACTTAGGCAAGTTACAGGCCATTCGTAGCAACGCAATTGCATGGCAAAATTTAAAGCTCACAGGTATCGACCCTGTAGCATGGTTGTGGTCATTCTCAGCCCAACCAGCACTTTGCAATGATGTCCCTGAATATCGTCACGCACCAGCTCAAACAACAGAAAGCCAAGCCATGTCTAAAAGCTTAAAAAAACAGGGCTTTAAATTTGTTGGACCCACCATTTGCTATGCCTTTATGCAAGCTGTCGGCATGGTCAATGATCATGAAAATAGTTGTGACTTTAAATATCGAATTATTTTGGAAAAAGGAACTTTGAGATGAGTGAAAATACCATTCGTGCCTATGCGGCCATGCAAGCAGGCGAAGCACTGCAACCCTACCAATTTGATGCGGGTGAGTTACAGGCGCATCAGGTCGAAATTCAGGTTGAATACTGTGGCCTATGCCACTCAGATCTATCCGTCATTCAAAATGATTGGCACTCTAGTGTGTACCCTGTAGTTGCTGGTCATGAAATTATTGGCACTATCTCGCGCTTAGGTTCTGAAGCCAAAGGATTGAAATTAGGCCAGCGTGTGGGTGTGGGCTGGACTGCAGAAAGTTGCCAATGTTGTGATTCATGCATGGCAGGAGAGCAAGTTCAGTGTACAGGCGGAAAAGTCTCAACCATCATTGGGCATGCGGGGGGTTTTGCCGACAAAGTCCGTGCAGGTTGGCAATGGGTTATTCCACTGCCCGATGACCTTGATCCTGAATCAGCTGGCCCTTTGCTCTGTGGTGGTATTACTGTATTTGATCCCATTTTAAAACATGAAATTCAAGCCATTCATCATGTTGGAGTGATTGGTATTGGTGGTCTAGGTCACATGGCCATTAAATTGTTGAAAGCTTGGGGCTGTGAAATTACCGCATTCACCTCTAGCTTAGATAAAACCGATGAACTCAAAGCGATGGGCGCAGATCATGTGGTGAGTAGCCGTGATATAGAGGCACTCAAAGCACATCGTGGTAAATTTGATCTACTGCTCAGTACCGTTAATGTTACGCTCAACTGGCAGGCTTATTTAGCGACTTTAGCGCCCAATGGCGCAATTCACATGTTGGGGCTGGCACTCGAACCCATGCAAATTCCAGCGGGCGCACTCATCAGTGGTTCGAAATCTGTCACTGGCTCGCCAACAGGTTCACCTGCCACTTTGCGCCAACTGCTCAAATTTGCCGCGCGTAAAAACATCGCTCCACAAATTGAATTATTTCCAATGTCTCAAATTAATGAGGCGATTGAACGACTTCACTCTGGTAAAGTCCGTTACCGCGTAGTGCTTAAAGCAGATTTTTAAGTCACTAAGCTAAAGAGCCTGTAGTGATACAGGCTTTTTTATGTCGCGATCACGCAGTGATTCATACATTTTAAGCGACCGCTTGATTACTCAACTCGCTCCGAACCCAGTCTGCAAGAAGCTGAATGGCCTGTTGAACCTCTTCTGATAGTTCATGGCCTGCATTGAGTCGGATACAATTGTTATAGCGGCTGTCTTCACCAAATAAAATGCCAGGAACCAAATTAATCCCTTGTTCTGCTGCAAAATAGTACAAGGCTAAACTATCAATTTGGTCTGGAAACTGAAGCCACAGCGCATAATTACCTTGCGGATGATTAAGGCGGAAATCGATACCCTGAAACGCTTGTGCAATAAATTCGCGGTACTGTTGTACCTGTTGTTGCAGTTTGGGGCGTAGCGCTGTTAAGTGCTGACGATATTCACGACTAAAAATAAAATCTGCCAATCCGAGTTGCAATGGCGTATTGACTGAAACATTACGCAAAATAATTTTTGCATGCATCGGTTTTAAACGTGTAGGCAAGCAAAACCATCCTACCCGATAAGAAGGAGATAACGATTTGGATACCGAACCGCAATAGATGACATAACCCTGCTGATCCCAATACTGAATAGGTAATGGTCGCTGCACGCTAAAACTACATTCGGCATAGATATCATCTTCAATCACATAGCATTGATATTTTGCCGCCAACTGAGCAATTTTTTCTTTCTCTGTATTACTCAAGCAAAAGCCCAATGGATTTTGAAAATTTGCAGTCAGCAAACAGACTTTAGCACCAGACTGTTGCATGGCGTGCTCCAATCGTACCAAGTCAAAACCGTCAGTATTGGCTGGAATCTCCACAATTTTACGCTTTAATAAGGCCAGCATTTGCAACTGACCATTATAGTTTGGCGTGGGCACGATCACCCCATCCCCTTCTTCGGTTAAACTTTGGATCATGACTGCCAATGTTGGCATACACCCGTTGCTGATATAAATTAGCTCTGGTGCAATATGAAATCCATCCTCTGCCCAATGTGCAGAGAGTGCTTCACGCAGTCGAATGTGGCCTTGGCGATCGCTATACAAAAAATCTTCAGGTTTACTGTACTTTAAGGCACGCTGAATAGATCGACTCAACGCTTTGGCTGGGACTAAATTAGGAGAGAGCTGAATCGAGCCTAAATGAATCAATTTGCTATTGATCGCAGCTTCATGAATCTCAATTTGTAAGGCCAAGTTGGAAACTTCACGCATTTCAGATTTAAAATCTGGATGCTTAGGCGCATGAATTGCACAATTCGAAAGAGCCGAGGGACGTTGTACAAAATAGCCTGACTTGGCTTTAACATAAATTAATCCCTGCGCTTCGAGCATTTCATAACAGCTTTTTGCGGTATTTAAACTAATGTTCTGTTGCTCAGCAAATTGACGTAGTGAAGGTAAACGCTGACCTGCGACAATTTCCCCTACCTGTATTTTTTGCCTCAGCTGCTGTGCCATCAGCTGATATTGAAATGCCATATCTGTACCCGTTTTTTTATATTTACTGTATCTGTATCCTAAACACTAACATATTTAAGCTTGCTGTACAGTTTTTCAAAAGGATACAGGAGCGATACATGAGAACAATAGCCACAGCGCTCAGCCTATTCAGTTGTGTTCTTGCACTTTCAGCCTGCAAGCCACAAGGCAATACTGTCGCTAAGCAGCAACATTTCATTTGCAGTGCATTAATTGAAGGCTTTTTAAAAACCCAAAATCTGACGGAATATCAGCTTTGGCGTGTTCAACCTGCATTGCAGCATGTTGCCAGTCAGCGCTTATATGTTTATGAAGCACAAACTTCCTATCATCCCCGTCTCATGCCGAGTCAAAAAAAATTGCGTTTTAACTGTGAACAAAACAGTGCTCAGCAATTTCAAATTAAACTGTCTCCACCAGCACAGACCAATGGTGCAGTCCCTGAAGAAACTTTGCTTAGCCTACAGTTGCCTCAGCCTGAACGGATGCGACAACTGACTGTGTATACACTGGGTTCATCAGAAAAGTAGTTTTAAACACTATTTTAAAATATCTGGTAAGGGCGCGAAATTCTTTGATTTTTCGAGCTCTACTTTCATTTTTTGTAGCATTTGATAAGGCTGCTGTTGCACAAACATATTCACGACGGACAATGGAATAGACCCCTCGGGATTGGCATACCCATAAGTCGACACTTTGACCTTTTGTGGCCCTAATTTCTGAAATGACCAGTCGCCTTCATACTGATTCAGTCGGACGTAGTTTTTATTCAGCAGATAGCCTTTCTTAATGGCTTTATTTTGTATGCTAATAATGCCCTGTGCATCTTTGCTCATTCTGCCTTGTACAACCAAATCGCGGTCTTTTAAAGGAAATGGAAAATCCAGCACCATATACAGTTGAAATTCCCCTTTTTTGTCATCCCTTGAGAGGACTTTCATTTGACTTAAAAAAGGGACCCACTCAACCGCATGATCAACATCGAGTATTAATGCGACTGCTTGTTCAATAGGAACATTGAGCGTGGTCTCAGCTTTATACATCATGATCGGGTTTTGGCTGTCTTGAATCGTCCAAACTTTAATATTGTTTTTATTAATACTGAGCTTAACGTGATCAGTAGGTGCTGCCTGTGTCATCGCAGAACATGCGAGTACACAGGCCATCAACAAGGCTTTTTTCATTCCAATTATTCGTCTTTTAGTTTTCTTTTATTTTTATAGCGGATTTTGAAGCGCTTTTATACTTGAATATCGTTAAATCCAAGTACATCTTTCATATCGTACTTACGCGCTTCACGGCCTACAACCCAAGCTGCCGCACGTACTGCACCGGCAGCAAAGTTCATACGGTTGGTGGCTTTATGAGTGATTTCAACACGCTCACCTTCACCAATAAACATTACCGTGTGTTCACCCACAATATCGCCACCACGAATGGTTTGGAAACCAATGCTTTGACGCTCGCGTGGACCTGTATGGCCTTCACGGTGATAAACTGCATCTTGTTTTAAGTCACGACCTAAAGTTGCTGCAATCGCTTCACCCATCATGAGCGCTGTACCTGATGGTGCATCCACTTTATGACGGTGATGCGCTTCAATCACTTCGATATCTACGGTGTCACCAAATACTTTAGATGCCAATTCTAGTAGTTTAATCGAGACATTTACGCCCACTGAATAGTTGGCTGCATAGACCACTGGTGTTTCTGTTGCAGAGGCGTCTAAATATGCTTTTTGCTCATCATTCATGCCTGTGGTACCAATCACAATCGCCACACCATGCTCACGGCAAATTTTTAAGTGATTCACAGTTGCTACAGGTGCAGTAAAGTCGATTACAACATCACAGTCGTCTACAACTTCTTCTAAACTACCCACAATTTTCACATTCAGACGGCCAATGCCAGCAAGTTCGCCCGCATCTGCACCCAAAAGTGAGCTTTCTGGACGTTCTACAGCGGCTGCAAGTTTAAAACCAGCTTGTTCAACAGCTTGAATAAGAATACGACCCATACGGCCGCCTGCGCCTAAAATCCCAATGCGTGGAGTTGCTGACATAACATTTTCCTAATGCTAGATTCAAAATTGCCCTTACTATAGCAAAACTCCTGAGTTTGGCTAAGTTTGACACAAAAAATTTATGCATTTTTCATCGCTTGGTATTTAGTAATCTGCAACGCATAAAATCAGTCGTGGCGGAGTCGTCTGTATTGCATTTTTTAGATGATTTTCGATGTATCATAGGCGAGTTTTTTTTATACTGAATGAGCATGAAAAACGTACTGTTTGCTTGTGCTGCAATATGCATTTTTTTCGCATGGCTACTCCCAGTCCATTACCGACCTTGGGTCACCTATACTGGTGAGCTTTATGCATTTATCTCCCTGATGTTTTTGACGGCTGCTTGCGTCAAAGACAAATTGTATCTTCCTAAAATTGGCCTGCCCTTTTTAGCTTTGGCTGTATTGCCTTTTATTCAATTGGCTTTGGGTCATGTGTACTTTTTTAGTATCGCATTTCTGGGCTTTCTCTATATTGCAGCCTTTTGGCTGGCAATGACTTTGGGCTTCAATCTATCCCAAGGTGCAGAGCAACGGGCAAAAACCTTCCGTTATTTAAGCTTTACCTTTTTAATTTCGGGTGTCGCTACCGGTCTAGTGGCGATTTGCCAAGCGCTGAATTTTGATGAGCCTCTCAATGCCATCATGATGAATATCAGTGGCACAACGCGTCCTTTTGCCAATTTTGCGCAGCCAAACTTAATGGCGACGTTCTTGCTCATGGCCTTAATGGCGACGCTGTATTTATATGAGAAAAAAGCCCTAGCTACGCGTTGGTTAGTGCTGGCAGCTTTACCCATTTTAATTGGCGTTGTACTGAGTCAATCACGTACCTCATGGGTCGCAAGTATTTGTATACTGCTCTACCTTGCTTACCAGCAATTCCGCCATCAGGTTCGTTTACGCTGGTTCTATAGTTTGGCGTGGTTTGCTCTGTTTATCGGCTTAATTGTGGTACTTCCGCATGTCACACAATTGCTCGCCGACAGCGCCAATATGGATGTGATTCAAGGTCGTGATTTGGCTCAACGTGCTGGTGGCGATATGTCACGCTTGGCGATTTGGCAACAAATGATCCATGCGGTCGCAGCACAGCCGTGGTTTGGCTATGGTTGGTACCAAACCAGTACCGCTTTTGTGAGCATCTCAGAGCACTTTCAAGGGCCTGTTTGGATTCGTAGCGCACATAACTTTGTACTGGATTTCATTCTTTGGAATGGATTTATTATTGCGATTCCATTCTTTATCTATATGGCTTACTGGCTTATTCAATTGCATCGTCAAGTGAACTCAGCGGAATCTGTCATTGGATTGCTGATGTTGGGTGCTTTCATCATTCACATGATGCTCGAGTTCCCACAGAATTATGCTTTCTTCCTCATTCCTGCGGGCTTTATTCTAGGTACACTACAAGCCCAATATGCACAGACCAAAACCGTAGCACTGCCTGCATTGGGCAATAAAATCATACTGGTCTTTGGCTTAGCCATGTTGGCCTTAGTCTATCGTGATTACGACACGCTAGTGCCTAAATTAGGCAATGTGTATAAAAATGAATTACAGCCTGAAAAGATCACCAATCATGATCGCATTTACGTGCTCACAGAATTAGATCAACGGATTAATTTTATTCTCATTGACCCGTTTACACCATTAAGCCCAGAGCAATTGCAGATGGCAGGCGAAATGGCACGTAGCTATCCAACCCGTTATCACCTCATTAAATACGCAAAAATGTTGGCATTTAATGGTAACGAAGCCGAAGCAAAACATCAGCTCAAGCTTTTGGCGATTATTCAAAAAACAGATATGGACTATGACAGCTTACTTCAAGGTGCTCCAGAGCAACCTTAATGCTGTGAATAGATATAAAAAAAGCGCCTTATGGCGCTTTTTTTATGCTTTGAATGGTATTGACTCAATCAACTCGTATCAATTAGTCAAATAAACGATCTAAAAACGATTTTTTCTTCGGAGAAGATTTACCGCCTTCTTCACTTTCCATACTCGCTTGTAATTCTTTGAGTAACTCACGTTGACGTGCAGTCAAATTCACAGGGGTTTCCACCACAATACGGCAGAGTAAGTCACCTTGCATGCTGGTACGTACAGGTTTTACACCTTTACCGCGTAAACGGAAGATCTTACCAGTCTGTGTACCTTCAGGTACTTTCAAGCTTACACGACCATCAAGTGTTGGAATCTGAATTTCTTTACCCAAAGCTGCATCAGCAATGCTTACAGGTACATCCATATACAGATCTGCACCATCACGTTGGAAGATTTCGTGTTCACGTACAACCACTTCTACGTATAGGTCACCTGATTGACCATCACGAATCGCTTCGCCTTTACCACTTAAACGTACGCGATCGCCGTTGTCTACGCCTGCTGGGATGGTTACTTCTAAAGTTTGCTGGCGGTCAGACACACCAGAACCATGACATGTATTACATGGGTTCTTAATGATTTTACCTTGACCACGGCAGGTATTACAGGTTTGCTGTACAGAGAAGAAGCCTTGTTGCATACGCACTTGACCCGCGCCATGACAGGTTTTACAAGTTTCTACATCGTTAGGATTTTTAGAGCCTTTACCATCACACGTTTCACACGGCGCAGGCGCAGTGAAAGTAATGGTTTTTTTGACGCCCTTCACCGCTTCTTCAAGGGTGAGTTCCATCACATAGCGTAAGTCTGAACCACGGCGTGCGCGTTGCTGACCACCACGGCCACCACCACCAAAAGCACCACCGAAGATATCACCGAACTGACTGAAAATGTCTTCAGCGCTGAAACCGCCACCAAAGCCGCCACCGCCGCCCATACCGCCTTCAAATGCTTGATGGCCCATACGGTCGTACATGCTACGCTTTTCGCTGTCTGAAAGGACTTCATAAGCTTCCGCAGCTTCTTTGAATTTCTCTTCAGCTTCTGGGTTATCTGGGTTACGGTCAGGGTGATACTTCATCGCCAACTTACGGTAGGCTTTTTTAATTTCATCATCACCTGCGGTTTTAGATACGCCTAAAACCTCATAATAATCACGTTTAGCCATGTCTGGCGATGCTCCTCACGGAATTTATTTAATACTAAGCTGTGGTCTGAAATTGGGGGATCAAACCATTTTTTCAAGGGTCAACGGTGAAAAAAATATAGACGAATTAAAAAACTGCTTTATTTTTAAAGAATTTAGATAAGCCTTGCACCCATGCATTTAACAAATACAGAAATGCAATGGCACTAAAAATAACACCCGCAACAGTACAACCTGTTACCCAAAGTGCGCTGTCCCAATAAAAGAAAAAGAGTGGAATAAACCAAAGTGCTGCAAACAAAGCCAAAATAGTGAAAATTACAATGCTACGCATCACCCAAAATGCCTGTGCTTGTAGCCAAACTTCAGCGGAATCAACCTGTGTGATTTTGCGCGCCAGCCAATAAGCCAACACACCGCTGACCACGGTAAACATCGCCAAAAACATGAAGACGTAAGAGATCGCAATATAGCGCCGATACTTGATCAGTTTATCTGTCGTCATGTCTGATTTAACCCCACACACTGCCCTGTGAATCTTTACCTGAACAGTGTTTGTCTTATAAAAATTTTCAGCAAAGATTTAGGTGCTACTATATTGAAAAAAACAATATTTCGCACCCATTTTTACACTTTCTCAGGACTTTTTTTCACCTTAAACCACTGTGCATACAGGGCTGGTAGGAAGAACAACGTTAACAGTGTCGCAACAATCAAGCCCCCCATAATCGCAACAGCCATTGGACCGAAGAAAATACTGCGCGATAAGGGGATCATCGCCAGAACTGCGGCGAGTGCAGTGAGTACAATTGGACGACAACGACGTACCGTTGCATCTAAAATCGAGTCCCAAGGATCATGCCCTGCTTGTATGTCTTGTTCGATCTGATCAATCAAAATCAGTGAATTTCGCATAATCATGCCGGATAGTGCGATGGTGCCCAGCATTGCCACAAAACCAAATGGTTTATTAAAAAGTAGTAAGAATAAAACCACACCAATAATACCCAGTGGCGCAGTCAAAAAGACAATAAATGTCCGCGACATACTCTTCAGCTGAATCATCAGCAAAGTTAACACCACAGCAAGGAACATTGGCATACCCGCATTGACTGAAGACTGACCTTTTGCAGATTCTTCTACCGTGCCCCCCACTTCTAACAAATAACCATTTGGTAGTGATGCACGTAATGTTGCCAATGGTTCTGCAAGCTCATTGACGACTGTTGCTGGCTGTAACTGACTACGAATATCTGCCCGCACCGTAATGGTTGGTAGGCGATTACGATGCCAGATCAGACCATCTTCAAATGCATATTCAATTTTGGCAATTTGCGCTAAAGGTACTGATTTTCCCGAAGCTGTCGGTACAGCCAAACTGCTGAGTGAACCCACATCCACACGATCTATTTGATCACCACGCATACGGATTTCAATCAAATCACGTTTTTCACGGTATTGATTAACCGATGCCCCGCTAATTGCACTGCTTAAGAAATTTGATAAATCTAAACTGTTCACGCCCAATTGGCGTGCACGATCTTGATCAATCTCTAATTGAATGACTTTACTTGGCTCGCCCCAATCCAAATGCACATTGGTACTATTCGGATTCGCACTGATTGTCGCAGCTACTTTTTGTGCCCATTCACGCACCACATCCAAATTTTCACCCGATACGCGGAACTGTAATGGATAACCCACAGGTGGGCCGTTTTCTAATAAAGACACGCGGGTCCGTGCTTCAGGCAATAACACCCGAATCTTTTCACTCAAATTACGGCGAATCTCATCACGATCATCTAAGGATGATGCCAACACCACAAATTGTGCAAAGCTGGCCTGAGGTAATTGTTGATCTAAAGGCAAATAAAAACGTGGCGATCCCGTACCCACATAAGCCACAAAATTATCAATCCCTTCTTGTTTTGATAAAAATTGCTCAACTTTACGTACAGCAACTTCGGTGGCTTTTAACGATGCACCTTCTTCCAGTTTGATATCCACCAAAATTTCGGCACGGTTAGATGGCGGAAAAAATTGCTGGGGAACCAACTTAAACATCATCACAGAAAGCACAAAAATGGCCACCGTGGTTACAATCACTGTTTTACGATAGGTGACACATAGATTCACCCAGCGCTTAAAACCTTGGTAAAACTTGGTTTGATAAGGATCGTGATGTTCACCCGCATGATGTACCACGGATGCAGGTTCGGGTTGCTTACGTAAACGCGCCAATAATCGTGCATACCAAGGCGCTTTTTGTACCAAATCTTTATTAAAGTCAGGAAGTAGTTTATCGCCTAAATAGGGCACAAACAGTACCGCTGCAAACCACGAGACAATTAATGCAATGGTGACGACTTGGAAAATAGAACGGGTGTATTCCCCGGTACTCGATGCCGCCGTAGCAATAGGTAAAAAGCCCGCCGCCGTAATGAGTGTTCCTGTGAGCATAGGAAACGCAGTGGTTCGCCATGCATGGCCAGCTGCTTGTATTCGGCTATAGCCTTGCTCCATTTTAATTGCCATCATTTCTACGGCAATAATGGCATCATCCACCAACAGTCCTAAAGCCAAAATTAAGGCCCCTAAGGATATTTTGTGTAGACCGACATCAAGCATATTCATGCCTGCAAAGGTCATCGCCAAAACCAAAGGAATAGAAAATGCGACCACCAATCCAGTACGGAAACCTAAGGAGAAAAAGCTAACCAACAGGACGATGATGACGGCTTCTGCCAAGACTTTCATAAACTCATTTACACTGCGTTTCACCGCGACAGGCTGGTCTGAAACCTTTTGTAGTGTCATCCCCAGTGGTAATGATTTTTGTAGCTGTGCAAATTCAGTTTCTAAATGCTTACCTAGCGCCAGAATGTCGCCACCTTTGCGCATAGACACCGCAATGCCAATACCATTTTCACCCATAAAGCGCATACGTGGCTGTGCAGGATCGCTAAAACCACGGTAAATATCAGCCACATCACCCAACTGAATGGTTTGACCATTCACCAACAAAGGCATTTTTTTGAGTTCTTCGACTGTTTTTAAGCTACCACTCGCACGCACTTGTATACGGTCAGACTGAGTTTCAAAAAAGCCTGCACTTGCTACTGTATTTTGCTGTTGTAAGGCTTGCTGAATGGCTGAAACTGGTACGCCCAATTGAGCCGCCTTGGTATTGGACATTTCTATCCAAATCTTTTGATCTTGCAGACCAATCAAATCGACTTTGCTGACATCCTGCACGCGTTGCAATTGTAGTTGCAAACGGTCGGCATAGTCTTTAAGTATCGCATAGTCAAAATCTTTGCCTGTGAGGACATAAATATTGCCAAAGGTATCGCCAAACTCATCATTAAAAAACGGCCCTTGCACCCCGCTCGGCAGCTGATGACGAATGTCGTTGACCTTTTTACGCACCGTATACCAAACGTCAGGGATATCTTTTGAACGCAAAGAATCTTTAGCAACAAAAGTCACCATCGATTCACCGGGACGTGAAAACGCCATAATGCGTTCATAGTTGCCGGTGGTCATAAGTTCTTTTTCAATACGGTCTGTGACTTGTAGCGATACTTCCTCAGCCGTTGCACCTGGCCAGTAGGTCTGAATAATCATGACCTTAAAGGTAAAGGGTGGATCTTCACTTTGCGCTAATTTGGAGTATGAAAATACGCCGACGATTCCTAACAGGATCATAAAATAAAGGACCAACCCTTTATTTTTGAGCGCCCATTCCGACAGGTTAAAATTCATCTTTAACCTCCAGCTCGAACAGTCACAGTCCGATTTTCTCGGTCAATTGGACGAATTTTTTGCTTGTCACGCAGTAAATGTACGCCACCAATCACCACATAATCTGAAGGGTTTAAACCGCTCAGCACAGGCACACTGTCACGCCCGTATGCCCCTAAACTCACAGGCACCTTATGAACTGTATTGTCCGATTTTACGGTCAGCACATAAGCCTGTTGCCCTTGCGCAGACACACTCGACAATGGAATGTTTAAAGTTTCATTCGTCACGTTTTTTAAAAATACCCGTGCGCTTTGTCCAAGTTGAATAACACCAGAACCTTCACGCAAAGCCACTTTGACACGATAAGTGCGTGACTGATCCGTAGCAGGTGCAATTTCACGGACGTAAGCGTCAAAACTTTCGTCTGGCTTCGACCATAAACTCACTTTCGCCACTTGGCCTACTTTAATACTGGAAATAAGCTGTTCAGGTACACCCACCACAACATCACGCTCACCATCAATGGCCAACTGGTACACTGCTTGACCAGCTGCCACAACTTGCCCAACTTCAAAATTACGCTCGGTAATTACGCCATTTTTACTAGTAATCAATTGGTTATATTGCGTTTGATTTGAGCTAACTTCATGATTAGATTGAGCTTGCTTTAAGCTCGACATCGCCGCTTTATATTGGTTTTCTATCGCATCATATTGTGAACGGCTCACGGCATTCATCGGCAATAATTGCTGATAGCGCTTTAATTCATCGCCTGCAATTTTTGCAGCCGATTGAGCACTTTCTAATTGCGCACGGGTCACATTTTTTTGTAACTCTGCATCTTTAACATCTAAACGTGCCAAGACCTGCCCAACATGCACCCGATCACCGACATCAACATAACGGTCGACCACCTGCCCTGCCACACGAAAAGCCAGCGCAGTTTGTTGGCGCGCTTGTACCTCACCCGCATAGCTTTTTTGCTCAGTCTGACTACTGCTTGCTTGGGCCACCATGACCAAAGGAATTTCCTGCTCCTTTGGTGCATCATTATGACTACACCCCCACAAGGTCACACTACAAACGATGATTATGCCTATGCAGGCGGTCTTAATCGTACTCATGAACTTAGGCTCTTATCTAAAGTTGTTTTTTCAGGCAATATAGACGAAATTAAAATGGTTATTTTTTAATTAATAAACTATACGGTACATTAATTATCTATTTAGGATAAAATCAATGACTTTAATGACATTTTGGAATTTTTTTTAGCAAATGACTGCTGGCCGCCCAAGAGATTTAGAAAAACGAAAACGGATTTTAGATGCTGCAAAAGTTCTATTTTTAGAATGTGGCTATCACGGCTGTAGCATGAACAAAATTGCGCAAAAAGCCGATGTCACCAAACTGACCGTCTATAACCATTTTCAAGACAAAGAAAGCCTATTTACCTGTGCGATTGCAGAAACCTGCGACTCACTCATTAATGCTCGCCCGATGGTTTTAAGCCATGACTGTAATTTTATTCAGGCATTTACACATGCCTGTGAACTCACCCTAAATTTGGTGAATTTACCCGAAGCCCTCAAAATGGAATACTTATTGCTGGAATTAGCCTCTCAGCATAATCCGCTGGCACAGCAATTTTATAATGCATCGCATCAGAAACTCAGTGCCTTATGGCAAAACTTCTTTGACCAAGCGGTGGCTTTAAAGTTTATTCAGCCTGCACCTGAGCGTGAACATTTGCTGTTATTGTTTTCTTTGTTATTGGGTATGCGCCATCATGAAGTACTGATGGGCGTACGTGAAGTTCCAAATCAGCAAGACTGCAAACAGATTATTCAATACACCATACAGCTGTTTTTACTGCGTTATCCGCCTAAAATTTAAATCATATTGGGTTAAAAACACTCCTTTTACGTTGCTTTGGCATCTTGTTTGCTAATTTATAAGCAAAACAAATCCGACTTTTGTCGCGGTTTCACTTGGCAAGGCTGAGATTCGCGCTATAGTCAAAATCAAGGACATAAGGAGACCGCAAAATGATTCAACAAATTGATGCTCCACTTAGAGAAGATGTACGCCTGCTGGGGAATTTATTGGGTGAAACCCTAAAACAACAGGCTGGACAAGATTTGTTTAATCAAGTTGAACAAATTCGTGCCTTAGCCAAGGGTGCACGTGATGGTCAAGCTGAGGCAGAAAAAGAACTCGAAAAATTATTTTTAAGCTTAGAAGACCATGAAATTCTGCCCCTTACCCGCGCTTTTACCCACTTTCTAAATTTTGCTAATATTGCAGAACAATACAATGTGGTGCGCAGCCGTCGCCAAAGCGAATTTGATGAACATGCCCCATCACCAAATCCTTTAGATCACTTATTTCAAAAATTTAAAGATCGAGACATCAGCTCAGAAACGCTCTATCAACAAATTTGCGAACTCAAAATTGAATTGGTACTAACTGCACACCCGACTGAAGTCAGTCGCCGTACCCTGATTCAAAAATATGATGGTATTAATGACTGTCTGTTTCAAATGGATCAGCAAAAACTCACCCCACGTGAACGCACAGCCGTTTTAGATGATTTAAAACAACTGATTTGCTCTGCATGGCAAACCGATGAAATTCGTCAGCATCGCCCAACGCCTGTAGATGAAGCCAAATGGGGCTTTACCACGATTGAGCAAACCTTATGGAATGCGGTGCCTAAATTCATGCGTGAATTGGACGGCATGGTGAGCGAACATTGTGGTCAGTCTTTGCCACTCACCATTGCACCAGTTCGCTTTGCCTCTTGGATGGGCGGTGACCGTGATGGCAACCCAAATGTAACGCATGACATCACTCAAGAAGTTCTGTGGTTATCTCGTTGGAAAGCAGCAGATTTATATGTACGTGATATTGAAGCACTCCGCTGGGAACTCTCGATTGAACAGTGTAGTGATGAATTACGTACAGCCTTAGGTAAAGAGCATGCTGAACCCTACCGTGAATATTTACGTGATACGCGCCAACGCCTAAAAGCCACACGTTTTTGGCTAACAGAAAAACTTCGTGGCCATGATGCTGATGACAGCCAAGTGATTAAAAGCAAAGATGAACTGCTTCAACCTTTGTTACTTTGTTACCGCTCACTGATTGAATGTGATTTGCCTGAAATTGCCAATGGTAAACTATTGGACTTTATTCATCGCGTAAACTGTTTTGGTATTGAATTATTAAAGCTCGACATTCGCCAAGAATCTGGACGCCACCGCCAAGCCATTTCTGCTATAACTGAATACTTAGGTTTAGGGAATTTTGAAACTTGGACCGAACAAGCACGACAAAATTTCTTACTGCAAGAGCTACAAAGCAAACGCCCATTGTTACCTAAACATCTCAGTGAACCTGAAGGCAGTCTGATTTGTCATCCAGATGTGCAAGAAGTGTTTGCCACCATGCGCACTTTGGCCTCACAGCCAAGTGAAAGTTTGGGTGCCTATATTATTTCAATGGCGGAATATCCAAGTGATGTGCTGGCGGTGTTGCTTCTGCAAAAAGAAGCCGGCATTTTAAATCCTTTACGTGTCGTTCCTCTATTTGAAACCCTGAAAGATTTAGACGGCGCGTCTAAAACCATGAACACCCTATTTAATATGCATTGGTATAAACAGCATATTCAGGGCAAGCATGAAGTGATGATTGGTTACTCAGACTCAGCCAAAGATGCAGGATTTATGTCTGCCAACTGGGCACAGTACCGTGCGCAAGAAGAACTCACTGAAATTGCAAAAAATCATGCCGTACAGCTCACCTTATTCCATGGCCGTGGCGGTTCAATCAGTCGTGGTGGCGCACCGACACAGCAGGCATTGTTCTCTCAACCCCCTGGTTCAATCTCTGGGGCAATTCGTGTGACTGAACAAGGCGAAATGATCCGCTTTAAATTTGGTTTAGAAGGCATCGCACTGCAAAACCTTGAGATTTATACAGCGGCAACACTTGAGGCCACTTTACTTCCACCTCCAGTACCCAAAGCAGAATGGCGCGAGCTCATGCACAGCATGACCGATTTATCGGTACAGGTATATCGCCAAACGGTGCGTGAAAACCCACATTTTGTGAAGTACTTGCGTACCGTGACGCCTGAGCTTGAACTGCAAATGTTGCCTTTAGGCTCGCGTCCTGCCAAACGTAAAGTTACTGGTGGCATCGAATCTTTGCGTGCAATTCCATGGGTATTTGCATGGACACAAATTCGTTTGATGTTGCCTGCATGGTTAGGAACAGGCGCTGCCATTAATCAAGTGCTCGACCAAGGCCAAAAAGCCATTTTGGAGGATATGCTCCATAAATGGCCGTATTTCCAAACCTTAATTGATATGCTGGAAATGGTACTCTCTAAAGCAGACAGTCATGTGGCCTTATACTATGAATCACATCTGACTCAAGATGAAGATTTGAAAGTCTTAGGTGAAGAACTACGCCAACGCCTACGTGACGCGGTGCAAACACTTTTAGCACTCAAAGGTGAATCTAAGTTACTCAGTAGCAATGATGTTTTAGATCAATCGATGAAAGTACGTAAGCCTTACTTATTACCCTTACATCTGCTTCAAGCTGAATTGATGAAACGTCGTCGTACCTATTTAGCCAATTGCCAAGCTGAACATACGCCAGTCGATCATGCACTAATGGTGAGTATTGCAGGTATTGCTGCTGGCCTACGTAATACCGGCTAAGTTAAACCTATATATTTGTTAGATTAAGAAAAAAGCACATCACATTGATGTGCTTTTTTTATGATCAACTGCGTGAAATATCCATAATTTATTTATATATAGAATAAGATTTATTTATAACAATATCACTTTACATAATTCGTGATTAATACCTGATTTAACTTTAGTTTTAACTTAAAAAACTTTTACCATGCGGTAAAACAATTGCAAAGTCAGTACATTAGGTTTAACGTTTTTTTGACTCAGTGATTAAATCTTGCAAAAAAGAAGCGTATGATGTGCACAATTTATCTTTTGAGTGCTCATTTTATGTCCAGTTGGTTTCCCAAATGGCGTCCGTATGAAGACAGTATTGATGCACGTCCTGTAGGCACTAACGAATATTTGCCCCCTGCACAAAGTGTAGTGTTAGGCATACAACATGCCTTTGCAATGTTTGGAGCAACGGTACTCGCTCCTTTCTTAATGGGTTTTGATCCAAACCTCGCAATCCTGATGTCTGGTTTGTGTACCGTTCTGTTTTTCTTTATGACGGGTGGTCGTGTACCGAGCTATTTAGGTTCAAGCTTTGCCTTTATTGGGGTGGTGATTGCAGCAACTGGTTACGTTGCTTCAGGTACAGGTGCACCAAATGCCAATATTGCGATGGCGGCTGGCGGGATTATTGCCTGTGGTGTGCTATATACGATTTTTGGTTTTATCGTGATGGCAACAGGGACACGTTGGATTGAGAAACTCATGCCTCCTGTTGTAACAGGTGCGGTAGTGATGATTATTGGTCTGAACCTTGCACCAGTAACCGTTAAAGGCGTGATGGGCAATAACTTTAATATGTGGATGTCATTGGTTACTGTGCTTTGCATGGGTTCTATTGCCGTGTTCACCAAAGGCCTATTACAACGCTTATTACTTTTAGTTGGCCTACTATCCGCTTATTTCATCTATTTTATCGTATCCAACATCATGGGATATGGTACGCCAATTAACTTTACGCCCATTCAACAAGCGGCTTGGTTTGGTATTCCTCAGTTCCACTCACCAGAATTTAATGTTAACGCCATGCTGATTATTGCACCTATTGCCTTAATTTTAGTGGCAGAGAACTTAGGTCATATTAAAGCAGTGAGCGCAATGACAGGTGAAAACCTCGATCCACATATTGGTAAAGCTTTTGTTGCCGATGGTGTTGCAACGACTTTGTCTGGTGGTGTCGGTGGCCCAGGTATGACCACTTATGGTGAAAATATTGGTGTTATGGCGGTTACACGTGTCTATTCCACTATTATTTTTGTGATTGCCGGTGTGTTTGCTATCTTTTTAGGCCTATCACCTAAATTTGGCGCGATTATTCATACCATTCCAAGTGCGATTTTAACTGGTGCATCTATTGTGGTATTTGGTTTAATTACCATTGCTGGTGCCAAAATTTGGATTGAAAATAAAGTCGACTTTTCACAAAATAAAAATCTAATGGTTGCCGCAGTGACCATTATTTTAGGTACAGGTGACTTTGCTTTGCAATTTGGTAGCTTTAACCTTGGTGGGATTGGCACTGCAACTTTTGCAGCACTCATTCTCAACTGGTTCTTTAGCCTTGCAGATAAATCTAAATAATTGAAAAAATAGTATTTTAAGCAGCCAAATGGCTGCTTTTTTTATGCCAATAATGCACTTATTAAACAGCATACAACATGCTCAAAGTGCTTAAAGATCTAACTTAAAGCCGATCTACAAGGCTTCAGGATGACCAAAGTAATAACCTTGGAATGCCGTGCATCCATTGTCTTTGAGTAATTGGAACTGCGCTTGCGTTTCCACCCCCTCAGCCACTACGTTTAACTCAAGTGCAGCCGCTAAGGCAATAATGGTTTTTACAATCGCTAAATCACGTGGGTTATCTGTAATATGCTCAACGAAGGCGCGGTCAATTTTCAGCTGCCGTAAAGGCAACATTCTCAGATAGTTTAACGATGAATAGCCGGTTCCAAAGTCATCCATAGAAAAGTTAAAACCAGCTTCAATTAAACGATGCATTTTCTCAATTGAGCTGTCCATATCTGTATAGAACATACTCTCGGTCAGCTCTAAACGTAAACGGCTTGGGCAAATACCAAAGCTGTGCACCAACTGAATCACGTCTTGATCAAAATTGTTGGCCCTAAACTGCCCAACACTAATATTGACTGAAATTGTCCAATCCGCACATCTAGGTCTATCCCGCCAGACTTTTAACTGCTGGCAGGCCATGCTAAGAACTCGTTTCCCCACTTCATGAATCATGCTGGATTTTTCAATCTCAGCCATAAAATGCCCAGGTAAAACCAAGCCTTTCTCAGGATGTTGCCAACGAATTAATGCTTCATAACCAATGATCTGTTCGGAATCATTGACGATTCGTTGATAGTACAGTTCAAATTCGTCATTTTGTAATGCACGACGTAAGTCATTAATTAATTTTGCTTTCGATACAATGCTTTCTTCAATTAAAGGATCAAAAACTGCAATACAATTTTTACCACTGCCTTTGGCATGATACAGCGCCATATCGGCGTATTTTAGAAATGCATTTTCAGATAAATTAAAGTCTTTAAAAATAAATACGCCACTACTGGCCGTGGTATGAACACTTTTCTCATTTAAAAAATAGGGTTTATTTAATTCTGCTTTGAGCTTATTGGCCACCTGCAATACCGCGTCATGCGCTTCTTCATATTGCATCGACAAATTCGACAAGATCACCAAAAACTCATCGCCACCTAAACGAATAATCGGATTAGGCTGTGGTGTATTCAATAGCAGACGTGCCGCCACCATCTTCAGTAGGTTATCCCCCACACTATGCCCAAGCGTGTCATTAATATTTTTAAAGTTATCCAAATCCAACATGATCATCGCGCTATACGCGCCTTTGCTCCGATTAGAAGCAATCACTTGCTTCATATAATCTTGCATATAACGTCGATTAGGTAGATTGGTTAACTCGTCATGCAAAGCCATATAGCGGGCATGATCTTCTGATTGTTTGAGCTGGGTAATATCCGTTCGAATCGCAATGTACTGTTGCAAAACACCGTGCCGATCTTTAAATGGAACGATTGTCGTGTCTACCCAATACAGTTCACCTTGTTTATTGCGATTGCAGATTTCACCATTCCAGATGTTGCCTTGTGCAATCGTGCTCCACATTTGCTTAAAGAAGCTACGCGGGTGACAACCTGAATTAATAATTTTGTGGGTAGAACCCAGCAATTCATCACGTGAATATTTAGAAATATCACAGAATTTCTGATTTACATGGGTAATGACACCCTGAGTATCTGTAATCGCAACAATTGAATGCGCATCAATGGCAACTTGATAGTTTTCAAGCTCATTCACGAGCTTACTATATTGAAATGGGCAATCCATAGGCAATAAAAACTGACTTTAGTCATGGACATAAGGCATGCATTATCCCATTTTTAAAGTGAATATTAAATGAAATATATAGGCTTATCTGCAAACTATCCAAAATTGCAGTAAAAATTTGATTTTTCACTACAATATGACCTACCAATTATGGACGTAATTCCTTTAACTCGCGCTGAATAAAATGATGAATCATTTCGCGATAAATATGCTCAACTAAATTTGGGTCTACACCCTGATCTTGCGCCGCGCCACGGACTTTCTTGATTACGTCTTCCACACGCTCAGGAGATTGTACATCGTGCGTTGTACGTTTAAATCGGACCGCTTGATCGACATAAAACTGACGGGCTGAAATAAGCTCAATCAAAGCATGATCAATCACATCGATTTGAGCACGTGCCTGTTCCAAATTTTCAACCTTATCTTTCTTCATTCTTCCTTAACTCATTCTCAGCAATGTTTTCACTTTTATACTTCTCTTCTAACACATTACTGAAAATACTTTCAATCATCCATACGCGATATAAGCTATTAAATACATAACTTTGCCCATCAATTCTGAGCTCAAGTACTGGGAAATCTGGCTGTGATTTCATTTCACAGAGCATATCATTCTCAGATAATTTGCTAGTTACATCTTCCGTAGTTAATGTCGTCAGCTCGAGTTCTTGTTGTAATTGTTGAAAATGTGCTTTGAAGGATAAATCCTTGCCTTTACACCATACCGCATGCAAAATTTTATACATAGCATCAATGCGCTGTTCTTCAGGCACACTGTAGTACATATTTGCCATCTGTACCGTCGCCTGCTGATCTGGACGACAAAACGGCGTAAAACTTACCCCTGTTCGCTTGGACAAGCGTGTTGCTAAACTCCAATCAAACAAATCACGGCCGTGGTAACTGAGTGGATAAATATTGAGGTGAATATTATAAAAGTCTGCCAGTTCTTCTTTGATATAAGCCAGCAGCAACCACGAAATTGGGTCTTCTAAGGCAATATATAAATCGAGCTCTGGATCTAACGCTTGAATTTCATTAAGTTCTTCAGCATCACTAATGAGATGTTCGCGCCACTCAATATGATTAATTAAAAAAATAGGATTATCAGTCAGGAGTTTTTGCTGACGTAAACGACGGGTTAGCCGTAATAAATCATCGACTGCATGATATTTACGTTCCCCAAATTCAAAATAACTGGCCAATACAGGCGTGTCATTAAAAATACGTTCTTCAAAATTTTGTGCGCGGTGGTGCTTACTGGCCATGGCATATAAAGTACGTAATTTGCCATGTTGTTTTTGCCACAGCATGTGAAACACATCTTCTAATAAATATAGAAAATCTTGGCCACGTAAGGGTGTATTTTTTAAGATGGTTTCAGCCTGTAATAAGGCTTCTGGTTTGGGTTGTTCTGGTGTTTCGTGAAAACTAAAACGGTGCTGTTTTGATAAAATCTTGGCATCGTTTAAACAATAATTTTGCCATTCAGCTTCCGACATGTGATTGGGTGCTTCTGCTGAACGATTGGAAATAATCACTTTGAGTGGTTTCAGCTCATCACTTAAAATGTCTTCCAACTGAGGCAATTGCTGCGCGGTTAAATAACTGTAGACATCATCTAAACGTAAATAGACGCTTAAACCTTGCTCTGTGGACAACACCGCTTGACGTGAGGGTTTATTGTAAAACCATCCCGATCGGATTGGATCAAACCAACGGCGTAACAGTGACATGAATTTAAGCCTCAATAAACAAAGCAATGCGATAGTCATGATATCGCACAGTTTTATCTCCCAACATGGGAATATGAAATTAGTTTATAACCCTCAGCCAAACTTATAGCAACTCAAGTCACAATGTTCAATGCCACGCAGGTGGCGAGCAACATTAATCAAATTAGCCGTTGATCATTTCCCAACTAGTTTATCAGTTCAAGCTTCATATACCTACTTGTAAAATTGCCTGCATAAGGGGCTTAACCCGAAACGCAGACATAAAAAAGCACGCATATTTCGCGTGCTTTTTTATAGGCTTAACTCAAGATTAGATCTCTCGTACCGCGCCTTTGGCCGCACTAGTCGTATGCATTGCATAAGCTTTGAGTGCTTTTGAAATTTTACGCGGACGTTCTTCCGCAGGCTTCCAACCTTTTTGTTCTTGTTGTGTATGACGAAGCGCCATGGTCGCATCGTCTACCGCCAAGTGAATCGTACGGTTTGGAATATCAATTTCAATACGGTCGCCGTCTTCAACCAGTGCAATCGCACCGCCTTCAGCAGCTTCTGGTGAAATGTGGCCAATAGACAAGCCTGAAGAACCGCCCGAGAAACGACCATCGGTAATTAATGCGCAGTCCTTACCTAAACCTTTCGATTTTAAATAGCTGGTTGGATAAAGCATTTCTTGCATGCCTGGACCACCACGTGGACCTTCGTAACGAATCACTACAACATCGCCTGCCACAATTTTACCGCCCAAGATTGCTTCGACAGCAGCATCTTGGCTTTCAAATACACGTGCAGTACCGTTGAATTTCAAAATTGATTCATCTACACCCGCCGTTTTAACAATACAGCCATCTAGCGCGATGTTGCCGTAAAGTACAGCCAAGCCACCATCTTTAGAGAACGCATGTTCAGCATTACGGATTACGCCAGTTTCACGATCACCGTCTAAACGTGAGTAATAGCGGTCTTGTGAGAATGCAGTTTGCGTTGGTACACCACCCGGTGCAGATTTAAAGAAGTTATAAACATCTTCATCTTCAGTACGGATGATATCCCATTTGTCCAAAGCATCTTTTAAGGTTGCTTCGTGTACTGTACCCACAGACGTATCCAATAAGCCCGCACGGTCTAATTCACCCAGAATCGACATGATGCCACCTGCACGGTGTACATCTTCCATGTGAACATCTTGCTTCGCCGGCGCAACTTTACATAACACAGGCACTTTACGTGATAAACGATCAATATCGTCCATTGTAAAATCGACTTCTGCTTCGTGTGCGGCTGCAAGTAAATGCAATACGGTGTTAGTTGAACCACCCATTGCGATATCCAAAGTCATAGCATTTTCATACGACGCTTTTGTCGCAATGTTACGTGGTAACAAGCTATAGTCATTTTGTTCGTAGTGACGTTTAGTAATCTCTACAATTAACTGACCTGCTTTTTCAAATAGTTTTTTACGGTTCGCATGTGTTGCAAGTGTAGAACCATTGCCCGGTAAAGATAAACCAAGTGCTTCTGTTAAGCAGTTCATTGAGTTTGCAGTAAACATACCTGAACATGAACCACAAGTTGGACATGCAGAACGCTCATAAGCTTTAACTTCTTCATCCGTAAAGCTGTCGTCTGCTGCCACAATCATGGCATCTACAAGGTCAATGGCATGTTCATTGCCACGAATTTTAACTTTACCCGCTTCCATTGGACCGCCAGACACAAACACTACTGGAATGTTCAAGCGCATAGATGCCATAAGCATCCCTGGGGTAATTTTGTCACAGTTCGAAATACACACCATTGCGTCTGCACAGTGTGCATTGACCATGTACTCAACAGAGTCTGCAATCAGGTCACGTGAAGGCAATGAATACAGCATGCCGTCATGACCCATCGCAATACCATCATCCACTGCGATAGTGTTAAATTCTTTGGCTACACCGCCTGCCTGTTCAATTTGGCGCGCTACAAGTTGACCTAAGTCTTTGAGATGAACATGGCCTGGTACAAATTGCGTGAATGAGTTAACAACCGCAATAATTGGCTTGCCAAAGTCTTCGTCTTTCATACCAGTTGCGCGCCATAAGCCACGCGCACCCGCCATGTTTCTTCCGTGTGTCGATGTTTTTGAACGATAATCAGGCATGGTGTTATTCCAACTATGTTTGTGCTTGAGTAAATGACCGCATTTACTCTGGCGAAATCTTTATGATTGTGAGCATGAAAACAGTTTAATTTTAAACATATCATAAAATAAGCTACTGTTATGCAAAGTAGCGGAAAATGCGTGTGACCGCCTAGATATGTCTATATCAGCTTGGATGCAGGCACAATAAATTTCTATCTAAAAACTACTATAACGCTATCATGAATGATTAAATACAAAACTTTCATGAATAATTTTTACAATTTGCATGAGTTTTATTTATATATAACCCAGCCAATGGCACAAAAAAAAGCATTCCTCAGTATGCTTTTTTTAGTTCATTTAATTTTAACCCAAAAGAGCAGATTAGATGATCGTCAACTTATTTTTGCTTAATCAAATATAAGCCTAAACATTGTTTAGCTTCGAGGTCTGTACATAATTCTGCTGTATGTGCAGAAATCCATTTCAGCCCCAAGCGGATTTGAGCATTGCTATAATCCACGACTTGGCCACCACAGCCAGCTTTTTTATTGTCTGATACTACATTCATTGCAAAAACATCCAGTTGCTTTGGATCTTGTGTGCGAATCACAGCAAATTCACCATTCATTTTTTTCTGCTTTGCGCTATACGCTACAGTTGAAGGTTGGGTAAATTTATAGGTTTCTGTACATTGTGTTTTTGCGTTGTACACAGACCAAGTTTCCCAAAAGCCTTTTATAGTTAATGTTATGTGTAACATGATTTTTACACATATAGATTAATCAGAACTATAAATTTCGAGTTTGGTATAATAGAGTTCACTTCATTTTTTGAGCGTGTTCACGTTGAAAATCATCTTTGCAGGCACGCCCGAATTTGCGGCCGTAGCTTTGGACGCATTATTAAAAACAGAACATGAAATTGTTGCGGTATACACACAACCTGACCGTAAAGCCGGACGCGGTCAAAAGCTGACAGCTTCGCCAGTCAAACAGTTAGCACTGGAACATAGCATTCCTGTATATCAACCTTTGCATTTTAAATCTTCGACTGAAGAAGGCTTGGCAGCCCAAACAGAATTACAGGCACTGAATGCCGATGTAATGGTCGTTGCGGCTTATGGACTGATTCTTCCTCAAGCCGTTTTAGACATGCCAAAATATGGTTGCCTTAATATTCATGGTTCATTGCTTCCACGCTGGCGTGGTGCCGCCCCAATTCAACGTGCGATTAGTACAGGTGATGCCGAAACAGGTGTGACCATTATGAAAATGGCAGCAGGTTTAGATACGGGCGATATGATGCTTAAAACCCTCTGCCCAATTGAAGCCACAGATACCTCTGCAACTTTGCATGATAAATTGGCACAACAAGGTGCTGAAGCTACTGTTCAGGTCTTAAAATCAGAGCAAAGCCTGCAACAGTATTTGGCTGAACGAGAAGTCCAAGACGAAGCTTTGACAGTTTATGCACATAAACTCTCTAAAGCAGAAGCACAGATTCATTGGTCTGAAACCGCGGTACAAATAGACCGTAATATTCGTGCCTTCAACCCATGGCCTGTTGCATTTATTAAATTAGATGAAACCAATAACTTACGGGTTTGGGGTTCTATGCTTTCAGGTGTAGATGCTTCAGGCAAAGTTGCTGGCACCATTTTAAGCTTAGATAAACAAGGTGTACACGTCGCTTGCGGTAATGAACAAGCGATTTGTCTAACCAGCCTGCAATGGCCAGGGGGTAAAGCCCTTAATCCCGCTCAAATTAACCAAACTCAAAAACTTCAGGTAGGACAAATTCTCCCATGAGTCAGCCACAACCGGGAACTTCCCACCTTAATTTACGCGCTCAAGTTATTCGTACGCTCTTGGCCGTACATCAAGGTCAATCTCTTGCAAGCGTGCTCCCTATTCATTTACAAAAAGTCGCGGATCGTGACCGTGCGCTTTTTCATGAATTAGTACTTGGTTCACTGCGCCAGTGGTATAGCTTAAAAAGTATTACTTTACCGTTACTGACCAAATCAGATAACAATGAAACGGTCGAAACATGCATGTATGTAGGTATCTACCAATTACTTTGTACACGTCTTGCACCGCATGGGGTGATTTCTGAAACTGTTGAAGCCGTAAAACAATTGGGCTATGGCCCACTGAGTGGTTTGGTGAATGCCGTTCTACGCCGTGTTTCACGTGAAACAATACATTTTCAAGAACAGCTCGCTCATGCACATGGTCTACCAAGTTGGTTATTTAAACGCTTGAAAAAAGACTGGGGCGAAGAAACCCTTGAAAAATTATGTTGGGATTTAAAACAAATTGCCCCACTTACGCTACGTGTGAACGACAGTGCAGTGAGCCGTGGTGACTTCTTAGACATTTTAACCGAACACAATATTGCAGCCCGCACATGTGAACTTTCAGACGTTGGGATCGTGCTCGAACAAGCTGTTCAAATTCCAAATCTTCCAGGCTTTGAAGATGGTGGTTTTTCTGTACAAGATGAACATGCTCAGCTTTGCGCACAAATTTTGCCAAACTTAGATGGCAAAGTGGTTGTGGATGCATGTGCAGCACCCGGTGGAAAAACAGCACATTTACTTGAACGCTTTGACCTGAAAAAGTTATATGCCATTGATCAAGATTCAAAACGCTTATTACGTGTTTCTGAAAACCTAGAGCGTCTTCAACTGACACAGCACGCAGATGTTGAAATTTTAACTGCCGATGCAACCAGCTGGACTGCACCTGAACCCGTCGATTGTATCGTGCTCGATGCACCATGTTCGGCTATTGGTGTAATGCGTCGTCATCCAGACATTCGTTTATTACGTCAATCGAGTGACATTGCTCAAACTGTTGCACTCCAAAAAGAAATTTTGCAACACATGTGGCAGCAAGTTAAAGCTGGTGGCCACTTGCTCTACATCACATGCTCGATTTTGAAAGTAGAGAATGAACAGCAGATGGTTGATTTTTTTGCGACGCATGAAGATGCGCAAGAAATTAAAATTGATGCGGATTGGGGAATTGAACAAATACATGGTCGTCAACTGTTACCTCAGCAAGGTAAAGGTGATGGTTTTTATTATTGCTTGATCCAAAAGACAGCATAAGCCGATTTAGATCATAAAAAAGGTGGCCATAGCCACCTTTTTATTTACTGCAGTTTAATGCCGAAATACAAACTCTTTTGTTCATTCGGCTTCAGCTCTTTAATGACTGTCTTTATTTGCTGATTTTGTTCAGTCACTACATCATTCGAATCCGTCATTGGAAGCATTTTATTTGAGCTCCAAGGGAAAGTATATGCCGGATACATATCATTTACATCAATCGCTTTAATGGTTTCAGCACCAATATTGCTCACCATAATCCGGTACACAATACAGTCGCCTCGGCCAATCGTTTGACTGCTGATTTGATACGCTGCTTTAACAATTTGGTCTGCTGTCATATTGATGCATTCAGCCTGCTTGAACTGCATCTTTTGCAGTGAAATCTGATTGATGCCGACTGTAATGGTATCTGTGTTGATTAAAGGTAGCAGAGAAATATCTTTCACTGTTTCAATAGGAACAGCTTTTAGCTCAACCTGGCTTCTCATGCCATTGGTTGCAGTTGCTGGCGCCTGCACTTTGACCAGCAACGCCAAATACTCTCCTGACGCAATACTGGATGTATCTGTATCCTTGACTTGAACATCACTGCTGTCCAAAACGCCATTGCTGTTTGTATCAATAAATAAAGTATACGCAAAGCCATCTTTAGGCGTCAGCGGATTAAGTGCAAACTGGATGCCTGTTTCAGGAATTGAGCCATTATTGGTTAGACGGTGCGCAAATACATAGCTACCACCGATCTGGACTTGCGCCTGTTGATCATTTACTAAAATCAGATTCCGCACTGACAGACCTGAATACATAATGCTGTTTTTAATAATATCGCCAAGGCCTGTTTCTGCAGATTCAATAGCAAACCACACCGGAATATTCGTAGCTTCAGCAGATGTTGATGTAATTTCTGCACAAACCTGCACTGTACTGTTCGCAGGTACATTCATTTGACTGATATCTGAACTGGATAAGCCAGCCTTACATTCACTGTCAATCACAGGATAAAACTTAACCTGAACGCCAGTGACAAATGAGCTGATGCTTGATGTGTCTAAAGCTGTATAATCTTCAGCAGATGCTGTGTTAATTGCTGTGCTGGATGCGTACAGCTTATAGTTTTGCGCATACATGCTACTGTTTTGTATATTTAGAGGAAAATAGACTTTTCCTTCTGTATCAGCCGTTTTTGTTAAGAGTGCTGTAGCACCGTTACGCCCTTCTTGAGCAATATAAAACAGTCCTGTACCTGTTTCTTTCTGAGCAGCGCCCGGTTTATTGTTTGATAAATCACTGGCAGCGATAATACGGTTTTCTGCTGTAAATTTATTATTTTCAGCATCAATATCATTAGAGCTCGTAGAAACTTCCGCATAGTTTGCAATATAGCCTGCATAATCTTTTGATGGATTGTATTCAGTATAATTGCTGGCATTTGCATCAGCTTTAGCATTCGGGTCAACTTTTAATCCGGATACTGTGAATTTCAATTTTGATTTGCCTGGAATTTTTCCAATATTCAGGCCCGTAGCGGAAAACAGCTGTGTGGCAGCATCTGTGGCCAATACTGGGCAAGATGCCTTATTGCCGCCATTATCCACTTCACTGCACGTCAATTTTAGATCTGTGTCTTTTATTAAGCCGGAAAATAAACTGTCTTTTAATACAACATCACGCGCACTACCTTCCGTTTTATTTTCGATCCCAATGTTATAGCTGACTTTGCTTCCAGAAGCAGGAAATTTTTCAACGAGCTCTTTATTAATTGCTAAATCAATATCATTATCAGCAATTGAAAGCTGAAATTCCTGCAATGCAGCCACTGTACTACAACTGGATAAAGATGTTGTAATTGCTTTGCTGTTCGCATCTAGATTAAAAGCGAATGGAAGAATTTTATCTCCATCCGCAGCAAAATTATCTTTCAGCTTAATCGCCAATCCATTAATTTCAACACCTTGGAAATAATCAAGGCCACTCATATAGGATGGTAAATAATTAAATTTAATATTATTGGTTGCTTTGTCAATTTCCAATCCATCTGTCGCAGATGTCAGCTCAATATACTCATTTCCCGAACGTTTATAGATTGTATAGTCAACCCCATATACAGCTCTTTTCTTCAAAGCCGTGCCTTCAGAATATGCAACTTTAAAATTTAAAGTGGGCATATCCGCTTCAGATGTAATTTGTCCTACAATTTTAAAAGGGATGGGCTGGATTTCTGTACTGTTTTCAATAAACTCGCCGTCCGCAGCGCTGAATTCAACTGCTGGCTTCAATTTAAGAACAATATTATCTAAAAAGTTTCCCAATGTACCGCCGTTTTTTGCTTTAAAAATAAAAGCATAAACACCTCCAGCCTCTGAAATCTTCGTTTTATCTAAGGTCGACTTACCCGATCTTGTAACCCATCTTCCAGTTTGATTTCTCGTAACAGAACTTTCCGTAATGAGCTGCAATGATTTTGTGCTATATGTAGCAGTTCCGCCCACACCATCAGCTACAGTTCCTACAAAAAACTCCATTTTTTCTGTCACGTTTTTTTCGCGAGCAGCGTGCTTTAATGACCAATCAAAACTTTCTCCGCCAAAGAGGCAAACCTTTTGATATAAAGCTGACTCCTCTTCGGCATTCAGTTCTGCATATTGATCGTCCGCAGCATTAGGCAGCCCTCCTGCAGTAGAGTGCCCGGCACCTTTCCAAATTTCAATAATACGGCCTTGAGTTCCACCCATATCACGATGCGTAGTTAACCACCCTGGAACCAAGTTTTGATTAACCTGCTGATTTAATAATGGAAGCCGAGGAGAACTGAAATCCAAGTTAACAAAGCTACGCTGAATACCAACTTTTGCATTCTTATCCGCAATCGTCGCCGCCTCCGAAATTGAAGGAATTAAAATTAAAGTAGATGCCAAAATATGACGTAAAAACGGCTTTTTCATAAATTTAGTTCACTTTAAGTCTTTAATTTCGGTTTTCAATTTGCAAATCTGTAGCTTGCGGTTCGAGCTGAATATTCAACTCTCCTGTATTGCTCAGCTCCAAGACCACTCTTCTGCTTTTTGCATGGGCGATCTGAGAATTCTGATCCTGTACAAAATCCTGAGCACCTTTAACAGCTTCACTCATGCGTCCAGTATCAATATGGCGCGCAAGCAAATAATCTTTTACTGATCGGATACGGCGCTCCGCCAGCGCAAGATTATATTGCATATTGGCACGCGGGTCGGTATAGCCTGAAAGCAATACCTCAATCTGCGGATGGGCATGTAGCAACGCGCTTAACTGATCCAGTATTTTTTGACTTTCAAAGCTCAGCTGTGCACTGTCTAAGGCAAAATGAACAATGTTATGTACTGCCATAGGAACTGCTGTTTCAGCCTGAGGCTGTTTCTTCAGCAGAGGCCATAGCGTAGCATTTACACCATTGCAACCTTTGCCGTTGAGCTGGTGCAAACTTGGGAGATCTTTTACATCCGCGCTTCCAGCAACACGGTAAATGCCCGACCGCTCAGAAGCCTCATGCAAAGCCTGCTCTGCAGCTTTAAAATGTGCATTAGCATGGCGCCAACCTAATTCACAGTATTCAGCTGCAGCCCACACCAGCATGACTTCAGCATGAGCCAGACTTTCCGGCGCTTTCTGAATTGCGCCCTGCTGTTTTAAATACTCTGCCTGTAGCCACAAGTCACGGCGCATCACCTGAGAAACACTTAAAACTGGCGTAGTCAAGTCTAGCTTCTGCACAGTAGCCAGCTGATCCGCTATGTGCTGTGCTTGTTCCAGCGCTTCTTGGCCTGCTGAGGTCCAACCTTCTTCAGAAGACTGATTCAGCGCATAGCTGAGCCACATTTTTGCTTTATAAGCATGGTAACGGTTTAGCGGATCCTTCGCTGTATAGGGCACTATTTGCGCACTTAATACATTGATCCTCTCCAAAGAAGGCTTAGATGCTACGCCTGCATAAGTAGCGCCACCGCTGATGAGGCAGCCTGCTAAAAATAATATCGGCAATCTCATGCTTAACGGCCCTCACCTGGCTCTAAAGAAAAGTTCTTTCTCGATGAACCGCGTCCAAACAGATCTTCATCAAATTTGAAGCGGAATCTCAAATATGCCCCTTCTCCAGTAGAAGACGTATTTGCCAGCTCATCATCCTGATAGCCCAAAAAGTTGTAACCTGCTGAAACCCATAAGTTAGTTGCAGCCAAATAACCCAATTCAACACCAGCTAAATAACGTGCACCAGCGCCGTTATTGCCCCACATGACACCAGTTTGCAAGCCCATATCCCAACGCTCATTAATGTCATACAACACACGATTACTTAAAAGCTGAGTCAATGCTTCACTTTTCACTTGATCTTCATCAAGAATTGACCATTTCGTGGCATACTGACCTGACAGTGTCAGTTGACGATTAGGATGATAGTTTGCATGCGTTGAAAAGACATAAGACTCACGCTTGAATGCGGACTCTAGGTTAGTCCGATTATCTTCATAAAAATGTTCAACTTTAGATAAAATATCAAGTTGATTTTGGTCAAAATCACGCCATGCTAAACCTAATTGGAAACGGTTACGTAAGTGATTTCCCTGATTTGGTTGCTTATTATCTATAAAGTTAACCGTATTCTTGGTTAAGAAAGTCAAATCATCTGACCATTTATTAGCATAAGCTATCATGTGAATTAAGCTTTCTGAATCGTTTGAATGGCGCCCTTCTATACGAGTAACGGCTTTCCATTGTTCATTTGCTAAATACTCAAAACCAATGCTTGCAGCCGTAGAATCACTATTATTTTCAGCTTTAGCAGATAAAGTCTCCACTTTCTCAAAGCTCGTATTCACATAGACTTTCGGTTGTATCTGCCAACGATTTTTCAAACCAATCGCAGCTTCTGCTTCACGGTTACTCATACCATCCGCAACTCGATATTCACTAAATACAGAAGCATCTTGCATATAGTTGCTGTTCAAACCAACAACAGTGCTGTTCGTCTGCTCTGTTGTATTTAACGAATACAAACCGTCGAGGGCAGAGATCAGCTGATGATGTACATAAACTTCAAGATTTGAAGCTGCCTGTACACGCCCGCCGACTGTTGCAACTTGCTTATCTGAATTAGATAAATCCTGCTCATACTCTGTAAACACACTTGCACCTTTCCATGGCAATTGTGAGCTGAGTTTTACACGACCTGTTGTTCCGTTATAGGCATTTAAATGTTCTGTCGCTGCTGTTGCTCCTTCAACCGTTTCATCATAAAAACGTAAGCCAACTTCCGCACTCAGTACTTTAAATAAATTGCGTTCTAAACTTGCAGATAAGCCTGTTCTTACACCTTGATTTTGTTGATCTTCAGTACGAATCGCTTCTAAACGTGCCATACCCACTTTCGCAATGTTTTGGCTCAGCTTAATTCCACTTTCAACCCGTCCAGCACTGATCGTTGCAGCATCATTTTGGAAACCCTCATCGGCTTGTTGATGATATGCACGTAAATTTTGTGTACCTAATGAATAATCAAATTCGATCCGTGCTGCAACCCCGTCTTTCTCATTGGCATCAATCGCTTGACCAATTTGAGTCACTTGATCTGCAACCTGATTGGTATTTTCAGATTGAGCAATCTCTGCAACAAGTTTGCCGTATTGTCCAAGTTTTAAGACAGCATTCGCACTAATAATTTGTTCTTTGTTTAGAGGATCATTACTTTGTACAAAAGAGCCCCCGAGTTTGAGATTACTCTTCACTGCATAGCCGAAGCTCAGACCTGCGACTTCGTACTCTTGACCGACTTCTTCTGCTTCAACAGTAATCCGAATATAGTTCGGGTTGAAATTAAGATCGACACTGGCAACCGCTTCTTTCAAATAGACGCTATTGCTATAAGTATCAATTTCATAGTCAACAAAACGGGTGAGTACTTTTTTCTCAATAATAAGACCTGGATTATCTCGATCTCGAGTTAATACTTCTACTTTTTCACTATTTTCTAAAATGAGATCATTTGAAATTGAACCTAAGCTATACGGACCAGTAATACCTAAAGCACGATTTTCCGTAACCACTTGACGTGATTTAGTTTGTGCTCCAAAGGCAGCCATTCGGAATTTATCAGACTCATACCCAACTTTAACACCCGTCAATGAACGGTTATATTGACCTAATGCAAGCCCTTCATCACGCTCTGTACGAGTAATATAATCCCCGTACATTGCATAAGAACGACCTTTGTCTAAGCGTACATAGAGCTTACTTGTAGACTGTGCATCAAAGCCTTTGGCCGAAGCGTCGCCATAAACTGGATAATATTCATCAGGCTGAATATCACGGAACAATCGCTGTTTCGAGCTTTTATCTGAATCATAAGCAAGGGTCAGTAAATAATCGCCTTTGACCTTACCCTTCAAATACATTGCGGCACGACCATTCAGTGTTGTATCACCACCTAAGTCTCCAATTTCTCTTAATTCATCTTCGAAACCATCATCACGAGTCACACTATGTAATTTATTACCATCAAAATTGCTAAAGTTGATTGAACCCTCAATTAAACCCACAGCAATTAATGGACGTAAATCAGCAATGAATTGTAGTTCAATTTCACTCTTAACAATGCCAGATTGTACGCGTAGAGACCCGAGTCCTGGCGTATTGGGCGCCAAGATCGGAATCAACAACTCACCGCCTTCAATGAATTGCTGAATACCTTTTTCCTTTGGATTAAGATCTGGCAAATCAATAATACCAATATCACTTTCTAAAGTGATTGGGGTGCGCGTCGAAATTTTTACGCCATGTTTATCAAGTAGCTTCAATGTGACATAAATACGGTCACTACCATTGGCCATGGCTGTTGCTTTCTGCTGGCTTAATGTAATCTTGTCAATTTGATCGGGAACAACAACATTCACTGATGCAGTTTCACGAACATTGCCCATAAAATCGAGCTGTTCTGCACGAATGTAGTTTTTACCCACATTCAAACCAACACCAATAAATTCTAAACCTTGTTTACGTTGCTCCGCCATTACAGAGCGTTGACCAATTTGCTTATCAGAAACAAGCTGGTCATTTACATAAATACGTTGTTCTGCACCTGCTGCACCTTGAATTTGTACGGTCGTTTGGTTGACCGCCATGACTTGCCCATCATTTAAATTCAAAATACGTAGCTGATTATCATCGCTACGCCCTAATAAACTTTCTAATTTTTCAAGTTTTTTAGGTTCAGTCGATGCAATATTTAACTGACCAGATTTAGTTTTTTCTTTATCATCATAACGACCTAATAAACAATCTTGCCCATTCTCAGAGCGACAGCCACTGGTCGTTTCTGAACGTGTACTAGTTGTTGTATAACTTGGGCGATCAATAGAGAGTTGCTGATTAATTGCTTTTTCTAGATTAAAATTATCTTGATTGATCTGTGCACGGCGCTTTTCAATTTTCTCAATTAACGGTGCTGAACATACCTCAGCATGATCTGCAATCGCAAAGTCTGCACGATGCAATTCACCGCGCTTGGTATCAACAAAACGGCTTTCAGGATCACCAGCATGACGATTCGATTGAATCACCATTTCAGCTCCCGCAGGTACTGTGGTGCGATCGACTTTTAGGACATGTGTTTTTGGTGAAACACCATAAAAGTCGTATTTACCTTCACGGTCAGTCACCACATAAGTGCCATCTTCCATAAAGATACGTACACCAGGAACACCAAGCTCCCCTGCATCCTGCATGCCATTACGATTACAGTCGGTATATACCTTACCAACAATAAATGCTTCTGAGCTAAATATCCCTGGACGAACTTTAACTTTTGCCTGTGCTTCATTTGAACTTTCGCCACGACCATCTACAGCACGTGCACGGTTAATCCCGTCGCCATTTAATGCATTTGGGCCAATTTGAACACGATATTCAATTTTCTTCGCTGTATTTGCAGCTAAGCTACCCAGACCTAAAGTTAAATAAGGCCCTTTCCCCCCTAGAGGGTCAGCGACTTTTTTACCATCTACTCGTGTGGTATTCGGTACATAACTAAAACCACGTGGCAAAGTATCTTGTAGCTGAACGTTTGGTGCTTCAATACTGCCTTGGTTAGTGACTGTAATGGTGTAATTAGTAAAATCACCTAATTCTACACTTTGATCTCGCGCTGTTTTCTGAACAACTAAACCTGTTTTACTTGAAGCTTTTGGATCAATCGGAATATCAATATTTAATGCAGGACTATCACTCGTTAAGGTAAATTTTCCGCCATATGACCATTCGGCATGAACCTCTTTACCATTAAATGAGCTAATGGGGTAAATGACCTGATTACTTACAAAGCTATATTCTTGACCAGGGATTGTTGAAGTATCCACGATCAACTTATAACTACCTGTTTTTACCAGTGGATAAACAAACTCACCATTTTCATTGGTTACTTGTTTGGCAGAAATCGATTTTAATTCACCTGTCACTCGATCAAGTTCAAATGCTACATTGTCTGCAACAGGGCGATCAAACTCATCGACCAAAGTGACCGTCGCACCTGCTACAGGTTTTCCTGTCTGTGCATCAAATACTATACCGTATGGGTCAATCAAAACATCGGTTTGAATATTGTCAATTTTCAGGGTACTTTGACCACGTTCATCCAAACAATCAGTCAGCTGAATATTGACCTGGTCACGCTTTAAGGTTTGTAAAATTTGATCAACTAAATTTTTCTGTGAATTTTCTTCTGTTGGCAAATCAAACTGGAAAACACCTGTATTTTCCCCCGTTTCCGTCGCATTCACATAGACAACATCACCCGTTAGCTTAGACGTCACCTGAACTTTAACCTGATCGCTCACAGAGCGATTTGCATTACAAATGGCAGCATTCGTTTGAATATATAGTGGCTCATTCACACGGCCTGTCTGTAAAGAATGTGCAAAATCCCCAGTTGTGCTATCAATCGTGGCTGGTGCTACAACTTGTGTTTCGACCTCATTCGAGGTGGTTTTCTTATCTTGATTGCCTACTTGGTGAAGCACATAAGCTTCATTTTTTAATGTCGTATAACTCAACCTTGGATTAGTTTTTACCGTCAGTTGAATTTGACTTTTCTGCTGTGCGGCAAATGGTCTTTTATATGCCACAACAGCATAGCCAATTTTTGTTTTATCATCTGGTAAATATTTTGAATATTGACCTTCAGCAATGCGATGTAATATCTCAACATCTAAGTGCTGTTCTTTCACCTGTAAATGTTCAAATGTTGTATTTGCTGGAATTGGATCTTCAACAATCACCCATGATTGCATTTGCCCATCGACATTAACCTGTGTGGGTGCAACAGCTAAATTCGCAGTATTTGATACAGTTAAAGTGTAATTTAAAATCTGTGATTGGCGTGTATCTTGTAAAACGGCTTGGTCTACAGCTTTTTCAATTTTTAATTTGGGTTGAATGACTTGTACACGATCTTCAACCTGATCACGTATTTCAGGTTGTTCACGAATAAATGCTGTAATAGGTACACCAATTTCACTTTGATCAGCAAGTTGGTGTGATGTATCTGCAACTACCCATAAATACACAGCTTGGTTTGGATCAAGTTGTAATCCATTTTGAACCAAAGTATCTGTGCTATCAAAAATGCCATCTTGGTTGGCATCCAGATAAATTTTAATATTGGATAAACCCACATTTGGATCAGTTAAAAAATCAATCCATGCAGGTGTATTACTTAAATTATTCAGCTCATTTAGCCAAATAACTTTAGAGCCAGCTTCAACTTGCTTGACTGTATCAGGTAACAAGTCAAGTGCATAGTGCTCACGCACCATGACATTGACAGGATTAGATTGGGTCGTCTGTAAATGTTGCGCACCATTTGCATCACTTATCTCATATGAAGCATAAGCAATATTCTGAATAGTCTCTCCAGCCATTGGCATTGCAGCAGTACTTTGTTGCGCAAACAACAAAGCAGACGCAAATGCCGAACATGACAAAGCATCAATAGTCAAAGAAGTTGACGTTTTAACAGACATAGGACCCCAACCCACAAAAAAAGCAAAAAGAAACCGCCCCTCCTAAAAGAGGCGGTTAACTACAATTATTGGTCTACTTTTACAGCAAATTCTAATGTTGCTGTTGCTGCTGGTGTTAACGTACCAACATCGTAACGAACTTCCTTACTTGTTGTTGTTGGTTCGGTTGTACCTGTCGTTGGTTTAATCGAGTTAGCAACATAAGTTGTATAACTTGGCACCATATCCGAGATTTTTACAGCCGTTGCATTTTGATTACCATCATTGACTGCAGTCACACGGTAATAAACACACTCACCTGGTTTCGCTTTAATATTTGATGTTACAAAAGCTGTATTCGCAGGTACTGTACCGCAAGCTGTTGCCAATGCTTGTGTTTTAGACAAACGAACTTGACCCAAGTTAATGGTAGTTAAGTCTGTAATCGATACAGCTCCTGGTGCACCTGTACCTGTTGGAGTGAAGGTTAAAATCGTTGTATCTTTTTCACCTGCTGTTGCAGTGGCTGGTGTTTGAACTTTAACAATGATCTGAATCGATTCATTTGGAGATAAGCCCTTATCAGCTGGCGTAGTACCACCAGATGTTTCAAGTAATGTCTTCAATGAAGCATTTAAAGCTGCTGGAGTAGTACCCGTAATCAGCTCACTGGTATCTGCTTGACCATTACCGTTTAAGTCAACATAGATCGATGTATTTACATCAGTCATCGTTGAAGTCCACTCTAACTGTAGGTCATATTCATAACCAGTTTTAGCAGCATCAGCTTTTACTGCAGCAGCACCTTCAACAACGTTACCAGTGTTGGTTAAAGTATGTACATACTCAACTGTACCGCCTGGTGCAACCTGACCTTGACGATCTGGGGTAAATGTTAAACCACGTTGCTCCGCCACTTCGACTTGATAAACAATAAAGTCAGATGTACCAGTTGATGGTGATTTAATCTCTACCTTAATGTCTTTTTCTGTTCCTGCTGGCGTACCTGGCGGTGGCGTGATGGTCACACAGAAACTTTTTTCACTACCATTTTGAATGTTACCTGAGTTGGTTGCTTTAGTGGTTGTACAGTTGCCTGATGAATCTTTTTCAAAGATTTCAACTTTCCAGTCTGTAGGCACATTTGGTACTGTGATGACATAGTTATCAGGAACATTACCATTATTTTTGATGGTTGCATCGTATGTAATCGGTGTGCCTGGCGGTGTGGTTTTATCTTGAACTGGAGTATTTGTACCCGTACCCGTACCTTTCTCAGGATCACCTGTTTCCTTGTTGACTAAGTCAACACTATTCGCAGTAATGGGACCAGTCGCAAGTTTTAACGTATCTACAGTGCTGGTTGCGATAGATGTACTGTTTACAAGGAAAGAGTAACCCACTGTATGCGTTGAACCATTTGGTAAAGTCACACGGATAACAAATTCAGCATGTTGTCCAGGTTGAATTGGACCAGTATCGTAATGCTTATCGCCATTCGTATCTGTAATTGGCGTTGCACCATCTGATTTTAAAATCGTAATCAGAGTACCTTCTGGTAATTTATCTGTCCCTGCAAAATGAGCCAATGCATCCCGATCAACTGTTAAGTTATAGGTATCGACGCTATTACCGCTGTTATGTACAACGATCTTATTGCCATCCGCTGTCGTCGATCCACCAAACACAATTGGTACACCGTCTTTTTGACCGGATAATACAATTTCGTCATCACCACTGCCCGCAGGTGTTTCACTATCTGTGAAGGCTGATGTCGAGGTGTCGTTAATTGCACCTTTATGCACAGAAACCACAGGAACTTTAGATTCGTTTGATGGTTGTGGGCCGTCAGGCGTTGATGTTGTTGGTGGTACTGCATCACCAATCTCTAAAGGCACATTCGGCTTCGTTGGATCACTTGGATCACTTGGCTTACCATTTGGGTCTACGTATGCTGTGTTATCAACAGTATTCAGCTGAGTATCGTTTACGATTACTTTAAATTTCAAGGTTGCAGTTTTATTTGCCGCTAGCTCAGGAATGTTTAATAACAGTGTCTTTTTAGCTAAATTGAACTGATAATTATCAGTATCAGTTTCAATATCAGTTAATGCAACTGTTGAACCACTATAGCGTGCTGAATTAGTAACATAAGTGACATTAGTTGGTAAAATATCGAAAATAGCAACATTCGTTGCTGTTGCATTACCTGTATTTTTGAACGTTAAAGTATATTCAATTTCATCGCCCACTTTAGCACTATTGATACTCGCAGCCTTAGTTAAGCTGACAACCGCACCTGCCGTAATCGTTACAGTATCCGTATTTGATTTCGTACCTTGACCCGAAACATAGAGTGTCTGCTGAGTAGCTGTCGCCACTAACTCTAATTGATCCATTTGACCCGCAGTCGCAGTATTTGGCGTCGTAGCAACTACAATTAAACCAGCACTTTCACCTGATTTTAACTCAACAGCCGTATTCGCCGTTGCTAAATTCACAGCATCATCAGGTACACCATCAAGATTTTTATCTAGATAAACTGCAAATTTACCTGATTCAAAATCAAATGTACCACCACTCTTATTATTTAATTGCAGTGTAAATGTATCTGTACCGTTACCCGTGTTGGTCAAAACGTGGTGCATTTCCACTTTACCACTTGGTGTAGTCGTTGCGGAACGATCATTCACCAAAGTAAAACTACCGACTTGGGCAACTGCTGTGGTGACTTCGTTCGATGTTACTGTACGTGGCGTATTGGTATTATCCACATAAGAAGCTGTTGCAATGTTACTAATATTGGTTCCCGCCAGTGGTGTTGCTGCCATTAATTGACTGCTAGCCAAAGCTACCCCGCCGATAACAGCCAAAGATGCTGCTACCGTACTTAATTTAAAATCAAGTTTCATAAGAAATCCACAAAAGTGATTGTTGTGATGCAAAAATTAATTAGCGTTTACACGGACTTGTGCAGCGACTGAAATCGTTTGTTTAGGTTTTAATTCATCGACTTGCCACTGCAAAACACGATATTCATTGAAAGGCACAAGTACTTTTTTGCCATTCACAACACGTGTAAGAGGTGCTTTAGCAAAATTCTGACCATCTATCGATGCATAAGTATTTTTAGGCACAGATGTCCCTGTGTAATTCACATGTGAAGGGATTGGCAGATTTAGCTTTAAACTTTTTAAGCTGTTCGCAGAGGTATTTAAATAACTCACTTGATATTCAAGCAGACTTTCTGGCTTCACCTGATCTGTCTGCTTCAACTCTTTTTTAAGATGTTTGGGTTGATCTACAATTTGATAAACCGTCATTTGTGCTTTGAGTGGATTTTCATTTGCAAAAGTTGTGCTTGTTAATCCACAAATCATGCTAATTGCCACACAATTAAATAACGATTTATTGGCTTTTTGCTTCATCGTATTGAACCAATTAATGTTTATATTTTGTTTATTCTTACATCATTTTGTTAACTAATAAAGTTTTTTCGAGACTTAGTTTGCATTTCTATAGTTTTTTGTAAATTAGTTTAATATTTATTAATTATATGTTTAGTTATTATTCAATAATATATTCTATACACTTGTAAATAAATTACAGTCGCAATCATTATTAAAAGTAGCTAAATTCTGTTTTTATATTTTCACATGAATTACCGCATGAATAAGGTATTAATTTAAATCAATTGATATCACTTTCTTTATATACAACTAGATCCTTCTACGTTTATCGATTTAAATTAGATTTAAAAGTCCTATAAAAAATAAGTAATAAAAAAGGAATCCCAAAGGATTCCTTTTTTTTAATGCATTGACTCAATCGTCTTCTTCGTCTGGATGCTTCACAAGGTGTACTGTCGCTAAAATCAATCCACCCCAAAGAAGTACTATAGAAATGATCATCATCATCATTGCGTATGTATTCATATCATTTCTCCTCAAGTCCTTTGTCTTTGAAACAACCTAATAAGATTGCACCAAGAATTAAAAATGCCATCGTACCGCCACCCACAATCCATAAGATGTGCGATGCATAACCACCATAACCTTCCAACACAATTGACTTAAAGGTCAATACAAGTGCAACCAATAAAGATAATGGTGTAATTACTGTAACTAAAAAATTCCAGCCCATACCCAATTTAATACTTGAGTATTCATTCACATGAGCCTGCAATTGCTTCAACAGTGGGCGACGGAACCAAGAAACTAAAATAATCGATAATAAACCACCACCAACAATACCAATGTTATTGGCAAAGTAATCAATGATATCTACAAATGTGATTGCACTATGCGTTGAGAAAATAAGCGTCGAGATAATTGCTGAACCGCCTGCAATAATCGTTACAGACTTTTTACGGGACCAAGCCAGTTTATCTTGGAAAGATGCAATAGGCACTTCTAAGATACTCACCATAGAAGTAATGCCCGCAACAACCAATGACGCAAAGAACAAGAAACCAAATAAGTCCCCGCCCGCACCCATACTTGAAATAATTTTAGGGAACGCAATAAATGCTAAACCAATACCGCCAGATACGACATCTTGTACACTTGCACCCGCACTATGTGCCATAAAGCCAAGAGCAGCAAATACACCAATACCCGCTAAAATTTCAAATGAAGAGTTTGCTAAAGCAACAACTAAACCTGAACCAGTTAAATTGGTTTTCTTCTTCAAATATGAAGCGTATGTCAACATGATGCCGAAGCCCACTGACAATGAAAAGAAAATATGACCAAAAGCAGCCAACCAAACTTTATAATTGGTCATTGCTTCCCAGTTTGGGGTAAAAAATGCATTTAAACCATCTGTTGCACCTGGCAAACGTACCGCTTGAATCACCAAAATAGTAAACAGAATCACCAACAATGGCATAAAGATTTTATTTGCTAATTCAACACCACGACGCACGCCACCATATAGGATAAACATCACCACGGCCCAAACAGCAACTAAACCAAAGAACAAAGTGGGTACAAACCCTAAAGCTAAGCCTTCACCATTTTGTAAATAGGTTGAAAAGAAAAAGGCTTGTGTATCCGTTCCCCATTTTTGGCCAAATGAATAAAACATATAACTGCCGGCCCATGACAACACACTGGCATAGTAAATACCAATCACCAATGTCACCATCACTTGCCACCAACCCAACGATTCAGCGTTCATAAGCTTCTTATACGCTGTTGGTGGTGCTTTACGAAACTTATGACCTACCGCATAGTCTAAAAATAATAACGGCAAACCTGCTGCAAAAATTGCAATTAAATAAGGAACTAAAAACGCCCCACCACCATTTTCATACGCGACGTATGGAAAACGCCAAATATTACCTAAACCAACTGCAGAACCAATAGCTGCAATAATAAATCCTGATCGCGCTGACCAGTTCTCACGATTATCCGACATACAACACCTAAACCCTAGGCCCTTTCACATGCAACTTATTGTGGTTATATCGTTAGCATCAAAAGACCTTAAAACTAATTTTTGTTGTTTGATTTAGATGCATGCCTTTTGAGCATACTCGTCTAAATGACAAACAGACTAACTCAAAGAAAAAACTTGGTTAAAGCTTTTAAAATAAATTGTCTTTATATGCCCTTAACAATACCCACTTTTTTTTAATAATTCTGTAATTTCTACTTAAAACATTCTAGTTTTATAATATATTTCGACTGAATGATCACTAAAACAGCTTACTTTTTAATCACTTTATTTTATAAAAAACATAACTTTTTAGAATGATTTATTCTTAAGCGAATAATTAATTTAAATCATAGATAGCACGTAGTTTAAATGATCAATTTGATTCAAAATCATCGTACTTACTCAGACTTTTAATATTAAAAATGATGATTTAATCATCAAAAATTACATATAAATTTCGTAATTATGCTATTCCCCTAATTTCCCCCC
>NZ_RCHC01000079.1 GCF_003664645.1 Acinetobacter chengduensis | reverse complement strand
CCATTGGGGACGTGGCGAAATTGGTAGACGCACTGGATTTAGGTTCCAGCGCCGCAAGGTGTGAGAGTTCGAGTCTCTCCGTCCCCACCACTTAATTGATTAGTGTATATTAGTCATTAGGTTACAGAGGATTGGTGTAATGGTAGCATGACGGTCTCCAAAACCGTTCGTCAAGGTTCGAGTCCTTGATCCTCTGCCAAGTTTTAACAGTCTAACTGCGAGTTAGCACCCTTGATGGGGACGTGGCGAAATTGGTAGACGCACTGGATTTAGGTTCCAGCGCCGCAAGGTGTGAGAGTTCGAGTCTCTCCGTCCCCACCATCAAATTGAAGAGCAAGG
>NZ_RCHC01000078.1 GCF_003664645.1 Acinetobacter chengduensis | reverse complement strand
ATTAAAAGCTTCTGTACCATTTAAAATGTTCATGCTTGAGTTCCTTCTTTGGCAAGTTGATCAATGTCTTGTTTTACCAATTGAATTTTTGTTGAATCGATTTGCATCAGTGAATCAATGCCTAAGTGTTCACATACTGTTTTTACATCTAAGCCACGTTCAGTAATGAAAGCTTGTAAGTCATCGCGCTGGGTATCGTTAATGCCATTAAATTCAGGAGGACTAATCCACATTTCCTTGTGCTTATCAAAAGTGCATTTCAGCTCTTTGGCCTTCAAAAGCATGGCTTGGCGCATGTTTTGGTAATACATGTGACTTTTATCAAGTGACTCTGTTAATTGATTTAGATCGCTGGCATATACC
>NZ_RCHC01000077.1 GCF_003664645.1 Acinetobacter chengduensis | reverse complement strand
CTTGAAAATCACATTCAGCGAAGCAGTAAAAGGCTTTGATGCAACTGATGTGAAAGTGGCTGGCGGTACTGTGAGTGGCTTGACTCAACAAGCAGATGGTTCTTGGACAGGCAAAGTCGTTGCTAATGGCAACACAGGTGCGCTAGGCACAGTCACTGTGAGCGTAGCAGACGACTCATACACTGACCTTGCTGGTAATAACGGTAAAGGCAATAGTGCATCTAAAGATATTCCAAGTATTGACACCACAGCACCAACATCGACGATGACGCTAGATGCTGATGGCAACTTGAAGATTACGTTCAGTGAAGCAGTGAAAGGTTTCGATGCAACTGATGTGAAAGTGGCTGGTGGTACAGTGAGTGGCCTTGCTCAACAAG
>NZ_RCHC01000076.1 GCF_003664645.1 Acinetobacter chengduensis | reverse complement strand
GATTGAATGAGTAATGCTGTCACTGGTTTGAATCATTTGGTAGGTAGTAGGAAGATCTGCTACGACTAAACGAAGTCCCTTCTCCTGGATCCTGCGCTTCAGCTCTTGAAAATCTCGTTGGGTTAGGCGTGATAAGCGGTCAATACTTTCAACTAACAATGTGTCACCTTGATTTGCTTCTGACAGTAGCTTATTCAATTCAGGTCGGTCTAACTTCGTACCACTATAGTTTTCCACGTACACAATGGTTTCACCCAAATTCAAGTTTTGGTTTAGATCCTGAAGAATCTGCAAAGCCCTTTCTGCATCTTGATCTTTAGTTGAAGCTCGTAGATAAATACGTGTATTCATTTCTATCATTTAATCTTAATTCTATTAGATTAATGATAA
>NZ_RCHC01000075.1 GCF_003664645.1 Acinetobacter chengduensis | reverse complement strand
AGAATGACCAGTTCTGTACCCGTTTCATCCACGATCTTGAGTAATTCACTTTCTTGCTGTGCTTTTGTTTCTTTGGTCACAGGTAGATAGATGAAACGTAAGCCCTCACGTTCAGCAATAGGACGTAAATCCAAGTGATTTGAGACAACAGCGGTGATTTGAAAATCCAGCTCACCTTTGTGATGGCGGTACAGCAGATTGAGAAAGCAGTGATCAAATTTACTGACCATGATCATGACTTTCATCGGGTTACTGCAATCATAAAAAGTAGCCTGCATAGAATACTGTTGCTCTATTTCAGCAAAATTAGCTTTTAGGCTGTCAATATCTCCCAGACCATCATTAAAGCGAAACACAATTCGGGTGAAGAAATAGCCAGTGATCTCATCATCATATTGCGCCATTTCACTGATATAGCA
>NZ_RCHC01000074.1 GCF_003664645.1 Acinetobacter chengduensis | reverse complement strand
AGACGAATAGTGATAAGTCATTGGTCAACCTCATCAGCTTGGTTTTGAAGCTCAAAGCGACGTTGCTTTACATAGCCCATGAGCTTTGGCTGAATGTCTGCACGGCGCGTTGATACTTCAATTTCTAAGCAATCCAATTCGGTCAAATCTTTCGCATTTTGAATTTGAACCATCAAAGATGGAGGCATTTTAATTTCAGCTACTGCGGGTGCAAGTTCTTGTAGACGCTTATGAATTGCATCCAACAATGGTTTGCGTTGCTGTTCGGTCCATGGCTTGGTGTATCGAGTATGCGCATTGACTTCTGCAGGTGTATTCGCCTTGGCCACACCATCGAGCAACTCACTTAAAAGCTTTTGATATTCAATTTCTGCAGTCTCAGCTAACTTTTTCTCTGTCACTAACTTTTCAGCTTCCTCTCGTAACCGTTTAAGCTCATCTACGCTTAGATTTTCAGAAGCAGGTTCAGCTTTAGGTTGGTCGAG
>NZ_RCHC01000073.1 GCF_003664645.1 Acinetobacter chengduensis | reverse complement strand
GGTGATATCGGCAAAGCTGAAGCTATGGAAAATTATGTTCTATCTAAAGCGAAGATTTCACCTAATGCGGGTGCTGAACCAAAACCTTATACAAGTACTGCTTCATTAGGTGGGGAGTCTAAGGTGGCTCAAGGTGTTAATGAGGGGTCGAACACAGAAGAAGAATGCGGTTGCTTCTTTTGTTTCTTATACGCGCTTATCAATACAGCTAATCAGCGCTCTAAATAGCAGACATTAAAAAGCCACCTAAGGCTCTCTTTAGGTGGCTAGTGCAAGTATTCCAGACTTACGAGGCAAGTATGACACAAACGAATAAGAAATACGAACTGCTTGATAGCGATACGGTTACCACACCGTCAGGTCGAGTGTTGAAGCGCATCCGTGCATTGGTCGCAATTGGATCTTTAGTTACTGCTGGTGAATTGGGTGGCTATATCGAGTCTGAGGACAATTTAGCATGTGATGGCGACGCTTGGGTTTATGGC
>NZ_RCHC01000072.1 GCF_003664645.1 Acinetobacter chengduensis | reverse complement strand
TAGTTTATATTTTGTCGAATCGATAGGAACTGGAGTCGTTGCCCCATCAGTCACTGTTGGAACGGTAAGATTAAAACCATCCAGCTTAATCTTTTGACCTTTCGTAACAGCACCTAAATCCAAATCTGCTACAGTTTTCGTATTCACTGCTACATTTTTACCAGACAGAATATACGCCAAATTTTCGGGATCAAGCTGTTCAAGAGTACCGCTAAATGACACTGCTGTAGTGTTGTATAAAACCAAATCAGTGGTGTCATCGCCAGACATAGATTCTGTATGCTCAATTTTTTCCGCAGTGATTTCTAACGTAAAGTCAGGAATATTTCCCAGTTCACGCATAGCACCAACTACACCTTCAATAATCGGAGCGAGTGATAACTTGCCACGTAATGAAATATACTTCTTAGCCATTTGCAGGCACCTCTTTAGTTTTTGGCTTAACTTCTGCTTTAGAGTCAGGTTTGATTGTTTCAATCACGCCATCC
>NZ_RCHC01000071.1 GCF_003664645.1 Acinetobacter chengduensis | reverse complement strand
AGATGGCGTGATTGAAACAATCAAACCTGACTCTAAAGCAGAAGTTAAGCCAAAAACTAAAGAGGTGCCTGCAAATGGCTAAGAAGTATATTTCATTACGCGGAAAGTTTTCCCTTGCGCCAATTGTTGAAGGTGTTGTTGGTGCGATGCGTGAATTGGGTAACATTCCCGACTTTACGGTAGAAATCACTGCCGACAAGATTGAGCACACGGAGTCCATGTCTGGTGACGATACAACAGATCTAGTCTTGTACAACACTACAGCGGTTTCCTTTAGTGGTACGCTTGAGCAGGTTGATATTGATAACTTGGCATACATTTTGTCGGGCAAAAATATTGCTGTTGCGACCAAAACTGTAGCTGATCATAATTTAGGTGCGGTTACAAAAGGTCAAAAAATCAAGTTGGATGGTTTTAATCTTACCGTTCCAACAGTGACTGATGGGGCAACGACTCCAGTTCCTATCGATTCGACAAAATATAAACTG
>NZ_RCHC01000070.1 GCF_003664645.1 Acinetobacter chengduensis | reverse complement strand
ACTGGTGCTTCTTTAATAGCCTCAGGTACCTGCATTAAACCGATCGTCATGTAGACCACCGCAATGCGAAATTCATAGTCTTGATCAATAAAAACAGTCGCAGGGAAGTTGCGGATCTCATCAAAATCTAAATCAGATCCAGTATGACGCGCTTCAATTTTTTGACCTGCAGACATTGCATTAAAAGCTTCTGTACCATTTAAAATGTTCATGCTTGAGTTCCTTCTTTAGCAAGTTGATCAATGTCTTGTTTTACCAATTGAATTTTTGTTGAATCGATTTGCATCAGTGAATCAATGCCTAAGTGTTCACATACTGTTTTTACATCTAAACCACGTTCAGTAATGAAAGCTTGTAAATCATCTCGCTGGGTATCGTTAATGCCATTAAATTCAGGAGGACTAATCCACATTTCCTTGTGCTTATCAAAAGTTCATTTCAGCTCTTTGGCCTTCAAAAGCATGGTTTGGCGCATGTTTTGGTAATACGTGTGACTTTTATCAAGTGACTCTGTTAATTGATTTAGATCGCTGGCATATACT
>NZ_RCHC01000007.1 GCF_003664645.1 Acinetobacter chengduensis | reverse complement strand
AAATTTCAGTGGTTACGCGTTGAATTCCTGTATGAAATTCGACGGTCATCATCTTTGAAATATCATAATAAATTCGAGGTTTACGTGTTTCTCTATAATTTTTAATGACAGCATACGTGAGTTTTTCTTTGGCTTCATCTGAAAGATGACTGGTGATTCTAAGCTTTTTGATCGCTTGAATACATTCATTTTGAAGCTCATTCAAATCACGAGTTGGGGCAGTAGATGGTATGTATTTTTTCTGCATAAAATCTAAAATGGATTGTGCACTTTTCTCCCAACTAAATTGTTTGGAATGTTCAAGACAGTATTTTGCAATTTCATCGCGATAACTTTTATTGTCGATAAATTTTTCTAAATATTTTTTTAATTCAATTGAGTTATAGGGGTCAAAAGTCAAATCTTTACGGCCAATAACTTCGGGTAAGCTCGTAGTGTTGGCTGTAATTACTGCAGTACCACAGGCCATCGCTTCAAGTGCAGGTAAACCAAAGCCTTCATGGAAAGACGGGAAGACGAATAAGTAACACGCACTGTATAAATCGATAACCTCTTTATCTGTTACACGTTTTAAAAAGATATAATCTGTACGAGAAAGGCCACATCTCTCGGCATAAGATTTAAATTTATCTAAGTGATGGTCATTTAAAATACCAGCCAAAACCAGCACACTTTTTTTACGTTTTTGTGGAGAAAGTAGTGAATATGCTTTGATCAGTTTTAAATGATTTTTTCGTTCATCACTTGCACCAAAATATAAGATCATTTTACGATCTTTAATGTCAGTGCCTAATATTTTATTGATCTTTTGCACAGAAGGATGGCTATTTTTAAATTGTTCTTCTATGCCTTCAGATGTACTAATAACCTTACTTTCATCAACATTTAAGTATTCAATTAATTCACGTTTTGAGGCTTCAGATACGGCACAAAAGCCATCTGCTGTTTTAAATGTTTTTACTTGGTCAAGATAATATTCTTTAAAAACAGGCTGAGGATCTAAATACAAACTTTTTTGTACGAGTGGAATAAGATCATGCGTAGTCGCAAAAATTTGATAGTGTCTATTTTTAGGCATTGAAAGCACAGTGTTATCGCCAAAGCCTTCAAAGAAAGTAGGCATAAAGACGATATCAGGGGCTAACTTTTCAATGTATTTCTCTCTTAAAAGCACTGAAATTTTTTTATTGTGTTGGTTGTTTGTATTACGTGCTTCGGTTGGGCCTAAACCATGCCAGATGTGTAGATTTTTTGCGTCTACATATTGCGAATATAAAGATAATAACTGGGAGATATTGTCTTCAAATAAAGCATTAAATAATAATATACATTCATGCTTCGGTTGAGCTTGCTTGAGAAAAGCCGTAATGATTCCAGTTGAATAGCGCCCAATACCTCTAAAACGACTATCATTTTGGCAAGCTTGCATGTCGATTATAATACGCATTGATATTTCTCAAATTGATTAAAACTGGTTATAAATCTTCTTAAATAGTTTTTTTTCTTTAGCGCTTAAGCTTTGTAAATGATCATCACTAGACTTGATCTTATTGAATGCCTTGAATTGAACGATGGGCTTAACTTTCATAAATTCTTGCTTATGAGGAATTGATGAATGGTCTATATGATATTGAAGTTCATTAAGCCGATTGAGCATAATGCGCTGTTTTGCTGTAAATGATTGAGAAAAAATCCGAGCTACAGGTAGAAAACCAGATGTGTAACGCGCTTTTAATTGTAGTAATTCAAGCCGTATAAGAAGAAGCTCTTGGCGAGAAAAATGGACCTGTACTTCAGGCGATTTTAAGAATTGTTCAATGATGTTAAAACGATTAACACCTTGTTCTAAGCGATTTAGATAGTATTTGAGACCTTCAGAGTCTGGCTCGCGGTTAAGCAGGCATCTATACAATATTGTAATAAAGGGTGTACCCCAATATTGTAGTATTTTCGGTATATTTATCAGTATTGTCATTGTTGTTTGAACTTTATATTCAGGCTAGTCGAGTTTTTTTTATTCTATATTTCGAAAATTATTTTGTATATAGATTTACTCTGTATGGCGATATTGTAATTTCGCAATTATTTCGATGAATAACAGTAGTTTAATCAAAAAAAATAAATAAGCTTTACTGTTAAAAGTTGTGTAATTGTGTATATTAAATCAGCTACTGTTAATAATAAGTGAATAGTAAAGAAATATTCAATAAAATTTAAAGGTGTCATTTGAATACATACATTCGCGGTTTAAAAAAATATGCTAAAAATACGCCTTTAATCTTTATACGTGATCTGGCAGGGATTTTTTTTGGTGAAAAATCATTTGAAAAAAATCATTTACTTAGCGACTTAAAACTGAATGAATGGGGATTGCATCAAAAGCGTGTCGCATGGGTTCATCAATTAGCAAACCGAAGACGCAAAAAACTTGAAAAGTATATTAAATCTGCGGATGCAGAATTCTTCTATATGCATGGTTATATCGTCAAAGAAAATTTTTTAACAGAATCTGAGTTTAATGCACTTCAAACAGAAATTGCCGCGCATAGTTTTGATACACGAGAAATGCTACAAGGTAATACAGTCACTCGTCGTATGTCCTTGGATATAAAAGAACTACAACTGACACAAAAAATTTCAGGGTTTTTAAAACAAGCAGAGTGGAATCAGCTCATTAACTTTGTAGCCAGTTTTAAAGTACAACCTATGAATTATATCCAAGTCATATTTTCTAAAATTAACCAAGACCAACCAGATCCACAGACCAATTTTCATAGTGATACTTTCTTTTCTAGCGCAAAAGCATGGTTATTTTTGACTGATGTTGACGAAAGCACGGGGCCGTTTATGTATGTACCAGGTTCGCACCGTGTAGATGAAAAAAGGCTCGCTTGGGAGCAATATAAAGCAACGCAAATATGTACGAAACAAAGTACAGATGTTTTGTCGCGACGTGGGTCATTTCGGATTAGCCCAGAAGAATTGAAAACTTTTGGCTTTGCTGAACCAGTCAAATTTAATGTTAAAGCCAATACGCTTTTAATCGCAGACACTTTTGGTTTTCATGCACGAGGTGAAAGTGAGAAGCCTGCTATACGAGCAGAAATTTGGGCTTATGCACGGCGTAATCCAATGATTCCATTTACATTTGGCCATTATTTGGCTTTACCTTGGGTCAAAGATCGAGCCGTTAGTCTGTATTGGAAAGTGCTAGATGTGATGGAATCTCGACAGATTAAGCGTAGTCCATGGCGTAAAGTGGGCAGAAAGAAGGTTTTTGATGAAGCGCAAATCACATCAGTAGAAGATCAAAACAAAGTTTAAAATTCAGTACATATAAAGCTAAAAAATTACATTGCGAGCGTCTTAAAATTATTGCTAGAATTTTTGTACGGAACAAAAAGAATAGTGTTTCATCAAATTAAACAATCCAATGAAAATACGTTCAAATAAGATGATAGGTTAAGGATAAAAAAGTAATATGTTGAAAATCAAAGCAGTTTTTCTTGGATTAGGTGCATCGCTGATATTGTCTGCCTGCTCAAATTCAACAAGTTTTATCCCATCTTCTGGACCCTCTAGTTCTAAATTAATGTCGAATGATGAACTGAATAAAAATGTTCATGTTGTTGACATTAATTCTGAAAATTATCTTTTTTATTCACAGGCTATGGCTGAATCGAATACTCAGACATTTTTGAATCGGCCTAAACCTCAATTGCGATTAGGTGCGGGTGATATTGTTCAAATTTCAATTTGGGAGGCGCCACCGGCAGTTTTGTTTGGCACTACATCAGCAGATAGCTTGGGTATCTCGGGTGGCGTACTTAATATGCCTGAGCAAATGATTACAGATCAAGGCTATATTACCGTGCCTTTTGTGGGCAATATCAAAGCATCGGGGCGTACACTCGATCAAATTCAGCAATCCATTCGCCAAGGTTTATCTAAAATTGCCAATAAACCACAAGCGATTGCACGTTTAAGTCAAAACAATAGTAATACAGTGACTTTAATTGCGGATCGTAAGTCGGTCAGCATTCCTTTAACAGCCAAAGGTGAGCGTTTAATTGATGTTATTCCGAGTGTGACCGATATTCGTTTATTAAAAACGACAAGTTTAATTGTAGAACGAGCTCAGCAACATTTTAGCATTCGTGCGGATGACTTAACACGTAATCGCATGGAAAATATTTACCTGTATCCGGGGGATACAGTGCGCGTTATGCAAGATCAGTATGAAGTAACAGTATTAGGTGCAACCAATAGCAATACAATACTCAACTACGGAGATAATGGTTTAAGTGTTTCTGATGTAATTGCTAAAACATCAGGCTTGAATGATTATCGTGCCAATCCCAAAGGAGTTTTTATTTTTAGGAAAGCTGAATTTAGTCAATCTAAGTTGCCTTCTGGTGAAGCGACACCTGAAGTTCTACGTTTTGATTTAACTTCAGCTGAAGGCTTATTGCTTGCGCAAAAATTTCAACTTAAAAATAAAGATTTGTTGTATGTATCTAATGCGAGTGGTTCAGAGCTACAAAAGTTCTTAAGTATTATTGGTTCGATTATATCGCCAGTCTCTACAACGACATCGATGACCAAGTAATATGACAGCACAGAAACCTCTATTGATTGAAATTAGCCGTTTAATCTTTCGCTTAATTAAGGGTAAAGCGATTACGGGTATTGATCGAGTCACATTGGCTTATATCGAACATTATGCAAAGTATGCGCAAGCGGCGCTGTCATATAAAGGTAGTGTTCATATTTTAAATAAGTTGCAATCTGCAAAGTTGTTTAAAATTCTTTGTCAAAACCAACCGAAGTTATTGCATTCATCATTTTTTAATCTTTTGACTGAATATGTGTTCAAGCATGAATTAGATCATTCCCCGTATGCGGGATGCATTTACCTAAATTTGAATCATAAAGGTATTGAATCGAAGTCTTATATTCGAAAAATTCAGCAACTTCAGCTCAAAGCTGTTTTTTTTGTGCATGATCTTATTCCAGTGAATTATCCTGAATATTGTCGAGCGCAAGAGCAACACAAGCACGCAGCCCGTATACGCCACATGTTGCAGATTGGTCATGCCATTATTGTGAACTCTGAATTTACTAAAGTGGAGTTATTACAATTTGCTCATGAGCATCAGTTAACCGCACCTAAAATTACCGTGGCTTGGCTGAGTAGTGATTTACATCATTTACATGCACCGCCCAAGCTTTTAGCTACGTTACAGCATAAAAAATATTTTGTGGTACTAGCGACCATAGAAGCACGTAAAAATCATTTGTTATTATTGCAAATTTGGCAGCGTTTGATTCAACAATTAGGTGAAGATGCACCATACTTAGTTTTGGTGGGACAACGTGGCTGGGAAGCAGATCAGGTCTTTAATTTATTGGATCGTTGTGATGTGCTCAAACCTCGGGTGATCGAATGTTCTTCTTCTTGTGATGTGGAATTAAAAGCGACGTTATTAAATGCACAAGCGTTATTGTTTCCAAGCTTTGTTGAGGGTTTTGGACTACCTTTAGTTGAAGCTTTATCTTTAGGCGTGCCTGTACTTGCTAGTGATATTGAGGTATTTAGAGAAATTGGGCAGGGCGTGCCTGAATTTATTGATACTCTAGATAGCAAGCTTTGGTATGACATGATTTTTGAATATAACAAAAATACATCTTTACTTAGGCAGGATCAGCTATCACGCATGAAGCAATATCAGCATTGGGAATGGCAAGATCACTTTAATACTGTTCAGCATGTCATTGATTACATTGAACAGGTAGAAGCTGAATGTCACTAATGGGGCTAGATGTGTTGCATTCTGTTCGCGAGGCATGGGTCTATGGATTTTCTTATCGAAAATTTTTAATTCTGAAAACTTTCTTGCCTCATATTCATCTTAAAAGATTAAAGCGAAATCAGAGCCATCCATCCGAAGCAATGTTAATTGTATGGGGAATGCATCCTTTACCCTCAGAATTACAGCATATAAAACATCTCGTTCGTGTTGAGGATGGTTTTATTCGCTCTATTGGGTTAGGTGCTGCGTTTAACTCGCCTATTTCATGGGTATTTGATGATTTAGGAATGTACTTTAATACACAAGCAGAATCACGTTTGGAGCGCCTACTAAATCAGCATGATTTTACGCCAGACATCTGTCATGAGGCCAAGGCACTGCAAGCGCACTTGGTTGGACAAAAACTCAGCAAGTATAATTTAAAAACCAACCAAATGACTGAGTTTCCGAGGGTTTCTGGCCAAAAGAAAATTTTAGTGATTGGACAGGTTGAGGGCGATGCATCTTTACAATATGGATCGCCATATATCAACCGCAATCTAGATTTTCTGGCGAAAGTTCGACAATTATGCCCAGAAGCCTACTTGGTATATCGGCCTCATCCTGATGTGTCAGCAGGCTGGCGTAAGGACAGTTTAGATGTATCAGAAGCTCAGCGCTATGCAAATGCCATTCAAACCGAAGGTGATATTAGCGATTGGCTGGATTGGGCAGATGAGGTGCATGTGATGACCTCATTAACAGGATTTGAAGCATTATTACGTGGTAAACAGGTGGTCTGTCATGGCTTGCCTTTTTATTCAGGTTGGGGCTTAACACATGATATTTATGCTGTAGAACGTACTAAAAGATTACTGCGTCTAGAGGAATTAATTGCTGGCACTTTAATTCTCTATCCGCAATATCGATCTTTATTAAATCAGCGTCATCCACAGATTACAGTAATGCAAGCCATAGAAGAGCTGGTCATATTAAAAAATAAAAAGAAAATCAATTGGCTGGGGTGGTTGCAGCCTTTCATGAAATATTAGTTTCTGCCAATTCATAATGGCTTAGATGGTGATGTGCACACCATGCTTTTGTAAAATTTTCATGATTTTTTCTACACTCACATCCCATGAAGTCAGTGGAATAATTTGTGTAGATGTAGGAGTGAGTTCTTTACTCCATTCATATAATTTTTCTGCTAAATCCTCAGGTTGATCTCGCTTAAAATACTGTGCTTGATTACTGCTGACTTCGCGAAATACGGGAAGATCACGTACCAAAAGGGGTTTTTGATAATAGATGGCTTCCATTAACGGTAGTCCAAAACCTTCACCATAAGAGCAATTTACTGCGCCAACTGCATGCTGGTAAAGTAAGTTTAACTCCGCATCATTCATATCATCCCACCAAAAAATACGCGATCCAAAATAAGGGGATGCTTTTAAATACTCAAGCGTATGTTCGGATTTCCAACCATAGCGGCCGACTAAATATAAATGATGTGGATAGTCAGGATAGCGCTTAAGTAAAGCTTCAAACGCACGAATTAAACACAAATGACCCTTACGCGGTTCGATCGTAGATACTTTAAGAATATAGCTGGAAGCTAAGAATTTTTGCTCAAATTCTGGGCGAATTTGCGCCGTAAAAGTGCTTGGAGATATTTCCCCACCCAGTCTAATTGCTGAACATGGTAGGTCGTCAATTTGATGCTCATGTAGGTATTGAATCAGTTGTTGTGTGACTGTTTCAGATACACAAATAATCTCGTCAGCACATACTGCAATCACATTCAGCCATGCTTGGAGCTTTTGCCTATTTTTAGGCGTAAACCATTCAGGATGCTGTAATGCCAAGATATCATTTAAGATAAAAACCTGTTTTGCACCTTTACTTTTCCACTGCATTAAACGTACTTGGTGTTTAATGATTTGGTCTGCAGACCAGTCTAAACCAAAAAATAAATCACCACTTTTAAGGTCTACATATTTGCGTTTTTTAATGTTTTTTTGTGGATATTGCGATAGCGCATACTTTTTCTTACGTGTGGCATATATAGGGTAAACGTTTAAGTTTTTAGCCTGCTCGGGCAGACGAGACCAGACTGATTTTACAAGGCGTTGAATACCTGTGCCTGCATCATTCATTGAAATTACAGATAAGTCTGTGTAAATGTTTTGGATGGGCTTGTTAGTAGGGTGAGCGGGAGTATGTTGTTTTAAAAAGCGCCGTGCATAGCTGATATTTCCCAAACGGATATTTATTTTTAAAAAGTGTAGTCTTAGCGTATGCAGCATGTGCCTTGCCCTTAGATTAATTATGCATATTGTTTTGTGTAGAAAATATACGGCAAAATCATGTTAAAAAACATGAGCAAATAAGATTAATTTTGCAGAAAATCTCTGAAAATTTATAAGCCTAATAATGGAAATAAGAAAAAATATTTAAGCTATCGACGATTTGATGATTGAACTGTTCGTTTGACTTGGATGGTTTAATAGGATTTACAATTAAAACTTGGTGAGTGAAGTCTAAATTGGTTTTTATTTTTCAATTAAAGTTAATTTTGGATTAAATTGGTGCACTGGGTTGAAAATAAAAAAAAATTAAATAAAGATTTAATATTTGATTTTTAAGTATTTTATGGAATTAAACACAATTTGAAGCAGTAAAATAAATCATTACATAATAAATGTGCACTAATTTCGTGCAGTAACGTAATTTTTATCCAGAATTAAATATCTCTAGAATGAATATGGTGCATTTCACTTGGCAAACAGTATAATAAGGCGAAAGCAAAGGCCTATAATCTTTAATTCTGATAAGGAATTCAATATTTTAACCTTGCTTTCATAAAGTTGGTACGGTATTTGCTTTATAACAACCAACTACTAACACGCACATCAGCAGTGCAACAAAAAATCATCGGAGCAAAATGAGCATGGCGAACAAGGTCCTTCAACTCATCCAAGAAAGTGGCGCAAAATGGGTCGATTTTCGCTTTACTGATACTAAGGGTAAAGAGCAACACGTAACTTACCCAGCAGATTCAATCGACGAAGATACGTTTGAAGATGGCAAAATGTTTGATGGTTCTTCAATTGCTGGCTGGAAAGGCATTGAAGCATCTGACATGATCTTACGCCCAGATGCGGCTACAGGTTTCATCGACCCGTTCTTTGCAGAGCCTACAGTTGTTGTGACTTGCGACGTAATTGAACCTTCAACAGGTCAAGGTTATGAACGTGACCCACGCTCTATTGCTCGCCGTGCAGAAGAATACCTAAAATCTACTGGTATTGGTGATACTGCATTCTTCGGTCCAGAACCAGAATTCTTCGTATTTGACGAAGTAAAATGGGACATCGATATGTCTGGCGCGCGCCACACATTAATCGCTGAAGAAGCTGCTTGGTCTACAGGTAAAGATTACGAAGCAGGTAACTCTGGCCACCGTCCACGCGTTAAAGGCGGTTACTTCCCAGTTCCACCAGTAGATTCTTCACAAGACATGCGCGCTGATATGTGTGCACGTATTGAAGACATCATGGGCCCTGGCCGTGTAGAAGTTCATCACCACGAAGTTGCATCTTGCCAGCTTGAAATTGGTGTAAGCTTCAACACTATGGTTCGTAAGGCTGACGAAGTTCAACAGTTCAAATATGCTGTTTGGAACGTTGCTCACCAATATGCTAAAACTGCAACATTTATGCCTAAACCAATGGTTGGCGATAACGGTTCTGGTATGCATGTTCACATGTCTATCTCTAAAGATGGCAAGAACTTGTTTGCTGGTGATGAATACGCTGGTCTTTCAGAAATGGCGTTGTACTTCATTGGTGGTGTGATTAAACATGCTCGTTCATTGAACGCAATCACAAACCCATCTACTAACTCGTACAAACGTTTAGTACCACACTATGAAGCGCCGATTATGCTTGCTTACTCAGCACGTAACCGTTCAGCTTCTATCCGTATTCCTTACGTTTCTAGCCCGAAAGGCAAACGTATTGAAGCACGTTTCCCAGATCCAATGATGAACCCGTACCTAGGTTTCGCAGCACTTCTTATGGCTGGTCTTGACGGTATCCAAAACAAGATCCACCCAGGCGAAGCTGCAGACAAGAACTTGTACGATCTACCTCCTGAAGAAGAAGCTAAAATCCCTACAGTGGCGCATAGCCTTGATATGGCGCTTGAAGCACTTTCAGCTGACCACGATTACCTTCTTAAAGGTGGTGTGTTCACTAAAGAAATGCTTGATGCGTACATCGAACTTAAAACTGAAGAAGTTCGTCGTCTTAACACGACTACTCACCCAGTTGAATTTGATATGTACTACAGCTTGTAATTCTGTAAAGAATTTCACTGTAAAAAAAGACCCGCCTTGTGCGGGTCTTTTTTATGGGATGCGTTAAGATAAAACAAAGATTTGAATGAATATCGCAATATGGCAAAACCACGCAAAAAACATACAGGTTTTTTTCCTTGGATTGATCCTGCAGATCAGGAGAAGGGATTTAAACTTAACTTTTCAGAAGTCACTTATTTAGAGATTGGTCGTACCGTAGAAGGCTATAAGCAGGCCCAATTTGTAGCGCTGAAAAATCCAGAGTTGGCTTTAGATTTTGACTACCCTGAAATTTTTTATATTAGTACAGAAGGACTGGTTTTAATTAAAAATGCTCAAGGCAAGTTTGAAACGATAGCTAAGACCGATAATTTTTAATTTAACCTTTTTATAAATAAATGACCTGTAAATAGGTCATTTATTTTGCTTGAATATTTTAAAAGTCGTGAGTGGTTTATTGTTGGTCATACTATTGATTTGGTTGTTTAATACTATGTACCCATTTAGAGCTCTCTAAAAATAAAACGTTGCCTATGAGTGATAACGCACGGCTTGGCAAAATCTGAACAGCTGTGACGAAAAAACTGGGCTAGCCATGAAAAATACACTTCAGTCAGCTACACTACAGCTAATGATTGAAGGAAGGTTGAATATGCAACAGCAGCAAAGCCAAATGCGGGATCGGAGAATACCTGCGGAATTAACAAAATGGCTGTATGCATCGGGTTCCTTAACACAGCAATTAACGGATTTGGCACAAGGCATATTTAAGGTGGAGCCGAACGCAGAGCATTTTCAGCGATTAAGCTTAGCCGATGCGCAGTGGATGCAAATGCCGGCACATCATACGGCTTGGGTACGTGAAAGTCATTTATATGGCTGTGAGGCAAAGCCTTGGGTGAAAGCCAAAAGTATTTTTCCAATACAGAGCTTACAAGGCCGTGCGCGAATATTTCAGCATATAGGCAAAAAACCAATTGGACATTTTTTATTTCAACGTACTACACCAGCGTGTGAGCGCCGTGTGCTGTTGCTTGAAGATGGCTGGACACGCCAGAGCTGTTATACTTGGCACGGCTGTAAATTTATTGTGCAGGAAACATTTTTGCCTGCATTTGAGCAGTATATTCAGCAGTAATTTTTCAGAACATTGAGTTAAGGACCATCATGACAGTCGCGCATCCGATTACTTGGCGTCAGCGTTTAGAAGCTTATTATTATTTATGCCGTTTTGATAAGCCGATTGGCACAGAATTGGTATTTTGGCCGACGATGTGGGCGCTTTGGATTGCTAATCAGGGCACACCGCAACTCAGTATTCTCATTCCAATGATTTTGGGCACCATATTTATGCGTGCTGCAGGCTGTGCGATTAATGATTTTGCAGACCGTAAAGTAGATGGTGCTGTTGAAAGGACGAAAAGCCGTCCGTTGGCAACAGGTGTCATTAGTGCCAAAGAAGCAATTTATGTGTTTCTTTTTTTGGTGCTTGCGAGTGCATGTACCTTATTTTTCTTGCCGATTGAAACTTTTTACTGGTCTTTTGGTGCATTAGCATTGGCTTTCATTTACCCATTTATGAAACGCTATACCAATCTGCCACAAGTGTTTTTAGGAGCAGCATTTTCATGGTCGATTCCCATGGCCTATACAGCAGTTGGACAAACACCAGATTTAACCTGTTGGTTATTATATTTTGGTAATTTGGCGTGGACTGTGGCTTATGATACGCAATATGCCATTACTGACCGTGAATATGATTTAAAAATTGGGGTGAAATCTACCGCAATTTTATTTGGCAAATATGATATTGAGATCATTTCTGTTTTACAGGTCTTTAGCCTGATATTGATTGGTTCAGCTTTATATATCGAAAATTTATTTTTCCCATTTGGTTTAATTGCCTTGTTTGTTGTGGCTATTGATTTTATTTATCAATGGAGCAAAACGCGTCATCGAGATCCTCAATGGTGTTTTTGGGCATTTCGTCACAATCGTTGGGTCGGTTTGTTAATTTTCTGTGGTATTTTCATGGCTTTGGTGCTTTAAGATTATTGATCTTAAAAGCATAAATTGGCATAAAGCATCCTATTCGGGTGCTTTTTTTTATGCCTTAATAAAACAGCGTGTAGATTCATGCTTAAAAATAATGATTAAAAAGGATATTTTATGAAACTTTCAAAAATAGCAGTAGCGTTGACAGCGACAGTTTCACTGCTGTCCTTAACTGCATGTAATGATGATAATGACACATCAGCATCTGACCAAAATCAAACACCAAGCTACGTATCTGAGGCAAACTACAGCTTAGATGCAGTTGATAATACGTCTTCTATTAAAGTCATGACTTACAACATGACTAATTTACAAGGCAAATCTGCTCAAGCAACTGCCTTGGTATTATTTCCAAAAGTAACACAGCCGAAAGATGGTTATCGTGTGGTGGTGTGGGAGCATGGAACGGTTGGTGCGGGTGATGATTGTGCACCAAGTAAAAACAAAATCCATCCACGCTTTAAAATACTTGCAGATACACTCTTAGCTGCTGGCTATGTGATTGTAGCGCCTGATTATGAAGGATTGGGTACAGCTGGAGTTCATCCATATCTTAATTTATCTAGTGCAGCCAATTCAGCAATTACTGCAGTAAAAGCAGCCAAAGAGCATTATGGCACTCAGCTCAATGCTCAATGGATGTCAATTGGTCAATCACAAGGTGGCCATGCTTCGTTGGGTACAGCTGAATTTTCCAATACGGATAGTAACTATAAGGGTGCAGTTGCAGCAGCGCCAGCATCAAGCTTAGGGGAAATTATTAAGGTTTATCTCGATCCTGCAAAAAATACCACTGGTGTATTTAAAACCTACAATATATTAGATGATAAATTATTGCAGGTACGTGATGCATTATCAAAACAACAGATTAATGTGGCGCAAAGCGAAGCAATGATTGGGCAAATTGCGGATGGTTATGCAGAGCTTTTAGCTTATGCAGCATTAACTACTTCAGGGATTAAGGCCTATCAACCAGATTATGATTTAAAATCTATCTTTACTGCGGATGCGGGCCTAATTGCTGAAAATGCGTATGGTCGTACAGGTGAAGAAGGTGCATGTTTAAGTTATGCGGCGCCAGATACGGCCAAAGGACTACAAGAGCAATTTAAAGCTGGTTTACTCGCATTTTTAAAAGATCCAACGCATTTAATCTCACAATATGGTATTGATTTAAGCAAAATTGAGTCTGATCCAGTGGTACAGAAATTTTTAGCGGATAATCAGCCAGCGACCAATGCAACAGCTGCTCAAGTGATTAAAGCACCTGTATATATTATTCAAGGTGGAAATGATCAGGCAGTTTTACCACAAATGACGCAAGCCGTATTTAATAATATGAAGCTAAAAGCAACGCAGTATTTCCCACAAGCCAATTATGCAGATGCTTACAAAATGGATATCGTAGCAAATGCGACCCATACACAAGCTATTATTTGTAAAAATGCTGAGGCGGTAGATTTTATTCAAGCCAATATGTCTGCGGGTACGGGTATTGTATTAACCAGCGCCCAGAAGGATGCCAGCAAGAGTGAGCACTGTACTGGAGTTGCTGCCTCGAATTAATAGATGAAATAATAAAAAGGAGCTTTGGCTCCTTTTTATATTTGTAGATTGTGCTGAGATGCGGTTTTGAGTTCAGTGCAAATCAGTTGTAGAGCCTGATGCTGAGAGTTTTTCTTATAATTGGCATACAGCTTAAGTGCCTCGATGTTGAAATCTGTTTCTATAATTTGCACATCTTCATTTAAAAATTTAAGTAAATATTCGGGCGCAAAGCTATAGCCCATGCCCATGTTAATTAAGTTGATATGCTGTAGCACATTGGTCACCCAATGCATTTGTTGCTGTGGTAACTGCTCTAAAGCAATAATACGATTAATATTGTCATAAAATACTGGTGAAGCACTTTGCTCACACATAATCATCTTTTGTTTACTTAAGTAACTTTTGCTTAAGACATGGCCACTGCTATGTAGTTTTTTTGAAGCAACCACATAAATTTTTTCGGTCATGAGCGCTAAATTTTCATAGTCATCATGCTGAATCGCATAGCGAGTAAAACTGATGTCCAACTCTGATTTTTTGAGTTTACGAATTTGTTCTAAACAGGTCAGGCTTTGAATATGAATAGCGATGTTGGGGATTTGACGTTTTAGTTTATCCAAAATCAGTGGCATGATTTTCAGCTCAGCCACATTTAAAAAACCAATATGAATCTGATTGTTTTTTAGATGCGCAACTTGTTGCGCCGCTGATGTCGCTAAATGAGCGCTTTCTATGGCATTGAGTGCATGCACTAAAAAGGCTTGGCCTTCATCGGTGAGCTTAATTTGTTTGCTTGAGCGGTCAATCAGCTGAACACCTACTTCTGCTTCCAAATCTTTAATTTGCTGACTCAGCGAGGGCTGTGCCGTAAATAGATGTTCGGCAGCTTTAGTAAAGCTACCGTATTGTGCCACGGCAGCAAAGTATTTGAGATGGCGCAATTCCATAGCACGGGCCTCTGCGGAAGAAAGTTAACAAATGCAGATAACGGTAAAACAATAAATCATGGAAATTATGGCCGAATGTAGATAAAAAGCCTATGCAACTATCGTTTAAATGTCTGGGTGTTTGGTGAGCTTAAAATCTTTTTTACACTTCAGTGATTACAGTTGGTGGTCACACCTGTTTATAGATGCGAAGTGGCGGAGTAAAAGATGTCAAAGCAATACGATACGGATGTTTTAGTAGTAGGCACAGGGCCTGCGGGTTCGACTTTGGGTTTGGCTTTAGCAAGCTATGGCTTAAAAGTGCAATTGTTTACTCAATTTAATTGGCTGGCAAACAGCCCGCGTGCTCACATTACCAATCAGCGCGCGATGGAAGTATTGCGTGATTTAGGCATTGAAGAGCAAGTGAAAGAAATTGCGACGCCATGGGCAGAAATGGGTGAAAGTTTAATTACAACCAGCTTGGTGGGTGAGGAAATTGCCCGTATGAGCGCATGGGGCACAGGGGATGAGCGCCATGGTGATTATGTGGAAGGTAGTCCATGCCCATTGGTTGATTTGATTCAGCCCAAGATGGAAGCATTACTGGTTAAAAATGCGGGTGAGCGGGGAGCAATCTATCATTTCAACACAGAATATATGTCACATACCCAAGATAAAGATGGCGTGACGGCAGTTTTCTTTAATCATGCAACACAGCAAGAGTTTAGCCTGCGTGCGAAATACTTGGTGGGTATGGATGGTGCACGTTCTAAAATTGTTGAGCAACTTAACTTACCATTAGAAGGTGTGATGTCGCGTGCAGGTACGGTTTATGTCACTTTTAAAGCCGATCTATCTCAGTATGTGCAACATCGTCCAGCGATTTTACAGTGGATTGTCAATCCTGAGGCGGGCTTTGGTGATATTGGTATGGGGCTACTGCGTGCGATTACGCCTTGGAACCAGTGGATTATGGGCTGGGGTTTTGATATCGATCAAGGTGAACCCCAAGTGACAGAAGCACAGGTACGTGCTCGACTAAATGCATTTGTAGGTGCTGAAATTGCAGATGTAGAAATTGAAAAAGTTTCTTACTGGTATGTGAACCAAACATGGGCAACTAATTACTCAGTGGGTCGCGTATTCTGCGGGGGAGACGCCGTACACCGTCATCCACCTTCAAGTGGTTTGGGCTCAAATACCTGTATGCAAGATGCATTTAACTTGGCTTGGAAATTAGCTTATGCAGTAAAAGGCTGGGCAAAAGATAGCTTGCTAGAAAGCTATACCACGGAACGTGCGCCTGTAGGTAAGCAGATTGTCGCACGTGCCAATCAATCTCGTTTTGATTATAAACACTTAAAAGATGTGTTTGGTTTTGATCAGGGTGTAACGACACAGGCGCAAATGTTAGAGCGTATTTTTGCAGAAACAGAAGAGGCTGCTAAAATCCGTGAGCAATTGTTTAAAGCACTCGAAATTAAGCATTATGAATTTAATGCACAGGGCACAGAGTTGAATCAACGCTATGTATCGGGTGCTGTTATTGCTGAAGATGCTGAAGAAATCTTTAAGCGAGACCCGCAGTTGTATTTGCAGGCAACAACGCGCCCAGGTGCAAAAGTACCGCATACGTGGTTAATCAATGCAAAAGGTCAAAAACGTTCAACGCTAGATATCACGGGGCAGGGGCGTTTTACTTTGTTGACTGGCTTATCTGGGACAGGCTGGAAACAGGCTACAGAAGCCCTTGAGTTGCCATATTTAGATGTGGTGCAAATTGGCTCACGTGACTATCGTGATGTTTATGGTACATGGAATGCGAAATCTGAAGTGCATGAAGCAGGTGCGGTGTTAGTGCGTCCAGATGGCTATGTAGCATGGCGTATGGCTGAAAAGCCAATGTCTGACTTTGATTATGTGACAACCTTGCAATGCGTGCTAGATCGTGTCCAATTGCGTACCTAATGCCTAAGCTCACTTTATATGAGTTATATCATCTGATGTTGGTATAAATTCGTATAGAGTGCATGTATGCATATTGGTTGTGGCTTTTTAAATTTTTGTTATATTGGATGGCCACCGAATAGTGTAACTATCCAATAGAGGTTTAGATGTCTGCATCTGAGGCAAAGCCAAATCAAAAGAAAATGATTATTCTCATGTCGTTGGGTTTGCTCATACCTGTGTTCTTACTCAGTATGGCTTATTTGGCAGTCACCAGTGATGAAAAAAATCAGGCTGAATATGCACGAATTAAAGCTGAAAATTTAGCGCGTATACAAGCACGTGATGCAGCACAAGCAACACAAGCCAGCTCGGAAGTCGATACGATTACAGTAGCGAAGTAGAACTGAATTTTTGCTCAAAAGCTTATTCAAAAGCCAATCAGATGATTGGCTTTTTTAATGTCAATTTTCTGCCTTTATCATAGATCTGAACAGGTCTGTATAAAGCTTATTATATCCAGTGAGTGCTATACGGGATCTAACTAGCGAAGAATATCGTTTTTGAGCGTAATGACAGTTGGAATACTGGTATAGCGGAGTACTCGATAGCCTGCTTCTTCGAGCATCGCATCACGTTCTGCATCTTGTTTTTCCTTACCTAAATGCGAAGGGTCATCCAGTTCTATAATGACCACGACATTAAAGTCTTGGTCTAAAATCACAAAATCTGTGACTTTACGATTAAAGAGATTGCGGATTTTGTATTGATGATTAGTGATCAGTGCGCTGAAAGCAACTTGAGCAAAGACATGATGCTGGGGAAAGGCTTGTAATAGTCGTGCATACATTTTGCTTTCAAAATTCGTAATGACACGACGTGGATAGAACTTTTGCTTACGATAGAAGAACTTGGGAAACAACATGCACAGCAAAGCGAAACTTGCTAAACAGCCGATAATAAAAAATATAAGTTGATTTAAGTCGGGCACGTTAAAACTTACACATAAGAAAAAGCCCACGTCATAATGCGTGGGCTTTTTTTAGAATTTTGGCTCTCCCACCTGGGCTCGAACCAGGGACCTGCGGATTAACAGTCCGTCGCTCTACCGACTGAGCTATGGGAGAATCTGAAACGAATTCTATGTGCCAAATGCAGTTTGGTCAAGCTATTCAGCGCTAAAAATGATTTAAATTGAATTTAGTGTATTAAAAATAATCAAAATATGAAATGAAGTGTTTTTAAGACAGTTTTTTAATGGCATTGATATACGTTTCAGTGCTTTGAGAAGGAATAGTTTTACGACAACTTGAGATAAGTGTCATGAGTTCTTGTTGTGTCATATTGGGTTGAATCTGCTTTTGAATATTTTGAAGTGTGCTTTTCTGCGTTGTGGGTAATTCTTTTGCGCATTGGTACAGGCGCTCATACATTGAAGTCGAGGCTTGCTTTTTATTTTCAGTCCGCTGCGTGCATTGAAATATACCCAATAGAGCAATAATTAAGATACTCCAAAAAATCATCGATTTCAGCCAAGGAAGTTCCATGTGTGATTGTCCATATTATGTGGGCCATGTTTTAAAATATATTGAATTAAGTACGGATAAAAGCCAAATATAAAGTACAGAAAATATTTTAATTGAGCTGAAGTGGCTTAGCTGGGTTTAGTGAGCACAGAGTTATAGTTTTGGTGAAATATAAAAGTGCTATAGATGTATAGATAAAACAACAGGTAATAAAAAAGCCCAAGTCTTAGTTGCTTGGGCTTTTTCAGAATTTTGGCTCTCCCACCTGGGCTCGAACCAGGGACCTGCGGATTAACAGTCCGTCGCTCTACCGACTGAGCTATGGGAGAATCTGGAACGGATTCTATGCGTCAAAGTGTAATGGGTCAAGGGTTTAAATGAAAAAAATCCTTATTTTAAGATTAAATGATTTAAAAACAGTCAAGAAGATTAAATCTGATTAAATAAAATGCATATTTTATATTGGAGTTTATTAATAAATATGTTTTTAGTAAGTCACTAATTAAAAGTAAGTTATGGGATGTAGACTTCGATTTTGAATAAGGGCGTATTTCATTCCATCTATGGGATTTACCTTAAAATCTAGACATAAAAAAGCCCAAGTCTTAACTGCTTGGGCTTTTTTGAATCTGGCTCTTCCACCTGGGCTCGAACCAGGGACCTGCGGATTAACAGTCCGTCGCTCTACCGACTGAGCTATGGAAGAATAGATGGCTCTCCAACCTGGGCTCGAACCAGGGACCTGCGGATTAACAGTCCGTCGCTCTACCGACTGAGCTATTGGAGAATCTGATGCGCATTTTAGGGATGAATTTTAGATGGGTCAAGAAAAATAAAATGAAAAATGGTTTAAACGTTTTTTTATTGTGCAAATTCTTTTACATCGCTTAAATATTGATTCTTTTAAGCTTTTATCATAAGCATAGTTGCTTATTTTTTAGTGTATGGTTTTAAGCGCTGAACTTTTATATGCAGTTCAGCTAAAAGAAAAATATGCCTAAGTCACATGGTACTTCAACATGATGGGCGTACAAGGCTATAGCAGAAATAGCGATGAGAAAGAGTGCCACTATTTTGCACACATGGAGATGAGGTTTAAATGAAAGAGTAATCATTTCTTTCTCATCATAGAAGTATATGAGCTCACAAAGTGTAAATATGTTGTAAACAGAGTTGGTTATGATGCTAGCCAAATTAAAAAATAGGTTATTTATATTTATGGGTCATCAACTCAATTCGCATTCTTATAGCAAAATTTTTCTCATATTTTTTCAATTGGGTTGCGTAGCCTTTGGTGGCCCTGCTGCGCATTTAGTTTTTTTTCATAAAACTTTTGTACAACAGTTGAAGTGGTTAGATGAACAACAATATGCACAATTATTAGCCTTAGCACAAATTTTACCAGGTCCAACGAGTAGCCAAATGGGACTTGCAATAGGCTATGTGAGCAGGGGCTATTTAGGCGCAGTCTGTGCATGGTTAGGGTTTACTTTGCCATCAGCAATAATTATGACCGTGGTGGCCGTTTTGGGTGTGCAATTATTCCCTTATTTAACATCTCAATTTTTTCATGTTATTCAATTAATTGTATTAGCAGTAGTGACTTGGGCATTTTGGCAGATGTTGCGTAGTTTATGTAAGCAACTATGGCAATACATTTTAATGAGCTTTACAGCTCTATTTCTTTACTTTGTGCCTTTAGCCCTCAACCAAATACTTGTCATTGTGATTGCAGGATTGGTGGGAGTTGTTGTGGCTAAATACTTTAAAATAGAAGAGCAATTTACAACACAAAAAATAAGTCAAAAATTATTAGTACCCGTTCGAAAAAAGCATGCATATATTTGGCTCATTTTATTTTTTATCCCATTCTTAGTGTTTCCCTTGTTGCAAAATATGCATCCAAGTGTGCTCATTAAAAGCTTTGTGAGCTTCTATCACACAGCTTCTTTCGTATTTGGGGGTGGGCATATTATTTTGCCACTATTACATCAAGATTTTGTAATGACGGGACTTATGTCCAATGAAAAATTTGATTTAGGTTATGCCTTTGCACAACTTATGCCTGGTCCATTATTTAGCTTCGCTAGCTATATTGGCGCATTGCTACCGATGACTCATTCTGTAATATTAAACGCGATTATTGCCACAGTCGTAATTTTCACACCATCATTTCTTCTAATTTTTGGTGTATTGCCTTATTGGTCTTGGGTTGTTAAACAAAAGAAAATTTATCAAGCCATTGCAGGAGTAAATGCTGCAGTGGTGGGGATATTGCTATGTTTATTAATACAAATGACCCAAAAGTATGTGATTCAATGGATGGATATCCTATTTATTGTATGTGTTATTGGTTTGCTTCGAACGAACATACCTGTATGGCTAACATTGATAGGAACATCTGGAATGTACTATGCTGTACTGAACTTATTAAGCTAAATACATTTATATCATTCTAAAATGAATAGAATATATTTTCGTTGTAAATTATATCTAAAGCTAAAAGAAAGGGCTGGATCTATATTCATGATTAAAGATCGTAGCCAATAAAAAATCACCCTAAAGCGGGTGATTTTTTATACTTTAAATAAGATTAAAACTCTTATTTTTCAACACCAGCTTCTTGACCAGCGTATTTAGCATTTGCGTAATCCCAGTTTACTAGGCTTTCTAGGAAAGTAGAGATGTACTTAGGACGAGCATTACGGAAGTCGATGTAGTAAGCGTGTTCCCAAACGTCGATTGTCAACACTGCAACTTTACCGTGTGCAAGTGGAGTGTCAGCATTTGAAGTTTTAAGGATAGACAAGTTACCGTTTACTTCGTCAGCAACTAACCAAGCCCAGCCTGAACCGAATTGAGTTGTTGCAGCTGCAGCAAACTCTTCAGCGAATTTTTCGTAAGAACCGAAAGCTTCGTCAATTTTAGCAGCCAAAGCGCCAGTTGCTTTACCGCCACCGTTTTTAGCCATACAGTTCCAGTAGAATGTGTGGTTCCAAACTTGCGCAGCATTGTTAAATACACCTGCTTTAGATGCATCACCAGCAGAAGCTTTGATGATTTCTTCTAGAGTTTTACCTTCAAGATCAGTACCTTTAATTAGGTTGTTTAGGTTAACAACATAAGTATTGTGGTGCTTGTCGTGGTGGAATTCTAGAGTTTCTTTGCTGATGTGCGGAGCAAGATCTTCGTAACCGTATGGTAACGCTGGTAAAGTAATCGTTGTCATGTTTTAAATTCCTTGCAATTAAGCTGGGTTTTAAATGTAGTGCCTTTTATTGTAAATGATTCTATAGACAATATGGCAGTCTTTTAATACACAAAATATGCAAAAAACTTCAGTACAAGACATATAGCGTACACAGCCGCAACGTAGTTTTTCTTCAGCATAATATCTAGCGAATTAGAAATACAGACCATTGCGGTTGTGAAAATGGCACAGAGCTATGCCAATGTAGGCATCATGATTAAGCTTTTAAGGCCTCGTCATAGCGACGGTTAACTTCATTCCAGTCAACAACGTTATAAAATGCAGCAATATATTCAGGGCGACGGTTTTGATATTTCAAATAATATGCATGTTCCCAAACGTCTAAGCCCAACAGTGGAATATTACCGTGCATGAGAGGAGAGTCTTGATTGGCGCTACTTTCCACAATGACTTTTTTCTCAGGTGTGAGGCTTAGCCAAGCCCAGCCACTGCCAAAACGGCTAATAGCGGCTTTGGTAAATGCATCTTTAAAAGCATCAAAGCCACCAATATCTTTTTCAATCGCTTCTGCCACAGGACCGTGTGGATGACCTCCACCTTGTGGACTCATAACAGTCCAAAAAAGTGAGTGATTGGCATGGCCACCACCATTATTAATCACAGTATTTTTTAAATGATCAGGCAAAGAACTGACTTGAGCAACCAGCTGTTCAACGGCTAACTTCTCCCATTCAGTGCCTTCAATAGCACCATTAATATTGTTGATATAAGTTTGATGATGCTTACTATGGTGAATTTCCATCGTCTTTGCATCAATATTTGGCTCAAGTGCATCATAGGCATAGGGAAGCGTTGGTAAAGTATAAGCCATTGCTAGGATTCCTTTTTTCCAATTTATAGTAACAATCGAATAGTAAATAAAACACATTTATTATCTATGTAATAGTTAATGAGAATCAATATGTTTTTCATTTACTTTTTTTTGAGCGGTCTAAATTGTTTTAAGTGTCTTGCTTTGAATAGCAAATCTTTTTAAGAAAAAGGAGTGAAAGAGGACTTAACCTTGAAAATACGATTATTGTAGATATTTTTATAATTTAAAACGGAACGAACTTGCACAGGCTGTACATAAAGCCCGTGCAGTTCAGCCAGATTGTATTAGATCGGGTTATTTAATTCGAAATAACTCGATTCAATATTGAATTGTTCAGAAATTGCTTTTGCTAAGCGTTGCACACCATAACGCTCTGTCGCATGGTGGCCACAGGCATAGTAATGTACATCTAATTCTTTGGCTTCATAAAATGTACGTTCGCTAACTTCGCCAGAGATATAGGCATCACAGCCTTGCTCAAAGGCTTTAGAAATATAATCTTGCGCACCGCCTGTGCAGAAGCCCACTTTTTGAATCGTACTTTTATCTGCTGGGAGGTGAATGGCATTAAAGCCTAAACGTTCAGAGAGCAATACTTGAAATGCTTCAGGAGATATTGCTTCTGCTAGATAGCCAATGTTGCCAATTGGGTTACGCTCAGTTGGATCTAAGGCTTCAATATTTTTTAATTCTAAAATATCTGCAATGGCTGCATTATTTCCAAGCGTAGGGTGACTATCTAAAGGTAAGTGATAACCCACTAATGAAATATTATGCTGAATTAGACTTTTAATGCGTTTTCCACGCATACCTGTAATGGGGTAGGCTTCACCTTTCCAAAAATAGCCATGATGCACCAAAAGCATATCTGCGCCAGTTGCAATAGCAGCATTAATAGCATCTTGCGATGCAGTGACTGCACACAGAATTTTATGTACTTCAGCTTTGCCTTCAATTTGCAGGCCATTGGGTGCGTAATCTTTAAATTCACGCGATTTTAAAGTTTGATCACACCATTGAATAATTTCGTTTAATTGCGCCATAAACATCTCTTTAAAATTCTCAGTATTTCAGCGGTCCTGATATGCCTTTAATTGTAACTAAAGCATGACAAAACTCTGTGTTTATTTTAATAAGAACAGCTTTTTTTGCATTACAATATAAGCTAAATGACTGAGTCATCAAATAAATTAAAAATATTTTAGAGGATATAAGCGTGCGCCGGACCTTTACGTGGTTACCTTGGGTGTTACTCATTATTGTGATTTTAGGTTTTTTCGGCTGGCATCAACTTCAAAAACCCCAAGCGCCTGTGGCGGCTGATGGGGTAAAAATGCCTGCAGAAAAGCTTGAACCACTCATTGATACAACGCGTACAGGTGGTGTGGTGTCTTATAGTGCCGCGGTTAAAGTGGCAGCACCCGCGGTCGTGAATATTTTTACCACGCAAAAAGTGAAGAAATTAGAGCATCCTCTGCTCAATGATCCTGCCTTTAGAGAGTTTTTTGGTAATCAACTGCCAGATGGTCAAAGCCAAGATCCTAATGAAAACAGCTTAGGTTCTGGTGTGATTGTACGCCCAGATGGTTATATTTTGACGAATAACCACGTTATTGAACAGGCTGACCAAATTGTTGTCGCGCTACGTGATGGCCGACGTGCTTCAGCAAAAGTGATTGGTACAGACCCAGATACAGATTTAGCGGTCATCAAAATTGATTTAAATAATCTGCCTGTATTGCCATTTAAATTAAGTGGTAATGAAGTGGGTGATGTGGTGCTTGCTATTGGAAATCCATTCGGTGTGGGTCAAACAGTGACTCAAGGCATTATTTCAGCCACTGGTCGTTCTGGACTAGGTATTAATACCTATGAAGACTTTATTCAAACAGATGCGGCTATTAACCCAGGTAATTCGGGTGGCGCACTGATTGATGTTGCGGGTAATTTAATTGGTGTGAATACAGCAATTTTCTCACAATCTGGTGGTTCTTTAGGAATTGGTTTTACTATTCCAGCCAAAATTTGTCAGCAGATTATGAATGCCATTTTAAAAGATGGACGTGTTGTACGCGGTTATATTGGTATTAGTGTACAGTCTGTGACAAATGATGATGTGTTTGATGCGAAACAGCAAACTGGGGTAATTGTTGCGGATGTTCAGGATGGTGGTCCTGCTGCAGTGGCAGGCTTAAAGCGTGGTGATAAAATTTTGAAAGTGAATGATGAACAGATGACATCTCCATCAAATCTAATTAACTACGTTGCATTCCAAGCACCAAACACGACGGTAACATTGTCTATTGAGCGTGATGGAAAACCAATGAACTTAACAGTAGGTATTACTGAACGTAAAGTGAAAAGTCGTAATTCAAATTCGCAATATATTCCTTTACCACGTTAATTCGATTTATATTGAAAGCACCTGAAAAGGTGCTTTTTTTGCATAATGTTTAAATAGCCGATAATAACTCAACAATAAAAGAACAGCTGATGTAAATTTTGGTTGCAAAATAAGCAGTATGAATAAAATTGCGTTAGGCTATATTTAAGTCAAAATAACAACTGAAGAGCATAAAAATGAGCTTTATTAGCGCAAAAGAAGCAAAAGAATTTTCTACACATGCCAATTTAAATATTGAGCAATACAAAATGCGTTTAGCACAACAAATTGAAAGCAATGCCAAACAGGGCAATACTGCAGTTTTTACTGTACTGCCTAAGCATTTACCTTTAGATCAAATTCGTGCTTTGTCTGCGGAATTAACACAGCTGGGTTATCAAGTGCGTTTTGAAGTAAACGAATTTTTTTATAGCTTTAATGTTTACTGGATTTAAACCTATTGCTCAGTGGCAAACTGAAACGGCATGAAATAGGCACATATTTTGCTAAATGGTAAAATATATATCTTATAAAGGCCATTCAATGCACTATCAGATTCATCGCTGTATGCTCAATCCACATGCAGATTATGTGGTATTTTCATCAGGTTTAGGCGGGCATGGCGCATTTTGGCAGCCTCAAATTAACGCCTTTCAGCAACATTTTCATGTGGTGCTTTATGACCAAGAGGGCTGTCATGCGGGTGCAACGCACCTTCCACAAGAATACAGCATGCAACTGATGGCAGAGCAACTGCTAAACATTCTATTAGATACTGAAATTTCCACATTTCACTTTATTGGGCATGCGTTAGGCGGGCATATTGGTATAGAACTAGCGCGTTTGATTACTCAACAAAAACTTCCATTAACTATGAAAAGTCTAACGCCCATTAATGCATGGAATGAATTAGACCCGCATACGCAGAAATGTTTTCAAGCACGTATTAGCTTATTAAAAAACAGTGGTGCAGAGGCTTATGTACGAGCTCAAGCTTTGTTTTTATATCCGCCACAGTGGATTTCAATACATATTGAACAGCTCACACAGGCTGAAAATGCTCAGCTTAGTCAGTTTCCACCGCATGAAAATATTTTAGCGCGGTTAAATGCATTACAACAGTTTAAAGTGGGGCATGCACATGTTGAGGCTTTAGCACATATACGTATGCACTACGTGGCCAATCAGGATGACTTTTTAGTTCCTGTGCAAAAGTCAGCAGACTTAAAACAGCAAATTGGCCATGGCCAACTGAGTATTTTTGCACAGGGTGCTCATGCATCAACGCATACGCAGACGGCTCAAATCAATCAGGCATTGCTGGATTTTTTACTACAGTCATAATTTTGCTACCTATTCATTTTAGCTTAAAAAACCCGAATTTTTATTCGGGTTTTTTTAATGAAAGTTAAATTTTCAGATTGAGTGAAATATACATGATCTGATGGTGTGCCTAGCTGTATCTTAGGTCGCAATGTGCACTGTTTTAATACAGAACTACCTAAAACAGATCACAGTGCTAGGTATTGTTTTTTACTAAAAAGTAAAATATAAAAATATTAAATATTTGATAAATATAGATAAAATATATTTGGCACAGCATTTGCTAAATATTCATTAAGAATGAAAGGCTGATTAAAAACAGCTGTTTTTTATCAAAATGTAAAAAGAGGTGGTGTCTATGAAAATCGGTGTCTTCTGTCCAATTGGCAATAATGGCTGGCTACTTTCTGAAAATGCGCCACAGTATAAACCTAGTTTTGAAATGAATAAACAGATCGTGCAACGCGCAGAACATTATGGTTTTGACTTTGCATTGTCGATGATTAAATTACGCGGTTTTGGGGGAAAAACTGAATTTTGGGATCATAACCTCGAGACATTTACTTTAATGGCGGGCTTAGCCGCAGTTACCAGCAAAATTAAAATTTATGCAACTGCAGCAACGCTGGTAATGCCACCCGCAATTGTAGCGCGTATGGCTTCGACCATTGATTCGATTTCCAATGGGCGCTTTGGCCTAAATGTCGTAACGGGCTGGCAAGCGCCAGAATATACCCAAATGGGCATGTGGCCGGGCGATGAATACTTTGCTCAACGTTATGAATATTTATCTGAATATGTACAGGTATTACGCGAACTTTGGGCGACAGGAAAATCAGACTTTAAAGGCGATCATTTCCAAATGGAAGATTGCCGTGTAAGCCCAAAACCGCAAGCAGATATGAAAATTATTTGTGCAGGTCAGTCCGATGCAGGCTTAGCATTTTCCGCACAATATGCAGATTATAACTTTGTCTTTGGTAAAGGTTTAAATACACCAACTGCGTATGCAGAAATTAATGACCGTTTAAAAACACATACCGATGCGACGGGACGTGATGTACAGACTTATGTGCTGTTTATGGTGATTGCAGCTGAAACAGATGAAGCTGCATTTGCAAAATGGCAAAGCTATAACGATGGCGCAGACATTGAAGCCATTAATTGGTTAATGAATCAAGGTGGCAAAGACACCAAATCAGGTGCGGATACCAATATTCGCCAAATGGCTTCGAGTGTTTCGCCTGTGAACATCAATATGGGCACATTGGTGGGTTCATTTGAAAATGTTGCAAAAATGCTAGATGAACTGGATGAGATTGAAGGCACAGGCGGTATTTTACTGACCTTTGATGATTTTATTCAAGGTGTAGAAGATTTTGGCCAGCGCATTCAGCCTTTAATGAAAAGCCGTCAAGACATCGTGGTTGACGCTGACCCAGCACCACTTTCTGTACTGGAGAAATCAGCATGATTGAATTAAATAGCAAAGATACCGTATGTAGCACTTTTACAGCCAAAGCAGGAACTGGCAAGTGCCTTGTGGCAGCACCAGAGTCCATTATGCTGGCACCTGAGCAAACGGCGCTGATTGTGATTGATATGCAAAATGCCTATACATCTCAGGGTGGCTATTTGGACTTGGCAGGTTTTGATGTCTCTAAAACCAAACCTGTGGTCGAAAATATAAAAAAAGCAGTTGATGTAGCGCATGCTGCTGGCATTCAAGTGATTTATTTTAAAAATGGTTGGGATGAACAATACCGTGAAGCGGGCGGTGCAGATTCACCGAATTTTCATAAATCCAATGCCTTAAAAACTATGCGTAAAAATCCTGATTTGCAAGGCACATTACTGGCTAAAGGTCATTGGGATTTTGAGTTAATTGATGAACTGCAACCTTTGGATCATGACTTAGTCATTGAAAAGCCACGTTATAGCGGTTTCTTCAACACAGCCTTAGACAGCATGCTTCGTTGCAGAGGAATTCGTAACCTCGTGTTTGTTGGCATAGCGACCAATGTGTGTGTGGAATCAACCTTACGTGACGGTTTCTTCCTTGAATATTTTGGTGTGGCTTTGGACGATGCCTGCTATCAAGCAGGTCCAGTAGAGGCACATGAGGCGAGCCTATTTAATATTAAAACATTCTTTGGCTGGGTATCGGATACGGCAAATTTTGTCGAAACATTTCAACCCAAAGCGCAATTAGATAAATCAGCATAAATACAGATCAACCATTTAGAGGCTCCAAATATGCCAAAAGAAATCATTGTTCCAGAAGGAACGGCTAAACCACTCGCACCTTTTGTACCTGCCACCAAAGCAGACAATATTGTTTATGTGTCAGGTACTTTAGCATTTGATGAAAACAACAATGTGGTGCACGTTGGTGATTGTGCGGGCCAAGCACGCCATATTTTAGAAACCATTAAAAAGGTGCTGGAAACTGCTGGAGGCACAATGGATGACGTGACTTTTAACCATATTTTTCTTAAAGACTGGGCCGACTATGCCGCATTTAACACGGTCTATGCAGAATATTTCCCAGGGGATAAACCAGCACGTTATTGCGTGCAGACGGGCTTAGTAAAGCCCGAAGCTTTAGTCGAAATTGCATCCATTGTGCATGTATAACTAAATGAATAACTTAGGCTGAAAACGCTAAGTGATGAACTTGGCATGTATTTTCAGTCTGCGGAGCAGGCTATGAACAGCAAAATTAGCACATCGGATGCGATGCATACGTTTTCTACACCGCATATTCCGACACTCGAAACGGTAGAGGCGCAAACCTGTAAGGCGGTCGATCAAGCCACTTTTCGACAAGGCATGGCCAATTTAGGTGCAGCAGTCAATGTGATTACCACCCAAGGAGATGCTGGCCAAGCAGGCTTTACGGCATCCGCAGTGTGTAGCGTGACCGATATGCCACCCACATTATTGGTATGTTTAAACCGCTCTGCATCTGTCTTTGAAACATTTAAAGCCAATAAAGTGCTGTGCGTAAATACGCTGCATGCACAGCAAAGTCATCTATCCAATATTTTTGGCGGTAAAACTCCAATGCTGGAACGTTTCTCGCATGGTGTTTGGCGCACATTAATAACGCAAGCGCCTGTTTTAGAAGATGCTTTAGTGTCTTTCGATTGCGAAGTAGTACAGAGCATGTCTGTGGGGAGCCATGATGTACTGATTTGCGAAGTGAAAGCCATGCAGAGTCAAGAAGGCGCGAATGCCTTGATGTATTTCAATCGTAGCTATTGTGAACCTCAACCTATGAACTAAGATCCAGTCCCATCTGAAGGAGGGGAGCCGAATGAACGCAAAAGAACCGTGGTTTCCAAAATTTAAGCCTTATACAGGCAACCTAGATACAACGCCAGTACAAACTGACGAATACTTACCCCCTTCAAAGAGCATGGTCTTGGGCCTGCAACACGCATTTGCCATGTTCGGCGCGACTGTGCTGGCTCCCTTGCTGATGGGTTTTGATCCGAACCTGACCATTTTTATAACAGGTATTGGCACCATTTTATTCTTCCTGATGACTGGCGGACGCATGCCGAGTTATTTGGGATCAAGTTTTGCTTTTATTGGTGCAGTGGCTGCCGCAACAGGATATAGCGGTGTCGGTTCTAATCCAAATATTGCATTAGCGCTTGGCGGTACGATTGCATGCGGTCTGATTTATGCAGGTATTGGCCTTGTGGTAATGAAAACAGGTACAGCATGGATTGAAAAACTCATGCCACCGATTGTGACGGGCGCCATTGTGATGATTATTGGTTTGAACTTAGCGCCAGTAACTATTAAGAGCGTATCTGCGAGTACTTTTGATACGTGGATGGCAGTAGTCACCATTTTATGTATCAGTGCTGTGGCGGTATTTACCCGCGGTATGGTACGCCGTTTACTCTTGTTGTTGGGACTTGTTGCTGCTTATGTGCTGTATTTCTTGCTCACAAATCTAATGGGCTTTGGTAAGCCGATTGATTTTGCTGCAATTTCAAATGCCGCTTGGTTTGGCTTACCAACATTCCATGCACCTGTCTTTGAAGCTAATGCGATGTTGCTGATTGCTCCAGTTGCTTTAATTTTAGTGGCAGAAAATTTAGGGCACTTTAAAGCCGTATCTGCCATGACGGGTAAAAACCTTGACCCATACATGGGCCGTGCATTTTTAGCGGATGGCGTGTGTACGACTATGTCTGCTTCAGTCGGTGGTACAGGTATGACGACTTATGCTGAAAATATTGGCGTAATGGCGGTCACCAAAGTGTATTCAACAACGGTGTTTGTAGTGGCAGGGGTATTTGCGGTTTTACTGGGTTTATCACCAAAATTTGGTGCAGTGATTAGCACTATTCCCGTGGCATTGTTAGGCGGTGCATCTATTGTGGTGTTTGGTTTAATCACCATTGCTGGCGCTAAAATTTGGATCGATCATAAAGTCGATTTCACTAAAAACAGTACACTAATTATTGCTGCGGTCAGCTTAATTATGGGGGCGGGTAATTTTAGTTTGCATATTGGTAGTTTTGATTTGGGCGGTATTGGTACTGCAACATTGGCTGCGATTTTCTTAAACTTTATGTTGAACCGTGGTGAAGAAAAAGATGCACCAGTTGAATCTACAGAATCTAAGGATGATGCTGCACCAGCAGTAGTACACCACTAGGAGATAATTTTGAAACAAACTGTGGCATTTATTGGTTTAGGCGCGATGGGTTGGCACATGGCTTCCCATTTACCTAAAACAGGTTTAGATGTTTTGGTCTGGAATCGTACTGAAGCAAAAGCACAACAGCACGCATCACACTTTGCCACTCAAGCGGTGACAATTGAGCAAGCGGTTCAAGCCGATTACATATTTTCCTGCTTGCCCACCAGTGCAGATGTAGAGCAATTAATTCAAGCACATCCACCTAAAGCGGGTAGTGTTTGGATTGATTGCACTAGTGGTGTGCCAGAATCAGCGCAAAAACTCAGTAAACAATTGCAAACGATAGGCGTCGCTTATTTAGATGCGCCTGTGTCTGGTCAAACCATTGGTGCAGAAAATGGTACTTTAACCGTGATGGTGGGTGGCGATGCACTTGCTTTTGAGCAAGCAAAGCCCGTGATTCAAGCCTTTGCTGGTTTGATTGAGCATGTTGGTGATAGTGGTTCAGGCTTTGCAGTAAAAGCTGTGAATAATACGCTCATGGCGACACATTTATGGGCACTAGCAGAAGGTATGACGTTATTGAAGTCTAAAGGGGTTGATTTGGCTTCTGCGCTGAGCTGTATTAATCATTCTAGTGGTAAAAGTAGCATGTCGGAAAATATTATGGCGCAACGTGTCCTAAACCGCGGCTTTAATAAAACCTTTGCGCTGGATTTACTGCAAAAAGATATCGGCATCGCAGTAGATTTAATTCAGCAGGAGCAACTTCAATTGCCTGCTATGCAAATGGTGCAACAACAATTTACCCGTATTGAAAAATCTAAAGCGCAAGATTTGGATTTTTCTGCAGCGGTACAAAGCCTTGAGCAAATGAATCGGATTGAATTGTCATAATCTTTCAGGCAGATCATTGGGCTACCTGAGTATTTAAATAAAAAAACCGCAGTGAACTGCGGTTTTTAATTTCGAATTGGCAAATCCTGTTTTATTCAGGCTTTTGATATTCGTTAATCACTTCTAATGCTGCACGAAAAGCTTCTTGTGTTGCAGGTGCACCGCAATATGGCAGGCTATGTAATAACACTTCCTGAATTTCTTCCACGCTTGCACCATTGTTTAATGCACCACGGACATGGCCTTTGAGTTCAGTTGGGCTCTTTTGCGCGGTTAAAAATGCAATGGTAATGAGGGAGCGATATTTACGTGGCAATACACCTTCGCGTTGCCATGTTGAACCCCATGCATGTTCATTAATCCAATCTTGTAACGGTTGCGTAAATGCTACGGTATTGTCTTGTGCGCGTTTAACAAAACTTTCCCCCATGACTTCAGTACGTACTTTTAGGCCATTTTCATAATCTTGTTGCGACATTTTTACCCTCGGTTTTTATATTTCTGCTATAGCCTATACCTCTGAGGGATCAAAGCCATTGGCTGATAGTCGTATAAATAACCCTTCAGCAGTCGAATATCACCGAAGGGTTAAGATTTCAAAAATAATTGAAAATACTATTTAAAAGCGAAGGAAGGCCTCAGGCTCGTCATTGCTATTTTGCGAAGATGTATTCTGTTTTTCAGGCTGGCTATCGTCGTGTGGGTTGACCAGCTCAAGCTCATCTTGAAGTTCTGCATCAAAAATATCGGTCAGCATGCTGTCATAGCGCTGAATGTTGTAGCTTTTCAATTGTTGCACTTCTTCAATAGTGATAAAGCCAGTCGCTTCAGCATCTGTTAAATGTTCCTCAAAGCTCAATCCTTTAAATTGGCCTTTAGATTCAGCCTTCTTAAATTTATCCCACAGTGGTTCAATGCGAAGTAATTGTAAAAATGCAGTTTCCATGCGGCCATTCACATCATCTGGTTCTACAGAATAATGTACATGCTGTTTTAGTTGCTGACGGAAAGCATTATCTTGCATAAAGGCTTCGGACACTTTTCTTTTTAACTCATCGCTTGGTTTGTTCAGTGGGCGACCAAATGGGAAGCAGATGAATTTCACTAATATTGCGGCAAGGCGCATAGGGAAGTTTTCAAACAGGCCATAAAATGCTTCTTGCGCCTGATACAGTGCTTTGTCTAAAGCCAATTGCGCATGCAACTGTTCAGCTTCAGTCTTTGAACCATGTTCATAAAACTTTAAAATAGACGTAGCAATAAATAGATATGAATGCATATCTGCCAAACGTCCAGAGAGCATTTCTTTACGTTTAATATCACCTGCGAGCAAGCCCAGGCACATATCCGCGGTGAGAGCAAAGTCTGTGCTCAAACGGTTAATGATTTTGTAGTAAGGCGCTGTAAAGTCATCTGAGTGCTCAGAAGCATTGCTCGAGTCACCTGTAAAGCCATAGGCGAAAGCACGTGCAGTGCGGTTAAAGGTATACGCGAGATGTTTAAATAACAGTGTGTCAAATTGAGGAAGTGCTGCTACACTGTCTTCTGCTTGTAGGAGCTGCAGTTCTTCATATAAATAGGGATGGCAACGCATAGAGCCTTGTCCAAAGATCATTAGTGAACGGCTCAGAATATTGGCACCTTCAACAGTAATTGAGACAGGGATCGCTTGATAATTCAAAGCCAAGAAATTTCTTGGCCCATGCTGTACCGCGCGACCGCCAACAATATCCATACCGTGATTGACCACGCGTCGCATTGTTTCAGTGGCATAGTATTTGGCCATTGCTGTCATCACAGCAGGTTTACCCCCTTGGTTTAAACCACAGGTCACCATGTAACGGAAAGCTTCAAGCATATAGGTATCACTGGCAATATCACTTGCAACTTCCTGTACGCCTTCAAATTTACCTACAGAAATTTTGAACTGTTGGCGAACTTTGGCAAATGCACCGACATTTAAATAACTCATTTCACTTGCAGCTGTAGACAATGCGGGCAGGGAAATACCACGACCAACAGCAAGACACTCCATTAACATGCGCCAGCCTTTACCTGCATTTTTGACCCCGCCGATAATCCACTCCAGTGGGATAAAAACATCTTTACCTTCCACAGTCCCATTCATAAATGGCGAACCTGGATTATGACGTGCGCCAGTCACTACGCCGTGATGGTGAGCAGGGAGCAATGCACAGGTAATGCCATAATCTGATTGATCTGGATCGCCCAGCAAATGTTCTGGGTCGTAGAGCTTAAATGCTAAACCAATCACGGTAGCAATGGGTGCCAAAGTAATCCAGCGTTTAGAGAAATTCATATTTAAGCCCAAAACTTGCTGGCCTTCATATTCGTCATAGCACACCACGCCAGTATCGGGTATTGCACCAGCATCTGAGCCTGCTTCTGGACTGGTCAAGCCAAAGCAAGGAATTTCCGTTCCTTTTGCAAGGCCCGGTAAGTAACGATCTTTTTGTTCTTCAGTACCGTAGTGTAATAGTAACTCGCCTGGGCCAAGAGAGTTTGGCACCATGCAACTCACGGCAGTGGTTAATGAACGTGAAGCGATTTTGCTCATGATACGACTTTGTGCAAATGAGCTGAACTCACGTCCGCCGTATTCTTTTGGAATAATCAGACCTAAAAACCCATTATCTTTAATGAAATGCCATGCTTCTGGCGGTAAGTCTTTATATTTATGATGGATATCCCATTCATTTACCATGTTACAGAGTTGTTCAACTTCGTTATCTAAAAAGCTTTGCTCTTCTGCGCTGAGCTGTGGATATGGATACGCATCAAACTTTTTCCAGTCTGGTGCTCCCATAAAAAGTTCTTTTTCCCACCAGCTGGTGCCAGCATCTAACGCTTCACGTTCTGTGCTACTCATACTCGGCATTGCATTGGCTAGCGTTTTATAGGCTGGCTGACTGATAAATTTAATCCTAAGTGGTTCAATCAGTACAAGTAGGCTAATCAGAATGAGCGGTAGACCTAGCAACAGTGACCAAGGACTGATCCACGCCACAATTAAAGACAGTATGATCAGCGTAGCACTGCCAGCGATACGGGAGAGTTCAAAAAAGAAGATGGCCCATAAGGCTACGACAAGTAAAATAATGCAAAGCAGGAATAACATAGAACTGTGCTCCTTTGGCTTGCGCCGGATTGTGCATCAGCACGGTGAGATTAATAGATTGAAAAAGCGGTGTGCTGTTGTTTTAAATGTGTTATGTCATACAGTTATAAAGTCTTAATGCTCAAAATCTGACAGAGCAAAAATGCATGTTTTAAGGCTGAATAAAAAATGATCGCTATACAATATTTTTATGTTTTAGAAATGTATTTTTAGGTAATTTGGCCGTGTTGGTATTGCTACAACAAAGTCATTAGCAAAATAAAAGCCCTCTATATGAGAGGGCTTTTATTTTCAGTGTGCGGGAAAGACACTTAAAACATTAAGCTTCAATTGTTTGCACAGCAATTTTTTTAGCAGGGTCAGTTTTACGGCGTACTTGAGGTACAGGCTCGCCATAATATTGACGGTCTGCAAAGTAGCTTGAACGTACCATTGGTGCGGCCCAAATATTTTTGAAACCTAATTTCTGACCATGCTCTGTATAACGTTCAAACTCTTCAGGAGTGACAAAGCGGTCAAGTGGCGCATGTTGCTTAGATGGCTGTAGATATTGACCAATAGTTATATAGTCAACATCATGCGCTTTTAAATCATCCAGCAATGCCAAAACTTCTTCTTCTGTTTCACCAAGACCCACCATCAAACCGCATTTTGTAGGTACGTCTGGGCAGTATTCTTTAAACATTTTGAGCAAGTTTAAAGAGTGCTGATAGTCAGAACCTGGACGCATTGCTTTATATAAACGGGGTACAGTTTCGATGTTGTGGTTAAATACATCGGGTGGGCACTCAGTCATAATGCGAAGTGCAATATCCATACGCCCACGGAAATCTGGTACCAAAATTTCTAAAAGTGTTTTTGGGCTGAGCTCACGTGTTTCTTTAATACAATCTACAAAGTGCTGCGCACCGCCATCCAGTAAGTCATCACGGTCTACAGAAGTGATTACGGCATATTTCAAACCTAAATTTGAAATTGTTTCCGCCATGTGGCGAGGCTCATCAGGATCAAGTGCATTTGGACGGCCATGGGCAACGTCACAGAATGGACAACGACGGGTACAAATGTCGCCCATGATCATAAATGTTGCAGTACCGCCACCAAAACATTCTGGTAAGTTCGGGCACGCCGCTTCTTCACATACGGTATGTAGTTTTTGTGCACGCAATGTAGTTTTAATGCGCTGCACTTCTTCTGGTGCAGACATTTTTACACGGATCCAGTCTGGCTTACGTGGCGTTTCAACCGTAGGAATAACTTTTACAGGAATACGAGCGACTTTTTCTGCGCCACGAAGTTTGACACCCTGTTCAGGTTTACGGTTTTCAGACATATTCAACTTTTCCACTGTTTCAGACGGGGAGAGATACGAAAATAAGTCCCAATATTATAGCCGAGTTAAGCTTAAATGTGGGAAAAACGGTATTCATTTAAAAAATGTTGTTATCATCTAATATGTGTGAGCTAAATACAGCAAAAGCACAATATTTGCGTCATAATATAGGCCAGAATCAAGCAATTTTGAATTTTTAGATTTTTTAAGGAGCGTTGAATGCCACGTAAAAAAGAGGTCGTTAGTGGGAATTTCGTCAAGTACGATGCGGTAGTTCTCGGCTCGGGCCCTGCGGGTGAAGGCGCTGCAATGAAACTTGCGAAATCTGGTAAGCGCGTCGCAATTGTAGATATGCGTGAGCAACTTGGTGGTAACTGTACACACGTAGGTACAATTCCAAGTAAAGCATTACGTCAAACAGTTTCGAGCATTATTCGCTACCAGCGCGATCCGATGTTCCAAAAAGTAGGTGAATGGAAACAATTCACCATGAAGCAAGTGCTTCGTAATGCACATAAAGTGATTCAGTTACAAGTAGACACGCACTCACGTTTTTATGACCGTAACAAAATTGATATCTATCATGGTCGTGCTTACGTACAAGACAAAAATACCGTGATGGTATTTAGTGCGGATGGCATAACAGAAACGCTTGTTTTCCAACAATTGGTGATTGCAACAGGTTCACGTCCATACCGTCCAGACATTTTAGACTTTAATCATCCGCGTGTATTTGATTCAGACAAAATTTTGGATCTAGATTTTTCTATTAAGAAAATCATTATTTACGGCGCAGGTGTAATTGGTTGTGAATATGCATCGATCTTCATTGGTCTCGATCATAAAGTAGATTTGATCAACACGCAGCATAAGCTTTTAAGTTATTTAGATGATGAAATCTCTGATGCATTGTCTTATCACTTACGTGAGCAAGGTGTATTAATTCGTCATAATGAACAAATCGATTTCTTAGAAACCTTTGATGACCATGTTGTCATGCACACACAAAGTGGCAAGAAAATTAAAGCTGATGCGATTTTGTGGTGTAACGGCCGTTCAGGCAATACTGATGGTTTAGGCTTAGAAAATGTAGGCTTAAAACCAAATAGTCGTGGTCAATTGACGGTGAATGAGCAATACCAAACCGAAGTTGAAAACATCTACGCGGCGGGTGATGTTATTGGCTGGCCATCATTGGCTTCTGCTGCTTATGACCAAGGGCGTAATGCTGGCGGTAACATGAGCGGTGAAGAAGGTTTGAAACCTGTCACTTCTATTCCAACGGGTATCTATACTATTCCGGAAATTTCATCTATTGGTAAGACTGAACAGCAGTTAACTGAAGAAAAAATTCCGTATGAAGTGGGTCAAGCATCTTTCCGTCATTTGGCACGTGCGCAAATTACTGGCGATACCGTGGGCGAATTGAAGATTCTATTCCACCGCGACACTTTAGAAATTTTAGGTGTACATTGCTTTGGTAACAACGCAGCGGAAATTATTCACATTGGACAGGCTGTTATGAATAGCCCGAATAATACGATTAAGTACTTTGTAGAAACAACATTTAACTATCCAACGATGGCGGAAGCTTACCGTGTGGCAACCTTAAATGGTATGAATCGCTTGTTCTAAGTCTAGAGCAGATTAAAAAACCCGCTACGGCGGGTTTTTTAATGCCTTTAAAACAGATCAATATGCAACGAATGGTGGGTTAAAAAGACTTCACTAAAAAACACGAAAAGTGCATAAAAATTACATCGTGTAAATGCAATGAAAAAAATAGCATAGTTAGATGAATAGGGCATAAAAGAGTGGGACAGGGCAAAGATGATAGAAAGAGTGCGTTTAGCATCATGGTCTATGTTGTGCCTAATTGTGTTCGAGTTGATTGGTGCAAATACAGTCGTGGCACAAAGCAGAATTAAAGATCCAATACAAATGACCTATAGTCAGCAACAGGCATGGAAAGATATAGAACAGTTTTTACCTAGAGACTTCCATTTAAGCCCCGATCATTTACCCACAGAAGAGTGGTGGGCGTGGCAAGGACATAATATTCATTTAGACACTTTTCGAAACCCTCAAGCTCAGATTAAAGTGATTTTATTTCATGGCGTGGGAACAAATGGACGTCAATTGAATTTGGTTTTGGGTGGTCAATTGGCCAAGCGTGGTTATGAAGTCATTGCCATAGATTTACCAGGCTATGGTATGACACAAGTTGGCGCTGGAATTAATATTGCCTACGACGATTGGGTGCAGGCAGGAAATCAATTGATTATCAATGAGCAAGCCCACGATGAACGACCTATTGTACTGTATGGATTAAGTGCAGGAGGCATGCTGGCCTATGATGTAGCAGCAGAAAATAAGCATATTAAAGCCATCGCAGGCATGACATTTTTAGATCCACAAAATAGTGTCGTTAGAGATCAAATTTCACTGAATAAATGGATGAGCCGTGTAGGTTCGAGTACTGCACACTGGACAGCCAAGTCGGCTTTTAAAAATACTAAGATACCCATTCGTTGGGTGAGTAAAATGTCTGCTTTGGTAAATAATCCACAAGCTTTGGACGTATTTTTGGCTGATAAAAGTTCTGCGGGAAATATGGTTTCAGTGGCCTTTTTAGATTCATATTTAAACCATACACGGGCGATTCAACCTGAAGACTTTAACCTTGCACCAATATTATTAGCTCAACCAGAGAAAGATCGTTGGACGCCACTGGCATTAAGTGAATTATTTTTGAAGCGGATTCAGCATGTGCCTGTAAAAACGGTCATCTTAAAGAATGCAGGACATTATCCTTTAGAACAGCCGGGCTTAAATCAAATGGTGAATGCGATTGATGCGTTTTATAAAGCCAATGCATATCACTAAATCATCACATTTTAAAAATAAAGCACCACACAACAGTGTTGTTGTTTTGAAGTATGGTGCGCGCAGATTAGAGTATTTATTATTGTTTTAACTTCTTTTTATTGCACATTTTTGTTGAGGCTAAACGTTTAAAACGGCCGGCCACCAGCCAAACTAATGCGCTTCAGTAAGCGACGTTGCTCGGATGGAAATGGGCGACGTGAATGTAAGGTCACTTGATTGTCCCAAAATACAATATCGCCTATTGACCATTGATGTTCATAACGAAACTCAGGCTTTAAGATATGCTCGCGCAATTGTGCAATCAATTCACTTCCTGCTTGATCATCATAATTCACCAATTCAACTTCATTGTGAGTACTGAGCCAAAGTGCTTTACGGCCTGACTCTGGGTGGATTCTTACCAGTGGGTGGGCATAGGCATCGCCAACAATCGGTTGGTCTTTAAAACGATAACGAGGAAATACGCCATAACCAGCACTTGGATCTTGTGCTTTATTTTGAGCTATACGTACAAATGGGTTGTAGGTAATGAGCTGTAGCTGATCAATATGCTGTTTGGTAGCATCATCTAAAGCATCGTAGGCTTTAATGGTGTTGTACCAAGAAGTTTGGCCACCATCTTGTGGGAGTTCAATTGCATAGAGCAAAGAGCCAAAAGAAGGTAACGGTGTCCATTGATGATCGGCATGCGGAGTCAGTTCACCATAACCAGTATAATCACCTTGTCCGACCGCATTCGATACAGGCACTACATCAGGGGGAGTACCCGTGTCTTTTTGAGTCGCCAAGACAGGCGTGTCTGCACTTGGACGAAAGATTGAACCGAAGTAGCTGGCAAAAGCGAGGTACTGTAGATCATCTAAACTTTGCTGTTTAAAAATTAAAATCAGATGTTCAGCCAAGGCCTGTTTTAAGCGAAGAATAGTTTCGCCTGCTTGCGCTTTTTTTGCATCGAGTCCGTAGACTTCCGCACCCAATGCTTCACCTGATAAAGGCACAATTTGAATTTCATTGGGGTTCTGAAATTGATCCGCTTGATGCCAACGTGGTGCATCATGTATAGCTTGAGAAAGTTGAGTTAAAGCTGTCATTTTTATTTCACAGAAGTTGTATTTGGATTCACAAAATTTATGAAATAACAAACACATTGAGAAATTAAAAAATAAGATAAGTTTATGAAAAATTAATAAAAATAGCTTAAGTAAATGATTTATTTTCTTTTAGTCTTTCTTGCAAAAATATCCTTAAAATCAGCTAAAAAATGTCAAGTTTTTGACATTTTTTAGCTCAGGTTTTGCGGTTTAATAGCGTTAATGCGCACAAAAAGCTTGTTGGAAATGGGTAAATAATGACGGCGTTTGCATCCATAAAGCAATCGACAAGATGAATAACAGAGCGATGCCTGCTGAAATGGAAAATCTAAGCCAAAACATGGAATTATTCATGAACTACTGTATCCTCATTAACCCACAAATGCACCAATACACCAAATACACTGAGTAGAATGGAAAATGCCCAGACCATATTGTAGTTACCCGTCATGTCGTGATTTAGACCACCGAGCCAACCGCCAAAAAATGAGCCTACTTGATGGGTGAAAAATACAATACCACTGAGCATGGTTAAGTATTTAACACCAAACATATTGGCTACAATACCATTGGTCAGCGGGACTGTAGATAACCATAATAAGCCCATCGTGACACCAAAAGCATAAATCGTCCATGTGCTTAGAGGCAATAATAAAAACCCGATAATTGCGATACCACGTAAGCCATACAATAGCATGAGTAAATGAGGCTTTGAATATTTGCCACCAAGCCAACCTGCGCCGTATGTGCCCACAATATTAAACAGTCCGACTAAGGCCAGAAAGATAGTGCCCGTGGTGGCATTGTAGCCGTGGTCGCTTAAATATCCTGGTAAATGAATGCCAATAAACACCACTTGAAAGCCACAAACAAAGAAACCTAGTGATAAAAACCAAAAAGGTTTGTGCTGTTTTGCAATCACTAAAATTTGCTTAAAGCTTAAGCTTGGGTGTGGACTCTGTGCAGGAGTATTCGGGGCGATATACATGGGTGCTTTAAGCATCCATGCTAAAGGAATAATAAGCGCGACTAAAATTGCACTGACCACAAGGGCTGCTGACCAACCAATATGCTGTAATAGCAGTAGTGTGGAGGGGAGCATAATAAATTGCCCAAATGAACCTGCCGCACTGGCAATGCCCATTGCAAGGCTACGTTTTTCTGGAGGTGCCGCACGCCCTACAGCAGACAGTAAAACGGGAAATGAAGTCGCTGAAAGCGCTAAACCTAAAATTAAACCTACGCTTAGATTTAATAATAATCCTGTGGAGCTAATTGCCATAAGCAGTAAGCCAATAACATACAGCATGCCCCCAATCGCGACGACAACTTTACTGCCATATTTATCGGCAAAGGCACCTGTAATTGGTTGAACTGCACCCCAGATAAGGTTTTGCATAGCAATTGCAAGGCTAAAAACATTGTGTCCCCAGCCAAATTCATGGCTCATTGGAACTAAGTACAAGCCAAAACCATGACGTATGCCCAAAGACAAAGCCAAAATGAAAGCACTACCAATTAACATATAAATCAGAGGCTTGGAAAATCGGGTTTCTGTCATTAGCGCAGTACATTACAGTAAGAGTATCGTTATTTTATGCTAATACACTCAGTGTTACGATTAATTAAATTTAACCTGATAATAAAATTTTGTTATGTAAGACTGGCCTAAAAGCCAATAAGACAGCAGGGAGCTGTCTTATTGGTGTTGTGATTATGATTTAAAGAAGACAGTTTAAAGTTTAGAAACGTATACCTACACCGGCGTAAGCCAAAATAGGGTTAATGTCGATATCTGCTTTAGAGCGAATGAGCTCGCCTTTAGTTGCGTCACTGACTGTAATAGTGGTATCGCCTTTAAGATGTGCATAAGACACAGAGCCTACGGCAAACCATTTGTCATTAAAGTCATAAGTAAAGCCCACTGTGGCAACAGGTGCAAAAGCACTAGAGGCTTCTAAATCAACTTGAGGGTTTGCACTACTGGTTTTTCCATCAAGTGCAGCACCCGCTTTACCATCTTTAATATTGGCAATCATGTGACCAGCATTGACTAAATCTTGCTTAATTTGTGGATTCATTTCTAGTTCATTGAAGTAAGCATACATCACGCCTACTCCCACATAAGGGCGGAATTTGTTGACACCCGTTTTACCAAAGTGATATTGCAACTCAGCAGCAGGGGTCCATGCTCGTGCGGTAGCTGCAGTACCATGAGCACTTAAATCGGTAATTTCAATATCTTTTTTCAGGGGTAAATCACCTAAAATAGAACCAATACTACCAGGTGTGGCAATACCGCTAAGTGGTGCGTAAATTTTGCCTGTACCTTTTAAATCAACTTTAGGTGGAATCCCTGCTTTCATTTCTAGCGATAGATTATCGGTAAAAAAGTAGTTGGTCATAATGCCGAGCGTGGTCACGTTGTCGGCTTCTAGTCCAGTGCCCGGATTGTTCCAAGTTGATAAGCCATCAAGTTCCGCTTCGCCAGCTATGCTACTTTTAAGGTATTGTTTTCCATCACTGCCTTTAAATGAAATTAAGCCCTGTTGGGTGATGCCTGTGTCTAAAATGGCTTCTTCACCTTTTAATAGGCTAGAAAGCAAAGATTTTTTGGTGGATGCACCACTGACTGATGTATCAATTGCATCGACGACAGAGCTACCGAGTACATCGCCCACTTTAGCCTTTGTGCCTTCAGCTACAATAGTATCAACTTGAAAAGGTTGTGCTTTGCCTTGAGGCATGACATGCAATGCGCCAACTGAAACAGAAAAACGTTTAAAGCCATCCCCATCTTTGAGGCTAAAGTAGGGGGATTGAGCATGGCTGAGCATGGGTAAAGCCATACAGGATGTTGCGATACATACGAGTGTTTTATTCATTGTTTGGACTCCATGTCCGTATACTGCTAATAATTTTTCTAAGTTTTTTATTATGCAAATAACGTTATTAATTTATTGTTTCTTAAAGCGAATATTTAAGTAGTTATCCTGTTAAGGCAATGCAATTATGTCGTATTTTGTACGCTTTATTTGTTTGGTTCTGTAAATATAGAAACAGTATGAATTAAAATTTTTATGTTAAAGGGACTAAACCGTAAAGGGTTCATAGAGCTATCAGTACATAAAAAGAGTAGTGCTTTATATTGCCTTAGTGCGCTTTTTTAAGTTTCAGTATGCAAACCATAGCGCATGAAGGCTGTTTTTTTTGTACAATATACTTAGAAATTGTTGAGTGAATCACATGAGCACCCAAAACCCTCCCAAGAAAAAAGCCTTAGTACAGTTGCCTTTTCCAATGCCAGTGGCAGAAGAGTCAACTTTAGATTCTGCACATAATCAGGTTCGTCCAAAGCCGAAACAATATGCAGATGCGACTTTCCCACCGCCACGTGGCACACGTCGTTCTATGGGTAAGCGTTAAGCGTAAAAATAAAAAACCTGCATTTTTGCAGGTTTTTTATTTTTAACGTTTAAATATTTTAGGGATGGTTGAGGTTTGCATAGTAGTCTTTCTTTTTTTGGTACATCACAGCATCTGCGCGTTTCATAGTGTCTTCAATCTGCTCATCTTTGAGAGAACTGGCATGACCAATTGAGAGACTGATAGGATGATTAGAATAGAATTGATTATCTACATGCAATAGCTCTTGTAAGCTACTCAGGCAACTCTGTAATGAAGTTTCATCAGCATTGGGGAGTAACAATACAAATTCATCACCACCAATTCGTGAAGCGCTATATTGGGTGTTCAGAATTAACTGATTCAGCATTTGCCCCATGCGACGTAATTGTTGATCACCTGCATCATGTCCAAATTGATCGTTGATATTTTTTAAACCATTTAAATCGATAAAAATACACGATACAGGTCTTTGTTGACTGCGTTCTAATCGATTGATCTCATCAATGTAAAAACTACGGTTATAGAGTTTGGTAAGTGCATCATGCTTGCCGAGATATTCTAAATAATTTTCGGCTTTTTTACGCGCAGTAATATCAACCAATGCGACTTGTACGGTGCTCCAGCAATTTTCAAAACCTGGGAAAACAGTAAATTGTAAGAGCACATGGCGTATGCTTCCATCTAGGGCGTAATTCACAGCTTCGTGTTGATGATGAATTTTACCTGTCCATAGGTCCAAAAGCTGTGCGCGAAATGTTTGAGTCATTTCTTTGGCAAAAATTTTATGCGTATTTTTTAAAATACTTTGTTTGTCTGGTGCGCCAAATAAATCGAGTGTGGCTTGATTGACATCTATAATTACAATGTCTTTGATACATTGCTGAATAAAATCGGGGTGCACATCTAAAAAAGTATTAAAGTCTTCGATGCCAATATGACGTAAGTGATCTAATCTTTTTTTAATTTGGCTGAAGTCTTCAACCCAAAGCGAGGTAGGTGAGTAAATAAACCGAGCTTCTGCCAACTGGCGGTTTTTTTCCTCTAATCGACGTGCATTTTGGTATGGGGTGATGTTTTCTGTACTAATTAACACTTGTGACCAATCTTCTGCATAATCGGGCAAAATGGTACAACGCAGTTGGATATCTAAACGTTTGCCATAAATGGTGTAGTTAATGGCAGTATTGATGTAGTGCGTTTTGCCTTCCCAAAGCTGTACTAGCTCATCAATATGTGTATGCAACATTTCCTGCTGAAAAATTTGATCAAGATGTGCACATAAATGGCTAAAATCATTGGCTTCGTATAGCGCTAATGTTTGTTCATTCACCTGTAAAATTTTAATTTTTTTAACACTTTCTCGGACTAAATCTAAGTTTTGCAATAGATGCTCGGACAAGTCTTCAATACCATCCTCACGCCACTGGTTTAACTGCTTTTTGACTGCGCTAAAGTCTTCCAACCAAAGTGGGATAGGGGACATATTAAATATAGCATTGTCGTGGTGGGTCATGATGAGCTCGAGAGAGGATTAACTTCAGGCTTAAGCTTGAAAGGTATTATTGTAAAGTGTGCTTTAAGTCACAAAAATAACCGAAAATTAATAAAAAGCCAATCATTAAGATTGGCTTTTTTCGATCTATTTTTTTGCTTTATGGGCGGGCTTTGGAGGCATAATTTCGCGTTGCCCCAGCCAAATGTCGGCAAAGTCTTTTTCATTAATATTATACAGTTCTAATAAAGACAAAATGACGCCTCCAAAAATCATAGGGCCTTCAGAATTACTTTGAAATTCGAAAATTTTGCCATTTAAGTTATGCAAAATATCCGCAATTTCAAATACACGATCACGTCCATTACTGTCAGTTGGATACATTTGTGTATTGAGCAAAATTCTGGCTAAACTTTTCTCATTGTCTGTAAGTGCTAAAACATCAATTAATTCATCACTCACAGGAGCAAAAATAACAGAATCACGGAAGATGGTATGCAATAGTTTTTTAGTGAGTTTAGGCAGTGGGCGTTCTACAAAAGGACGAAACGACACAGGAAAAATTACGTTATGTGAAATGCCTTTAAACATTGGTGCGATTTCTTCAACTGTATAGCCCGCAACACCACAGCCTATAGAAGTTAAAAAGTATTTTTGTTTTGGGTGATTTTTGGTGTAGATCTTAAAATCATCAACATAGTGTTGAATTTGTGAAAGTGGCATTTGTTGAAGATGTTCATTCATGGTTGGAATAGCAAAACTTTGCCCTGACCAACCACGTCCAACACCTTTGAGTGCACCAAAATATTGTTGTGCTGTTCGTGCGGCACCACCAGCATGTTGACCTGCTAAATTACTGCCAAATACGAAGATGGTATCTTCTGCTAAAGATTTCACGATACTTTCGTCATGGTAATGGTAAGTCATGCGTATTCACTTATGCTGTGGTTTCATCTCATGGTGCAATTGCTTGATGACTTGGTCAAGTCATGAACAGGTTATTTTTCTGATTTATAGACATTTTGATGCATTTATTGATTAAAAGGATTGAATTTTGCTTTGCTAAATTGAGTGGTTGAAGGGCTGGTCCTTGATTTCACACGATCATTGATCGTTGTGTATGTTTGAAGTGACTGACAATGACCATTCAACATAGAGGTGAAGTTTTTACAAGTTTAGGTTGTATCGATTACATTAGCCCTCATAATTGATAGTGATGTTAAGTTAAAGAATAAGCCAAAGCCTATGAGTGATGCTCTGTCATTTGAATTAGTTACGAACTTTGAACCTGCTGGTGATCAGCCACAAGCCATTGAAAAATTGGTGAAAGGCGTAGAGCAGGGTATGCATGATCAATTGCTATTGGGGGTAACCGGTTCGGGTAAAACTTATACCATGGCCAATGTGATTGCACGTACGCAACGACCGACCATTATTATGGCGCATAACAAAACTTTGGCCGCGCAACTATATGGTGAGTTTAAGTCTTTCTTTCCGCATAATGCTGTGGAATATTTCGTCAGTTATTATGATTACTATCAGCCAGAAGCCTATGTGCCATCATCAGATACATTTATAGAAAAAGATTCTTCAATTAATGATCATATTGACCAAATGCGTTTATCGGCAACGCGTGCACTTTTAGAGCGTCGTGATGCAATTATTGTCGCATCGGTATCGGCAATATATGGTTTAGGTGATCCAAATGCCTACATGAGCATGTTATTGCATATTGTGCAGGGTGATCGAATTAATCGTGATGACCTGATTCGTCGTTTGGTTGAAATGCAATATACCCGTAATGAGCTGGAGTTTTTGCGAGGGACTTACCGAATTCGCGGTGAAATTCTAGATATTTTCCCTGCTGAATCTGATCAATATGCGATTCGTGTGGAGTTGTTTGATGATGAAGTGGATTCAATTCGTTGGTTTGATCCAATCACAGGCAAAATGGTACGTAAAGTACCGCGTATCACGATTTACCCAAAAAGCCATTACGTGACGCCAAAAGATAATTTGCGCCGTGCCATAGACACGATTCGGGAAGAATTAACCGAGCGTTTGGGATTTTTCAGAGCTAATGACAAATTGCTTGAAGCACAGCGGATTGAACAACGCACCCGTTATGATTTAGAAATGATGCAACAATTGGGTTATACCAATGGCATCGAAAACTATTCACGGCATTTATCGGGCCGTCCAAGTGGCGAAGCACCACCAACTTTATTTGATTATATTCCAGAAGATGCTTTATTAATTATCGATGAATCGCATGTGACCGTGCCACAGATTGGCGCGATGTATAAAGGCGATCGTTCACGTAAAGAAAACTTGGTGAATTATGGTTTTCGTTTACCAAGTGCCTTGGACAACCGCCCAATGAAATTTGAAGAATGGGAACGCATTGTACCTGCGACTATTTATGTGAGTGCAACACCCGCACGTTATGAGTTAGAAAAATCTGAGCAAATTGTAGAGCAAGTGGTAAGACCGACAGGTTTGGTCGATCCAACCATTGAAATTCGACCTGTGCTTACACAAGTGGATGATGTGCTCTCAGAAATTAATAATCGTCGGGAATTAAACGAACGTGTGTTAGTCACTACGCTGACCAAACGAATGGCCGAAGATTTAACTTCATATTTAAAAGAATATGGTGTGAAAGTGGCCTATTTGCATTCGGATATTGATACCGTTGAACGGACCAAAATCATTCATGAACTACGTTCTGGTGTGTACGATGCTATCGTCGGTATTAACTTATTGCGTGAAGGTTTGGACATGCCAGAAGTATCGCTGGTGGCAATTTTAGATGCCGATAAAGAAGGCTTCTTACGTTCTGAACGTTCACTCATTCAAACTATTGGTCGTGCTGCACGTAATTTAAATGGTAAGGCTATTTTATATGCCGACAGAATTACGGATTCAATGCAAAAAGCGATTGATGAAACCGACCGCCGTCGCGCAAAACAAATTGAATTTAACCAAATTCACGGCATTGTACCACGTAGTGCTGTGCGTAAAGTCGTACAAGAAATTGATACAGGTGAAGTACTTACAGACGATGAGGTAGAAGTACAAATCGCAGACCAAGCAAAAGCCTTAAGTGCAGATCAACAGTATTTAATGTCAGATCCGAAATTATTGGCAAAACATTTGGCTAAGTTAGAAAAGGAAATGCTCAAAGCATCTAAAGAACTTCAGTTTGAACAAGCGGCACGTCTGCGAGATGAAATTTTGCATCTAAAATCGCAATTATTGCAGTGATTTTGTCGCTTTAAGGGAGATTGAGTTCATTACATAATTTAGACACATGGTCGAATTTTACACGTTATTGTAATTGAGAAACTTTGAGCTTAAATATGTTTTTGAATCAAAATTAATCTATTTATATAAAAATGTAGGACATTATTTATGGTGAATCATCTCCCAAAAGCTGGCTTTAAATTGGCAAAAATTGTTGTAGGTGGTGCGGTACTGGTGGGATTAGGCGCTGTCACTATGGCTTATGCTCAAACCAAACCATTGGCTGTTGTGGAGCGAGTTGAGCTCGATCGCTATTTAGGAACATGGTATGAAGTGGCACGTAAGCCCATGGTCTTTCAAAACAAATGTGATCGTGATGTGACTGCGGTATATACCTTAAATGAAAATGGCAATGTGAATGTAGATAACCGCTGTGTGATGAAAGATGGCAAAGTTAACTCATCGCAGGGTGAGGCATTTGTGCAAAATGCACCATTTAACAGTAAGTTAAAAGTGAGCTTTTTACCTGATGCAGTTCGTTGGTTACCTGTAGGTCGTGGCGATTATTGGGTACTCAAAATAGACGAAGATTATCAGACAGTTTTAGTGGGTGAACCTCGTCGAAAATTCTTATGGGTTTTATCGCGTGATCCACATCCAGATCAGCATGTGATTAATGAATATTTAGACTATGCCAAAGGCCTTGGCTATGACTTGAGTGATGTCATTCATACCAAGCAAACCAAAAAAGCACCACATTAATTTAAGCTTATAGAACAAATGATAAAAAACCATGCTTAGCCATGGTTTTTTATTTGCTAGAATAGTCACTTATATAGATACTGTTTGCTGTTCATTTGAATATGCATAATCCAGAGGTCACTTGAGGTGAATGATGTATAAAGGCGTTGCATTGTCTGTTTTGGCCTCAGTTACTTTTGGTGTACTGTATTTTTATACTCAATTTTTACAGCCCTTAGATAGTGAGCAAACCTTTGCTTGGCGTATGTTGGCCACATTGCCATTTTTAACGCTGTTTATGTGGTATTCAGGTGATTTAAAACATGTCAGCGCAATTTTTAAACGGATTGTGCAACAACCTGCTATTTTGATTTGGCTGATCATCAGTTCTTTATTATGTACCACACAGTTATGGCTGTTTTTATGGGGTCCTATTAATGGTCGTGGCCTGCAAGTTTCTTTGGGTTATTTTTTATTGCCTTTAGTGATGGTGCTGGTTGGATGTATTTTATATAAAGAAAAACTGTCTTATTGGCAGTGGGCCGCCGTAATTCTAGCTGTATTAGGAGTAGGGCATGAAATATGGCGAATTGGGAGTATTGCTTGGGAAACCATTTATGTTGCACTAGCTTATCCCTTATATTTCTTTTTGCGACGTGTTTATAAAACAGATCATTTAGGCGGTTTTTGGTGGGATTTATTACTCATTATTCCTGTCGCCATTTATTTAGGATTTTTCTATAGCGACAGTATTCCTTTGATTGCGCAATTTCCGCATTTAATTTTTGCAGTCATTGGTTTGGGTATATTAAGTGCATTTGGTTTAGGTAGTTATATTCTAGCTAGTCGCATGTTGCCTTTTGTCATCTTTGGTTTATTAAGTTATTTAGAGCCAATTTTATTGGCTTTTGCCTCTTTGGCTTTAGGCGAGCGTATTGAAGCCAACGAATGGTTCACCTATATTCCAATTTGGTGCGCTGTATTGCTATTAATGTTGGAAGGCACAGTACATTTATTTAAACAAAAGCAAAAAGAAAGCATGTTGAAAAAAAATGTCGATGCTCTGCAAAAGCGTTTAGATTCATAAATATCTATAATGAGTTAAAGGATTGCTTTAAAGCGAACGATATTAATCAAAAATGATAAATACAGATGAAAGCATCATTTTGATTGATATCGCGACAATAAAAATTGTTCAATTAAAAAATAAAAGATTTTGAGAACCACTTCCTCTTAGAAAATACGATGATTTTTTAAAATCAGATAAACCGTTTATCTTTTCGCTCAAAGACAGAATCACGCTATTGATTAAAAAATGATAACTGTTTAACATTTATGCTTATAAAAAGACGAATGCTTTAAACTTAGATAAATTTCATAACATTTGAGGGCTAGGACATGCAAAATAGCAGTATTCCATACCAAATACGCGCCGCATTACTGCAGCTAGAGCCTAGCCTTGATGTGGATTGGGAGGCTCGACTACATAAGATTCTGGATGAGTCTGATATGGCGTTGCGTGAAGAAATTGATCATCAAATTTTAAAGAGCAAAGAAATCTATTGGAACCGTATAACAGGTGGTTTTGAATACAAAGCATCATCTAGTCTTGCGATTTTAAAACACAGTCTTAGCAATGACCGTATGCAACATATTGCTAAAACGCTGAGTGAATCTTTAGAAGACCTCAAATCTATTCAAGACAGCACACAAATTGCCGATTATTTGGAAAATGCCATCGAGCAAATTGACCAAATTTCTGTAGATGAAAACTTTGTGTTGCAACGTGAAAAATTAATGATTCGCCGTACATTTTTACTGAATGCGGCCAAAGTCATTCGTCGTATGGTGATTACACCGCCAGAAGGCATCCGTAAGCTGACAGAATCACAAATTAAATGCTTTATTATTGAAGTGTTTATTAAGCAACAATTATTAGGCTATTGGTTTAAGCCGTTATTGAAGCGCCATTCGGAAATTATGAAACACCCTATTTTCCGATATTATCTCAGCAAGCAACAAAAAATCCGCCATTTTGAATTGGTCAAAACCTCACAATATATTTTTGTCACGGCACCTGTGATGCAAGTAGAGCAAAACCCATATTCAATTCGACGCTTCTTAACCGAAGAAAAAGGGGCAATCGAAGCGCAAACATTTTTAAATGTCATTGTGTTGGATATGCAGGCCACTGAAGAAAATGAATATATTGATCACTTCAAATCTTTAGTTGAATGTATGGTGACCGTACAAAGCCAAATTCATGTTGATGTGATGGATATTGTGCTGCAATTAGAAGAAGTGTGCGAAAAGTCTTTAATTCCTTTACTGATTGAACCAATTCAATTTGTTGCTAAAAATGCAGATGTTGTTGCACAAATGCATTTGAAAAAATTTGAAAATATATTAACGGCTGATTTTTTTAAACCTGTGTATGAGGCGATTAAATCGCATTTATCACATATAGAAGAATTTGATTATTTATATTTAAGCGTACATCGCCTATATTCAGAATTACTTGCCTATTATCGTGAGTTTAAACAGCAACCTGCATTGGTGTTTAATCAGCATGTGCAGTTATTTGAATATAAAATGGTCGGCTATTTAAAGTTATTAGAAAAACGCCGACAAGATACTTTTGTGCCTCTGAATCAACATGAGTGGGAAGTCATGCATCAACGCTCACTGAAACCATTGCAAGATATTCGTTTTGCCATGACAGAGCACTTGCTGGATTACCGTGAACTGACAATCTATATTAATAAATTGAAACGCCAACAAAATGCGGATAAAGGTTCTTTCTTCAAGAGAATGACCAAGAGCAATCAAGCAGAGCGTGATTTGGCTGAGGCACACAAGCTGGGGCAACAGATGAAGCACAAAATGTTTATGAGTGTTTTGCAGGCACCACGTCAAAATCCAAAATGTTCAGTGTTTTTAGAGTTTGAAACCCTACATAACTTTAGTGAACATGAGCGCCACTACGCATTCCCATGTGGAGACAATGGCATTACGCGGTTGCCAATTTTATTACGATTACCCGAAACCTATTCAGATTTTGATGTAGAAGACTTTAATGCTTCTATTAATTTTGACCTTAACTTTTCTGTGGCGTCAAAAGCTGAAAAAACCAGTTATGAGTTAAATTACTCGCATTGATCAGGACTTTAATTGTAAACAGCTTAATTCACTGATTGATAAAGAAACGATTAAATAAAAATGTATTTTAGGGCTACTAAAATGCATTTTAAAAATCTTTTAAAACAAAATCATAAAAATAATTACAACTATTTTTATAATTTATAGTGAATATATAAGAAAATAAGCCTCCAATATCAGCTTTTGGATTCTATCTTTTAGATAATTCCATTACAATTGTCGGGTTTTGAAATTTAAGCTTCGATTTACAATTAATTAGAGGACGTATCTGTGAGCAAAGACACTATCGTTGCCCTACATGCAGAGCACCAAGGTCGCTGGAAAAACCGTGAAGAACTTGCGGAACGTATGATTGCCCTAGTGGGTCAGTTATACCGTGAAAAAAACATCGTAGCTACAGTATACGGTCGTTCTTTAATTAACCGTTCAGTGATTCAAATTCTTAAAGCTCACCGTCGTACTCGCGTATTAGACGTTGAACTTTCAGTAGTAAACACATTCCCAATTCTTGAAGCTTTGGCGAAAGTTGAAAATATCGGTACTGCTGAAATCGACTTGGGCAAACTTGCTGTTGAATTTAAAGAAAAAGGCGGCGACATCGACGCATTTGTTGCTGATGCTGTTAAATCATTACAAGGTAATGCTGCATCTGTAGAAAACAAAGATGTAGTTCTTTACGGTTTCGGTCGTATCGGTCGTATCCTTGCGCGTTTAATGATTGGTCAATCTGGTTTAGGCCGTGGTCTTAACCTAAAAGCAATCGTTGTTCGTAAATCATCTGACGGTGACCTAGAAAAACGAGCTTCTTTACTTCGTCGTGACTCTATTCACGGTCCATTTGCAGGCACAATTTCTGTAGATGAAGAAAACGAAGCAATCATTGCAAATGGTCAATTCATTAAAGTGATTTATGCGTCTAATCCAACAGAAGTTGATTACACTGCATACGGCATTAACAATGCACTTGTGATTGATAACACAGGTAAATGGCGTGATGCTGAAGGTCTTGCACAACACCTTCAATGCCCAGGCGCTGCTCGCGTAATTCTAACTGCACCTGGTAAAGGTGACATGAAGAACGTTGTATTTGGTGTGAACCAAGCAGACATCCTTGATGAAGATACAATCATCTCTGCTGCAAGTTGTACAACAAACGCAATCACACCAACACTTAAAGTGTTACATGACAAATATACAGTTCTTGGCGGTCACGTTGAAACAGTTCACTCGTTCACAAACGATCAGAACTTAATTGACAACTACCATAAAGCTGACCGTCGTGGCCGTGCTGCAACACTGAACATGGTTATCACTGAAACTGGTGCTGCGAAAGCAGTTGCGAAAGCGCTTCCTGCACTTAAAGGTAAGTTGACTGGTAACTCTGTACGTGTACCTACACCAAACGTTTCTCTTGCAATTTTGAACCTGACTTTGGATAAAGAAGTTGAACGTGATGAAGTAAATGAATACCTTCGCCAAGTTTCAATTAACTCTAACCTTCAAGGTCAAATCGGTTATACAAACTCTACTGAAGTTGTATCTTCTGACTTTATCGGTTCACGTACTGCAGGTGTATTTGATGCGCAAGCAACAATTACTGCTGGTAACCGCTTAACTGCATACGTATGGTATGACAACGAAGTGGGTTATAGTTGCCAAGTACTTCGTATTGCTGAGCAAATGGGTGGCGTAAGCTATCCAAAAGTTCCTGCTGAAACGAATGCATAATTAGTTCAGTTTGATATAAAAAAGAGTCTCTTATGAGGCTCTTTTTTATTGTAAATAATGTCGCTTAAAGCGTAGCTGATGAGTTGTTTTGAATGGATTGATGAACAAAAGTAAAAATAAAGAACTGTTTATACAATCAATACTTAGCATGTTGTAGATATTAATAGGTGGTCTAATTACAGCACTGAAGTATAGGCTTTTTAGAATTCGAAGAAACAATTTATGCTAAGTTAAACGCGATTAAACTATTTCTAATAGAAGAATATGTTAAATATTGAGATTAAAACTTTAGATATCAATGATGTTGAAGATTTTAGAACGATTAGACTTTCAGCTTTAAAAAAATCACCAAAAATATTTGGATCTACTTATTCGGCTGAGGTAAATCAATCATTAATATTTTTTGAAGCCTGCTTATCAAATTCGAGTGTACTTGGTGTATATCACAAAAATAAAATCATAGGCTTAGCCACATTAACACAAGAAGTTGGAGCAAAATTTTCTCATAAAGCACATTTATCTAGTGTTTTTATTGAGCCTGAATTTCAACAAAAAAGTATTGCAAATCAGTTACTAAATATAATTATAAAATATTGTAAAAACAAGATAGAACAAATTCTATTGACTGTTGCAGATGATAATAAGGTAGCAATTCATCTTTATGAAAAATTTGGTTTTCAAACGTATGGAATTGAACATAAAGCTTTAAAAGAGAATGATGGGTATATTGATGAGCGGCTAATGAAGTTTTTTGTGATCTAATATTTATATTTTTAAGAATATATTAAATAATTTATTTAATATCATATATTTAAAATAAATAAATCCTGTTTTAATGCATGAATTTTTAGGCAGGTGTCATTTTTTATGCCTATTGAATAGCTCATTTATACAGTTTCATACAGTCCCGCTTAACTCTAAATAAGAAAAAATACCCAGCTGGAACCAAAATAGAAATCTAAACGGTTACCGATTTTGCAAATTAACATACAAAAAATTGCACACCTGCATGTATTTATTGCGCACACTGAGATATTCAAAAATAAAAATACAAGGATAGGTTTTGCAGGCAAAGCACATGCTAAGTGGATTAGCATTAATTGTGTTGGCTTCCATTTGCGGTGTACTCATCGCGATTTGGGTGTTTAAACACTTTAATATCTATATTCCACTCGAAAATCAAAGCGTAAGTATTGATTTACAAGAGCCTTTACAAGCAGAAGTGAAAATACACGATGCACTTAATGTTGATGTTTCTGGTCGAGTGAACGCTTCTATTCCAATACAAGAACAGTTGCACATTCCACTCACACAAACCTTAACACCACGCGTGTATTTTGATAATCAGGTGCCTATTCAAACGGTTATTCCAGTACGAGAAGTGCTTAAAATTAATCAAGACATGCCCATTAATACCAAGGTTCAAGTGCGTGTGCTAGGGCGGGATATCACTCTACCTTTAAAAGGAAATATTCCAATTCAATTAGACGTGCCTATTAATATCGATGTACCTCTATCGCAAAAAGTTCATTTAAAATTTGATGCTCCCGTCAAAACACAGCTGAAAGAAAATTTAAATATTCCATTAAACACGAAAATTAATGCCAATATTCCTATAAATGGCCATTTGAATGTGCCAATTTCAACAGCACTGAAGGCAACTGTTGATGTGCAAAATACTTTACCAGTCAAAATTAAGCAGGGTGAATTGGTCATTCCACTCAAAGACATGACATTGTCTCGTCAAACTTCTAGTACGACAGGCAAGTAGGCTATGAAAAGTCATTATTCTATAAAGTACTGGCTATGGGGATTTGTTGCGATCACCAGTTTGGTGGCATTGCTGTTTTGGATCTATCTCAATGTACAGGCATCTTTGCAGGTAAAAGCACAACAAGCCAATATTCAATTATCACATTCACTGCCTACAATTATTCACGTAGGTAATTATTTACAAGCACATGCGCGTGGCACTTTAGATACAAAAATTGATTTAAAAAGACAACTGGACTTACCTTTGAAAGGTAAGTATTTGGCAGATTTAGCATTTACTGTAGAAGTACCGATTCAAGTTGATTTGGACTATCAAACACAATTGAAAATTCGACAAAATATGCCATTGGAAACCACAACAGACTTAATTTATCAAAATAAACTTTTGCCTAAATTCCCTTTAAAACTCGATATTCCGATTCATTTAGATGTGCCGTTTCATTTAAAGCGCCAATATCAGCTACCCGTAAAAATTATGTTTCATGGGCCTGTTTATTTCGACTTTAATGAGTCCGTCCATTTATATGTAGATCATCAATTTACGCCAAAGCTAAACCTCAATGATCCAATTACCTTACAAAACATCGCAGCTTTTCATGCGACCATGTACAACACTGAGCGTAACACCAAAGCCAATTTAAATATGCAAATGAATTTGCCACTCAAAAATATTCATCCTTAATATGAAGTGCTTCACGTGATTGAATATTCAATTACGTGAAGCTATGGGGGAAATTTCAAGAAAATTGAATATTATTTAAACAAAGCTTCTACTTGCGATTGAATGGAGATGGTTTTACGGCCAAGTAATTGTTCTAAATCCGTACGGTCACTAAACATCGCACCATTTGCTGTTTCCACATCAGCTTGAGTGATTAAGTTCACTACAGGTTCTGGTAAGCCTGCTTGAGTAAGCCCTTGAGCGAAGCTTTCTGCATCAATTTCTACATATTGCACGGGTTTAGATGCTGCATTTGCAATATAAGTCGCTAAGTCTGCTTTGGTAAAACTTTGTGAGCCAGCGAGTTCATAAGTTTTTTGCTCATGGCCCTGAGTTGTTAAAACTTCAGCTGCTGCTTCTGCATAGTCAGCACGAGATGCCGAGCTGATAAGGCCATTTTGTGTTGCACTAAAGAGTTTTCCAGACGCTACATTGTGCTCAACGCCCGCAAGATAGTTTTCGCTGTACCAATTATTGCGTAATAAGGTATAGCTTAAACCGCTGGCTTGAATAAGCGCTTCGGTCTCACGATGCTCTTGTGCTAGGCCTAAAGGTGAGCTGTCTGCACGTAATAAGCTGGTATAGGCAATATAAGGAACTTTCGCCAATTGAGCTGCTTCAATCACTGCTTTATGCTGTGGTGTACGACGGCCAACTTCATTGGCAGAAATAAGTAATAATTTGTCGATGCCTTGTAGCGCTGGTGCTAAGCTTTCAGGCGCGTCATAATCAAAATGACGTAATTCAACGCCTTGCTCAGACAAAGCTGTTGCTTTGCTTTCGTTACGTACTAAAGCCACAATTTGATCCGCACTGACGCGTTTTAATAAGGCTTGAATAACCAATTGACCGAGTTGACCTGTTGCACCAGTGATTGCAATTTTCATCTATAAACCCTCATGTTGTTGTATGAAAAATAAACTTGATGCATAAATACTAATCTGTTAACTTACTAAATGTAAGTACGTACCAAAAAGTAAGTTTATTACCATTAGGAGAGATTTGATGTCTAACTACGCTTCAAGTAAATTATTAGGTCAAGTTTTATCCACGAATTGTCCATCACGTGACATCTTGGAGCACTTAACCAATAAATGGTCGGTGCTGGTATTACGTTGTTTAAATGATGGTGTGCATCGTTTTAGTGAACTTAAACAACGCATAGAAGGCATTAGTGAAAAGATGCTGGCGCAGACACTGAAAATGCTCGAAAGTGATGGCTTTATTTTGCGTACAGTTTATCCAGTTGTACCGCCAAAGGTTGAATATCAGCTGACCATTACAGGCTCACAAGCCGCTGAAAAAGTACTGTATTTGATTGGTTGGATTGAAACAAAATTACCCGATATTTTAGATAATAAAGCAGCCGTTTCTAAAGTGTCTTAGTTTATAAGTTGATAAATTTGTCTACCTAACGACTAAATCGGGCGTGAACAAGGTTGCTTTCTAGCAACCATAGCTCACCTATTTTGAGTGTACGACACTCGTTAAATCATACAGCCCTAGTTTAATATTGTTGTGTTGTATATGTATCAGTCTTAACGTGCTTGGGTGGCTGATTGCATGGTTCTAAAATCCAAACGGTCGAGGATTAGAATACCAAGCGCGAAAATAAAGGCACAGCTAACACAGCCCAACCAGCCCCAATGTTGCCATGCATATACGGCTGTTAAAGAGCCTAAAGCTGCGCCCGAAAAGTAAATGGTCATATACACTGCATTAATGCGGGATCGTGCTGTTGGGTTAATGCGATAGACCAAATTTTGGTTCAGTACATGAAATGCAGTTAGACCAAAGTAGCTCATAAGCACGCCTATGGCGTAGGCCACAATATTCAATTGTGCAAAAGCCATTGGCAGGCAAGACAATAGCATAAGACTGATGCAGATCAGCGCGACTTTATTTTCCTGACCTAAGCCGACCTTACGCCCAGACCAGCTGGATGAGTAAATACCAATCACGCCCAGCAAGCCAAACAAACCAATCTCAAAATCTGAAAAGTGATAGGGCGGATTGGCCAGCACAAAGGTCATAGAAGTGAAAACCATTGATAAAATGGCAAAACCTAAAGCACCAGCACAGGCGCGTCGGATTAAATGCGGTTCTGATTTTGCAAGATTAAATAGCGACTGATAAATTTTTGCGATTGTGAGCTGTGAATTGGCTTGAGTGTTGGGCAGTTTGTGCCACATCAGTAGTGCAAATAAAAGTGTGGTAATCCCACTGCTTAAATACACCATGTTCCATGACCAATAGGTAGATACGAAACCCGCAAATGTTCGCGATAAAATAATGCCCATGACCAAACCACTCATGAGTTTTCCTACTGTGGCTGCACTTTGAGCGGGTGAACTGATGCTTGAAGCAAAAGGAATTAAAATTTGAGCTGAAATTGCGCCAAAAGTCGCACAAAGAGTGAAGCTATACAGCCAAATCACGTGAGTGCTAAAAGATAAAAGAACTTGTGAAATGGCCGCAAAGACCATCAGGCATACAATAAGCTTTCTTTTGTTGAGTAAATCCCCCAAAGGCACAAGAAGCATAAGTCCTAAGCCATAGCCAACCTGAGCCAATACCACAGACAAACCCGCTTGATCTGTAGTAATTTTAAGGCTGTGCTGAATAGAATAAATCAGTGGCTGATTAAAATAAGCTGAACCTGCACATAAACCACATGCAAGCGCCATTAAAAGGACAAATTGAGCAGAAAGTTCAGATTGCATTTCATTGCTATACTGAGGAGGCATGATATATCCCTATAACATCATGTCAGAAATATATCGATCTGATGAAATGAAGACAAATAAGTTTAAAAGATGAGCCGATATATAAAACCAATTAATGAGGTAAATTTTTCCAAAAATTGCTGGGTAAATGCCAATTACTGACTAGGTATCGCACAAAATATCGCCCATAAAATAGAAATACTCAGCGAATGCTGAATAATTCTATTCGAGAAATTCTTTAAAATATGGCAGAATAGGCGGTTTTAAAGTTTTTAGAGGATTGGCAATATGCGCTTTGTTGATGAAGCAGTCATTACCGTAGAGGCTGGCGACGGTGGCAATGGCGTAGCCAGTTTTCGCCGTGAGAAATTCGTACCATTTGGTGGTCCAGATGGTGGTGATGGTGGCCGTGGCGGTAGTATTTTTGTTCAGGCTGATGAAAATACCAGCACACTTGTAGATTATCGTTATACCCGTAAATTCCGTGCAGAACGTGCGAAAAATGGCCGTGGTGCAAACTGCGCAGGTCGTGGCGGTGAAGACACAGTGTTATTTGTTCCAATTGGAACAACGATTGTAGACATCGATTCTGGTGACATCATTGCTGACTTAATTGAAGATGGTCAGAAAGTGATGGTTGCTCGTGGCGGTGATGGTGGTTTAGGTAATACTCACTTTAAATCATCAACGAACCGTACTCCACGTCAGTGCACACATGGTAACAAAGGCGAGTTTCGTGAAATTCGCTTAGAGTTAAAAGTGTTGGCAGACGTTGGTTTATTGGGTATGCCAAACGCGGGTAAGTCAACATTTATCCGTGCAGTATCAGCGGCGAAGCCAAAAGTTGCAGACTATCCATTTACCACGATGGTACCGAACCTTGGTGTGGTCGATGCAGACAGTCACCGTTCATTTGTAATGGCCGATATTCCAGGTTTGATTGAAGGTGCGGCTGAAGGCGCTGGTTTAGGTATCCGTTTCTTAAAGCATTTGGCACGTACACGCATTTTATTGCACATTGTAGATGTACAACCAATTGACGGTTCAGATCCCGCTTATAACGCAAAAGCAATTTTGGGCGAATTAGAAAAATTCTCTCCAACATTGTCTAAACTTCCAGTGGTATTGGTGTTGAATAAACTGGACCAATTGCCAGCGGAAAGCCGTGATGAGTGGTGTAATCATATTCTTGAAGAGCTTCAATGGACAGGTCCAGTATTTAAGACGTCTGGTTTGACATTAGAAGGCACGAAAGATGTTGTGTATTTCTTGATGGATCAAATTGAGCAGCAAAAAGAACGCGAGATTGAAGACCCTGAATATGCAGCAGAGATGAAAGCATTCCGTGATCAGCTTGAAGCTGAAACACGTGAACAAACGATTGCTGCGAAAGAAGCGTATCGTGAAATGCGTCGTCAACAACGTCTTGCTGGTATTTTGGGTGATGACGAAGATGATGATGAAGATGGCGAAGATGCAGCAGAGTCGTATTACGTACGTTAAGCTCTATAATTAAGAGTAACTGAGGACAAGATGATACAAGTGGTAGATGGACAGCGTCAGCTTAAGGATTGCAAAAGAATCGTTGTTAAAATCGGATCTTCTTTACTCACAGCAAACGGAAAAGGTTTAGATCTAGATGCAATCTCGCATTGGGCGGGGCAAATTGCAGATCTACACAATGCAGGGCACGAGATTATTCTAGTGTCTTCTGGTGCTGTGGCTGAAGGCATGGTTCGAATGAATCTAGACAGCCGACCCACAGATCTACCCAGTCTTCAGGCGTGTGCAGCCATTGGCCAAATGGGCTTAATTCATACTTGGTCAAGTGTATTAGAACAACGTTCTATTCGCACAGCCCAAGTGCTTTTAACCCATGATGACCTTGCAGATCGTCGCCGTTATTTAAACTCATGTGATGCTTTGCAAAACTTGATCGACTGGCGTGTCATTCCAGTGATCAATGAAAATGACACAGTATCTACAGACGAAATTCGTTTTGGTGATAACGATACATTGGCTGCTATGGTTGCGGGTCAAGTTCATGCGGATCTTTTGGTGATTCTAACGGACCAAGAAGGCATGTTTGATTCAGACCCTCGTTCAAATCCTAATGCCAAATTGTTCCATACAGTACGTGCTATGGATGAGTCATTGTTTGATATGGCTGGTGGCGGTGGTAAGTTTGGTCGCGGTGGCATGTTGACCAAAGTTCGTGCTGCTCGTCTTGCTGCAAAATCGGGTTGTCCTACTGTTATTGCCAGTGGTGATAGTGATTGCGTACTTTCACGTGTAATGGCGGGTGAGTTATTAGGTACGTTATTTATTACTGATAATGACCGAGTCACTGCACATCAACAATGGTTGGCAGCGCATTTGCAAACTGCTGGCCGTCTCGTGATTGATGATGGTGCTGTAAAAGCAATTCGTGATAATCATCGTAGTTTATTGCCTGTAGGTGTAAAAGCTGTTGAAGGGCATTTTGAGCGTGGTGATGTGGTGGAATGTGTGGATACACATGGCCATCGTATTGCAGTAGGGCGTGTGAATTTTAGTTCGCGTTCTGCGGAAATTGTCAAAGGCTTAGCTTCAGACAAAGTGCATCAAGTTTTGGGCGAGGCACGTTCACTTGAAATGATTCATCGAAATCACATGGCGATTTACTAATTGGCATAAAAAACAGCTCTCAGGAGCTGTTTTTTTTTCATTCAAAATTCTGATTTAGCAGAGTAAAACAGATTTATTTAATAATGCCTTTTTCAATTAAAGGGCGAAATAATTTTTGATGAACATTCATCACCCACATCATGATTTGGTCTTTATATTTATTCCACAGTTTTAAGCCAGAATAATTAACCACCCATGCAATAAAGAAACCGCCAAGCATATCAATTGGGAAATGTACGCCAACATAAACACGTGACCAAGCCACCAGCCATGCGACGGCAATTAAAAATCGGCCAATATCTCGACGTTCAGAAAAATAATATGAGAAAGCAATCGAACTCAAGATAGCCATGTGATTACTTGGGAAAGAACCGGTAGGCGAGTGTTCAATCAGTGTTTGACCAACGTCGATCACAAAGGGGCGTGGGGTATCAAAAACTAAGGAGAGGATTTCGCCAATAGAAAGGGTAATTGCGGTAAAAATAAATGCTTTTAGAATTAATTTTTTAGTTTGAAAGCTCCCTCTCAACCAGCAAAAAATAAAAATAAATAGCATGAGATAAATCAGATCATGCGCCACAAAAATAGCATAATTCATCATGCCATTAGAGGCTTGCTCAGGCACATTCAGTAGTTGATACAGCCATAAATTTAAATGTTCAAGTGAAATAGGCATAGCGAAAAATAAACGAAAAAATATGCGACAAAATGTAGCAAATTTATGAAATAACTATGTAATAAAAATGCAAAAAATTAAGACTAAATATTAAATAAAAATTTAGCCCGTAGTTTAATGCTACGAGCTAAAGAGAAAACCATCAATTAGGCTGATTTTTCAATGACATCAAATACTGGTGAATAATCAGACTATTTCAACTGAATTGTACCTGAAGCATTCACGCTAATTTTTGACTCACCGCCAGCCATTTGCTGATCTGCAATTTCAAGTGAATTAGATGATGCTTTCATCATGGCCATACGAGGTACAGGCTGACCACCATAATTGCTAGTGTTTAAATTAATATTCACCAAGTTATAGCCTGATTTATTCCACGCTTGTGACAATGTTTGCGCACGTTGTTGAAAGTTTTTAGAGGCCTCTACGACAAGCTCATTTTCGACTTTTTTGCGTTGGGCATCAGATACAGTAAAGTTGATGGATTGTGTTTGGAAATTCTGTTGGAGCTCACTAATGAGCTGACTTGCATTTTTGAAGTCTGTACTTTCAATACGGATTTCTGCACGGCCTCGCCATTCTTTTAATTTTTGGCTGTCATTGTCGTAAATTGGGTAGGTACTTTGTGAACCTGTTTCAATTTTGATGCTTGGATATTTTTTTGCAGTCTGTACTGCTTGTGACATAAGTTGATTAATTTGATTGGCCAACTCTGTCGGCTGTTTGTTGGATTTTTCAATATAAAGTACGGCATTCATTTCGTCATTGCTCACTTGACGACTCGCCTCAGCCTGAATGTTAATGAGGTTGTAGTTAATCGTCTCATTACTTTGAGCAAAGGCTGTAGTACTTAATGCTAAACCCAATAGAAGGGTGCTATAAGAAAAGCTACGCATAATTTAACCTTTTATATAAAATTCAATTGTGAAGAGTTATGTCAGATACTAAGCCTGAATCGTGGTTTATTTTAGAAAATATTGTGAGGAGTTTGTAAAAACCGATATCGATTTTGAATATGGTTATATTTAATAATATTTATTTAAAACAATAGTTTGATCAGTGGAATTTAGTTTAGATGAGTTGTGTGAATTGATATTTTAAAAAACAACGAAAACATACTATTTTCTTTGGTCTGTCACAATGTAAGATGATAATTCATTCTAACGGTGAGCTTGATCCCTTTTTTCAATTAGGAAACTAGATATTTGGTTCGAAAAGTTATTTATTTTCCTGAAAAAAACTGTATCATCCGCCCTCTAGTTAGCCAATACAGAAATCGTTTTTCTGGACTAACTAGAAACTCATAAAGCACCGAGTCAAAGGACCGCAAGTCACCCGACTTATTTCTTTCAACCCATATCAGAGATGGTAATTCGATATGAGCGTTTCTTCTGTAAACCCTGCCACTAATTCTACTAACGAATACTATTTGACTCGCCAAAGCCAGATGGAATCCAATGTTCGTAGCTATCCGCGTAAACTTCCACTTGCGATAGCAAAAGCTTTAGGCTGCTGGGTTACTGATGTTGAAGGTACAGAGTACCTCGATTGTTTAGCTGGGGCAGGAACATTGGCATTGGGCCATAACCATCCTGCGGTAATTCAAAGTATCCACGACACACTTGCAAGTGGTCTCCCATTGCATACTTTGGATTTAACAACGCCTTTAAAAGATGCATTTACTGAAGCATTACTTGAGCAATTACCTGGTGGTAAAGAAGAGTACTGCTTACAGTTCTGTGGTCCATCTGGTGCAGATGGTACAGAAGCAGCAATTAAATTAGCAAAAACTTACACTGGTCGTAGTTCAGTAATCAGCTTCTCAGGTGGTTACCATGGTATGACTCACGGATCTTTAGCAATGACAGGTAACTTGTCTGCAAAGAATGCTGTGAACGGTTTAATGCCGGGTGTTCAATTTATGCCATATCCGCATGAATACCGTTGCCCACTAGGCATTGGCGGTGAAGCGGGTGTAGATGCATTAACTTATTATTTCGAAAACTTCATTGAAGATGTAGAAAGCGGTGTAACTAAACCGGCTGCAGTTATCTTGGAAGCAATCCAAGGTGAAGGCGGTGTGGTAACTGCACCTGTAAAATGGTTAAAGAAAATCCGTGAAGTGACTGAAAAGCACAACATTGTGTTGATTCTTGATGAAGTTCAAGCGGGCTTTGCACGTTCAGGTAAAATGTTTGCCTTTGAACATGCAGGTATTGAACCAGATGTTGTTGTAATGTCTAAAGCCGTAGGTGGTAGCTTACCGCTTGCAGTACTTGGTATTAAACGTAAGTTTGATGCATGGCAACCAGCGGGTCACACGGGTACATTCCGTGGTAACCAATTGGCGATGGGTACTGGTCTTGCAACGATCAAAACCATTAAAGAGCAAAACTTGGCTCAAAACGCGCAAGAGCGTGGTGATTTCTTACAAGCTGAAATTAAAAAGTTAGCTGTTGAGTTCCCATGTATCGGTAACGTGCGTGGCCGTGGTTTGATGATTGGTGTTGAAATCGTTGATGAACGTCAAAAAGCTGATCACATGGGTTCTTTACCTGGTGATTCTCAATTGGCAGCGGCAATTCAGGCAGCATGCTTTAACAACAAATTGTTGTTAGAAAAAGGTGGTCGTAACGGTACTGTAATTCGTTTACTTTGCCCATTGATCATTAATCAAGCTGAATGTGAAGAAGTGATTGTTCGCTTCAAGAAAGCACTTGCTGAAGCACTTGTTGCAACTCGAGGCGCATAAGTCATGGTAGATTTTGCAGAACATCGTAAAGCGTTATTCTGCAATGATGCACAATCCATTGCTGACTATGAGTCAGTAATGGGCGAGGCGGTGAAAGCCGTTTCTGCATGGTTGCAAAATGACAAAATGTATACGGGCGGTAGCATTAAAGAGCTTCGCTCTGCAATTGCATTCAATCCTTCTAAAGAAGGTATGGGCGTTCAAAAATCATTAGACCGTATGGTTGAGCTTTTCTTAAATAAAAGCTTAAAAGTGCATCATCCGCATTCACTTGCGCATTTGCACTGCCCAACTATGGTGACAAGCCAAATCGCAGAAGTGTTGATTAACGCAACCAACCAATCTATGGATTCATGGGATCAAAGTCCAGCGGGTTCATTGATGGAAGTTCAGTTGATCGATTGGCTTCGCCAAAAAGTAGGCTATGGTGCGGGTCAAGCAGGTGTATTCACCTCTGGCGGTACACAGTCTAACTTGATGGGCGTTTTGCTTGCGCGTGATGCATGTATCGCGAAAAACTGGAAAGACGAAAACGGTAATCCGTGGTCTGTTCAGCGTGATGGCGTACCTGCGGAAGCGATGCGTAACGTTAAAGTCATTTGTTCTGAAAATGCACATTTCTCTGTGCAAAAGAACATGGCGATGATGGGCATGGGTTTCCAGTCTGTCGTGACTGTTCCTGTAGATGCAAATGCACGCATGGACATGGACGCACTTGAGAAAACCATGGCACACCTTCAATCTGAAGGCAAAATCGTGGCATGTGTGGTAGCAACTGCGGGTACAACCGATGCAGGCGCAATTGACCCACTCAAAGAAGTACGTGAAATCACCAATAAATATGGCGCGTGGATGCATATCGACGCAGCATGGGGTGGTGCACTGATTCTTTCAAATGACTATCGTTCAATGTTAGATGGTATTGAGCTATCTGACTCAGTAACGCTTGATTTCCATAAGCATTATTTCCAAACGATTTCATGTGGCGCGTTCTTGCTGAAAGACGAAGCGAACTATCGTTTCATGCATTATGAAGCTGAGTACTTAAACTCTGCTTATGATGAAGAGCATGGCGTACCTAACCTAGTATCTAAGTCATTACAAACAACTCGCCGTTTTGACGCGTTGAAATTGTGGATGACTGTTGAAGCGCTAGGTGAAGAGCTTTACGGTTCAATGATCGATCACGGTGTAGGTCTTACACGTGATGTTGCAGATTATATCAATGCAACTGACGGTCTAGAAATGTTGGTTGATCCTCAATTTGCATCTGTGTTGTTCCGTGTAATTCCTGAGGGTTACCCTACAGAATTACTGGATACACTGAACCAAAACGTGGCAGACGAATTGTTTGCACGTGGTGAAGCGAACATTGGTGTAACTAAGGTTGGTCAAGTTCAATCATTGAAAATGACGACTTTAAGCCCAGTAGCAACTTTAGATAACGTGAAGAATTTGCTTGCTCTTGTGCTTGCAGAAGCTGATCGTATTAAAGATGCAATCGCTGATGGTACATATACACCTGCAATTGACTAATCAATTGTTTGTGTAAAAAAGGAGCTCAATAGAGCTCCTTTTTTTTAATGAAATGGAGCTTGTTATTGCACGGCCACAATTTTTCATTGAGTAAGGATATTTTAATTCGTACGCAGATTGTTACTTTGATGGATCAAAGTAACCAAAATCCTTGTTAGGCAAAAGGCACATCCATGTAACCTTTGCCTAACGGCGACATCCATGTCGCCAATCACGATAGTAATTGATGGGTGAGAAATTCATGGGCGAGGTTCCACAAAATTTCAAAGAATAAAAGTTCGCAACCTAGGTTCCTTTTCTCTTAGGGATAAGCATAGCGCGAGAGGAAGAGAGGGTAATAAATTTGATCGATAATGGATATCTATACACGTTTACAAAATCGGTGATATTACTTATGCTGCAAACAACGGGCTAAAGCCTTTCTTACGCAATAATTTACGGTACATACTTGAACTGCGGTCAGCAGGAAAATGTGCTTCTATGCTCAAATCCAATGGCAAATATTCAGGCTTTTGTGATTCGGATACTAACCGGTCTTCTTCAAATATTTTCAGGTTAAAGTCATAAGCATCTTCTACAGGCAAGTCTTTGTCATAATTACGGCAAATAGGTGCAAATAGGCGTGTAGAACGGGCTGTCATAGGACTGGCAGCATTCATAATTACTTGTTTGGCATTGTTTGGAAAATGGATGGTCAGTGTTGCAGTAAAAGGCAAGTGAATTTCAAAATGACGTAGCCACTGGAAACCGTCTTTGCCTCTTTGATCTAAACCAATAGGATAACGTCCTACGCTGCTCCAATAGTCTGCGTTAAAGCCTGTTTCAGTTTCCACAGTTTTATAATCGGGCACTTCGACATTTTCAGGGTCACCAAAGGTATCAGGATGTACCCAAGCAAAATGTGCAACATCTATAAAGCCTTCGAGCTGACGACCTGCAAAACATTGAAAATCTACAGTGGGGCAAACCAATTGCTGAAACTCGGCGTTATCCCAATTTGGCATACATGGAATATTGGGTTCAGCATCTTTATTTGCAGTTAGGCAACACCAAATTAAACCATAACGTTCTACAGAGGCATAAGTGCATAAGTTAAAGCGTGGAGAAATTTTGTGTTCGGGATGAGCGGGAATTCGGTTGCACTGACCTTGTTTGCCAAAGCGTAAGCCATGATAACGACAGACGACACCTTGGCCATCATTTTTACCTAAACTAAGTGGCACGCCTCGATGCGGGCAGGCATCTTTAGCAACAATCAGTTCATCTCCCATTTTATAAATCACCAATGGCATGTCGAGTAACATCGTGCCATAGGGCTGTTCGCTAATGTCTCGCGCAAGTGCGATGGGGTACCAATATTCCGCTAGCAAATGCCAGTCATGTTCTTCAAATGTCATGTGGACTGGCAAATCAGGATTAAAGGTCGCAATGGTTTTGCTATTCATTTTTCTGTCATCAAGCTGGCTTTTTTTGAATATAGGTCAAGCTGGTGTGTATAGAAATTTCAATTATTGGAATGAAGCGTATGTTAAATCAGAACACTATATTTAAAAGATGAGCATCGAAGCAGATTTAAATTGAAGATTTATGCAGGCCGAGCGTCATTCACAGGTCATTAAAATATGACACCCTGTTGAAGTGTTACGAAAAAGTATGAAAAAATGCTTTAAGAACATATTTGGTAAAATTAACTTACACATTGAATTTTAAAGAAAATTATTTAAATCAAAGCCTAGTGATTAATTATCATCAAAGCGTCATAAAGTTGTAACTTAGTTGTCATATTCTAAAATCAAAATGCAGTTATCCAAATAAGTACAAAACTTAATAACAAAGTGGCGTACTCCAAAAATGCATCAACTGAGAGAGATGAGAATGCGCTTCAATAATATCGCACTTGCATTGGCACTAACTGGCGCGGCTGTAGCAACAACTGCAAACGCTGCGCGTGACACGATTCAAATCGCTGGTTCTTCTACAGTTTTACCGTATGCAAGTATTGCAGCGGAAGAATTTGGCAACACATTCCCACAATTTAAAACACCAGTTGTAGGTTCTGGCGGTACTTCAGGTGGCTTGAAACAATTCTGTAATGGTGTGGGTGATAATACAATTGATATCGCAAACGCATCACGCAAAATTAAAGATACTGAATTAGCAGCATGTAAAAAAGCTGGTGTAAACCAAGTATTAGAAATCAAAATTGGTTATGACGGTATTGTATTTGCATCTAACTCACATAAAGCAGCATACAAATTACGTCCACAGCACGTATTTGCAGCTTTAGCAGCAGAGCTTCCTGCAGATGGCAAAATGATTCCTAACCCGTATACACGTTGGAATCAAATTGATAAATCATTACCAAATGAACCGATTACTTTAGTCATTCCTGCATCTAACCACGGTACACGTGAAGTGTTCCAAGAGAAAATGGTAGATGCTGGCTGTGAAACTTATGAAGCTTTCGCAAAATTAGATAAAGATGCTCAGAAAAAAGCATGTTCTAACTTCCGTAAAGATGGCAAAGTAATTGAAATTTCTGGTGATTATACAGAAACATTGGCACGTTTAAAAACTTCTCCAAGTGCAGTAGGTGTGTTTGGTCTAGGTTTCTATGATCAAAACCGTGACAAGCTACGTGTTGCAACAGTAAACAACGTTGTGCCTTCTGAGAAAACAATTCTGAATGGTTCTTACCCTGTATCTCGTCCATTGTTCTTCTACGTGAAAGGCGAGCACTTAAAAGCAATTAAAGGCTTAAAAGAATATACAGAATTCTTTATTAGCAAAAAAGTGACAGGTAAAGGCTCTAAGCTAGAAAAAGCAGGCTTAATTTCAATGTCTGATAAAGAGCGTGCAAAAGTACTTGCAGACTTTAAAGCAGGTAAAGCAGTTAAGTAATAGAAAGACCATTGGCTGATGGCAGGGAAACCTGTCATTGGCTTTTTGCAAATACATTTTTTTCAAAGAATGAAAATTGAAAAAATGGTGGAGAGTACATGAATCTACTGCTTATAGGGGTGCTACTGGCAATTGTAGCAATAGCCTATCAGGTTGGTTTAACCAAAAGCCGCAACTTGGCTGGCAAGGGAAATAATTCGGCAATGTTGCATTCGCGTCCAGGCTATTATGGCGCGTTAGTTGCACTTTGGTGTGGTATACCTGCTTTTTTAATTTTGATTGTTTGGAATATTGTTGAACCCACCATTTTTAAACATGTGGTGTTAAGCAATGTGCCTGAGCAAATTAAAGCCACGATGGATCCTGCTAGTATTAGTGTGCTGATTGATCGTGTGCAATCGATTGCTTCAGGCTTTGGTGTGAGCGATACGCCTGCTCAGTATGAAATAGCGGCAGCAGAACACCTAAAGCACGTTGAGTCGATAGGCACTTTTGCAAAACTGGCCGTAGTTCTGTGTGCTGCGCTAGTAGGATTGGTCTGGGCGAAGCGTCGAGTTGCAACGCAATTTCGTGCACGTAATCAAGTCGAAAAAGTCTTAAATATTGGCTTGGCATTATGCTCGGGTGTCGCGATTTTGACGACTGTTGGCATTGTGATGTCGATGTTTAGCGAAGCAATGCGCTTTTTCAGCTTTGTGAGTCCACTCGATTTCTTCTTTGGTACTGTATGGAATCCAGGTTTTAGCACCTCAGGTAATGCTGAAGGCAGTTATGGTTTATTACCATTGCTGTGGGGTACGCTGATGGTCAGTGGTATCGCCTTACTGGTTGCAGTGCCTGTTGGTTTGATGATTGCTATTTACTTGGCAGAGTATGCCAAACCAAGTTTCCGTGCATGGGCAAAACCAGCAATTGAAGTGTTGGCAGGTATCCCAACCATCGTATATGGTGTGTTTGCACTGATGATTATTGGCCCATTCATTAAGCAAATGGGGGCTTATATTGGCCTAGACATTAACGCAACCAGTGCTTTAACTGCTGGCTTCGTCATGGGCATCATGATCATTCCTTTTGTTTCATCACTCTCAGACGACATTATTACGCAAGTGCCACGTGCACTACGTGATGGTTCACTCGGTTTAGGGGCAACCAAATCTGAAACCATTCGCCAAGTGGTGATCCCAGCAGCATTACCAGGAATTATTGGTGCATTTTTATTGGCAGCTTCACGTGCAATTGGTGAAACTATGATTGTGGTGCTTGCTGCAGGTAATAGCCCACTTCTTCATGTGAATCCTTTAGAAGCAGTTTCAACTGTAACGATCACCATTGTGAATCAGTTAACAGGCGATACAGATTTTGCTAGTCCACAGGCATTGGTGGCATTCGCATTGGGTTTAACCTTATTTGTGATTACCTTAGGTCTCAACATTGTTGCACTGTATATCGTGCGCAAATACCGTGAGCAATACGAATAATGAGTACTTCAAATACATCTTCTATGGATCAAGCAATGGATCCACGTGTTGCAGCAGAACTGCGAGAAAAGCGTAAAAAAACTATCGAAAGCTCTTTATCTAAGCGCCATCGTAAAGAAAAAGTGTTTCGCATCTTTGGTTTTTCAGCAGTCATCACAGGGCTATGTTTTGTTGTCTTATTATTTGGCAGTATCTTAATTAAAGGACTTCCAGCATTCTGGCAAAGTTCGATGAATGTGCCAGTCTATTTTGACCCAAGTATTATTACGGCAGGGCCAAAGCCAATCCAAAAAACTGGTGAATCTCCAGCGCATTATCAAGAACGCTATATTGCATGGCAAACTGAAATGGGGATGGTGGATTGGGATGCACTTATCGTTAATGGCATCATTTCGAAAGACAAAGCACTTGAAGCAAAACGTGACGATCTGAGTAGCTTATATACCAGTTCTGAAGCCTACCGTTTACGTGATATGGTTTTTGCAGATCCATCATTGGTGGGCAAAAAAGAAGACCTGAAAATTTTAGCGGATGCCAATGTAGATGTTTGGTTAGCAGGCAATATCAATCGTTCATTACCTGATGATCAGCAACAGTTAAGCCCTGAAGTACGCCAATTGGCAGACCAGTTAAAAGCTGAAGGAATTATTAGTAGCACCTTTAACACCAATATTTTCACCAGCCCAGACTCACGAAGTTCGCCTGCAACTTCTGGTTTAGCGGGTGCATTTATGGGTTCATTATTCATGATGCTGATCGTGATTGTGATCTCCATTCCAATTGGTGTTGCTTCAGCTATTTACCTTGAAGAATTTGCACCTAAAAACTGGGTGACAGACGTGATTGAAGTCAACATTAATAACTTGGCGGCTGTTCCATCAATTGTATTTGGTCTATTAGGTGCTTCGATCTTTATTGGTTGGCTACATTTGCCATTATCTGCACCGTTGGTGGGTGGTTTAGTCTTAAGCCTTATGACGCTTCCGACAGTAATCATTACTACACGTGCATCATTAAAAGCAGTACCACCTTCAATTCGTCAGGCAGCTTTAGGCTTGGGCGCATCGCGCTTGCAAACTGTGTTCCATCATGTGTTGCCTTTGGCTTTACCTGGCATTTTAACAGGTGCAATTATTGGTGTAGCGCAAGCATTAGGTGAAACTGCGCCATTGCTACTGATTGGTATGAGTGCCTTTGTTGCCAGCGTACCTGCAACACCATTGGATCAATCTTCAGCATTACCTGTACAAATCTTTTTGTGGCAGGGCAATGAAATGCGTAACTTCTTTGAAGGCCGTACTGCAGCTGCCATTATCGTATTGTTGGCACTCATGATTGGCTTAAATAGCTTGGCTATTTGGTTACGAAAGAAATTTGAAGTTCGTTGGTAATAGGATTAAAACATGAATACAGCAACGGCAACATCTACAACGAATTCCTCAAATCAGGATAAGTCAGTGAATCAAAACGAAACGCAATTTACGTCTGATGACGCAGTCGCTCAAGCTCCTGCAACGTCTTTTGTCTCTCAATTTGATACGCAAGCTTCTGCAAAAAAAGATGCAAAGAGTGCGAATGTAAAACTGAGCACGACAGATGTGCATGTTTATTATGGTGAAGCTGAAGCGATTAAAGGCATTGATCTGAACATTTATGAAAATGAAGTGATAGCTTTTATTGGCCCATCGGGCTGTGGTAAGTCAACATTCTTACGTACTTTAAACCGTATGAATGACACGATTGATAGCTGTCGTGTGACAGGTAAAGTGATGTTAGATAGCCAAGACATCTACGATCCAAATTTGGACGTGGTGTTATTGCGTGCTCAAGTCGGCATGGTATTCCAAAAACCAAACCCATTTCCAAAGTCTATTTTTGATAACGTGGCATACGGTCCAAAACTACATGGTCTGGCACGTGACAAATACGATATGGAAGAAATTGTCGAAAACAGTCTGCGTAAAGCTGGTTTGTGGGATGAAGTAAAAGACCGTTTAAGTCAACCGGGTACAGGGTTATCTGGTGGTCAGCAGCAACGTTTATGTATTGCCCGTACTATTGCAGTTTCACCTGAAGTAATTTTGATGGATGAGCCTTGTTCTGCACTTGATCCAATTGCAACAGCAAAAGTAGAAGAGTTAATTTCAGAGCTTTCTACTCAGTACACTATTGCCATTGTGACGCACTCAATGCAACAGGCCGCGCGTGTATCTGACCGTACGGCATACTTCCATTTGGGTGATCTTATTGAAGTGAACTCAACTGAGAAAGTATTTACACAACCCGACCATCAGTTAACTGAAGCCTATATTACAGGCCGATTTGGTTGATTTCTTAGATTTATATTTATTAAAAACAGAGCCTTATGGCTCTGTTTTTTGTTATGATGATTTAATATGAAAGATAAAACCATCAAAATAACGCAATATGAAATATTCCAAACCACAAGCATCGGCTGAAGATATTCAGGATTTAATCAATAAAGCTTTATTTGGAACAGAGCATATTGGAAAACTCTATGCATGTGTAATGGTCACAATAAGTTTGATCTGTGCGATGTTCATACCGCATGATGGTTTTTTTGCGACATCGCAAAGTGTGGGTATGAGCAATTATCATCGCTGGCTATATGATGTTTTTGTTATCACCTCATGTGTTATGGGTTGTATGGTATATCTACGTTTACAGCATAAAAAACAAGATTTGAAATTTCGACGCTTATGGTTTAGCACAACTAAACTTATTGCAGAAGCAAGGTTTAGAGAATATCAATATGCTCAATCACAACATAAATCGACCATCATGTATTCAAGTAAAATCATATTTTACATGGTGATGTTAGTAATGAGTGTTGGGGTGGTCGCGATGTATATATGGATGACACCCTATACAGGTACATATAAATCTACATTTTGGATTTTATCGTGGTGGCCAATCAATGCTGTAATTATCTGGACATTTTATTGTTGTCAAATTTATCTTTTTCTAAGACTTTATTCTACTGAAGATATGCATAAGCATTTCCAGAGGATGCAAGCAGAAGCAAAAAGGCAAGAACAAAAAAGTCTTATACAACAAGAGGAAGCTTAAGCAAAAACTTTATTATGCTCTTCATATCCGGATTGAATTCATAGAATATGATCGAAATAGATCACATTTTTAAGGGAAAAATCCTTCAAGCTATTGCACTATGAGTATGAAAGCTCATGCTTAAGCTGGGTGAGTATACAATTTTTGAATGTGATAGCTTATTTTTATTTTATAAAAACCTAATATAATACATATATTTAAATTGTATGTTATGGTGGTTGTAATATTTTAATGAGTGCGTGGGAGCCACATGACTCCAGATAAACAGCAAGCTGAACTATTAAAACAGACCCAAAAAAAACTCTTTGCAGCTATCTTTGGCACGCCTCATATTGCATTGTTGATTGCATTTATACTGGTGGCAGTTAGCCTGATTTTAGCTAAATTTTTACCCTATGAAGGTCTATTCGCTACAGCCTCTAGTTCTGGTATGAGTAATTATCACCGTTGGCTATACGATATATTTGTAATTGCAAGCATCATAATGGGACCCGTACTGTATGTTTTAATTCATCGCCAGTTTAAGCGAGGTGAAGGACGACAGGTCTGGCGTGAATATACGCGGACACATGCACAGTTTAAAATGCGTAGATTTATCAAAGCAGAAGCTGAAGGGAAAAAAGCGATATTAGACAGCTGGCTTTCGGAAGGGCTGGTTTTCATTATGATCATTACTGTTTTAATTCTCATGTATTCGGTTCTGACACCTGATGGATCTGGTCGTCGAGGTTATTTTTGGATTCAAACATGGTGGCCGATTAATGCGTCGCTGATCGGACTTTTTTACTACGCTATTTTTTGTTTATATGTTCGGTTCTTTGCTCTCTTAGAGATAGATCGTCAGTATCAGTTATTACATGCTCAAGCAGAACGAGCGCTACGTAAGCAGTTAGAGGAAGATGAGCAACAACTGAATGAGGATGCCTAAGTTGGATTTAGCAAGTGAGTTAAAAAGCTTAATTGTTCCGAAAAAGCGTTTATTCGCAAAAATGCTATTGAAAAAACATACAATTGGCCTAATCTAAAAATATAAGCTTAGCGCCGATTTGAGAAAAGAAAATATTATGTTATTTCATACATCTAAACTGCCTGCAGAAATCCGCATCAGTCATTTGAATGCGCGTATTAATGAACAAAGAAAAAAAATAGCGCAAACCACGGCTTCAAAATTTGAGCTCTTACAACTTACGCAGCAACTGTCAAAAGAAGCTCGCGTACGCAAAAAGACCAATGAAAAAATTTATGTCTTAGACTTTAATGGTGATACAGCAGCATCTGCTGTTGCAAGCTTACGTGAAGAAATTACCTTAATTTTAGCCACAGCAAAAGCTGGGCGCGATCGTGTGGTACTACGTTTAGAAAGTCCAGGTGGCATGGTTCATGGTTATGGTTTGGCAGCAGCACAATTGGTGCGTTTACGTGATGCTGGTTTTCACCTAACGATTTGTGTTGATAAAGTCGCGGCCAGTGGTGGTTATATGATGGCGTGTATTGCCTCTGAAATTGTATCTGCACCATTTGCAGTGGTTGGTTCGATTGGTGTGGTTGCGCAAGTGCCAAACTTTAATCGTTTGCTCAAAGAAAAGCATATCGACTTTGAACTTTATACTGCGGGTCAGTTTAAGCGTACAGTCACCATGTTTGGTGAAAATACAGCGGAAGGCAAGGCGAAGTTTGAAGAAGAATTGCAGCAAACGCATAATTTATTTAAGCACTTTGTAGAAAAATACCGCCCGCAGTTGAATGTAGAAAAAGTTGCTACTGGTGAACACTGGTATGGTCAAGATGCAATTGATCTGAACTTGGTGGATCAGTTAAAAACATCGGATGAATATTTGTTAGGGCTTTTGCCACAGCATGATGTGTATCTGATTCAAACTCGTAAAAAACCAACTTTGGGTGAAAAATTGGGTCTGCAAGCGGCTCAAATGGCAGATTCATTGGTGCCTGCTGTCATGTCTAAAGTGATGGAGTCATTGAGTAAAGCCAATGCAAGCTTGGTACAGCTACGTGATCCAAAGTTATAAAAGTTTTTTGATTTAAAGTATTTAAAGCTCACTTCGGTGGGCTTTTTTTATGTAAAGCGATCCTGATGTGATAGATTGCTTAGGTATATATATTTTGACGATAATCATGTCTAATTTTTTGATTATTTTAGGGTTAATTCTATTTTTCTTTTGTTTTTTTGGGTTCATGGCCACCTTGGTTATTTATTTGCCTAAGGCTGAAAAAGATGGGGAAAAATGGGCGATCTGGCCTTTTGCTATATTTTTAGGAATGTTAGTCACTGGGATAGCATCGTATCATTTTGGTATGTCGATGAAAAAAGACAAGCCAATGGAGCGCTCTAAAGCTTGTGCAGTGGTATTGGGTTATAAGCACTATAAAAATTGCAGTGGGCGTGACCAGACACGCTGTAACCCTTATGAAAAAATAATATTGAAGCTTGATGGTTCAGCATATAGCCGTGATATGCGGTTTGATACGAGTTTAGCCCGAAAGCAAGTGAACGAAAGGGTATGTTTTAGCTTTTATGATCGGTATAAATACTCACATTTAAAAAATTCACAAATTGTTGAGTGGCTTGCGCCTTAAAATGTCATCCAGGGGATCATCATGTTTAGTTTTATGATTTTTATTGGCATATTAAGTTTAGTAATGATGCCATTTTTAACGATCATTTTTATCGTGCCTAAGTTAAAGGATAAAAATCATAGAGATACTTTTCCATATTATGCTCTACTGCCAGGTTGTTTAATTTTGGCTTTAGCGGTGTATTTAAAAGAAGAAAAACCTGTTTTAATTTCGCATGCCTGTGGTGTTGTGCAATTTTATAAGACCTATTCAATTAAGCATGATCATTTTGAGCGAATCACGATTTTATTTGACGGCCGAAAATATAATCGGCATTTACGTTTTGATGAACAGATTGAAAGAAAAAACAAAGGTGAAAAAGTCTGCTTTGAATATTTAGATAAGTTTGAATATCCAGATTTGGCTGAATCTAAAATTTTAAAATGGGTTGATCGTTAGTTTGGCTTATGATTGCAGGTTAAGGAAATTAGACACATGATGACGCTGCTGTTTATTTTAGCTGGTGTTATTTGCATCGGTGTTTGGCCATGGGTGTATTTGCTCCATGTGCGCGATAGTCATACATCTGTATTGATGCCGTATACGATGCTATTTGGCCCAGCAGCAATTTTGTTCACAGGCTATATTTACTATTCAGCACAGCAAACTGAAATACGCTCTCAAACTTGTGGTACTGTTGTGGCTTATCAAAGCTATGTGAGCAGTGGAAATAAAAATAAAAGGCAGTCATTCGAGCGTGTGGAAATGATATTTAATGATACAAAATACGCACGCCATTTACGCATGGATAAAGATTTGCAAAAGTTGTCCGTAGGTTCCAAGGTGTGTTTTGAATATTATGATCGGAAACTGAATCCGCAGCTCAAGGATTCAGTTTTAATTCAATGGCAACATTAAGCTTTTGGTTTTGCTGTTTTGCATAAACAAATTGTACCAGTGATGATTGTGCCAAGTGTGGCCAGTAGCATGTCTTTGTGTGCATCCCAGATATCACCTTGTTGTCCATTATAATTTTCAGCTTCTTCGGGTGATAAGCCAATCGCAATCAGCCATTCGATCCATTCATAAAATAGGCTGGTGGCCATTACAAATTGAATGACCAATACATACAGCGTCAATGGTTTGAGTGAAGGTAGCCACACTTGAAATAGACGTAGAAACAGTGGGTATAAAAACAAACCATAAGCGAAATGTACCAGCCGATCGTACATATTACGCGACCAACCCATGGTTTGATCGAGATTGAAGCCAAAAAGCGCTTGAGTCCAATCACTATAAGGTACATAAGAATAGAGATAGTGTGCGCCTACAATGTGAATAAGTAAAAAACCAATGTAGAGAGCGAAACTAGCAAAGCTCAGGCCGATTTTATAGAAGCATAAAAACAGTAGGCCAAGCATGAGTAGTGTGCCAATTTGATGCAATAAATAAGGCACATATTCGAGAGGGTGAATGCTGGCAATCACGATGGCAATAAGTAAAATGCCAAGCATAATCCAGTGCTTTGGCTGGAGTTGAGTTTCAATCATTATTGTTATTCGCTAAATATTAAAAAAGTATAGTTATTCGACTGTGCGAGTTTAACTGAAAACTCAGCTTTTACAGTTGAAACTGAGTAATCAACTTTGAATGCAGTGTTTTAGATTTTAAGTAATGCATTTAAATTTAAGCTATCAAATTAGCTTATGTTTTAACCTTCACATAAAATATGGAATTGGGCATTATAGGCTTGAATCCGTTACACTTGCATACTGTATTTTAAATTGATTCGAGACAGCGCATGGCGGTTGTAGAAGCATTTGTTGCACAGCAAAATTGCTATTTTAATTATGAGTTTGAAGAACTGAATCATTTAGATGGTGATTTCCCAGAAGAGTTATCGGTCTCTTTGCGCGGTATGTTATACCGACATGAAATTGAATATCCAGAAGCGACTTACTATATTTATTTTAGTGACTTACTGACAGGATGTGAGTTACAGCGTATGAAGGATGATTGGGCTAAGTATTGTCCTTTGGAGGATTGTTAGGCCGACTGTGAATAGGATAGCCTCTTCATTTTGCGAGGTGGGGTATATAGCTTCATCAATGATTAGGATGTTAATTTTTAGCTCAGTATTCTTTAAAAAGAGCTTTTTAATAAGTCACAAAAAACGAGGCGCAGGGCCTCGTTTTTTTACACAATTTTAATTAGATTTTAGCAATCAAATCTTTGATTTGTTTCGCTTGATCTGCAGCATTACCTGTGTAAGTTGCAGGAGTCATTTCTGCAAGACGTGCACGGTCAGCAGCAGGTACAGCTTCTAATTCGTTACCGTTTACGAAATTAACCATCATGTCACGAGTCATTGCTTGACCACGTGTAAGCGCTTTAAGTTTTTCGTATGGTTTTTCAACTGCATAGCGACGCATTACAGTTTGAATTGGTTCAGCCAAAACTTCTTGAGCATGGTCAAGATCTTCTAGAATACGTGCCGCATTCAATTCAAGTTTGCCAATACCTTTTAAGCAAGCTTCAAAAGCGATTAAGCTTTGTGCCATACCTACGCCCATGTTACGAAGTACTGTTGAGTCAGTTAAGTCACGTTGCCAGCGAGAAATTGGAAGTTTTTCGCCAAGGTGAGCCAAGACTGCATTTGCAATACCTAAGTTGCCTTCAGAGTTTTCGAAGTCAATTGGATTCACTTTATGCGGCATTGTTGAAGAACCAACTTCACCTTCTTTTAAACGTTGTTTGAAGAAACCAAGAGAGATGTAGCCCCAAACGTCACGGTTAAAGTCAATTAACACTGTGTTGAAACGACGAAGTGCATCGAACATTTCTGCGATGTAATCGTGTGGTTCAATTTGAGTTGTGTACGGGTTAAATGTTAAACCTAAAGATTCAACAAATGCTTGTGAGTGAGCAGGCCAGTTAATTTCTGGGTAAGCAGAGTAGTGCGCATTGTAGTTACCTACAGCACCGTTAATTTTACCTAGAAGTTCAACATTGTTGAATTGTTTGATTTGGCGTGCAAGGCGATAAGCCACGTTTGCCATTTCTTTACCCAATGTGGTTGGGCTTGCTGTTTGGCCATGTGTACGAGACAACATAGGTTGTTCAGCGTGAGTTTCAGCCAAAGCAGCAATCGCATCGACGATTTGTTGCATAGACTCAACTAATACTGCACGACCATTTTTAAGCATTAAAGCATGAGACAAGTTGTTAATGTCTTCAGAGGTACATGCAAAGTGAATGAATTCACCTGCATTTTTAAGCTCTTCGATGTCAGCAATTTGTTCTTTGAGGAAGTACTCAACGGCTTTAACGTCGTGGTTTGTTGTACGTTCGATTTCTTTAATGCGGTTTGCATTGTCTTCAGAGAAATTTGAAACAATTGCATCTAGTGCTGCATTTGTTTCGCTTGAAAAAGCTGGAACTTCTGTAATTTCAGGACGGTTTGCAAGCGCTTGTAACCAACGCACTTCAACAGTCACACGAGCATGGATGAGACCAAACTCAGAGAGGTAAGGACGCAAAGCATCACATTTGCTTGCGTAGCGTCCATCTAATGGAGAAAGTGCGGTTAAAGCGTTCATAGCGATTCCTTAAACTTTGGAATTAAACGTAAAACAAAAAAGCCCGAATTCAGCATCATTCATACGGTTTGATACTGTAAACGGGCAAGATCCTGAATATCCTGCAGTAGCTTGCGCTTACTAAAAATCATGCCCCAAGAGCTACCACCCAGTTGGCGCCATAAATGCGCCATTTGCAGGCCTGTAAATAACGAGGCACGGATGCGATTGGTGTGGTTTGAGTCTTTAAAGGCTTCAGCATTGCCACGAACCATAATGCGTGGATTAATTGATCCAGCTGTTTCAACATAGGTTTGTGCGAGGTTGGCAATGATGCTTGGGTGTAAATAGTTATTATCAAAAAATGAAAGTTGCTTTAATATTTTTTGTTGGGACTGTTCAATAATTTCGACAAATTTGGGATTGCTATAAACTTTCTTCTCAAGTTGCAACAGTGCCATTGCATAATTCATTGGAAGTTTAGTATTGGCTAGTTTAGGCAATCTGGATTTAGGAGAAGTATTAAAAGGATGGTTTATGCTATTTTCTAAGGTTTTTAAACCGAGAGAAATATCGGCCAATTGATTAAAGAAAGCTAAAGTTTGACATTGGCAGGGGCCACTTGGTCGAATATTTAGACTGGCTTTAATCAATTGTTCAAAATAAAAGTTACCGCTTTCACCAATACTCTGGCGACCCGTTAGCGCAGTCATGTGCGTTAACTGGGTGGCTTGAAAAACACCTGCCAACGCTAATGCGCGATTTTGACGGGTGCTCAGAGTCTGGGGTTGTTGAAACGGTAACTCTGTCATGCCGAGACAATCCTTTTAAATAAAATCCGGTTTAGGTGCATTGGTATGATGAATCACACCACCGCCTAAACAAACTTCACCAGCATAGAACACAACGCTTTGACCTGGAGTCACTGCACGCTGTGCTTCATCAAATTCTACACGTACACCATTGGGTGCGTCTGGGTCTTTGTACAATGTACATGCCTGATCACCTTGGCGATAACGTGTTTTTGCAGTACAGCGGAAACCTGATTCAGGAATCTCTTGCTCACCTGCAACCCAATCAATGGCTTCAGACCATAAAATGGTGCTTTGCATGAGTGGATGTTCATGGCCTTGACCAACGACTAAACGGTTACCTTCGATATCTTTATGCAGTACAAACCAAGCGCCTTCAGAAACGCCTTTCATACCACCAATACCAATCCCACCGCGTTGGCCGAGCGTATAGTACATTAAGCCGTGATGATCACCAACCTCTTTGCCGTCTTCAAGCACAATTTTTCCGGGCTGCGCTGGTAAATATTGTTTTAAAAAGTCATTAAAGCGTCGTTCACCAATAAAGCAGATGCCTGTTGAGTCTTTTTTCTTCGCAGTGGCTAGGCCTAATTCTTCTGCAATTTTACGCACTTGCGGTTTTTCAATTTCACCGACAGGGAATAAAGTTTTATTAATTTCACGGCCATGTACGGCATGTAAAAAGTAAGTTTGATCCTTATTGTTGTCTACACCGCGAAGTAAAGGCGCATATTCTTCACCACGTGAATTTTTTAGAGTTTCCCCGCGACGGCAATAATGGCCAGTTGCAATAAAATCTGCACCAAGGTTTACAGCATGATCTAAAAACGCACGGAACTTAATTTCTTTGTTACACAGAATATCTGGGTTAGGTGTACGGCCAGCAGCATATTCTGCAAGGAAATGTTCGAACACGCGGTCCCAATATTCCATAGCAAAGTTTGCGGTATGTAATTTAATGCCGATTTTATCGCAAACAGCCTGTGCATCAGCAAGGTCTTCCATTGCTGTGCAGTATTCCGTGCCGTCATCTTCTTCCCAGTTTTTCATGAACAGGCCTTCAACTTGATAGCCTTGCTGAAGAAGAAGCGCTGCAGACACAGATGAGTCTACACCACCAGACATACCGACGATGACACGTTGTTGCATAGGATTAGGCATCCAAATTTGAAATTAAGGGAGAATTTTGGTGCTCATAAACGAGCGATAAAGGATATTTTTGACCAGACAAAGCATCTTGAACCGCTTTAATTACAAGCGGGCTACGCGCGCGAGCAGATTCTAGCAGTTCTTCTAATGTCATCCATTTGGGACCCACAATACCTGTGTCTAATTCTGCTTCTGGAAAATATTCCAGTACATGCGCTAAAAAGCAGAAACGGAAATAGGTGCGGTCAGGATACATTGGAGGTGTATAGGTATAAATGCCTAATAAGGCATCTACTTCTACAGCATGACCAGTTTCTTCCATGGTTTCGCGTATAGCTGCTTGAACGATGGTTTCACCGCATTCGACATGCCCCGCAGGCTGGTTAAACACGGTATGCGTTACGCCTTGGGTATGTTCTTCAACAAACAGGAATTTTCCGTTTTTTTCAACAACAGTTGCAACGGTTACGTGCGCAGTCCAAGCGGTCATAGAAAAGCACCATGGTAAGGGATGGGCTATTGTATAAAATTTTGGGGTGTGTGGCTATGTCGAACTGAACTTTAAAGCTCATTGGACGATAAACAAGCTAAGCTTCAGAGGATGTATTGCCTGAAGCTATAAGCATCTTATCCGTATGCTCAGGCAGTCACTTTTATTTTGCATAATGAATAATATTATAAAAAATTACGTCCTGATTACTGTGATTAAGATAGCGATGTGCCTGATCTGCATGAAAACGAATACTTTCGCCAGTATTTGCCATATAGTGCTGTTCTTCAGTCTGAATCGTGATACTTCCATTTAAAGGCAAAATATCTTCAATCACACCTTGTTCATGCGCGCATGAATCATGGGATGAATAGGCTTTTAACGTGATGTGTAAAATTTCATATCCAAGTGCAGCATCAAAGGCCTGTAAAATTTTGACAGACAGGGCATCGGCTTCATGTTTGAGTACAGATTCAGGTTGTGGTTCTGCGGGTAAAAAAGTGCTCAAAGAACAATGAAAGCCTAAAGCAATTTTCCATAAAGTTTGAATAGTCGGGTTGGATTCTTCACGTTCAATCTGTCCCAGCATCGCTTTGCTGATGCCAGTCTCTTTTGCAGTTTGATCTAAGCTCCAGCCTTTTTCCGTGCGTAGTTTTTTAAGTTGACCAGCAATGTGCTGTAACAACATGGACATTTCATCACCTCTATTTATATTGTGCGTTATAACGTACAATGCAATCCTTGTGCATTATAACGCACAAGATTTTTATTGCTAAATATCCATTTAAAAATTCTAAAATGTAGGTGGTCATGTGCGCGCGATTATTTTTGGGCTACTAGCATCCTGTTTTTTTTCTACAGCCTTTATTTTTAATCGGGCGATGGAAGTTGAAGGTGGAAGTTGGATGTGGAGTTCTTCACTGCGCTTCTTTTGGATGGTGCCTATGCTACTGCTGATTGTGATAGTCCGCGGTAAGTTAAAGGCGAGCTTGCGACATTTAAAGGAAAATCTCAAAAGTTACCTTATCTGGAGTACTGTTGGCTTTGGATTATTTTATGCACCCTTAACTTTTGCGAGTGTTTATTCCCCAGGGTGGCTGGTTGCTGGGAGTTGGCAAATGACCATCATTGCTGGATCATTACTGGTGCCATTCTTAGGCGTGAACACTTCTCATACTCAGGGCAGTGTATGGCGTAAATTACCTTGGAAAGAGCTCAAGTGGTCGAGTGTGATTATTTTAGGGGTGTTTTTGATTCTATGGGATCAAATGAGCAGTATCAGTTGGATATTGGCTTTGGCCGGCTTTATTCCTGTGGTGTTTGCGGCTTTTATGTATCCACTGGGCAACCGAAAAATGATGCAAGTTTGCCAAGCTAAGGTAGAAACGCCTGAACGGGTGTTGAATATGACTTTGGCCAGTCTTCCTTTTTGGATCGTGATTGCACTCTTTGGCTGGGCTGATCATGGTTTACCATCGAGCAGCCAACTATCATATTCATTTTTAGTGGCCTTATTTTCTGGTGTAATTGCGACTTTACTATTTTTCTCAGCAACAAATTTGGTGCATACCAATCCGAGTCAATTGGCAATGGTCGAAGCCACTCAGGCTGGTGAGTTGTTATTTACCTTAATTGGAGAGATGATTTTTTTAAATATAGGTCTACCTTCAAAGGTCGCACTCTTTGGTGTGTTTTTAATTGCTTTAGGCATGGTGGTACATAGTTTGGCATCAATTAAAATGCAAAAAGGGGCTCAAGTACCTGACGGTGCTTAAGATGAGGCTCAATATCTGCAATTTTTCTTTGAATAGCCAATGGCCTTGAACTTGAAAATAAAAAAGCGCGATGTCTCGCGCTTTTTTATTTCTTGTGATTAGGATTGCTCAAGATAATTATTCGCCACTTTGACATAATGACGTGCAGAGTAAGGCAGGAATTCTTTTTCTTTGTCTGTTAGCGGCCGGACTTTCTGTACAGGACTGCCTACATATAAATAGCCACTTTCTAAACGCTTACGTGGTGGAACCAAGGAGCCTGCGCCAATCATGACATCGTCTTCAATAATGGCATCATCTAATATAATACTACTAATACCAACCAGCACACGGTTACCAATGGTACAGCCATGTAATTTTACATGGTGGCCAATCGTCACATCTTCACCAATGATGAGCGGAGAGCCTTCGGGCTTGTCTGCTTTTTTGTGACTCACGTGTAGCATGGCATGGTCTTGTACATTGGAATTTTTGCCAATATGAATATGATTCACGTCGCCTCGGATTACTGCAAAAGGCCAGACAGACACATTTTCAGCTAAGCTGACTTCTCCAATCACCACAGACATTTCATCGATATAGCAAGTGGCGTCAATTTTGGGATGCTGTGAAAGGTAAGGGCGGATATTTTTGTTCATCACGGTCCATCGCACATTGTAGAAACTAGGCAGAGTATAAAATAAAAAAGCACCCAAACCGAGGTATGGATGCTTTGGTCTAAGCTATATGCCTATATAGGGCATACAATTTAGGTTTTAAAATAAGTTAGCAAAGAACTGTTTGATGTGGTCAATCATTTTTGCAAAGAAGCCCGCTTCTTCAACAGGATTTAAAGCAACCAATGGTTTTTCAGCAATCACTTTACCATTTAAAGTTGCAACGTATTTACCTACCACCTGACCTTGCTTTAAAGGTGCAGTTAATTTTGGTTGTACGATCAATTGAGTCTTAATCGCATTTGCTTCGCCTTTAGGCATAGTCACGTTAAAGTTTTCTGGTAAGCCAATTTGAACTTCACTCTCTTTGCCATACCAAACTTTTGCTTTTGCTAAGACTTGTTTTGCAGGTTGAACTTTAACTGTTTCAAAGTTTGCATAACCCCACGCTAAAATTTCACGTGTTTGTGATGCACGTTCGTTCATGCTTGGCGCACCAAAAATCACAGAAATTAAACGTAAAGGCCCACGCTTAGCAGATGTTGTTAAGCAATAACCTGCTTCATCTGTATGGCCTGTTTTTAAACCGTCAACGCTTGGGTCTGTATAAAGTAAGGCATTACGGTTACCTTGCTTAATCCCATTAAATGTAAATTCTTTCTCAGAATAAATTGGATAGTATTTAGAGCTGTCATGGATAATGTGCTGAGCAAGCGTTGCCATATCTTTTGCAGTTGAGTAATGACCTTCTGCTGGCATCCCTGTTGCATTAATGAAGTGCGTATTGCCCATGCCAATACGTTTAGCTTCTTGGTTCATCATGTGAACGAAAGTGCCTTCATTACCCGCAATGTGTTCAGCCATTGCTTTTGATGCATCGTTACCCGATTGGATAATAATACCGCGAAGCATTTCAAGTGCTGTAGCCGTACCATTTAATGGCACATACATACAAGATTCTGCGCTAGTACCACGGCACCATGCAGATTCATTCATACGTACTTTTTCATTTTCAGTTAGCTCGCCACTCAATAACTTTTGTTCAATGATGTAACTGGTCATCATTTTTGTCATTGAAGCAGGTGCTAATTTTTCGTTTTCATTTTTCGATGCAAGGATTTGCCCAGTTTCATAGTCCATCAGCACATAAGATTTATTATTCAATTCTGGGGGTGCAGAGAGGACGGTTGCTGCAAATGAAAAAGAGGGTGCAAGAACTAATGCGGCAAGGGCGGTTTTTCGGGTCATTCTAAGTGGTTCCAATAACTTGTTATAAGCGCAAGAGCCTAGCATTTTAGGACAAAGCTAGGCGGACTTCTACGGGGGAGAAAGGCTTATTTTAAAAGTATTGTAACGAAGTGAGCTTAATTTGCGTATGTTGTCAGTTCTTGGCAAATTTCTAAGTTTTTCGCATCACCTGCTTTTTTCGCATCGGCTTGAGCTTCTTGCAAAATTGGCGCAAATTTTGGGTCTTGTGCTAATGCTTTTAAGGTCTGAGCTGGGTCTTTCACTTGTGGCATATTTTCTTTTAAAAGTTTGCCAAAACCTTGTTCAAATTTATTTTGTGCTTTTGCATCAATCACTGAAGGGCAAATGTCAGAAAGCACATACAAAGCTGCTAATTCTTGCTGTGTTACTTGATTATCACTTGGAGTGACATCGACATTTTCAGCATATACATGAAGGGTAAATGCCGAGAGTGTAAGTGCAGTCAGTGTTTTAAGCAGAGGATATTTCATGTAAAAAACCTAATTTTAAAGTGATATAAAGCGAATGAATAGTAGCTTAAAACGAATTTGAAGAAATATCAGCTGGATTTTGTATTGAAGGTGTTGAAACCATGAAGGAATAATGAATTCAGTGTACATAAAAAACCGCCTAAGTCTTAGACGGTTTATCTCTATAACTGCAAAAGCATCCTGACAATATAAGCTTTGTCAGCCAATGAAGTTAGGGTATTGGAGATAAGATGTTAAATCAGCGATTAAGCTTCGTAATTTAAAACATCATCACACACAGATTTTTGCTCCTCTTTAGAAGACTCTTTTGCTGCAATACGAGACTCTTCTAAAAATGATTTATATTCAGTATCTGCTTGAAGCTTTTCATAAGTCATCGACTTTTCTGAATAGTCAGCTAAATAGCTTTTGATGAGGGTTTGAATGTTGCTATCAAATTTAGCATTTTTGCCAATAATTGCGGGGCAAACTTCAGCCATAACTTGAGTAGATGCGATATCTTCCTTAATGATTGTGTTGGCTTCAGCAGGTGTTAGTCCTTCATCAGCAATAACTGCTTGAGACAATACAGCAGCCAAGCTTAACCCCAGTAAGCGACGAAATGATAAAGTTGTAATCATTTTTTAATTCACACATTTTTGATGGATGTCGGAGTTTAAATATATATAATTCTCTATATATATCAATCAAATGTTCTGAACGGTCATTTTTAAACAGTAACAGGTTTTTTCAGTGAATATTTTAATCGCCAATGATGATGGTGTATTTGCACCAGGGATCCAAGCTTTAGCACATGCCTTAAGACCTTTAGGTCGCGTGGTGATTGTTGCCCCTGAAGCAGAACGCAGTGGGTTTTCCAGCGCTTTAACTTTAGATCGACCATTACGTCCGATTCAAATCGCACCTGATATGTGGGCGGTAAATGGTACGCCCGCAGACTGTGTGTATTTGTCTATGAACGGACTATTCGATTTTGAGTTTGACTTAGTCGTCAGTGGCATTAACTGTGGGGCAAACTTAGGCGATGATGTGCTGTACTCAGGGACAGTAGGGGCAGCATTTGAAGGGCGCTTAATGGCTCAACCTGCAATTGCGGTGTCATTAGCAGGGCCAAATGTACGTAGTTATAATGATCCGCAAGATTTTGCACAGGCGGCACGGTGGGTGCATGACTTTATTGCAGGTGGTTTGCCAGCATTGCCATCAAGACACATCTTTAATATTAATATTCCAGATGTGGCTGAATTAAAAGGTGCACAAGTCACGTATCAAGGCCGTCGTCGTCAGTCTAAACCGATTACCACTCAAGTTGATCCGCGTGGTCGTCAAGTATTTTGGATTGGTCTGTCAGGTGAAGCTGTTGCAGAGCCTAAAAAGGGTTTATTTGGCATTGAGTCTGACTTCTTTGCTGTGTCGAATGGTTTTGTCAGTATTACGCCAATCCAAATGGATGCGACAAATTATGATATTTTGACGGACTTGCACGCACAATTTAGCCAAAAATAGTAACAAGTGTTATAACTTTGTGAAAAACACAACTGTGAAGCTTATTTGCAGTTGTTTTTTGCTAATCTTAGCGCATTCACACCATTCGCTTCATTTTTGTTAGAGAGGAAAATAATGTCCCTGGTGTTTTCAAAAGCTGCCTCTACAGCCCCAGCTACTATATTCAAAACTTTCGTACTTGCTGCGGCCGCTGCTTCTGCTTTGGCATTGAGTGGTTGTGCATCAAAACCTCAGGTGAATAATTCAGCTCGTTACGTGGCTGCTCCAGATTTTTATACTGTACGCTCAGGTGATACCTTGAGTGGAATCGCTGCGCGTTATGGTTTGAGTTATGTCAGTGTTGCAGAGATGAACGATATTGTAGCGCCGTATCGTATTTATGTCGGTCAATCGCTACGCCTCAAAAATTCGTCTTCTCGTCGTGTAGCTTCTACTCAAGCAGTTACGCAAGTAGCACCGATTCAGCGCCAATCAATTGCCTTACCACAAAATACAACAACCACACCATCACAGACGACTGTACGTACACCTGTAGCACCTGTGACTACACCAAGCACAACAGCAACGTCAAACACATTGCGTTGGGTACGTCCATCAACTGGATCGGTTCTTGAAAGCTTTAATCTAGCTAACAATGTAAAAGGTACGCGTTATAGCGGTAATGTGGGTGATGCAGTAGTTGCGGCAGCTGATGGTCAAGTGGTGTATGCTGCCGATGGCTTAAAAGAATACGGTAATTTGGTGTTGGTTAAACACATCAATGGATACATAACAGCCTATGCTCATAACAGTAAAATTCTAGTGAAAAGTGGACAAAATGTAACGGCTGGTCAAAAAATTGCTGAAATGGGTTCTTCAGGCACAAACCGCACTATGCTGGAGTTTCAGGTTCGTTTAGACGGTAAACCTATCAATCCGATTTCAATTTTACCAAATAATTAAATAGCTAATGCAAAGCGTAAATTTCTCCGTATAATACAATGAGTTGTTTTTAATATTAAAAAAAGCAACTCAAAGTTTTATGAGGGAACTTTATGTTAGATCAACTTCGGGGTATGGGTGTTTTTGCTTGTGTAGTAGAAAAAAACTCATTTAGCGGCGCGGCACGAGAATTAGGTATTACGACCAGTGCTGTCAGTCAACAAATCCGTTCTTTAGAACAGGATATGGAAGTTGTATTGTTGCATCGTTCTACACGAAAACTAAGCCTGACAGAAGCTGGGCAGGCTTTTTTTCATAGCTGTCAAGACATGCTGTCTGCAGCTGAACGTGGCAAAATTAGAATTAATGAACTACGCGATGATTTGGTCGGTGAATTACGAATTGCCTCAACACCTGAAATGTGTACCAATCATATTATCCCAGCACTATCACAGTGGATGTCTACACATCATGGGTTAAAGGTTCATGTAGATGCGGACTATCAATTGGCCGATCTAAAAGAAAACCGTATCGATATTGCGTTACGCATGAGCCATAGAATAGAAGATCCAAATGTACAAGTCGTTGCACTTGCACGTGTAGATCAAATCTTGGTGGCATCACCAAGTTATATTCATCAACATTCGTTTATTTCACGTCCTGAAGATTTAACCCGACATGATGTGATTATGACGAATCTAGCAAAAAACAATCAAAGTTTTGCATTTCAGCATGCTGTGAGTGCTGAAACGATTGTGTTAGATATAGCGTCACGCTATTCAACAAATAACACTTACATTGCAAAAAATATGTGCATGCAGGGCCATGGAATTGCACGTATGTTGTATTTGGATGTGCAAAAAGACTTAATGAATGGCAACTTGGTAGAAGTATTACCAGAGTGGAAATTGCCAACATTTACTTTATATGCAGTCATGGCTAAAACTGAGCAACAATCTACAAAAGTTCAGCGTAGTCTTGAAATTTTAAAGCAATATTTTGCTCAACTTTCAGGCGGGCGAGTCTATAAAGAAGTTTCTTGAGACTTTTATAATATTAGTTAAGACTTTTTAGGTATAAGAAAAGCCGCGATCAGCGGCTTTTCTTATTGCAACCAGCTTAAGCTAAATAAGCTTTGACCATGCGAACAATACGGTCAATTAAAAGATCAGCTTGTTCTTGTGTAATGTTTAAAGTTGGCAGTAAACGAATCACAGAACCCGCAGTCACATTTAAAATTAAATGGTATTCATCACGAGCAATATCGACTAAATCGCCACATGCTTTAGGCAATTCAATACCAATCATTAAACCGAAGCCACGTACCGTTACTTGCTGATCTTGAAGCTTTTCAGTCAGTTGTTGAACGATATAAGCACCTTTTTCAGCAGCATTTGCCACCAAGTTTTCATTTTGAATGGTTTCAATTACAGTGTAAACCACACGTGAACCTAAAAGTGTGCCACTGTAAGTTGAACCGTGGTTACCTGCCGTTAATACACCCACGCCACGGCCTTGAGTCATGACTGCACCAATTGGGAAACCATTACCTAAACCTTTGGCAGTGGTGAGTACGTCAGGCACAATATTGGTGTGTTGGTAAGCAAAATACTTACCCGTACGGCCATTACCTGTTTGTACTTCGTCCAACATCATTAACCAGTTGTGTTGGTTGCAAATGCGACGGATATCTTCTAAATAGCTAAAGCCTTGAGGTGCAGTATTTACTCCGCCTTCACCTTGAATAGGTTCAACTAAAATTGCCACGATGTCTGGGTGATTAATAGCAGCTTCTTCAATGGCTTCAATATCACCAAAAGGTACACGAATAAAGCCTTCAACCAATGGTGCAAAGCCATCTTGGACTTTTTTATTGCCTGTTGCAGACAGTGTTGCAAGCGTACGACCATGGAAAGAATGATCAGCAACAATAATTTTTGGTGTGCTAATGCCTTGTAAGTGTGCAAACTTACGTGCAATTTTAATTGCACCTTCGTTTGATTCTGCACCACTATTTGAAAAGAAGACTTCTTCCATACCAGCAACTTCAGCAAGTTTTTGTGCTGCTGCTGTTTGCCAAGGCACTTCAAAAATATTGCTGGTATGAATTAAAGTTGCAGCTTGCTCTGCAATAGCTGCGGTAACTGCAGGGTGTGAATGACCTAAACCACACACAGCAATACCTGTGAGTGCATCGAAGTATTCTGTACCATCTTCAGTATAAAGATAAGAACCTCGGCCTCGGACAAAGCTGATCTGTTGACGGCCAAATACAGGCATCAAGTGAGAGGGTTGATCAGTTTGCACAGGCGCAAGGGTAATGTTATTCATGACTAACTCTTATCTGTTCGGAGGATTGAAAATTTGCTTTTGCTACTTTATAAATGAAAGTAGTAAGGTGTTCTATATAAGCAAAATATACCCACGATTTAAAGCCCGATTGTAAATAAAATTGGAAATATTGCTTTAGTCATACTGTTTTGTTGAGTTTTGGGTATAATGCGATGCAGATTTATTGAGGATATATCAATGACTGAACAAGCTCGTGATACAGAAGCGTTAATTCGCGATCAAATTGCTAAACATGCCGTTTTACTTTACATGAAAGGCACACCACAATTCCCACAGTGTGGTTTTTCTGCACGTGCTGTTGAAGCGCTCAGTCAAATTGGCCGTCCATTTGCTTATGTAAATATCTTAGAAAACCCAGATATTCGCGCAACATTGCCACAAATTGCAAACTGGCCGACTTTCCCGCAATTATGGATCAACGGTGAGTTGATCGGCGGTAGTGATATTATGTTGGATATGTTCCAAAAAGGCGAATTAAAAACTTTAGTTGAAGAATTCAGCCCAGCTCCTGAAGCTTAATTCAGAGTAAGTAAAAAAGCGCCGATAAACGGCGCTTTTTTGTGTCTGCTTGATGATTATTTTTCTTCAGTAGATGTGTTTTCATCTATTGAAGAAGTCACTTCAGCATCTGCTTGTTGTTGTGCTTTGAGTTCAGCTTTTTTCTTTTTTTTGCCTTTCTTCTTTTTTTTCTTTTTCTTGCTGTCTTCTTCTTCCTCAAAAGCTGCACCATCTTCTATGGCTTGCCAGTACTCAAGTTGCTCCATCACAGCAGCAAAAATTGAATTTTTACTATAACGGCCTTTTTTATCGAGGGTGCCAACAGGGCGAGCCATCAAGATTTCTAAAGCTTGTGCAATATTATCAATCGCATGAATATGAAATTGACCTTGTTGTACAGCCTCAATGACGTCTTTGCGTAGCATTAAATGTTGCATATTTTGACGTGGAATAATGACACCTTGCTGGCCCGTTAATCCTTGTAATTTACATGCATCATAAAACCCTTCAATTTTGGCATTCACACCACCAATCGGCTGTACTTGGCCTAATTGGTTCATAGAGCCTGTAATGGCCCAAGATTGATCAATTGGCAACTGGCTAATGGCAGAAATCAAGGCAGAGAGCTCTGCGACGGTTGCGCTGTCTCCATCGACTTGACCATAGCTTTGTTCGAAGGCTAATGCCGCTGAAAAGTGTAGGGTTTGTTCACGGCCAAAGTGCGCTTTGAGGAAACTCGACATGAGCAGAACCCCTTTAGCATGTAAAGAACCACCTAATTCAACACTGCGTTCAATATCTAAAATATCACCGCCACCTTGGTAAACCGAAGCCGTTAAGCGTGAAGGCAGACCAAACTCAACATCGGCATATTGAATGACAGAAAGCGCATTAATTTGTCCTAAGCGGTGGCCACGGGTTTCAATCAGTTGTGTACCACGGGTTAAGTCTTGCCAATACAGTTCACGTAGATAACCGAGTCGATATTTACGATGGTCGAGCGCCGTATTGATATGTTGCTCTGTGACCATGCTGTCATTTGCTTGTACAGCATGGTGGTGAGCTTCACGGATTAAGTCACCTAAAGTTAGTGCATGCAAAGACAGTGAGCTTTGGTCTTCGGCTTGGCGACTAGAGTCGGTTAACAGTGCAGATAATGCTGAGCGATCAAAAGGCAATAGTTTGTCGGACTGTACATAGTCGGCAATTAACTGCATATAAGCATGCTCATTGTCATCATTACGTTGCAATGTATCGGTAAAGTCTGCACGAATTTTAAATACGCTACCAAGTTCTGGTTCAAGTTCTAAAATTTCATAATAAATTTCAGGCTCAGCCAATAAAATCACTTTAATGTTGAGTGGAATGGCTGCAGGCTCAATGGAAATACTACCTGTGAGTGTAAGCATGTGCTCAAGAGAAGACAGTTTTAATTGGCCAGATTTAAGTGCGCGTTTTAAGCCTTGCCATGCATAAGGCTGTTCTAGCAATTGCTCGGCCTCTAGCATTAAAAAGCCACCATTGGCTTTATGTAAAGCCCCTGGGCGAATTAAAGTAAAGTCAGTAGTGATAGTGCCATTTTGAGTGAGTTGCTCCACATGACCCAATAAGTTGTAGTGGGTTGGAAAGTCTTCAAAAATAACAGGCGCACCTGCATTTGCTTTATGCGTAACCACAATATTGGCTTGATAGCGCGCAGGTACGTGGTTAAAAATACCCGGACGGAAATCCTCTTCTTCTTGTTCTAAGACAATTTCGACATTTTCAATGATGTCTTCTGCATAAAATTTAAGGTATTGGGCAAGACCTTCAACTTCTTTAAATTTATTCAGCAAAGATTCAATGCGAGGCATGACCACTTGCTTAGCAATATCACGATTTAAATGCTGAACTTTATCGCGTGCATCATCTTCTAAATCACCTAAATGTAGGCCAAGACGATCAAGCTTTTTCTCCATATAGCGAATATTGGCCGAGATTTCTGCACGTTGTTGGCTATTGAGCGCATTGATCTCTTCTTTGGTCATTTCTTGCATTTTATTGTCGATAAAATGCATTGGAATAAAGTGATGCTCATCATTTTGTGTGATGAGTTTGAGGTCGAGATCTTCGCCTTCTTTGGTCAATTCAAATAAGGCATGATTTTGTTCATCACCTGTGCGTTGGCGAATCAATTCAATATTGTTGTGATAAGTTTCGGCAGTAAAGCGACGTTCAAGTTGCTTTAAAATGGTCTGCCACGTTTGGTGTAATTGGGTTTGAAACTTAGGCGCTTGGCCAGCTGGTAATTTTAATGCCAAAGGTTGGCGCTGTACCTGAAAATTATTGACATATACCCAGTCATTTGGCGTAGGCATGCTTTTAGCATGCTGTTGCAAGAGCCGCTTAATCATAGTGCGTTTGCCTAAGCCAGCTGTGCCTACAGCAAAGATGTTATAGCCAGAATAAGGCAGAGCAATACCTGCCTCAACTGAAGCACGAGCACGGTCTTGACCTAAAAAGTTATTTAAGGGTTTTAAGCGTTTTGTTGAAGTTGGAATTTTTTTTAGGTCAGTTAAATAAGTCAGTTGTTCAAATTGAAGTTGCGTTTTGCTCAAGGTGCTTTGAATCTCTGGTTGGTCAAAAACACTAATCAGTTTTTTGGGTTCTGGTACTTCGTTTTGGTTAGCAGTGTGAGTTGAAAGAGAAGATTGAAGGGTTTCGAGTTTTTTGGTCACTGTTGAATCCAAAACATATTAATAACGGCAGAATTTAAAGGTATACAGAAATGCCTGAAAAGATCAAGCAACATGGCAGATATTCTCGATAAAATTACGTACAGATTTTATAAATTTGGTTGAAACCAAGCGGATTAAGCGCTTGAATAGCATCATTCATTTTTAGACAAAAATAATGTAATGACAACACAAGCTTCAGGGTGGAAAGCGGCATTTACCGCATTTCTAGATAAACGTGCGCTGATCATGCTGTTTTTAGGCTTTTCGGCAGGTATTCCAATTCTGCTGATATTTTCCAGTTTGTCACTATGGCTAGGTGAAGCGGGCATTGATAAGAGCGCCGTGACTTTTTTTAGTTGGGCAGCTTTAGGTTATTCCTTTAAATTTGTGTGGGCGCCTTTAATTGATGAGCTTCCAGTCCCTGTATTGACCAAATTACTGGGACGTCGCCGTGCTTGGTTATTGATTGCACAATGTTTGATTATCTGCGCTATTGCCATCATGGCGATGTCAGACCCTGCACTGGGGCAGAGCTATATTTATCAAATGGCGGCAGGCGCCGTACTTTTAGGTTTTTCTGCAGCCACACAAGATATTGTGATTGATGCCTACCGCATTGAATTGGCAGAAACAGAAATGCAGACCGTATTGGCTTCTACCTATAATGCAGGCTATCGCATCGGGATGATTGTTGCAGGCGCAGGTGCATTATTTTTGGCGGCTTATTTGGGTACAGCTAAAGGTAATTATATTTATGAGGCATGGCGTACAACATACTTGGCTATGGCGGGTGTGATGTTGGTGGGCATCATCACGACTTTAGTTATACGTGAGCCTCAAGTTGAACGTGTACATAAAAATTATCAGCGCTTTGATTACTACCGTTTGGTTGCTGTGTTTTTTGTAGCAGTGCTTAGTTTTGTCTTAAGTTATATATTTTCAGGTGATTTGGTTGAAGTACTCAAAACACAATTTGCAGTACAAGACTCTTTATTACTCTTTGGCTTAGAGTCTGTACGCTTTATTGGTTCAGGTGCTATAGCTTTACTGGTGGGGAGTTGCTTAGTTAAAGCTGGGGCAGTCAATAAGCAAATGGCCTATGAAACTTGGGTCAATCCTGTGGCGGATTTCTTTAAGCGCTATGGAGTGAAGCTGGCTTTAGTCTTATTACTATTGATCGGTTTCTACCGCATTTCTGACATTATTGCGGGTGTGATTTCTAATGTATTTTACCAAGACTTAAATTTCAGCAAAGAACAGATTGCGGAAGCAGTAAAGATTTACGGGGTGATTTTTAGCTTGGTCGGTGGCTTTTTAGGGGGCTTACTCGCACAGCGTATGAACATTATGAAATTAATGTTCGTAGGGGCCATTTTGGCGAGTTCTACCAATCTTATTTTTATTGGATTGGTTAAATCTGGTCAGCCCTTGTCTGATGTGGTGGTAGAAGTCGCGGGTCAAAGTTATACCGCTCAGCCAGATGAGACAGGAGCTTGGACTGTTCATGCACCTTATACGGCATTACAAAATAATGGTGAAGTTAAAGTGACTGCTGATTATGCAATACAGCAGACGCCACCTGTAAAAGTGGTGATGCCTTATTTGAGTAAAACTCAGCCTGACAGCATGATTTTACTGCCAGTGACCTCAGATAACGTCGTGAGCGCTTTTGAAAATACCAATAGCATTGTAGTTCGTGGTCAGTATGGCAAAACACTGAGCGATAACCAGAAGTTGGTATTTAGTTTAGATGGCAAAGATTTTGATGCCAAACTGGACAAAGAAGGTACATTTACTGCAGCAATACCTGCTGAGTTACTAACAAAATCACGCAGTCAAACTCTTCAGGCAAAATTGCTAGAAAATGATGTTACGGTGAATACTATTGAACACCGTTACGGCGTAAATACCTCTGCCAATATGGCAGGCGTGCTGAGTGTGGATATTCAACCGATTCAACTGAATAATGTTGATAATGGTTTAGTTGAAATTAAAGGTAAAGTGATTAAATCATACAGTTCGCTGTGGCTGTACTTTGCAATTATTGTGGATAATTTGGCTTCTGGTTTGGCTGGTGCTGCATTTATTGCCTTTTTATCGAGCTTAACCAGTGTTTCATTTACGGCTGTACAGTATGCAATTTTCAGCTCCTTAATGACGTTAACACCTAAGGTTTTAGGGGGATATTCAGGCACAATTGTGACTAATATTGGCTATCCAAAATTCTTCTTAATGACGGCATTAATTGGTATTCCAATTTTGTTTTTAGTAGTTTGGGTTGCAAAATTGCTCAAAGCGCATGAGCAAAAAACAACACTATAGACTTTGATTTGAGTTTGATTAAAAAGCCCGCGACCAATTCGCGGGCTTTTTTTTAAATGAATGCATACAGTTGTGGCTAATAAAAAACGCATATTAATTGCGCTCTAATGCTGTATAAGCTTTGCGACTAAAATTGAACTTTGTAGATTAAATCCCTATAGTATTCAACTATCATTTAAGATTTAGGAAAATGAAAATGCGTATGTTGCATACCATGTTGCGAGTAGGCAATTTGGAACGTTCATTGGCGTTCTATACTGAAGTGCTGGGTATGACTTTACTTCGTAAACGTGATTATGAGGAAGGCCGTTTTACATTGGCATTTGTGGGCTATGGCGCAGAAGATAGCAATACGGTACTTGAGTTGACTCATAACTGGGACACAGATGCCTATGAGTTGGGTAATGCCTATGGTCATATCGCGATTGCAGTAGATGATGCGTATAAGGCCTGTGAAGAAATTAAAGCTCGTGGTGGTAATGTCGTACGTGAAGCAGGCCCAATGAAAGGTGGCGTAACAGTCATTGCATTTGTAGAAGATCCAGATGGCTACAAAATTGAACTGATTCAGCAAGACAACAACGCTCGTAATAACTAATCAGAACGATGCTAAAATACCGTCAAAATATTGAACATCACGCATGAAAATGTAGTTTCAATTGAAAAGCCCAGTAAGATAGTTTTTACCCTGAGGTAAATTCTAGGCTTACTGGGTTTTTTAACGGCTAATCTTAGCTAAATAAAAATAGATAAATCATTGAAAGGATGCGAACATGCTGAAGTTACTGGCTTTGGACAGATTTACAGTACTGTTGTTTATGATGGTGCTTTTGGCCACTTTTTTACCTGTTTCTGGACAGGCTGCTGAAATTTTTGGCACGTTTACGACAGCTGCAATTGCAATTTTATTCTTCTTACATGGTGCCAAACTGTCGCGTGAAGCCGTGGTAGAGGGCTTGATGCATTGGAAATTGCATGGCGTTGTTTTTGCATTTACTTTTGCATTATTTCCCATCATCGGTTTGTTGTCTAAACCATTATTGGTGCCAATGTTAGGGCAGGAGCTGTATTGGGGTTTCTTGTTTATGTGCTTTTTGCCATCAACGGTACAATCTTCAATTGCGTTTACTTCTGTTGCGCAGGGGAATGTCGCTGGGGCTGTGTGTAGTGCGTCATTTTCTAATATTGCAGGTATGTTTATTACCCCGCTATTGGTGAGCTTTTTTATTTTAGGTGAAACTACGCATAACTTTGACCCAACAGCATCTATTATTCAAATTACTTTGTTGCTTTTGGTTCCCTTTGTATTGGGGCAATTGTTGCGCCCTTATGTGTATCCTTATATGCAAAAGATGCCGAAGATTGTAAAGGTGTTTGATCAAGGCTCAATTTTAATGGTGGTCTATGGCGCATTTAGTAGTGCGGTGGCAGCTGGATTGTGGCAACAGGTGAGTGCTCAAACCTTAATTATGCTGATCATAGCTTGTTCAGTCTTACTCACGCTGATTATGCTCTTGGCATTGTATGTCCCACGTTGGATGGGCTTTAATCGTGCAGATCAAAAAACTATTTTCTTTTGTGGTTCTAAAAAAACTTTAGCTAGTGGTGTACCAATGGCGCAGATTTTATTTATTGGTCAGCCATTGGGAATGATCGTATTGCCAATTATGATATTCCATCAAATCCAGCTGATGGTCTGCGGTGTAATTGCCAATTTATGGTCTAAGCAGAGCTATGGCGTTAAATAAATTGCATTGAATTTAAGAGTTTAAGTGATTAAAAGACTCGGAAGGTATCGAGTCTTTTAATGGATCATGTAAACTGAGTGTGTTGTCTATAACTAAGCTTTAAGAACAGAATGGATAAAATGATAAAAAGAATTGCTGGGCTGTTTTTCATTCTCAGCTGCAGCACAGTGTGTATAGCTGATGATTTAACATTAAGAGTGAATCGTGATCTTATAGTAAAGATGCCTTTGTTGACGCTACAACCGATGCTGGACTTTTGCCGTGATCAACAGCCACAGCTCAATCCTGAGCTTGAACAAGCCTATACGGGCGCTAAAGTAAAAGTGCTCAAGGCTGCAAAAGAGGGTGAAACCTCTGTCCTTAATCTGAATCATGATGAAGCATTATTTAAAGAAGAGGAACTTAATTCACCTGTAGATGCAGGCGTTAAGCGGCAGTTGCAAGAAGCACTGGAAATGATGAGCAGATCTTTACAGCAAGTGAATTCATCGATTTATTGTCCTGTATTAATTCAGCGCTTGAATCATTTTGACCAGCACACTTTTCAGCAAAGTGTAGAGATGAAATTTAAACAAATTTCAGAGCAAGCAAAAGCACAGAAGAAAGCTGTTCTGTCTGAATGAGCTATTTATTAACAGTAAAAAATCAGCTATAATTTGTCCCAACTTGTTGTGCTTAGCTCTGACGGTATCCGTCTCGGTGGGCCAAAAGAATGGTCTGTTATGGTGTTGATCTGCCTTTTAGGCACTTCCTCCTACTTGTAGGAGAGTGGTCAATTGCGATGACAGCAAAACCTTCTTAAACTTTATGGAGTAATCGACGATGCGCGCCGATATTCACCCAAAATACGAAAAATTAGTTGCTACTTGCTCATGCGGTAACGTAATCGAAACTCGTTCAGCTTTAGGTAAAGAATCTATCTACCTAGACGTATGTTCAGCTTGCCACCCTTTCTACACTGGTAAGCAAAAGAACGTTGACACTGGCGGTCGTATCGACAAGTTCAAGCAACGTTTTGCTGGTATGTCACGTTCTATCAAACGTTAATACCCAAAACCAAAAAAGCAGGCATTTTGCCTGCTTTTTTTTATGCCTTGTATTTGCTTTTTAGCGTACAAAATTTTGCATAAAAAAGGCCATATCAATTGAATATGGCCTTTTAGGTTTTAGCTTATATGGAGAAGGTGATTATTGATCTTGTACATCAATTAAATGATCCAGTTTTTTCTGGAAGTAATCGCCTTGAATAAATCGTGCATCAACATTCCAAGCATTAGCAAACAATGTCATGTCATTCAGACCACGCAACATAATCTGTACAGGTTTAATGTCGCGGAAGGCTGCAATTTTAAGTTGGAGTTCCTCACATTGTTTATCTGTATTTAACATGTGCGTTAATTCAGGGTGCAATGTTAGGCAATTCACTTCAACTTGGGTCAATAGGTTTTCGCTAAACATCGATTGACCAAAATCACGAAGCGCAATTTCAGCACCATTGCGACGAAGTTCAATAATTGCTTTTTGAGCATCTGCAAGAGACTGATAAATGTCGTCTTCCGAGAACTGTAAAATAAGAGGATGTTGCTGTTTACTACGAATAATCGTTAGTAGTTTGGCCACAAACTCAGGGAAGCTACGGTCTTTAAGTAAGATTTCTTTATTTAAATTAATAATTAGCTTGGCTTCAGGATATTGGGTAATAAAATTATGCAATTGTTTGCATGATTCCACCATAATCCAGCGGTCGAGTTTAATGGATAGTTCTGAATCTTCTGCCAGTTCTTTAAGTTCGGAAATATCACGCCATTTATTGTCGTAAATGAAGCCACTTGTCACCTCGTAGGTGTACATGTTTTGGTCATCTTTATCGTATAGCTGTTGATACTTCAGATGGATTTCACCGCGTTCTAAGCAATTTCGAAGCGCTTTAATCACAGGAGACTCATTGAGTGCCGAAATTGGTGCAAGCTCTTCAACCGTCGAACTAAATTGTACGCTAGGGATTTGTGATTCTGTCGGTTGAACTTCAAGAGCGACTGCTGGTGTTTGCGGTGCAAAATCAAGGCTTGGAATTGAAAGTTCGAGTTCTGGCGCAGGTTGGTTTTGAGGTAATTCTGTTAGGAACGCTTTTTCAACATATTGTTCTAAAACAGATTCATCTCGTAAATCTTGTTCTAAAACTGTATAACCCAAACGTAAATTGAGCGGGTAACTGTTGTTGTTAACCGTTAAGAGTTGAGGTTTACGTAACGGGTTTAACCCAATTAATTTAGACTCAAGTTTTTCTTTAGATTCTGCTTGGAATAAACCAACATACACACCGCCATCAATTTTAAATAGTGGTGCATTGGTTTGTTCTTTTAAGAAGTTTTTCACCTGTTCAAAATAACTTTTTAATGTATTCCAGTCGGATTGGAAAATTTGTTCAGGTGCAGAGGCCAAAGAGAATAAAACCAAAGCATTAATATTAGACGGTTGTTGTGTAATTGCGCGCTTAATTTGCTGATAAGTATTTGGTCTATTTTGCGCACCTTCAGGTGAGGCCTTTGTGCTACCTGTAGTTTCGATATCAATAGCAATCTGTAGAGCGTCATCCTCAGTTGCAGGAATGAATTCTATTTTTAATGGATTCTTTGAGGTGAGTTTGCTATTGCGTGAGTCAAGTTCAAAACGACCAAGATCAAGCTGACCTTGGTTGATTTTTTTGAAACGTGTCTTAAATTCTTGTAAATCTTTTGGTTGGAGGATGTCTAGTAAAGGTAAACCAATGATTTCATCTTCAGATTTTAAACCAAACAGTGATAAGTACTCTGTATTGGCTTGAATATGAATGCCTTCTTGAATCACAGCTAAAGCTTTGTGGCTATCCACAACCAGTGATTGTGCTTGGCTTTGTGCTGTTTCAAGTTCATTCATCAGCTGTTGCTGTGTTTGCATTAAGCGACTGAAAGACAGGGCACGAATTAAACCCAAGTAAAAACGATCTGGATAGTCTAAATTTAAAATATCGTAAATGCCTTTATGTATATAGGCAGGGTATTGGTCTGCTTGGTAGTCATCAGGCTTTAATAATAAAATAGGTAGATTGGGTTGCTTAGAAAGTCGAATTAAACTTAAAGCTTGTTCATATTTTAAGTCGTAAGCGCGACCAAAAATAATCAAATCCCAATTTAGATTTAGCTGTTTTTCAAAACCTTGTAAATCATCGAGTAGAACAGCTTCAACTTGGTGTTCGCTTTGAGTTAGAAGATCACGTATTTGGTTAAAACGTATTTGGTTGTCATCAATAATGAGCAAACGTGTTTCGGTACGCTTTAATTTTTTGGACAATAATGGATTTCTCACTTCAACGCTTCCCATAAATCGTGATTTTTCGTGTCGTTCACTTGTTTATTAATAAATTCGGTGACTAGATGTTCTTGTTGATCATTGAGTAATTCGTATTCAAAACGAATAAAACTTTGAGTGATCAATTGAGCCTTGGTTAGATAAACTTTAAGTTCTTCTTTGCCTAAACGTAAATGTATCGTTTGCTTTTCGCGGAATAGATTAGAACCAGGTAAAATTAGTGTTGTGCTGGTTTGGTCTAGTTGAGCGGTTTGAACCAAGAGTGCAGGTTGATAATTATGCGTATTTCGATCGGTACGAATATGCCCCGCACATGGATACATATCTTGGGTTAAAATTTCTAAGCCCAGCTCTAAGCTCTTTTCTGCAGATTGCTTAATCCAACGAATAACACCACCACGCCATTGGCTTTGGGCATTTTCTTGTACCAAAATAAACTCGCCCGTCTTTAAGTTTGCTGGTGTAGCACCGGTCCATTTAATACGGTAACCATTGACACTGATGTCGAGAACTTCAGCAGAATGAATCTGTTTCGCTTCACGGTCCAGTGCTTTGGCATTTGAAACAGAAGTTTGAATGTTACTATCCATTGAGTTGATGAAACTCGATTCATTCTGAAGATTATAGTTGGATTCTAACTCGAGTGTTTCTTGCAGTAATTTACCTTTAGATAGATAGAAATGTGCAACCGATAAGCCAAAGCAAATATTAATTTCAGCAGAGTAATCATAACGCTCATGTTTACGTTCCACATTATTCATTAATAAGTTATGAATATGGAAATGCAAGGCAGGCGTGAGGAATAGCTTTTCATTTTTTGATAAGTACTGACCACTTTTGGTTTGTGTTTCCGTGAGATGGTCAAGCAAGTTTTGTGTCGAAATAAAAATATCGGGTGTGTAATGCGACGCTTGATGTGAGTTAAATATAGGCGGATGGTCTTTATTTGAGTCCACCACATAGCGCGATAAAGTCGTTTCTTTCGGTAGAATTTGAATGAGTTTGGCCCAATCAAAACTACATAAATACAAACCTTGAATTTCTGCTGGTCGAATTTGATTGGTATTGAAAATATCCAATAAAATCAGCTGTGAGTATACTTGTGCAATGGTGGTGATATCGTGTTGCGTGCCTAAAAGCTGATTAATATTGGTTTGATCAAAATTGTTTTGAATCGCATATTCAACCAATTGATGGGCTGCATGCCATTGACCAGGAATTGGCGTGCTGTAAAGCATTTGTTGTTGATACAACAACATTGCCAACTGTTGTAAAGCATAAAAAATTGAGGCTGTACGTGCTGTTTGCAAACTCTTTTTATGCCCAAAAGAAAAGATAGAAAACTTTTGCTGATTGAGCTGCGTATTACAACGCATTGCGATATCAATATAAATCTTAGCAAAGTGACTACGCAACAACATCGCCAATTCAATAATCTGATCATTACGATCCGTGGTAATTAAACTGTGATTGGCAAAATGCTTTTCTAAGCTAATGAGTACATTTTCTAAAGTTGGATGCAGGATTTGCACCAAGTCAAATCGCAACATCTCTTGGCATTTCAATTCAGAAATTTCAAGCAAAGCATTAAATAACGATTTAGATGAAGTCCCCAATTGTAATATGGAGACACTATTAAGCCATTCCTGCAATCCTTTGGCAGTGGTCGGACAAAAACTGAGTTGGTCCAGCTTTAGTTCAGTCGATTTCTGAAATATGTCTGAAGTACGCTTAGTCATCTTTATTATTTAACTCAAAAAGTTGAAACCCCAAAAAGCGGTGTTTTATTTTTCTCGCCCGCAATTTCCCGAACTAGTTTAGGAACCAAATACCCCGGTAGGTTCGCTAAAACCGCTTTATAAATTTCATCTATGTCCTGCGGTGATCGATCAAAATGATGGGCACCTTTAACTTTGTCTAGGACATGTAAATAGTATGGCATAACGCCTGCATCAAATAAGCGATAGCTTAAATCGACTAAAACGTCGGCAGAATCATTGACTCCTTTCAGTAAAACAGCCTGATTAAGAACTGTAATGTGCTCCTGGACCAGCTTAGAAAGTTGGCTACAGGTGAAGTCATCTAATTCAGATGCATGGTTTGAGTGTACCACTAGAATAATCCGCAGCCTACTGTTTTTTAAAACGGAAATAAACTCATCATTGATCCGATTGGGGATAACAATAGGAACACGTGAATGAATTCTCAAAAATTTAATTTGTGGTAGTGATTCTAAGCGTTCAATCCAAAGTTGAAGTTTTCGATCAGACAGAGTGAGTGGATCGCCACCGCTTAAAATCACTTCATTAATATCGGGTTGGCTGATGAGATAGTCGCGAATATTAGGCCAATCATCGTGTTTCGGTAAGTTTTCCTGATAAGGGAAATGTCTACGGAAACAATAGCGACAATGGACAGCGCAAGCACCTGTCAGTGTAAGCAAAAAACGAGATTTATATTTGTGTAGCACGCCTGGTTGTTGATTGGCTTGTTCTTCACCAAGTGGGTCGGTGACAAATCCTTCGTGTTCTTCAAGTTCTAAGTGATGCGGTAGAACCTGTAAAAGTAGAGGATCGAGGGCATTGCCGAGTTGCATTTTTCCGACGAATGCACGTGGTACGCGCAGTTTGAATTGTTTGCTAGCCAATAGAGCACCAGACAAGAGTTGCTCTGGAGAAAGTTGTAGTAACTCAAGCAATTCTGCTGGATCAGTCACTAAATTGCTAAGTTGGGTTTGCCAGTTTTGCTCTTGATATAAATAGTTTATCATGCCACGTGCTTGAAATTGTGCTAGATGAATGATCTGATTCTGCCTATATATTGCTTCAAAAGAAGATCTTTGAGGATATAGACGAGGAATCTAGATAGAGGATTGTTCGGGTGGGAAGTTGCCAGGTTCCAGTCTGAACTATGGCATAATTCTAATGCGAAGCCTCATGTAGGGGAAGCCTTTGGGCTTTTTTCGAGTATGTGCTAAGCAGCAAACGAATAGTTACTGATTTTTTATGCTGATTTTATTCGTTTTGCGGGCATAGAATGGTAAAATAATAGATACGTGTCTTTTGTATAGGTCACAATAACAACATTTTAAAATGGTTTGCATTGTCGTTCTTGTACGTTAATAGATTAAAGTTAGTAAGTTTGGAGTGCGCCAGTCATGGCCTATTTTTCTACGAATGATTTCAAGTCAGGCCTTAAGGTCATGCTTGATGGTAACCCATGTTCAATCATGGAAAACGAATACGTTAAACCAGGTAAGGGCCAAGCCTTCAACCGCGTAAAACTACGTAACCTTAAAACTGGTAAAGTTTTAGAAAAAACATTTAAATCTGGCGAAAGTCTAGAAGCAGCTGACATTGTAGAAGTAGAAATGGAATACTTATACAACGATGGCGAAATGTGGAACTTCATGGATCCAGTATCATTTGAGCAAATCGCAGCTGACAAAACAGCAATGAGCGACGCTGCAAAATGGTTAAAAGACGATTCTAACGAAAAATGTACAATTATGTTGTTCAATGGTGTGCCATTAAACGTAACTGCACCTAACTTCGTTGTGCTTCAAATCGTTGAAACTGATCCAGGTGTACGTGGTGATACTTCTGGCGGTGGCGGTAAGCCTGCAAAACTTGAAACAGGTGCAGTAGTACGTGTTCCATTGTTTGTACAGCAAGAAGATAAAGTTCGTGTAGACACTCGTACTGGTGACTATTTAGAACGTGCATAATAGCTAATATTTAGACTATTATCAGAAGGGATGATGAAAATCATCCCTTTTTTTATGTTTATTTATGCCAAAGTCGTAGAGGAAAACAATAGTCACAGGAGTACAGTTTTACAGGATGAAACAGCAGCACCTCGAACTAGAAAAAATAAGCTGATTTATTTCAACAGAAATGAGGGATAGACATGGAAAATATACAATCGAAGCCAAGTATGGTTTCGAAAATTGTATGGCTCTTAGTGGCCATTGTAGGTGCAGTATCATTTGGCATACTCGCCGTTAGTCGTGGAGAGCATGTAAATGCCGTCTGGCTAATTTTAGCAGCAATCTGTGTATATAGTATTGCTTATCGTTTTTATAGTTTATTTATTGCCAACAAAGTTTTCGAACTGAATGAGCGCCGTTTAACACCCGCACATCGTTTAAATGATGGTTTGGACTATGTACCCACCAATAAAGGCGTGCTGTTTGGGCACCATTTTGCGGCGATTGCTGGTGCGGGTCCTTTAGTCGGGCCAATCTTGGCTGCGCAAATGGGTTATTTGCCGGGTACCATTTGGCTTTTAGTCGGTGTGGTCTTGGCTGGTGCAGTTCAAGATTTTTTAGTCTTGTTTATATCCACACGTCGCGATGGTCGCTCATTGGGCGAAATGGCCAAGCAAGAACTGGGTTCATTTGCGGGCATCATTGTGATGTTGGGCGCTTTGGGTGTGATGATCATCATTCTTGCTGTCTTGGCATTGGTGGTGGTTAAAGCATTGACCAACAGCCCGTGGGGTGTATTTAGTATTGCTGCAACCATTCCAATTGCAATTTTTATGGGCATCTATATGCGCTATTTGCGCCCAGGGAAAATTGCAGAAGTGTCGATTATTGGCTTTGTGCTGATGATGGCTGGCATTATCTATGGCGGTGATGTGGCACAGCATCCGTATTGGGGGCCTTTCTTTACACTAACAGGTACAGAGTTAACTTGGTGGCTCATTGGGTACGGTTTTGTAGCATCTGTACTGCCTGTGTGGTTGTTATTGGCACCGCGTGACTACTTATCGACCTTCTTAAAAATTGGTGTAATTGCTGGTTTAGCAGTCGGTATTATGGTTGCTATGCCAATGCTGAAAATGCCATCTGTAACGCATTTTGTCGATGGTACTGGGCCTGTATTTGCAGGTTCAATGTTCCCATTCTTATTTATTACGATTGCCTGTGGTGCAATTTCAGGTTTCCATGCCTTAGTTTCTTCTGGCACAACACCAAAATTGGTCAACAACGAAAAAGATATTCGTGTGATCGGTTATGGTGGCATGCTGATGGAGTCTTTTGTTGCTATTATGGCGATGGTTTGTGCAACAATTCTTGAGCCAGGCGTGTATTTTGCGATTAACTCACCAGCTGCAGTATTGGGTACAACGGTTGAAAGTGCTGCCGAAGCGGTACGTACACTTGGCTTTGTGGTCACTCCTGAAGCACTGACGCTACTTGCACAAGAAGTAGGTGAAAACTCAATTCTGTCACGTACAGGTGGTGCACCAACCTTTGCTATTGGTATGGCACACATTATTACGGAAATTTTTAATAACCGTTCAATGATGGCGTTTTGGTATCACTTCGCAATTTTGTTTGAAGCATTATTTATTTTAACGGCAGTTGATGCGGGTACACGTGCATGTCGTTTTATGGTTCAAGATACTGTAGGGATTGTGATTCCTGCGGTGAAAAACTCACATAACTTCTTTGGTAACTTATTAGGCACAGCTGTTGCAGTTGCAGGCTGGGGCTTCTTTGTTTATCAAGGTGTAGTCGATCCGCTCGGGGGTATTAATAGCTTATGGCCACTGTTCGGTATTGGTAACCAAATTTTGGCTGCTATGGCGCTGATTTTGGGTACGGTTATTCTTTTCAAAATGAAGAAAGAAAAATATGTTTGGGTAACCATCATTCCAACCGTATTCTTATTCATTACCTCAATGACCGCAGGCTGGCAAAAAATCTTCCATGAAAATCCAAAAATTGGTTTCTTGGCGCAAGCGGACCGCTTTAATGCGGCGATTGCGAAAAATGAAATTTTGGCACCAGCAAAAAACATGGCTGAAATGCATACCGTTGCTTTGTCGAATCAAATTAATGCCGCGCTATGTGCATTCTTTATGATTGTGGCATTCGTAATGCTATTTGCAGCGATTGGTGTGGTGCGCCGCGCATTGGCAAATCCAAACCCGAGCGTGGTTGAAGGTGAAGCGGTGTACCGTGATCCAAAAGATATTGTGGCATCTAATCACCATTAATAAGGAGCCAGAGATGAATCTAAAATTTGCAAAAAGTGGAAAAACAGTGATTTATAAAATCATTAAAATGACCATTATGTCGCAAAAGGATCTGATTCTGAATCCGAAAAATTGGTCAAGAATTGCGACTTTATGGCAACGATTGCAACAAAGTTTCCGCCTGATGGTGGGGGTGCCAGATTACCAAAATTATCTGGAACACATGAAAAAACATCATCCTGATTTGGAAGCAATGGATGCCAAAACATTTTACCGCTACTGTGTGGATGCGCGTTATCCTACAGCGGGCGGTAATATGAAAAAATGTCCGTGCTAACACCACATGAGTTAATCAAAAGCGCCTTTCGGGGCGCTTTTTTTATGAAAAAAATATGTGCTTGGATACGTGGAAAAAATATAGATCTGTGCTGAGTATATTTTCCTTATCACGCCATAGCTCATACATGGTTGAGTAAAAAAGCTAAGGTAATCTATGCGCTTGGATATTAGAAAAATCATTGAGTTATAAGTTTTGCATATTGCCTAAAACACGGTATGTTAAACCTATACGGTTTTTTATTGGGGGAATGCCGCGTGTTTTGGGGAAAAGAGAAGGCTGTGGTCGTGCAAAATGAAATGTTAAATGAACAGCAACTTGCGCTGTATTACCCGAAAATTGAAGAATTTCTCACTCAAATTAACCAAATCATTTTAGATAAAAACCAGCAGACCAAACTGGCTTTGTGTAGCTTACTTGCGGGTGGGCATGTGTTGTTCGAAGATTTACCCGGTTTAGGAAAAACAACGCTTTCAAGCAGTTTAGCGCATTTGGCAGGTCTACAATTTCAGCGTATTCAATTTACCAATGACATGCTTGCGAGCGATGTGATTGGTGTGAATATGTTTAATCAAAAAGAGCATCAGTTTGAGTTTAAGCAGGGGCCTGTGTTTACTCAAATTTTGCTGGCAGATGAAATTAACCGCTGTAGCCCGAAAACGCAAAGTGCACTTCTTGAAGCAATGGAAGAAGGTTTTGTGACGGTCGATGGGGCACGTTATGCTTTACCCAAACCTTTTTGGGTGATTGCGACACAAAACCCGCTCTTTCAAAGTGGTACGTATGCATTGCCAGAGTCGCAGTTAGATCGGTTTCTCATGCGTTTATCTTTGGGCTATCCATCGCGTCATGCAGAAAAACTCCTTTTACAACAACACACACGGCAGCAACTGATTGCCACCTTAGCTCATGTATTTGAAGAAAATGATATTTTAATGCTTCAATCTCTAGTGCAGCAGATTTATCTTGGCGATCAGGTACTAGATTATATTTTGGACTTGGCTGAAGAAAGTCGTAAAGGTCGACATGGCTTATCCACCCGTGGTGTATTGGCCCTCAAAAAAGCAGCTCAATCCTATGCACTCATCGAAAAGCGTTCATTTGTGATTCCAGACGATGTGCAGGCGGTCTTTACAGCGGTATCATCGCACCGTATTGGACTAAATCCACATGAAACAGATCTACTGTTGCAACGTGTAAAGTTAGCATAAGGGGGCAGTATTTTGGCGTCGTTCTGGCAAAAATGGCTGACAAAACGTTTTGCATATAGGCATGAAAAAACCCTTACTCAAAAAGATGTATTGGTTTTTATGTATCAGCAAGGCTATTTATTTTTAGTCCTGATTTTGATTACCTTTATTGCAGGTGTGAACTATGCCAACAATCTAATTTTAGGCTTCTGCTTTTTAATTAGTGCGGTGCTGTGTATGAGTTTTTATCTCACCTTTAAGCAGTTGCATGGACTCAGTTTAGAGGTGAGTGTTGCGGAGTTGGGGCAAGTTGGACAAGTCCTGAATTTAGATATTTATATACGTCAGAATCAACCTATCACACGTTATTTATGGATTGATTGTGACCAACAATTGCATAAGGTCTGTGTGACTGAGCAAAAGCAACAATTGCGTGTACAACTACAAGCGCCACAGCGAGGGCAGTTTCACTATCCTAATCTTAAAATCTATTCGATTTATCCTTTTGGTTTGGTTCGTGCATGGACGTATTTGTATTTGAACCAATCAAGTTGGATTGCCCCAAAAGCGATGTTGCCAGAATTAGAAAATAAACATCATCCACAACAGTTTGAGCAGGAAATGGATGAGTTTCGTGAGCTACGTACCTTTAGAGAGGGTGATTCCTTACAGGCTGTGTCGTGGAAGCAAGTTGCACGTGGTCAGGGACTATACATTAAAGTATTTGAGCAATATTCGGATCAGCATCATATTGACATCGATTATGACCACATGCCCAGTACCTCGCATGAAGAGAAACTGTGCATGATGATGGGCTTGGTTGAACAGTGCGAGCAACAGCAATTGAGTTATGCCATATATTTACCCAATGCAGAGTTAAGTAATGGTTTGGGAGATGCACATTTATATCAGGCTCAACTTTTATTGGCGCAGGCATAATTAATGGTTGCATATTCTGTTCGAGTTTCGATGCTCTTGAGTTTGGCCTTACTGCTGTTGGCGCAGGTGATGTATCTGCCTATGGTATTAAGCCTGACATTTGGCGTGATGTGGCTGTGTTTGTTTTTGCGTCGGCATCAGTTAGATAGCTCGTTAAAGCGATCATGGACTTTTGTGCTGACCTTGATTGCGCTTATTAGCATCTATTTTAGTTATCGCAGTTTTATTGGGGTAGAAGCTGGTGTTGCGGTTCTGAGCACCTTTTTATTTGCTAAGGCCTTAGAAAGTAAAAATAAGCGCGATCTACTGATTTTATTTAATTTTGCATTATTCGTATCTGCCAGTTCTTTCTTATTCAGCCAATCTTTCAGCATGGCAATAATTGTGCTTTTAAGTTTACTCAGCTGTTTTACTGGACTATATCGTTTGCAAACCAATGAATTTGAGCAACAAAAAGCTGTAGCTTTAAAACAAGACTTGGCGCATGTTGCTAAATTTTTACTGTGTGCTGTGCCATTTTTTGTATTGCTGTTTCTATTTTTTCCACGCTTACCACCTTTGTGGCATATTCCAATACCCGATGATTCTAGTGTGACTGGTATTAGCGATAGCATGTCGCCTGGAGATATTGCCAAACTCTCGCAGTCCAGTGAGCTGGCCTTTCGAGTCATTGGTGATATGAGTCAGTTGCCTGCGCGTAATGCTCTATATTGGCGGGCAATGGTTTTGGATGAGTATGATGGACAACGCTGGACCAGCAGTCCATTTAATCAGCGTGAAATACAGCCCAATCGTATGAATGAATTAGGTGCAAATCCACAGTGGCAGTATCAGTACTTGGCAGCCGATCCACGGGTACAGTGGATTACGGGACTTGAGCAATCTATTCCTAATACATCATCGTATTTACTGGGTGTGGATGGGCGGATTACGCCACGCCGTATGCAGCTAAAATCTGAGCCTATATCACTTCGTTTAATTCAGCCTCAAGAATTGATGTCCATCAGACCAGATCAAGCATTAAGGTTAAGCCAACATAATACTGCAACACAACAAGTAAAAGACCCTCAAGCACAGCAATTGGCACAACGCATTTTTAAGCAAAGCCATGAACAGCCTGATTTATATATTCAAAATGTATTGCAATGGTATAAGCAACAAGGCTTTGCTTATACGCTATCACCAGGTGTGCTAGGGCAAAATCGGGTAGATGATTTTTTATTTAGTAGCAAACAGGGGTTTTGTGAGCATTATGCTTCGAGCTTTGTGATGCTAATGCGTTACGCAGGTATTCCAGCTCGAGTTGTGGTGGGGTATCAGGGGGGGCAAATCGCACCAGATGGTAAAAGTTGGGAAGTACGTCAGCTTGATGCACATGCATGGAGTGAAGTGTGGTTAAAGGGTAAATGGCATCGCTATGATCCAACAGCAATAATTGCACCCCAACGGATAGATAATGGGATGCAAAATTATATGAATTCCGATACACGTATCATGGGCGATTCTAGCTCTGCTTTTAGTCAGCGTAGCTTTACTATAATCACGCAATTACGGATTTGGAGTGATTATGCGAGTTATCAATGGCAAAGTAAGGTCGTAGGTTATAATGCAGAAACACAAAAAAATTGGTTTAGCCGTATTGGTTTAAACTCAAGCTATGCAGGTGTTATTGCCTTAGTGATTGGTATATTGTCGATTTCTGGAATGTATGTGCTATGGCTCTACTGGCAAGCACATCAGAAAGTAAATGCTTGGCAACGTGCAATCTTAAAGTTTAATTCAAAGCTTTCCCCACAATTTAAACGATTGCCAAGTGAGACATTTAGTGCGTGGATGTTACGCTTAAATCAGCATGTAGATATCTCTGAGCAAGTTTATTTTCATGATGTCGTAGATTTATATATAAAGCAGATGTATGCACAAAAGGACTTGGTGAGAGAAAATGCACTTGAACAATTCAAAAGTCTGCTTAAAAGATGCTCAGCTATACTTAAAAAGTTATGAAAAAACTTGTCGAGCCAAATAAAAATGAATATGATGCTTGAACTTCAGGTGTATAGCTCAGTTGGTTAGAGCGCTACGTTGACATCGTAGAGGTCTCCAGTTCGAGTCTGGATATACCTACCAATATATTAAATTTATATGTCGTTACATTTCGATGTATAATTAAAAAAGCCCTAAACTACAATAGTTTAGGGCTTTTTTATTGCTTTTTATAACGGTATATGAAGAGCTATACTACTGTAAATTGTGTATCACATAGTGTATCATTTAATTAAGTCTAACTCATGATACAAGAGATAATGAAGAGAGATGCTATTAAAAAAAGACCACTGTCTGATACTACTTTGGCTAATTTAGAACCCGAAGACAGAGATTATAGAGAAATTGATACTCGTTCGCTTTATTTTATGGTTCAAAAGACAGGCAAAAAGTCTTGGCAATTAAGATATCAAAATGAAAAGGGAGTCTGGTCGTGGAAAGGATTGGGTGCATATCCAAGTGTAAGTGGTGCAACAGCTAGACGTAAAGCTAGTGAATTATTAGAGAAATTAGCGAACGGAGAAATTTTAGAAACACGCAAACACATAAAAAAAATGAAGCAAGAAATTGCTCATAGAAAGTTTAATATTTTAATGAGTGAATGGCTCGATACTAAAAAAGCTTCTTGGGGTAAAGAAACATTTGATAAGGCACAAAAATCTATCAATAGACATATCATTCCAGAGTTTGGAGAGAGAGATTTCTCTGAAATTACACCGAAAGAATGGTTTGATTTCTTCCAAGGGTTACAACGTAACTTAAGAATTCATACTCAAGTTGAAAAGTTAACATCATACTGTCGCAATGCATATGATTGGGCAAAATTTCAAGCAAAAATACATTTCAATCCAATTGAAGGAATGACTAAGCATTTAGATAAAAAAGTTGGCGGTAATATGAAATTTGTAGAGATGAGTGAATTCCCACAATTAATTGTCGACATCAGGAATCATCATCAACGTAAATTAGCAATTGGTTTGGAATTAATGGTTTTATTATTTCCTCGCCCAGTTGAATTGAGATTTGCGACATGGTCTCAATTTGATTTAGAGAAAGCTATTTGGATTAAGCCTGCTGAGATTATGAAAAAAGGGGTGACTCATTGTGTTCCATTATCTAGACAAGCAATTGAATTATTGAAAGAGCTAGAAAATTATCATACGGAGTCTGATTTGTTGTTTGCAGGTAGAAATAGCCTAAGTGAGCCAATATCAGATAATACATTTAATATGGCTTTGAATCGAATGGGCTATAAAGGACGACAAAATCCACATGGTTTTAGGCACATTGCGAGTACTTCACTAAATAATAAATTTAGCGATAAAGAACAGGTTGTTGAAGCATGTTTAGCACACATGAAAAAGGGTGTTAAAGGTATCTATGATAAAGGTTCTCATTTTGAAGAGCGTGTTGAAATGATGCAATGGTGGGCAGATTATATTGATGAACTTGTACTAAAAATTTGATTAAAGAAAATGTAAATTTATTAGCATACTACAGTAAGTGATAGTTTGAATAATGTACAGCCTGTATCATCTTATTCATAATAAAGAGAGGAAAGGTTCGTGAAGTTATTATCTTTATTAGAGTTGAATTCAAATCAGTCTATATTTAAAGAATGTAAAGTGGGATTAGACAATTATTATGACGAGATAATTGAAGCATTTAATCCTGATTTAATTATGGCAGAACATATAGGTGAAAATACTGTAGTGTTGGAACAAGCAATAAAAAATTGGTCTGCATATGGTTTATTTTATCCTGATATTACAACAATTAATCAAGAGTTAATTTCTTATCAGTTTCCTAAAACTTTTTTATTAGATAATGAGAGTGAATTTACTAGCTTTTATGAAGGGTTTGGTAAAGTAGTTTTAAATATGATTGACTATCAAAAATCATGTTATGAGCTTATTTTTAATGGAGCGTATGTTTTTGATTGGTAAATCACAAAATTTGGAATAAGTATTACAAATGAAAAATCTATTTATACAAAGAATTTATGATGCACCTATAGATATTATTGGTGATATTCACGGCGAAATAGATGCATTACAAAATTTAATACAAATACTTGGTTATGATAGAGATGGAAATCATAATGAAAATAGAAAATTAATTTTTGTCGGTGATTTATGTGATAGAGGGCTTGATAGTGTTGCTGTTATAAAGTTAGTTAAGCATTTAGTAGACAATGGTAATGCTCAATGTGTATTAGGGAATCATGAATTAAATATACTAATTCATTCAAAACGTGAAGGAAACGGTTGGTTTTTTGGTTCACCGCATGAAGATGATGACAAAAAATTTAATTCTAAAGAAGCATCTTTACATGACAGGGAAATGATAATTCACTTTTTAAGTACTTTACCACTTGTTTTAGAGTCTGAAAAAATAAGGGTAGTTCATGCATGTTGGGATAATGCATCTATTGCTTCATTGATGAAAGACAAATCAAAATCAGTAAAAGAAGCATATGATCTATTCACAAAACGAATTGAAGAACATTTAACAAAGTCAGGCATTGCTCAAAAGGCTAGAAAAGAAGAATTAGGTTATGAGTTTCAATTAAAGGATATTTACTCTAAAGTCCCGTTTCTCAAAAATCTAGCTCATAAACATGTTGTTGAGCAGATGAATAATCCAGTTAAAGTAGTTACTTCAGGAACAGAAGCGTTTGCAGATGACATGTTTTTTGCTGGTGGTAAATGGAGAATGGTCAAACGTTTGAAATGGTGGGATCAATATGAAAGTGATATTCCTGTTGTAGTTGGACATTATTGGCGTAACTTTAACGAGAGAGAGAAAAAGCGTGATCTTTTTCAGCATATAGACCCTCTTCATTGGTTTGGGGCTAAAAAAAATGTTTTTTGCATAGATTACTCAGTTGGTAAGCGATATGAAGATCGTCAACATCAGAGAGAATTTTCTAATAAACTTGTAGCTTTGCGTTTTCCTGAAAATTATCTAGTGCAAGAGGATGGTATTATATTGAAGATAAAAAATACTTTGAATGATCATTTGGGGTGATTAATAATTGTACGCACATTGTTGAAGTTGATTTTAAAATTTGTGTCCTCTAATTAAACTTTGTTGATATCTTGAAAGGGGGTATCATAACTTTGTTATTAAATTTAAATTTTTTAATTTAATGTTAAGCTCTTAAGTTTTTGTTATTTTTGTAAAATTTGACAAAAATATAATTCGCATTTATTATACGCCACATCGAAGTGATAGTGAGTTAAATTAAAGTATTAAGAACATTGAATGTATATGAAGTAAATTTTAGTTTATAAAGAACTAATTATAATTATATTAATAGTACAATTGTGTCATTATGATACCTTATCTTATTTTTTTAAATTTTAAATAAATTAAAAATCAAATCCCTATCACTATTTTTTAACATTTAATAGTGAGAATAAATCATGAAAAAAAATAAAATAGAAATAGATTATATTGAAATTGTAATTGATATTAATCATGAACCAGAAAAAGTAGCATCTTGCTATCAAATAATAAGTGATGAAAGCTATAGTTTTGATGAGTTTGAAATAAAGTACAGACCAAAGAAAATAATTTCTGAATTTGATAGTGTTATTAAATTACAATCATTATCATCAAAAGATAATAAATCTAAACTAAAAATTACCGGCAATTTTTACAAGTGGTTATACGGTCACAATGTGACTGGTTGTGAAAGTTTAATAGATTTAGTTTTATTAACTATTGATAAATTGAAAAAACTTGAACTAGTAGATCCAACAGATGAACAATTAGAAACTATTCGTCTCGGTCGTTTTAGAATATATAATGTCGATATAAAAAGAGATATAATTTTTGAAAGTAAGCAAAATGCTATTCAATATTTGTCTACTCTTAAAGCTCTATCGACTTATCCGAAGCAGAAAAAAACAATATTTGAGAACGGTATCTATTTCGGTTTTACTTCTAAGCGTTGGTCTATGTGTAATTATTACAAAGGTCAAGAAATTAGAGATAAGCCTAATAGATCTAAGACAAGCTTAGAATTAAAAGCGTTAGCTGATCTTATGATTCGTCAAGAGATAAGAATTCGCTCAAAGCAGTTACGCACATGGGACTTGCTCTTCGGTCATCAATGGCTTGATTTAAATTATATTGATAAATTTTTTAGTAATAAACTTGAGAAAATTTATATTCCAAAGATTATTTTTAAAGATGCAAAAAGTAATATAACAAATAAAAGTGATAGAAAATTTTACAATTGTTTGATTAACGGCGACATAGATTCATACTCTAAATCAACTATAAGTAGAAAAAGAAAACATTTTTTAGATAGCTATAATATTGATATTAATAATTTTTGAGAATAATAAAATGAAAAAAATAAGAATCACAAAAAAAGATGTATGTTATTTATTATCAATAAAAGCTGATAAATTAAGAAAATTAATGATTGAAGATGAAACGTTTCCACGACCGATAAAAGACGGCACGACTAGACAAGCAGCTGTTTATTTTGATGTAAGTGCAATAGAGCTCTGGTGGCAAAACAAAATTGAGAATTCGTAAAATAATATAATTATTAATATGCAGTTTCTATACTTATACTTTAAGAAGTAAGATCAAGAAAATCTTGCTTCTTTTGTATGAGTTATAAATATTTGTATATTATTTATCATCTAATAAAGCGATGATCATGTCTCTTATGATTTTTTTATGCGATGATGAAAGTTGAGTGTATGCTTCAAATACTTCTTTATCTTTATAGCCGAGTTCTTGTTTCCATCGAGCATCACGTTGTTGAATAGCCGTTTGAATATTTTTATTGAGGATTAACTCTTCAGGCGGTATCTCTAACCATTTTGCTAATGCGAGTAATTTATCTCCAGAAGGAATTGCCTCACCGATCAGCCATTTACGAACGCCGTGTAAGGTCATGGGTTTGCCAGAGTAGTTCAAATTAAACTCTCTTTCTAATATAGAGGCTTTAGCTTCATAACCTTTAGATTGCATAGCCAGTACTAAGCGTTTTGCAAACAAGGCTTTTTCATCATCATTTTTCATCTCTCCAAAATAGTAAATTCAGTTGAAAGTCACGTAACTATTGATATAAGTTACGTAAAAATATAAACTTTAGTTAAGTTTTGTTGATATTTTTTATTCTGTAAAATGTTGTTATAGTTGGTTTTTCTTTATAAAAATTATCAAGTTGAATTAAATTTTGTATTTATCTAAATTATGAGGGTGAAATGTTTAAGAATAGTCCATTATTCATTCAGAAAATATTAACGCTGACTTTTGTATCAATATTTTTTTCCTTTCTTATATCTCTTCTAGATGCTGCTGTTGGGGCTAATTTAGTTCAAGATCAATCAATACTTGTCATACTGATAGCAGAAATTTTCATTAGTATGTTATTCCTAATATTAATTTACTTTCTATACAAGCGTAAAAAACTAGCAAGAATTATATTAATATTTTTAATTATTATTGGAATAGCTTCATATGGATTATCTTTATTCACTGAAAGTTACTCTACATTCCAATTTCTTCTATATTTGTATTCAATACTAATTGATATTTATGTACTCATATTATTATTTAGTGAAGATATGAAAAGCTTTATCAAGACGGGATATGTTAAGAATGAAGTAGGGGGAAGTTTTAAGTCGTGGTTTACGATGTTATCAATGATTGTTTTTGTAATGATCGTTGGTGGAAAATTTCTAAATAAGTACGACCTTGCAACTAAATCAATGATCGAAAATAGTGAGAAATCTGAAAATATTTTGAATGAGAATTCCATAGGCAGTGTTTCAGGGAACGTTGATGAAGAGCGTTCAGAATGGGAAAATAGCGCAGATTTTAGAGATGAAGGGATGAGTGAAGAAAGCGATGTTAATACAGTTAATCAAAAGGGTGAAGGTCAACCAATCGCTGTAAGATTCGGTGTTAATGAATTTAATACATCACTTTACGATAAGGTTGCATATGACATTGTAGTTCAAGGTCGAGCTGATGAGGAAGTTGTTGTATATGATGTAGTTTTAAATAGAGGGAATCAATGTGGTCTTTCTAGCTATGCGCGAGAAAAGCAACTTCCATCAAGCTTAAAATTTGGTGAATATGTAGCATTATCAATAGATGGTTGTGATGCTCAAATGGTTCAAGAAATAGAAGTAAAGACAAATTTTGGCAGTTATATGTTTGGTCCTCAAAATTAAGCATAAAGATGAATTAATTGTTTAGTATTTTATATGGAGTGTAGTTAATTGAAGAATATTATAATTCTTATTTTACTTTTTTTAGGTAGCACTGTTTTCGCAAAAGAAGCATTAAAGCCTGCAAACGGCGAACAACCAACGTATTGTGAACAAGTTGTTTCTCTACATGGTTTATTAAGCAGGGCACAGTTTCAATGTGGTTATAGTCAATATAATCAAGAGCTCATTGATGACTCAAGGAAATGTTTTGAGCACGAATTAGGTCAAGAAAGAGGTTTAGAAGTCTTAAAATTTGGTATGGCTGAGTTTGATCGAAATGAGTCTGAAAGAGGTAAATCAGTAATGTGTACTGATTTATTAAAGGCTTTTCCTGAATATATTCGTAAATAATTTTTCTTTATAATAGCCACTTTTTAAAAAAGCAAGATTGATGAAATCTTGCTTTTGCATATTTCATAAGTGCTTGTTTATGCTTGTAAATCTATGTAAAAACACCATTATCAGGGTTTGATTTTAAGTAAATAGTAATATTATCAACAATATTGGATTCGCTTTTAAGGAATGAGGCTCTACCAACATTAGCGGTAATTTACGATTTAGTTCGGTAAGCGATAAAAAAATTTAGCTTACACAAAATAATTTACAAGCTCTGGTGTGGCTATGCACTTTTATCATCAATATGAAATATATATTTAAATATTTCTTCAGATAAATTAGAAGCAGATTTATTTAAATTTACATATAGTTTAGAAAGTTCATCTCTATGATTAAGATAGTCATCTTTATTGTTTTTATCTATTGCAACTGATTTAAGTGTTGTTTCAGTTTTTTCAATAATTTTCATCCCAAAATATATATTTTTTCTAAATGTTGTATACTCTATATAAGAATCATTAAATTCATTAACATATTTTTTTATATCATTGTTATTTGTGTACTTATAAATTAAGTATACCTTATGGATTATATTTTCAAATTGTAAGTTCAAATTATTTGTTAATTCAGTATCCGACTTAGACTTTGGTATCTCTATATTATTTAGCACTTTGTCTAATATATCATCTCTGTGTTCTTCCATAATTTTTTTACTAATATCAAAAAACTCTTTTATTTCAAAAAAAAGAATTTCTGATAATTTAGATAAAACTTCACTACCTTTTTGCTTTCTCCATGTATTAAATGTATATAGCAATGCTATTGTTGGAAACAGTGTAGCTGACCATATCATTAGATTTGTTGCTGTACCTTTATCTTCTACATAAATTTGTATAAGAGCATATAGAGCTATAGATATAGTAAGTAAAGCTAAGTAAATAATTATCAGGGTTGTAGCTAAATCAAATTTTTTATTTTTACTTAACATCTTTCAATACTCTATATACAGTAGCTATACCACAACCAACAGCTTTAGCTATTTCTTCTTTTGTAAGCTCTTTCTTAGCTAACTCTCTAATTCTAGCATGTTTTTCTGTATCCGCTTTTTTCCCACTTGGTTTGTATCCACTTCTCACCAAGCCTTGCTTTATACGTTCTCTACGTTTGTCATTGTCCAATCTAGCCATAGTAGCTAACAAATCTATAAGCATGTTGTTTACTAGATTTAGAATAGAGCTTGTAATGGTATCGTTTGAACTAAATAGCATGTGTGTAGTCGGTAGATCAGCTACAACGAGCTTTAAGCCCTTTTCTTTTATACGTCCTTTCAAAACATCAAAGTCAGTTTGGGAAAGTCTAGATAGGCGATCGACACTCTCAACCAGTAACGTATCGCCGTGCTTTGATTCATCTAATAGTTGATTTAAAATAGGTCTATCTAATTTTGTCCCTGATTCATTCTCTATATATTCGTTAACATCACCTTTAATGGATTTAGCAAACATTCGCAAATCATCTAAAGCTCTTTCTGCATCTTGGTCTTTTGTACTTGCACGTACATAAATTCTAGTAGTCATTTATCATTTATCTATAATTTTTCAGGTATTATGATAATACTATCATTTAATTAATTTATATAGTCTAATGATAGTTTATTTATCATTTAATTTTATTATTTTTTGAGTATAGTTATTTGATAAATTATATAGGTAAAATTTAGTAAATCTATAATTAAGCCTAATCATTTATTTCATAAGAAACTGTATTTAATGAGCAAAGAAATGAGCCTAGATATAAAGAAACAAAGTAATCCTTTCTCAACGGGAGGTGGGGGCGTAAATTTTGAGACTAGGGTTCAAGCATCATTTGCTATTGCACTATTTACGCAATCTTGTATCCCTTGCTTATCTCAAAATATGAGAGCTAAAGAATTAAAATTTCAAAATAAATATGATGGTTCTCATATAGATGATTTTGTTTTGAGTGCATCAAATAATTTTGGCAATTCGAGTAAGTTGTATGCTCAAATAAAACATGAAATATCAGTAAGTGAAGCTGAAGATTCAATGTTCACTGAAGTAATGATCAGCGCATGGAATGATTATAAAAACAAAAGTTTCAATCGAGAAAATGATTCTATCGCATTGATTACAGGGCTACTTTCTCAACATGACATTAACAATACGCTGCCTATATTAGAGTGGGCTAGATATTCCTCAAATTCCATAGATTTCATCAAGAAAATTACGACTAAAGGCTTTACTAGTAAAACAAAGATAAATAGATTAAATATTTTTAGAGTCCAATTATCACGTGCAAATCAAGGAAAGCCTATTTCGGATGAAGAGTTATGGAGCTTTTTACGAATTTTTTATATTGTATCTTTTGACTTGGATACTAAATATTCCGTAGTTGCCCATTTATTGTGCTCTCTAATTCAATGTTATTGTGATGAACCACCATCACTTGTTTTATCTAAAGTTATTACATGTGTTCAGGAGTTTAATCAGAATGCAGGGATTTTAACTTATGAAAATATGCCGAGTGAAGTTAGAGAGTTATTTACGGTTAAAAGTAAAGTTAACTTTGAAGCAGACTTTTTAAAGTTTCAAGAACGTGGAAATCATATCTTTAGAGGTATTTCAAATACAATTCAAGGATTTCATGTTAATAGAGTGGAGTGTTTAGCTAAAATTTCAGAATCTTTTGAGGAAAGTAATTTTCTATTTGTAACAGGTGCTAGAGGTTCTGGAAAGTCGGGTATCGTAAAAGATTTTATTTCAAGCAAAGCTAAAGATGTCCCAGTTTTTTATCTACGAGCCGAAGATTTAGATTGTAGTCATCTTAATGATGTTTTCTCATCTATAGGTATGCAATCAAACTTAAGCCAAATAGGAGGGTACTTTTCTTTACTGTCTGAGAAAATTCTCGTTATAGAGTCTATTGAAAAAGTTTTAGAACTTGATCATCAAAATGCATTCATTGACTTACTTCAATTTATTCAACAGCAGGCAGGCTGGACTATCATTGCAACAGGACGTGATTATGCATTTCAACAGCTTTCCTTTAACTTTCTGCAACCGAACGGAATCAAATTTAGTAGCGTAAATATCAAGGGTTTTTCTGAAGAACAATTGCAACAAGTTTGTGAACATCTTCCTGAGCTTAAGGCACTAACTTCAAATGACGAATTAGGAAATATTCTTAGGATACCCTTTTTTATTGAAATAGCCGTCCGAGCGATTAGTAATGGAGCACAATTCCAAACAGGTGATACGGAAATTGAGTTTAAAAAGACTATCTGGTCTTCAGTTATAGCTAAAGAGCAAGATCGCAAATCTGGTATGCCTGTAAAACGCAGAAAAACATTTATTGAAATTGCTACACAGCGAGCAAAAAAAATGGTGTTTGGTATCTCAGCAGATCCATTTGATCCAGAAGTAATATCTAAATTAGAAGAAGATAACCTAATTTATCGGGATCAAACAAACTCAACTATTAGCTTACCACATGATGTTTTGGAGGATTGGGCATTAGAGGAGTTTATTGAAGATCAATATAAAAATAACTTGGATAATGTGACGCATTTTTTATCAGCTATCGGAAATGAGCCTGCCATAAGTAGAGCATTTAGACTATGGTTATATTGTCGATTAAAATTTGATACATCTGCTTGTGATATTGTTGAGAATATATTAAGTGCTGATGATATTGATAGCTTTTGGAAAGATGAAACTATTGCAGCGATTTTACAGCATGATACCCCTGAGATATTTTTAGAATTAATGAGAAACGATCTTCTTAAAGATGATTGTGCATTATTCATTCGTTTTTGTTTTATTTTAAGAATCACTTGTCAAAGACCCAATTCTCGCTTTAGTAATTCACTGAAACTAGATAAAAAATCTGGGATAATCCAGACCTTGTTTTTAATACCATATGGTAAAAGTTGGGGGGCACTATTTAATTTTATCTATGAGTCTAGAAGTAATTTAAGTAAATCTACTTTGAATCATATTGTTGAGTTAATAGATGATTGGTGTGCGGTCATAAGTATTTATGATGATTTACCAGAAGAATCTAGAGTCATTGGATTATTAGCTCTTTGGTTATTAGAGCCTTTAAAAGATGCCTATCGAAATGAAGACAGCCGAAAAAAAATTCTTGGTGTTTTACTTAAAGTATTACCAACAATTGAACCTGAATTCGACCAATTAATGGCACAAGATGTTTTTGTATCAAAAAATAATCCTCGAAGATTGAGCTATGTAGATCAGTTAACGAGTATGGCTTTGATTGGAGTCCATGTGCCGATGTTATGTAAATGTCTTCCAGATTTTATAATAAAACTAGCAATGCATGAATGGGTATTCGAGCAAAGAAAAGAAGACAGTCGATACAGATATGAGAGTGTGGGGGGAGAAGAACGATTTGGGTTAGATGAAAATCATGATTTTTTCGCACCAAGTGGGGCAAAAGGACCATTTGCATATTTATTAAAATATCACCCCAGAAAAGGTCTGGATTTCATTGTTAATCTATGTAATTTTTCAACTGAAAAATACAAGGAATTTAATCTAAAATCAGGTTCCAAAATATATTCAGAAACATTAGTTTTAAATGATGGTACAACTGTTGACCAGTTTGTAACTACAGAGTTTTGGTCAGGATATAGGGGGCATTCAGGTATACCTTATGTATTGCAATGTGCTTTGATGGCTTTAGAAAATTGGCTAGTGGATTACATCAATAATATTGGTGAAGAACATGAAGTTGATTGGATTTATGATTATTTGTTAAAAAATAGCAACTCAGTACTGATTACTTCAGTGCTCGCATCCATTGCTGTAGGATTTCCAGATAAAGTAAGAAAGGCGGTATTTCCTATATTGAATAATGCAGAATTGTATTCTCTTGACTTAGCTCGTGTTGTTAGTGAAATGGGTGGAGACCAGCCTCACTGGTTCAATGCTTATGATAATGATGTCATGACTAGTGTATATATTGAGGAAAGAAAAGAGTCTGCACTTAGACCTTGGAGAAAAGATACTATAGAGACGTTATTAACTAGGCTTCAGTTTTCTGATCTAAGGGAGGATGTTCTTCAAATAGTAGACAACTTGAAAAATAAGGCGTCTGTTAGTAATAAAAGACCCCTCAAATATCTTGTTAATAGAGTAGATACAAGAACATGGGTGGCTATTGATGATAAGGAAAATGATCGGATATTATTTCAGAATTCATCTGAATTACCTGAAGACTTAAAACAACACCAACAAGAATTCGATCAAAAGCATAAATTTGATAGTTCTATAATCGGGCTACATTTATGGGCAAGAGAACTGTTTGAAAAGAAACAATTTAAACAAGAGTATTTTGCTTCATATAAAGATGCTTTAGAAGCCGCCAAGCAATTATTGTTTGATTTACAAGCCAATAAAGTATCAGACTACTTACAATTGGCAGTTGAAGCCATTAAGACTGTAGCAGCAGTTTGTATCCGCGATAGTATTGATAGCCTAGCAGTAATAGATATTGAATGGTGCTTTGAGATCATTGTAGATTCAGTCTTGGAAGCAGCAGATACTCCAGAGATAGGTTTTAGATATAACCAAATACACTTTGGTAATGGTGCATGTGCTTTTATTCTGCCAAAGCTTTTCGAATTAGAGCTAGAACCAGAACAATTGAGCAATTTACACTTTGCTTTAGCCGCTACGTTAACGCATGCCAATCATAATATTTCTGCTTTAGGTGCTAAGGGTGTAAGAGATTATCTGTGGTCAATAGATGGTAACCTTGCAGCCAAATGTTTAAATGGAGTGATTGAGTACGCCAAATTTCGAGAGACACAAAAAGTGAGTACTAGATTTCACTATTTGAAAGATAAAAATCTTGAAGATGCTCAGAAGCAATGGTGGCTGAAGCTGAAAGACTTTCGCCAGCAATTAATTGAAGGAGCTTTTAATTATTCTGTTGATGATATTACTTTAGAAAGTCACGCAGCGTGGTTGCTACATCTACCTATGTTAATGATTCCTCTTAATCCAACAGATTGCCAGCAAATTGATTTAGTTAAAAAATTAGTAAACTTTATCTTTGACTCTGAATATAGTAATTACCATACGAATGATGCAGAAAAAATCCACCATGATATAAAAAGGCAAATGCAAGACTGCTTTGTTGAACAAATAATATACTCGAAAAAACATAGCTTTATGCCATTCAAAGAACTAATGATTGCTGGATGTTCAAGGGCACCGAGCTTTATTTATTCTGTAAAATTATCATTTGATGTGGCAGCAGAAAATGACAATGATTTTGATGCAATATGGTCTCTATGGAAGATACTGGAACCTGAATTACATAAAATTGCATTAAATGATGTTAATGAGCGGTATAGAGGATTACAAAGCGACTTAAATAAACTCTTACGTGGTGAGTTATATGCAGATACACCTTGGCAAGGTCATGAAAGTGATCGAAAATGTATGGAGCACGGTGCTGAACATCTATTAGCCTTTGCAAAGCAGTCTGCAAATAATAGTCATGTATTTGAAGCCTTATCCTCATTAATTTATAACTTTTATGATCTATTTTTTGATAGGGGTATTCAGATTTTAGCAGATAAAGTTACTAAAAATTCTGATTTAATAGCAAAACAACGGAATACGGCATTTTATTTGGAGATGTCTATTGGACGGTATTTACAGGTGGAAAACAGAGGAATGTTAAGCCAAAAGATGTACCGAATTTGTCTTGTTCTGTTAAATGGAATTATTGAAACGGGTTCTGCTAGAGCTTACTATTTACGTGAACACTTAATCCGCTCTAGAAAAATTGTGTCTTAAAACTTAAAAATAGTTGAAACTTTTTATAGTTTGAAGATACTTTCTTTCCTGTGACCTGACAAAAAATAATTAGGCAAGTTACTTATTTTGATTGTCAGGACATAGAAAATTGATGGAATAATGAAAAAATATTTAATCATATCTAGCCGTATATTAAGTACTTAATGAATCGGCTAGTATATTTTATTTTGTATCATTGTATGTATCATTTTGCGGAGTGTTTTAATAAACTGTTTATAATCAATACTTTGTTATTTTGTTTGGTATTGGATATACCTACCAATATTCTAAACGTTATGTTATAAGGGTTTTAAGCGAAATCAGTAGTTTAAAACCCTTTTTTATTGTCTTGAGTAAAGTCTAGCCTTAACCGTACTATCCTTATAATCGGTATTTTTTGCCGATAATGCAGTTAAATTTACGTCAAGAATTTTTGAATTTGTTATGTGATCATGGCACACGATTAGAAGTTGAAGCATTTCATTTAATATTCGAATGGGCTTCTGTCTATTTGACGGATGTCTATGATGTGGCACAAACGTGCTCGATGGTTAAACAGCGTAGAAAAAGGATGAGAATAACTTCCATATAGTGAATTAAAAATGAAATCCTACTTAGAAGTTTAGTCTCACTAAAATGATTGAGTTAATGAGTTAGTTAAAAGTGTGGCTATTACAGATTTTAAAAGAATGATCTAAAGAATTAGAATTTAAGAAATAAAAAATTTGTACTAAACAGCATTCTTTATGATGAGTTAAATAGACTTATTTCTTAGATGGGAGGAATCCTCATAATATATTCTTCACTTACAAGTAGGCGTGTGCTTTAAATTAAATAAGCGCCTCTCATAAACTTTTTTTTAAAAGAGATCTATTTAAAATTTAGAAAAATATAAACGACATATATTGTCGTAATAGATTTTTAGTCGAATTGAATTAAGACATAATTTTTTTATAATAAATTAAATAATTTACGATTATAAATAAAAATGGAACAACTAAATTCATCAGATTTGAAGGCGATATTACATTCTAAACGTGCCAATGTGTATTACTTAGAATATTGCCGTGTCATGCAAAAGGATGGTCGTGTTCTGTATCTGACCGAAGCGAAAAGTGAAAATCAGTATTGGAATATTCCTATTGCCAATACTACTGTAATTATGCTTGGTACAGGCACATCTATCACACAAGCCGCCATGCGTATGCTTGCTAGTGCGGGTGTTTTAGTAGGTTTTTGTGGCGGTGGTGGAACGCCGTTATTTATGGGCTGTGAAATTGAATGGATTACACCACAAAGTGAATATAGACCCACGGAGTATATGCAAGGATGGATGCAATTCTGGTTTGATGATCAGAAGCGTTTAGAGGTTGCTAAACAGTTCCAGCTTGCACGGATTGAATTTATCCGAAAAGTTTGGGACAAAGATCGTGATTTAAAAGCCGAAGGCTTTTATTTGGATGATTTAGATGTTCAAAATGCTTTAGATGGTTTTGAAAAGAAAATTCCAAATTTAAATAAAGTTGGCGATTTATTGCTTGCTGAAGCTACTACCACCAAGCAGCTATATAAAATTGCTGCGACACGTACAGGCTCGAAAGATTTTAGCCGCAACCCTGAACAAGGGGATTTAGCAAATGATTTTTTAAATCATGGGAATTATTTGGCCTACGGCTTAGCAGCAACCACACTTTGGGTATTAGGTATTCCGCACGGCTTTGCGGTGATGCATGGCAAAACTCGCCGTGGAGCTTTGGTGTTTGATATCGCAGATTTAATTAAGGATGCTGTGGTGCTACCGTATGCTTTTATTAGTGCTAAAGAAAAGATGTCTGAGCAAGAGTTCAGATCTCAGGTGTTGCAGAAATTTACCGAACACCGATGTTTAGATTTCATGTTTGATCAGGTGAAAGCTGTGACCATGTCATTAAAATATTTTAAATAATATAGATACGTCTATTATGGTTGTATTTGTTTTGTATTGGTGATATTTTCTTCAATATTAATTGTTGAGGGATATTTCTTATGTTTAATCGTAAAATTTGGATTTTTATTTTTATTTCGGTTGTTTGGTCGATTAACGTTTCTCTAACATTTAATCCTCAATTGAATCTAAACATTACATTGAATGAATAAGTTATTGATATAATAAAGAGCTGGAACTATCAAGTAGGTAGCTTAGAAAATAATAGACGTATCTTTGATATGCCATGTTCACTGCCATATAGGCAGCTTGTGTTGCGGATTGTATTAAGCATATTTAATACAATCCGCGCATTCACACTTCATAAGATGGTTATCTTGCGTGGTGCTGAACTATGATCGTAACTTTTATTTCCCAATGTGAAAAGAAAGCCATTCCACGAACTCGCCGTGTACTCGATGCTTTTGCAGATCGGATCGGAGATAACACGTGGCAAACGGTGATTACTGAAGACGGTCTAATTGCAGTAAAAAAACTCTTACGTAAAACTGTGACCAAAAGCACTGCGGTGAGTTGTCATTGGATTCGTGGACGACGTAGAAGCGAGTTATTGTGGGTTGTGGGGAATCGGAATAAGTTTAATTCAGAGGGAATTGTGCCTGTGAATCGGACGCAGAAGAAACTCGATCAGAATAAATGGGAAAATGATTGGCACTATTTACCTTTAATTAAATCCCTCGTTGCAATATCTGCTCTATTACATGATTGGGGCAAAGCCACAGTTTTATTTCAAAGCAAACTCACAGATAAAAATGGTACTTTTAAAGGTGATCCATTACGGCATGAATGGATTTCCTGCCTATTACTGAATGCTTTAGTACAATCTTCTGAAAATCCATCATCTGATGATGCATGGCTGAATTTATTAATCAATAAATCATGGAGCGAACAACAGCTTAAAGATGTGGTTGCGCAAAATTTAGATAAAACCAAAGCATTAGATAATCTCCCACCATTAGCACAGCTTGTTGCATGGTTAATTGTGTCACATCATCGTTTACCAAATTTAAAAGATGAAGCTGAACTTAAAGAATTTAGTGATGAACCTGCGAAAAATATCACTGATTTATTTGAATTTATTGAAGCGGATTGGGGCTATCAAAATAAGTTTGATGGACAGGAATATCAGCAACGGCTTTTACAATGTTTTCAGTTTGAACAAGGCTTATTGAGTCATTCAGTTGAATGGACAAAACAAATTAAAAAATGGTCTGCACGCTTGTTGCAGGAAAAAGACAATATTGAACAAGTTTTGTCAGATGGCAGTTGGCGTGTGGTGCTACATCATGCACGTCTATGTTTGATGATGGGGGATCATTATTATTCATCCTGTGAAGCAGACAAAACGTGGAAAACCGATCTAAGTTTAATTGCCAATACAGATTATGAAACCAAACAACCAAAGCAATTTCTAGATGAGCATTTAGTCCGTGTCAGTGACAATGCGATGCGTGTGGCGCAATCTTTAAGTCGTTTGGCAGATGAAATGGAACCAGCCTACGATATTCAAAAATTAAAAAAGAAAAGTCCACAAGGTTTTGAATGGCAGGACAATGCGGTCAAAGAGATTAAGCAATTTAAACAAAAGCACGAAGATGCGCTTGAGCAAGGTTGGTTTATTGTCAATATGGCAAGTACAGGTAAAGGAAAAACCATTGCCAATGCTAAAATTATGCAAGCCTTGTCGAAAGATGGGCAGTCTTTACGTTATGTGCTGGCATTGGGACTGCGAACTTTAACTCTACAAACGGGTGATTCATACCGTAAAGATATTGGTCTAAGTAATGATGAATTGGCGGTGTTGATTGGTTCTAAAGCTGTACAAGAATTGCATCATAAACAACAGAATAAAACAGAAGACATACCAGAAAATTATGATGAAATTGGTTCGGAATCTTTAGAACAGCTTTTGGATAATGAGCTTGATTATGGTGATATGCCTCAAGCTGATTTTATGAATGTGCTATTTCCACAGGCTCAGGCTGAACGCAATAAAGCCTTTTTATATAAACCTGTTTTGGCTTGTACGATTGACCATATCATGTCGGCAACGGAAACCAAACGTGGTGGAAAATATATTTTGCCAAGTTTACGACTTTCATCTTCAGATTTAGTGATTGACGAAGTGGATGATTTTAATGGGCAGGATCTAATTGCCATTGCTCGACTCATTCATTTAACAGCGATGCTAGGTCGTAAAGTGATGATCTCATCAGCAACGATTCCACCTGCACTGGCTGAAGGTTTTTTTAATGTGTATCAGCAGGGTTGGAAGCTGTATTGTGCCTTTAAAAAATTAAAACAGTCGCAAGTAGTGGGCATGTGTGTAGATGAGTTTAATGCACAGACTCAAACTGTAGATTTAACTGAATCAGACAACATCATTAAAAATTATAAGCAGGGTCATGATGCCTTTGTTGCTATTCGAGCAAAGTCTTTGGCTGAACAAATCATTAAACATAAAGCCTATATCATTGAATGTGATGATTTAGTTGCACAGAAAGAACAAAAGCAACTTGATGACAGTATTCAACAGCAATATTTTGATCGGATTCGACAAAACATAGAGCAGTTACATCAACATCATCACACAGTAGATTCGAAAACAGGTAGAAAAGTTTCTTTTGGTGTGGTGAGGGTTGCTAATATTCCACCGTGTGTGGCACTGACACAATTTTTACTCAATGCTGAGTGGTCTGAAAATATTGCGCCACGTTCGATGGCATATCACAGCCGACAGGTGTTGTTATTACGCAGTGAACAGGAACGACATTTAGACTCAGTTTTAAAGCGTAAAGAAAAATATGGTGAACAACCTGTTGCATTTTCAAATGACGTAATTCGTCAGCATTTGGACAGTACAGAAGCTGAGCATGTGATTTTTATTCTAGTGGCAACGCCTGTGGAAGAAGTTGGGCGTGATCATGATTTTGATTGGGCGATTGTTGAACCCTCATCATATCGCTCAATTATCCAGTTGGCAGGGCGGGTTTTACGTCATCGTCGATTAGAGCAGGACATTCAAGAGCCGAATATAGCGTTATTGCAATACAACTTAAAAGGGCTTCGTAGTGCAAAAGTAGCATTTGAGAAACCGGGGTTTGAAATCAATAATGATAAATTTAAATTAAAAACCAAAAATTTATCTGAGTTAATTGATTTGGATGACCATGCAGGGATTAATGCAATTCCCCGTATTCAGGCACAGATCCCATTAAAAGCCACCGAAAAATTAGCTGATCTGGAACATGCCGTTTTAGCGCATAGCTTGACCAATTATAAACAAGTCGGGGCAAAACCACTGAATGCATGGTTGACACAGTATTGGTTTTTAACTGCGCTACCGCAGCGATTTGCACCATTTCGGCAAAGTTCACCGAATATTCAGCTTTTTGCAGTGTGTAAAGATCATAAGCTTGTGCTTTCTGAGAAAGATAATTTAGGTCGTTATATTGACCGTAATGGTTTTTATAAAATCAAGCCTTATGCATTGAATGAACTAGAACAGCAACGATTATGGCTGAATCGAGATTATTACGACATTTTATGTCGTATGGCTGTTGAGAAAGTTTCAGAAAATCAGCATATTGATGATGAAGTAGAAAAATTATCAAGACGTTATGGGGAAATCATGTTGCCAGAATATGATGAAAATAAAACATTGATGTACTCAGACCAATTTGGTTTGGTGGTTCAATATTCTAAATAAGGGGGGGGTGGTAATGATAGATAGCATTTTTGAACAATATCTTTTAAGACAAAAAAATGCTTGGCTTGAAAGGAAATCAAAAGGAAAAGAGCAGCCTCTTGAGTTGTTAAGTGAATCGGAAACCAGATACGAAAAGTCAGCATGGTTGAGTAAGGCAATTAAGCAAGCTAGGCATGCAATTACAACCCATTCGAGTACGTTCACGCATCCAGATGCGAAAACTTCATGTTTTATGTTTTCAGCTCCTCAAGTAAATAATGGGCTTTTATCTACCAATAATGTTAACTATGAAAATGGTTTTGACTTATTTGGGAATGCTGCAACTGACAGTTTTGTGAAAGAAATTTATTTATTCTTGACAGAACCGGTTAATGAACAAACGATTTGGGATCACTTGAAAAATGAGTCGAATGAAATTAAAGAATTCATTAAAAGCTATGGCTTAGATTTCGATGAAGCTAAAAAAGCGTTGTCAAAATTAATGATTGATCCTGAGCCACCTAAAACGCACAAATTGCTCAAACAAGTTTATTTTCCTGTAGAAAATGATTATCACTTATTATCTTTACTCACACCTTCAGTAGTAACTACGGAATTGCTTCAACGTTTAAATCTCATAAGGTTTAATGAAATTTCTAAACAAGCTCGTAGCTTTAAAAGAGATAATAAATTTAGTGAATATGATTATGAAGATATTTTTGATTTAACAGAAATAGCTTTAGGTGGATCTAAACCTCAAAACGTCAGTGTGTTAAATAGTCAAAATGCGGGACGTGCGTATTTACTTTCAAGCTGCCCACCTGTTTTAGAAAAACGAACAGTACGTTTACCTAAAACTGATTTTTTTGCACAGTGTTTATATCGCAAAAACTTTCAGGACAGTTTTATTCAATTGCATAAGTTTATGCAATTGGATCTTAATAATATTGATATTCGGACTGCGATTCGCAACATCATTCAATTTGTGATTGATCAGGTGTTATTACAAGGCTTTAAAATTCGGGAATATTATTCTGAAGGTTGGTCACAGCAAGATTATTATGCAAGTTTGCCAAAGTTACAGCGTGTTTGGTTAGATCAAATTTATGTGACGCAGCGAGAAGATGATAGCGAATGGCGTAATGAGTTGAGTGAAGATATTGCACGTTGGATTTTACGCAGTTATGAAAAAGTCATTAATGATGTTTTTAAATTAGGAACAGGCGAAATTAATGAAGTGAAACAACGTGTTGAAAAATCACTGCAACAAGCGAAGGAGTTTTTCTAATGCGCCATTTTTTATTTATTCCGCATCTTCAACTCCATAATGCCAATGCCATGAGCAGTCCATATACCATTGGTTTTCCAGCAATGACTGCATGGCTTGGTGCAGTTCATGCTTTACAACGGAAATTAAATCAACAGGGGTGTGACTTAAATTTGAGTAAAGTTGCTGTCAGTTGTCACGATTTTAATTTACAGACCTATAAAGGTCGTGGTGATTTTGTTCACTCCATTGTCGGTACAGCCAATCCACTCGATAAAGATGGTAATCGACCTGCTTTTATTGAAGAAGCACGTTGCCATTTGGATGTGTCGCTTTTGATTGAAGTTGACTCTCTATCAAAGAAAAAAAGAGAGCATCTTTTAGAAATTGTGCAGGGCATCGTCGCAAGTATGAAATTTGCGAGTGGTGATGTTCTATCAGTCAAAAAATGTAGTGTTCTAGATTTTGATGAGGATGAAGATCAGGAAAAACAACTACGCCCAATTTTAAATAAACTCATGCTTGGGCATGTGCTGATTGAACGCCGTGATCTTGTTTTAACGAGTATGCAAGAAGGCAAAGATGCTTTGGATAGCGTTTTAGATTATCTCAAAGTTACACATAGCTCGACTCAAGATGAAGAAGGCAAAGTCACTTGGACATCAAAACGTAAAGCACAAGGTTGGCTCGTACCGATTGCGGTGGGGTTTCAGGGGATTTCTGAACTCGGGAAAGCCAAAAATCAGCGAGATGCTAGTACACCACATCGTTTTGCAGAAAGTGTGCTGACTTTGGGGGAGTTTGTCATGCCATTCCGCATTGAAAGTATTGATCAACTGTTATGGCAATACCATGTTGATTTAGAAAATGATTTATATCTTTGCCAAAACTTAATAACACTTTAATTGAAAATTTAAATAGGGAAAATTCTCATGGCTAAAAATGAAAAATCGGTTGCAAGCGTACTTGCATTTGAAAAGAAACTGGTTCCATCTGATGGTTATTTTTATGGTACGACTTGGGCAAATCGTACAGAACAATCTGCTTTAAAACTGATCGAAAAATCGGTGCGTGGTACGATTTCAAACCGTTTAAAACCTGCGGTTGCAGGCGATCCATTAAAACTCAATGCCGAAGTTGAAAAAGCCAATTTACAAAAAGTTGATGCCTGTGCTTTGGGTGAAAATCAAGACACTCTAAAAGTGGCATTTACCCTTAAAGTTTTGGGTGGAGTTGAGCAACCATCGGCTTGTAACAATGAAACTTTTTTCAATTCATATCAAACTGTGGCAAAAAATTATATTGCACAATATGGTTTTAGTGAACTCGCAAAGCGTTATGCATTGAATATTGCCAATGCACGTTTTTTATGGCGTAACCGTGTTGGTGCTGAAAAAGTTGAAGTTGTGGTCACAGTAAATGAACAAGACACTGTGACTTTCAATGCTTTTGATTACGCACTACATGATTTTGACAATGTCGATGCAAAAGTTCAGCATTTGGCAGATCAAATTGCTCAAGCTCTAAAAGGTCAAGTACCTTATTTACTCATTAAAATCGAAGCTTATGCTTTGGTGGGTAAAGCGCAGGAGGTTTATCCGAGTGAAGAATTGGTCTTGGATAAAGGCAAAGGGGATAAAAGTAAAATCCTTTATCAAGTGAATGATGTTGCAGCGATGCATTCACAAAAAGTAGGTAATGCGTTACGTACCATTGATACTTGGTATCCTGAGTTTGATGATAAAAAAACAGCAATTGCGATTGAACCTTATGGTGCAGTAACGAATTTAGGTAAAGCGTATCGTACGCCAAAAGCCAAGCAAGACTTCTTTAGCTTATTTGATAAATATGCACTTGGTGAGAGCTTAGAAAATACAGAGCAGGAACATTATGTCATGGCTGTTCTTGTGCGTGGCGGTGTATTTGGTCAAAGTTCTAAGGATTAACTATGAAATTTTATCAGGAAATTACCTTGATTGATCAAGCTGAAATTTCCCCATATTTCATTTGGTCTAAGCTCTATACCCAATTACACATTGGCTTGGCAGAGATCAAAGATGCAAATGAAAAAGTAAATATTGGGCTAAGTTTTCCTAAATATATTTACGAACAGGGTGATGAGGCCAAAAAATCGAAAGTACATTTGGGAGATAAGCTTAGGATCTTTGCAGAAACTCAAGCAGATTTAGAGAAATTAAACATTTCCAAATGGTTAGAGCGTTTAACAGACTATTTGCATATTATTTCTATTCGAGAAGTCCCTGAAACAAAAATTACAGGTTATGCAATGTATAGCCGTAAACAGATAAAAACCAATGCTGAACGCTTGGCACGTCATCGTGTGAAACGTGGTGATATCGGCTTTGATGAAGCATTGGCACGCTATAGCAATGTAGTCACAACTACGGATTTGCCTTATATCCAAATGAAAAGTTTAACCTCTGACAAAAGCTTTAAACTCTTTATTAAAAAAGAATCTGCAGAAAAATCTGAAACTCAGGTTTTTAGCACTTATGGTTTAAGTTCGGTATCAACTGTACCTGAATTTTAACCCAATATTTTTTCACTCTTTAACAGCTTAATAAAATCAATAAGTTATAAACGTGAGTTAAAACTTGGGTCTTTTATAGATTTTAATGGTTAACTCACTGTTATAACTTTATTTTTTGCTATAAGATCACTGTTCACTGCCATGTAGGCAGCTTAGAAACTGTGCAGTAGCCAACAAATCTTTGGCTTCAGGTTCACTGCCATGTAGGCAGCTTAGAAATTTGGCACGTTCTCAGCGCATGGAAGAAGTATGTTCACTGCCATGTAGGCAGCTTAGAAATTGAATTTATTCGGTGTTGTTGCCGGCGCATGGTTCACTGCCATGTAGGCAGCTTAGAAAGCCATCGTCGTGCTTTACATTTACAGCAATATGTTCACTGCCATGTAGGCAGCTTAGAAATAAGATGCACTCTTTTTGGTTGAGGGCCTTAAGTTCACTGCCATGTAGGCAGCTTAGAAATGTTTTCATGTTGTTTATTCTACATGTTGTCAGTTCACTGCCATGTAGGCAGCTTAGAAAATTGTTTGCAAAGAATTTTGCACCGTATTTTTGTTCACTGCCATGTAGGCAGCTTAGAAAGAACTCCAAAGCGGCGACTATGCTTGGCCATGGTTCACTGCCATGTAGGCAGCTTAGAAAAATTCCGACAATTGAATTTGTTGAAGTTGATAGTTCACTGCCATGTAGGCAGCTTAGAAACGTCATGCTTGCAGTGGTGAACGAATATGCAGGTTCACTGCCATGTAGGCAGCTTAGAAAAAGCAACTTGACTGCTGGATTGGCTGGCGTAAGTTCACTGCCATGTAGGCAGCTTAGAAAAATATCGAGAACATCGTTTTCATTAAAGTAAGGTTCACTGCCATGTAGGCAGCTTAGAAATGCATTGCCTCGGTTTCAGATAAGAACATTTCGTTCACTGCCATGTAGGCAGCTTAGAAATTGAACTCGGCTTTCACTTACATCAAATGAGAGTTCACTACCATGTAGGCAGCTTAGAAATGTAATCGTGTCGCCAGCTCTATTTACTTTTGGTTCACTGCCATGTAGGCAGCTTAGAAAATAAGTTTTGCCATCGTCTGGCGTTTTACTTAGTTCACTGCCATGTAGGCAGCTTAGAAAAAATTGTTCTCTGACAAGTTCGATTGAACGATGTTCACTGCCATGTAGGCAGCTTAGAAATATCTTTGGTTGATAGGGTTAGATTGCGGGGTGTTCACTGCCATGTAGGCAGCTTAGAAATTAACCATCCTTATGACAGATTGCCAACGTCAGTTCACTGCCATGTAGGCAGCTTAGAAAATCATAAGGAGCTAAAGCAGTACGAATTTCAGGTTCACTGCCATGTAGGCAGCTTAGAAAGTGACAAAATCATCTGCAAAATACAGCACACCGTTCACTGCCATGTAGGCAGCTTAGAAAAATTGATGCATCACTCAACTTCCTAACCGCAAGTTCACTGCCATGTAGGCAGCTTAGAAAAAGCAAAGAATAACAAGTGCCACCGACATTATGTTCACTGCCATGTAGGCAGCTTAGAAAGCTCTGCAACTGCTCATACTCATAAACTGCGCGTTCACTGCCATGTAGGCAGCTTAGAAATAATGGTGATTTGGCAAATGAGCAATTAGGTGGTTCACTGCCATGTAGGCAGCTTAGAAATCAGACATATCTTCAGCAATGCCTGCTTCCTTGTTCACTGCCATGTAGGCAGCTTAGAAAAAAAAGTATTTGCTTCTGATACCACTGGCGAAGTTCACTGCCATGTAGGCAGCTTAGAAAAATTACAAAAAAAAGAACGACTATCGGTATTGGTTCACTGCCATGTAGGCAGCTTAGAAAGCAGGCTCAATTAGCAAAGCACTATTGTTCATGTTCACTGCCATGTAGGCAGCTTAGAAATTTTAAAGCCAAAGCGGTTATGCAAGTTGTAAGTTCACTGCCATGTAGGCAGCTTAGAAAATTAGCCGAAGGTCAAACGCAATTAGCCATCTCGTTCACTGCCATGTAGGCAGCTTAGAAAAGTGGGCTTTTTTTTTGTCAATGTTGCCAAGAGTTCACTGCCATGTAGGCAGCTTAGAAAGCATAAGCTATTATCTTCCCGTAATCTTTTAAGTTCACTGCCATGTAGGCAGCTTAGAAAAATTGTATTTTTTACCGCTCACAATTGAATATGTTCATAGGTGTCTTTTAATCTTAAATATAAAAAAGCCCTAACAAGAATTAGGGCCAATTTATGCAAGCTTTGGATTTAAGTTTTAAACCGCTTCAGCTTCTAAAATTTCAAAATCATGGGTAATTTCAACACCACCATCCATCAGCATTTTACTTGCAGAACAGTATTTTTCAGCAGAAAGTTCAACTGCTTTTGCAACTTGCTTTTCCTTTACACCTTTACCTGTAACCACAAAATGTAAATGAATTTTGGTAAATACAGCAGGGATTGTGTCTGCACGTTCAGCACTTAAGTCACAACGAACCGCTGTAATATCTTGGCGCGCTTTCTTTAAAATGGTCACAATATCAAAAGAAGCACAACCACCAAGGCCATTTAAAATCAATTCCATTGGACGCGGTCCACGGTTTTCGCCACCGTATTCTGCTGAACCATCCATGATTATGCTATGTCCACTTTGAGTTTTTGCCTCAAATGCAACATTCTCTAGCCAATGAACACTTGTTTGCATTGCAAGTCCCTAAAAAAAGCTATAAATTTACGAAGTACCTGTACACTAACATAAATTGAGCTGATAAGGAATTTCATCTCTTGCGTGTGACACGTTCATTTTAGGTCTTGTGCGATCTATAAATTATCCATATTCGGAACTGTTAGCATGACTTCAAACTTTTCACAACTTAGCACAGATGCACTGTCACCTGGCCAATTACCAGACTCAGTGAAAGCATTATTAAAACGTGCATATATTAACCGTTACCCAAAACGTACTACGATCATTGATGCAGGGTCAGAATCTAAATCTTTGTATTTAATTCTGAAGGGGTCTGTATCCATCATTCTTCGTGAAGACGATGAACGTGAAATTGTCGTAGCATATTTAAATGCGGGTGACTTCTTTGGGGAGATGGGGCTATTCGAAACGAATGCACAACGTACTGCGGAAGTCCGTACGCGCGATGTGTGTGAAATTGCAGAAGTGACTTACGAAAACTTCCATGAACTTAGCAAGCAATATCCAGACTTGAGCTATGCAGTATTTGCACAGTTGGTCCGTCGTTTGAAAAATACGACACGTAAAGTGACTGACTTAGCATTTATTGACGTATCAGGTCGTATTGCGCGCTGTCTAATCGATTTATCTTCGCAGCCAGAAGCGATGATTCTTCCAAATGGTCGTCAAATTCGTATTACACGTCAAGAAATTGGCCGTATTGTGGGTTGTTCGCGTGAAATGGTTGGTCGCGTTCTTAAAACACTTGAAGAACAAGGCATGATCGAAACAGATGGTAAAGCAATTCTGATTTTTGATGCGTCATTAGAACAAAATAATGATTTTTCATCTGAAGAATTCGATGACGAAGAATAAGTTCTTCTGAAGCAAAAAAAGCAAATCTTAGGATTTGCTTTTTTTATGTCTGGTATTTTAACGCCTTGGGTGCTAAGTGCCATGTCATGTGTAGATTTATGCAAAACTTGGATAAAAATATGATTTTTGCCAAGGGCATAATTAGAGTAGTCTTAAATTGGATTGATCAAGACCTTATTTAAAGTTCAAGCCCGTAAAATCGAGCAAGAACATGGAAGTAAACACTATGCAATATAAAGCACTAGGCCAATCGGGAATTCTGGTTCCAGAAATCTGTTTAGGCACGATGACCTTTGGCGAGCAAAATAATCAAGCCGAAGGTTTTGCACAATTAGACTATGCTTTAGAGCGTGGTATTCATTTTTGGGATACTGCGGAAATGTATCCCGTTCCACCTAAGCCAGAAACACAAGGCTCAACCGAGCAAGTGATTGGCAATTGGTTAGCACAGCGCGGTGGCCGAGACAAAATTATTTTAGCTAGTAAAATTGCAGGCCCTTCACAAGGGGGGAGTCAAATTCGTAATGGTCAAACACGCTTTATTGCCAGCGAAATTGAATCAGCTTTAGATGGCTCTTTAAAACGCTTACAAACAGATTATATCGACTTATACCAATTGCACTGGCCACAGCGCTCAACCAACTTCTTTGGCACGTTAGGCTATGGCAATACAGAAGCCAACGATACACGAGAGGTCACGGCACTTGAAGACACACTGCTCGCGTTAAGTAATGAAGTAAAAAAAGGCCGTATCCGTCACATCGGGTTATCCAATGAAACGCCGTGGGGCACGATGAAGTTTTTACACTTGGCAGAAAAGCTAGGCCTAGAAAAAGTTGTGAGCGTACAAAACCCGTATAGCTTGCTGAATCGTAGCTATGAAGTGGGCATGTCTGAAATTGCCAAATATGAAGGTGTGGGCTTGCTGGCGTATTCACCCTTGGCATTTGGCTATCTGACAGGTAAATTCCGTCATGGTGCACGTCCTGCAAATGCACGTGTGACTTTGTACTCTCGCTTTAGCCGTTATAGCAACCCAGAAAGTATATGGGCAACAGAGCAGTACGCACAGCTAGCAGAGCAACATGGCCTCAGTCTGACACAATTGGCGCTTGCCTTTATTAAGCAACAGTTCTTTGTCAGCAGTACGATTATTGGTGCGACCAATTTAGATCAGCTCAAAGAAAATATTGATGCCTTTGATATCAATTTATCTCCAGAGCTATTACAAGGGATTGAAGCTATTCATCGTCAACAGCCTAATCCAGCGCCGTAATCTAGAGCAGATGCCACAGTTAAAGTGCCTTCCTCTTGAGAAGGCATTTTTTATTCTGAATTTGATTAATCGAGATATAACGTGCTGAAAAGGTGTATTCATTAAAATGCAATAAAATTGTACTCAAATGTCAGTGCTACTCAATACAAATAGGCGCATATTGAGCTAAGAGACACTGTTTTCTATAGGATGTGATCGTGATGTGGGTGATCTGATGATGGTTTGTAGTATCAGATGAGAATTTTTTAAATAGCTTGCTTGAAATTATCATCATCTGTACCAATATTAATATTGAATTGCATCTAAAAAATAAATTAAGTTTATGAAAAATATAATAAAAATAATATTGAAAAGCTGTTTTTCATACCCATATATGTATCAAGTTAGAAATTTGTTGTGAGGAATAACAAGAATGCGTTTTGAAAAATTCACAAATCGCCTACAGCAAGCATTATCCGATGCACAATCATTGGCTGCAGGCAAAGACCATACGGCAATTGAAGGCATTCATATTTTATCGGTGCTACTTGAAGAGCCATCCAACCAAAGTTTGCTTCAACAAGCAGGCGCTAATTTAATTGAGCTCAAAGCCAAGTTACAGCAAGCGATGAAAGATGCTGCTACGCTGGCAAACCCAACAGGGGATATTAATTTAAACCCAGATGCAGTAAAGGCACTTAACCTAGCGGATAGTTTTGCCCAAAAAGCAGGAGATGAATTCCTGTCTACAGATTGGGTGCTATTGGCTTTAGCTGAAACAGGTAAAACAAAAAGTATTTTAAATAGTGTTGGCGTAACAACAGATAAGTTACGTACATCTATTGAACATATTCGAGGTGGCGAAGCAGTGATGAGTAATAACCACGAAGATCAACGTGATTCACTCAATAAATATACCCTAGACTTAAATGCGCGTGCATTGGAAGGGAAACTTGACCCAGTGATTGGACGTGATGAAGAAATCCGTCGTACCATTCAGGTATTGTCACGTCGTAGCAAAAATAACCCAGTGTTAATTGGTGAGCCAGGTGTGGGTAAAACCGCAATTGTTGAAGGTTTAGCACAGCGTATTGTGAATGGTGAAGTACCAGAAAGCCTCAAAGGTAAACGTGTATTGTCACTTGACCTTGGCGCGTTGTTGGCCGGTGCAAAATACCGAGGTGAGTTTGAAGAACGCCTTAAAGCAGTTTTAAAAGACTTGGCCAAATATGACGGTGAAATCATCCTGTTCATCGATGAGCTACACACGCTCGTGGGTGCAGGTAAAGGCGATGGTGCTATGGATGCGGGTAACATGCTGAAACCAGCACTAGCACGAGGTGAGCTCCGCTGTGTCGGTGCAACCACCTTAGATGAATATCGTCAATTTATTGAAAAAGATGCAGCTTTAGAGCGTCGTTTCCAAAAAGTTTTGGTCGATGAACCTAGCGTAGAAGATACGATTGCGATTTTACGTGGTCTTAAAGACAAATACGCGACGCATCATGGTGTACAAATTTTAGACTCAGCGATTATTGCTGCGGCTAAGATGTCTCATCGTTATATTACTGATCGTCAATTGCCAGACAAAGCCATTGATTTAATTGATGAAGCAGCATCACGCATCAAAATGGAAATTGACTCTAAACCTGAGCCACTTGACCGTTTAGACCGTCGTTTAATTCAACTGAAAATGCAACTTGAGGCGGTAAAAAAAGATGCAGACTCGGTATCTAAAGTTGAAGTTGAGCACCTTGAAAAACAAATTGCAGAGGTTCAAAAAGAATATAGCGATTTGGAAGAGGTGTGGATTGCTGAAAAACGCTTGGTAGATGGTACGAATCAAGCGCAAATTGAGCTCGATAAAGCCCGTACAGCATTTGAAAAAGCGCAGCGTGAAGGCGATTTGGCCGAAGCCAGCCGTTTGCAATATGGCGTTATTCCAGAACTGCAAAAACGCCTCAATGAAGAAGAAGTGGCTGAAGTGAATGAGGAGCCTAAACTTATTCGAACCAAAGTCACTGAAAATGAAATTGCAGAAGTGGTGAGTGCGGCTACGGGTATCCCTGTGGCAAAAATGCTACAAGGTGAGCGTGAGAAACTACTGCAAATGGAAACATTCTTGCATAATCGTGTGGTTGGGCAAGAGGAAGCGGTAGTTGCTGTTTCCAATGCAGTACGACGTTCACGGGCAGGCTTATCGGATCCAAACCGCCCAAGCGGTTCATTCTTATTCCTTGGACCGACAGGTGTAGGTAAAACTGAATTAACCAAAGCGCTAGGTAATTTCTTATTTGACAGTGATGATTCAATTATTCGAATTGATATGTCAGAATTTATGGAAAAACACTCGGTGAGCCGTTTGGTCGGTGCACCTCCGGGCTATGTTGGGTATGAAGAAGGCGGTGTATTAACAGAAGCTGTTCGCCGTAAACCGTATAGTATTGTGCTGTTTGATGAAGTTGAAAAGGCGCATCCAGATGTATTTAACATCTTATTGCAAGTCTTGGATGATGGTCGTTTGACCGATTCACAAGGACGCTTAATTGACTTTAAAAACACCGTGATTGTGATGACCTCAAACTTAGGTTCGAGTGATGTACGAGAATTGGGTGACAATGCGAGCGATGAAGAGGTTAGAGCAGTGGTAATGGCTGCTGTTGGTGAGCATTTCCGCCCTGAATTTATCAATCGTATTGATGAACTTGTTGTGTTCCATTCACTGAAAAAGGCACAAATACGTGGTATTGCAGATATTCAATTGAACCGTTTACGTGCTCGATTAAGTGATAAAGATATGAATTTATCCGTAGATGACAGCGCATTTGATCAGTTGATTGAGGCAGGTTTTGATCCACTTTATGGTGCTCGACCATTAAAACGTGCGATTCAACAACAAGTGGAAAATAGCTTGGCACAAAAAATATTAGCAGGTGAATTTGTTCCTGGTGATACCATTTTGATTCAAGGTGTGGATGGTGAACTACAATTTTCGAAAATGAAATTAAGTTAACTAAATCACACTTTTATAGATAATCATGAAACCAACCCAGTTAAGCTGGGTTGGTTTTTTTACATTCATCGCATTTATTGTTGAAATACGTAAAGCAGATTGCATTTCAATATTTGAACGCTCTAATATAATTCGCGGTCGTCGAGACCACATGAGCCAAAGATAAAAAACAAAAAAATATAACCTGCTGGATAGCAGATAAAAAGGAAGTTGAAAAATGATGGAATTTAAACTCTGGCGTCAGCTGAAACGTGAGCCTTATAGTGAATACCGCGACTCAGATTCAATTACAGTCAAAGAACTGAAACGGATGTATGGCATATATCAGAAATATTATGCCAATACACGCTACGAAATTTTTGAAAAAGACTTTCTCGAAAAAACGGGTGTTTTTTTAATTATTGAACCTATTGATAAACAAATTGTTGGTTTTTCTACAGTCACTGAACGTGATTTTGTGGTGAATGGTAAAGCTCGCCACGCCTTTTTTAGTGGTGACACGATTATTGAAAAAGAGTTTTGGGGCAACCGTGCGCTCACGCGTGCGATGTATCGCTATATTGTCAGCTTCAAAATGCGTTATCCGTTAGTGCCTGTATATTGGATTTTAATTTCCAAAGGCTTTAAAACGTATCTTTTATTGGCTAATAACTATTATAGCTACTATCCACACTATGGCGCTAAAAATAGTCACCTCAAAGATTTTGTAGAATCTTACTGCAAAGAATATTTTGCAGAATATTATAATGATGAAACAGGACTACTAAACTTTGGTGAAGATTACCAACCATTAAAAGCCGATGTCGCACCAATTTCCAATGAGATGCGTCAAAACAACACAAAAATTGCTTTTTTTGAAGAGAAAAACCCAACTTGGATTCAGGGCACTGAATTACCGTGTGTGGGCGAACTACGTTGGAGTGACTTGTATCGCTACTTGAGTCGTTTTATGACTAAAACAGTAAGCGTAAGTAAGCATGACAGTAAATTTATGCCTAAACGAATGCTACGTGTTGAAACTATGAGTTCAAATTCGAAGGTGGCATAAGTTATGGGAATGATACTTACGGCCTCACATCGGGTTTTGGAGCTTGCATGCCGTAAAGCGTATATACGCTATCGGATACAGGCGGATCAATTAGAAACAGTACAACGCAAAAAGTTGAAACAATTTCTAAAACAAAATTATTCGCAAAATTTACGTTATGAAGATTTTGTTAAAAAATTTCCATTAACTCGATATGCAGATTGGAAAGATAAAATTGAACAGTCACGCCAAAGTGGTAAAAACCACTTGGCTGCCAGTAAGGTTATTCGTTTTCAACCGACAAGTGGCTCAAGCGAGGCACTTAAGTTCATTCCCTACACACAAAATTTCTTAAATGAACTCGATGAAGCAATTGGCCTGTGGCTGACCAGTTTATATCGACAACATCCACAGCTAAAAAATGCGACACATTATTGGTCCGTGTCATGGTTGCCTGAAAGCCAGCGACAGTTACTCGAAAACAGTAATCTTAATGATGATAGTGCACTGCTTAATTTAACGAAACGTTTTTTAAGCAAGGTGACTCAAGCTGTACCTGTTGAAATTGCGATGGCTGAAACAGCAGAAGATGCCATGTTTGCAACGGTGACCTATTTGGTTGCGGATAAGAATTTGGGCATGATTTCTGTATGGAGTCCAACTTTTGCTTTGCAGTTGCTTGAAATGGTGGAGCAACATCAAGATGAAATCTCTGCTGTACTGCGCAGTGGTCAATGGCAACGCAGTAGCTTAAATTTTTTAAAAGCACCCAAGTCGTGTGAGCAAAGTTATAAGTTAAAGCAGATGGATTTTTCAAATCCAAGTTGTTGGAAAAATTTATGGCCAAAACTCAGTTTAATTTCTAGCTGGGATACAGCTAGTGCCCAGCAGTGGGCGCTACAGCTACAACAACGCATTACCGATGTTGCTTTTGAAGGCAAAGGTCTTTGGGCGACAGAAGGTGTGGTGACTATTCCATTTGCAGATAAATTTCCGCTCAGTTATCAATCGCATTTTTATGAGTTTTTATTGCAAGATACAGAGCAAGCGATTCCAGCATGGCGCCTGAAAAAAGGTGATATTGTCAGCCCTGTAATTACAACGGGCTCAGGTCTGATACGCTATGTGATAGATGATGAATTAGAAGTAGTCGATTTTTACCATAACGTACCATGCTTTCGTTTTTTAGGCCGAAAAATGACAGTCGATTTGGTGGGTGAGAAGCTTGATCATAGTGCTGCCATTAAGGTTTTAGCTGAATTTAAGCAAGATAACTATCTCCCAATCAGCATTTTAGGCATTGAAAACTGCACACAAAAAAAACCACACTACGTCATGCTCAGTGAAGGGGATCAGGCTAAGGTACCCAGTGTGCAGGCATTAGATCGCTTGTTAAAGCAGAACTTTCATTATGAATTGGCACGTGATTTGGGCCAATTAGACGAGCCAGAAATTAAACATGTGACCAATGCTTGGGATTATTACAAAAGCTTAGCCATGAAAAACGGCATGATTGAAGGCAACATTAAGCCTGAACCCTTAAAGAAAATGAAAACTAAAATAATTTGAGAATTCCGATGAGTATAGATGTATTAGAAGATCCTGTAGAAGAACGCTTATTTTATCGCTCAAATAATGAACCTAACTTTATGGTTCGGTCTGCAACCCCTGCAGATGATGAACAACTGATGCGTTTGATTGCAGAAACGGTTCCAAGTAATGGCATTACCTTATCGTATGAACGGGCACCAAGTTACATTAGTGCAAGTCATGCGCAATATAACCGCCCAGATATTAAACTGGTGGTTCCTGTAGATGATCCAGATTTAATTATTGGCATGATGAATTTAGGTTGGCGCTACTGTTATATCAATGGACAGCCTGATCTAATGCGCTATGTAGCAGACCTGCGCATGCACCAAGAGTACCGCGGAGCTAAGGTCATGCGTTTACTCATGGATTATGTGTATGATGAAATACCACTCGATACGATTTTCCAAAGTGTGGTATTAGAAGACAATAAATTGGCATCAGGGATATTGCACAATGAACGTAAAGGTTTTCCTTTGCCGTATTATTATGATGATATTCGGACATTTACCGTGTCACAAGCACAGAAGCCAGAGCAGTATCACCAGTTTAAATTTAGTGTATTAACACGTGATCAAATTGATCATGCCAATGCATTTATGACTGAAATGAAAGAGCATTTCAATTTTTTACCGAATTATGATTTCAATGCTTTGGCAGAAGGCCAGCATCCCTATTGGAAGGGAATGAAGCTCGATGATTTTTATTTAGTACGAGACAAAAATAATAAATTGGTGGCGATTTATGGGCTCTGGGATCAAAAAAGTTTTAAGCAAACCCGCGTTTTAGATTATTCACGTCCGCTTAAGCTGATGAAGCCTTTTTATAATGCCTATGCCAAATTTCGTGGCGTGCTTTCTTTACCTAAGATTAATGGCACCTTTGATTATTTAATGCTACATAGTCCATTATGTCATCCAGAACATACAGATGCATTTGCAAGTTTGGTGTTTCATGCCAAAGAGCAAACCAAACTCCGTGGTAAAGAAACCTATTGTATTACCTTGGCACAGAATGACCCACGGATTGCTTGGATGAAAAATACCACATCACATATTTTAAAAGCTAAGCACTATTTACATAGCTTTAAGGCCAAACCTTACGATAAGTTAGATCGGACGCGTATTACTTATTTTGATGTAGGACGTATTTAAAGGCTAGCGCTGCTTAAAATATACAATGATTCAATAAAAAAGAGGCCTATAAAGGCCTCTTTTTAGATCTTAGATTAGCATCTTAAACTGGCGGATGCGTGATTTTCCATGCGCGGTGAATTTTGGTATTACGTTTGAAGTCAAGACCGATAGTTTCGTTACTGATTTCTTTTACGTCAAACATCGCTTCGATTTCTTCGTCCATCTCAAAACCACGGTAGTTATTTGAGAAATACAGCGTACCTTCAGTGGTTAAACGGTTCATAGCACGTTTAATCAATGAAATGTGGTCACGTTGCACATCAAACGTACCGTAGAATTTTTTTGAGTTAGAGAAGGTTGGTGGGTCAATAAAGATTAAGTCATATTGTTCATGACCTTCTTTTAACCACTCAAAGCAATCGCTGGCAAAGAACTGATGTTGTTCATCTGCATGATCTACAGTTAAACCATTCAGCACGAAGTTTTCTTTAGACCAATTCAAATAGGTGTTTGAAAGATCGACACTTGTAGTACTAGCAGCGCCACCTAAAGCAGCATGTAAGCTCGCCGTAGATGTGTAGCTATATAAGTTTAAGAAATGTTTACCACGTGCTTCTGCTGCAATACGTAAACGCATTTGACGGTGGTCAAGGAACAAACCTGTATCTAAATAGTCAGTCAGGTTGACTAAAATTTTAGCTTTGCCTTCTTGAACAATAAAACGCTTAGATGCAGTGCTTTGTTTAGCATATTGTGTTTTACCTTCTTGGCGTGCGCGGGTCTTAATAAAGATTGCGTCGCGTGGTAAGCCTGTAACAGCACGAATAGATGCCAATGCTAAATTAAAGCGTTTTTTTGCTTTTTCAGGATCAATTGTTTTAGGTGGAGCATATTCTTGTACATGCAGACGATCACCGTATAAATCGACAGCGACGTTAAAGTCTGGTAAGTCCGCGTCATAAAGACGTAAGCAGAAGACATTTTCTTTCACGGCCCATTTTTTCAGGTTTTGCATGTTCTTTTGCAAACGATTGGTAAAATCTTGCGCACCTTCAATGGCTTCAAACTGTTGCGGTTGCCAAGTCGCCAAGAAAGGCTGTGCAACTGCAGTCGGTTTAATTACACCAAAGCGGATATAAATGGGTAATTTACCATTCATTAAACGCAAAATTTGTGGCTCATCAAAAGCCAGAACATCGGCCTGTTCAACAGCAGCAGCAATGACTGCAGCATATTGATTTGGGAAATTCTTTTGCAAGAGTGCAGAAAGGCCCAAATACAATGCGCGGTTAGATGCTTTGTCACCTAAACGTTCGCCGTATGGCGGGTTTGTAACCACAACAGCACGTTTACCAACAGCTTGGAAGTCTGGCCAGTCAGCCAAAGTACGTTCTTCAATTTTGATTTGATGAAGTACAGATTCAAAACCAGCAGCAATAATGTTTTGTTTAGTGGCTTTTACGGCTTCCCAGTCTGCATCATAAGCATAAAACTGAGGTAATGGTTGTGCGAGGGCATTGGCATGACGTTCGGCAGCTTCTGCTTTAATACTCATCCAAAGTTCATTGTCATGACCATTCCAGCCATTAAAACCAAAACGACGCACTAGACCAGGCGCACGATCGGTTAAAATCATCAGTGATTCAATGATAAACGTACCAGAACCACACATTGGATCTAAGATAATTTCAGGATTACGTTCTTTTAATTTTGCTTTTTGCAAAATAGCCGCAGCTAAATTTTCTTTAATCGGCGCATCTGTCATATAGCGACGATAACCGCGCTTATGTAATGAGTCACCTGATAAGTCTAAGCAGTAAGTGTGTTCTTTTTTGCCTGCAAGTACGTAAAGCGTAATTTCAGGTTGCTTAATATCAATGCTTGGGCGTTTACCAACCGCTTCCATGAATGAGTCAACTACGCCATCTTTCACACGTAGAGTTGCAAATTGGCTGTTTACTTTAATATCGCGTTCAATGTGCAAACGCACTGCAAATGTACTTTGTGGTGCAAAAATAAGCGACCAATCAAAGTTAATTGCACCTTCATAGAGCTCTTCAGCAACATCGCGAGCGTCGTGAGTAAACTCAAGTTCATGCGTATGAATGGGTGTTAATACGCGTGATGCAAGACGTGACCACATACAAATACGGTACGCATCTTCAAGTGTGCCTTTGAAAACTAAACGACCCGGGAATTGTTCAATATTTTGAACACCTAAACCTTCAATTTCCTCGCGGAGTAAGGTTTCAAGTCCATCTGCACAGGTGACCCAATATGTAGAAAGACGCGGTTTCGAATTCATGTAAATTTCCAAAAGCAAAAAAAGCAATCGACTATTTTAACGTATTTTCGACTATTTGGGCGCTTCATCTGCACACGATCATTAAGAAATATTCAACTTTTAACACAATCATTCAAATTAGATATTGGTCTTAATCAGGTGAGAATTTATGTGATTGGTATGTGTTTTGCTTAACCACTGCTAGCGCCTGAGTGTGTCCGCATATTTAGAATTTTGCGCTTTTGAGATCATTTATTTAAAGGGGAATATGATGCAACACTTCGAACCAGCCAGTAGTTCAGAAATATTTTCAGTCGCAACACTTTTATATGCACGTATGCGCCGTATGGGTGTTCGTGTCATTGATGTGATGTATATGGTCGAGAATAAACAATATGCATATCACGTGATTAAGTTGGCTTTACAAGCACATGATGCCGAACTTGATCGTTTAAGTTTACGTTTACAATTGATGATGGAATTAGATGTAGAAGAGGCATCAAAAGCTCAATTACCAATCGCAGAGAAAGCATCTCCTGAAGAAATTCAAGAGGATCCATACTATGAGGCCACTGAGGACGAAATTTATAAAGCACAGGTTTCGCACCATTATATTGGTGCATTGCGCTAGTCATAGCTGTTTATATTGGATGTATTTGTGAGCAATATAAATGCATTTCAATACGCCTAGCTCTTACTGCTCGTGGTTAGGGCTTTGCAGTGATATGGACATAAAATAATAGAATAAGGGACCAATTATAATGAAATTGTTTAAATTATCTAATTGAATTTATACATAGGAATATGAAAATTGATTTTTTATTTCGGCTACGTTTTTGTGCGATTGCTGAAAACTTCAACTGCCAATTTTTAATATTCTCTGTATAATGCGTTAACTTAACGATAAGGAATCTCTCATGCACTTGGCGGCATTGCATACACCGAGCCAGATTCAACTCAACCAAGATGGTCACTTAAAACATTTCCTCACCATCGACGGTCTTTCTAAAGAAACTCTCACAAAAATATTGGACACTGCGCAGTCCTTTTTTAATGACCAAAATCAGCTTATTACCAATAATCTTCTCGAAGGCCGTACGGTAATGAACCTGTTTTTTGAAAATTCAACGCGTACTCGTACTACATTTGAAGCTGCTGCAAAGCGTTTATCTGCAAACGTATTAAACATTGATATTGCTCGTTCGAGTACATCTAAAGGTGAAACACTGCGTGATACACTGTGGAATTTAGAAGCGATGGCGACGGATATTTTCGTGGTTCGTCATTCTTCTTCGGGTGCTGCCCACTTTATTGCAAAAGATGTTTGCCCAAACATTGCTATTATTAATGCAGGCGATGGTCGACATGCGCATCCAACCCAAGCCATGTTGGATATGCTGACCATTCGCCGTGAAACTAAAAAAAATTTTGAAGATATTAGCATTGCCATTATTGGTGATATTAAGCATTCGCGTGTTGCACGTTCAGATGTAGCGGCACTGCAAACTCTAGGTTGTAAAGATATTCGCGTGATTGCGCCAAATACACTTCTTCCTTATGGTTTTGAAGAATATGGCGAAGGTATTCGTCTATTTAACAATATGGAAGATGGCATTAAAGATTGCGATGTGATTATTACTTTACGTATTCAAAATGAACGTATTGATTCGCCTGCGCTATCGTCTCAAGCTGAATTTTACAAAATGTATGGCTTGAACAAAGAACGTCTTGCGATGGCGAAACCAGATTGCATCGTGATGCATCCAGGGCCAATGAACCGTGGTGTTGAAATTGATTCAAGTATTGCTGATGGTCCACAGTCTGTGATTTTAAATCAGGTGACGAATGGTATCGCTGTACGTATGGCAGTTTTGGCTTTAGCAATGCAAGGTCAACTAGAAGAAAAAGGTTTGTTAGAAGCAGTTGCGGGATAAGGTAGAAGTCATGACTATTGTAAAAATTGAAAATGTACGTGTCTTAGACCCGATTCAAAATACTGACAGCGTACAAACGGTTTATATTGAAGATGGTCAATTGGTTGGTGCAACAGACAATGTTGCTGAAACGATAAATGGCCAAGGCAAGTGGTTAATGCCGACCATGGTTGACTTATGTGCACGTTTACGTGAACCTGGCCAGCAACAGCACGGTACGCTTAAATCTGAAGGTAAAGCGGCCGTTGCCAATGGTATTTTGCATGTATTTACCCCACCAGATTCTAAGCCAATCGTGCAAGACAATGGCGCACTCATTCATGGCTTGGTTGAAAAAGCGATGTTAGATGGTGGCATTTATTTGCAAGTGATTGGTGCACAAACCCAAGGCTTAAATGGCCAGCAACCTGCAAATATGGCTGGCTTGAAAAAAGGTGGCTGTACTGCGGTTTCAAATGCTAATGCGCCATTTGCCAATGATGATGTGGTGATTCGCACTTTAGAATATGCTGCTGGTGTAAACATGACGGTGGTGTTCTATGCAGAAGAACACCAAATTGCAAAAGATGGCTGTGTGCATGAAGGTTTTATTGCTTCGCGTCAAGGCCTACCGATGATTCCAGCTTTAGCAGAAACAGTCGCAATTGCAAAATATCTTTTGATGATTGAAGCAACAGGTGTACGTGCTCACTTTGGCTTGTTATCTTGCGGTGCTTCAGTTGAGCTGATTAAAAATGCCAAAGCAAAAGGCTTACCCGTGACATGTGATGTGGCAATGCACCAACTGCATTTAACGGATCAACTTATTGATGGCTTTAATTCATTGGCACATGTACGTCCACCACTTCGTGCTGAGCAAGATAAAGTATTGTTACGCCAAGGCATTAAAGATGGCGTGATTGATGCGATTTGTACGCATCACGAACCGCTGAGCAGTTCTGCAAAAATGGCACCATTTGCTGAAACTCAACCTGGTTTTACTGCATTTGATACCTTTATTCCATTTGGGGTGCAACTGGTCAATGACGGTTTGCTTGAGCCACTCGAATGGGTGAAAAAAGTGACTGTACAACCTGCTACAGTCGCTCAAATGCAAACTCGCTGGGAACAAGAAGTGGGTTGGGTATTGGTCGATCCTGAGCTTGAGTGGACCATTACTAAAGATAGCATCGTGTCGAATGGTAAAAATACGCCACTCATTGGCCTAACAGTGAAAGGCAAAGCACTAGCAACCTTTAAGGCTTAAGCTTGTGTGAGATTGAATATTCAATCTCATTTAAAAGTCAGCTTCGGCTGACTTTTTTTGTGCCTTAAATACCATTTATCAAACAAATACAATTATTCACAATCATTAAAATATTCAGGCTTACACTTTTAAAAGATTAGAAAGAAAAGAAATGAAAAAAGAAAAAGGCTAAACAAGGAATATACGTATGACTGATTTATTAGAGCTGTTAAAACAACAAGTTTCAGCCATTGTATTAGATGGCGAAAGTGAGCATTTATTTGAAAAAAATAATGCACTGAACCAGTTTTACCCTATTTTACTCAGCATTTTAAAAGCCAAGCCGAGTTTAATTAGCAGTTTGGCAGATCAACTGAACCCACGCTTAATTGACATCTTTCAGTCTAATAGTGCTTTGAAAGAAAAGTTTATCGCCACGGTCGCAGGCGATGCACCCGTGCCAGAAATTGAACATACTTTAAATAAATCTATTATGCCGACGATGGGTTTTTTACAATCTGAAGCAGGTTCAACCGACCCAGCTGCAATTGTACATTTGATCGAAACTCATTTTGGTAGTGTAAAAAGTGCCTTACCTCATTGGGCTGGTGGTCTATTAGCGGCTTTAGGCATTAATACTGCGATGGGCGAAACTGTACATCAGGCAGAAGTGAGGTATGTAGAGGAGCCTGTGGAAGAACAAAAATCAGGTTCTTGGATCGCATTAATTGCCTTAGTTATTTTAGCTTTGCTGGCAGGTTTTTGGTTTAAGTCTTGCTCTGAGCGCAAACAGGCAGAGACAGTTGCTCCTGTACAAAGTACCAGTAATCAACCTGCGAAGTTCCAATTGAGCACCAATGCAAAAGGTGAGCTCTCTAGCTGTCAGGTTTATGTTAATAACACTTCATATTTAAATATCTTACAAAATGAGGTGAAGCAGATTTTTACCCATCCTACGGGCTGTGGAGCTGAAAATGATGCAGCTTATCATACGCAGTTTATTGATCAAGAATCGATTCCATCGGTATTAAAACTGTTAAAAGGTGTGCCTAATGCATCTTTAACGTGGATGGGGGATCAATTGTCTATACAAGCTACGAATAGTGCAGATGCGAGTCGTTTAATATCACAAGTAAAAGGACTTGTGCCTAATATGAAAGTGGTTGGACAGCAGGCTGTAGATATCAATAGTACGGTAGATAACAGCATTAACAATGCGCAAAAAGCACTGGCAAGTATTAACCCAGATCGAATTCGTGCTTTAGACGTAGCCACCGCATTGAATATGCAAATTATTAATTTTGCATCAGGTTCAAGCGAAATTCCAAAAGCCAACCAATCGATTTTGGATCAGGCTGCAGCACTTTTACAACGTGCCTCACAAGTACACCTAACTATTAAAGGATTTACTGACTCAGTGGGAAATGCTGAGGTGAATAAAGCATTGTCTTTGAAGCGTGCTGAAGCGATTAAAAATTATTTAGTGGGCAAGGGTGTAGACCCAGCACAGTTGAAGGCTGAAGGCTTTGGTCAAGAGCAACCCAAAGCAGATAACTCTACACCAGAAGGTCAATTTCAAAACCGCCGTATTGAGTTTGAAGTACTCAATACCGATACAGGTAAAGTACGTGAAGTGAATCAGCAAGGTGTGACTGAAGTAAAATAGTATAGGTCTAGGACGATAAGATTGTTCTTTATGTTACGAGAGCAATCTTGTTTTTTTTTGAAAATTTGCTTAAATTGGCCGCGAATAATAACAATGCTTGGTTCAAAATAATGAAATCTGTATTTATAACAGGTGTGGTGTGTAGCAGTTTGTTGCTTACCGCATGTGATTTTCGCAAAAAAGATACCACTACAGCTGAAAAAGCAAAACTGCAAGATTGGAGCTGTAGTGCGCCAGCAAATATAGAACAAATCCAAAATCACTTAAAAGAAGATTATTTATCTCAATTAGATCAACGGCTACGCCAATCTGGTTATGAGTCTGATCAGGTTTTATTAGAAAAAATCCGCAAAAATATTAAATTTGAGATGAGCCATATTGCCACGCATACAGAACAGCCTGAGCAAGCAAAACAATTGGAATGTACTAGCTTATTGGTGGCGACTTTGCCTAAAGGGCTGCAAAAACGTGCAGAAAATGCTTATTTAGAAGAGCCGTGTGAGGAATGTGATGGCGAAGATTCTGAGTCGCAGAGTACTTATACGTTGCAAGATTCCATTAAAAATGAGTGGAGTTCTTTAAAACTTCAAGACGATAAAATTAGTGGCTCAGACTTTAAATATAGTTTGGAACGCTCAGACAATGATGAAATTAGCTTGTCGGTAGAAAGTCCGAGCTTAATTGGATTGTCTGCTAAAGTTTCAGAATTGGCAGTAAATTATGAGGCTTACCAAAAACGCAATAAAGCCAATATTGAAGCGAACCAGCAAAACGTAGAAGAATACAATAAAGAGAATGCAGCACAAATGGCATTGGCACAGAAAGCGCTGGATATTCGTCAAAAAGAAGTCGATGCAGAACAAAAAGCAGTGGTAGAGCGATTGAACAGTACATGGGATCGCTTTAGCCCAGAGCAAAAAACAGTACAGCAACAAGATCAATCAGATTGGTTTGAAAAACGTGATGTAGACTGCAAAGTGATTTCGCAAAAACGAGTATATGATTTAAAAGATAGCGAAATTGAAACTTATCAACGCCAGCGTGATTATTGGAATAATGATATGGAAAAACAAAATCAAGCGATTCAATATAGTCAGTGTTTTGTGCAAAAAACCAAAGAGCGTACGGTGTATTTAAGTAATTTATTCAATTAAGCAGAGTATTGGGCTCTAAATAAGCATCACTTTACTTTTAAAATTTGCATAAATCAAAAGGGATGAATTGAAGCATCCCTTTTTTCTTGGCATGCTTAGCCCTACAAGATGGATGAGAAGCGAAAAATGCGAATTAGTTTTATTGGGGCCGGCCGAGTAGCACATCACTTTGCGCATGTATTGCGACACGATCATCAGATCATTAATATTTTCAGCCGTAGTATTGAACGTGCACAGCAACTGGCACAAGCGGTCGGTGCTCAAGCTTTTACAGAAATGTCACAATTAGATCCAACGGTCGATTTAATTATTATCGCAGTAAGTGATAGCGCGATTGGCACGGTGATTAAAGCTTTGCATCCGTATTTTTCCAATACGCTCATTGTTCACACGTCAGGCAGTACAGATATCCAGCAATTAACCGCAGTTCATACGCGCGCAGGTGTATTTTATCCCTTACAGACTTTTAGCATGGCGCGTGAAATAGAGTGGTCAAGTACCCCTTTATTTGTTGAAGCTGTGCATCAAGTCGATTTAGCGACGTTAATGGCTTTGGCACAGCAATTAAGTACACGAGTTTATCAATATGACTCTACACAGCGCCTAAGCTTACATTTGGCGGCGGTATATGCCTGTAATTTCACCAATTACTGCTATGATATGGCCAAACAAGTTGTTGATGCCAAACAAGTTGATTTTAGTCTACTGTATCCATTAATTTTAGAGACAGCGCAAAAAGCGACTCAGTCTGACCCCAAAATTATGCAAACAGGTCCTGCAATGCGTGGTGATCAAAACATTATTGCCATGCACAGCAAAATGCTAGAGCAGGCAGGCCATGATGATTTAAAAGCAGTGTATGCATTAATGAGTGAGCAGATTCTAAAACGTCATCATTCGAGTTGAGTATTTTATCTACTCACATATTTGAAAGGAAATGCATTGTGGCAAAGGATTTTTGCAATCAGCAGGTCGTAGATGGTTATGATCAGCATATCCGCCAATTAATTCCGGGTTATGAATTGGTCCATCAGCAGATTTTGGCAATATTAAAGGTACATTTGCCCAAAGATGCGCATGTATTGATTATTGGCGCTGGGACGGGTTATGAATTGGGCTATTTATTACAGAACTTTCCGCAATGTAGATTTACCGTAACAGAACTTTCGCAGCCTATGCTGGAAAAGGCTAAAGATTATGTGGCGACTTGGAATAAGGATGATCGGGTCAATTTTATTTTGGGCAGCCATACAGAATTTGAACACATCCCGCAGTTTGACGCAGTCTTGTCAATTTTGGTCGCGCACTTTGTTCACTTTGAACAGAAGCTTGAGTTTATGCATACTGCACGTTTAAGTATGAAGCCGAATGGTATCTTTTTAACGTTCGATTTAACTCAATTTAATTTCGAGCAAGAAGCCGAAACTTTAAAGCAAATGTGTTTGATGAATGGGCTATTAGATAAGCAAGTTGAGGCGATGCTGACTCGATTAAAGGACGATTTTTATACGTTAAGCACGAAAGAAACTTTTGCTCTATTGAGTGATGCAGGATTCTCACAGGTTCACTCATTCGCTCAGGTTTTATGCTATCAAGGTTTTATTGCACAGCATTAAACAGATTTTTACTTTTGATGGTTGATATAAAAAAAAGAGATTTAATTAAAAACATAGATGCAGTGTTTAAGTAATGTGTGCTATTAAATAATCAGAAACAAAAATAAAAAGTCCAAAGGAAAATAAAATGCATCAGGAATTCGATTACATTATTATCGGCGGTGGTAGTGCGGGCTGTGTATTAGCCAGTCGTTTAAGTGAAGACCCTAATATTTCTGTGTGTCTGCTAGAAGCAGGTGGACAAGGCGATAGTTGGACAGTCAATGTACCTGCAGCATGTGTGATGAGCTTGCCCACAAAAATTAATAACTGGGCTTTTGAAACAGTAGCGCAAAAAGGACTCAATGGTCGCAAAGGCTATCAGCCTCGTGGCAAATGTTTGGGTGGTTCGTCTGCCATTAATGCCATGATCTATATTCGTGGGCATCGGGCCGATTATGCTGCATGGGCAGCTCAAGGCAATACAGGATGGTCATACGAAGAAGTTCTGCCTTATTTTATTTGTTCCGAAAATAATGAACGCATTCGAAATGAATATCATGGCAATTCGGGCCCCTTGTCAGTCATTGATTTACGCACAGATAACCCAATTCATGCCCGTTATATCGCTGCCGCTAAAAGTCAGGGCCATCGTATTTTAGATGATTTTAATGGGGCGGAGCAGGAAGGCTTAGGCGTATATCAAGTGACTCACATGAATGGTGAGCGCTGTAGTGCGGCACGTGCTTATTTATTTCCACATTTGCAACGCGCTAATTTGACGGTATGGACCAAAGCGCTGACACAAAAAATTATCATTGAGCATAAAACGGCAGTGGGCGTACAGCTTGAGCACGCAGGCCAAGTCAAAACCATTAAAGCACGTAAAGAAGTATTACTCAGTGCAGGGGCAATGCAGTCGCCACAGATTTTAATGCTTTCAGGGGTTGGCGACCAAACAGAGTTACAACAGCATGGTATTGAGTTAAAGCATCATTTACCGGGTGTGGGCAAAAACTTTCATGATCACCCCGATTTTATTTTTGGATATAGTGTTAAAGACACGCAAAATACCTTTGGTATTTCTATACCTGGTTCAATGTCGATGTTTAAGCAAATTCAGCGTTATCGTAAAGAACGAAGGGGAATGATTAGCTCGAATTTTGCAGAATGTGGTGGCTTCTTAAAAAGTGATCCGCAGTTAGATATTCCTAATTTACAGTTACACTTTGTGGTCGCTTTGGTGGATGACCATGCGCGTAAGTTTCATGCCAGTCATGGCGTATCGTGCCATGTATGTTTACTTAATCCGCGTAGTCGAGGCAGTGTCAAACTCAGTGGCAATAAAATCTCAGACCCATTACTGATTGATCCGAATTTCTTAGGTGATGATCGAGATTTAGAGGATTTAGTGAAGGGCTTTAAATTAACTCAGCAATTGATGCAAGATCCAGCACTCGCAGACATGTACAAAGAAGATTTATTTACTGCAAATGTTAAAACAGATGATGATATTCGTGAAATTTTACGCAATCGAGTGGATACGGTTTATCACCCAGTCGGTAGTTGTAAGATGGGAATTGATGAAATGGCCGTAGTTGACCCAGAATTAAGGGTACATGGCATCAAAAATTTACGTGTCATTGATGCGTCAATTATGCCTTCTGTGGTCAATGGTAACACCAATGCACCCGTAATTATGATTGCGGAAAAAGCGGTTGACTTACTTCGACAAGCAAATGAGCGTCAACAAGTGGCTTAAATAGATATATTGTGGTGCTGATACCACATTTGGTTTTATCGGACACTGATAATGTTAAAAAGCACAGTTAAAACAACAAGAAAAGGATACTTGTCATGACACTAGCAGAAACTTTAGATCGACGTGCTGAAGTAATAGATAGACCAGCACATGCACGATTAGATCATGACCCGCTACAGGATATTTTTAGACAGCAACAGCAGGCTTTCGCACAGCAACGCTATCCAAGTTATGAACAGCGCAAACAAAACTTACTTACATTACAACAGATGTTAGTGGATCATCAGGATGACATCGCGCAGGCGATCAGTCGTGATTTTTCAAACCGAAGTGTTGATGAAACGCGTTTATTTGAAATTATGACCAGCTTGAATGGCATTAAGCATAGTTTGAAACATCTGAAGCAATGGATGAAACCAAGTAAGCGCGATATTGGAATTTTATTTCAGCCTGCTTCGGGTTATGTGATGTATCAGCCTGTGGGCGTAGTGGGAATTGTCGTTCCTTGGAATTATCCACTGTTTTTGGCTTTAGGGCCTTTGGCACAAGCATTGGCTGCGGGTAATCATGTCATGCTTAAAATGAGTGAATACACGCCGGAGTTTTCGGCATTATTTCAAAAGCTCATTGCTGAAAAGTATCCACAAAGTCATATCAATGTCATTACAGGTGATGCGAAAGTGGCACAGCAGTTTACTCAATTGCCGTTTGATCACTTGTTATTTACTGGAGCAACTGCAATAGCACCTCATGTACTACATGCGGCTGCAGATCATTTGACTCCAGTTACGTTAGAGCTGGGTGGGAAATCACCTGTGATTGTAGCGGTTGATGCAGATTTAAAAGAAAGCGCACGACGTTTGGCTTTTGGTAAAACCATGAATGCCGGTCAAACTTGTGTGGCACCTGATTATGCATTTGTACATGAAAGCCAACAAGAAGCATTTATACAGGCTTATTTTGAAGCCTTAAGAGGATTTTATCCAAATAGCATTCAGCAAAATACGGATTACACGGCCATTGTGAATGATCGCCAATTTGACCGTCTCAAGCATTATTTAAGCGATGCAAAAATGAAAGGCGCGCATATTTTGAATGACGACATACTGAATGATGAACGTCGTATGGCGCATTCGATCGTCACCAATGTGAGTGATGATATGCTACTTATGCAAAATGAAATCTTTGGGCCGATTTTGCCACTCAAAACCTATAGCCATATTGATGAAGCAATTGCTTATATTAATGCACATGAGCGACCACTGGCGCTGTATTACTTTGGCTATAACAAAGTAGAACAGCAAAAAGTTTTGCATGCCACACATAGTGGTGGCGTATGCCTGAATGAAACGCTGATGACTGCGGGCATGGAAGACATGCCATTTGGGGGAATTGGAGCATCAGGCATGGGGCATTATCATGGTCATGAAGGGTTTAAAACCTTTAGTCATGCCAAATCTGTTTTTGTACGGCCTAAGTTTAGTTTAATGAAGCTGATTTATCCGCCGTATGGAACGTGGGTGCAGCAATTGATTTATCGTTTATTTATTCGTTAACAGTTTAGATATAACAAATAAAAAAGCGCTCAATTGAGCGCTTTTTTAACTTTTTAATTAAGAAATTTTCTTAAAGATAAAGTCATTAATTTTATGGCCAGCTTCTAAACCGCGACGCTCAAATTTGGTTTGTGGGCGCCAGTCTGGGCGTGGGTAACTATTGCCTTTACCTGCAAGATTTTCTAAGCGTGGACGTTCCTCAAGTACTTCAATCATCCACTCAGCATACGGTTCCCAATCTGTTGCAGCATGGAATGTACCACCGAGCTCAAGTTTTTGCTCAACCAGTGGCATACGGTCATGAGATACAAAACGACGCTTGAAGTGACGCTTTTTCTGCCACGGATCTGGGAAATAAAGCTGTACAGCATTAATGCTATTGTCTGGCATTTCACGAAGTACCTGAATCGCGTCGGCATCTAAAACACGTAGGTTTTTTAATTCCGCCATGCCTGCTTCAAATACGCACTGTGCAATACCTGGTACATGAACTTCAATACCTACGTAGTTGCGCTCAGGATTAGCTTTTGCCATGAGTACCAATGAACGGCCCATACCAAAACCAATTTCTACAGTGAGCGGACGTTCAGGGTGTTCAAAATGTTGGCGTAAGTCACCCACAGGGTATTCCAAAATTAGGTGACCATATTGTTCAAGCGCAGTACGTTGAGAGGTATTCAGCGGTGCTGAGCGACGCATAAACGTAACAATTTCACGCTGTTCGTTTAAGTTGTCCAGCTCTACGACTTGCTGGTCTAATTGATCGTTCGACATAACTTTGGCAAATCTAAAAAATTCAGAATGCGGTATTTTAAGTCCTGAGCGAGACAAGTCAAATTTTTTAGCTGAAAACCAGCAGATTTGCTCACGAATCTGTGTGTTGGCTTAACCTAAATTGTCATTTAATTTTCATGGAGATGTCATTTCGTCTTATTAGGCTGTAGATCTTTTGAACAACCTTTCAAATTTTCATGAAAATATTAAAGCCTAAAAGTAGCCATTACCAACGATCAAATCCAAGATTATTAACGCTTTGTATTGCGCTCAGTAGCTATAGCATGTCAGCGCATGCAGAAATTATGTTTAGCCAATATATTGATGGTGTGTCGAATCAAAAAGGCGTTGAAATTTATAATCCAGACCAAAAAACAGTAGATTTATCTCATTATACTATTTTGCAATATAGTAATGGTGCGAGCACAGCGGGTAATACATTTGCGCTTTCAGGTAGCTTAGGACCACAGCAGAAGATCATTGTGGGGCGTTCAGAATTGCAAACAGCCTTGGCATCGATCACGACTCCTTTTCAATTTTTAACTAAATCATTGTCATTTAATGGTGATGATGCTTTGGTACTCATGAAGGGTGATACTGCGGTAGATCGTTTTGGACGTGTTGGGGAAGATCCTGGAACAGGTTGGGGAACTGCCTTGACCAGTTACCAAAATAGCTTAACGCGTATGAAGACCAGTAATAATGTCACGTCGGTAGACCCAAATGCAGTTTTTGATTTAGATTCTGAATGGATTAAATGGTCAGATCGTAGTGCATATAGTAGCCATTTATTTGCAACTACGACCATACCCCCAGTCACAGAAACCTTAAGCTGTAGTGCGCAAACGACTCCAATTGCAGACTTACAAACAGCCACTTTAAATGAATTCTATACTGTACGTGGCGTAATGACGGCAGATTTTCGATATAGCAATGGCTTCAATGGCTTTTATGTACAAACAGCAGACAGCAAGGCTAAAGTCGGTCTAAACAATGCAATATTTGTATACATCCCTGCAAGTAGTACGATTCAAGGTGCGAAAGTGGGTGATGAAGTCATTTTAAAAGGTAAACTGACGAACTATCAAAATCAGCTACAGCTTCAAGATTTAACCAGTAATATTACGGCTTGCCAAGAGAATGCTGCCTCATTGGTACAACCTGTAAGTATCAATTTACCTTTCGATAGCTTAGATGCAAGCGCAGGAAATGTACCTAAACGCTACCAAGGAATGTTGGTGAAGTTACCCCAAAAATTAACGGTCAGTGAAAACTATGAATATGGACGATATGGCTCAGTTGTATTGAGTACAGCACGCCAATTTATCCCGACCAATTTATTTCCTGCTGGTTCTCCAGAGGCTGTGGCATTAGCTAAGCAAAATAAACTTTCAAAAATTGTGCTCGACGATGGTTATAACAACCAAAATAGAACTCCATGGTTGCCTGCAAACTTTAGTGCCAAAAATACACTACGTTCTGGCAATGAAATTCAAAATGCACAAGGCATATTAGAATATCGCTATGACCAATGGCGCATTCAGCCACGTCCAAGTGTTGACGTACCTGTGCTTACGACAACCCAGAATCCACGTACAGTTCCATTGGCTAAAGAGAGCAAGCAAATACGTGTCGCATCATTTAATGTATTGAATTATGACAACGGTCTACAAAAAGGTTTTCCTACCGAGCGTGGCGCTACGACACAGGCTGAATTTGATAAACAGCATAAAAAAATCGTCAGTGCAATGAAGCAGATAGATGCTGATGTATTTGCTTTAATGGAAATTGCGAACAATGGTTACAGTCAGCAAAGTGCTATTGCATACTTAACTAGCGCTTTAGGTACAGATTGGAAATACGTAGTGCCAACCAAGGATAAATTGGGAGGTGATGCAATTGCTGTTGCTGTGATGTATAACAGCAAGCGTGTTACACCTGTAGGCGAACCAGTTGTCTATGATGATGCTACGAATTTGAACCGCGTGACATTTTTACAAAGCTTTAAACCTGTTGCAGGTGGGAAGTTATTTACGGTCATTCCTAATCATTTAAAATCTAAAGGAAGTTGCCCAACAGACACGGCTTCTTTAGATGCAGATCGTGGAGATGGTCAAGGATGCTGGAATGATCTTCGTACCCAGTCTGTGGCCAAGTTGATGCAGTGGATTGCTAAAGAGCAAGTCAGTTTAAAACAAAATGCAAATTTATTGCTATTGGGCGATATGAACAGTTATGCCAAAGAAGACCCAATCTTGGCCTTTGAAAAAGCAAACTATAAAATCTTGTTGAATGATGAAAAGGTAGGTCAAGGTAAGTCGGCTTATAGCTATGTATTTGGCGTGGCGAGTAATACAGAGGGTTATGGTGGTGCAGGCAATCTAGATCATGCGATTGCAGACGCGAACTTATATCCAATGGTGAAGCGCACCTTTGCTTGGCATATTAATGCAGATGAACCTACAGCATTAGACTATAACGATGAATATAAAACTGAGGAACAAAAGCAATTATTCTTTAATGATGATGCATTTCGTTCATCAGACCATGATCCAGTCATTGTAGATTTAGATTTAAATGAAGAAAGTGAACCCGTTGCAGATAGCAAAACCAGTGGGGGAAGTATGGGCGTATTTGGTGTGCTGAGCATGCTGGGCTTGGTACTATATGCGCAATTAAATCGCCGTAAAAAAGGCCAGTAATACAGAAATTCCAACCATTTTCTGCTTTAACTTATCAATAAAGCTGTAAAGAATCGCCGATGTGAATGACATCGGCGATTCTTTATTTGTCTGCTTTAGGTGTGAATAGATTATTATGCAAAGGCAAAACAGCTTGAATTTGTGTATGCCCAGGCTGAGATTCAATATTAAAAGTGCCACCTATCCGCTGAATTCGTGTTCGCATGCTATGTAAGCCCACATGTAAGCCAAAATGGTCAGTAACTGGGGTAAATCCACAACCATTATCAATAATGTTTAAAATCAATTGTTGAGTTTCATTTTCATATAAGTGAATAGTCACTTGAGTCGCTTGACTGTGTTTCATAATATTGGTCAAAGCTTCTTCAACTAAACGAGTGAGTGTTAAGCACTGTAAAGTAGTGGGGGATGTATGCCATTGTTTAGGAAGATCCCACGTTGAGTGGATGTCCATCTCTTCAAATAATTGTACGAACCGATGTCGAATGCTGGCAGCCCATTCTATAGGCGTTGCTGGAATCTCTGAGCCCAAGCTTGCTCCAGAATCGATCACTTGTCGTAAATCACTACGTAAAAGTTTTAAAATGGATAAAACCTGATTTTTTTCAATTTTTTCATTTTGTTCAAGCAAAACCATTGAACGGAAAATAGAGCCACCTAAACCATCGTGCAGATCATGAGACAAATTAATCCGCTCCTGTAGGCGTGCATTTTGCACAGCTAACTTTTGTTGCAAGCCTAAGGAATTGGTGAGTTTATTTTTGGTTTGAATAACTGTTTCGTTGAGGGTTTTATTAAATCGAGCAATTTCACGTGAGTCGCGTGCTAAGCGAAAAGCTAAAATAATACCAATCGACATGGATGAAAAGGGCGCTGTATAGGGCGATAGAGGTTGCCCCTGCATAGTTGACATAAAAACAGCGTCATTAATAGCAATTGGAACGAAAGCTAAATATGTCACAGACATAAAATAAGTTTCGGGTATTTTAGATTTGTATGCAATATATGGATAAGTTAAGCATTTGATTAAAAAGATAATCACACCTATTCCAAAAAATACCTGCATCGTCTCATTGATGTATGTATCTGGTGTAAACACTATGCTTATAGTGCTAATGACACAAAATATAAATAGTGCTTTTTCAATTTTTGGAAAATATGCATGAGCAAATCGCCATGCGGCCAAACAACCCACCGCGACATAAATACTAAATATAATATTTTGCAAGCGGTCTATATTTATACTGCTTAAGTAGGGGATAGGATCTGAATAGACGACCAATAAGCTATAGATGACCCATAAGATGGAAACTGCTCCAAACCAGAAGAATGCATTGTTATCGCGTGTCACCATCCAAACTAAAAAGCAAATGATCGCAATCACAAAATTTAGCATGGCATTTAAATAGGTCAGGGTTTTCTTTTCCAGTATCCAGCTGCTGTAAGTGTCATAGACAGTATTGTAATCACCAATAAGTACTTTGCCGATACCGGACTTTTGTGTTTGACTTCCATGAACTTGTACCAAAAGAATATTTTCACCTTGGTGTAAGCTAGAGTTTGGAATATTCCAAATATGCGGTGTAACTACATTTCTTGAAATGGGCTCTTCAGTTGAAACATCTTTCCAAAGTAAGTCTTGATTAATAAATACTTGCCCAGTTTGAGTAATACTTTCAATACTGAGCGTTAAAGGACCTTTTGAGGCATTGTCTGCGCAACGATATTGAAAGACGATTTTATACCAAGCAGTACCGTGGAAATCTGGCCAACGGGTTAGCCATTGATCAGGTAAATTTTCTAGATTGTACCAACCTTGTGTCGGAGGCGTATTGCTTTGACGTGAAATTGCTTTTGCACTAGAAATTTGCTGAATCTGGGCCTGACATGTTGTATGAGTCGGCGTTTGTATATCAGTATTGGCATAAGCAGGGTTCAACAAAATAAAGAAACAAGCAAGTACATAGCACAGCATTTGGCTAAGCAAAGGAATATGCATAAATTTTTCTTTAACTGCTAACCCCATGACACTCAATTTAACACTCTATCTGATTTTTTAATTAGTCATGAATATACAGTACTTGCTTAAATGGCGCTTTAATTTGATGAGTTAAATTTGACTATTGATATCAAATTTTGGATCAAGTGCGAACGCGATCAATTAAAGTGCTACTGGCTTCATTTAAACCAATCACTTCAACTTGAGTATTTTGAGCTTCAAACTTTTGCACGACGGCATTTAACATATTCACCGAAGTGATATCCCAAATATGTGCATGAGTTAGGTCAAGGACTACGTGCTCAAGCCCATTTTGAAAATCAAAAAACTGATAAAACTTGTCTGCACTACTAAAGAAGATTTGGCCATAAATGGTGTAATAGCATGTGTGGTCTAGTCGCTCAGCTTTTACTTGAACAGAACTTTCTAATTGATTAATCATAAACAGTGCAGAGAGCAGTACGCCAATAAACACACCAAGTGCTAAGTTGTGCGTCATCAAAACCACAATAACGACAGCAATCATCACGCTATTAAACGATACAGTATGTTTACGGAACTGCTTGACTGAACCCCACTGAAATGTCGTGAAGGATACCATTACCATAATGGCAACCAATGCAGCCATGGGCACATAGGCCAACCAGTCTTTAAAAAACACCACTAAACAGAGTAAAAATACACCCGCAACCAAAGTTGATAGGCGCGTACGTGCACCTGAGCTGACATTAATAATGGATTGTCCAATCATGGCGCAACCCGCCATGCCACCCATAAAGCCACTAATTATATTGGCATAACCCTGACCACGGCATTCTTGATGGCGGTCGCCTTCAGTGCCAGTAACTTCATTGATCACGGTGGTGGTCATCATGGTTTCAAGCAAGCCAACGGTGGCTAATGTTATCGCATAAGGGAAAATAATCTGTAAGGTTTCAAAATTTATTGGAATGTCTGGAATTAAAAAAATTGGTAAGGTATCTGGGAATTGTCCTAGATCACTGACAGTACGCATATCGGCACCAAGGCCTAAAGCCAATAGGCTAAGTACAACGATACAAATGAGTGGAGAAGGAACTGCTTTACCAATTTTGGGTATAAATGGGAAAAGGTAGATAATGGCTAAACCTAAGGCCATAAATAAATAGCCTAAGCTATCCATTTTTGCCATTTCTGGTAATTGTGCGAAAAAGATTAAAATTGCTAAAGCATTTAAAAAACCATAGACCACCGCTTGAGAGACAAAGCGCATAAGCTTGGCAACTTGAAAATAGCCTGCAATGACTTGAATAATGCCAGTGAGTACAGTTGCTGCTAATAAATACTGCAAGCCATGTTCTTTGACGAGGGTAATCATCAGTAAAGCCATCGCACCAGTGGCTGCTGAAATCATGGCAGGGCGACCACCCAAAAATGAAATACTAACGGCTATACAAAATGATGCATATAAGCCAACCTGCGGATCTACACCTGCAATAGCAGAAAAGGCGATAGATTCAGGGATTAAGGCTAAACCAACCACCAAGCCAGCCAAGACATCGGTACGAATATTAGAAAACCACTCATCTTTTTTAAGCTTTAGCACAGTCTTTTTTCATTAAATTGAAAACCTGCGTATGTTAAATCATCTTCAATACAAAAAGCATAGAGGTTTAACTTGAAAAAAATCTATTTATGCACAATATTCAAAGCATAGGTGAAATTTAGTCATTTATGCTTTTTGCAATTTACAGGTTCGATCACTTGAAAGTTTGTTAGAAGAGATTTAAAACAGTTAATAGTTTAATAACAAGGATCAAATATGAAGCTTTACTATGCGCCGGGTGCGTGCTCATTAGCGGCCCATATCATTTTAAATGAAATTAATGTCGATTTTGATTTAGTACGCGTAGACCTGAAAACACATAAAACAGAAAAAGGCACCGATTACTACGCAGTGAATCCAAAAGGTTATGTCCCCGCACTTGAAATTAATCCAGGTTTGATCCTTACAGAGAATGTGGCTATTTTGCCATTTTTGGCCCAGCATGATCCAAAACAAGATTTGATCCCGCCATCTGGCTTAGGTCGGGCTAAAGTCCTCGAATGGCTAGGTTACTTAAACTCAGAATTACACGATGCTTATGCTGTATTTTTTGGTGCGCCTCTTGATGAGGTCGCTAAAGAAAAAGCCTATCCTGAAGTTGACCGTCTATTGAGCTATATAGATAAGGCAATTGGCGAATCAGATAATGATTACTTAGTTGATGACAACTTTGGCCCAGCCGATGCGTATTTATTTGTTTTAACTAACTGGTCGAATGTTATTCATCATGACTTAACGCCGTATAAAAACATTATTGCTATCCGAAATAACGTGGCAGCACGTCAATCTGTGCAAATCGCTATGCGTGATGAAGGCCTGATTCCTTAATCATGACAGCATAAAAAAACCGCCAGATTTGGTGGTTTTTTATGCCACGAATGAAAATAAAAGCTGGCCTTGTTAAATTTTAATATTCAAATTGGCTATAAAAGTCATCAAAATTGATATTCGTTAATGTCAGCTTTTGATTGGTTTTAAAATTATTCCATTTGGTTTGGGTTTTATGGGATTCAAACATATTACCACCGACAATTTCTTTACGTTTCATGGTCGAAAAATTATAACTTTTATTGGTTTCTTCACCGTTGGCTCTATGAAAGCTGTAATAATCAAAACCAATTAATTTAAAGTGATTATTTTGCCATCTAAATGCATAATGATGTCTCGGCCATTCCCAGCCACCGCAGGACATAAAATAACTGAAGCCAATGGATAGCACGCCTTTATTTATGCTAACACCATCTGCTTCTGCAAGTGGGTCGAGCAAACAAGAGTTTGGTTGCTCTGCAACAGGAATAGTCAGGTTTTCTGCTGTTAATGTATAGCCTTGAGCCGTATTTAAAAATACCGAGAGTTTTCGCTTATTATTGTGTAGCGCCTTGCCATTCTCTTTACTTAAAGGGTGGTCAGTTTTCTTTTGTTCTAGTATCAGTGCAATATCATTGCGTCCATCGTTATTTAAATCTCCAGAAGCGCCAGATAAAACCATCCACCCTGCGGGTGCTAACTGGGTATATTGCTTTGGTATTTGCGTAAAACCCAGAATAGGTAAACTACCTAATGTAAAAGCGCTGATGTAGCGTATTATTTTTATCATGATGCCATCCTAAAGTATTAACCAAAATAAAGAGGACTGTTGCAGTCCTCTTTATAACAAAATTGGCATGCCTTAAAATATTTATTTAAAGAAATAGCCTGTTTCTGGTGAGCTTGCATTGGCCATACGTTTAGGTTGCATACGACCAGCAAGAAAGGCTTCACGGCCAGCCTCAACAGCTTTACGCATTGCAGACGCCATTAAAATTGGATTTTGTGCCGCCGCAATGGCTGTATTCATCAGTACGCCGTCACAGCCGAGTTCCATTGCAATTGCTGCATCGCTAGCAGTTCCTACACCAGCATCGACCAGCACAGGTACTTTGGCATTTTCTTTAATAATCGAAAGCGTGTGAGGATTTAAAATACCAAGACCAGAACCAATCAGACTACCTAAAGGCATAATGGCTACACAGCCCATGCTTTCAAGCTCTTGCGCCACAATTGGGTCATCTGAGGTATAGACCATGATTTCAAAACCATCATCAATTAAAGTACGCGCAGCTTTTAAAGTTTCGGTCACGTTCGGGTATAAGGTCTTTTCATCACCCAACACTTCGAGTTTAACGAGGTTATGCCCATCTAAAAGTTCACGTGCTAACATGCAGGTGCGTACGGCGCTATTGGCATCAAAGCAACCCGCCGTATTAGGTAAAATCGTATACTTTTCTGGTGGTATAACAGATAACAAATTCGGCTGATCTGGATGTTGGCCAATGTTTACACGGCGAATGGCAACCGTCACAATTTCTGCACCACTGGCTTGAATTGCAAGCTCAGTTTCTTGCAAATCTTTATATTTGCCTGTGCCTACCAAAAGGCGTGAATTAAATGTGCGGGACCCGATTTTAAATGTATCTTCCATGGAAGCTCCTGCTAGCCGCCACCGACGGCATGAATGATTTCGATACGATCTGAATCGCAAATAGGGGTGTGCTCTAGTTTGCTTTTAGCAATAATCATTTCATTTTTTTCAACAGCATAGCGTTTGCCTTCTAGAGCAAGTTCTTGAATCAATTCGAGAAGTGTAGTGCAAGTCGTTTGTTGTGCTTCACCGTTTAAGTAAATCTGCATGGCTTGATTTCCTGAGCAGTTATTCCATTATTTTGCGTATTTAAAAGCGTTCCAAGCTAAAATCAGCCAGCCTAAAATCATGAGCGCGCCACCAATGGGCGTAATTGCGCCTAGCACACGTGGTAAACCCAAAGCCATCACGTATAGTGAGCCACAGAAGAACACAATGCCAACTTGAATGAGCCAGAAACTAACTTTAATAGGGAGCTGAGGAACCACTTTGCTCATGATAGCAAGAGCTAATAACCCCAGTGCGTGATAGAAGAAATAGTCCGTTGCAGTTTGCCACCATGCAAGTTGCTCGACAGAAGCTATTTTTTTTAAACCATGTGCGCCAAATGCGCCAAGCATAACGACTAGAGCAAGGTTGATCGCAGAGATTCCAATCCACATAGGCAAGTTTTCCTGAGGAAAAATTTGCGATCAACCTTAGCATATTTCAAACTCAGGGTTAAGTTTAAAATAGAGAAGAGTAGGCGTATTTTTATAACAACACTTTTTGTTAAAAAAGTGGCTTAAATATATTAGATACCTAAACTATAAACAGAAATTATGAATTTTAATCCAGCTTTGATTTGTTCCTCATTTAAGTTAAAGCTAAAGCATGGTGAATTTGGAGAGTATTCTGGATGCGGTGTATTTACCTTAGCAGCTTCTTTTAGATCAAATTCGCCTCGCCAATCATCACCTAATTGTAATCCATAGCCTTTTATGCCTCGGGTTAAATTTTGGGTATCAAGATTAGATTTAGCAACTACATGTAAGTATTTTGTCGTAGCATGTTTTGCTCCTGCAAGTTCAATTTGAATGAGAGAGCTTTCAGGAATTAATGACTTACCATCCCATAGTTTGCATTTATATCTTTTGATATTTGTGTGCCATTCAGCTGTAGAAGCGCTAGCTAAGAGGTCGTAATCATCATAATTAAGAACGGGTTTCTGCAATAAAATATAAAAGGTTGCAGCGTTATAACATACATAACTACCCGTTAAGTATTTTTGAATATCATCATTGCCATTAGACAGTTCATACGCCAATTTTAATCTTTCAATATAAGGTTGTTGTATTGAAATTTGCCCTAGATAAGATAATGGACCCATAAAAGTTATCCTAATTTTAAGATTTTTTAATTTTTATATTTAAATAAACTAAATATTTTTTATGAAAGCGAGAGTTTAGCATTATGTAAAAATAGTCAGTAATAAAAAAAGCGCCGAAGCGCTTTTTTAGATAAATGGCAAATCAATTCGATGACATCGCCACTTTAATTTTTTCCATTGCATTTTTTTCTAACTGACGAATACGTTCTGCAGACACATTATATTCTGCTGCCAGTTCGTGCAGAGTCGACTTTTCATCATCTAACCAGCGACGCTGTAAGATATTACGTGAGCGATCATCTAGTTGTTCCATTGCTTCATGAAGTGCAGACGTACTTTGCTCTTCATAGTCTTCATTTTCAATCAGACGAGCAGGGTCATAGCGGTTATCTTCTAAGTATAGCGCTGGTGCAACATGGCTTGAGCCTTCATCATCGTCATCACCAGTGGCTTCAAAAGCAGCATCGTATGCAGTTAAACGGCCTTCCATTTCTAAAACTTGTTCGGCGGTAACGTTTAAGTCTCTTGCAATCGATTGTGCTTCTTCTAGCGTCAATTTTTTAGATGATTTTTTTAAGCTACGTAAGTTAAAAAATAATTTACGCTGTGCTTTTGTGGTTGCAATTTTTACAATACGCCAGTTACGAATAACATATTCGTGAATTTCGGCTTTAATCCAGTGCACAGCAAAAGACACTAAACGAACGCCCATATTGGGATCGAAGCGTTTAACGGCTTTCATTAGGCCAAGGTTACCTTCTTGGATTAAATCACCTTGAGGTAATCCATAGCCAGCATAGCTACGTGCAATATGTACCACAAAACGTAAATGCGACATCACTAGCATTTTTGCTGCGTCTAAATCTTGGTCGTAATAATAACGTTCTGCCAAGGCTTTTTCTTGTTCGGCTGTCAAAATTGGAATCTGGTTTACAGTACTGATATAAGCACCAAGATTCACCCCAGGCGCCGATAATGACAGGGGCATCAATTGATTGCTGCTGTCACTCATGTATTCTCCTTAAGGGTATGATGGAATTACCCAGTAATTGATTTCAATATTAATCCAATATTTCCGTAAATTATGGAAATTTGGGTATAGAAATGTAAAGTTTTATTCAAATTTGAAGCAAATTATTTTAACTGAAAAGATTTAAGATTCAATTAAGTAGTGGAACTCAGAATCTGAAACTTTATTCAGTTGGAAATTTAAATTGTGTATTTCACAGTAGCGACTCACATCTTGCTGGCTGTGTGGGTCAGATGATTTGAGCAACAACAAATTTCCAGTTTGGCTTTTAAGGGCTTTTTTTAACATGAGCAATGGCATTGGGCAAGGTTTTCCCATTGCATCTACTATATATGCTTCAGTGTTTTGAAAATCACTCATAAAACGGGTATTCAATTATTAAGATCAAAGCAATAAAGATATTAGCAAATTGAGTGCCAAAACCAAACAAAAAACCAAATTTTAGCCAAAATATCTAACTCAAAATTTGTGCAAAGTATGTGTTAAAAAATGAACAGTTAAATTGCAAATAAGTCGAAAAAAAATCTATTAATTGAAATTTACCCGTGTTAAGCTCGACAGCGTACTAGGGGTTATAACAACTATAAATTGTTTCAACACCTGCTATATAAATGGATATAACCGGGATTTTGTTAATAGTTTTACAGAATGATTACAAGTTTTAAAAAAATAAAGAATTTTAAACCTTGTTTGTCTGCTGTTTGCAACACCGGGTGGTCCTTCTTATACATCTATGAGGATTAACTAAATGACAGCTCGTGAACAAGGCGTAGTTAAGTGGTTTAACGATACTAAAGGCTTCGGCTTCATTCAACGTAACGGTGGCGACGATGTATTCGTTCACTTCCGTGCTATTCAAGGCGACGGTCACCGTTCACTTCGTGACGGTCAACGCGTTGAATTCAGCGTTGTAAAAGGTCAAAAAGGCTTCCAAGCTGAAGAAGTTCAGCCTTTAGACTAATCGAAAGATTAATCTAAAAAACGCCCCAATGTATATTGGGGCGTTTTTTGTTTATAATGCATCATATTTTGCGATTACCAAGTTAGAGCACAGCTTTATGTCATCTGGTTTTGATACCTTAAATTTACACCCTAAACTGAAACAAGCGATTGATGCTTTAGGCTTTACAAAAATGACGCCTATTCAGCAGAAGGTTTTGAAATTTACGCTGGCGGGACATGATGCCATTGGTCGCGCACAAACAGGTACGGGTAAAACAGCAGCTTTTTTGGTCAGTGTGATTAACGATTTACTTAATAACCCGATTAAAGAGCAACGTTTCCGTGGTGAGCCACGTGCATTAATTTTAGCGCCAACACGTGAATTGGCTTTGCAAATTGAAAGTGATGCCAAAGAATTAACTAAATTTACAGATTTACATTTAGTGACCATGCTTGGTGGTGTAGATTTTGATAAGCAACGTGCTGAACTAAATAAAAACTTTGTTGATATTATGGTGGCAACACCAGGTCGTTTAATCGATTTTGTTGAACAAAAAGAAATTTGGTTAGATCAAATTGAATTTTTGGTGATTGATGAAGCTGACCGTTTACTGGACATGGGCTTTATTCCATCGGTAAAACGTATCGTGCGTTATTCTCCACGTAAAGAACAACGTCAAACTTTGATGTTCTCTGCAACCTTTAGCTATGACGTATTAAATTTGGCACAGCAGTGGTTGTTTGAGCCTGTTACGGTTGAAATTGAGCCAGAAAAGAAAACCAATGCAGATGTTGAACAGCGTGTGTATATGGTTGCTAAAACAGATAAATATAAGTTATTACAAGAAATTTTACGCGATGAACCGATTGAGAAAGTAATGATTTTTGCCAATCGTCGTGATCAAGTGCGTAAACTTTATGATCATCTAAAAAAAGATGACTATAAGGTGGTGATGTTGTCTGGTGAAATCGCACAAGATAAACGCTTAAAAATGTTAGATCAATTTAAAAACGGTAAACACAATATTATGATTGCAACTGACGTTGCTGGTCGTGGTATTCACGTGGATGGCGTATCGCATGTAATTAACTTTACATTGCCAGAACAGTCTGATGACTATGTGCATCGTATTGGTCGTACAGGTCGTGCAGGTTCGCGTGGTGTAAGTATTAGTTTCTTGTCTGAAGATGATGCATTCTATCTGCCTGAAATTGAAAAAGCGATTGGTCAAAAATTACCATTAACTCGTTTAGATGGTTATTGTTAATAAGTATTTTTATATTCAATGATCAATAAAAAAACCGCTCAATGAGCGGTTTTTTTATAACTGCATTTTAGTTGGCTTTACAGCTAAAGGTTAATACGGTTTGGTAGTCATCATCTTTATTTAAACCAGTGTTTGTTCCAGAAATACTGCCCAAAATGCCTGCAGCTGCTTGTACCATTTGTCCTGTTTTTTCATCTAATACGCCTTTAAGTGCGCCGTTATATTCAGTTTTTTCATCTACCACAACAGGGGATGCACTTTTACCACAGGTGCTATTGGCAGCTGAAATAGCATTATTTTTAGCGATCAATTGGGTTTTACCTACAGCCGTCACTTCATATTGATTATTGGGTTTTTGAATCGCTAATGATTGTGTTGGGTTAGAAGCACATGCGCTGAGTAATAAAACAGATGCAAGGGAAGTTGTGACCCATAAATGTTGTTGAGTAAGTTTCATTGGAATGCCTTTGATTGATTTTTTTATATTTGAACATAACTTTTCAGTTAATTAAGGGAGTTGCTGTATGACTTATGCAACAGCATGAGCTGAATATGTGTCAAATAAGATTGGAAATATCATAGTTTTCATTCTGTAAAGCTTCTAGAGTAAGTCCTTGAGAATATGCTAATCTTGGAGCACAGTTTTTAAAGTGATATCGATGTCAATGTCAGAATCAGCGGTTGAAATAGTTCATCAAAACATTCATCAGCGTCAATCTATTGGCCACTTGGTTGAACCAGCACCCAATGCGGTACAACTAGAGCAAGCTTTTCAAGCTGCAATGACTGCGCCAGATCATCATCGTCTAAAACCGACTCGTTTTGTGGTCATTCCTTCGACTGAGAGAGAAGCTTTTGGCGACTTATTGTCACAAGCTTTGGCGGATACAGGACAAACCGAAGAGGCACAATTAGAGCGTGTAAAAAACCATCCTTTTCGTGCCCCATTGTTGGTATTGGCGTTAACAAAATTACAAGATCACCCTAAAGTGCCTCATTTTGAGCAAATTTTAAGCTCAGGTGCCGCGGTGCAAAATTTTTTGCTTTCTTTACAAAGTAATGGTTATTCAACTATGTGGCGTAGTGGTGCGGTGGTTGAATCTAAATTATTTAAGCAAGCATTGGGTTTAACTGAAGCGGATTTAATTTCAGGCATTATTTATATTGGTACTGCAGTAAAGGCGATTCCACCACGGACAGAAATTTTCACAAATGAATTTGTGAGTGAATGGCATAAATAAGACGGATAGAAAAGATTAGGAAATAATAAAAATGTCAGATTTGAAATTTTCAGACTTAGTGGAACCTGTTGTCGTAAATCAAAAAACGGCTTTACGTGTGACTGTACTGGGGGGCGGTAGTTTTGGTACAGCTATGGCGAATACAGCGGTACGTAATGGCTGTGAAACCATGATTTGGATTCGTGATGAAGCGATTGCTGCGGACATTAATGCCACACATATCAATAAGCGCTATTTGCCAGACTTTACACTTGAAGTGGGACTGCAAGCGACCTCTAATTTAGAACAAGCGGTGCGTGATCGTGACATTATTTTTGTTGCGATTCCAAGTCACTCTTTTCGCAGTGTTTTAGAGCAGATTAAGCCATTTATTAGCGCGCAGGCCGTTGTGTCTCTTACCAAAGGTATTGAAGCTAAAACATTTAGCTTTATGAGTGACATTATTCGTGAGGTTTTGCCAGAAGTGCCTTATGGCGTTTTGTCTGGCCCTAATTTAGCCAAAGAAATTGTGGCAGGCCAACCCGCAGGCACTGTAATTGCGAGTGAATCTGAATTGGTACGCTATGCAGTACAGCAAGCCTTACATAGCGCACTATTTCGTGTATTTGCCAGCGATGACGTGCATGGTGTTGAGCTGGGCGGCGCATTAAAAAATATTTATGCTGTTGCAATGGGTATGGCTGCTGCTTATAAAGTAGGTGAAAATACCAAGAGTATGATTTTGACACGTGCTCTGGCCGAGATGAGTCGTTTTGCGGTTAAATTGGGTGCGAATCCTTTAACTTTCTTGGGGCTTTCAGGTGTAGGTGATTTATTTGCGACCTGTAATAGCCCACTCAGTCGTAATTATCAGGTGGGCTTTGCGCTGGGTTCGGGTAAAAGCTTAGAACAGGCAACCACAGAATTAGGGCAAACCGCAGAGGGTATTAATACAATTGTGCAAGTGAAAGCCCGTTCTGAAGAACTTGACGTTTATATGCCAATTACTAGTGCCTTATATGATGTTATTTTTGAAGGCGCACCACCTTTAAGTATTGCGCTGTCATTAATGAAAAATGGCCATCGAAGTGATGTAGAGTTTGTGTTGCCACATCAACACGTTTAAATTAATTCGCTCATGGCACATCATTTTGTCATGAGCGATAGTTATAATGCTGCATAAAAAATAGGGAAATCGTATGCAACTGACATTAATTCGACATGGTGAAGCAGCGCCACCCGTAATGGGGAATGACACGCAACGTCCTTTAACTGAGCGAGGGCATGTGCAAGCACAGCAAACAGCGGAAGCGGTTAGTGGATTGATTCAGCCTGATGTATTTGTAGTGAGTCCATTGCTACGTGCACAACAGACTTTAGCGCATTTGCAACATTACTTTCCAAATGTACCAGTAGTGGTGTGTGATGCAATAAAACCCGATGACGATGCAAAAGTTGCAGTGGAATGGCTATCTTATTTACCTTATGATTCAATTACTGTGGTTTGTCACATGAATGTGGTTGCACATATTGCATCTATTTTAACTACAGAATCATTTCAACCATTTGCATTGGCTGAAGCACGAATTTATGATCAGGCTGTGATTGCGGCAGGTTTATCAACACAACAAAAAGCAATTGTACCAAACGCATAATAAATTAATTAAAACGGCAGTAAATAATCAATGTTGTATATATGGATGCCTGAAGCCAATGGGGTTTGGCAATGGTCTGAAGGGGAGTTTTGGCAACAAGCTTCTAGCCTTGAGCAGCTAATACAAGATATTCGCCAATATCATGGTAAGGACGCGACCGTGTTTTTTCCCAGTCGTGATATTCAGCTAATACAACAACAGTTTTCTAAGGCACAGTACAAAAAACTCGGTACTGATGGCGTGAAATATCTATTGGAAGAATATGTCATTTTGCCATTGGATTATATGAAAGTATTTCATCATTTTGAAAATCCAGAGCAGCTTTTTGTGATGGGGATTGCACAAAGTACAGCTGAAACGATTCAACACGCCTTAACATTAATACCCGTAAAAGTGCAGGCATTGTTGCCAGATTTTTTGGTACTTCCAGAGCCAGAACCAAATCAGCTGGTGATTGCCAATATTGCAGGGCATTTGCTGGTACGTGAAAATAAATATGCGGGACAATCTATTGATGATTTGTCTTTATATTTAGATTATCAAACGCTTGCTGAAGATAAAAAAGTCAAAGTAAGTCATTTAAATAATGCTCAATTGCAAAGCTTAAATGCTGTAGTGACGCAAGATCGCGTAGAGTCTTTTCAATATGTCATCCCAACGTTAAAAAAGTCCCAGACACATCCGTGGAATATTTTACCTAAAGCTAAAAATGCGTCGGGTGTTTCGGGCTATTGGAAAGCCTGTGTAGCAGTACTTTGTGTATTTATATTTGTACAAATTGGTTATGATGCCATTCGTTGGTATCAGAATAAAAAAGTTGCCGATTTAACCGCAGTACAGGCCGTAGATCAATTCAAGTCTTGGTTTGGTCAGAGTTATCCTGTTACAGAGCAAACACTCAAAAGCCAATTTGAAGCCCAGTTGCGCCTCAATCAAACAGGGAATACGCAAGCCTTACAATTGTTGAGTCGCGTAGGGCCGTTACTTATGCAACATCAAGTGGTGGCAAATCGAGTGAGCTATGAAGCCTCTGTATTAAATATGGAACTCAAAGCCAGCTCTGCACAAGTATTGCAACAATTAACAGAGCAATTGAATCAGCAAGGGTTTAAAGTTGAGTTAGGAAATATTCAACCTAAAGATAATGGTGCTGTTGGACAGGTGAAAATACAATAATGAAAGCACTTGAAAATATGCAAAATGGTTTAGACCGTCAAATGGAACGGATTTCTGACTATCTAGAGCATTTGTCGGTACGTGAGCGCGTAATGGTGGTTTTTACTACGATATTTGTGCTGGTATCTGCCGTGGGTGCATCGCTGTTTTACATGCATAAAGCTGCAGAGTTTCAACAAAATCGTTTAAATGGCTTAAAAGACACGATTGTTTGGATGCAAAGTAATGCAGTCACCATGAAAGCCTCAACAGAAAATGGCTTGTCGGTTGCAGATAAAGTGCAACGTGTTGCACAGCAACAAGGTTTGTCTGTAGCCTCACAAGCAATGGGTGAACAAATCAACATTGCAGTAAGCCATGAAAACTATCCAGTTTTAGCTAACTTTTTAACTCAGCTGGTTCAAATGGGCCTAAGTATTGAAAAAATGGAACTTAGCTCTGACGGTGGGCAGATTAAATTAACAGCGGCTGTTCGATAATCGGTAAAAATAAAGAACTGCTAAGCATGGTGTTTTTGTGAGGCTATGCCTATAATATGCCGACTTAGCAAGCAGTGACTTTTTCAGATATGTTGTATTCTCTTGCCCGCCCTTTGTTGTTTTCACTAGCACCAGAGCGTGCACATGAGCTGACACTATCGATGTTGAAATCTTCCCATAAAATGGGCCTGATGCATCAATCTGTAGCGTCTAAACCTGTGACCTGCATGGGAATTGAATTTCCAAACCCTGTCGGTCTAGCGGCAGGCTTAGATAAAAACGGTACGTATATTGATGCATTGGCGAGCCAAGGTTTTGGTTTTATCGAAATTGGCACTATTACACCATTGCCACAAGCTGGGAATCCTGAGCCACGCTTATTCAGATTGCCAAAAGCCAAAGCAATTATTAACCGTATGGGTTTTAATAATGATGGTGTGGATCAGCTCATTGAAAATGTTAAAGCCTCTAAATTTAAAGGTGTGCTTGGCATTAATATTGGCAAGAATGCAGTCACTCCTGTAGAAAAAGCAGTTGATGATTATTTAATTTGCCTCGAAAAAGTTTATAACTACGCCTCTTATATTACGGTCAATATTTCCTCTCCAAACACAAAAAACCTTCGTAGCCTGCAAAGTGGCGACGCCTTAACGGAGTTACTTGAAACACTCAAGAAACGCCAATTAGAACTCGCAGACGAATATCAACATTATGTACCTTTAGTACTTAAAGTTGCGCCAGACTTAACAGACGAAGATATTCAATTTATTGCAAAGCAATTACTTGAAATTAAAATTGATGGTTTAATTGTGACGAATACAACTTTATCTCGTGAAGGTGTTGAAGGTTTACAACACGGTGATGAAGCTGGTGGTTTGTCAGGCGCACCTGTTTTTGAAAAGAGTACAGCCTGCTTGGTAGCCTTTGCAAAGGTATTAAAAGGTCAAATACCGCTGATTGGTGTGGGTGGTATTTTATCGGGTGAAGATGCTCTGGCGAAAAAAAATGCAGGCGCAACCCTTGTACAAGTTTATAGTGGCCTCATTTATACAGGACCTAAGCTCGTAAAAGATTGTGTAGACGCACTTTAGCCTATGACCACCATTGATATCTTTATTCTGATTGTATTGCTCATTGGAGGGCTAAACGGTTTGCGTCAAGGATTAATTAAAGCCTTTGCGAACTTGGTAGGATGGATTTTTGCACTAATAGTTGCCGCAAAATATGCGTCCGTCTTAGCACCTTCGATGATCTCACTCAGTACAGATCCAGTGGTTCAAAAAATTGCGGCCTTTGCATTTATTGTATTGATTATCGTGGTTTTGACTTGGGTTGCAACTTATATACTGAATAGCGTTTTAAAGCGCCTTAAACTTGGACCGCTCAACCGTTTGGCTGGTGGTGTGTTTGGGGGCTTAAAAGGGCTGTTGGTGGTATTAATCACTATTCAGGGTGTAGGCCCATGGGTTGAAAGCTCGCCGCATTGGAAACAATCGAAATTTATTCAGGTTTTGATGCCGTATGCACCGTGGGCAACACAATTGTCCAAAGACGCAGCAAATCAAGCCATGCATCATATTAATTCTGAAGATGGCGTCAAACCGTCGTCTACAGAGCATGCCCCAGAAGCAACTCAAAAGAGTGGACGTGCTTCGGGTAAATCAACGAATAATCCTTTTTATTAATCCTAGCGGGTCTGCGAGGTTGCTATGTGTGGAGTTGTTGGTATAGCGGGTAAATCACCAGTTAACCAAATGTTGTTTGATGCATTAACGATGTTACAGCATCGTGGACAGGATGCAGCTGGGATCGTAACTTGCCATCAGGGCCGTTTATTCCTTCGTAAAGACACAGGTATGGTGCGTGATGTTTTTCACACGCGTCACATGCGTGCTTTACAAGGTAACTATGGTATTGGTCATGTGCGTTACCCAACAGCAGGTTCTTCGAGCAGTGCAGAAGCACAACCGTTCTATGTAAACTCACCTTATGGGATTACATTGGCACATAACGGTAACCTGACCAATGCTGAAGAAATTCATGATGATTTGTTTAGCACTGATCTACGTCACATGAATACGGATTCTGACTCAGAAGTACTCCTCAACGTATTTGCACATGAATTGCAAAAGCGTGCCAAACTTTCACCTTCAGCAGATGATATTTTCCATGTTGTATCGCGTGTGCATGAGCGTTGCAAAGGTGGTTATGCTGTTGTAGCCATGATTACAGGCCAAGGCTTAGTTGGCTTCCGTGATCCAAATGGTATTCGTCCTTTGATTTATGGCTCACGTGAGACTGAACAAGGTGTTGAATATATTATTGCTTCTGAATCTGTGGCAATTACTGCGTTAGGCTTTAAAGTTGAACGTGATATTGCACCAGGTGAAGCGATTTACATCACTGCTGATGGTGTTATGTCGATTAAGCAATGTGCTACGGACCCAGAATATCGTCCTTGTATTTTTGAATATGTTTATTTTGCCCGCCCAGATGCAACCATTGATGGGATTTCGGTATATAAAGCACGTTTAAAAATGGGTGAGAAACTTGCGCAAAAAATCTTGCGTGAATGGGGGGAAGAGCACGATATTGATGTTGTGATTCCAATTCCAGATACTTCACGTACTTCTGCACTTGAGCTTGCTAATGTATTGGGCGTGAAATTCCGTGAAGGCTTTATGAAGAACCGTTATATTGGTCGTACCTTCATTATGCCGGGTCAGCAATTGCGTAAAAAATCAGTACGTCAAAAGCTTAACCCTGTAGAGCTTGAGTTCCAAGATAAAAATGTTCTGTTGGTGGATGACTCGATTGTACGTGGTACAACGTGTAATGAGATCATTCAAATGGCACGTGATGCGGGTGCGAAAAAAGTGTTCTTTGCTTCGGCAGCACCGATGGTGAAATATCCAAACGTGTACGGTATTGATATGCCAGCAAAATCTGAGCTGATTGCATCTGAGCGTAGCGTTGAAGAAATTCGTGAAATTATCGAAGCTGACCGCTTAATTTTCCAAGATTTGGAAGATTTAAAAGCAGCTGTACGCACAACTAAAGTGCCAGAATTACAAGAGTTTGATTGCTCTGTATTTGATGGTGTCTATGTTGCTGGTGGTATTAATGCAGAATACTTAGAGGCTTTAGAGAAGAAGCGTAATGACTCTGCTAAGGCTGATAGCAAAGATGCATATATCGATGTAAATATCGATGCAGCATCTGTTGATTTGACGGGTGTTCGTGAAGAATAATGGTTTGTAAAGCCTAAGAAAAAAGCGGGAATTTCCCGCTTTTTTCATTTATGATGAGCACAGAAAAGGCAATGTAGTGATAGGAACTTGCATTGAGAAAAGTGGGCTATGCATTTATAAAAAATAAAAATATGTTTTGGCCAGCAACATTTTGCTTGGTTGCTGTATTACTGACGGTGATTATCATTAATACCATTGTCGGTCTTTTAATGTTTTATCTCGATTATAGACAGACTATTTACTGGCATGCTTTAAGCCCTTATTTGATTACACTGGTGGTGACCATTATGGTGCTGTCGGTGATTTATGAGTTCTATATCTTTAGAATGGGGGGCTATTCACTGGCCAAACAATTGGGTGCACGTCGCTTAAGTTTGGTGGAAAGTGTGCCTGAGGAAAGTGTCGCGCTAAAAATTACCGAACAACTGGCTGATATTTTTCTTATTGATACACCTGCTTTATATGTATTGCCTAGTGAAGAAGGGGTGAATGCTCTCACTGCGGGTTTCTACCCTAAAGATACTGCAATTATTTTAACGTGGGGAGCACTGCAAAATTTAGATGAAGTTGAATTGTATGGTTTACTCAGTCATGAGTTTAATAAAATTTTGTCTGGCGAAGCAGCAGAAAACACCCGCTTAAAAATTTTGTATAGCAGTTTGACCACCTTTAGTCAGTGGGGCAGTAAATTAGCCAAGCGTGGTTTTTATCGTAATGGTTATATTCATGAAAATAAATTTGAAACTTTGTTTGTGTCTTTGGGGGCTATTATTTGGTTAATTGGCAGTTTGGGAGTGCTCGTTACGCGTTTAATTAAGTTTATGACTTTAGGTGGGCGCACATATAAAAATGACCAAAAAACCAAGCGCTTAATTCAAAACGATGCCAACATTCAAACCTTAATGCGTATTTATGTGCATCATTCGGGTTCACAGATTCATAGTGAATATGCTGAATCTATTTCACACATGTGTTTTGCAAATGCATTAAGCCCACAAAACTGGATGAATATTCATCCGAGTATTGATCAGCGAATTTTTGAACTCAATCCAGGGATTATTCATGAATTGCAGTTGGAAAACCTGAAAAAACTGAAAAATCAGCCTCTTTTTAATTTATTTCGTTCATTAGAAGAATATATGGTGGATATTTCCACTCCTTGGAGTTCACCGCAACCTTTACCCTTATTAAGACTTTCACCCATTAGTTTTGCTATTAAAGATGCGATTAAACCTTTAAATCCAGACATTCGAGATAACTGGAAGCGCCCAGAATTGATTGATCGTGCTTTACAAACCTCGACGGGTTCGCGTGAGGTGATGGTGGCAATCTTGATGATTCGTCAGTATCGAGAATTTATTCCAGCAGAAGCAGAGGTGAGTCGTGCCATTGTGGATGCATTACTCAACTTGGATGGTCGAGTTCATATCGCTATATTCCATGAAGCTTGTAAAAATATTGGGGGCATGCCCGCAACGGTATCACGTCAATTTTTAATGAAATTGGCGCGTATTATTCAAGAAGATGGTGAAATTGGATTGCTTGATGCATTGCTCATAGAGCGTGTGAAATTTGAGTTAAATCTGATGCCAGTACATACGCCTACTGCACTGGAAGAGGTGAAGCCGAGTATTGTGCGTTTGATTGATGCGCTATTGCATGTACAGCAAATTAACAGCGATAGTCAGCTTGAGGTTCGTGAGAACATTTTAAATCGAATATTAAGTCCAACTGAGCTGGAGCTCTATAGCGAAATTTCAGATGAGCCTATCGATTTGGCAGAAATTTTAAATGACATTTCAGGTCTGCAATTGCGTGAACGCATTAGCATATTAGGGGTTGCAGAAGTTTGTTTGTGGAATGACCGAATTATTACCCAAGATGAATTAGACGTTTTGGCGCTGTTGTATTGGCGTTTGGGTTTTGAATCTGCTGAAGTCGTTGAGCTGATGCAGAAAAAAAATAGCTTGATGATTATTTAACAATAAAAAACTACAACTGGTGTGATTAGGCTTCAGCATCTTTGTTATGCTTAAGGAAGCTGTGTTGAAATGAGTGTTGAAGGACTTGGAATAAGAATCTTCTTTTATTTACATGCTTGAACAATCATTAGGCCGAATATTTTAAAAAGTTCAGCAAAGCGAGCTTATTCTCGTTAGAATATCCGACCTGAAATAGGTGATGATGAATAGATGATAGGGCATCAGCGTGACGTACTGGTTGCATTGGGAATAGATGTTTGGATTCCTAAGGCTGAAGTGTGTCAGCAATACCAGTCAACACTTTGGCGTGATCAAGCACCTGTAGAAATTCTTTCAGACAGTGTATCTGAAATCATCTTAGCCCATCCTATTGAACGCTCTTCGCTTACTACACCGCATAGTCCTGTATCCGTTCCTGCTTTTGAAGACGTTGTCGTTGCCACTGAGCCAGCTAAGCATGCGCCCGAAACAAACATAGACATTCGTCCGAGCTTAAATATTGATGCTTTTGTAGTGGAAGCATTAAATATGGCACATTGTGTGGTACTCACAGACGCTGCTAATTTAACTTCAGAACAGCAATTGCTTTGGTCTAACATTCAGCGAGCATTAGCTTCTGAATTTTTAATATTGCAATGGCCCTTTGCATGGCTTAAATTTCAAGATGGTCGTGGCGCAAGTTCATACGTGCAAGGCTTTATTGACGGTATGTGCGAAGGCCATAAAAGCATATTATGCTTGGGTAAAATTCCTTATTTGGAATCATCTGAGTGTATTGAGCTGGCATCATTACAAGAAATGTTAGATGAACCTAAATTAAAAAAACGCTTATGGCAATTTATGCAAACTAAGCCCAAGGACATAGAATCACGATGAAACAGAACGTTGTTGTATTTAGCCAAATTGATCAAGATATTCTTTCTAAACTAGAACAACAATTTAATGTGATTCAAATATCACCCAAATTAGGTGACATACAACAGCAAATCATAGATGCAACGCGAGATGCAGATGGCATGATTGGGGCAGGAAGACTCCTAAATGCTACAAATTTAAGCCAAGCAAAACAGTTAAAAATTATTTCAAGTGTGAGTGTGGGTTATGATAACTATGATTTGGCCTATTTAAATCAACAGAAAATTTGGTTGGCACATACCCCGCATGTTTTAACTGAAACCACAGCAGATTTAGCTTTTACATTATTGATGAGTGCTGCCCGTAAAGTAGCTTCTTTAGATGCTTGGACGAAGCAGGGTTTATGGCAACGTACGGTGTCGGATGCGCAATTTGGTGTTGATATTTACGGTAAAACACTGGGAATTATTGGCTTAGGGCATATTGGTGAAGCCATTGCACGTCGTGGCCATCATGGTTTTAATATGAACGTGTTGTACCATAATCGTCGGGAAAATCCATCACGTGCGAGTGCACTTAATGCCGAATATTGTGATTTAAATAGCTTATTAAAACGAGCAGACTTTGTGGTGGTTGCTGTGGATTTGAATGCTGACTCGAAAGCATTGATTGGCAAATCTGAGCTTGAGTTAATGCAATCACATGCTGTGCTGGTGAATATTGCACGTGGTTCAGTGGTGGATGAGCAAGCACTCATCTATGCCTTAAAGAATCGTCAAATATTTGCTGCTGGTTTGGATGTATATGCTAAAGAACCTTTGCAACAATCTGAGTTATTTAAACTGGATAATGTGGTGACTTTACCGCATGTGGGGTCGGCAACGGCTGCAACGCGTAAGCGTATGGCTGATTTAGCCTATCAAAATTTGCTGGATGCATTGGCAGGAAGGCAACCGGCTTATGTTGTAAACCCGTTATATCAATAATAATTTTATAACACTTACTCAGAAAAATAGTCTATTTTCAATGTTATAGTCTTTTGCTTTCTGGACTTTTGAGGGGTCAATTTTGAAACGTTTTTTGTTGGCGTGCGGTTTAATGACCCTTCCATGGGCGGTACAAGCACATACTGTTGACTTTAATACTGCACCAGTGATGTCAGTTCCAGATATTGGTGGTGGTATTGGCTTACTGGATCAACAAAAAGAAACTGAAGTTGGCGAAAAAGTTTATCGTGAAGTGAATAAGCAAATGCCAGTCATGCATAACCCTTGGCTGGAAGATCGTTTATTAAGTACGTTTACCCATTTACTGAGTCAGACTAAACTCAATCAGCCGATTGGTTTACTGGTTATTAATGACCCCCAAATTAATGCTTTTGCAGTCCCTGGGGGCTTATTTGCCATGAATGCGGGTCTGATTAATTCCGCACGAAATATGGATGAGGTTGCTGGTGTTATGGCGCATGAAATTGCGCACGTTAGTCAGCGCCACTATAGCCGCTCGCAAGAAGCTTTTAAAGGGCAGGGTTTACTTACTTTAGCAGGTTTACTGGTGGGTGCTTTGGTTGCATCAAAAGCAGATAGCGATGTGGGTACAGCAGTTATGTTGGGTTCGCAAGCTGCAATTATGGATAAACAGCTCACTTACAGTCGTAACCAAGAGCGTGAAGCTGACCGTATTGGCATGCAATATATGTATGCGGCTGGATATAATCCGCAAAGCATGGCGGATTTTTTTGAAGTGATGAACCGCGCATCTTCACGGGTTAGTTTTTTACCTGATTTTTGGTTTACCCACCCTTTAACTTCTGAGCGAATGAGCGAGGCACGCCTTCGAGCAAATCAACTGCCTGTGGTTAAACCTAATTTGCTAGATGAAGAATTCGATATTCTTAAGTGGTACACACGGGTATTGTCTCATCAGGCCACAGAACAACAACTACAAACGGCGGTAAATCAAAATAAATTTGCGGGTCAGTTGGCTATGGCGGCTTATCAAATTCAGCAAGGAGATTATAAGCTTGCACAGCAGGCTTTAGATGGCGCCAAAAAGCAGAAAAAATCGCATGTATTAATGACCTTGCTACAAACAGATGTGTATTTAGGTCGGGATAAATTAGATGATGCACAGCGGACTATTCAGAGTGCCGCTGTGATCATGCCAGAAAACCGAGCTTTAAATTATAAATATGCAGAAGTATTAATCAGACAGAATAAAATCTCGGAAGCACAAGCAATCGTGATGCGTTTTTTACGTGCAAATACACGTGATTTGAATGGCTGGCGTTTAATGCAAAATGCTGCCAATGAGAATAATGATGATGTATATAAGGCTGTAAACGTTTTACGTTACCGTGCGGAAGTGGAGTTCTGGTCTGGCTATGAAGAAAATGCAATTAAGTCACTCATTCATGCACATCGCTTAGCCAGAGAAAATAAATCTTTAGCGGCAACGGTTAAAGTTCGTTTAAATGAAATGCAAAAAGCCAGAATGCTGAAAATATAATTCATCTTAATAAAAAATGAGGTCGATATGATCCGAGGTCAATGTTTATGTGGAGCTGTTCAGTATCAGGTTAATCAAACGATAGAGCTGAGTATTTTGTGCTTTTGTCAGGATTGTCGGCAGGCACAAGGTTCGATGTTTGCATGGAATAGCCCGATTCAAAAACACAGCTTTCAACTGCTCAAAGGTGCAGAATCTCTTAAAGAGTATTTTCATAGCAGTCATAAAGCACGCGTATTTTGTATGAACTGCGCGAGCCCAATTTATTCCTATCGTTTAGATTTACCTGATATTTTGCGTTTGAGGCTGGGCACAGTCACGCAAGGGGATTTACCTGCGCCAGTAGAGTTGGCATATACGGAAAATCAGCCCGATTACTTATGTATCGTATCTGAATAAATGAATGTGTTGTGCTTTGATGCTACAATATTTTGTTCATATTATTTTGATAAAGATTCTACTCGATGAAAAAAATTGTAGCTTTAGCATGTGTAGTGCTTGGTAGTTTTTCTGTAGTTCAAGCTGCCAGTGTTGAGCAATATGTCATGGCGGTAGAAAAAATTAATGAAAATTATAAAAAAGATACACGCAATTTTTTTGCAACTTTAGATCCAATGCAACGTGGTTTTAGTGCTACACAACAAGAAAAATTTTGTGGCATAGTAGCGCAATATGCTCAGGATTTATATGTAGCAGCTGATAAAAACCGTTCAGCTTTAGCTCCTAAGTATGCAACACTGACCAAGCAAGATGTCAATCAACAGGTATTAAACGCTAAAGAAATGCAGATGTTGAAGCAATATAATGTGCAGTGTACTTTGAATTAAACGTTTTGGTGTCTATGAACGGGGCTTGTTTATTTTAGACAGGGTGCATGCTAAAAATTGAAGATATTTAGAATTGTTTTATTGCAGAATATTAGAATAGAAATGTTTTAATATAAATTACTTATGAACTGGCTTTTAATTAAAAGACAGTTCAACAGTAAAGAAATAGAATCAGATCGGGGAATTACGCAAGTTTTGCTTTAATTTTTGCAGAAACTTGAGAAGGATCGGCGCGTCCGGCTATGAGCGGACGCAGAGAGTTCATCACCTTACCCATATCTTTCATGCTAGTAGCTTCTTGCGCAGCAATTGTTTGCGCAATAATGGAATCAAGTTCTTCCTCAGTCATAGCTTCTGGTAGAAATTGAGATAAAACCTCAAGTTCGGCTTGTTCCTTACTAGCTAAATCTTCTCGACCAGCACCACTAAAGGCTTTGATCGATTCTTTACGTTGTTTTATTTGCTTTTCAATGACCGCAAGAACTTGAGTATCGTCAAGCTCTTTGCGCTCATCGACTTCAATTTGCTTGATTGCTGCCTGTAGACTACGTATTACCGTTAACTTATCCATTTCTTTAGCACGCATTGTTGCTTTTAAAACTTCAGTTATTTGGTTTTTTAAAGTAGTCATTTATCTTGTCCAGGTTAGTCAATCAATCACAAATTAATCTTAGTAAAGGCGAGTCGTACGTACTGATTCACGCGCCAATTTCTTTTGGTAGCGTTTAACAGCAGCAGCTTTTTTACGTTTACGTTCTTGAGTAGGTTTTTCGTAGAATTCGCGTTTACGAACGTCAGCAAGAACACCTGCTTTTTCGCATGAACGTTTGAAACGACGGATAGCTACGTCTACTGGCTCGCCTTCTTTCAATTTAACTTGTGGCATGAAGAATCCTCATTAAGTTATGGATAAGATCTAGGCAGTATTGCCTTCGATCACAAGTGAAGGTCAGTATTTTACTCATTTACATCTCATACCACAAGTCTATAATAGGTTTCGCAATAGAATTGATACAGGTTATAGGCAGTTTAATGATCGTTTTAGGCTTAGAAACATCTTGTGATGAAACAGGACTCGCATTGTATGACAGCGAGTTGGGTTTACGTGGGCAAGTACTATATAGCCAAATTAAACTGCATGCAGAATACGGTGGTGTGGTGCCAGAACTGGCTTCGCGTGACCATGTGCGTAAGTTAATTCCACTTTTAACGCAGTTGCTTGCAGACAGCGATATTAAAAAATCTGAGATTGATGCCATCGCATATACCCGCGGTCCGGGTTTAATGGGTGCATTAATGACAGGTGCGCTATTTGGTCGTACTTTAGCCTTTGCTTTAAATAAACCTGCTATTGGTGTGCATCACATGGAAGGCCACATGTTGGCACCATTGTTGTCAGATACGCCTCCAGAGTTTCCATTTGTTGCGTTATTGGTATCGGGTGGACATTCACAGTTGATGGCTGCTTACGGTATTGGTCAATATGAATTGCTTGGCGAATCTATTGATGATGCGGCAGGTGAAGCTTTTGACAAGGTCGCTAAAATGATGGGCTTGCCATATCCAGGTGGCCCAAATATTTCTAGACTTGCAGAACAAGGTGACCCAAATGCTTTTGCATTTCCACGTCCAATGTTGCACCAAGGTTTAGAATTTTCATTTAGTGGCTTAAAAACAGCTGTATCTGTGCAAATGAAAAAGTTAGGCGATGAAAATCGTGATGCTGATATTGCCGCAAGCTTCCAAGAAGCAATTGTAGATACCTTGGTGAAGAAGTCAGTGAAAGCATTAAAGCAAACTGGCTTAAAGCGTTTGGTCATTGCGGGTGGTGTGAGTGCTAATAAACGCTTGCGCGAACGCCTAGAAGCCGATTTAGCTAAAATTCGTGCATCGGTTTATTATGCAGAACCTGCACTATGTACAGATAATGGTGCAATGATTGCCTTTGCGGGTTATCAGCGTTTAAAAGCAGGTCAACATGATGGCTTAGCCGTGACCACTACACCACGTTGGCCTATGACCGAGTTAACTAATCCTGCTGAACTTTAATTTGTTGTTCAAGAAAAAGAGGCCAAGTGCCTCTTTTTTTGCGCTTAAAATAACAAAACACACCTATTTTTCGCTCTAAGTATAGATAAGATGAAGAAATAGGTCGCGTATTAGCTTTAAAAAATAAATATAACAATGCATGTCCAAAACATTGGAAATGCCTACAAATAACGAAAAGTAGAGGGCATAAAATGATTAATCAGCATAATCCTGCATGGTCTTTGGCGATCCCAATTCTGAGCTTAATAATACTCGGCTTATATAAGTTGATGCCAAACTTTCCACTGATTCTTTTATTACTGAGTATTGGCTTAATTGCTAGTGTTGTGACTGCTGTACATCATGCTGAAGTGATTGCTCATAAAGTGGGTGAGCCTTTTGGTACATTGGTGTTAGCTCTATCTGTCACTATTATTGAAGTCGCTCTGATTGTCTCTATGATGTTGTCAGGTGGTGACGATGTAATGGGATTGCCTCGAGATACCATATTTGCTGCCGTGATGATTATTTTGAACGCGATTATTGGTTTGAGTTTATTGGTGGGTGGGCGTAAGCATTTTGTGCAGGGCTTTAACTTAGAGGGAGCAACAGCGGCTTTGGGCACCATGACGGTGATTATTGTCTTTTCGATGATTCTGCCGAACTTTGTGAGTAGCTCAAATGTGGTCGGAGTATATTCCGCACAGCAATTGGTGTTTATCGCCATCATTACATTGGCAATGTTTGTTGCATTTACGCTGTTTCAAACCATTGGGCACCGTGAGTATTTTTTGCCAGTGGAAGTAGATGAATTGCATCCTGAAGAGGTTGCCGATGTACCCAGCACTAAAACCCTGATGGTGAGTTTGGTTGCGTTGTTGGTTTCTTTGGTTGCAGTGGTTTTAAGCGCAAAAGGAATTTCGCCATCTTTAGAAGCGCTTTTGGGGCGTGCGGGTGCACCTGTGGCCACTTTGGGTATTTTTATTGCGGCTATTGTATTGTTACCTGAATTTGGTGCAGCAATGCGTGCAGCAAAGGCCAATCGCCTACAATCGAGTTTGAATCTTGCGATCGGTTCTGCAATTGCCAGTATTGGTTTAACCATTCCGGTGGTAGCGGTTTTAGCCATAATCTTGGATTGGCCGTTGGAATTGGGTTTAGATGCAAAATCTACAGTTTTACTAATCCTGAGCTTATTTATTGTGGCTAATACGCTCAGAACAGGAAACACCACAATGCTACCTGGGTTTGTACATTTGGCTATTTTTGCAACTTATTTATTTTTTAGTTTTGTACCTTAAATCGCTACTTGCAAGTTGAAAGGATGATATTGAATAAGTATGAGAATTGGCACCACGCTCGGAAGACTGAGTTCATTTGAGCGGTTTTTACGCTTATTTTGTAGATAATTTAATTGTTAATATTCAAAAAAGCTTCATCACACTGTCATGAATTCTACATTTACGATGCTTAGTCTTTGCACGTCATTTATTGAACGTAGAATAACAAATGAAACAAACACGCTTGAGTTTAGCAATGTGTGGTGCACTTATTTTAACAGCATGTGGTGGGGATAAAGACGAGGGTGTGTCTAATAAAATTATCCAATCTGAGCAAACACTGACTTTTGGTAGTACGGCTTGTTGGTTGGGTGGCACAGAAAAAAGTAGCGGTGTAGATAAGAATAATAATGGGGTGCTCGATGAAAATGAGGTGGAAAAAACTGAAACATCGTGTTTGAGTAAAAATGTCTTTGAAAGTGGTATGCGCCTCGACTATGAAGTCATGGATAATTTAAAAGGCATTGCTGATGGTGCTAAAGCGGGCAATACCATAGAGGTGCGACGCGGTGGCTTCGGTTCGGATATGGTGGCTCACCCAAGTAATAAAAATCAATTTTATGCGTTGACTGACCGCGGGCCAAATGCCGACTATAACTTGAATAAAGACAGTGGGAAAATGTTCCCAGACCCAAGTTATGTACCACGTATTGGGTTATTTGAAGTACAAGGCAATGGTAAAGTTACCAAGCTCAAAGAAATTTTATTAAAAGACCGCAATGGTAGCCATATTTCAGGCTTACCAAATGCAAATTTTGGCGCAACGAAAGAAGCTGCTTACGATATCTATGGCAAATTATTAGCCAAACAAACAGATGAATATGGCTTAGATCCTGAAGGTTTAGTGGCGCTTAAAGATGGAACTTTTTGGGTTAGTGATGAATATGGCCCACATATTATTCACTATAGCGCAGATGGAGTAGAGCTAGATCGAATTAATGCTTTTGAGCAAGATACGCGTCGTATAGGTGGTTATTTATTGCCTGCAGAATTTGGCAATCGTCGACCTAACCGTGGTATGGAAGGCTTAACCATTACCCCAGATGGTAAAACCTTAGTTGGGATCATGCAATCTACAATGGATAACCCAAGTACTGCTGTAAATAAGTCTGATTTAACACGTATAGTGACCATTGATTTGGCAACGAAAAAAGTCAAACAGTATCTTTACAAACAAGAAGGCGGCGCATTGGCTTACTCAAACTCTGCGATTACGGCTTTAAGTAATACCTCATTTTTAGTATTAGAGCGTGATGGTGATTTTTATAAAGACAATGCTCAGGCATTTAAGCGTGTTTATAAAATTGATTTACGCAGTGCAACTGATTTAGAAAGTGTGACTGAAACTGCTCAGTTAAAGCAGGATGCTAAAATCGGGCTAAGTATTGATGGCCTAAGCTTAGAGCAATATGTATTGGCCAAAGGTTGGGATGGGTTAAAAGGCTTAGGTATATTGCCAACCAGTAAAACACTGGTCCTTGATATGATTGAGAAAGTAAAGTTTCCTCATGACAAAATGGAAGGTTTATGGCTTATTGATCAGCAACGTTTAGGTTTAATTAATGATGATGATTTTGCACTGTGGGTCACAAATGGCGTACTGGAGCAAAAATACTTAGACAAAAATAAAAACATCATTGATGGTAATACCTTGTATATCATTGATGGATTAGACTTAAAACCTGTTCCATAAGTGTTTGATCAATAATGCTTGAACAGAACGTATCATGAATGAAACTTCTTTTTTGGGTACGAAGCGTTACTTCAAAAGGTGATGAGGGAGGCTTGAAACCTAAAAAGCAACTTTAGGTTGAGTAGCAGTATTTTTGTGAAAGAATTTAAATAAAGCCATCATAAATTGATGGCTTTATTCTTTAGATTCGCTTTTGGGCGTAATTTATAGTGCTTTGAGTTGCTGAGAGCCAATCCAATGTTTCGAGAATTGGTAAGCCGAACGCCCAGAGCGCTGCCCACGGCTTTGGCACCAACGTAAAGATTCAGCACGTGCAAGATCCGTCATAGGCATATTGGCTTTTGCTAAATAGTGCTCAACAATATCTAAATATAGATTTTGATCCATCGGATAAAAAGACAACCACATGCCAAAACGGTCTGACAACGAGATTTTTTCTTCCACAGCTTCTTGGGGGTGCAATTCATGATGTTGTGGTACATCTGCTTTCATAACAGGTGTATTTTCATGCATGAACTCAGGTAATAAATGACGGCGGTTACTGGTGGCATAAATAATAAAATTGTTTGAACCAGACTGCAGCGAACCATCTAACACACTTTTTAAACTACGGTAGTTTTCATCTTCAGCGTTAAAGGCTAAATCGTCACAATACACAATAAATTTTTCTGGACGACCTTCAATGATTTTTTGAATTTCGGGGAGTTCAGATAAATCATCACGTTCAATTTCAATTAAACGTAAACCGTCAGCTTCATAGGCGGTTAAAAGCGCACGTACAATAGACGATTTTCCTGTACCACGTGAGCCTGTAAGCAATACATCATTGGCAGGCAGGCCATTTAAAAACTGTAGAGTATTTTGAATGACTTTTTCTTTTTGACGTTCAATGCCTTTTAAGTCATCTAAATAAATTTTCTTTGCTTGCTGAATGGGCTTGAGCTGATGGTTTTGCCATTTATAGGCCACTGTAGAAAAGTCAGGGACTTGTTTAAGCTCAGGTAAGCTTTGTTGCAGTTGTAAAAGAACTGTAGATAGAGATGCTAAGATATTGTCAGGTAAATCAAGAGTTGCCATGAAGATTCAACTTGTTAATCAACGAAGAATAGAAATTGTTATAGTTTAACAATGTATAGGATTTCGACCAGAAATGCCAAACAAAGCAAAACTTTGACCATTGAAATCGCGTGAAAAGTTTGTAACAGTGAACAGTGGGTGAACGCCCATCTAGAAAAATTTAAATGATGAGGGTGCGATATGCTGTTTAAAGACTTTACCAGTGAGATTAATCCGCATCAGGCATACCGTATTAAGAAATTAAAACGCCAGCTGGAAATGGCTGAAACCTATGAAATATGGAAAAGTATAGCGCTAAAAATAGATGAAGAGTCGGGCGCACAGGAATGGAAACTAGATAATTGCTCACCTTATTTTGACGCAGAGATTATTAGCCATCGTTTGGCGATGTTAAGACGTTATCGACAGCAAAAACGCACGCAAGACTTAATGTATATTTTACGTGAAGGTCTCAGTTATGACATTGCCAATATAGCGCACCCACTATTATTTACCGTGGCGTATGTTGGCACTAAAAAAATTATTGAAGACTATATTGAGGAAGTAAGCCAAAGCTTAGCCTTTATTGCTTCAGATGCGTGTGGCTGTTTAACTAAGGCAGAGAAGTTAGCATTTTTTAATCATTGTCGGATTGCATACGGTCAACCAGCTATGATGTTTTCAGGTGGGGCAACACTAGGGTTATTTCATACTGGCGTATGTAAGGCATTGATGGAACAGGATTTGATGCCTAAAGTGCTGTCTGGTTCAAGTGCTGGCGCAATAATGACGGCGATGTTGGGTGTATCGAAACCAGCAGAGTTTACTGAAATTCTCAAAGGTCAAAATTTTTATAGTGAAGCTTTTCACTTTCGTAAAATTTCAGATTTGCTGAAGGGCAATGGTGGTTTGGCGGATGTGAAATATCTCAAAAATTTCTTAATTGAAAACTTAGGGAATTTAACTTTTGCGGAAGCCAAAGAACGTTCAGGTTTAGATATTAATATTGCGGTGGCACCTTATGATGCTTCGCAAGATGCGCGTATTATGAATGCCTATACTTCACCAGATCTGTTGGTATGGAGTGCTGTGTTGGCCTCGTGTGCTGTGCCTGTTTTATTCCCACCAGTACGTTTGACCAGTAAGCGCTACGACGGTGAATATACGCCGTATATGGCCTCTACACGTTGGGTGGATGGCAGTGTACGCAGTGACTTTCCACAAGAGAAAATGGCCCGTTTATATAATATTAACTACAGTATCGCCAGTCAGGTTAATCCACATATTGTGCCTTTTATGCAAGATGATATTTCACGCTTTCGTAAGGACATTATCAGCTGGCCAGAACGTATTGTACGCCGTCAAGGGAAGGTAATTGCAAAAGGGGTGATGGACTTTGCCCGTGAGCGCGTGGGCAAAGTACCGCCAGTACGACGTTTACTTGATCATGGTTATGGTGTAGTCGATCAGCGCTATTATGGTGATGTGAACATTGTGGGTAAATACGGCTTGCGTCACTATAGCTACATGCTACAAAATCCGCGTCCATATTTATTTAAAACTTTGCAACACGAAGGCGAGCGTGCGACTTGGCCTAAAATTTCTTTAATTGAAACACATGCACGGGTGGGTAAAACCATTCAGCATTGCTTGGAACTTTTGAATTATCAACAAGCCGTCACAGATGAGACTCAGCCAGCAACTTTTGAACATATCCAATAACCTAGCGCTGGAGCAATATCACTTTGAATCTAAAGCGAAGCCCCGTAGCTTGTCTTATGGACGTCATCTGTACCGCTTAAATACACCAGATATTGCTCAAAATGAAGATGTGTATTGGTTAAAAGCACAACAACAAACAGGGGCAGTATTTGCCCAGCAAGGCTTTGAGCAAGAGTTAAAGTGTTATCAGTCTTTGCACCAACAGCAGGCCGATTTTATTTTGCCTGTACAGATCTTATCTGATGTTTGTATTCCTCAGACGGATATACATTTTGAAACTGCGCTGATTTTGCCAGAAGCCAGTGAATTCTTTGCTGTAGATCCTCATTCATTACATCCAGAGCAAGTGAAACATCAATTGTGGCAGGCTATTACGGTCATGGAACAACTGAATCAATGTGGTTGGATTCATGGTGACTTAAAATCTACACATTTTATGCAATATCAGCAGCGTGTATGCTTAATTGATTTTGAGCAGGCACAGCCTTTACAGCAACACGGTCAAATATTAAATGCCACGCCACGCTATATGGCACCCGAATTATTTCATGCACAAGCCAAAAGTATTCAAAGTGATATTTATGCACTGGGCATTATTTTTTATGAATGGCTGACATGCCAGCGTTTAGTAGCAACTGACTATGAAGATTGGGCATATTTACACTGCCAACGCTTAAAAATTGAGTTGCCCTTGAATTTTGTAAGATTTTTACCGCTACTTAAAGGGATGTTGGCGAAACAAAAAGAGCAAAGAATGCATGATTTTTCACAATTAAAAATGTGCTTAATGACTGAGATTGAATAATAAAAGCACATAATGCTGATTTTTGTTTTTTATTTAAGCAAATGAGAGGCTTTTTTATAAAAAGTTCTTGTCATAAAAAGATGATCGCTATAGTATACAAAC
>NZ_RCHC01000069.1 GCF_003664645.1 Acinetobacter chengduensis | reverse complement strand
CTTGACACGTACATTCCAGAGCCAGAACGTGCTATCGATCTTCCATTCCTTATGCCAATCGAAGACGTATTCTCAATCTCAGGTCGTGGTACAGTAGTAACTGGCCGTGTTGAGACTGGTATCGTTAAAGTAGGCGAAGAAGTTGAAATCGTTGGTATCAAAGATACAGTTAAAACAACTGTAACTGGCGTGGAAATGTTCCGTAAACTTCTTGACGAAGGTCGTGCGGGCGAGAACTGTGGTGTTCTTCTACGTGGTACTAAACGTGAAGACGTTCAACGTGGTCAAGTACTTGCTAAACCAGGTGCAATCAAACCGCATACTAAATTCGACGCTGAAGTATACGTACTTTCTAAAGAAGAAGGTGGTCGTCATACTCCATTCCTTAACGGCTACCGTCCACAGTTCTACTTCCGTACTACGGACGTAACTGGTGCGATCTCGCTTAAAGAAGGCGTGGAAATGGTAATGCCTGGTGACAACGTTGAAATGTCAGTAGAGCTTATCCACCCAATCGCAATGGACCCAGGTCTACGTTTTGCGATCCGTGAAGGCGGTCGTACAGTTGGTGCTGGTGTAGTTGCTAAAGTAACTGCATAAT
>NZ_RCHC01000068.1 GCF_003664645.1 Acinetobacter chengduensis | reverse complement strand
GCTTCTTCACAGCTTTGCTTCCAGTTTTCTAAATCTTCAAGTGCTTTGGCAGAAGCCAATTGGGCAGGCGTTAAGGTATTAATGTGTGCCTTGGCTTGTGTAATTAAATCAGCCAAAAAGGTAGGATTTGCTTTTAGGTCAGGTAACCAAACTTCGCCCGTTTCACCACCTAATGCACCAGAGTTTTTAGCATGATGAGTAGGTGATGGTTTGAAGTTGATTACACGGGCATTTTTACCTTCACCTGTCGTGACAGTGGTTAAATAGCCCATAATGTCCGCAATGCGATACAGCTCATTTCTGTTTTTACCACCCAGCTCTGGGCGGTAAATAATGCGCTCATCATTGTGGTCTTCTGATGCATGGGCAATAAAGACAACATCCTTACCTAAACTAATTAGCGTATTAATATATTGCTTAAAGGTTTGATTCGCTAAGCCTTGGGCCTTTAGCTTCAATGTTTGATCTTTCTGGCGATTATTCGCTGTGAGCAACAAGTGTGTTTTTATGCTTTCAAGCATTGCCCCTACGGTGTCAATTACAACCGTGTTGTATGGAGCTAAGTCTTGAGGCGTTAATTCAGCTACATCTTTCCAGCATTGAACTGGAACAACAGCCCCGCGACGAAGTTC
>NZ_RCHC01000067.1 GCF_003664645.1 Acinetobacter chengduensis | reverse complement strand
TACATGAATGGGTAACGGATATTTGGGGGATGATCGCCCTAGGTGGATTCTTCTTTATCTGTGGGCTACCTGGTTGGGCTGTTGTACGCTGGACTTTTAATTTTATTAACAAACAAGAAGGCAAAACGATAGTTGAAGTTGTGAAATATTTGAAAGAAGCAAAAGATGATCTGAAGAAGTAATTATTGGTTATTGATAAATAAGTCACATTTATTTCTTGTATGGTTGGTTTGTTGTCACTATAATCCGCGCAATTAGATTAAATGGTGAGCCTTTTCCATGCATACAATTTTGTGGGATGAAGAAAGTGTTTTCCCTGAGAAGATTCAATCTTTTAAGAAATTCTTAAAAAAATATCTAACATCACTGAATAGCACTGAACTTTTGCAGAACAAACCATTTAACTATGACTCAGAAAATGATGAATTTTTGAACCCATATATACAAGAATATTATAAGCTTTGGTCAATGGCTTAATACTGACTAAAGATGAATACTAAATTGTAATTTATACCGCCTTCGGGCGGTTTTTTTATGCCCAAAGAAAAGCCCCGATAGCGCGAACTATCGGGGCTTTTTCATATCAACCTACAAGAAAGGAGACATGATCAATCTATGTTCGAATATTCTAAACCAATAATGGAGCTCTGATAAAAGTGTCTATTGAAAAACATGGATTATGGCAAACTGTTTTTGCCTTCTT
>NZ_RCHC01000066.1 GCF_003664645.1 Acinetobacter chengduensis | reverse complement strand
TCTAAAAGCTGTTTAATTTTTTCTTGGGGTAGATCACCAACAGTTTGACCTTTCACCCATGGGCCAATTGGCTTTAGGGCTTTGTACTGCATTTTCATAAGCTTCCTTAATCAGGTTCTGTTTGAATAAATAACTCAGACTCCAACACCACTGTTGAGTAAACACAGCTTTTAGAGATATCTTCTTCAGTATTTACGTATATCAATGGCTCAGCGCTGGATGAAGGTTCCCATCCACTTAATTTTTTGATGATCTTAATGGTTAGATCACCAGCCATATCAAATGCTTTCGAACCATCTGTTACCTGTGATGCAGCATGCTTACAGCAAGCCGTTACTTCCCAGACCACTTTCAGTTTGAGCGCATCGCCTTTGCTCACCACTCCTGCACTTTTGGTACGGCGAAAATTGACTTGGATATTCGGAGTGATTTGTGACAACTCAGTTGTCATACCCAAATTCTTAGGTGTGTAGATTTTCTTTACACCCCATTCACCCATGAAATGCTCGAGGCGCTCTACTATTTCGTCACGTACCGCATATAGATTTTCGTCACTCATCCAGCACTACATCCTCAATAATATTTAATAGATCATGCTCATCGTCGCTGGTTAGACCCAGCCATGCACGTGCAGGAATTTTTACGGTATAAGCACCGACAGTCACATCTTGAGCAAAGTTAGATCGTGTTTGGCGAACAAACCGATTACCGACAACACCAGTCTTTTGATTCTGTCGGAAGTAAACCGTGCTTTGACGAGCTTCATGCTTGATTTCACCACCAAAATGATGAATCGCACCATATTCAACGTCTGTACCAACTTCAAAACCATTGCTGGTTGTATTATT
>NZ_RCHC01000065.1 GCF_003664645.1 Acinetobacter chengduensis | reverse complement strand
TTTATAGCATAACTTTTTGAAATATAAAACTATTTATTTTGCATTTCGTATAAGCACCATTATGTTAAATAGGATAAATATTTAGTTAATAACTCCTGTGTTATGTCTTTTAAATACCTGATATTTATAGTTAGAGTCTAGCCATAAGTGCACCATTTTAGCTGACCAATGTGGTGACAAACCATTTTGTAAGTAACAGATTGGCTCAACAAACTTTCGACCACCGTAGTATTCAAGTCCCATCCTAAGTTTTTTTAATCTTGGTTTTGTAATATCTAACTTTTCACAAATATCTGTTATAGATAAAAGACCATCATCCTTAATATCAAAATTCCAGCTTGAAGAAATTTCGTGAATAACTTCACCTTGCATATTCTTTTCTTTATTAAGCGTTTTAATCCACTCATTAATACTTGAGGTTAGCCATCTTGGAGCTTTGGTGCCATATACGTAAATAAAGCATCTAGGAAATCCATTTTTTGTAAATCCTCCCATTTTTTGTGCTTCAGAGTTCCATCGGCGAATAGTTCTAATGGAAACACTTAACTTTTGAGATAATTCCTGAATAGAGATTAAAGGCTTTTCTTCAATTAAATCTAATGTGTTACTCATTACATAACCTCTTTATTTTTTATCAGTATAAATTACGTACCTTACGTTTGTCCTCTACGTCCCCTGCGTTTGTCCTCTACGTCCCCTACGTTTGTCCTCTACGTACCTTACGTTTGTCCTCTACGTCCCCTGCGTTTGTCCTCTACGTCCCCTACGTTTGTCCTCTACGTCCCCTGCGTTTGTCCTCTACGTCCCCTGCGTTTGTCCTCCACGTACCTTACGTTTATGATCAATTAGAGTTCGATTTTCAGATTAGCCTTAAAGTAATGCAAAAATTAAAAAAATTAGGGAAAAAGCTTATTTTAGTTTGGGAATTTGATTAATTATTTTCAAGTATTTCTAAAATTAACATAATACACGTTATACGAATTCCCAAGGCATGGCTTTTAGTCATGCTTTTTTTATCAAAAGACTATACCTGAATGATAGCGAGCCAAATCGCATACAATATCTATCATTAGACTTAATGCAATAATTAAATGATAGTA
>NZ_RCHC01000064.1 GCF_003664645.1 Acinetobacter chengduensis | reverse complement strand
TTCTCTGTACACGACAAAAATATATAACTCATTGAAATAATGTCACAATAATTGTTTTCTAACGACGAATACTATGACACATCTCAATGAGTTATATCTTATCTTAAACAAATCTCTAAAATGGAACAAGTCACATTTAAAGTGCTTTGCGCTCATCATGCTTGTGATCATTTTAAAGCAAACATGTAATCTTTCTTCTGCATCTAAAGCCTTGCCCATCAAGTGCTTACCACAATCATTTTATCGACGTATGCAGCGCTTCTTTGCAGGTCAGTATTTTGATTATCGTCAAATTTCTCAGTTGATTTTCAATATGTTTTCATTCGACAAAGTGCAACTGACTTTAGATAGAACCAATTGGAAATGGGGAAAACGAAATATTAATATCCTGATGCTTGCGATCGTTTATCGTGGAATAGCGATACCTATCGTTTGGACATTGCTTAATAAACGTGGAAATTCAGATACGAAAGAGCGGATTGCTTTGATTCAACGCTTTATATCCATTTTTGGTAAAGACCGTATTGTGAATGTGTTCGCAGACAGAGAGTTTATCGGTGAGCAGTGGTTTACATGGTTAATTGAACAAGACATCAACTTCTGCATTCGTGTTAAAAAAACTTCATTGTCACCAATCATTTAGGGAAGAATCATAAAATTAGTGATTTATTTCGCCATCTTCAACTTGGTCAAATTGAATGTCGTAAACGACGGATTTTGGTTGGTCGGGTGAAACTATATATGAGTGCACTACAGTTAGAAAATGGAGAGCTTTTACTCGTCGTTTCTCCTCAGTTTAATGCCAATGCTATTCAGGATTATGCATTACGCTGGGAAATTGAAACCTTATTCAGTTGTCTCAAAGGACGAGGATTCAATCTTGAAAATACGCGCTTGACAGACCCTAGACGAGTGAAAAAATTGATTGCGGTCTTAGCTATAAGCTTCTGTTGGTGCTACTTAACGGGTGAATGGCAACATGATCAAAAAAAAGCGATAAAAATAAAGAAGCATGGACGACTCTCAATGAGTTTATTTCGCTATGGTTTAGACTATGTTCAAATGGCGATTCAGCGTTTAATTGGTTTTGGGAAAAAAGAAGAGTTTAAGGAAATTCTGGCAATTTTAAGAAGGCAGATGCCTGATAGGATAAGAGTTCTGTGAAATTTGTCGTGTACAGAG
>NZ_RCHC01000063.1 GCF_003664645.1 Acinetobacter chengduensis | reverse complement strand
CTTGTATCTTGATTGATATAGTGATTAGCTACCACTATACGCAAATTGTAGAGTTTGGAGTGCTGCTAAAATCTTAAATTTGAACCTGAGATAAAACCTACAATTTGCCCTTATCCCTCATACAACTCTGAACGGTAACTAAGCACTTTGATGCTGTATTCACAAGGTAAGATGATGGTTAATGGGATAAAAATCATAGCTTAAACTCAAGGAATATCACCATGATTATGCTAGGTATTGATGTCAGTAAAACCAAAATAGATTGTTGCATTTTCCCTCAAGGTTTGACTGGAAAAAGAAAAAATAAAATATTTACTAATACAGAAAGTGGCTTTGGCAGTCTGCTCAAATGGCTCATCACTCTTAAAATTGAACCTGATCAAGTGACAGCAATCATGGAAGCGACTTCGGTTTATCATGAGAATTTGGGATATTATCTATATGATGCAGGTGTAAAGGTTTGTGTGGCTAATCCTTCACGAGTAAGAGCCTTTGCCAAAGGCATGTCCATGCTAAATAAAACGGATAAAGCTGATAGTGAAGCTCTTTCACGTTATGGTTACACCGCAAAGTTAATCATATGGCAGCCTGAACCTGAAAATGTCAGATTATTAAAAGCTTTACTAGGCAGACGAGATGTCTATCTAGGTAGTCTATTGCAGGAAAAGAATCGACTTGAAAAGGCGCAGTCCACTCATACCTCCGTTGTTGTGATTAAATTACTTGAAGAGAATATTGAGTATTTAAATCAGCAACTTGAACATATTGATAAGTTAATAAATAATCACATAGATCAAGATCCAACATTGAAACAGGATTTGAAATTACTGCAAACTATTCCTTCAATCGGTGAACGATCAGGCTTATTACTATTGGGGTTATTTCATTCGCACAAGTTTGAAAAAGCAAGTCAAGCTGCTGCATATGTAGGTTTGGTTCCAGTACATCAGTTGTCTGGCAGTTCAGTCAACAAGCAAAGTCACTTATCAAAAGCAGGTGACAGTAAAATACGCTCAGTATTGTATATGTCAGCATTAACAGCGATTAAATATAATCCACACATTGAAGCTTTATATCAACGATTATTAAGCCAGGGTAAAAATAAAATGTGTGCTTTAGGTGCTGCAATGCGCAAGCTTATACATCTGTGTTATGGCGTTTTAAAACATCAGACTGCCTATCAAAGAGATTATTTATTGGTCGAATAATCTCAAAACCTGATTGACTACCAAGACGGTATCTCA
>NZ_RCHC01000062.1 GCF_003664645.1 Acinetobacter chengduensis | reverse complement strand
ACCATTGCTGGCTAAGCAACCGCTAATTGCCGCAACAATACCAGAGGCTGCAGGACAGCGGATTTTTAAAATATATTGGGTGGGTTTGTTATGTTGCATAGGACTTTTACCTATTAATTCTCAATATTCAGAGTGTGTTTCTGTTGTTTAATAAATTTCTTTTTAGGAAAATTATTTTCTCTGTGAGAATTTATATCTAATTTTTTTTGCCCCGTCTATAGTTTTAGGAAACTTTTTTTACTTTTAAGAAACTTTTTTAAATTATTGATTTTTATATAGATATGCTGAATCACTGGCAGGAAATTTCTCTCCTGCCAGTGCGTTTTGACTTAACATAAAACGTCTACTTCATGAAACTGTTTTAGCTGCATTAAGGTCTGAAATGGATGTGTTGATTGCATCAAATTATTCATCTGTTCATGAAATTGATGAACTAAACTTTGATTGCAACGAATCACCCAACCTTTCATAAATTTTTTATTCATGTTCAGCATATATACTTCACATGTTGTTGGTGTTAACAACCGAATTTTCTTAATCACAAAGTGTTCCGAATAGCTCATCGTATTCCCCCTGAGAAAGTTCATGAGATAAAAAGCAAATACCGCGCCAATTTTTAAACCTTTATTTTTTAAGCTTTAGCACCTCATATATATTCAAAAATATTCCTATTGGGAATTATTTTTGCATTAAAAAGGCGCATATTTTTATTTATATGCACCAAAGTTAAAATCCTGTTTTAAGTAGATAATTTCATGAGTAGCAATCCACCCACAATCATGAGTGCAGCTACAATGCGTATCAGATTAGCTTGCTCACCTAAAATAATAATGCCGATAACAAACGAGCCAACTGCACCTATACCCGACCAAATGCTATAGGCCGTACCCAAAGGTAAAACTCGCATGGAATAGCTCAATAACATAAAACTCAAGATGACAAAAATCAGTGTAATTAAAGTGGGAATAGGCTTGGTAAAACCCTCTGAAAGTTTCATTGAATATGCCCAAATAATTTCAAAGATACCTGCCAATACAAGGATGATCCATGCCATCTATATTGTTTCCTTATGAGGTTACTACACCATCTATCTGCGGTTAAAAGCTCTAAAAAATCGGCCTCTTTTATAATGCAAATGCTGTTTGAATTTACCTATACCCCAAAAGCAATACCCCTTAAAAGCCTACTGATTTCCATAAAGAATATAGACAGTCGATTGTGGTTTTATATACAAATGAATGTGAAATTATTTTTCCTATTAAGAATATTTAGATTAAACCTTTCAGCCTGAATCGGTTTAGCACATTACATTTAGACAGGAGTATGCAGCGCATGTTGCAGTCAAATTCGGCCCAATATATTTTAAAAATCCGCTGTCCTGCAGCCTCTGGTATTGTTGCGGCAATTAGCGGATGTCTCGCCAATAATGGC
>NZ_RCHC01000061.1 GCF_003664645.1 Acinetobacter chengduensis | reverse complement strand
TGTAACTCCAAAGTAGAAATGTCCTACCTTAAAACCAAATAGAAATGTCCTATACAGACATTTCCAAGTCAAGTACAGGATTCAGATTTCGTTCTTTGATTACTGTTTTCTGTGCACGTCTGCTTGGCATCTTTTGAGAACGATTACGTTTGTTTTGCTGTTCTAATTCTTCGTGCTGTTGTTGAATATGATTGAGAACAGCACCTAAACGTTTATTCTCAACAATCTCTCGCTGGTTAAGCTGACTTAATTTATCGAAGATGCTGTAATTGATTTTTCTTCCCTGATATTCAATTGCAACTGTACCATCCGGGTATTCAAGGAACTCAAGATACTTGCCAATCAATCTTTGGTTTTCTTCCGTGTTTTCCAGGAGATATACGCATTTATCATAAGTAATGGTCAGGCTGTTCGTGACTCTGCGGGGTTCACGCCAGGTAAAAATATCATCTAATTCTTCGGCTGTTTCAGTGACAGTCCGGTGTAGATCCTTGGGATTAAAGGCCATCTTGGCAAACTTCTGATTGAATTGCTCAATGAAGCAGGGTAGCCAGGCATTCGCTTGTTCAATCGAACAGATGCCTTCCAGGCGCATTTCTTTGATCAGACGGTCCTGAAGCGTTCTATTGGCTCGTTCTACACGGCCTTTGGCCTGTGGTGAATTAGCGAAGATAATATCGATATTCAGGGTGCTGAGTACGCGCCCAAATTGCGTAATCTTGGTGTCTTTCTTGCTGCTTTGATTCACCCTGAAGACTGAATGTTTATCGCTGTAAAATGCCAACGGCTTACCATGCTGCTCAACATACAAACGTGTTGAAATCATATAGTCAAAGGCTGATTCTGATTCACAGAAGCGTAAATGCTGCAATTTTCCTGTGGCATCATCGATAAACACCAGCAGACAGCATTTAGGGGCTCGTCCTTCAAACCAGTCATGGTGTGAGCCATCGATTTGAATCAGTTCACCAAAGCAATCCCGGTTGTAACGAGACTGATACGGGCGTTTCAAGCGCTTGGATCGCGGAATCCATAAATTGGCTGCAATCATCCAGGAACGTAGTGTTTCCACTGAAATATCGAATCCATGAATGGTAGTGAGCTTTTCATGCGCTAAAGTGGGTCCGAAACCATGCAGTTGATCCGAAACAATATTGAGGCACTTGAGTCTGAGTTCTTCAGGAAGCCTGGAGTTGCTGATTTGACCACGTGCAGCATGGGCTAATGCAACTGGGCCTTGAGCTTTGTATTTCTGCAGTAAGCGTCTGATCTGACGTTCTGAAATATGAAGTAGCTGAGCAGCTTGGGATTGAGTTATGCGTTGATCACAGATTTCCTGCAAGACCGACAATCGTTTAAGTTCTTTATCCGACATAGACACCAACATATCAAACCGTCCGCTAAGGAAATTGCAAAAGTGCATATTCTAAAAGCGGACATTTTTACTTTGGAGAAACCGGACATTTCTACTTTGGGCTTACAT
>NZ_RCHC01000060.1 GCF_003664645.1 Acinetobacter chengduensis | reverse complement strand
TTATAAAAACAAACCGTTTTATCTATTTTTATATTTATCCTATTCTTATCTCATCAAATATACATTTACTCCTTTGGAGACGTTAGCAATGTTAGATCAAAATACTTCAGCTCAATTAAAAGCACTCCTTGAACGCCTTGAAAGCCCAATTGAATTGGTGGCGACTTTAAATGATTCAGACAAGTCTGCAAAAATCAAAGAACTCGTTGAAGAAGTGGCTACCCTTTCACCACAAGTGACTGCACGTTTTGACGGTCAAAACAAACGTGCACCAAGCTTTGGTGTTGCAAAAGCAGGTGAACAACCACGTGTATTCTTTGCTGGCTTACCTATGGGTCATGAGTTCACGTCTTTGATTTTGGCATTGCTACAAACTTCAGGCTATGCACCGAAAGTGTCTGATGAAGTTTTAGCGTCAATTAAAGGCCTTGCAATCCAATCTGATTTTGATGTGTTTGTTTCTTTAAGCTGTCATAACTGCCCAGACGTGGTTCAAGCATTAAACCTGATTGCAATCTACAACCCAGGTACAACTGCAACCATGATTGATGGTGCATTCTTCCAAGACGAAGTTGAAGAACGCAAAATCATGGCTGTACCGATGGTATTCCAAGACAACCAACATATCGGTCAAGGCCGTATGACGCTTGAAGAAATCGTTGCGAAATTGGATACCAACTCTGCTGCTAAAGATGCTGAAAAGTTGAATGCCAAAGACGCGTTTGATGTACTTGTAATTGGTGGTGGCCCAGCAGGGAACACTTCTGCAATCTATGCAGCACGTAAAGGCATTCGTACAGGTATTGTGGCTGAGCGCATGGGCGGTCAGGTCATGGATACCATGGACATTGAAAACTTCACATCAGTACAAAAGACCCAAGGTCCGAAGTTTGCTGCTGAAATGGAAGCACACGTACGTGAATACGGTGTGGACATTATGAACCTACAACGTGTATCTGACATTAAAGGCGCAGATGCAACAGCGAATGGTTTAGTTGAAGTAACACTTGAAAATGGTGCAAAACTTGAATCGAAAACAGTGATCCTATCTACAGGTGCACGTTGGAGAGAAATGAATGTACCTGGTGAGCAAGAATACAAAACACGTGGTGTTGCGTACTGCCCACACTGTGATGGTCCATTGTTCAAAGGCAAACGTGTTGCTGTAATTGGTGGTGGTAACTCAGGTGTAGAAGCTGCGATTGACCTTGCAGGGATTGTTGAACACGTAACACTGGTTGAATTTGATACCAAACTACGTGCTGACCAAGTGCTTCAAGACAAATTGAATAGCTTGCCAAACACCACTGTGATCAAAAATGCTTTATCGACTGAAGTTGTGGGTGATGGTTCACAAGTGACTGCACTCAAATACAAAGACCGTGCAACAGATGTTGAACATACTGTAGAACTTGCAGGGATCTTTGTACAAATTGGTTTATTGCCAAACACAGATTTCCTCAAAGAAACAGCGGTTGAACTTTCAAACCGTGGTGAGATCGTGATTAACGAACGTAATGAAACCAATGTGAAAGGTGTATTTGCTGC
>NZ_RCHC01000006.1 GCF_003664645.1 Acinetobacter chengduensis | reverse complement strand
GGTGCGATAAAAAATTAAAGTAGATTAAAAAATCAGCGTATTTAACATAAATAATTAAAAAATATAAGATCAAAATTGCTCAAACTTTCCATTCTAAGCCTAAATAACTGTACCTATAAGTACAGGAATTTGTTTGTTTTTTAGACTTTTGTCGCGTGTCTCACAAAATATCACTGTGATCAAATAATGCTCTTGTATTGGGTTGGGCTAAATCAGTCAAATAATAAAAGCTTCCCGATTGGATCACTACAACAATGATATGCAATCTCACAGGAGGTGAGGCATGGAAAAGAATGCAATAAATGTAAATCAAGTGATTGATCAGGCTAAATTTACACCTTTTCATTTTAAGGTGGTGTTTTGGTGTCTGTTGATTATTTTATTTGATGGCTATGACTTGGCCATTAATGGTGTGGCACTTCCTTTACTGATGCAACAATGGTCATTAACCGCTGTTCAGGCAGGTATGTTGGCCAGTACCGCTTTAGCGGGCATGATGTTTGGTGCCATGTTATTTGGCACATTGGCAGACAAAATAGGCCGTAAAAAAGTCATTATGATTTGTGTGGTGCTATTTAGTAGTTTTACTTTTGCTGGCGGTTTTGCATCAAACCCAACTGAATTTGGTGTACTTCGTTTCTTAGCGGGTTTAGGTATTGGTGGTGTATTGCCTAATCTAGTGGCTTTAACTTCGGAATATGCACCGCAACGTTTACGCGCAACCTTAGTGACGACCATGTTTAGTGGCTATGCGGTTGGTGGTGTGATGGCTGCTTTATTGGGTGCATGGTTCACGCCAAGCTATGGCTGGCAAATTATGTTTTTCATTGCGGGTATACCGCTGTTGTTTTTACCTTTTGTTTGGAAGTTCTTGCCTGAATCATTAACTTTTTTGGTTAAAGCACAAAAAGATGAGCAAGCATGCCAAATTTTACAGCATTTAGATGCGGAGATTGAGCTACCAAAACAGGCGAAACTCGTGCTGAGCGAGGCTAAAGTGTCAGAGCCTGCATTTGTCAGTAGCTTATTTAAACAAGGGCGATCAATCAATACTTTGTTGTTTTGGTTAGCTTTTTTTATGTGCTTATTAACATTGTATGCTTTAGGCAGTTGGTTACCAAAGCTGATGATGGCAGCAGGCTATTCAATGAGCAGTAGCTTAATGTTCTTGCTAGCAATGAATATTGGCGCAGTTATTGGTACGGTGGGTGGCGGTATTTTGGCTGATAAGTTTCATTTAAAACCAGTGATTATTAGCTTATGTTTGGCTGGCGCTGTTGCATTATCTTTATTAGGATTTAATTCACCACAGCCCGTTATTTACTTCTTGGTAGCGGTTGCTGGCGCATCTGCCATTGGTTCGCAAATCTTGCTGTATAGCTATGTAGCACAGTTCTATCCAGTGACAGTACGCTCGACAGGTATTGGCTGGGCCTCTGCTGTGGGCCGGACAGGCGCAATTGTGGGTCCAATTTTAATTGGTATGCTTTTGGGCATGGAATTACCACATCAAATTAACTTTATGGCGGTAGGTTTTCCAGTGGTGATCGTTGCGATTGCGGTTGCGCTGATTGTACGCACGGACAAACAGTCTGTGACAAATGTACAAGATTCTGCAAAGGATGGTTTAAAAAGCATTCGTGCATAAGTGCGAATAATCATATTTGGAATTAAATTGTTGTAGATTAAAAAAACCTCATTTAAATGGGGTTTTTTTGTACATAAATTGGCATAAATTACTAAAACTTAGACTAATGTTGAATTTTTATGGTGGTATAAATTATGTGAATATTAGGCAAAACTACTTTAGTAAATGGCTTCAGCTTTGTTCTAAAAAACAAAATTTTAAACTGAAGGGCGCTAGTTAAAGTGCAATGCAAATAAAGATTTACAGGAGGTGAGTAATGTCAAAAGCAGTGAATGTGAATGATATTATTGATCACGCAAAATTTTCCAAATTCCATTTTAAAGTTTTAGCTTGGTGTTTGCTTATTATCTTATTTGATGGCTATGATCTAGCGATTAATGGTGTTGTTTTACCCTTGCTTATGGAAGAGTGGGGCTTAAGTGCAATGCAGGCGGGTATGCTTGCCAGTACAGCACTTGCAGGAATGATGTTTGGTGCCATGTTATTTGGTTCCTTGGCTGATAAAATTGGCCGTAAAAAAGTCATCATGATCTGTATTGTACTATTCAGTGGTTTAACCTTTGCAGGTGGCTTCGCATCAAACCCGACTGAATTCGCTATTTTGCGTTTCTTAGCAGGTTTAGGGATTGGTGGTGTAATGCCTAACCTTGTGGCTTTAACCTCTGAATATGCGCCACAGAAGATGCGTAGTACCCTAGTGACAGGAATGTTTAGTGGTTATGCAGTCGGTGGTGTGATGGCTGCTTTATTGGGTGCGTGGTTTACGCCAAGCTTTGGCTGGGAAATCATGTTCTTTATTGCGGGTATTCCACTGTTTTTACTCCCAGTAATTTGGAAATTTTTACCTGAGTCTTTAACGTTTATTGTGCAAAAAAACCAGCAAGCTGAAGCACGAAAAATCGTTCGCCAATTGGCGCCAGCAGTTCAGGTCCAAGAAACAACGACTTTTGAGTTAAATCATGTCGATACGCCTGAATCTGCTAGCGTAATGAGTTTGTTCCGTCGTGGCCGTGCCACAAATACCATTTTGTTCTGGATCGCATTTTTCACTTGCTTACTCACGATGTATGCACTAAGTAGCTGGTTGCCAAAGTTAATGATGGCTGCGGGTTATTCTATGGATAACAGCCTCATGTTTATGATGGTGATGAATGTAGGCGCTGTGGTAGGTATTGTGGGTGGCGGTATCTTGGCGGATCGTTTCCATTTGAAACCTGTATTAATGTTTTTAGGGCTTATGGGCGCGATTGTGATGAGCTTAATGGGCTTCCAGTCGAATCAGTTCTTGCTTTACATTTTGGTGTTCTTGGCTGGTGCAGCATCTATTGGTTCGCAAATGCTGTTATATAGCTATGTTGCTCAGTACTACCCTCTTGCGGTACGTTCGACAGGGATTGGCTGGTCGTCTGCAATTGGCCGTATGGGTGCGATTATTGGGCCAATCTTGATTGGTGGTTTGCTCGGGATGAACTTGCCAGCGCACTTTAACTTTATTGCAGTGGGTTTGCCTGTATTAATTACAGCAATTGCGGTTGCATTGATTATGCATGACACGGATTCAGATAAAGTTGAAGTGGCACAGCCTGCGAAAGCTTAAGTTGTAATTCTTAAAAATAAAAGCCTCCGAAAGGGGGCTTTTTTCTAACTAATTATTTATGTATCTTTATTTTTTACAATCAAAATAACCTTATGGATGAATTAAATAAGATTTATCAAAAAAATATGACATTGTGTTTGGAGCGTATCAGAGCAGTAAAAGACTTCTTAAAAGTCTTTCATACCTCAAGCAATATCTTTTATTTAGAGTCTGCAATTCTACAGCTTAGAAAAGCTATGGAATTGATAGCATATGCTTCAATAGCCCCTAATAGACTTCAATATGAGAATTTTAGAAGAAAGTCACAATGTAATAATGATTATCGTAAAGATTTCAATGCAGCGAAAATTATTAAAAACCTAGAATCAGTAAATAGAGATTTTTATCCAATACCTTTGTTAGATCCTATCATTAAATGTGATGGTACTTTTCATTTTGAAAGGAAAGAGGGAGATTTTTTAACGTTAAAGAATTATATAAATCTGTATGATAAATTGGGTAAATATCTACATGCTGACAATCCTTGGGGAAATGAAAAAAATCTCAATGATTTTGTTAAAACATTACCTAGAAAAATTGAAGAGATTGAAAGTTTATTAGCGCTTTATTTCACGACTATTAGAGCTGGAGATTTTCTTGGTGTTTGGGTAGTGAAAACATCTTTAGATAATATTAGTGTCGAGATAATAGCAGGATATGCAGAAACTGATTTTTTAATTAATGACGTTTAAGGAAATTTTAATGAAACTCAACTCATTTTCCCCAATCCCTGAAGATGATGACGAACTGCACCTGCCTGAACTGGTCTATTGGGCATCTTTAGGTGAAGTCGCAGAAGTCGAAAAAAGTCTAGCCAACGGCGTAGACGTTAACCAAACCGATGAAGAAGGTTATAGCGCACTGCATGCGGCAGCAGAAAATGGCTATTTAGATGTGGTTAAACTACTGGTAGAAAAAGGTGCGGATGTACAGCACAAAACACAATACACTGCCTTAGAGCTGGCAGAAATGGCAGGCAATGAGGATGTCATTATTTATCTTAAAAGCCTCTAATCACAATGGATTAAGTGCATAACAAAATCATAAAAACCCCATCATTTGGGGTTTTTATCTTTCTGAAAAAGCATTCAATTCCAATTTACTAAAGCGCTTCGAGCTCGCTCAAAACTGCTTGATTAAATGCAGGAATATCATCTGGGCTGCGCGAAGTAATCAGTGGCCAACCCCCGGTATTACAGCGGTGTACCTCTTCATCCGTCCATTTCCCACCAGCATTTTCTAAATCCAAACGAATGCTTTTATACGATGTCAGATTCTTATCCTGAATGCGTTTAGCATTAATCAGCACCCACGGTGCATGGCAAATGGCAGCGATTGGCTTCTGTGCATCTGCGAACTGCTGTATCAAACGCTGAGCATCTTCATTTATTCTGAGTGTATCGGCATTGACTGTACCCCCCGGAATCAGTAACAGATCATAGTCATCAGCATTTACTTTGCTGAGTAGGGCATCAGGATCATAGCTTTGAGCAGGTTCTTTATCTAATTTGACCGTTTCAACAGGTTGTTGCTCAGGGGCTACGTGAATACTTTCAATGCCTTTAGATCTTAAAAACGCTAAGGGCTTGATCAGTTCATCTTGTTCTACGCCTGCATTTGAGGTGATAAATAACACTTTCTTGGTCATCTGTTTCATCCTAAAGGTGTACGCATTTGATTCACCATAACAAGTGCATTTCAGGCTGTATGTCGTGATTATGAAAAGACTGTAAGCAATATTTTCCAGCACTGCGTGATTGTAAATGTTGAGAGTCGTTTTTTAATAAGATGAATTGGCTCGGTATTTCATCTTGTTCATTCAATTGAAAGCATCAAAATAGAGCCTGAGATGCAAAACAATTTTATGCATGCTCAATATGAACTTAGGTAGGTAAAACACAGGCAATAGATACGAAAAAGCCCCATCTTCCTGATAGGGCTTTTCGATATTTCGTAACTTTAGATATGACTCCTGTCGTATCTCACATCCTGATGTACAAACTTGTTCTTTTTGTTATTAAGTTTGGAAACGTCCTGTTTCCTGATAAATACAGATTATGCTGAATCAGCAGGATTGCCTAGAGGCAAAATTCTGCAAACCATGTAAGCTGTAGCGTACACGCGCATCTTAATAATGGCCAAAATCAATCACAGATGGCTTAAGCTGCATAATGATCGTCTGCATTAAATACATTGGCTTGAATTTGGATCAGCTTACGGTTGCCTTGCTCGCCATTCATGCGCCAATGTGCAATTTTGACATTATCAACTAAGGCAACATCGCCTTTATGCCACTGCAATAACAATGCATCTTTATACATGGCATTGAAGAATTGTTGTTTTTCTTCATCTGTCCATTCAATTTTTTCGCCTTGCTGATTGTAAATTTCCCATGTCAGTTGCATGCCATCTGCTGTGGAATCAATTTCAATGTCACCACGATTAGAAAAACACGTTTGCGCGGCTTGATGTGCAAACGGATTGGTGTTGTTGGCAAATGCCCAAGGTTGTAGGGCCAGTTTTTTAGTGTCTGGATGGTGAATGACTAGGGGCGAGCGTTGCAAGGTCAGTTTGGCTTTTTTGTCTTGGCGCATTTCAATGCTAAAAGGGCTTTTTTGTAATAATAGTCGATCAAATATACTGAGCTTACGCGCGGAGACATAAGAAAAATGATTCCAAGCACCTAAGTATTTTTCTTGTAAGGTTTTGGGGAGTTTATTCCAAATGAGTTCTAAGTTATTAAACCCTGTTTCGGCCAAATAGGTTGATGGTTCTTGGCAGAAAAGTGCGATATAACGGGAACGCTCAGAACGAACACCTCCTTCAACATGTGGACCTTGTACTGAGTTTTCGACGGGGCCAAGTTGTACTGTATTACGGTCGATATAGCGTCGGTAATCACCCGCGCCAAGAATACTTTCACTGTATTTACGCATCCATGATGCAGCCCAGCCTGGCATGTTGGGGTTAAATGCATTCCACGGCTGGAGTTGGAAATATTGCTCTACCAGCATTTGGAACTGTTCAGGTTGCTCTATTTGGTAACCTCGAAAAACTAAAATGCCGTAATCATGCAACTGTTGCATCAGTTCGTTACGGTGCGAGCCAATATATTGTGCCAATGCCGTACTCGAATTGTTTTCAGGGGGCGCTGAAAATACTTTGGTGTATTCGTTTAAAAATTGTTGCTGAGGCTGCATAGATTATTCTCTCATTTCATTTTTTTTATAGTTGCTGCCTGTTCCTTAGACAGTTCTTATACGCGAGCAAACCTTAATGCAAACTGCGTAAAGAATATTCAAATTATAGGTAGAGTTTGATAAAAACGCTTTAAATTTTATAAAGCTATTTTGTATTTACGACCAAATGCAAGTTTGGCCATGATGCTACTTCAGCTTTAGAATGTCTGGAAATGAAAAAAGCCTCAACATTGCTGTTGAGGCTTTTCTAATCTATTACTCAGGCTATCGCCTCATTTTTATTGCTGTGTCTGTTTTTTCTTTTATGTTATGCGCTTAAGCATATTTTTTATGTTCAGCAGTCCTGCTGTATTGTTTTTATTGTGTTCCAAACTTCCTGTTTGGTATGAACTTAATATAATTGTGTTTCTCTGTGTAAAGAAGACGCTAAATTCTGCATCTCTTGTAAGTCATAACGTACAAATTCAACACTAATTAAAAAAACATATTTAAATACAAATAATTGAGAATAATCAGTAGGGGAGTTATAAAAAATTAATGCAATGCTAGACGCAATAAAAAAAGCCCCAACATCCTGTCGGGGCTTTTTTGTGATTCATTGCAAAGGCATGTGTCCTTTCATACCATTCAGCATCCTGCCGTTGTTTCATTTTTTATTTTTCTTATCAGACATCCTGTCTGGCTATGAACTTACTATAGTTCGAAATTTTAAATGCTTATAGAGGTTAATTTCCGCAGATGATGTAGGAAAATGCTTACATTGATATAAATCATAAAAACTCATAATGTATTGATCATAACAACAGAAAAGCACAATACCCCATGCCTTCAATTCAAATCGATATTCGAACCCAGTATAGCCGTGCAGAAGAAGAAGCTTTATTGAATACAGTCTTGGATACGATACAGCAATGTTTTCAGCTCCCCCAAACTGATCGTAATATTCGTCTGTGTGTCCATGCACCTCACCGCTTTCAAGTGTTTAGTCACTTAACCCAACCAGAATTATTTACGCAAATTAGCATTGATTGCTTTACGGGGCGTTCTATAGAAGCAAAGCGTGGTTTATATGAAAAATTAGTTATGAATTTAACGGCATTGGGTATTCCAGCTGACCATATATTGATTCTTCTGAGAGAAAGTCCTTTAGAAAATTGGGGCATTTGTGGTGGTCAAGCGGCATGTGATGTTGATTTAGGTTTTCAAGTGAATGTGTAAATCCAAGATGTTTCGAGTGGCTTAGAGTATAACGAAAAAAGCCTCGACATCCTGTCGAGGCTTTTTCGGATTCATTTCAGCGGTATAACTCCTGTCGTACCGTACGCTTCCTGCGTTTATCCTGCTTATCATTATTGTTTTAGGCTTCGGAGACTTCCTGTCTCTCTATGAATCCTATATTAGTCAGCTTATGAATAAGTGAAAAGTGGCTAATATCCGCAGTTGTTGTAAGCTAAAGCTTACACTGTGATTTATGCGCTGACGTATTTCACGAGTTTATCAAAAGCAGCTTTTAGGGCTTTGTCATCAAATTCATTGCCTTCAAAATTTTCTGCACGGTTACGGGCAAAAATATCACGGATTTCAACCACAGCATTGGTATCTACCAGTCCAAGCTGAGTTGCAACTTGGCGGATTTGATCAATCGAACGTGAACCGTTGCTACCACCATAACTTACGTATGCTGCTGGTTTCCCGTTCCATTCTTTACCCAAATAATCTAAGGCATTTTTGAGTGCAGGGCTGTAGCCGTGGTTATATTCAGGACTAATGAAAATGAAAGCATCACCCTTGGCAATTTGAGCCGCCCATTCTTGTTGCTTGGGTTGGTCATAAATACCCGTCATTGGTGGGTTTGCACCTGCAAAAAAGGGCAGATCCCACGCTTTTAAGTCAACAATTTCTGTTTGAACTGTGCTAAAGCCATACTGTTCAATTTGTGTTTGGACCCATGCAGCCACTTTAATCGCGGTACGACCTTCGCGAACACTACCTACAATAATTTGAATATTCATCAGTTTCTCAAATGCTATTTTTTATTTAAATTAATCTACGGCCATTTGGTTGTATAGTATTGATATGTAATTAATAAAAAAACACCCTAAGGTGCTTTTTTATGATGACTAAACGTCACTTACATAATTTTAATGCCTTGCTGGCCAGCAGGCGTTACCTTAAAAATTTCCACTTCAAAGGTAATGTTTTTGCCTGCCAATGGGTGGTTAAAATCGACTTCGGTGATGTCTTCACCCACGGTTTTGACCACGCCGTATAGGCTTTGTTTGGCTTTGTCTTCAAATTCGATCATGTGACCTTCAGTTGGGCGCTGTTCAAATTTTACAGTGTCAAACTTTTGTACATTTTCGGGGTTCCAAGGGCCAAAAGCATCTTCTGGTGGTAGGCTGACCGTACGGCGGTCGCCAGCACGTAAACCAAATAATGCTTTTTCAAAACCAGGCAATAAACTACCGTCACCCATCACTAAGCTTACAGGTTCAGCACGGCTACGGGTGTTATCAATTTCTACGCCATTTTCAATCGCGACAGAAAAGTGAAGATCAACTTTAGAGCCGTCTTCAATACGAATTTCTTCGTTAGGATGAATCAAATCAGTCATTTTTTTGCGCTTCCGCACGTTGAATACGTTGCTTCTCTAAAAAGAAGGTATCAATCAACAATAAGATGGTACCCAGCGTAATGGCACTATCTGCAAGGTTAAATGCAGGGAAGTGGCTGTTGTTGTAATACACATGAATGAAATCGACCACATAACCCAAAGACACGCGGTCGATTAAATTACCAATTGCGCCACCTAAAATAAGTGCAATTGCAATCGGTAAAATTTTCACGGTTTTTGGCATACGCATGAGCCAAAATACAAAAATAACAGACACCAAACCTGCAAGTGAGGTAAAGAAGTAACGTTGCCATCCACCGGCATCGGACAAGAAACTAAAGGCTGCCCCATAGTTATGGAGTAATGTCCAATTTAAAAAGGGTAGGACTGGAACAGGGTCTGCATAATTCAGACTTGTGCTGGCAATCCATTTAGTCCATTGATCCAAAATAATGGCAACAATGGATAAGCCCACCCACACTAAATTGTGTGGGTAGAATTGAAAGAAACCCTTTTTTTCTTGTGGATTAGGCATATTTTCTCTCTTCGCCTTGACCTGTAGGAAGGTTAATAATACAACGAGAACAAAGACCTGGATGTTCGTGATGTGTATTCACATCGGGAAGCACATGCCAGCAACGTGCACATTTTTCACCGTCAGCTGCCGAAACTTTCACGTTTAAGCCTTCAAGATCCGATGCTTCACCTTGCGCCGCATCAAAGTTATTCACGATCACTTGTGATGTAATGAGGACAAAACGAAGTTCATCGCCCAATTTATCTAGAACGGTTTTCAGCTCGCTTGATGCCCAAAGTTCAACTTTTGCAGACAGGTTTGAACCGACAGTTTTTGCTGTACGTGCAGCTTCAATGAATTTATTCACTGCAGATTTTACAGAGATCAAAGTTTGCCATTCAGCTTCAGAAACTGCATTTGCTGTTGATGCGACTGGAATGTCATACCATTCAGCAGTGAACACATATTTCTCTGATTGCTCAGGAATGAGTGGCCATGCTTCTTGTGCGGTGAAGCTTAAGATTGGTGACATCCAACGCACGAAAGCTTGTACTAAATGATATAGCGCAGTTTGAGCTGAATGACGTGCAGCTGAATCCGCTTTAGTTGTGTACTGACGGTCTTTGATGATGTCTAAGTAGAAACCACCCAAGTCGTTGATACAGAAGTTGGTCAAAGCATTCGTTACGATATGGAAGTTCATATCTTCGTATGCTTGTTGAATAGTTTTTTGAACTTCCGCAGCACGTTGCAAGATATATTGATCAAGCGCGATCAATTGATCCACTGGCAATGCATCTGTTGATGGTTTGAAACCATTCAAGTTAGCAAGCAAGAAACGAAGCGTGTTACGGATACGACGGTAACCGTCAGATGCACGGCTAAAGATTTCTTTACCCGCAGTCATTTCATAACGGTAATCCGCAGATGCGATCCAGAAACGTAAACCATCTGCACCCATATCTTTAATGATGTCTTGTGGTGTGATCACGTTACCGATTGATTTTGACATCTTACGGCCTTTTTCATCGACCACGAAGCCGTGCGTCAATAAGCCTTTGTAAGGTGCGCGTTCATTAATTGCAATCGAGGTTAACAATGAAGACTGGAACCAACCACGGTGTTGGTCTGAACCTTCAAGGTACAAGTCAGCAGGATCAGTGAGTTCTTCACGTTCACGAAGTACAGCAAAGTGTGTTGTTCCAGAGTCGAACCAAACGTCTAGCGTATCGCGTACTGCATTGTAGCAATCTGCATCATCACCAATGAACTCGCGTGCATCACGGTTGTACCAACCATCAATACCCTCGTTTTCAATCAGCTTAGCTACTTCTTCAATCAATTCAGGGGTACGTGGGTGCAACTCGTTGGTATCTTTATGTACGAAGAATGGAATTGGCACGCCCCACGTACGTTGACGTGAGATACACCAGTCCGGACGACCTTCGATCATCGCTTGAATACGGTTTTTACCCCAATCTGGCACAAAGCTGATGTCATTTTCAATTGCGCTTAATGCTTGGTTACGCAGACCCTTCGCATCCATGCTGATAAACCATTGTGGTGTCGCACGGAAAATAATTGGAGTTTTATGACGCCAGCAATGCGGATAGCTATGCTTGATGACTACATGTGCCCAAAGTTTATTTGCTTCAGTTAATGCAGCAATAATTTTTGGATTGGCTTTATAAATGTGCTCGCCTGCAAACAAAGGCGAAGTTGGTAAATACACACCATTACCACCGACTGGGTTTTCAACTTTTAAGTTGTACTGTAAGCCAACTTTATAGTCGTCCACACCATGACCGGGTGCGGTATGTACGGCACCAGTACCACTAGCATCGGTTACGTGTTCACCCAAAATCACAGGTACCTGGCGTTCAGCGATTAACGGATGTTGAAGTACAAGATTCTCAAGTTTAGAACCTGTGAATTCAGCAAGCACTTCAAATGCAGTGAAACCATAACGCTGAGTTGCAGATTCAACCAATGATTTTGCAAGGATGAAGTTTTGAGATGCTTTGTCTTCGCCTGTAGCTTTAACCAATTGGTATTCAAGCTCAGCATGCAATGCAACCGCTTGGTTGGCAGGCATGGTCCAAGGCGTTGTTGTCCAGATCACGATGTCTGTACGATCAGCTACTTCTACACCTAAACGTGCAGATAAATCAGCTAAATCAACAACAGTAAAGCCAACGTCAATTGCGTCAGATTTTTTATCTTCGTATTCAACTTCGGCTTCAGCCAAAGATGAACCACAGTCTAAACACCAGTTCACTGGTTTAAGACCCGGCTCGATATGACCCGCTTTAGCAATTGCACCTAGCGAACGCACGATGTCAGCTTCTTGTTTGAAGTTCATGGTGAGGTAAGGATTGTCCCAATCACCGAACACGCCCATACGTACGAAGTCTTTCTTTTGCAGTTCAACTTGTGTGTAAGCATATTCACGGCAGGCTTTACGGAACGTAGAAGCATCGACTTTTACGCCGACTTTACCCACTTTTTCTTCAACTTTGAGTTCGATTGGAAGACCGTGACAGTCCCAACCCGGTACGTAAGGTGCGTCAAAACCATCCATCACATGGCTTTTGATGATGATGTCTTTAAGGACTTTGTTGACCGCGTGACCTAAATGGATTTGACCATTTGCATACGGAGGGCCGTCATGAAGCACATATTTTTTCTTGCCAATACGCGACGCACGAATCTGCTGATAAATATCATCGGCATACCACTCTTCTAACCATTTCGCTTCACGTACTGCAAGATTTGCTTTCATTGCAAATTCAGTACCGGGGAGGTTTAGCGTGGCTTTGTAATCCACTGCATTTTCAGGAGTTTGCTTATCGCTCATGCAAGTTGTCTTCCAATTTAATCCGATTGTACGGACACGTTTTACAATAAAAAATATGAGAATTTAAAAGGGGAATTGGGGATGATCTTGACGAAACTCAAGTAGCTTCTCAACATCATCATCAATTCCAGCTTTTAGTGCTTCAAGCGAAGGATAATTCTTTTCGCCATGCAAATAGTTTAAGAATGTCACCCGCATTAACAGGCCATACAGATTAGCAGAAACATCAGGAAAATGTACTTCTAATCGCCACTCTGGATGGTCTTGTTGGATGGCTGGTCGAGTGCCGACATGACCTGCACCAAACAGGGCAGTCTCATCATAACCAGCAATACCTTTTTTGCTGTCGTGGGCTTGATCCACTTTGGCTTTTAGGGATTCGGTTTCGCAAATGACTTCGACACCATAAATGCCGTGCAAACACGGTTTATGACGGTTTAAACGCACATTAATGGTTGGAAAATTAATGGTTCGACCAATTTGATCGCCGTATTGCACACGACCCGTGATGCTATAAGGACGACCGAGTAATTTAGCCGCATGAGCTAAATCACCCGCTTGTAGAGTTTGTCGGACCAGCGTTGAACTCACGCGTTCACCATTAACCTCGACATTTTGTATATCGGTTACATGAAAACCGCGCTGGCGTAAAAATTCGCTATTGCCTTGACGGTTTTTACCAAAATGATGATCTTCACCTAAGACTAAACTTTGCGTATTGAGTTTGTATTTTAAAATGTCGCAAAAGGTATCAGCACTGAGGTTACGAAAGTCGTTATCAAACTTTGCCACCACAATATAGTCTACGCCGAGCTCTGTTAAGTATTCGACTTTTTCACGTAACGAAGAAATACGTGGAGGAGCTTCGTAAGATTTAAAAAATTCAAGCGGTTGAGGCTCAAATATCATGACCGCTGTTTTTAAGTTTTGTTGTTTGGCTATGTCTTTAAGTTGGCTGAGCATCGCCTGATGACCCAAATGTACCCCATCAAAATTGCCAATCGTTAAGGCTGTTTGAGGAAATTCTAAGTTGGGCGCTAAAGCATTCAGACGGAGCAGCTGCATGGGCGAATCAAATCGTTGAAAATGTTTGAGTGCTATATATTGCCATATTCTTCAGCATTCGTCTTGTTGTTGTGTTTTTAAGCAAAAGAAATCCGTAGTTTAATTCTTTATATAAGTTTAATTGATTTATTCAATAAATATTAATCAATTTTTCTTATTTATAAAGTTGGTTAAGATAAGACCAGCTTCTAGATGAGGACAACGATATGCAAAACACTATGCTTTTACAGACACGGCTTGAGACGATGATCCGTCAGTTCACTCCGAATTGGTTTACGGTATGTATGGGGACAGGCGTGGTTGCACTGATGGTATCAGAGTTTCCCATCTTTCAAACCTTCACATGGTCTGTTGGGGTGGCGCTTTGGCATCTGAATATGATGATGTTCGTGTTGTTTAGTGCTTTATATGTATTGCGTTGGCTGTATTACCCTGTAGAGGCCAAACAAATTTTTAAACATCCTATGATGTGCTTGTTTTTTGGGGCAATCCCTATGGCGCTGGCGACCATTTTAAATGGCTTTTTAAAATATGGTCAGCCCATTTATGGCGAGGAGGCTTTGCTTTGGGCAGAGATACTTTGGTATATCGATGTGGTCTTGGCTGTTGCGATTGCTTGGTTGGTTCCTTTTGTGATGTATCAACGACAACAACATGAACTCAAAAGCATGACGGCTGTTTGGCTACTGCCGATTGTGGCCTGTGAAGTCGCAGCCACAAGTGGAGGTTTATTACTGGGTCATCTTGCGGTGACAGAGCATGCGGTAGGCATTTTGCTGGCCAGTTATGTACTTTGGGGGATGTCTGTATTGCCTGCTTTTGCGATTTTAACCATCTTAATGCTTCGTTTGGCGTTGCATCAATTACCTGTCAAAGAACTGGCAATTAGTAATTGGTTGGCGTTGGGTCCTATTGGCACAGGTGCTTTTGCCCTGTTAGTGCTAGGTGCTCAAGCACCGACTTTATTGGCCAGCATTGGATTAGCACATGTGGGCCAGATCTTACATGGTGCAGGTATCGTAGGTAGTTTAATCCTATTGGGCTTTGGCTTGTGGTGGTTAGGTTTAGCGATATTGACCACATTACATCACAGACGTGTATTGCCTTTTAACTTAGGTTGGTGGGCTTTGACTTTTCCACTGGGCGTGTATTGCTTTGCAGTCTTGAACCTTGCTGCTCAACTCAACATGGCATGGATTTATCACTTTGGTTACGGTTTAGGTGTTGGTTTGATCGTGCTGTGGCTATGGGTGGCCAGCAAAACCGCACTGGGTTTTTACCAAGGACATTTATTCTTTTCACCGTGTTTAAAAAGCTACTTGGAAGCCACAGCACAGTGCACTGACAAAGCTTTGTAATTGGTTGGGGATTTGCTGAGTGAATAGGCAAACATGAGCATGCTGGGATGACAGCATGCTTTATGGACTGGGCGAGCAATATGATGGCTCATGATACAGAATAGATGGGACATTAAATTGAAGATCTTGCCACTTGACCATACTGATACGATTTATCTGCAGGATGCTATTTTGCAAAATCATTAAACTGTTAGAATATGCTTGGCGACGGGCATATTTTATGCGCTCCATTAATTAAAAAAACGCAATAAAAATTAAATAGATAAAAATTCTATATGGAAATCAGGATTTTAAAATGTGTGAAAAAACTCAATTCTGGGATCAGGCCAAGGGTTTATTAGAAGAATGGTATGTTGCTTGTACTTCTAAAGAATTAAAAAAAGATCAGCCCTTACAAACCACTATTTATGGTAAAAACTTTGTTGTGTTTCGCCAAAAGAACGGACAAGCCGCGGTATTGTTAGATCAATGTGTTCATCGAGGCGTTCCACTTTCAGCAGGCAAAATGACCAATGGCTGTGTGACGTGTCCTTATCATGGCTGGTCTTATCAAGCTGATGGTCAGGTAGCGCACATTCCAAGTGTGAATGGCAAATTTTTTCCAGAGAAACCACATGCGTTTAAACAGCGTAGTTATGACGTTTGTGAGCAAGATGGCCTGATCTGGGTCTATCTAGGAGATAAAGCCCCTACAGCGCGTCCAGAAATATTTAAACTGCCTTTTTATGATGCGCCAGGTTGGCAAAGCTATTATATGGTGGGTAAATATGATGGTGAAATGGGGGCTGTCGCGCAAAATATTATGGATGTCACCCATACCATATTTGTCCATGAAGGTTGGTTTCGTTCTGAGTCAGGCAAAGCTGTAGATGCCACCATTGAGGTGAGTCCACGCAAAGTAGTGGTGGAATATCATGACCATGAAGCCGATGTAGGAATGATGCCATGGCTCACCAATCCACATGGTGCACAGCAAGTACATCGCGATAGTTTTATTGCACCCAATATTACCTTGGTGGAATACCACTGGGGCGAGCCTTCAGGCATGGTCTTTAATAGCCTGATTACACCTGTTGGGCCTTATGAATCACGAGTATATACCTGTGTAAGTTATAAATTTCCAATACCACGTGTGTTGGCTAAAGCGATTCAACCCGCAGTGAACGTGTATACGTGGGTAGTGAATAACCAAGACATTAAAATTTTAGCGGCGCGCCGTAAAGGTTTAGAAAATATGCCAATGACCCATTCACATAGTGTGCGTGGCGATATGGCGCATATTGCATTGGAAAAGATTTTAGAATCTTTACGTCATGATCAGTCCTTAACCCCATCTATTTTGGGTAAGCGACCCATGCAGTTTCAAATTTAAAGCAAGCAAGAGACACTATTGAGATCTATGGCCGAGCTCAGCCCAATCTAAAGCGTTAGATTCAGTGCGTTCGCCATCTGGTTTTATTGTTTTGTGCCAATTTATGGTATATCGGTAGCCATTAACTTGAGGAATGGTGCATGAAACAAGATTTGGCCCTAATGATGGCCTTAGCCAATGAGTCGAAGGGCTTGTTCGAGTCGGCTGGTATTAATGTTCACTACAGTGGTATTGGTAAAGTCAATGCGGCATTTAAAGCCTATGACGTGATTCAAAAAACGGGCTGTAAAACCTTACTAAACTTAGGTACCGCAGGGAGTTCTCATTTTGATGCGCATGCATTGGTTGAGGTGACTGAATTTGTACAGCGTGATATGGATGTGTCGCCATTGGGCTTTGCAGTAGGGGTTACGCCACTGGAAGATGAGTATCCTGCTGGGATTCAGCTTGAGCCTTATTTTAATCATTTAGCACAAGGAATTTGCGGTACTGGCGACAGCTTTGAAACTGGGCTGCCGAAAGTACCGTGTAATTTAGTGGATATGGAAGGCTACGCAATCGCAAAAGTATGTAAAAAACTGGGCGTTCGCTTAATCTCGGTAAAATATATTACCGATGGTGCAAATGACACAGCACATTTGGATTGGGAAGAAAATTTATTGTTAGGCGCGCAAAAATTATTATCGTTATATCAAAGTTTAAAATCTTAAAACTAAAGGTTGGCGGCCATATCGAGTTATGGCCGAATGCCAATCATTGCCATGTTTGGCAATAGAGCGAATTAATTACGAGGTAGTGCACCATAGAGCATCATGTGCACCGTGTGTTCGATCACACGCTGGTTCATGCTACGGTTACGCAGGGTTTTGCCTGTGACCATTTCAATTTGGGTAGAAAAGTCTGCATAGTTTTGAGTAACAGCCCAGATATTCAAAATGAAAATTTCAGGATCGATATCCTTTGAAATTTTACCTTGCTCTTGCCAGTTACTAATCACTTTGGCTTTACGTTTAACCAGTTTCTTTAAAGGTCCTTTTAGGATCTCTAGAATATGTGGCGCACCTTGAATTACTTCGAGTGCAAACAAACGAGATGCTTTAGGCTGTGTACGCGATACTTCAATTTTTTGTATCAAATAATTGGTAATCGCTTCAGCAGGTTCTAAATCTGCTTCTAGTGTTTGCAACGGCGCTAACCATTTTTGTAATACAGTGGTTAACACTTCGACATAAAGCGCTTCTTTATTTTCATAATAATAGAAAATATTCGACTTATGCATTTCTGCAATTTGCGCGATTTCATCTAGGCTAGCCCCATTGAAACCATATAGGGAAAATACGTCCAGTGCGGCGCTAAGCAACTGATTACGTTTTTGAGTACTCTTTTTTTGTTCCATTAGCATTTTAAAACAATGAAAAGGGGGATCGGGGATTGTACGGCAAATCAGCAGCCTTGTGCACAACCAAACTTTGTAATTTTATGAATAATGGTGATTTATTTTATAGATCGTCTATTAAATTATCCTGACAGCCTAGGTAAAATCAAATAAAAAATAGTATGTATAAAGAAAAAAATGATTATTTTTATTCATTAATCTGGTGGAAGTCGTTGATTTCAAATTAAAGCACTCAATTTCTGCACCGTTTAGGTGCTTAAGAAGGGTTTTAAAGTGATTTTTTAGTTTAGCTACACGATTTAAACCCAGCACTGCATGCAGTGCTGGGCATAATGACAGCTTATTTTGCTTAGGTGGCTAGCACGGCATTTAAAACCTGTTGCTCCAGTGTGCTAAAAGCCAGATTTTTTTGTCGTGGGCGGGGCAAGTCAACCTTAAATTGTGAGGCGATATGACCTTTATCCAGCAAAATAATACGATCGGCCAGTTGAACGGCTTCAGAAACGTCATGGGTGACTAAAATGGCAGTAAAGCCTTGTTCAGTCCAAAGTTTTTCAATCAGGTTCTGCATGTCTAAACGGGTCAGGGCATCCAATGCGCCTAAGGGCTCATCTAATAGTAAAATGCGTGGCTGATGCGAAAGTGCACGTGCGAGTGCAGTTCTTTGTCGTTGGCCACCTGAAAGCTGGGAAGGCCATAAGGCCGCTTTTTCTTTTAGTCCGACTTTTTCCAGCATAGCAGAAGCATTGGCGTGTTGCTCTTTGGCTAAGCCTAACTGAACATTTTGTTCAATGCTACGCCAAGGCAGAAGTCGTGGGTCTTGGAACATAACACGAATATCATCGGCGGTAATGCCTTCACGAATATGACGTGCTGATTTAAATTTGATTTCACCGTAGCTCGGTTTTTCTAAATCAGCAATCAGACGTAATAGCGTACTTTTACCACAGCCACTACGTCCAACAATGGCAAGAAATTCACCAGGCTGAATATGTAGATCGAGGTCTTCGAGTACTTTTACACTGCCATAGAACTTATGTAATTGTTCGATGTAAATGTCAGCCCCAATCACAGCATTTGGGTTAATGTCTGTTTGAGTAGGAGAATTTGGATTGTCTTGGGCATGGCGGCCAATACTTAAATCAGTCATGTCATGTGTCCTTTTTATTTTTGATAGCCAGCATGCCAGCGTAATAAATAACGCTCTAAAGCAACGGCTAAAACGTCAGCTAATTTACCCAATAGGGCATACAGTAAAATCCCCACTAGAACGATGTCGGTTTGTAGGAACTCACGTGCGTTCATGGTCATATAACCAATACCTGCTTGGGCAGAAATGGTTTCGGCCACAATCAGAAGAACCCAAACCAAGCCTAGCGAAAAGCGTAGCCCAACCAAGATTGATGGCATTGCACCTGGTAAAATAATGTCTTTATAGAGTTGCCAGCGAGTTAAACCGTAGCTTTTTCCCATCTCGATGAGCTGTGGATCGACAGAGCGAATACCATGATAGGTATTAATATAAATTGGAAAAAATACACCGATTGCGACTAAAAATAGCTTGGCACTTTCATCAATGCCAAACCATAAAATGACCAAAGGAATAAGCGCCAGTGCAGGGATGTTTCGGATCATTTGAATGGTGGTATCGAGTAAGTTCGATGCCACTTTGGATGAGCCATTAAGCAGGCCAAGTAATAAACCCAAACCACCACCCACCAATAACCCCATCAGTGCGCGACCAGCACTCACTTGTACATGTTTCCAAAGTTCACCACTTAATAGCAAAGTCCAGAAGGCACTAATCACAGCGCTTGGTGCGGGTAAAATACGACTTTGTAAAAGCCCTGTGACGGAAGCAACTTGCCAGAGCAAAATCAGTACAATGGGAAGCAACCAAGGCAGCAAACGCTGCCCAAGTTGTGTTCCACGTGAAACCTTCTTTTCCGCGAAGGCTTCGACCGAAACAGGTTTAGACATTTTAAGCTGGCTCCTGAATCGATTTTTTATTTTCATCTGGGGTGTAATTGTTTGCGACAATTTCGCCAAATGGGCCAGTCAGATTAGGTTGAGTGAGTTTCTGCTGGGTTTCGAGTGGTAGTAATGGGAACACTAATTCTGCAAAACGAATAGACTCTTCTAAATGTGGATAGCCCGAGAAAATAAAGGTATTAATGCCGAGGTCTGCATATTCTTGAATACGAGCTGCCACAGTTTCAGGGTCACCGACTAAAGCTGTACCCGCACCGCCACGTACAAGACCTACACCCGCCCACAGGTTAGGTGATACTTCAAGCTTTGTACGGTCGCCATTGTGGAGTTCTGCCATGCGACGTTGTCCGATGGAATCCATGCTTTTGAATTTGGCTTGAGCGGCTTGAATAGTTGCATCATCCACATATTGAATCAGTTCTTCCGCTGCTTGCCATGCTTCGGCATTGGTTTCACGCACAATCACGTGTAAACGAATACCGTAGTTCAGTTCACGTCCTTTGGCTTCAGCACGGGCTTTCACCACGGCAATTTTTTCTTTGACTGCAGCAGGTGGCTCACCCCATGTGAGATAAGTGTCTACTTGTGATGCAGCCAACTCAATCGCATCATCTGAAGAACCACCAAACCAAAGCGGTGGATACGGTTGTTGCACAGGTGGATACAATAATTTTGCATCATCTACACTTAGGCGTTCACCATGGAAGGTATAACTTTCACCTGTATGCGAGCGAGTTAAAATTTCACGCCAAATGGTGGTGTATTCATTTGCAGTTTTATAACGTGTGGCATGGTCTTCATATACGCCATCACCTTTGAGCTCTTGCTCATCACCGCCAGTCACTAAATTGAGTAATACACGACCACCCGACAAGCGGTCAAAAGTTGCCGCCATACGTGCAGCCAATGCAGGTGTAGTTACTCCTGGGCGAAGTGCAACAAGGAATTTTAATTTTTTGGTTGCATCAATCAAGCTGGCAGCGGTTAACCATGGGTCTTCACATGAACGACCTGTTGGAATTAAAACACCTTCGTAGCCTAAGTTATCTACTGCTACGGCAATTTGTTTCATATAAGCATGATCAACAACACGTGCACCTTTGCTCGTGCCTAGGTAGCGACTATCACCATGAGTTGGAATAAACCAAAAAATTTTCATATTTGTTCCTTAATTTTGAATGTGCTCGGTCATCCAACAGGCTGTATCAAATCATCAGATGTTTAATGCCAGTCCTGCGGGAAATAAAATGAAAGTGTTAAAAAATTATTTAATAATGGCAGCATCAATGTTGAGTTTGTTTGGAATGAGCTTTTGCTCATAGAACGCATCTGCAACACGCTGTTGCTCGCTAATCACCGCAGGGCTAATAGGTTGAACGCCAAAACCCATGCGTGAAATAGAGCTTTTTAAGATATTGAAATCTAAGCTGGTTGGCTTTTCGAGTAATTTGGCAGCTTCATCTTGATGACTTGCTACCCATTCTGTAGATAAATTCAATTCTTTAACGACAGCTTGAATGACTTTAGGATTGGCTTCGGCAAACTTACGGTCAGCCAAATAAAATTGATGGTTGCTGACTAAGTTTTCACCGGTGGCCAATACTCGTGCACTAATTTGTTGTTCGGCTGCTGCAAAGAATGGGTCCCAAATCACCCACGCATCTACAGCGCCTTTTTCAAAGGCTGCTCGTGCGTCAGAAGGCGGTAAATAAATCACCTCAATATCATTAAGTGTTAAGTGATTCGCTTCTAATACTTTTAACAATAAGTAATGGACGTTCGAGCCTTTGTTTAAGGCCACGCGTTTGCCTTTCAGGTCTGCTACAGTTTTGATGGTAGAGTTTTTAGGTACCAGCAATGCTTCTGCTTTCGGTGCAGCAGGCTGGTTAGCCACGTAAACTAAATTTGAGTTGGCCGCTTGTGCAAAAATAGGCGGTGCTTCACCCGCTTCACCTAAGACAACACTTCCAACATTGAGTCCTTCTAAAAGCTGTGGCCCTGCAGGAAATTCTACCCATTTAACGTTGACGTCTTGTTCTTGCAAGGCTTTTTCTAAATTGCCACGTTCTTTCACAATTGGCAGAATGCCGTATTTTTGAAAACCAATATTTAATGTAATGGTTTCTTTGGCTTGGTCTTTAGAGCAACCCGTCAGCATCATGACAGCAACAGTCGCAGCAGACAGAGCGAATGATTTTGTCCAAAATTGAGAAGGGATGATGCGCATAGCAGGTTGCTCCTGAACCTAAAATAAGAACGACATGGAATGCACATACGCTAATGAATTTTCTTTTTCGAAAAAAATAAAAAAACTTAAAGTTCTAATGAAGAAAAAAGATAAATAAAAAACAGCAAAACTTATGCAATTTTCTGCTTAAAAAATAATGAGAGATATCGTGTTTTAATGATTTTAATCTATTGAAATATAATGTTTATTTTAGAATATAAGATCTATGCATAAGCTTATCTCTTGTTGCGGATAAGCCCAGAGTGAGGCCTGCGAAAATTTAGAGATAAACTTAGTCAAAATTGAGCTAAGCAGGGCGGTCTAAACCAGCTTAAAGAGTTTTGATACACACCAAGGAATTACGCTGGTAGTTGTATAAAGCCTGACGTGCATTCGGTAAATCATCCACACTGGCAGATTCAAAGCCTTGTTCGATAAACCAATGTGCGGTTCGTGTGGTCAGAATAAACAATTGCTCAATGCCCAACGCTTTGGCTTTTTCTTCTAAATAATGCAAGATTTGACTACCGCGATTGGATTTGCGGTAGCTCGGATGCACTGCAACGCAGGCAATTTCGGCCGAACGTAATTCACCTTCAGCGGTCGGAATTGGGTATAGTGCGGCACAGGCTAAAATTGTGCCGTCACGTTCAATCACGGCAAATTGTTCAATTTCATTTTCTAAGCGTTCACGTGAGCGATAGACCAAAATACCTTCTTCTTCCAATGGGCGAAGCAAATTAATTAAGCCACCGACATCCTGAATATTCGCAGTACGGACTTCTTCATAATGCGCATCGGTAATCATGGTGCCCGAACCATCACGGGTAAACAGTTCTTCTAGCATGGCACCATCAGTGGCATAAGAAATGAGATGTACCCGATGCACACCTTGTAATGAGGCGGTCTTTGCGCCATTTAAATGTAATAAAATGTCGGGGTTGGCATCTTGATATTGTAAAAGATACTCCTCTAGCTGGTGGGGTAAGAGTTCACGAATTAATTGACCGTGTTCATCCATAAGCCCAGCAGATCGACCAAGGAAAATCAATTTATCCGCTTTGAGGCTAATTGCAGTTTTGGTTGCCACTTCTTCAGCCAATAAATTAAACACTTCACCCGTAGTGGAATAGCCTGTAGGTCCAAGCAATACAATATTCTGATTGAGCAAATGGCGCGAAATCGCATCGGTATCAATGCTACGCACTTCACCTGATAATTGGAAATCGACACCTTCACGAATACCGTAGGGTTTTGCAGTCACTAAATTGCCTGACACGACATCAATGCGTGCGCCATACATAGGTGAATTTGCCAGCCCCATCGACAGCAGTGCTTCAATTTGCAAACGAATCGAACCAGACGCATTCATTACTGCGCCTAAAGATTCACGCGTCGTCACACGGCGATGATGGTGAAATGGTGTTGTGAGCCCGCTGGCTTGGAGGTTCTGATTAATTTGTGGGCGTGCGCCATACACTAAAATTAAACGGATACCTAAAGAGTGAAATAACGCAATGTCATGAATAATATGTTGGAAGTTTGCGTGTAAAACCGCTTCACCATCAAACATAATGACAAAGGTTTTCCCGCGGTGAGCATTAATATAGGGTGCAGAATGCCGAAACCAATGCACGTATTGTAAAGTTGTGCTTTGAGAAACGTCCATTGAAGTCATGTGCAGGCCTATGCCGAGATTACGGGTATATTGATTCTAATCAAAAAAACCATACAGAGAAAATAGAAAGGCGCTACGCAGACAAAAAAACACCTGTATAAGTTGAATTATACAGGTGCAAAAGGGGGGGCTTCACCGAGGTTTAGGAATTAGCCCATGATTCGTACGATGCGATCGTTACGTTCATTGACGAGGACATAGTCACCATTTACTTTGTACCATTGTTGGTAGCGTCCAGTATTTGGCAATTTACGTGCTTCGCGGTCACTGACTTTATAGCGTGTTGACTGAAATTCACGTGGTAAGGTCTGACCACTACGCCATTCACGGCTTGGGTTAACGCGTTGTTGATTCCACTGATTTTTATTGTTCCATTGTTGTGAACGGTTATGGTCCCAACGTGCATCTTGGGCTTGCATGTGGCTTGGTGATGGGTTGCCACGACGGTCATCAAAACGATGATCAGGCGCCGCCATTGCCGAAGTTGCGATTAAACCTGAAAGTGCAAGGGTCGCAAAAGAGATCAGTTTTTTCATTTCATTCACCTAAATTGCTGTAGTGCTTTACTGTTTCGATAACTTTAAATTACCGACAAAGTTCAGAGAAAGCGTGAGCGATATAGAGTGGAATTGTGAAATGTGTGAAGAAAAATAGTAGGCTGAGAATAGGCTATGGCTCTATCCAGGGCTGAAGCTACGAGCATGCAAAAAGTAGTGGCATAAAAAAAGCCCAAACGATGTTGGGCTATGCAGTGTAAGGGGTTTAAAGACCTAAAATACGCATAATGCTGTTGGTCTCTGAGTTCACTAAAATATAGTCATTATTGATTTTGTACCATTGTTGATTACGATCTGGGCGTGGCAAGTTTTGGTCTCGATAATCGACTTTATAACCATCACCACGATAATGTTGTGGGAGCACGTAACCCGCTTGCCATTTATGTTGTTGCAAACGTTTTACACCGCGTTCTTCACGCATACGGCGCATATCCATACGTTCGTCATCATTATTTTCACGGAATTCACGATATTTTTTCGCCTGCCCACGGTTAAATTCACGGGGCTGATCATAACCATCCTTGTGGTCAAAATGAGGACCAGCAATAGAAATACTGCTTGCTGTCAAAGCACTGAAAGAGATTGCGAATGCAGTCAAAATCTTTTTCATGTTGAGTCCTCATTTAAATGATTCATAGTGTATAGGATTACTCTACGCAAAAAATGCAGAGAAACTGTGAAGATATTGCGATAATTCTTTAAATAAAGCAGAGATAATCAGGATATTATGCGTCAAAAATGCAGATCTATAAATGATCAAATCTGCTTATTGTGATGAATATGAATGTTGGATTGAATAAAGCAAGATGTTTTTATTCAATCCTTTTGGGCTGGTGAATAGATGAAATTGTATGGGCAAGTGAGGCTTTGGCTTTAGTTCCACTGTTCACTCAAGCCTGATAGGCAATATACAGCTTCAGCGACTGCTTCTGCTGAGTTTGCATGATCCAGTGCCATAATGAGTGCTGTAGACAATTGTAGTTGTTCAATTGAACGAATAATTTCAGTTTTACGTTGTTGATCGACCATGATCTATCTCCCAAGTGTTGCGACTACAAAATTAATGCAGTGAGCATAGAGGAGGTCGATTTATTTTAAAAACCGAATAATATTATAAAAATAATTTAAAAATACGATTAATGCTGTAAAGTAGCCCATTCAGAATGTGTACAGAACTTAATGATATCAAAAAGGGTTGGCAAAAAAATCACACAAGGCACACTGAGTTGCCTTGTGATGGCGCGACCAATAGTTTTAAACCTATAAGAAGGATCTAGCTTTAGCCTGAGCCACTCAAAATAGGAGGGAGCTCGATACAGGCTTAGTAAGCAAATTGAAGGTCGGTGTAGTCTGTAAGCGATTTTTGCAAATGTGCTTGAATAAATTCACGGACATCTTGCTCAGTCATTGGAACACCTTGCTTGGTAATCACGTGTTCAACAGGTGGTTGGCCTTCTGCTGTAATGCGGTAAACAAAACTTTTTGCAGTTGCATAGCGGTCATCTTGTTTCACAATACAAAGCACGTACTGGTAACGATGTTCGAAGTTTAGGTCAGTATGTGAAAATACAAACTGTTCAAATAGCTTCACATTCTGGCCATTTTCTAAGGCTTTTAGGTCATCCAAAATACTTGGATCAAACTTCATCCCATATTTTTCAGAAATAGCTTTGCCATCAATCAATAGATTGAGCATGCCATCTTCGGTTGGCGTTACAGTAATATTGCTAAAGTCAGACATGTCAGACACTCATTGCTTAAAACGTTTGGCATAAGTATCCGCATATTGTCTGGAATTACAAGCCAATGTGGCATGAATGTATATGCCCTAAAAAAGGAGGCCAGAGCCTCCTTTGATTTCATGCATCAGTTAAGCCAAACACTTAAGCATCTTGTGCATCTATGCTGGCACCATTTAAGGCTAAGCTGTCATCGCCCATTAAGTATAAATAGGCAGGCATAATTTGCTCTGGTGTCGGTAAGATTTTTGGGTCTTCATCTGGGTAGGCTTTTGCACGCATAGCAGTACGTGTTGCCCCTGGATTGATGCAGTTAAAGCGAATGTTAGGGTGCTGATTTTCTTTGGCAAATAAAGTGCTCACAGCCTCAATGGCTATTTTAGACACAGAATAAGCGCCCCAGTTTTCACGTGCTTCACGACCTACACCTGAACTGGCAAAAACTACAGAGGCATGCTCTGATTTTTGCAATAGAGGCAATAATTCTTGCGTGAGAACAAACGGGGCACGTAAGTTTACCGCCATCACATCATCCCAAACATCGGCAGGGTAATGTGCCAGTGGCGTACGCTCACCCAAAATGCCTGCATTATGCAAAATACCATCCAAACGACCAAATTGGCGTTCGAGCGTATCGACTAATAACTCATAATCACGTGAAGAAGCACTAGACAGTTGAAGCGGTAAAATCGCAGGTTGTGGTGCGCCCAAACCTTCAATTTCATCGTAAATCACTTCAAGTTTGTTCAGTGTACGACCATGCAAAACCACCGTTGCGCCATGAAGAGCATAAGTGATTGCGGCTGCACGACCGATACCATCGCCCGCACCTGTAATTAGGATAATGCGATCTTTGAGTAGATCGGGGCGAGGCTGATATTCTGAATATTTCATTGTCTATCTCCTCGTTTTATTGTGTTTTTTCAGTCTTTATTTTGGCTATATTTGAGCAGGATGGATGCTGTTTGTACCCATAACGTGCTGACGAATGACATCGTGTAATTCTACAACAGTATTCACTATACAATCTGCATGCCAGGCTGTTAAGTCATCTTTATACTGAAGTGGCAAATAGCCATAGGCTGCTAAAATCGTGTACATGCCTGCACTGCGCCCAGCGTCAATATCACGTGGATGGTCACCCACATAGATGCAATCTTTGGCGGCAATCTGAATCTGATCGGCTGCCAAATACATGGGCTCTGGATCTGGCTTAGTGTTACGGACATCTTCAGGGCAAACCAACACCGAGCAGCGCTCAGTTAAGTTTAATGCTTGTAGCAAAGATTCACTCAGCCAGCGGGGTTTGTTGGTCACAATCCCCCATGGAATCTGTTGCTGCTCAAGTTCAGTCAATAACGCTTGCATGCCAATAAATAAGTCGGTGTCGACGGCAATATCGGCGCCGTATCGATCCAGAAAGTCTTGGCGGTGATCGAGAAACACAGGGTCTTCTACATCCAGCTCTGGATAAACCAATTTCACCATCGCACGTGCGCCTTCCGACACTTGCGTACGGATCAAATCGGCATCCACGACAGGGCAACCTTTCTCGCGGCACATGTCTTGCAAAATCCGAATAAAGTCGGCTGCAGTGTCGATGAGCGTACCGTCTAAATCAAACAGTACGGCTTTCATTGTGCGCCTTCACTGATGGTATGAACCATATAGTTAACGTCTACATTAGGTGCGAGCCAATAGCGTTTGGTCAGTGGGTTATAGTGTAAGCCAGTCATATTTTTAAGTTTTAAATTTGCACCACGGATGTCATGTGCCAGCTCTGAAGGCTTAATAAATTTATGATAGTCATGTGTGCCTTTCGCCAACATGCGTAATACGTACTCAGCACCAATAATGGCAAATAAATAAGATTTTGGATTACGGTTAATGGTCGAGAAAAATACATGGCCACCTGGTTTCACCAACTTTTTACAAGCTGCAATAATTGAGGCTGGATCTGGTACATGTTCAAGCATTTCCATACACGTCACAACATCATATTGCCCCGCGTGTTCTTCTGCCAATTGTTCTACGGGCACTTGACGATATTCAATATTGTTCACACCTTCTTGTTCGGCATGCAGGCGTGCCACATTCAGCGGTGCAAGGCCCATATCGATACCTAAGACTTGCGCGCCACGACGTGCCATGCTTTCTGCCAAAATACCGCCACCGCAGCCGACATCAAGGACTTTTTTACCTGTAATACCACCCGAATGTTCATCAATCCAGTTTAAACGTAGTGGATTAATCATGTGTAATGGGCGGAATTCAGAGTTCTGGTCCCACCAGATGGCAGCGAATGCTTCAAACTTAGCAATTTCTTGTGGATCAACATTCAACTGCGACATGGGTTCACCTCAGGCAAGGGTTATATTTTAAAATAAAGTCAGAGGCTTATTAGTGTAGCGCTTATTCTAAAAAAAGCGATAAAAGCGCTAAAAAACTTCACAGAATGGAAACGAAATTTGTATAAATGATTTATAGTGATCGCATAAGCTAATCATAATGAGTTAGAGGACTATAATCTCAATGAAAAAATTCCTTTTCGGCAGTTTGGTCACTGCTGTTTTTGCCATTTCTGGTAGCGCGATGGCCGCTGACTTTGTTGCAGGAAAAGACTATACAGTGCTCGCAAACCCTGTACAAGTTGAGGTTCCGGGGAAAATTGAAGTTCGTGAATTCTTTTGGTACGGCTGTCCACACTGTTTTAAACTTGAACCACACATGCAAACGTGGTTAAAGAAAATGCCTAAAGATGTACGCTTTGTGCGCACACCTGCGGCCATGAATTCAGTATGGGAACAAGGTGCGCGTGCTTATTATGTGTCTGAAGCATTAGGCATACGCCCAAAAACACATTTGATGTTATTCCATGCAATTCATGAAGGCCAACAACCTATTTTAGAAAAAGCTGCTTTTGCAAAATACTTCACCCAGTTTGGTATTCCAGAAGCTAAATTTAATAGTACATACGATTCTTTCCCAATCGCATCTAAAATTGCGCAAGCTCAAGATCTTGCAAAACGTTATCAATTGACAGGTGTGCCTGCAGTAACGGTGAATGGTAAATATGTCATTCAAGGTGAAGATGGCAAAGTAACTCAAGTATTAAATTACTTAATTGAAAAAGAGCGTTCAGGCAAATAAGCCAACACTCAATAAAAACCCGCAAGTTGCGGGTTTTTTTTATGCTTAGAGATTGCGTCTTATACCGATGACTGATTGCGATCCCAATGCAAAATCCCACGGAAGAGCAGTTGAACTTGAGTAATTGCGCCGAGTTTGAGTTGTTCTTGTTGCGCACCAAGTTCTTCAGGGCTAACAGAGCGCTGTAAGTCCATCCAGCTCATGGCCCAATTGAAAGCCAAGCTCATTAATATTTGCGACAAGACCTGTAAATCATGCTGTAGATGAATGTGATTTAGGGTTTGGGTACGGCCCAGATCTGCACTTAAATCGGTGGTTAAATATTGAATCTCACGTTGTATGGCATAGCGTAAACATGCCGAGCCACCCCAGCGTTCTGCAATAAAAAAAATCCAAGGCTCTGGGTGCATTTGAATATGTTTAAACAGTAGCTGAATACAGTTTTGAATGCGTGTGTCGGGCTGATGTTGAACCACTTGTCCCATTTGATATTGCATTTGTTTGAGCTGTAAGGCGGTTTGATCGACCAGTTCTAAACCCAGCTCATCCATATCATTAAAGTGCCGATAAAACGCTGTGGGCACTAAGTTGGCGGCTTTGGTAATTTCACGCAGACTCATACTGCTAAAGGCACGCCCTTGCCCACTGAGTGTTAAGGCTGCATCTAAAAGTGCTTGTCGACTTTGTTGTTTACGTTCATCGCGTATCGACATGTTATGTTCCAAAAATCCTTTTTTGCAGTCTAGCAAAAATTGGATGTCCCACCTAGAGATGATCTGGCATGGAAAATAGGGGGATACCGTATGCGAACATGATTTGAATTCATGCAGTGTTTTGTAAAAGGCAGAGTACGGTGGTCAAACTCGAAGCAGGCTTCTGCTATACTGAAGCGCATTGTAATTTAGTAAAATGAAGGACCCTTTATGCGTATCGACCAGCGAGCATTAGATCAATTACGTGATGTCAAAATTACCCGTAACTACACACGTTATGCCGAAGGTTCGGTATTGGTTGAATTTGGTCATACAAAAGTGTTGTGTACTGCCAGTATCGATCACTCAGTACCGCGTTTTTTAAAAGGCCAAGGTCAAGGTTGGGTTACAGCAGAATATGGCATGTTGCCACGTTCTACGCATACACGTTCTGACCGTGAAGCAGCCCGTGGTAAACAAAGTGGTCGTACGCAAGAAATCCAACGCTTAATTGGCCGTAGCTTACGTGCCATGGTGGATTTGAAAAAATTGGGTGAGAATACCATTACGATTGACTGTGATGTGATTCAAGCTGATGGTGGTACACGTACGGCATCTATTACAGGTGCGGCTGTTGCATTGATTGATGCAATGAATGTGTTGCTTGAAAAGAAAAAGATTAAGCATGATCCATTAAAAGGTTTAGTGGCGGCGATTTCTGTAGGTATGTATCAAGACGAAGCGTTACTTGATCTTTGCTATGAAGAAGACTCAAATTGCCAAACAGATTTAAACGTGGTGATGACACAAGCTGGCGAGTTCATTGAAATTCAAGGGACTGCAGAAGATAAACCATTTACTCGTGCACAGTGCAACGAAATGCTTGAATTGGCAGAAAAAGGCATTCAAGAATTGATTAAGAAACAACAAGAGGCATTGGGTTGGTAAGACCACAGTGACCAGAAAAAACGCACCTTCGGGTGCGTTTTTTTCATCTGTTTGACATGAAAGCATCATGTTTTGGTCATCGCTGTACGCTATTTCTATGGGGGTATTTACAAAGAGGAAATACAAATGCGAATTTTTTTTGTTGGACTCATGATGAGTTCAGTCCTGCTTTTGAGTGCATGTAAAGACGATCAGGCAGAAGGGAATGTACAACCGCCAACAGCTGAATCCAATTGCAAAATGCACTGTGCACCCTAAGAATAAAAACAGGATATTAATATGAACCGTCGTGATTTTTTAGTGAATTCGTCAAAAACCCTTTTGGGTACGGCAGCTTTAGCGGGTTTTCCGCTCAGTATTCAAAAAGCTTTAGCCATTGATGCAAAAGTAGAAACAGGTACTCTTCAAGATATCAAGCATGTGATTATTTTAACTCAAGAAAATCGCTCCTTTGATAACTATTTTGGCATGCTCAAAGGTGTACGTGGCTTTGGAGATCGCTTTGCGATTCCATTGGTAGACGGACGACAGGTTTGGGCACAGTATGATCAAAATAAAAAGGTATATTTTCCTTATCATTTAGACAGCCGATTAGGCAATGCACAGCGGGTCAGTGGTACGCCACATTCATGGAAAGATGGTCAAGCGGCTTGGGACTGTGGTCGTATGGGCAATTGGGTAGAGCATAAGAAGCCCCAATCGATGGGCTATTTTAAAAAAGCAGAAGTTGAATTTCAGTATGCACTGGCAGATGCATTTACCTTGTGCGATGCCTACCACTGTGCCATGCATGCAGGAACCAACCCAAACCGTCAGTTTATTTGGACGGGAACGAATGGGCCTACTGGGGCCGGGGTGGCGAGTGTTGTCAATGAGTTTGATGAAATGGGTAGTTCAGCGCTAGGCTATGATTGGATGACCTACCCAGAGCGTTTACAGCAAGCAGGCGTGAGCTGGAAAATTTATCAAAATATGCCCGATAATTTTACCGACAATCCATTGGCAGGCTTTAAGCAATACCGTGCTGCCAATGAGCGTTCGGGTCAGCCTGTAAGCCATGCAGTCGCTGTTTGTCCGGCTTATGATGAAGTAATTGATGCAAAAGAGCCATTGTATAAAGGCATTGCCAATACCATGCCGAATGACGGTGGTCTATTGGGTCAATTTAAACAAGATTTGCAACAGAATAAATTACCGCAAGTGAGTTGGATTGTTGCGCCAGCAACTTATAGTGAGCACCCTGGGCCATCGAGCCCTGTTCAAGGTGCTTGGTATATTCAAGAGTTACTCAATGCACTAACGGATCATCCTGAGGTGTGGAGCCAAACTGCGCTGTTGGTCAATTTTGATGAAAATGATGGCTTCTTTGATCATGTGCCTTCACCTTCAGCACCTTCGCGTGAGATTAATGCGCAAGGCGATATTCTAAAACAGCACGGCAAAACGACCTTATCGGAACAAGCACTTTCTTATGAATATTTTAATCATCCAGCTGTAGCAGGGGCGGTGAGCCAACCTCGCCTTGAATTTGTGAATGGACAGAACAGTAATTTTTGGCATGGAGTATATGGGCCAGGTATTCGGGTGCCCATGTATGTAATTTCCCCTTGGAGTCGTGGTGGATGGGTCAATTCACAAGTATTTGACCACACCTCAATTATTCAATTCTTAGAGCAACGCTTTGGTGTGCATGAGCCGAATATTAGTCCTTATCGACGTGCGGTATGTGGCGATTTACGTTCAGCTTTTGATTTTAAGACCCCAAATACCCAAGTATTGCCTACTTTAGAAGGCAGTCGAACTAAGGCACAAGCAGACCTGATTCGTAGCAACCAAGAAAAACTCAGCCAAGTTCAAGTACCAACTTTGCAAACCAAGCCTATGCAAGAAATAGGCGTGCGTCCATCGCGGGCTTTGCCTTATATATTGCATTGCAGTGCCAAACTCAATATGACAACCCAGCACGTGAAATTACTGTTTTCCAATACAGGCACACAAGCTGGCGTTTTTCATGTGTATAACCAGCTCGATTTAAATGCGGTACCCCGTCGTTATATGGTTGAAGCGGGTAAGCAACTGGATGATGACTGGATACTTCAAGATGGAAAATATGATCTGTGGGTATTGGGACCAAATGGTTTTCATCGGAGCTTTAAAGGCGATGCTCAAGACAAAAACCAGCGAGAAGTTTTGCCTGAAATTCGTGTATGTATGGAAGAATGCGCACCACGTATTTTTTTGAAAGTCCGTCAGGATGGAGCGCAAAGTGCAGAACTTGCCGTAAAAGCCAATGCTTATTTAGATGGCAAAACATGGGTTATAAAAACCACTTCAGGCAGTGAAGCAGAATTGATGCTGGACATGAGCAGTGTGCATGGTTGGTATGACTTTAGCGTGAGTCTAGGTGCATCATCAGGTTTTGAACGTCGCTTTGCTGGACGGATTGAAACCGGTGAGCATGGCTATTCAGATCCATTTATGGGTGCTGTTTAAGCAAAAAATACTGCATAAAAATAAGCGTAGCTTTGGCTACGCTTTTTTTAATGATGCATTAGGCATTAAAACGCATAGACAGATCTACAGCGATTACATCTTTGGTCAGAACACCCATAGAAATATAATCAACACCCGTTGTGGCAACTTCACGTAAATTCGCGATGGTAATATTACCTGAAGCCTCTAGTTTGCAACGACCTGCGACATGCTTCACTGCATCAATCATTTGTTGCTGACTAAAGTTATCCAGCATCACAATGTCTGCTTTCGCTTCGAGGGCTTGGTTTAACTCATCCCAAGTTTCCACTTCTACTTCTACGGGTTTACCCGGTGCAATGCTATGTGCTTTGGCAATCGCTTGAGCAATACCACCGGCTGCCATAATGTGATTTTCTTTAATTAGAAAAGCATCAAACAAACCTAAGCGGTGATTTTGACCGCCACCCACGGCGACAGCATATTTTTGTGCAATGCGTAGGCCAGGCAAGGTTTTACGTGTATCAAGCAGTTTGGTTTCTAAGCCTTCAAGCTGTTGTACATAGTGAGCTGTTTTTGTAGCAACAGCAGACAATGTCTGTACAAAGTTTAAGGCTGGGCGTTCTACCGTTAATAAACTACGTGCTGAACCCGCTAATTTTAAAAATGCTTCATTGGCTTCTACACGATCACCATCATTTTTAAGCCATGTGATTTGTACATTTGAATCGTAGGCCTGAATGAGTGCATTCACCCATGGCTGACCTGCAAGAATCATGCTTTCACGGCTAATGATAGTTGCAGTGGCTTGTTCTTCCTCTGGGGTAAGTAGCGCAGTGATGTCACCTTCACCAATATCTTCTTGTAGCGCCTGTTGAATATTGATTTGAATAGTTTGTTCAAGCAAGGTTTGAGATATGCTCATAGAAGTTCCGTCTCTTTTTTACCCGAGGAAAATTTGCGCGTTATATTAGCATTGTTCATTAAAAAATGAGCGATATTTCCGCGGGGGATCGGTAGCTCGAATTGAGATTTTAGATTGAAAGTTTTAGCATGGCAGAAGGTCGTATATTACATACGGCATGACATCAGATGAATTAGGATTGATTTATGCCAAGAGAGGCAAATTTTCAGGTCTGTGAGGGCCAATTGCTGGGGGCGCGCCAAGTGCCATCGCCTAATTATAATCAGCGCCCTGAACAGACCGAGATTCAATTGCTCGTGGTGCATAATATTAGTTTGCCTCCATCACAATTTGGTGGCGGTTATATTGAGCAGTTTTTTCAAAATCAATTGGACTGGTCACAGCATCCCTATTTTCAGACTATTGAAGGTATGCAAGTTTCAGCGCATCTGCTGATTTTACGCAGTGGGGAAGTACTACAGTTTGTCAATTTTAATGACCGTGCATGGCATGCAGGCCGATCTAGCTATTTAGGCAAAAAAGAATGCAATGACTATTCCATAGGCATTGAGCTAGAAGGCAGTGATGATTTACCGTTTACACAGGCCCAATATGATGTGTTGACCGAAGTCACCGCATGTTTGCAAGTGGCTTATCCTCAGCTTCAACAGCATTTGGCAGGACATTCAGATATTGCTCCAGGGCGTAAAACCGATCCAGGCCCTTTTTTTGACTGGGCATTGTTTCGGAAACAATTACATCATTTTAAAAACAAATAAATAACCAAACTAGCGCTAATTTAACCAATGAAATGTTGGCATAACTTTCATTACAATAGCGCCAATTTAAAAATTAGGTGAAGACGATGGCACTTTGGCGGTCAACCGTTATAGTCAGTGCAATGACCATGTTGTCACGCGTATTGGGTTTGGTACGAGACATTGTTTTGCTCAACGTATTTGGTGCAGGGAAGGACTTCGACACCTTTGTGGTGGCGTTTCGTATTCCAAACTTTTTTCGGCGCTTATTTGCCGAAGGGGCATTTTCACAAGCTTTTATTCCTGTACTAACGGAATATAAAACCAGTCGTACGCATGCCGAGGTACAAATTCTCATTAGTCGCGTATTTGGCTGTCTCGCAAGTTTTATGACTGCGTTGACTTTCTTGGCCATGATTGCTGCACCTGCAATTTTATATATTTATGCGCCAGGTTTTCATAATGACCCAGAAAAATTTGCTTTGGCAACAGAGATGTTTCGTTTAACGATTCCGTATTTACTGTTTATGTCGTTGACTGCTTTTGCCAGTAGTATTTTAAATAGTTATGGCTCATTTTTATCGCCAGCATTTTCCCCCGTATTGCTGAACTTAGCCATGATTGCAGGTGCATGGTGGCTTACGCCGTATATGGCAGAGCCGATTATGGCACTGGGTTGGGCCGTATTTATTGCGGGTATTTTGCAGTTGGTGATTCAAATTCCAGAGCTTTGGAAGAAAAAACTACTGATTCCACCCAAAGTCGATTTTAAACACGAAGGTGTGGATCGCATCATGAAATTGATGCTCCCTGCGCTCTTTGGTGTGTCAGTGACGCAAATTAACCTGTTGCTTAACACCATTTGGGCGTCCTTTATGCAAGATGGCTCTGTGTCATGGTTATACAGTGCAGAACGTATGACAGAGCTACCTTTGGGCTTAATTGGGGTTGCGATTGGTACGGTTATTCTACCGTCACTGTCAGCCCGCCATGCTGAACAAGATCAAGCCAAATTCCGTGGCATGATTGATTGGGCAGCCAAAGTAATTATTTTGGTGGGTATTCCAGCCAGTATTGCTTTATTTATGTTGTCTACACCTATTATTCAAGCCTTATTCCAACGTGGCGCATTTAGCTTAGAAGACACACAGATGACCGCTTTGGCACTGCAATGTATGAGTGCGGGTGTAATTTCATTTATGTTAATTAAGGTGTTTGCACCGGGATTTTATGCGCAGCAAGACACTAAAACACCAGTACGTGTTGGCTTGATGGCGGTTGCAGCCAATGCCATTTTAAACGTTATCTTTATTGGTTTCTTTAAACTGATTGATTGGCATGCAGAGCACATGGCCTTGGCTTTGGCATCTTCTGGTTCTGCTTTGGTCAATGCGGGTATGCTGTATTTCTATCTGCACAAACGCAATATTTTCCGTTTTGGCGCACATTGGAAAAAGCTGGCTGTGCAATTTGCAGTGGCCAATATCGTGATGATTGGGGCTTTATGGTATGCCTTAACATGGTACAACGGTGATGTATCTCAATGGATGCGTGTTATCGAAGTGATTGGTCTATGTGTGGTTGGCGTTGTGGCATATTTGATTGCATTAATCGCGATGGGTTTTAGACCCCGTCATTTAAAACCTTAAAGATGTAGTCTAGGTGACGATATCACCTAGAATTGAGTCCAAAAAAAACAGCATATGAGGTGCTGTTTTTTTGTGTCATAGATATTATGGCATTTCAGAATTTAACGTCGCTTTTAGACTTTGCCTCGTGAGAGAAAGCCTACGATTGCTAGAATCACTGCAATAACCAACAGAATCACAGCAAAGTCTTTAGAAAGACCAGCAACACCACCAAATCCTAATAAGCTGGCAATGAGTGCAATCACAGCAAATATAATCGCCCAACGGAACATTGTTATTCTCCAAGTTTTTCTTTTCATATTCAGTATAGTGTGATGAAGTTCAAGCTAATGTTGATCTTTCGTTGGCAATCTGTTGATTAAGTTTTAATCTATTTCAGCATGCTTAAAGATCTGATGGAATCCGCAAAGGCCATAAATGTACTGCTATACTGATTGTGCTTTTTTAGACTGATACGATGATGATGACGGAAACTTTACGCCCTCAATTTTGGAACAACTACACGCTTGCAGAGTTAAATGCGACTGAATGGGAAGCGCTATGTGATGGCTGTGGTTTGTGTTGTCTCATCAAACTTGAAGATGATGAAACTGGGGAAGTGGCGTATACCAATGTTGCTTGCCAGTTATTGGATTGTAAAACAGGCCAGTGCTCGGATTATACGCATCGTAAAGACTCAGTACCTGACTGTATTCAACTAACGCCAGTACAAGTGGATACCATTCGTTGGTTGCCTTCAAGTTGTGCATACAAACGGGTTCAAGAGGGAAAAAAATTACCTTCTTGGCATTATTTGATTTCGGGTAATCGACAAACTGTCATAACGGCAAAGAAAACAGCTGCGGGCCGTTGTATTAGTGAGTTGGATATTGATCCTGACGAAATTGAGGAATATATCATACGCTGGGTACGTTAAGTTGAGCGCGATTTTTTAGCACATAGAATAGTTGGTTTTGGCGAGCCGTCACCTGATTGATTGCATGTGGCTATATCATTGTATTGCGTTGCCGTGTCTATGTTGCCATATATGTAGATGGTTATGCATGGTAATCCTAGAGCATGAATGCATGTACTAACGGACTTCTAACAGCGCGCTGATATGTTCAAAGCTCATAGGGCGATAAAAATAGAACCCTTGGCCTTTTTGGCATTCGCAGTCTTTGAGTACATTGAGCTGCTCCGTATTCTCAATTCCTTCAACCAAAATATCCATGGAAATACTAGAGCCGAGCTGTGTAATCGCTTTGACAATCGCAAGTGCAGAAGAATCTTTGGTCATGCGTTCAACAAAATTACGATCGATTTTAATACAGTCAATTGGATAGTCACTCAGACGAGTTAGTGATGAATGCCCTGTACCAAAATCGTCTAACGAAATACTCAAGCCTTCTTTTTTCAGGAGGTGTAAAGCACGAATAACATAATGAGACCCTCGTTCAGACAAGCTTTGCTCGGTAATTTCCACTTCCACTTTATCATGTGGAATTTTGTACTTTTTCAAGCGCAAAAGCATTTTTTCTGCATAGTCGTCTCGTAAAAATTCGACGGGTGCTGCATTAATTGAAATAGGTAGTAATTCTAAGCCTTGGTCTTGCCATTCATTCATGTCTTGGAAGATTTTATTCTGCATGGTTTCACTAATACGTGAGGCCAAGTCATAATCTTGGAAGGCTGCATAAATATGGGAAGGCAATTGCAATACACCATGTTGATCTTTCCAGCGTAGTAAGGCTTCAAAGCCAATAACACGGCTATCTTGTAGCTGAACCTTTGGTTGATAGAACGGTTCAATTTGATCATTTTTAATGATACTGCGTGCCAAAGTAAGTTGCCGTGTCGTGGCTTCGAGTGCTTTAAACATGTCTAAATTAAACATGCGTATGCCACCACGTCCGCTAATCTTTAAATCATTCAGGGCGATATCGGCACATTTCATTAAGTTAGAAGAACTTTGTGCATCACGCGGGTAGATCGAACAGCCGATACTCATACCACCATTAATGAATTGCCCTGTGTAGCTAATGGGCATATCCAGTTGTAGCCAAGCTTGGTGGGCCACATCCATCAGCTGTTGCTCATCGATAAGCTCTGGCACCAAGATTGCAAATTCATCGCCACCCAAGCGTGACACAATAATATCTTCAGAAAAACAGCTTTTAAAACGTTGACCGAGAGTATGTAATAAATGATCACCAGCAACATGACCGAGCGTATCGTTGACATGCTTAAAGTAGTCGAGGTCAATCAGCATTAGGCCAATTTGATGATCATAATTGAGCGCATATTGCAGGTGTTTTTTAAAAATTCGGGTAAAGGCGCGACGGTTAAATAGGCCTGTCAGCTCATCATGTTCAATGACTTGTTGTAGACGGCTTTCAGCTATTTTTTGTTGGGTCACGTCACGTGATACACATAAAATACTTTCTGTTACCCCATTTTCGTCCAAGATAGGGGTCAAAATATTGTCCCAAAACAGAGGGGTTTGTTCACCATTCAAGCTTTTGCCTGCAAAACGGGTATTTTTGCCTTGGCAGGCTTGTGCTAAGGCTACTGAGCCTGCTTCACGAATGTCTGCTGGTAATAAATTTAACCACGGCATGCCAAATTTTTTTTCGGCGATGGGAACGCCTAAGGCCAGACAACCTGAACGGTTCATGTGGGTTAAGTTGCCATCGGGTGCTAAGATTTTAATGCAGTCGATACTGGCATTCAGCATTTTATTTTGTGCTGTTACTTGTTGGCTTAAGGCTTGTTGTTTTTCATAACTGTCATGAATATCGATAAAACTGACGGAACATTCAAATAATGTACCAGAGCTGTGTGGAAATTCGGTGTGAACTGCACACATACGATAGCCAAGTTGATGATGTTTAAGGCGACATTCTTTTTTAAAATTTTGTTTGGTTTGCTGTGCTTTTTGCCAAAGGACAATAAAATGTTCGAAGTCTTCAGGATGAATATAGTTGAGCCATTTTTCGGGTAGATGCTGGTTCAGATCTAAATCGATAAACTGACAAAGCTTATTGTTACTAAAAGTCGAGCCTTGAGCAGTTTGTAGCCACAGTGGCAAGGGCATATTATTGGCAAATTGTTGAAGCATAACGTCATCGACAACATTGGGCTGTGCGGTATGTAAAGTCGTTCTAAGCTCAGCATCATACTGAGCGTGTGGCACGGCTGGCTTGTTCTTCGATGAAGATTTCATGGGGTCACCAATGTGGCTATGGCAGCAGAAGCAATCCTTGTTTCTGTACGTGTTATCTTCTCAAGCATAGCGTGAAGCCATACTTTCAGGAAGTGTTTTACAAATAACTAATCATATTTATTTTAAACTTTCCACAAAATTCTGACCATCCAACAATTAGCCGATGAACACCCAAAAACTTCTGTGATTGCAACAGAATATTGCTGCAGAAATCAAAAAAGCTAGTGTTAGAATAGAGCTCGATGTATTTTTCAGCAGCCGTGAATTTAGACAATGTCAGACAGCAATATTCCGCTTCCAGAACGAATTAGACCCCGCGACCTTTCTGAGATTATTGGGCAGGATCACCTGCTGGGAGAGGAAGCGCCATTGCGTCAGATGATTGATCAAGGGCATTTACCTTCGATTATATTTTGGGGCCCGCCTGGCGTCGGTAAAACCACCATTGCATTGCTATTGGCGCAGGCCATAGATCGCCCTTTTGTGAGTTTGTCTGCATTAAATACAGGGGTGAAAGAGTTACGTGAAGTCATCGCAGACAGTGGCGATCTACTCACGCCCGTGGTGTTTATTGATGAAATTCACCGCTTTAATAAGTCTCAGCAAGATGCATTATTAAATGCTGTTGAAAAAGGCAAAATTACATTAATTGGTGCGACCACTGAAAATCCATCATTTGAAGTGAATAGCGCACTATTGTCGCGTTGTCAGGTGTATACCTTAAATGCTCTAGATGAAGCGTCTATACAAAAATTATTAAAACATGCAATTGAGCAAGATCAATTTTTAAAAGACCGTTATATTCAAATAGAAGAATATGAAGCTTTAATCCAATTTGCTGCTGGAGATGCACGAAAGGCACTTAATTTATTGGATTTAGTAGCAAGTACATTTGAAGCAGATGTAGAAAATATCATTACTAATGCGGTAGTCGTAAAAGTTGCTCAGCAAAATATTGCACGCTATGACAAATCTGGTGAGCAGCACTATGACTTAGTCTCTGCCATGATTAAGTCGATTCGTGGCAGTGATCCTGATGCTGCTTTGTATTGGCTGGCACGTATGCTCAAAGGTGGTGAAGATCCCGTATTTTTAGCACGCCGTATGCTGATTGCTGCATCTGAAGATATTGGTAACTCAAATCCAAATGCCTTATTACTGGCGGGCGAATGCTTCCGCTCTGTACAAGCGATTGGTATGCCAGAAGCACGAATTATATTGGGTCAATGTGTAGTGTACTTGGCGACCAGTGCTAAAAGTAACAGTACATATTTAGCCATTAATAAAGCAATGGATTTGGCCGAGAAAACCGCCAATTTGCCTGTACCTTTGCATTTACGCAATGCACCAACCAAGTTAATGAAAGAACAAGGTTATGGAGTGGATTACTTATATCCACATCATTATCCAGAGCATTTTGTGCGTCAAGAATACCTACCTCCTGAATTGAAGGGCACGAAACTCTATGAGTCGGCACGTAATAAGCGTGAGGTTGAAGGCGAGCGTTTACAACAACGCCGTTGGCAAGAGCAGCAACAGCAACAGCAACAGCAACAGTAAAACCTTGTCCATGAGTGCAACCCCAGTATTAAGCGAAAAGGCATGGACAAAAAAAAGCCCAGTTTCTTGGGGGAGAACTGGGCTGAAAAAGAAAGCTGATCGGTCTGGCATAGATGCAAGACAAAATAATTTGGTCGACAGCGCATACATGATTGGTTTGAGATCACTCTGCCTGTCTAATCTGTATTCATGATAGGGTGCTTTGTACTGTTTGTAAAAACGGGCATTTTTATCAATGTGATTTGTTTTTTAGATCAATTTAAAAGTAATTGAATTTATTATTAAAAATAAAGTAATTAATTTTACGACCGGTAAAATATTTTTATTTTGATGGTTTTTTACCAACAAATTTTTTGAGCTTTAGCAAATATTGAGGCTATAAAATCAAAAAAACCGAGCATCGCTCGGTTTTTTTTGATTGAAGTTTCAGAATCGATTAGATGTCTGAAAGGTCGATGCCAATACGTGCAGCAACTTCTTCGTATGCTTCTACAACACCGCCTAGGCCTTGACGGAAACGGTCTTTGTCGAGTTTTTTCTTGGTATCTTTGTCCCATAGACGGCAACCATCTGGAGAGAATTCATCACCCAGTACGATACGGTCGTGGAAAACACCGAATTCAAGCTTGAAATCAACAAGAAGCATGTTGCCAGCAGCAAAAAGTTCTTTCAATACGTCATTAACTTTGTAAGTTAAGTCTTTCATTTGAGCCAATTGCTCAGCAGTCGCCCAACCCAAAGAAATCGCTTGAGATTCGTTTACCATTGGATCGCCAAGTGCGTCGTCTTTAAAGAAAAGTTCAAATGTTGGTGGGACCAACTCTTTACCTTCTTCAACACCTAAACGACGGCATAATGAACCAGCAGCATAGTTACGTACTACACATTCCACAGGAATCATGTGTAATTTTTTCACTAAAACTTCAGTTGGAGAAAGAAGTTTCTCAAAGTGAGTTTCAATGCCAGCAGCTGCCAATTTTTCCATGATAAAGGCGTTAAAACGGTTGTTCACCTTACCTTTACGATCTAGTTGTTCGATTTTCTCGCCATTGAATGCAGAGGCATCGTCACGGAAGACTAGGATGAGGTGATCTGCACTGTCTGTTTCATAAACAGATTTCGCTTTACCAGTATAGAGCAAGGTTTGTTTTAACATGGAGGGAACCTTTTTCAAAAAAAATGCCTAGAAATGTCTAGGCTGGCCAATTTTGGTAAATCTGAGCTAACAATTCTGCAGCGACTTCTTTGTCTGCAAAAGTGTTATCGGCATTGAATACAGCTAGATTATTGCTAGAACCCACAGAAGACAGTCTTAACACATACATTTTTTGGTCGACTTTCACAGTTACTTCATAACGGTTTTTACTTTGACCAATAATGGTGTGATTGAGACTACTGAGGGTGGCAAGTGTGTATTGCCAAATTGTAGCAGAATTTCCATCTATTTTGAGTAAAGGATTTTGATTTCCATCACTTAAAAGCTGTGGGCGTCCTGGCATAGCTGTAGTATTCGTGTCATCTGCAGCGGATTGTTCCTGAGCTGCATCTGGGCGTGGTAAAGCAAAACGGTTGCCACGTTTGTTTTCAAGTTTTGGTGCATGCTCAATTGCAAGCGCATCAACCGTTGGAGCAGGATACAATGGCGCTACTGGTCGCACCATTGAGCCTTCAGGATATTTCAGCGGTTCTAAAGTCGTGGTTTCTTTATAATCTAAGGTGCCATTTTTAAAGGCCAAAGAACTACAACCTGCTAAACTGAATACTGAAAGTGCAAGGGTGAGACCTAAACGTAATTGCATAATTTTTACTGCTCTTTATTTGATTACGCCCGCTTGATTAAGTGCTTCGTTTAGCGGTGCGCGGTATTGTTCTGCAAGCGGTGTCAACGGCAGGCGGATACCTGTGCTGATTAAGCCCATATCATGAAGTGCCCATTTCACAGGAATTGGGTTAGATTCACAAAATAAAATATTGTGTAGATTTGCAACTGTTGCATTAAATTCAGCAGCTTTCGCATGATCACCTGCAAGGGCAGCTGCACAAACGTTGCTCATTGCTTTTGGTGCAACATTAGCTGTTACAGAGATATTGCCTTTTGCGCCATGTTCCATCAATTGATATGCCGTAGCATCATCGCCTGAATAAACAGTCATGGTTTTGCCTTCAAGGCCTTTGATTAACTCAATACCACGTGGCACATCGCCTGTTGCATCTTTAATACCTACAATTTGTGGAATATCCGCTAAACGAATAACCGTTTCATTGAGCATATCGACACCAGTACGACCGGGTACGTTATACAAAATTAGTGGTAAATCAGAGGCTTCAGCAATTGCTTTATAATGTTGGAACAGACCTTCTTGGGTCGGCTTATTATAATAAGGCGTTACCAGTAGCGCAGCATCTGCACCAAGTTCTTTTGCTTCTTTGGTTAGCTCAATCGCTTCGTGGGTTGAGTTTGCACCCGTACCGGCAATAATTGGAATTCGTTTGTTGGCAACACGAATGATTTCTTTGATCACTTGTGTGTGTTCAGCCATGCTTAAAGTCGATGCTTCGCCTGTCGTCCCGACAGCAACAATACTGTTTGTGCCTTCTTGGATATGCCACTCAACGAGCTTTTCGAGTCCCTTCCAATCTACGCTGCCATCTTCGAACATTGGGGTGACGATTGCGACAATTGAGCCTTGGATCGGCTGTGCTTGCTGAGTCATTTTTAAAACAATCCTATTTTTCTATCCAAACGACTAAATTGAGTATGAATTTGGACAGGTTCGTATTTTGATAGACAGCAAATCAATCCGTTTGCATGGAATTGGGTAATGCTTATGCAAATTATGACTGATCATGCGCCTAAGAACAATATGCTTTAGTCAAAGCATTAAAAAACTTTATACAAAGCTTAATTAAAACAATCAAGCACTTGTTTTTAACGAATGATATTCGCTTGGGTTTGTTTTGTTGAACTATGTATATAGGCGATAAAATACAGACTAGAAAAGTGCAAAATCTATCGATCAAGTGAGATGAAAGGTACTTAAAACGCTGTATAGAACCCAATTCCGCCTATTTTAATCAGAATTTAAGATGAAAAATGGATAAACATAGACTTCAAAGTTATAGAAAATAACTATGTATTTATGATTATCGATCTTTAAAAGTTATGTTAGTAATCTATTTTAAATATAATAAAAAAATTCATTACATACCAAATTGTAAATAATAGTAATTGATCTGTCTGTTGAAATATTACATTTGTTTGATCAAGTAGAAATATATTTATCGCTTTTAAGACTTTATATACACGTGTTTAACTAAAAGAAAAATCAACAAATATAAGCGGTATACGCCTTTGGACTAACACTTATTGTCAGTATGTTCATTTGAGTTGCTCATAGATGATGCATTTTTTGAACACTGATTGACATAAGGATTCTCCAATGGAAAAGTCAGATAATAAGCATGCTATTGTCACGGTAGCGATCTGTTTTCTAATTGCCGTAATCGAGGGCTTAGACATTCAGGCAGCAGGTATTGCAGCTGCGGGTATTCGTGAACATTTTGGTCTCGACAGTTCGCAACTGGGGGTGTTTTTTAGTGCAGGGATTCTGGGCTTATTGCCTGGTGCACTGGTTGGTGGTCGAATTGCGGACCGTATTGGTCGTAAAACAGTATTAATTTGGTCAGTAGCGATTTTTGCAGTATTTACATTATGTACCGTATGGGTAAACAGCTTTAACTCGTTACTTACGGTGCGTTTCTTGGCAGGTGCTGGACTAGGTGCCGCAATGCCAATCTTAATTACACTTGCCTCTGAAGCTGTAACACCAGCAAACCGCGGTCGTGCTGTTGGCTTAATGTACTGTGGTATGCCTGTGGGTGCAGCAATTTTATCATTGGTTGCAAGTACTGAGTTTGGCTCGAACTGGAAAAATATTTTCTATTTAGGTGGTTTGTTGCCGATCATCGTGGTTCCAATCATGATGCTATTGCTTCCTGAGTCTAAAGAATACTTAAAGGCAAAAGAGCAAACTGCGATTGCAAATACTGAAGCAACACAACAAGGCTCATTCAAAGACCTATTTAATTCTGAAAACTTATTGCGTACGGTTTTCCTTTGGACAAGTTACTTCTTCACATTGATGGTGGTTTACATCATGTTAAGTTGGTTACCGTCGTTGTTCCAAGAGTTAGGCTTTACACGTAAAGAAGGTGCGACTGCACAGTTCTATTTCATGGTGAGCGCAACTGTAGGTACGGTGATTCTAGGTGTATTAACTGATCGCTGGAAAAAAACCTTTGTTATTCTATTAATGTACGGCGGTATTTTAGCAGGTCTATTGGCATTAAATGCAGCAGGTTCATTAACGCAAATGTACTTGGCTTCAGCTTTGGTTGGTGCCTTTGTTATTGGTTGCCAAGGCGTACTCTATGCTTTTGGTGGCATTGTGTACCCAACAACTGTGCGTGGTACAGGTATTGGTGTTGCCTCAGCAGTGGGCCGTGTAGGCGCAATGCTTGGGCCTGCAATTGCGGGTGCGTTGCTAACTGCTGGTTTTGGTGCTGCAGGTGTAATTTCAGCTGCTATTCCATGTATTATTATTTCTGCGATCGTGATGTTGTTATTGACACGTCGTATGGCTTAAACGCCTAAAACATAAAAAAAGCCCGTAGATTACGGGCTTTTTTTATGGGGTATTCTTAAAAATAATAAGTTCTCATTTTTTAATGATATTTTAATTTAGATATTTGATTTGTATGTGATAATCAATTTAATAATAAAGAATATGAGGGGCGAATGAGTCAGAATCATTGGATGGCACAATTTAAGGTCGATGGTCAGCTTTTTACACTGTCGTTTAAGCAAAATGAGTTTAATTTAACGCTCAAACGTGATGTCAAAAAAATGAATTTCACTCGAACTAAAGGCATGAATGCTTGGCTAGCTTTTGCCGATGAGCCCGTACAAGATGACGTGAACATGGGAATTAATGCGTTTGAAGTCATGCGTTTGACGCGTGAGCATATTGTGAATTTTGTGCATAAATACCAACCCTTATATTTTTGTTTTCACGCCTCGACTGAACGTAAAGCCAAAATTTATCCACGTTTTGCATGCTCTTTACAACAACATTTGCCAAGATATAACTTGAATTCTTTAGGCGGGTCATTTTATTTTTATCGTCAAGAAGAAATACTACAACCGTGAACCGAATGCGCCAAAGCGCAGATTTAATTGAATGAAAATGGATTGAGTGTTATGCAAAAGAATTGTGCCTTAATTGTGGTCGATGTTCAGAATGGATTTACGCCTGGTGGCAACCTTGCTGTGGCAAATGCAGATCAGATTATTCCTGCGATTAATCAATTGGCACAATATTTTGAAAATGTAGTGCTAACCCAAGACTGGCATCCAGCGAATCATATTTCATTTGCTGCCAATCATGCGGGTGCACAGCCTTATGACAGCATTAAATTGGCCTATGGCCCCCAAGTGCTTTGGCCCACACATTGTGTACAAGGTACACACGATGCTGCTTTACATCCAGATTTATCGATTCCACATGCTCAATTGGTGATTCGTAAAGGTATGCATAGCAACATTGATAGCTATTCTGCTTTTATGGAAGCAGATCATAAAACTTCGACAGGGCTTGCTGGTTATTTAAAAGAGCGTGGTATAGATAGTGTCTTTATTGTGGGTATTGCGACAGACTTTTGTGTGGCATGGACTGCGATGGATGCAAGTCATTTAGGCTTTCGTACTTTCGTAGTGGCAGATGCATGTAAGGGCATTGATTTACAGGGTTCATTACAGCAGGCATGGCAAGATATGCTTTCAAGTGGTGTAAAGCGTATTTATATGAAAGATATTGTGAGTGAAGCACAGCCGATGGGCTAAAGCCGATGTTGTTGGGGTATCAATAAAAAAGCCTGAATCGTTTCAGGCTTTTTTGTGTCGTATAGGGCAGTGTTTAAGATGCCTTAGACTGCTTAGATTTTAAAATTTCAGTGCGGAAAGATTGTGCCAATTCTGCAGCATCTGCATCCATTCCGTTAATCATAAAGGCATGACGGGTCAGTACATTGGTTGGATTGGGCAAACTTACCAATTGGAAATGATCCGAAATCTCTTTCAGTAAATGATTCGGTACTTGCACGGCACTTTCTTTGGCAGATAATTGCTGTACGAGACGTTCAGCCGCTTGTACTGAGCTCAATTGCATCGCTTCAACAGCACTTGAAATTGCACTACGGGTTTGTAAAACAAAGCGACGCTCTTCACGGTAGCGTTTATAGAGCACATCTGAAAGCAGTTGGAATACTGCGCTAATCATGGTCAAACACTGTAAACCATTCGGTGTATCTGCTGAGATGCTAATCATTGCACCATGATCATCAAATTTATGCACAGTACAAATGTCTGAGCTGTTTAATTTATAGTGTTGTATGCACAGTTCAGTGGCTTTATTTAAAAACAGCTGACATAAATTAAAGTACGGACCAGAAACTGTTTTATTGACGGTATCGAGCAACTGTTTCGGGTCATAGTATTGAATGTTGAGCGCTAAACTACTGCTGTCAATCACGACGGGTTTGTGTTCTTTTTTCGGTTTGTTTTGCGCATTTTGCTGTGCTTGTGCAATTGCGACAGCAGCGTTGTGTTTTTCTTGCTCTAGCGCTTGCGTCAAGCTTTGAATTTCATGTTTCAAACGTGATTCATTGTTAATGCGTGCCAAGTATTCAGTACGACTTGGACGAGCAATACCGCGGTAGGCTAACCACAATAAACCATGAATAATGAATGAAACCAAAATAGCCAGCCACTGGGTACGTAAAATTTCACCAATGCTTGGTTGAATTAAAGTGATTTCAACCGTACCGACTTTTTTCTCATTGAGCAGTGCATCGCGTACGAAGACTTCTCCTTCACGGGTTTTGGTTTGACCACCCGTTGCGAGAACTTGCTTGGCCGAATTTAAAATTCGAATAGAGGCCACGCTCGGATTGGTTGCATAGCGATCCGCAAGCAATGCCAATGACACGGTATTGGCAGGTTCCATTTCTGAAATGCTGTCGGTGACCAATTGGCTGGTCATCAGTTGACCTTGGCTGGCACGGTTTTCGTTCAGCTGATGTGTGGTCGCCAATACCAGCAAAAAGGTATGAAAAGCGAAACTTACTATTAGTAGGCTAGCAAATAGCCCTTGTCTAGGCGCATTCAACGTAAACTTCCAAGGCAAAACTGTTTATTTTCGATTATGATTCTAACAATAGTTGTAGCTCAGACCCGAGTCAATTCATGCGAGAAATCATCCTTATTTCATTTCTGGGACCAGACCAGCCTAATCAATTTACACGATTAATGCAGGCACTGTCCGTTCATTCCTTACAAATCTTAGATGTAGGTCAAGCCGTCATACATAACCAACTGACTTTAGGTATTGTTGTTTCGTCAGATGACCAAACTGCTACAGCATTAGCCATGAAGGAAATTCTGATTTTAGCACATGAAATTGGCTTAACTGTTCGTTTTAAACCAATCTCTGCTGCAGATTATGATCAATGGGTAAATGAAGGTGGCCGTACACGCTATATCGTGACAGCTTTGGCGCCAGAATTGACGCCATCACATTTACAGGCGGTAACAAAAATTGTCTCAGGACAGGGCTTCAATATTGAAACTGTGACCCGTTTATCTGGCCGTCCAGCATTAAATGGCGAGTCTGTAGAGCCAAAGCGTGCCTGTGTTGAGTTTGGTTTAAAAGGCCAAATGCTGGACGCAGCAGCCATGCGTGCAGCTTGCTTGAAACTCTCAAGTGAACTGAATGTCGATGTTGCGGTACAAGAAGACAATGCTTACCGCCGTAACCGTCGCCTTGTGTGCTTTGATATGGATTCGACGCTGATTGAGCAAGAAGTGATTGATGAGTTAGCAAAAGAAGCGGGCGTAGGCGAGCAGGTGGCTGAGATTACAGAACGTGCGATGCAGGGTGAGCTTGATTTCCAAAGCAGTTTCCGTGCACGTGTTGCTTTGCTCAAAGGTATGGATGCTTCTGTGCTGGCGAGTATTGCAGAGCGCTTAACAGTAACAGAAGGTGCTGAGCGCCTAATTTCAACATTGAAATCTTTGGGTTACCGCACAGCAATTTTGTCAGGTGGCTTTCAGTATTTTGCAGAGTATTTACAAGCGAAACTCGGTATTGATGAGGTACATGCTAATATTTTGGATATTCAAGATGGCGTGGTCACCGGCGAAGTGAAAGGCCACATTGTCGATGGCGCACGTAAAGCGTTGTTGCTCACTAAAATTGCTGAAGAGATGGGTATTTCTTTAGAACAAGCAATTGCAGTGGGGGATGGCGCAAATGACTTACCCATGCTTTCGATTGCAGGTTTAGGTGTGGCATTCCGTGCTAAACCATTGGTACGTCAAAATGCCAATCAAGCGATTTCAAGCGTAGGGCTAGATGGCGTGTTATATCTTTTAGGTGTACACGATAAAGATTTAAATCGTGCCTAAAGTGTGACAGTTGTATGAAAAACGCAGTCAAATGACTGCGTTTTTTTATGGATTTCAACTCATAGGCGACCAACGGTAAATGTAAAATTGTTGATAAAAACAACGATTAACATGATCTGAAAAATAAATTTTTCACTGCAAAAAAGCAGGTTTTTTTTTGTAATGACACGCCAAGCGAGGCATGGTCTTTGTTCTAAGAAAACTTCAAAATAAAAAAATGTAATGACAAAATAATATTGCGACAATGTGTGTCGCTTAGGCCGAAGACAAGACTTTTTTTATCAAAAAAACTGCGCATAATGCATGCATAGAGTTTGAAGTTCATACATTCCATTGATTGATTACACGGTAATTTTAGATGAAACCTAGCCATAGCAACGGTTTCATTAAATGACGGAGGTTTATATGGTAACAGCGAATTTTGCCACCATTCTAGGCATGAGCTTAGTCGCGGCTGCTGTCATTGCTGTTTTCTTCTCGCCGTATCGTCGCTGGTTAAACTATATGCTGGCTGGGATGCTGGTATGGGGCATGGTTGAAGTCATTCGTTTTGGCACACAAACTGTATTTGAGCTCAGCATGATTTCCAGCTACTTAGTGGCATTAATGACGACGATGACAGTATTTATTCTTATGCTATTGCTTGAAGACCGTCGTGCAGAGCGTGCCTCAGCAAAACGTCAATATATTGAACACACACCTGTCTATGAGGATGATCAGCAATATTCAAGTCGCTGATAGAAACATTCGAAGGTGAAAAAAGGCATGTTTCATACATGCCTTTTTTATGTTGAGCACAAATTTAAACGCTAAAGGCATGCATTAAAAAAATGAAGTTATGGTAGGATGAGGCAATCAATTTCCCAACAATTACAATAGGCTTAAAGTCATGAAATTATCATCAATTCCTGTCGTAAAATTACCACTGGTTGATGTCAGCACGGATCCGCTGGATTTACTGGTTGCTGGTTTAGCATTGCGTATGAAACAACTTGCGCGTACCAGCCCTAAATTTATTGAGTTGGTTCATGAGCGTCAATTTCGTATTCAAATTGGCACAGACTTAGGCCTTGCACGTCAAATTATTGTTAATAATGGCCACATTGACACCGTTGCTGGTGATGCAGAAAAAGCAGATTTTATTTTGCAATTTGCAGATAGCGAACAAGGCGTGAAAACTCTCATGAAGGGCGATCCAACTGCATTTATGACAGGTATGCAAAACGGCAGTATTAAAATGGAAGGTGATTTTGGTCTGTTGGTTTGGTTTAACCAAGTAGCGAAGTTGATTCCACCAAAATTACCAAAACCTGTAAAAGAAAAAATTAAAATTGCCCGTGCTTTCATTAAAGAAAAAACAGGTAAGTAAGATTTACTCCTTGTTTCCTCTCCTTTTTTAAAGGATGGGCTAGGGGAGGATTTAAAAAAGCCCTCATCTAGAGGGCTTTTTTTATCGATGTATTGAAGGCTTTATTCAATTTCTAAATTAAAGGTCACTGGGCCATCATTCACCAGATGCACCTTCATGTCGGCCCCAAAAATGCCTGTTTGTACATTATCAAACTGTGATTTGGCATAGCTTACAAGCTCTTCATACAGGGCTTTTGCATCGTTTGGTGGCATGGCAGGGCCAAAATCTGGACGTAAGCCTTTTTGTGTTTGTGCCATTAGAGTGAACTGCGAAACCAGTAATAAGCCACCATTGGCTTGGTTAATGTTCCAACCCATTTTGCCTTGTTCATCATCAAAAAAACGATATTTCAAGATCTTATCAATTAGTTTTTTGCCTTTGACCAAATCATCCTCTTTGCCAATGCCTAAAAAAACTAAAATACCGTGCTGAATTTCACCCGTAGTTTCACCATCCACGACCACTTTAGCTTCTAGAACACGTTGTAATAAGGCGCGCATTTAGGACTGTTATCCATCAAATCAAATCAGGACAAATTGTAGCAAAAATGCATTTAAAATGGAGTTTTTGATTAAAATTAAAGCAATAAGTTGTTGAAAAATATTAGATAAAAAATAAACAATCTAACAAAACGATTGAAATCATAAAAATAATCTGTTTTAACTATTTTAAGAAAATGGGTATCTTCTCTCGTGCAGGAAAGGTATTAATTTTAGTGAGATGAAGACGATGTTTAAGCGTTCTTTACTAGTTGCTATGTTAGCAACTACAACAGCGGCGACTCAAGCAGCGCCATTAACAAAAGACAATGGTGCACCAGTAGGCGATAATCAAAACTCGATTACTGCGGGTCCAAATGGTTCAGTTCTACTTCAAGACGTACAATTGGTTCAAAAACTACAACGTTTTGGTCGTGAGCGTATTCCTGAGCGTGTAGTGCATGCACGTGGTACAGGTGCTTATGGTGAGTTTGTTGCAACTAAAGATTTATCAGATTTGACCATTGCTTCGTTGTTTAAAGCTGGGACTAAAACGCCAGTATTCTTACGCTTCTCGACTGTAATTCACGGTAAAGGTTCTCCAGAAACTTTACGTGACCCGCACGGCTTTGCAATCAAGTTTTATACGCAAGAAGGTAACTGGGACTTAGTGGGTAACCAAACTCCAGTATTCTTCATCCGTGATGCAATCAAATTCCCTGATTTCATTCATGCAATGAAGCCAAGCCCAATTAACAACGTTCAAGATGCAAACCGCGTATTTGACTTCTTGTCGAGCCAACCGTGGGCAACCAACATGTTGACTTACGTGTATGGTAACCAAGGTGTTCCGACCAGCTACCGCGAACAAGACGGTTTTGGCGTACATGCATTCAAACTTTATAACGATAAAGGCGAATACAAATACGTAAAATTTAACTTCCGCTCTAAACAAGGCGTGAAGGGTCTGAATGTTAAAGAAGCGATGGAACAACAAGGTAAAGACTTCAACCACTTAACTAACGATCTTTACAATAACATCAACGCGGGTAACTTCCCGAAATGGGATCTTTATATCCAAGTATTGGATCCTAAAGACTTAGGCAAGTTTGATTTCGATCCGCTTGACCCGACAAAAATCTGGCCTACAGATCTAGTTCCTGAAACTAAAGCAGGTACTTTAACGCTGAACCGTATGCCGAAGAACTTCTTCCAAGAAACGGAACAAGTGGCATTGGCTCCAGGTAACCTCGTACCAGGTATCGAGCCATCTGAAGACCGTCTATTACAAGGTCGTATCTTCTCTTACTCAGATACACAAATGTACCGTTTGGGCGCGAACCACCAGCAGATTCCTGTAAACCGTCCATTGGTTGATGTAAACAATAATAACCAAGATGGCTACATGAACATTGGTGCAACAACGTCTGACGTGAACTACGAGCCTAGCCGTAAAGAGCCAAAACCAGCAACAGCAAAAGCACGTGCAGTACAAACACCATTGTCTGGTACTGTTCAGCAAGTGGCTGTAAAAGAGCAGAACTTCAAGCAAGCGGGTGAGCTTTACCGTTCATATTCTGCAAAAGACAAAGACAACTTAATCATGAACTTAGCCGCTGACCTTGGCAACGTTAAAGATTCAGAAACTAAGCACATCATGTTGTCTTACTTCTACAAAGCTGATGCTGACTACGGTATGCGTATGACGAAAGCTGTAAACGGTAACTTAGCAACTGTTAAAGCAAAAGCAGCGCAGTTAAAAGACTAAGCAATCGCTTAAAGATGAAAGACGCATTTCGATACGTCAATCAGATCGGTGACTAGGGTAAAGACGAAAGTCACCACCGAAAAGTCCTGTAAAACTCAAACCCTTTCCTGCAACCCTAGGGGAGTTTTACAGGCATTCTTCTTTGCTTCACATTTCATTTTTGAACGTTCTATTGGAACGTAAATATATTCGATTACTGTTGGAGTTCATCATGAGCATTATGCAACGTACATTTTTAGCCAGTCTTCTCGCGTTTGGTTCCGCATTCGCAAACGTGGCAATCGCCGAAGAAATCTCCCCCGCTAAAATCACTGCGGATGCTCAGATGACCTCACAACAGGAATTGATCCAATTGTTTATGGCTGCTGCCAAAACGGGAAATCAAGAGGTCATTAATGAATTCCTCAAGCACGGTTTTCCAGTGGATGTCCGCAATGCTTCGGGTTTTACCGCTTTAATGATGGCGACGTATTATGGTCATCAAGAGACTGTAACAACATTACTAAAATATGGTGCTGACCGCTGTGCGCGTGACAATAAAGGCAACACGGCGTTAATGGGTGCATTGTTTAAAATGGAATTTTCTATTGCAAAACAATTGCGTCAAGTTGATTGTGATGCCAACGTTAAGCAGACAGGTCAAAAAACCACAGCCGAATTTGCCAAGATTATTGGGCAAGAAAAGCAGTTGCAAAAAATCATTCAAGCACAAGAAAAATCAGGACTGCCTGCTCAGAAATAAGCAGGCTTATCATCTAGCTATTTCATTGGCTGTGCATAAAACTAGCAATATCGCATTTGAAAGTGTGTTTTAATGCAAGAAGTACAGCGAATTTAAATCCGATATGGCTCCAATCATACAATCCTTGCTTGATACAGATTTATATAAATTCACCATGTTACAAGTGGTGTTACATAAATTTCCTCAGACGCACAGCGTTTATCATTTCCGTTGCCGTAATTTGCAAGACACGGTTTATCCGCTCGTAGATATTTTAGATGACCTCAATGAACAGTTAGATCATCTGTGTAAGCTTCAGTTTAAAGAAGATGAGCTTCTCTATTTACGTAGCCTGCGCTTTTTGAAAAGTGACTTTGTTGATTACCTTGAATTATTTCAGTTAAAACGCCGTTTTATTACGGCTGGTATTGATGAAGAAGGGCGTCTGGATATTTGGGTCGAAGGCCCGATGGTTCAAGCGATGATGTTTGAGATTTTTGTACTCGCATTGGTCAATGAATTATATTTCCGTCGTATGAGTTCGGATGACGTTTTAATAGAAGGACAGCGCCGCTTAGATGCTAAAGTCGAGCTACTTAAGCATTATAAGGAAGTACAAGGTTCAGATGAGCCACCCTTCTTGGTGTCTGATTTTGGTACACGTCGCCGTTATAGTTTTGCATGGCAAAAGCATGTCATTCAAACCTTTAATCAAGCAACTCCTGAAATTTTCCGCGGTACAAGTAATGTCTTAATTGCCAAAGAATTGGGTATTACCCCAATTGGCACTATGGCACATGAGTTTTTACAAGCCTTCCAAGCTTTGGACGTGCGTCTGCGTAACTTCCAAAAGTCTGCACTCGAAACATGGGTGCAGGAATACCGTGGTGACTTAGGTATTGCCTTGACGGATGTAGTTGGCATGGATGCATTCCTTCGTGATTTCGATTTGTACTTTGCGAAATTATTTGATGGTTTACGTCATGACAGTGGTGACCCCTATGAATGGGGCGATAAAGCCTATGCACACTATAAAAAGCTAAAAATTGATAGTAAAACTAAAATGCTTACCTTTAGTGACGGCTTAGATTTACAAAAAGCGTGGAGTCTGCATCAGTACTTTAAAGACCGCTTCCAAGTCAGCTTTGGTATTGGCACTAATTTAACCAATGATATGGGGCAGACGCCGTTAAATATTGTGTTAAAACTGGTGGAATGTAATGGCCAATCTGTTGCAAAAATTTCAGATAGTCCGGGTAAAACCATGACCGATAATGACACCTTCTTGGCATATTTACGTCAGGTGTTTGAAATTCCAGAAAGTGCTTAATTTAAATTTAAAACCGCCTTTTAACTCAAGGCGGTTTTTTATGGGATGTGAATTTTTGCCAAAGACTTATCTTAAATTTTGCTAAGCCTCTTTTAAAAACTGCACATTTTTGAAAATAAGCTGTGCTAAGATCAGATGAATTTGACCCATAATAGCTACGAAAAGATGAGCACTCTGGATTTTGGTCTGCTGATAGAAGCAGAAGATTTGGTCCCACATTTAGGCAATGATAAACTCAGAATTGTAGATTTAAGCCGAGCTTCGGTGTATGAACAGTTACATATCCCTCATGCTCTTCATCTAAAACCAAAACTTCTCGTGCGCCAAGAAGAACAAGCTATGGGCTTATTGCCCGAAGAAGACGGTTTACAAGCGCTGATTGAATTCTTAAATATTTCGCCAGAGCATCATGTGGTTGTCTACGATGATGAAGGTGGCGCATGGGCAGGTCGCCTTATTTGGAACTTACATTGCATAGGCTTTACAAATACCAGTCTATTGAATGGCGGAATTCATGCATGGTTGGGTGCGGGTCTACCCACGAGTACCGACATTCCACAATTTGATGCAGTTGAGCAATTGGTGACGATTCAGTCAGATGCTAAAAAAGCAGTGCAAATTGATTATGAAGAATTAGAACAAAGTATTAAAAATCAATCCATTCAAGTTTGGGATTGCCGTACAGAAGATGAATATACGGGACTTCGTTTAGCGGCTAGACGTGGGGGACATATTCCAAGCGCACGCCATTTTGAGTGGAGTACTGCCCTTAACCGTGAAAATCATTTAAAATTGCATCCTTTATCGCGCACCCAGCAGCGTTTAGAACAACTTGGTTTTCAATTAAATGAACCGGTGGTGGTGTATTGCCAGTCACATCATCGTTCAGGACTAGCCTATATTTTGGGGCGGTTATTGGGTTGGAATATTCGAGCGTATGATGGGGCGTGGAGTGAGTGGGGCAACCGCCTCGATAGTCCAATCGCTACAGGGGAGTTGCCATCTTGAGCATTACATCGCGTTTAAAACAACAAATTTTTATTCAAGCTCAGCGAGTGGTGCCACAACATCGTTTGTCACGGGTGGTGGGTAAAGTTGCTGCCAGCGAAAACCCAATCATTAAAAATGCGGTGATTACAGCGTTCAAAGCACAATATGGCATTGATATGTCGATTGCAGAGCAAAGTAATGCTTTGAAATTCAAATCATTCAATGAATTTTTTACCCGTTCGTTAAAAGATGGCGTACGTGAAATTGATTTAGATGCAAGCAGCATTGTTTCACCTGCAGATGGCGCTATTTCACAATTGGGTAAAATTGAAAATGGCGACATTTTTCAAGCCAAAGGACAGAAATTTACAGTTGAAAACCTGATTGCCGATCCGCAATTGGCAGAGCCATTTAAAAATGGTCAGTTTGCTACTGTGTACTTGTCACCTAAAGATTATCACCGTGTACACATGCCATTTGCAGGTACATTAACGGAAACTCTATATGTGCCGGGTGAATTATTTTCTGTGAATCAAACCACAGCAGAAAACATTCCGGGGTTGTTTGCGCGCAATGAACGTATGGTGTGTTTGTTTGATACAGAATTAGGCCGTATGGCTGTCGTATTGGTAGGCGCGATGATTGTGGCAGGCATTGAAACCGTTGCAACAGGTAAAGTAAAACCAACGGGCCGTATTGAATTAAACCAGCATGATCTAAAACTTGAAAAAGGAGCAGAGCTGGGGCGTTTCTACTTAGGTTCGACTGCGGTGGTTTTATTTGAACAAGACAAAATGGCATGGGATGTTGCCTTTGGTGCCAATTCAACCGTAGTGATGGGTGAAGCTTTAGGCCATACCCTCTAAATTTAGATTGCCTACGTTAAGCTCCCTCTTAAAGAAGCAAGCTTAACGATAGAAATAAAAAAAGCACCTGATGGTGCTTTTTTTATTTGTGCTGAATTAGCGTTTTACAACGATGGAGTCGATCCCGCTATGTTGTAAGGTTTGCTGTGCAATGATTGCGGCATCTTGCGAGTCATAAGGACCAGACACCACACGATACCAAACTTTCCCATTTTCGGTGGTTTGAACTACATCGGCAGATAAACCATTCAGAATAATTTCAGCACGACGCGCATCGGCTTGGTCAGGGTCATCATAACTACGCACTTGTAAAATGTAGTTGGGTGCTACAGGTGCAGTGCTTTCAACAAGGCCTGGTTCTGGCTTTGCGGTTTCAGCTTTTTGCTCTGGTGCTTCCACAATGACTACTGTCCCTTGGTTTTTACTTTCAGGGATAGCTTGCTCTGGAATAGGGGTGACTTGTTGCTGTGGCAATAGGTCATAGAAACGGTAGTCTTTGTTGGTTTCTTCTTGTGTTTGTTCTACTGTGGCTTGTGCACGCGGTTTAACGGGTTGCCACGGCTTCCAAAGCATGAGTGCAACCACAAAGCTTAACACGATTAAAATGACCACTAAGGTGCCTAACCAAGCAGGGATGAGTGGCTTTTTAGGTTTATTCGGTCGCTCCGATACACCACGTTGCGTTTTTCCAAACACGAGGAAACCTCATTCTTTTTAATTGTGACGAACGACTTTAGGAAAGTCCTAAAATATTGTTCTTGATTATTATATATTACATGACTGTTATCTATATTTTGTTTAATTTTCATAAATTAAGCAAATAGCACATTTAAAAGTAAAAGGCTCAAAACAAAAAAGCCAGACGGATCATCCATCTGGCTTTTAAACTGTTTGTCAGAGCTCGATTGGTATAGATTTATAGATCTAAGACCGTGATCTGATTCAGTGTTTTACATGCTTTCTGGTGCAGATACACCAAGCAATTTAAGACCATTGTGAAGAACTTGGCGTACATTCACAGACAGTAATAAACGTGCTTGAGTCAATTCAGCATCATCACCTAACACTTTGTTTTCGTTGTACCAACCGTGGAACAACGCAGCCAATTCTTTTAAGTAATTACCAATTTGATGTGGTTCGTATGCGTTGGCAGCACGAACTAAAATCTCTGGATAAGCCGCAAGTTTGGCTAAAATTTCAGTTTCAGCATCTAAATCAAGTTTGTTTGCTAAACCACGTGCAACTGTTGCGTCAAAGTTCACATTCATCGATGCTGCTTTTTCTAACATACGGCAGATACGTGCGTGCGCATATTGAATGTAGTACACCGCATTGTCTTTGCTTTGCGAAACAGCTAAGTCTAAGTCGAAGTCAATGTGTTGTTCAGACTTACGCATGACGTAGTAGAAACGTGCAGCATCGTTACCAACTTCTTTACGAAGGTCACGTAAAGTCACGAATTGACCAGAACGAGATGACATTTGTACCATCTCACCGCCACGCCATAAGCTTACGAACTGAACCAAAAGTACAGTTAACTTTTTAGAGTCATAACCCATTGCATCAATGGCTGCTTTTACACGTGCAATATAGCCATGGTGGTCTGAACCCCAAATATCAATGATATCTGTATAGCCACGTTGTAATTTGTTGAGGTGATAAGCAATGTCAGAAGCAAAATACGTGGTTTGACCATTACGGCGTTTAACTACACGGTCTTTTTCATCGCCAAAGGCAGTTGATTTGAACCAAATATTACCGTCTTTTTCGTAAAGGAAGCCACGTTGGTCAAGCACTTGAAGTGCTTCTGTAATTTTATCTGTCAGTGTTTCTTCGCTAAACCATTGGTTGAACGTTACACCAAACTCGCCAAGGTCATCTTTAATATCATCAAGAATCGCTTTTAAAGCAGCTTGTAAGAACACACGGTAGCCTTCGCCAAGCAAGGTTTGCGAATTTAAAATTAAGCCATCGATGTGTTTTTCTTTGTCGCCTGAAAGCACAACTTTGTTACCTTCAGCATCAAGTTCGGCAGCGAACTGAACATCTTCAGGCACGTCTTTATATACATCAGCCACTGGGCGTACGTAGGCGTTGCCGTCTTTATCGATAATGCTTTGCGCGATTTCTTTAACGTAATCACCTTGGTAAGCATTTTTAGGGAATACCAACTCTTGACCTGTGATTTCTAAATAACGTAGGTAAGTGGATGTTGCCAAGATGTCCATTTGACGGCCAGCATCGTTAACATAGTATTCACGATCAACAGTTGCGCCAGTTGCTTCTAACAAGTTTGCAACCGTCATACCATACGCAGCACCACGACCATGACCTACATGTAGGCTTGATGTTGGGTTTGCAGAAACAAATTCTACTTGGATTTTTTTTGCTGCATTTGCTGTTGTGCGACCGAAGTCATTTGCTTGCGCTTGAATTTGATCAAGTACTGTAAAACGCTGATCTGCATTTAAGAAAAAGTTGATAAAACCTGGGCCAGCAATTTCTGCTTTACTGATGTCTGCAACTTCAGGCAGGGCAACAAGAATTTTTTCGGCTAAATCACGTGGCTTCATACCAGCAGCTTTAGAGGCAATCATTGCGATGTTCGAAGCGAAGTCACCATGGCTTCGGTCTTTGGTACGCGTGAGGTTGCCATTGTTATTAAAGTCAGTTGGGAGTACGCCTTCAGCTTGAAGGGCTTGCACTGCATGTTCGAGAGCTGCTTGGATTGCCGTATTCATATTCAGTCGAAAATTAAATGTCGCAGAAAAACAATAAATATAGCAAATTTCACTGTCTTTAGGTGAATCCATTTGTACTGAATAAATAATATTCGATGAAATATAACCGATCTGGCATGCAATATTACCGCCCGCGATGGCATCAATAATATGCGCGCTACGCTACAGCACATCGCGTTTAAGAAGGCTAAAAGCGGGGGGCTTTATAGCCCGATATATTACGTTAAGAGGTTTTGCAATTCACTGGATTCTCAAGGCGCTCAGGGTATTTATTTTGGAAGCTATACAGCTTGGAGGCATTAAAAATTTTAATGACTTTGGCTTGCTTGAGTGCGGTTTTAAATCCTTCAAGTTGCTTGCTTTGATACGTTTGGAATGGGTTGCCAAAGTTTTTATTGTCGAGCAAAAATTGAATTTGCCCAGCACTGTCATCATAAGCTTTTAAAATGACTTGGCCATTGGCATTCTGCAGGCTAAAGCTTGGGCGTTGAGTCTCAATTTTACAGTTGAAGACCAGCGATAGCACGGAGTTATCCGTGGATTTATTTTGCAGTTCTGCCGTGCCCAATTGCGGATTTTCTAAATACACCCATTCATTTTTAGGCATGTTTGCCAAAAGCTGTTCGAGTTTTTCTTGGGAGGCTTTGGCCAAGTCTAAAACGCTTTGCGCATCGAGCTCAGGGGCTTTTTCTTGCCCCAACATGCCCATCACACTGCCTGTGACTTTGTGACTGGTTTTGGAAATCATTTGGCAACCCGAAAGGGCCACAAGACTTAAGCCACATATTAGGCCAATATATCGCGTTGTTTTTATCATTTTTAATAGTTTTATAGTGGTTTAAAATTTATCCGCTTAGCTTAGCGTGCTCAAACACTTTGTCAATCTATGTGGAGCGTTGCTGTGATCCGCGTTATAGGGGATGATTGTGAGTTATGTATTTAGCCATCATGTGCGGTCTAACTATGATGGCTAAAGTGAGGCGCTAAATTGCATATTCCACAATCGCGCGAATGATGCCAAGAATTAAACCAATAAAAGCACCAACGACCACACCATTGACGCGAATCATGTGCAGGTCACCACCGACTTCATTTTCAATTTTGTCGATCATTTCGCGTGAATCCCATTCATGAATACGGGCACTAATAAATAGAATCACTTTTTCGCTGTATTGGTCGGAAAGGTCGACGGCAATTTCACTGATCTTATCGTTTAACAATTGGCGCACGGCAATATTGGACATCATATTTTCACCGACTTGCTGAATTGCCACACGTAAATTTTGTGCAATACCGGAGTCTGGTTTTTGCAAATCGGCTTTAATCGCATCGCATAAAATGACCACCGCACCGCTCAAGAAGTTCAGCACTTGTGGACTATCTAAAAGTGCATCCTTGGTTTGGTTAAGGCGTAGGCTGGCATTGCTCTGATTATTGGCCAAGGCCAGCATAAGACTTTGTGCGCTGTCTTCAATTTTTTGTCGCCATGGATGCTCTGGATCTGCCAGCATCGATTCGACTTTTTCCAATAAGGAATCCATAGTGCGTTGTTGCACATCAATACCAATCCAACTTGCACCTTTGGCCAGTTTCCAAACGCCCAATTCTTTAAATAACTGACGGCTTAAATCACGTGCTTGTTCGGGATGTTGTAGCATCCATTCATGGGCTAAATCTAGGCCACGTTGTAATACATCTTGGTGAAAGTCGTTGTCTAATACGGCACGTAACATTTCACTGGCTAAGTGGTTAATTTGGGTGTTTTTGACCCATTGCACACTGTTGTTTTGAATAAAACGGCCGATTTGATCTTGACCCACAAAATCAAAAAATTTAGGCACGGTTTGTTGAATGAGTTCAGTGACTTTTTGATTATTTTGAGGATTGGCCAACCATTTGCCAATTGCTAAGGATAAGTCGGTATTGGCAAGACTACGTTGCACAATGTGTGGCGAGAGAAAGTTCTCTTGCACAAAGCGCCCCATAGATTCTGCAATACGGGCTTTATTGCGCGGAATAATTTCAGTGTGGTCACGTAAAAATTTAGGGATTGGCATTTTGCCAAAAGGGTTACGAAATAACACCGTAATGGCATACCAATCTGCCAGACCGCCCACGACACCTGCTTCTGCCGAAAGCATTAAAATATGAATGAGCCACACATATTCGGGCAGTAATTTGGCGCTAATCATTAAAGCCAGCCAAATCAGCACAGCCACAACTAAGGCAATACCTGCAAATCGTTTACTGCGTTGCAAATTGGGTGAGGCATGAGTCGCTTCAGACATAGGGCGGTCTAGGCTCCGTGATTATTTTGGCTGGGGCTGTGTGGCTGTAGGGGGTACTAAAGGCTCACCTGTGGCAGTTAAACCATATTTTGCACCCAACGATTGTAAGATTAAGCTGGCATCAAAGGCATCGTGTGGCGCCACTTTATTATTTTTAAAGCATTCGATGGTGTAGCTCACTTGTACTGGATCTAAAGTTACGACTTGAGGCATATCATAAAATGGGTCGGGCCAAAAAGCAGGATGTCGGCGGTAAAAACCCGATGGAGGGTACATTGGGCTTGAGTACACCACCGCTTTTCGAGGCGGTTGTTGGCTACGGTTACTTGGGTCATCAGTGACTTTAAATAGTTGAAAGCCATTTTGTAGAGTGGCTTGTGCGGCTTTAACCAAAGTGATTTCTTCAGCTGTGCCATAGCTCATATTTGGGGTAGCTTGGAAACTAATACGGTAAGTTTTTGCATTTAGTGGCGTTGCACTAAATTGCCCCAATTCTGCAAAGCTTAAGGGCTTTGAGGGCGTGGTTGCACAGCCTGAAAGGCTAAAGGCTGTGGCCAGTGCAAGAGATAGATATAATTTTTTCATATTGGAGAGCCTACTAAAATAGAAAAAGAGAAAATAGCCTTATGCAGCAAGGCTTAAAAACTTGAATTAGGTTGGCTTAAAAAATCAATTTCATCTGCCGTTGAATGGCGATCCAATACACTATTGCGATGTGGATAACGCCCAAAACGATCAATAATCATTTTATGTTGTTGGGCAAAGTCTAAATTGATGGGATTGGCCAACTGCTCAAATAATGCGAGTGACTGTACTTGAATCTGTTTAGATTCGCTGTGCATATAAGGTAAATATAAAAAGGCACGTTGTTTAGCTGGCAACTGCTGGTCTAGACTTTGTTGCACTGCCTCTTGAGCGAGGCTCAATGCCATAGCATCATGTGCAAAAGCCTGCGCAGAGTGACGATACAAATTACGCGAAAATTGATCTAAGACAATAATTTCAGCCAAACGGCCAGAGGCATTCTGACGCCATGTCCAAAGTTCGCACTGCGTGGCTTGAAGATGAACAGTTTTAAAGTTTTTTTCAATGATCGCATCAAACTCATCGCTTTTTGCAAACCAATGCGGTTGAGTCTTTTCATTAAACCAAAAATCTAAAATATCTTGATAATTCATCATTTTTAATCAGCTTTCGTATTTATTTGTTAATAAAATCACAAATCTCAAATGTCTTATAGTGCAACTTTGTGATAAAAAAACAATCAAAAATCTAGTCTAGCTGAAGTTGAAAATCAGCAGACTATAACTTGCCAGCTAAAAATCAAGTTATACTGCGCTAAATAAATGATTTTCTTTTAGTCGTTCTTCCCTTTAAGCGAGATTGCAATGAGTCAGCCCGAATCGACCTCTCAAAATATTTTACCAAATTGGGTGGATTCTACGCATATACAGGGCATGTTACGTGGTATTGAACGTGAAAGCTTACGTATGCAGGGCAATGGTTTTTTGTCTCAAGCAGATCATCCCAAAGCATTGGGTTCGGCATTAACACATCCGCATATTACAACTGATTACTCTGAAGCTTTGATGGAGTTTATTACTCCACCACAAACGAGTATTGGTGAAACACTTGCGTATTTAAAAGATATTCATGCTGTTGTGCATCAACAATTAGAACATGATGAAAAACTGTGGCCTTTATCAATGCCATGTATGTTGGATGATGAAGAAGAAAGTATCCGCTTAGCGCAATATGGCACATCGAATATTGGCCGTTTTAAAACCTTGTACCGTCATGGTTTAGGGGTGCGTTATGGTCGCCGTATGCAGACCATTTCAGGGGTACATTATAATTTATCCTTCCCGGATCATTTTTTTGAAGCTTTACAAGCCAACGAAACAGATGACGCCCTAAAAGCTTTGAGCTTACAAGATTATCGAAGCCATCGTTATTTTGGGTTGATTCGTAACTTTATTCGTTTGACGCCATTGGTGATGTTTTTGGTAGGTGCGAGTCCGTCGGTTTGCCAATGTTTTATGACTGGGCGTGAGCATCACTTGTTGCCACTGTTAAAAGGCACGCTATTTTTACCGTATGCTACGGCTTTGCGTATGGGACGTTTTGGCTATCAGAACTCAGCGCAAAAACAATTGGGCATTCACTATAACAATTTGACTGGTTATTTAGATGGTTTACAAAAAGCAGTCAAAACACCTTATGCACCATTTACCCGTTTGGGCTTAGATGATGCAACGGGTACGCCTATTCAAATTAATGACCACGTACTACAAATTGAAAATGAATACTACAGTTTAGTGCGTCCAAAACAAGTACCACAAGCGGGTGAAACGCCGTCTGAAGCACTACTTAACCGTGGTGTAGGTTATGTGGAATTACGTGCAGTTGATGTTAATCCGTATAGCCCAATTGGTATTGATGAAGATACCGCAGGCTTCTTAGAAGTCTTGGCATTGCATTGTCTACTTAGTGGCAGCCCAGATTTGTTAGATGATGAGCAAGAAGTCATTGAACAAAACCAAACTGAAGTGGTGAACCGAGGCCGTGCACCGAATGCAACTATTATGGAGCAAGGTCAAGCTTATCCAATTGAAGATTGGTGTCGTCGTTACTTAGATGAAATGCAATCCATCGCTGAATTTATGGACCAAAGTTACAGTACAACACTCTATAGCCAAGCTTTGAGTGTGATGCGGTCACGGGTGGACGAAGTCGATGAAACTTTGTCTGCAAAAATGATTGAAGATACCATTGAGCAAGGTGGTACATGGGGTTTTGGTAGCTTCATGGCACAACAACATGCGAGCATGTACGAGCAACATGAATTGAGTTCGGAGCGTCGGGCTTATTTTGCAGAAGTAGCTGAACAATCTTTACAAACGCTTGCGACATTAGAGCAAGAAACAGCACCTAATTTTGAACAGTATCTTGCGAATTTTAGATCAATAAAATAGAGGGAACCCCATGCAGTGGAGTTATCGCTTAATCAGTGGCTTATTATTTGTAGCCAGTGTGATTGGCATGAGTTTTGCGCTGTATCTGGAGCATGTACAAGGGCTTGAACCCTGTCCATTGTGTGTATTTCAGCGAATTGGTCTGATTGGCCTTGGTCTGATTTCGTTATTGGCTTGTTTGCATAATCCTGCTTCAAATGTCGTAAAACGTGTATATGCCTTTTTGGGCAGTCTATCCATTTTATGGTCTGTAGGCGTGGCCGCACGACATGTTTGGCTACAAAATTTACCGCCAGATCAGGTGCCGAGTTGTGGTCCAGGTTTGGATTATTGGGTTGAAACACTACCTTTAAAATCTGTATTTCAACAGGTTTTAACTGGTTCTGGTGAATGTGCCAAAGTGGACTGGACCTTCTTAGGGCAGTCTTTACCCGTTTGGTCGGGCGTGTTTTTTGCGGTATTGGCGCTGGTGAGCCTTTGGCAATTATGCCGTAAGTATTCTGCTTAACATGGAATCTTAGCTTGAAAAGCATCGCCTAATATTAAAAAGCCAGCATGAAGCTGGCTTTTTTGTGGCAAAAAATCGCGATCAACTTAGGTGAGTGCAATGCCTTCCATACTGGCCAAGTCCAGCATATATTCATGAATTTGGTCATAGGCTTGATCTTCTACACTAGGGTAGAACCAGCGCGCCACTTGTTCTGCAACATGAGAGTGATATTGAATTTCAAAGTGATTTAAACCATAGAAAATGGCTTTATGTGCATCGGGTACTTTGAGCTGATAGCGACTATTGGGATGTTCACCCAAAGCACTTTTTACACTCACCAAATAATCGCCAATGACCTTTAAGGTTCGATTTTTACGGTGTTCAAATTCAATGGTTCCAGCGACCAAATAGGTATTAATATGGGAAGGGATTGGTGCAGGTTTGCGGTTGTCATCCATCATCCCAATACGCACATCATTGTGTTCCCAATCATCATCACGGACGCTTCCATAGCGTAAATCTAAAATGCCATTACTGCGAATATTCACCACATGGCCAACAATTTTGCCCAGTGGTAAATGTCCGAGTTTATCTTGCATGGCAAAGCCAAAGCGCTCGAGGACTGCACCGTGGTGCGGAGAGCCCAAACACACCAAGTTTTCAACACGATGAATCCAGTGGTGCATATTTTGTTTGCCATAAAACAGTGCACTACGAGACACCAGTCCGCCCATACTGTGGCCAATCAGATCAATACTGGTGATATTGGGATTACGTTGTAACAAGTCTTCTAGGGTATTGGATAGACTACGCCCATTGGCAGAAATACGACGGCCAGTATTATAATTTAGATACAACATGGTGTTGTGATCACGTTGGGCCAAGAGTTTTTCACCAATGCCACCAAATTTATGATTTGACCACGACAGATGATGCATACAGAGCCCGTGAACAAATAAGGTGACACGGCCACTCAGTTCACCTTTTTGCAAGCTACCATAATGGTCATACACCGCCATAGGCAACGCCATTGGGTTTTGATATTTCAGTAAATAATCGCCAAGCACCCCATTTAATGCACCTACTAAAATATGTAGGCTCGGTGTTAAAGGTTTGTCATGTAGTTTTGGAAAGCGCTCAATTACGCCACGTAAAATAGGCGCTAATAAATAATTACCGTAGTTAAAAAAGCTTTCATAAGTAATTTGATATAACTTTTTCACATAGGGAATTTTATGGATGCTTTTCGACTTTTGCTCGCTCATCCCAAAAATACTGATCAAAAGCTCACGTTGAATATTTTGGATGAGGTCATGCACGACATCACTAAAACGCATCGTCACTAGCTGTGCCAAGCCTTCAAGTACATCGGCTTGGCTAGGTGGTGTACGGTCCCATTTACAATAGGTTTCGTGTAGTGGTGTTAAACTCGGCATCTGCGTCATATCCTGTGTCGTTTTATGCGCCGTATATTCGGGCTTTCTTTTATCTAAGCTTCACGGTATAAGTCTTATTGTTTAAGGCCGATGCCTTATTATGCATAATATTTAAAATACCGATGATCGTGTTTCGGCAACGGATTTATTGTCTAACAAAATGCAGAAAACTCATTTTTTAAAATGAGACCTACATCTCACTTATAAACTTTATTTTGATTAATTTGTATATAAATTTGTGAACAAGCGATGAACATCATTTATTTACACGGCTTTCAAAGCAATTCGAATTCAATTAAAGGTCAACAATTAAAGCAGTACTGTGCACAGCATCGACCGAATGATGTGGTGCATTTACCTGATTTAAATATGCATCCCCAACAGGCTTTGGATTTAGTATCTAGGGACATTGAACGTTTGTCGGATGTGGTGTTAGTGGGAAGTAGTATGGGAGGCTTTTATGCGACGCAATTGGTCGCGAAGCATGGTATCCCTGCTGTACTGATTAATCCTGCAATGCGACCATGGCATCTGTTCAGAACTTTATTTGCAACGACTGCATTGCCTTATGTAGTTACGGCAGATTGGTCATTGGATGAAGCACAGCTTGATCATTTAGAACACATTTCTGTACCATTTGTGCAAGATGCGAACAAAATTTTGGTGCTATTGCAGCAAGGCGATGAAGTTTTGGATTATCGTGAAGCACAGCGTTATTATAGTGAAGCCTCGCAAGGTGCAATGCTGATGATCGAGAGTCATGGCAGTCATGCTATGCACGATTTCGCAGACAAAATACCGGCAGTGCTACAGTTTTTATCGGACAGCATAAAATAAGGAAACCTTACAACGTGTCTCAATATACGGCCCAATCTCTTGAAGTTTTATCTGGTTTAGATCCGGTGCGTCGTCGCCCGGGCATGTATACCGACACCAGTCGTCCAAACCATTTGGCGCAAGAAGTGATTGATAATGCTGTCGATGAAGCACTTGCTGGTCATGCCAACAAAATTACCGTGATTGTTTATAAAGATGGTTCGCTGTCTGTAGAGGACAATGGACGCGGTATGCCAGTCGATATTCATCCAGAATATGGCCAATCGGGTATTGAGATCATTCTGACCAAACTGCATGCGGGCGGTAAATTCAGCACAGATAACTATCAATTTTCTGGTGGTTTACATGGTGTGGGTATTTCGGTGGTCAATGCGCTTTCAACCCGAGTGGAAGTGGAAGTACAGCGCCAAGGCAATCTTTATAAAATGGCCTTTGAGCAAGGCGAAGCGGTTGCACCTTTAGAAGTATTAGAGGGCAAATGTGCCAAACGTGCGACAGGCACACGAGTACATTTCTGGCCAGAAACCAAATATTTTGATTCACCAAAATTTGCCTTAAAGGCGCTTAAACATAATTTAAAAGCCAAAGCGGTATTAGCTGCGGGCTTAGAAATTAATTATGTTGACCAAATTAACGATGAAAAAATCACATGGCAGTTTGAAAATGGTCTTGTTGATTATTTGATGGATGAACTGCAAGACCGTGAGATTATTCCAGCACCTGCATTTGTGGCACTTGGTGATGCAGAGCGCGCCAGTGCTGAATTTGCCATTTGTTGGAATGTTGAAGGTGGCGAGTCGATTCAAGAATCTTATGTAAACTTGATTCCTACTGCACAGGGCGGTACGCATGTGAACGGTTTACGTTCAGGCGTAGCAGATGCAATGCGTGAGTTCTGTGAACTGCGAAATTTATTGCCTCGTAATCTTAAATTGTCAGCAGAAGATGTTTGGGATGGCGTGAACTATATTTTGTCGCTGAAATTCCAAGAACCTCAATTTTCTGGGCAAACCAAAGAACGTCTGTCGAGCCGTGAAGCATCTGGTATTGTGCAGAATATTGCCAAAGATGCCTTTGCATTGTGGTTGAATCAAAATTCAGAGATTGCAATGCAATTGGCTGAAATGGCCATTTCGAAAGCAGGTCGTCGTTTAAAAGCAGCCAAAAAAGTTGAACGTAAGAAAATTGTGGCTGGCCCAACTTTGCCGGGTAAATTGTCGGACTGCGTGGGACATGCGCTCGAAGAATCTGAACTGTTTATTGTGGAAGGTGACTCTGCGGGTGGTTCTGCGAAGCAAGCGCGGGATAAAAACTTCCAAGCGATCATGCCGATTCGTGGGAAAATTTTAAATACGTGGGAAGTCTCTTCCGATGAAGTGTTGGCTTCTCAAGAAGTCCATAATATTGCCATTGCCATCGGTGTCGACCCAGGCTCAGATGATTTGTCTGAACTCCGCTATGGCAAAATTTGTATTTTGGCCGATGCTGACTCGGACGGCTTACATATTGCGACACTGCTATGTGCTTTATTCGTGAAGCATTTTCCAACCTTGGTGGAAGAAGGGCATTTGTTTGTTGCCATGCCTCCGTTGTATCGTATAGATGATAACAAAGATGTGCACTATGCCTTGGATGATGCAGAATTAGATGGCATTTTGAAAAAATGTAAAACCAAGAACCCGCAAATTACGCGATTCAAAGGTTTGGGTGAGATGAACGCGAGTCAATTGCGTGAAACGACACTGGATCCGAACACGCGTCGTTTGGTGCAATTAGATTTAGATGATAGCCAATTCACAGCAGGATTGCTGGATAAACTTCTTGCGAAAAAACGTGCTTCTGACCGTAAAGATTGGTTAGAGCAAAAAGGCAACTTAGCTGAGTTGACCGTATAATCTAATTTTATATTTTGCTTAAGTACTGGCTTAGTGCGACTTGAGCCAAGTATGTAAAAAAGCCCGCATCTGCGGGCTTTTTTATGTCTAAACAGTACATAAAATGCGCTGTAGTTGTGCAGATTTAAAAACCTAACTGTGCACTTTGGGTCATATTAGAATTTTTAAGCGCCAATGTTGGATACAAGTTTGTATGCAAAGAATTGAAAAAATATAGCTTATTAAAATATAAAAAGACCAATGGAATAAGAACTAATAAATTGAAAAACAATAACAAATTAAATAAGGCATTGGAGGTTTTTGGCATGGTTTTGATGGTTGGCATAGAACTTGAATAACAGCACTTAGCAATAACACATGCGCAAAGCGCGAAAATTATTTGGAGAGTGCGTAGATGTTGGAACAAAAATTATTTTCAAAATCATTATTGGCACTTGCCATGTTGGGCACATTAAGTTTAATGGGTTGCTCAAAACCAGCAGAAGAAAAAACACAAGCTGCCAGTTCAGAACCGAAAGCGACCGCAAGCAGTGACGATACGATTAAGGTCGGGATTTTACATTCACTCTCTGGCACCATGGCCATTTCAGAAACTTCGTTAAAAGACACCGCGCTGATGGCCATTAATGAAATTAATGCCAATGGTGGCGTGATGGGCAAAAAGCTTGAGCCTGTGGTGGTCGATCCTGCATCGAACTGGCCTTTATTTGCAGAAAAAGCCCGCCAATTAATTACACAAGATAAAGTGGCCGTGATATTTGGCTGTTGGACTTCAGTGTCACGTAAATCTGTATTGCCTGTGGTGGAAGAATTGAATGGCTTACTGTTCTATCCAGTGCAGTACGAAGGCCAAGAGCAGTCAAAAAATATTTTCTATACAGGCGCAGCACCGAATCAACAAGCGATTCCTGCCGTGGAATACTTGATGAGTGAAGAGGGAGGAAAGGCAGAGCGTTTTGTTTTACTCGGTACTGACTACGTTTATCCGCGTACCACCAATAAAATTCTACGTGCTTTTTTAAAGTCTAAAGGTGTAGCCGATGCGGATATTATGGAAGAGTACACGCCATTTGGGCACAGCAATTATCAAACTATTGTAGGGAATGTGAAGAAGTTCGCGGCAGGCAAAAAAACCGCAGTGATTTCGACCATTAATGGTGACTCAAACGTACCATTTTACCGCGAGCTGGGTAACCAAGGTATTAAGGCTTCCGACATTCCAGTTATGGCTTTTTCGGTGGGTGAGGAAGAGTTACGCGGTATTGATACCAAGCCATTGGTTGGGCATTTAGCCTCTTGGAACTATTTCATGTCGGTAAAAAATCCAGTCAATACTGAATTTACCAATAAAATGAAGCAGTACGCGGTGGAGTACAAACTGCCAAATGCCGAAAAAATGGTGACCAATGACCCAATGGAAGCGACTTATGTTGGCATCAATATGTGGAAACAAGCTGTAGAAAAAGCTGGTACTACAGAAGTTGATAAAGTTCGTGAGGCAATGGCGGGTCAAAGCTTTAATGCACCATCAGGCTATAAGCTCGAAATGGATGCCAAAAATCACCACTTACATAAGCCAGTCATGATTGGCCAAATTCGTGCCGATGGACAATTTGATGTGGTCTACAAAACAGCAAAAACCATTCCTGCGGAGCCATGGAGCCCGTACATTCCAAAATAAAAGCCACGCTTGCCTGCCAAATAAGTGGCAGGCTTTTGTCAAATTATAAAGTCTAAATCGTGCGCTTGATTTGCATGTGATCTATTTAAAAACAAAGGGGGGACGTTAATGTTCACTCGACTTAATATTGTGGCTTTATTTTTAGTATTGAGCCAATGTCTGTGGCTCAATCTGGCCCATGCCGAAACTTCTATATCACCCGTCGTCTCTGAGCAGGCAATACATCAGACAGATGCTATTCAACAATTTGTGAGTGGAGACTTTAGCGCGCGACGTGCGCTGTTAAATCGTTGGCCTGCGAGTATTGAATTGTTGGATCAATTGGCGACTTATGTTGAAAAAGACCAGCTGTATACTGATAGCACAGGACAAACTTATATTTTAGAAGGGCAAGATCAACTGCGTCGTTATGCAGATCAAACTTTGATGAGCACATGGCCTGCGGATATCACACAAGTGACCTTGGTGAATACCTTAAGAAAAGCATTAAGCTTTGCGCAAGCACAAAAAAAATTAAGTTCTACCGATGCTTCACAACGTTTAGAAGCCATTGATATTTTAGAAAATAACCTCGATGAATTAGACGTAAAGCAGATTAATCAGCTGTATTTGGCAGAACAAAATAATAGTGTCAAAGCACGGCTTGCACAGCTCAAAGCACGTTTAGATTATCAAAATCCCGATGTATTGATTCAAATACAAGCCGTAAAAGTCTTACAAGATTCAAACCGACCAGACGTACTGGCCATGGTAGAAACTGAACTGCAACAACCGAATTTACACCCAGAATTAAAACTCACGCTCACAGACGCCAAAAGTCAGATTAAAACGCGTATTCAGGCCAGTGAATGGACGGGGCATGTGTTTTCAGGCTTGAGTACAGCCAGCATTTTATTATTAGCAGCACTCGGTTTAGCCATTACCTATGGCCTATTGGGTGTGATCAATATGGCACATGGTGAGCTCATTATGATTGGCGCTTACACCACCTACGTGGTGCAAAGTCTATTTAAAACGTATCTCGGTGGTTGGTTAGATTGGTATCTGATTGCTGCCATACCAGCAGCTTTTATGGTGAGTGCATTCATTGGCATGTTAATTGAGCGCACCGTGATTCGCCCGCTGTATGGTCGCCAACTCGAAACCTTGTTGGCCACTTTTGGGGTGAGCCTAATTTTAATGCAACTGGTGCGTATGACATTTGGCGCACAAAACGTCGAAGTTTCAAATATTTCATGGCTATCGGGAGGCATTGCGATGACGCCAAGCCTCATCCTGCCCTATAACCGTATTGCCATTATTGGCTTCACCATCGTCATTCTATTAGTGCTGGTTTATTTACTGAATAAGACCCGCTTCGGACTTTTTGTTCGTGCCGTCACACAAAACCGTCAAATGGCACGCGCTGTAGGTATCCGTTCTAGTCGTGTAGATATGTTGGCCTTTGGTTTGGGTTCAGGCCTTGCTGGGCTTGCAGGCTGTGCCTTGGCACAGGTGGGCAATGTGGGGCCTGACTTAGGTCAAAACTACATTATTGATGCTTTTTTAGTGGTGGTGGTTGGTGGTGTAGGTCAAGTTTGGGGAGCCGTATTGGCAGCGCTTGGTTTAGGGGTGAGTGGTACTGTGCTCGAAATTGGCATGGGGGCTGTGCTCGCAAAAATTATACTGTTGGTGCTTGTGATTTTGTTTATTCAAAAACGTCCACAAGGTTTGTTTGCCATCAAAGGACGATTTGTGGAGTAAGCCAATGAAAATCACTTCTTTAGTTTCAGATAAACCTATCAATGCAATGGCAATCAGTCTGTGCTTTGCAATTTTATTGATATTACCGTGGTTACATTTACTCCCTGCAGATTCAGCACTTCATTTGTCTTCTTATTGGGTGACCTTGCTGGGCAAAATTATGTGCTTGGCCTTGGTGGCTTTAGCTTTAGATTTAGTGTGGGGTTATGCAGGAATTTTAAGCCTAGGCCATGGTCTGTACTTTGCTTTGGGCGGATATGCCTTTGGCATGTATCTCATGCGTGAATCTGCGGGAGATGGGTTACCCGACTTCATGCGCTTTTTAAGTTGGACCGAATTGCCTTGGTATTGGGTGGGTACGCAACATTTATGGTGGGCTCTACTCTTGGTGGTACTGGTTCCAGGGCTGGTGGCATTTATTTTTGGTTTCTTTGCCTTCCGCTCAAAAATTAAAGGGGTGTACTTTTCAATTATCACTCAAGCCATGACCTTTGCCGCCACATTATTGTTTTTCCGTAATGAAACAGGCTTTGGGGGCAACAACGGCTTTACGGGTTTTAAAACACTTTTAGGCATGGATATTACCTCGGCATCTATGCGCGCAAGTCTGTGCTTCATTACAGCCTTGGTGTTGTTACTGTGTTTTATTGGCCTACGCCAGCTCATGAATAAACCTTATGGGCGCGTGCTTGGTGCAATTAGAGACAGCGAAAATCGCTTGCAATACTTAGGTTATCGCACGCTTTGGTACAAACTTTCGGCATGGGTGCTTTCAGCCGTAATTGCAGGTGTTGCAGGTGCCTTGTATGTACCGCAAGCAGGCATTATTAACCCGAGTGAAATGAATCCTGTGAACTCGATTGAAATGGCAGTCTGGGTGGCAGCAGGTGGTCGCGGTACGCTGATTGGCCCAATTTTAGGTGCGGGTCTCATCAATGGCGTGAAAACTTATTTTACTGTGGCGTATCCAGAAGCATGGTTATTGGTGCTAGGCGCTTTATTTATTGTGGTCACGATATTCCTCCCCAAAGGGGTAATTGGTCTATTCGACCGTTTCAAAAAGGAGCGCAGTGAATGAATGAGTTAATTCAACCTCATGGCGGTCACGCTTCAGAGGGCTATGGACGACCAAAATCGGAAGGTCCAGATTTCAGTCATGGTATTGCGCTGTATTTAGAAAAAGTCAGTGTTTGGTTTGATGCATTTCGAGCGCTGAACGATCTGTCTTTGTATATTAAAGAAGGCGAGCTACGTTGCATTATCGGGCCAAATGGTGCGGGTAAAACAACCTTGATGGATGTGATCACTGGTAAAACTCGCCCTACAGAAGGCACAGCGCACTTTGGCCAAAACTATGATTTAGCCAAAATGGGCACAGAAGAAATCGCAGAAGCAGGAATCGGGCGTAAGTTTCAAAAGCCAACAGTGTTTGAAAATTTCACCGTCATGGAAAACTTGCTCTTGGCGGCACCCAAAGACAAGCGTGTGAAAAAAAGCTTTTTCAGTCGACTCGATCCAGATGCACAGCTGGCTTTGGAGGAATCTTTGGCGCAAATTCGCTTACAAGAATTTGTGAATAAACCCGCAGGCTTGCTGTCGCATGGTCAAAAGCAATGGCTGGAAATTGGCATGTTGCTCATGCAACGACCAAAACTGATTTTATTAGATGAACCTGTCGCAGGGATGACCGATGCAGAAACAGAACGCACGGCGGAACTGTGTTTAGAGTTAAAAAAGAATCATACGCTGATCGTAGTTGAGCATGATATGAGCTTTATTGACACGATCAGTGAGAAAGTCACCGTGTTGGCGCAAGGTGCTATTTTGGCAGAAGGCACATTGGCCGAGGTACAGGCGAATGAAGATGTGATTGAGAAATATTTAGGACGTTAAGGAGACCGAAATGCTAGAAGTCAAAGACGTCAATCAATTTTATGGTGGCAGTCATATTTTGCGCGATGTGTCATTTACAGCACCCATAGGGGAATGCTCTGTGGTACTTGGGCGCAATGGCGTGGGCAAAACCACACTCTTAAAATGCTTAATGGGGATTCTTCCGATTAAATCGGGTCAGATCTTATTGGATGGTAAAGACATTTCTAAACTCAGCCCAGAACAACGTGTAAGGGCAGGTTTAGCCTATGTGCCACAAGGGCGCGATATTTTTTCAACCTTAACAGTTGAAGAAAATATCTTAATTGGCATGGCCAAGTTTAAAGGTGCAAAAACCCGTAAAGTCCCAGAGCATTTGTATGAAATATTTCCAGTTCTAGAAGAAATGAAACATCGTCGAGGTGGTGATTTATCGGGTGGGCAGCAACAACAATTGGCCATTGCGCGTGCCTTGGCATCTGAACCGCGAGTGCTGATTTTAGATGAGCCCACCGAAGGTATTCAGCCCTCGATTATTAAAGATATTGGGCGCGTGATTCGCACACTGGCTGATGGTGGCGAGATGTCTATCATTTTAGTTGAGCAATTTTATGATTTTGCCGAAGAACTCGCGGATGGCTATACAGTCATGGCACGTGGGCAGGTGGTGGCCCAAGGTTTAGGGTACGAAATGTCCGAAAAAGGAATTCGAGAGTTAGTCGCAATATAAGACGATCAAACTGAAATTAAATAAAAATGATCATCCTCTCTTATATGGAAGGGGATGATTTTTTATGATTGCAAAATGCTTTTAGGTATATAAGTTAGCCACTACAAAAACCAATCATAATGGCCTGTTTTAAATTCACCATTTAGGATTTGAACGACTTCTGCAATTCAGCATTGATCATATTTTAATCTTCAATCATTTTGAATAAGGAATTATTTAAAGCATTTAGGTGTTTTTTATCAATTTAGTAACTCATTGAGTAGGGAATGAATTGAATGAAACATTGAGTTTTTTCTCGTGTATTTTATTTATGAGCTATAGGCTCCGTGCTTATCTAATGAGAAGTAAATCCTGATGCATTTATTCTGAACATCATCTATTGAAAGTGTCTATAAATATATTTCAAGCTCCGATGAGCATCTTTCTTTTGAATGAGAATATATATTTTATGGTGATGTATTGGACTCAAATGAATATCTGCTCAGATGAAAAATAACCGCGCTATAAAGCGAATTAAATTGAAATATCTTTCATGCTTTTTAAATTCATCATGGGCTTTTTATACCAATAAACCTAATGAATTTGATGATGTAGATACAATTAATTGCATATTTTTTATGCATTAAACCTTATATTTATTGAAATGATTAGTACAAGACGATAACGAGATGGAAGCAATTTTACTTTTGGTACATCCGAATGATTTAGAAAAATTAATTCTACAAGTGACCAGTCCTCAAGACGTTTTAGATTCTGCAGATATCATAGAACACGTGTGGTTGGGGAGCGCATGGGATACTTTGAATAAAACACTGAATACTGAAAATGCACCTAAACAATCATTGCAGTATGTAATCCAAGCCGAGCATCCTTTATCTGATCGTAATATTGGTCGAGCGGTACACTACAACACGGTGGTACGCGTTGCAGAGATTCACCAAGCATTGCAAACGATCACAGTTGATGCTGTAAAAACACATTACCAATATCTGGTGACGCAAACCACGCAACAAGCGGTCGAGCAAGAACTGAATTTAGCTGAATTAAAATTGATTTATTTACAACTTCAAGATTTATACCGTGATGCAACACGACAAAATCTTGCGGTGCTAAGTGTGATTGTCGATGCGATTCATCCGCAAAAACTCATTTAAATGCATTTGAGTAAGCGAGTTTTTATTCAATTGAGTGAGTGGCTGGTCGTTTAAAAGTTAAGTTGCATTAACACTAGATCACGCCATTGACCAAATTTTTGCCCAACTTGAGGCATATAGCCTGTTTGTATAAAGCCCAGTTGTTGGTGTAATGCAATCGATGCCAAATTGGCATGGTCAATGCCTGCAACCATGACATGGACCTGATGCGCTTTTGCATGCGCAATTAAATGTTCCATTAGGCGTTTACCCAAGCCTTGGCGGGCATATTGTGGATGAATATAGACCGAGTGTTCTACGGTGTGTCGATAACCTGAAAAATTACGGAACATGGCATAATCAGCATAGCCTGCAACCTGTTGAGTTTCGCTATGCTCAATCACAAAAAAAGGGTCTTGCTTTGCTTGAAAATTTGCCAGCTTTTCTTTGAAGTCTTCAAGGCTATAGATTTGATCATTCCAGGTAGCACAGCCCGTGGTCACCTCATGATTATAAATCGCCACAATTTCAGCTAAGTCAGTCTCTTGGGTCGCACGTATAACAAAATCCATAGTCTATACAGATGATCAAAATAGCGATATTGAATGCCTTCGGCATAAAAAAAGCAAGGCATTTGCCTTGCTTTTTAATTGTGCATCTAAACTCAATTAGAAGTGGTATTTCACTAAAGCACTGACATTATTTTCGTTATTGGCTTTCACAGCGTATTTGTTATTCCACATAGAGTGTTCAATACCAAAGTATAAACGTGTGTCTGGAGAAATATGTTTACCTGCGTTCCATTTCCACTGAGTTGTCCAGTTTAATTCGCTTGCATGGCCATTTTCTTCAGCAGTTGACCAATCAAGGAAGCCATCTACAAGAAAGTCTTCAGAACCTAACTTGAACGGTACGCCGTATACCAGCGTTAACTGATAGTCATCAGGTGTGTTGCCATCGTTATTTGCACGATACAAGTTTACTTGAGCATATTGGAAATAAGGAATCGCTAAATCAACACCCACACCATATAGATAGTTGTTGAAGTCGCTACCAGGATAGTTTGCACTATTACCTTCCCAAGTACCTGCAAGTAATACATCTTTAATTGGACCAAGTTCCAATTTTTTATCTGTTACAGCACCAAGACTTAAACGTGGCGATGCTTCAAAATAAGTCGCATTGCCTGAATCATTGTGTGTACGGTCAGCAAAAGCAAAAAAATCACCATACTTTAACTTTGCAGTGTATTCAAAAGTAGCAGTTGATTGCTTATTGTTGTCACCAGCACCTGGAAATGCATAGTCTTCACCATATAAACCTGTAATGCTGAAGTCTTGCCAGATTGGCGCAGCTTGTGCGAACGCAGCCGCTGAAGCCAAAGTACATGCGGTAACGATTTGTGTAAGTTTCATTTAAATGTCTCCCCCAAGAAGCAATGAAAGCATACAGATTCTTAAGCAAAAATAAAGCCAAAAATGATTAGGCGAACGAATTTAAATTTTATTTGTGCTGTTATTTCAAACAATATTTATATTTATCAAATAATAAAAAAATTAAATTTTAGATCAATAAAAGCCGTTATATAAAGTTTGAGCGGAGCATTTGTGTGCTTATTTCAGTGCAAAACCCAACGCAATGAAGCAATTTGTAGTAAAAAGTCTTACATTGTGTAAGGAATTTTAAAAAATTTAAAAATAGCACTTGCAAAAAATCAATTTAGGCACGATATTCGAAGTATAAGAGCACAGTTCTGCAGACATTCAAAGTGTTCATTATTCAATGTGGAGGAATACGTTCCAAACGAAGTTGAAAAATGAATTTGCTGTTTTAAAACAGCATGTTAAAGCGTGCCGAAATAAATAAGTTTTGCACAATTTTTAGAATATTGAAAGACCGAAAAAGTCGAGGATGATATTATGAATATTGAAATCCGTACTGATAAAAACATTCAAAATAGTGATCGTTTAATTACATATATACGTGCAGAGCTCAATCAAGAATTTCAACGTCATAGTGAACGAATTACGCATTTTTCGGTGCATTTAAGTGATGAAAATGGGGACAAAGGTGGCGACGACGACATCAAATGTATGATCGAAGCGCGTCCAGCAGGTTTGAAGGCGGTAGTGGTGCATCACCGTGCGCATAATGTCGATACTGCAGTCCATGGTGCCATTGATCGACTAAAACGTAGTTTAGAACATCTGTTTGAGAAAAAAGAAAATCCGCGTAGTACACAGCCAGAATTGGCGGATGCAGATGAAGCGGGTGAAGAAGCATTTGATTAAAATGCATTTACTGCTAAAAAGCCCTTCGGGGCTTTTTTTATGCGCGGAAGATTGAGCATATTTGTTACAGTGAATTATTTAAATTTGTTTTACATTTAGCTCAAACAAGAGACCGTTTATTCGGCATAATATACAAAATGAATTGAAGTGAGCTTTCTAAATGTTAAATGCCCAACAGCAAGTCTTTGTACAAGCTTTAGAGGAACTAGATCTTGAGCAAGTAAAGCGACTTTTGGCGGAAGGTCTCAATCCAAACTTTATTGACCTTGAAAAAGGCCCAGCGATTTCTGTATGGTCAGATGGCTTATTTAAATGGTGGGAAACTGTATGTGAAGCTTATGAAGCGGATCAGCCTTTAGCAGAAGAAGAAAAACAGCAGTTGTTGGCAGTTCATCTGGATATTTTGGAAGCACTGATTCAAGCGAAGGCGAATGTACACCTTTGGGATGCCGAAGAAATTTATGGCCCGTTATGGGATGCTGCAAGCGCGGCCTGCACACCTGCGGTGCAACGTTTATTGGATGAAAAAGTAGATCCAAATACAAAAGACAGTGATGATTTAACAATTTTATCTTCAATTAGTGAATTATTTTTTGATTGTGATTTCGATGAAATCAACTGGGATGAAGCATTGCTAGAAGAAAAGCAAACTTTAGAATTACTGCGTAAGCATGGCGCAAAAATGACCAAAGAATTAGCTTAATTTTTAGCTATTGAGAGACTATATATGAAAATAATCAAAACATTATCTTTTTTGGCCGTAGCTGTGGGTGGTGCTAGCCATGCAATGGCTGCAGATTTTTCCTTTGACCGCCCTGGGGAAGGCTTTGGTACTGGAATTACACCTGTTGGACAATTGGCTTGGGAGCAAGGTTTACCTTCTGTCAGCTATAGTGAATCACGCGTAAATGGCCAAAAAGCAAAAACCACAACATTGAATGCCGATATGTTGTTTCGTACAGGCTTAGCTAAAGACTTAGAGTTACAGTTGGGTTGGCAGGGGCCAGCTTGGGCGAAAACCAAAGTCGCTGGTCGTAGTGTTGAAGAACATGGTTTAGGTGATGTAAGCATTGGCTTGAAAAAAGCCATTGATCTGAATGATGACAAACTCAGCATGGCAATTTTAGCTGAAGCGATTTTGGCAACAGGGAATGATGAGTTTTCTAATGGTGATGATATTTATAGCCTGAGCTCCGCTGTGGCTTATGATTATAACGACCTCATTAGTACCTCTTTAACCATGCGCTATGAGGTTCAAAATAGCGATTGGGCAGTTTCTGCGGTGCCAACTATTGAGTATAAAATTGCGGGCAATTTATCAGGCTTTTCTGAATTTGTTTTCCGTAAAGCAGAGAGTGAACAGAAAGAATATGCTTTGGGTACGGGTTTAATTTATACGGTCAATGATCGTCTTCAATTCGATGCCAGTGTTGGTGTAGATTTGAATGGCACGTATAAAGGTTACCAATCTGGTTTAGGCGTTTCATACTTATTTTAATAGCCTTAGCCTGACATCAAAATCTTATAATCAGCAGAGTCCAGTTGCATGAAAATTTTGGCTTATGGATGCGTAGCCATCGCATTAAGTTTAACTTCAGTGACAGGATCAGCAGCGCCCGCGTTGCTGTCTGCTGAACAAGCCTTTCCGATACAAATTAGTTCGACTCAAGACAACGAAGCGGAAATTCGTTGGACTATTCCAGAGCACTACTATCTTTATCAGCACAAAATAGAAGTAAAACACGGACAGCATTCTGTACCTTTGACCTTACCTCCTGCAATGCAATTGCATGATGATAACTATGGCAAGGTTCAAGTCTATTTTCAGCAATTAGCATTGCATGTACCCACACAAGCCACGACTGAATATCAAGTGATTTGGCAAGGCTGTGCGCAAGATCGAGTGTGTTACCCGCCACAAAGTATTAACTTTCGGACTGATGAATCGGGTTTGGTCAGCGTACAAAATCAAAGTATAGCGCCCAAGCGGATTTTAGATTTAGCGTCCAGCAATGCCTCTGGTGCAGGGCAGAATCTGACCACAGCCTCTACAGAAGCGACGCCGGATGTATCATCTACAACCTCAGCTACGCAACTTGAAAACCGTGCTCAAGACCAACAGTGGTCTGATATCTTGGCAGAAAGTTCGTGGGGCTTCGGCTTGCTGCTATTTTTTGGCCTAGGTTGCTTACTGGCATTTACACCTTGTTCATTGCCCATGCTTCCCATTCTGACCTCATTAATTGTCCGTGATAGCAAGGGCTTAAAAGCTTGGATGATTGCACTGACGTTTGTCTGTAGTATGGCATTGGTGTATGCGGGCTTAGGTTTGATTGCGTCATCCGCAGGATTAAGTTTTCAGCGCTGGCTACAACAACCATCGACCTTAATTGCATTCAGTTTATTGTTTGTGGTGTTTGCGTTTAACCTTTTTGGTTTATTTGAATTAAAACTCCCACAAGGCCTAATGAACCGTTTGGATCGCGTGCAGTCTATGCAACGTGGTGGCAGTTTATTGGGTGCTGGCGTCATGGGAATGATCTCCGCGCTATTGGTTGGCCCATGTATGACCGCACCATTGGCAGGTGCATTGCTATTTATCTCTCAAACCCAAAGTCAGTGGCAGGGTGCTTTACTCCTATTTGCACTGGGCTTTGGTATGGGAACACCATTACTGCTTGCAAGTGTACTGGGTTCACGTATTTTGCCTCAGGCAGGGTTGTGGATGAACCAAGTAAAAGTACTGTTTGCTTTTCTCATGCTAGGGTTGGCTTTGTATTTTGTTCGTCCATTAATGGGTGATGCATGGATGCAATGGTTTTCTTTGGCACTAGGGCTAAGCTTTGTGGCCTATGTGCTGTGGCATATTTTTAAGCGCAATAGCCAATTAAAATGGCTGTATATCGTGGCTTTGTGCCTTGCAGTTCCGTACTTAATTTATAGCCAATATCAACAAAGTCAGCGCTTTTTAGTGGCAACCTCCAAGCAAGATATACAATGGCATCGTGCCCAAACCCGTGCTGAATTTGAGCAACTGTTAAAGCAGATTCCTGCAGGGCAAAAAGCGGTGATTGATGTCTATGCAGATTGGTGTGTGGCTTGTCAGCCAATTGAACACAGAATTTTAAAATCAGCGAATGTGCAACAAGCACTGGCACCGTATTATCTAATCAAACTAGATTTGAGCCATTATGATGCAGAGCATCAAGCACTGCTCAATCAATGGGATATTTTGGGCCCACCGACTTATTTATTCTTAGATCATACACATCAAGAAGTACGTGGTCTGCGTTTGACGGGTGCATTTACTGAGGCCGAACTCTTAGGCCAACTACAAGATTTTGAGGCCTTAGAGACCCCTTAGGGAGAGTAGGCATGCGCTTATATATTGGTAATAAAAACCTATCGAGTTGGTCGATGCGGGCATGGCTCGTTTGTACTGCGTTTGATTTGCCTTTCGAAGAAGTATTGGTGCGGTTTTCGGGGCTAGACCTTGCTGAAAATACATTTACTCAAACCATGCAGAAACTGAATGGTAATGGCAAGGTGCCGGCATTGGTTCATGACGATAGGGTGATATGGGATTCACTGGCAATTTGTGAGTATCTGGCGGAGCTGTTTCCAGACCAAGCCCTGTGGCCTGAGGATCGAGGACTGAGAGCACGAGCACGCTCTATGAGCGCAGAAATGCACAGCAGTTTTGTATCCTTACGAAGTAAATGTCCGATGAATATCACCGCAGATTTGGCTCACGAAGGCCAAGCTTTGTGGTCATCTAGTGCTGAGCTACGTCAAGATGTTCAGCGCATTGAGCAGATTTGGGCAGAACGCCCGCAACTAGAAGGCTTTTTATGTGGTAATTTTTCAATTGCTGATGCTTTTTATGCACCGGTGGTTTGCCGTTTAAAAAGCTACCAATTACCAGTGAATTCTTCCTCCGTGCAATATATGAATACTGTACTGGCACATCCAGCGGTGCAATTATGGATACAAGGTGCCATGGCAGAAACTACAACTTAAAGTGATGCAGTGGCTGTGTCAGGTTGTGTTTTTAACGTAAATGTTTTTACTTGATTACGGCCACTGGCTTTCGCTTCATACAGTGCTTTATCTGCTTGACTGAGTAATTGTTGTGGGCGCAGTTCTGCCTGTGAAATGGCAATACCAAAACTGGCAGTGACATGAATTCTTTCGCCATCATCACTGTAAATTTCAAGTGCTTGAATTGCAGTACGGCAACGCTCAGCAGCTTGTGTAGCTTGTTCGAGATTAGATTTATGTAAAATTAAAATAAATTCTTCCCCGCCAAAGCGACCGACCACATCACTATCGCGTAAGTGCATATTGAGCACTTCAGCCACACGAACTAAAGTTTCATCACCTTTGTCATGACCATAATCATCATTAATAAACTTAAAATGATCGAGATCTAAAAGTACCAAAGCATAGTTTTCTTCATGCTCTTGCACGATTTGATCGAGGCACTGATTGATTTGACGACGATTAAACAAATTTGTCAGCGGGTCTATTTGGCTGAGCTTTTTAATTAGTCGTTCACGGTAGCGCCACTGACTCAATAAAATTTCAAATAGCACTAGGCAAGTGACAAGAATGGGAGCAATGAAAAAGGCCATCGAAATGAGCCAAAAGGCATTATTAAAATAATAACTATGGATATGAAAAACGGGTGAATAGGGGATGTAGCCCAATTGGCTTAAGAACATACATCCAGTTAAAAAAATCGTGGCAGGGATAAAAGCACTATAAACAATCGCGCGTGGAAACAACACTAAGCCAACAGTGACCAGACTCACATAAGCTGTCATGGTTGCGGGGCTCAGTACACCTATAATATAACCATCACGGCATAGTGAAACTACAAATAGGCCGACAGAGACATAGGGTAAGAGTACTTGGGCCCACGGACGATTTTTCAATGCATAACATGGATAAATGAGTAATAGCATCAGGACTAAAAAGACAATATTTATCCCTAACTGCAATTTTAATAAAGGCAAGTCAACCCATTGCCAAAGATTAGGCATGAGTAAGACTGAGACTTTCCAAATAATCCAAGTCACATGAACAGCAGCACCTAATATCAGCATTAAAATACATTTTTGTAATATATTCCAATTCATGATCGCTTCGTTTTCGATCAAAAACTTGGTGATTTTATGCTTTTCTAGTATGTCTCGCGGAGGAGAATTTTTATTCATTATTTACAACAGGCCTGTATTCGGTCTATTAAAATTTTTCTTTGAGTTTATGTAGATAGATATACATATTATTAACATAACATATAACTGGTCGAACATCTAATAACCAATTTTTAACCTTTAGTCGAAACTGAGTATCCAATTGGTATGCTCTGTTTGTTCTATTTTTAAGACATAGTGTCTTAAATTAATGGATTATTCTAGGAATGATAGTGTATTAAACTTGCTCCAGTTTAGAACATAATCATCATAGGTAGCCGTGTGAAAGTTTTACATATCGATTCAAGTATTATGGGTGATGCTTCTGTTTCTCGTCAGTTAAGCCAAGCGATTGTGGCGCAGTTAAAACAGAAAGATCCTGCTATTCAGGTACAGCATTTAGATTTGGCTGCTACTCCAATTCCGCATTTAAGTGCTGAAATTTTAATGGGCCATGACGAAGTGCAAAGTGCACTCAGTGAACAATTGGTACAACAATATTTAGACGCTGATGTCGTTGTTGTTGGTGCTGCGATGTATAACTTTGGCGTATCGTCTACCTTAAAAGCTTGGATTGATCGTATCAGTGTTGCAGGTCGTACATTTAAATATACAGAAAATGGCCCTGTTGGTTTAGCAGGTGACAAAAAAGTGTATATCGTGAGTAGCCGTGGCGGTGTATATGGTGAAAATAGTCCAGTGGATTTTCAAGAAGGTATACTGAAAACCGTCTTCACTTTCACAGGTGTTTCTAATATCGAAGTGATTCGTGCAGAAGGTGTCAATATGGGTGCAGAGTCTAAAGAAACTGCCATGACTAGTGCTTTTGAAGCGATTAAAAATATTTAAGTCCGTATTAAGGCTGTAAGTGCTGGACAGATTTCTCCCCCTCTATATTCTGTTCAGTCTTTACATTTAAGGTCAGCATGTGCTGACCTTTTTTTTATTTTTAGTATGTTATTTAGTTAAGTGTTTTAGTCATGATCTAAACGGTGTGCAAAATCAGACAAATCATTGATCGCACGACGTGCTTCGTCAAACCATGCGCCAAACATTTGAAAGTTATGCCACATCCCCGTGTAAATTTTAAATTCGACATCTACTTTGGCTTGCTCGGCTTTTTCTTTGAAGCGCTGTGCATCATCTAGCAAAATTTCTTTAGAACCTACTTGTATATGTACAGGAGGCAAGCCTTTTAGGTCAGCAAAGAAAGGGGAAATACTGGGATCAGAACGGTCCATACCTGTTGGAACGTAATATTCAATGCCAGCTTCTAAGGCCTCAATGGAAAGTAGTGCATCATGTTTGCGGTTGTAGCGTAAAGATTCACTGCTCAGAGTGAGGTCTAAAAAGGGCGACATTAAGATCAGACCGCTGGCTTGTGGCAGTTGCTCTTGATGGATTTTAAGTGCTAAGGCTAAGGCTAAATTGGCACCGCACGAGTCACCCGACAAAATAATGTCTTTAGCCAAAACCCCTTGATCCAATAATTGGCAGTAAACATCAAATACAGCCTCAAGTGCTTCGGGGTGCGGATGTTCTGGTGCCAAAGGATAGTCCATGTGTAGAACTTGCATTTGAGTGCGCGCCGCCACTTGCGTTAAAAAGGCGCGATGGGTATTCATTGAACCTAAAAAAAATGCGCCACCGTGAATATGAAAAATCAATTGTGTGGCATGTGCTTGGGGTTTGAGCTCTTCTGCACGTAAACCTGCTAAACGAATAGGACGAACTTTTACAGTTTTATTTTGCGGGATGAGTTTGGTTAATTGTTCCAAAGAAAAACGCAGGCTTGATGGAGGTAAGTTGAAGCGACTCGGTGCACGCAACACTGTTTTAAGAAAGCGCTCAGTGAGGAGCTGTTTGGTCATGGGTGAGATTGTCATATTCTTCCTGTATTCTTATCATTTTCGTACTGGTGAGGTTATTTACCTCTTTTATTTACAAGGTTACACTAAATAGCAGCAATCAATAGTTGAATATTTGTTGCGGCGCAAAATACTATGTATGAGCGTTTAAAATCAAATCAGGGAAACAAAAAAATGAAAAAAATTGCACTTGCATTAGGATTGCTAGGTTTAACCGCTTTGGCTAATGCGGCAGACCCTTTAAATGGTACAACTTGGAAAACCATTGATGACAAAACCAATCAACCAAAGGCGTTGGTGAAGTTTACAGAGCAAAAAAATGGAACATTAACTGCCAGTATCCAAGCGATTTTGACACCAGGTGAAGAAAACGCATGTACCAAATGTGAAGGTCCATATCACAACAAGTCACTCAAAGGCTTGCGCATTGTGAGTGGGTTGAAAAATACAGGTAGTAATGCCTATGAAAGTGGTTCGATTTTAGATCCACAATCAGGTAAAACGTATAAATTAAAAGGCCAGTTAGCAGATGGTGGTAAAAAGCTAGAGCTTCGTGGTTTTATTGGTGTGGCGGCATTAGGTCGTAACCAAACTTGGATACGTGCTAACTAAGTGTGATAGCGTGTTTCAAGCTAAAAAGCCTGACAATTGTCAGGCTTTTTTTATAGCACGATGGGGGGACGCAGGGTTTATTTTAAAGCTCGATAAGTCGCTTCATCAAAACCTACAATCAAGCCTTGTTCCGTTTCAAGTACTGGGCGTTTAATCATACTGCTGTGTGTGGTGAGAGTAGCAATCAGCTGATCTTGACTCGACAATGCTTGCTGTTGCTCTGCTTCACTGAGTTTTTTCCATGTGGTGCCTTTTTTATTTAAAATAATGTCACTGCCTTTGGCATCTAACCATGCACTCACATGTGTGGCATCAATTCCTTGTTTTTTATAATCATGAAATTCATAGGCAAGGCCCAATTCATTCAGTAGATCAAACGCTTTTTTCATGGTGCTACAGTTTTTAATGCCGTAAATTTTAAGCATAGACAAAGATCCTTAATCAGTTTGAAAATAATAGGGGATGGCGCTCGCTGAATCAATTCGATCGTATCGTTCTATTCTGTCATGAAACTGACTTAGAACCGTCACTTTGCTGAAATCTCAGCGAATTAATATTCTTATAAAAGTAGAAGAAACTAAAAGCAGAAGAAAAATTGAAAATAAGTGACTGATGTGCAGAATATTAATATATGGGAAAACAACAAGAAAAAAGAGAACCGCTTAAAAAAGAGAAAACCCGCATTTAATCATCCTGATCATGCGGGTCTCATTACAACGTCCAATGTCACATCCTTGAAAATAAGTAAAATAAATCACTTATTTTATTTTCTTCCTACGGCGTCCTATCCCTTTGTGTCATCCTGACATGTCCCTGTGCCGTGCGGTAATAATGCGCTGATTCGACATGGAGATAAATCTGAAAATACGACATGCATTGTGAGAAATTAACACTAATTGAGTGAACAGTTGTTTACTCAAAGTTTGTTAATTTTAGCTTAAAGTTGGTAGTCAATAATGACTGGGGCATGGTCACTGAACCATGTTTCTTTATACACCCAAGCATTCACTGTACGATCTTTCCAGTCTGGCGAGCAGGCTTGATAATCAATACGCCAGCCGACGTTCTTAGCACGAGCTTGCCCACGGTTAGACCACCATGAATAAAGCTCTGCTTCTTTGCGGACTTCACGGAAAGTGTCCACATAACCTAAGTCATCATAGATATGATCGAGCCAAGCGCGCTCATGTGGCAAGCATCCTGACGCTTTCTGGTTGCCTGACCAATTTTTAATATCAATGCGTTTATGTACGATATTGTAGTCACCGCACACAATCACCGATTTATTTTCATCACGCCATTGTTTTAATATTTGTTTATATTCATTTAAGAATAAATCTTTACGTGCTTGGGCTTCATCGCCAGAAGAACCTGAAGGTAGGTACAAAGAACAAATGTGTGCAGACTGTGCTAAGCCCAAATCAAATTCAGCAGAAATAAAGCGACCTTGTGAATCTGCGAGTTCAAAGCCAAGTCCATTGGTCACAGAGACAAACGGATAGCGACTATAAATAGCCGTACCTGCATAGCCTGGGCGTTCAGCAGGGAATAAATGAGTAAACCAACCTTCGGGTTTAAATTTATCTGTCCATTGCTCATGGGTAATTCGAGATTCTTGCATACAAATCACATCCGCATCGGATGTTGCCATCCAATCAAAAATCCCTTTTTTCTCTGCCGAACGTAAGCCGTTTACGTTAATTGAAACGACACGCAGAATTTTTTGATCACTTGGATAGCTACTCTTTGGTATCATGCTCAGGTTTAACCTCAAACTTAAAAAAATGGAGCACCCTATGACAGCGCAAGCGGCATTTAATCCACAAGCTTTTATCGAACTCGCATTATCACGTGGTGTGCTTAAATTTGGTGAGTTTACTTTAAAATCGGGTCGTGTGAGTCCTTATTTTTTTAATGCAGGGTTACTTAATGATGGCGAAGCGTTAACAGGTCTTGCTTCTGGCTATGCGGCCAAATTAACTGAATGCGAAAATGTTGAGGTGATTTTTGGCCCAGCATATAAAGGGATTCCTTTTGTTGCGGCAACTGCTGTGGCATTGTCACAAAACCATGCGGTGAGCGTACCTTGGGGTTTTAACCGTAAAGAAGCAAAAGATCACGGCGAAGGCGGTGTGTTGGTAGGTGCTTCGGTTGCGGGTAAAAAAGTGTGGATCATTGATGACGTGATCACTGCTGGAACTGCGATTCGTGAAGTGGTGACCATTCTTAAAAATGCAGGTGCTCAAATTGCAGGTGTATTGGTGGCATTAGACCGTCAAGAAAAAGGCCAAGGTGAACTTTCTGCAATTCAAGAAGTACAAAAAGAATTAGAAATTCCAGTACATGCTCTAATCACGATGAAAGACTTAATGAATTATTTAGAAGCAAAAGGTGAAACTGACGCTTTAGCGAAAATGGAAGATTACCGTGTGAAATACGGTATCTAATCTGAATCAATTCGCACAATAAAAAGGAAGCTTCGGCTTCCTTTTTTATCTGGGTGATGTATCAAAACGTAGCGTAGATTTGGCGAGTAAACCGAAGGATTCCCCATCTATTTGTTCTTTGACTTGAGAAAGTAACAAATCTAGCTCGAAAGTTTTACACTTGAGTATTACCTAAATTCAAATTTGGCGTAAATATCATTTGAGATGATATTTACGCGCGGTCTATATATTTTGAAAACGATTTTTTTTGTGTATGACGTAGTTTTAAAAATGACAGGCATAAAAAAAGCACCGATAGGTGCTTTTTTTAACGCAGTTCTAAATTAAAGAACAACGATGTTTGTAGCGTTTAAGCCTTTTTGGCCTTCAACAACAACAAAAGAAACTTTTTGACCTTCAGTCAAAGTTTTGAAGCCAGAACCTGTGATTTCACGGAAGTGAGCAAACACGTCAGGGCCACCGTCTTGTTGAATAAAACCAAAACCTTTAGTTTCATTGAACCATTTTACTGTGCCAGTCACTGCATTAGACATAAGAAAACCTATTACAAAATTTTTAATAATGTTAGCCATGAAGCATGGCTTGAAAAGGGGTAACTTGAATAATCACGCCTTTACATCATATTATACCCGATATTCTTTGTGTCTTGCATATAATTGGTATTAGGCCAACAGCATACAAGTTAAAAAACCAGTTCAAATCAAAGGCGGTCATAAAAGGATTGGAAATAAAAATCTGAAAAATCGAAAGTTTATCAATTAAACTGGCGGCACTTTAAAGATGTTTACCTAAGCAACACTTTTTTCTCGTTACCAACATCCTACACTAATTCTGTGACAGAGTTTGCCTGAGTTGACTAATTTGGCATAAATTTATTCGATTAGTTTAAAAAATAGCTGAAATTTACCAATTAAACAGAATTAAAAATGTAAATTCCGATCTTTGGGGGTGAGCAATAGTTTAAATAGAAAGCCTGTGGTGAGATTTTTAAGTCTTAATCATCGTGTTTAGGTATTTCATGTACTGCTAATACACCATGAAAATAGGATGAACATGCAAAGTTGAAGAAAAAAGCGCGGTGTTAGGATTTAGTGAAATTGAAACTAAAGAAACGATTATTCTCCGCTATACTCTTTGTCAGATTATTTTTAAAAGAGCAGACAGCATGCGCGTACTTGTGGTGATGGATCCCATCGAAAGTGTAAACCTAAAAAAAGATACGTCTATGGCGATGCTTTGGGCGGCAGCGCGTCGTGGACATGAACTTGGTTATGCTTTACAGCAAGATTTATATATTGATCGAGGCAAAGCATTTGGTCTGATTGCCCCATTAAAAGTATTTGAAGATTATGAGCATTATTACGAATTAGGCGAAAAACAAAAAGAATCTATTGCAGCTTATGATGTTGTTTTAATGCGTAAAGATCCGCCATTTGACATGAACTTTGTGTATACCACATATATTTTGGAACAAGCAGAACGTGAAGGTGCGTGGATTATTAACAAACCTCAAAGCTTACGTGACTGCAATGAAAAGTTATTTGCAACACAATTCCCAGAGTTACAAGTACCCACTTTAGTGACCTCACAACACAGCTTGATTCGTGAATTTATTACACAGCATCAAGATGTGATTGTAAAACCACTGGATGGTATGGGTGGAATGGGGATTTTTCGGTTAACTGCTGATGGTGCAAATATTGGTTCAACCCTAGAAATGCTTACGCAAATGGGCCAACAACCGATTATGGCGCAGCGCTATATTCCAGAAATTGTGGATGGCGATAAACGTATTTTGATGGTTAATGGTGAGCCTGTACCATACTGCTTAGCACGTATTCCGCAAAATGGTGAAACTCGTGGTAATTTGGCAGCTGGTGGTCGTGGTGAAGCACGTCCATTAACCGAACATGACAAAGCCATTGCAGCGAAAGTAGGGCCGTTCTTACGTGAAAAAGGTTTGGTCTTTGTGGGGCTCGATGTGATTGGTGAATACGTGACAGAAATTAACGTGACGAGCCCAACTTGTGTACGTGAAATTGATGCTCAGTTTGGAACATCCATTGCGGATGATTTATTTGATGTGCTTGAAGCGGGCTTAAAGCAAAAAGCTTAAAGTATCATTTAAAAAGGCGCTGTAATGACAGCGCTTTTTTATATGCTAGCGCGCTATAAAATAGAATAAGCGTTAAAATGAGTGCGCCGAATTTATTTAAATCGTTTCAGCAGGGGAGGGGGCAGGTTTTGTAAATATGAGCTTCTATTTGCATAAAAAATGTAAAAGTTTACCAAAAACGCATGATTAATAATAAAACTAGTTTAAACTCGAATTTCTGTAGAAAAAAACAATGAGAGCCAGCCGTGAAAAAAACTAAATCACCTTTCACCGCAATGCGTTTGTGATTACAATTGTCAGCTTATAAACACCTTTTAATCTCTAGTATTTAAATTGAAGAATTAACGTGACCGACGCACCGCAAAAACAGCTTAAACATGTCATGATGATGGCCGCAGGCACAGGTGGTCACGTATTTCCAGCCTTAGCCGTAGCCAAAGAATTACAACAAAAAGGCATACAAGTGTCATGGTTAGCGACGCCAACAGGCATGGAAAATCGTCTGTTAAAAAATCACGATATCCCAATTTATCAAATTGACATTCAAGGTGTACGTGGTAATGGCCTCGTGCGTAAAGTTTTAGCACCATTTAAAATTTTAAAAGCCACCTTGAGTGCGATGAAATACATGAAGCAACTGAAGGTTGATGCTGTTGCGGGCTTTGGTGGCTACGTTGCAGGACCTGGTGGCTTAGCAGCACGTATTTTGGGTATTCCTGTCATTATTCATGAGCAAAATGCGATTGCTGGTTTTACCAATACGCAATTGTCACGTGTGGCAAAAACAGTATGTCAGGCATTTCCAAATACTTTTCCAGAAAGCACAAAAATTGTGACGACAGGCAATCCTGTTCGTAAAGAAATTACCGAAATATTTAACCCATCGTGGCGCTATCAAGAACGTGAAAAAGCGGGTCAAGCGCTACGCGTGTTAATTGTTGGTGGCTCATTGGGTGCAAAGGCTCTCAATGAATGTGTGCCACTTGCATTGCAACAGTTGAATGTACCTTTACAAGTATTTCATCAATGTGGGCAAAACCATACAGATGCGACTCAAGCACTGTATGCCAATGCGCCTGAAACGCTCCAAGTTGAAGTGTCACCTTTTATTGAAGATATGGCCAAAGCCTATTCTGAAGCCGATTTAATTATTTGCCGTGCAGGTGCTTTAACAGTCACTGAAATTGCCACCGCCGGTTTAGCAGCTGTATTTGTTCCACTTCCTTCGGCAGTGGATGATCACCAGACTGCAAATGCCAAATTCCTAGCGAACATTAATGCTGCGAAAATATGCCCGCAAGCAAACATGACGCCAGAAAGTTTAGCGACACTGCTCCAACCGCTGATGAACCGCCAATTATTGAAAGAAATGGCAGTGAAAGCACGTCAGCAGGCACAGCCAGATGCAGCACAGCATGTGGTTCGTTTAATTCAAGAATTGTAATTCGAGTAAAATATGTCTCCATCTACTCCTGCTGAGCAAGCGAAAAAGTTAATTAAAGTTCCTGAGATGCGCCGTATCAAACACATTCATTTTGTGGGTATTGGTGGTGCAGGGATGTGTGGTATTGCAGAAGTCTTAAAAAACCAAGGTTATAAGGTATCTGGTTCAGATATTAAGGCATCAAAAACTACAGCCCAGTTGGAAGAAAATGGCATTCAAGTCTACATCGGCCATACTGCTGACAACATTCAAGGTGCGAATGTCATTGTAGTTTCAACTGCCATTGATCAAGAAAACCCAGAAATTAAGGCTGCGATTGAAACACGTACGCCAGTGGTACGCCGTGCAGAAATGTTGGGTGAATTGATGCGTTACCGTCATGGTATTGCTGTTGCTGGTACACATGGTAAAACTACAACGACTAGCCTTGTAACCTGTATGTTGGCAGAAGAAAATCTTGATCCAACTTATGTGATTGGTGGTTTACTCAACCGTACAGGTGTGAATGCTGCTTTAGGTGCAAGTCGTTATATCGTGGCAGAAGCAGACGAATCAGATGCATCATTTTTGCATTTGCAGCCGATGGCAACAATTGTTACCAATATTGATGCCGACCACATGGATACCTATGGTGGTAGCTTTGATGTACTCAAAGATACCTTCGTACAATTCTTACAAAAGCTTCCGTTTTATGGTTTAGCGGTTGTGTGTGGTGATGATGCCAATATTCGTGAAATCATGCCACGTATTGGCCGTCCATTAGTGACCTATGGTTTTAATGAAGACAATGACATTCGTGCTGTAGATGTCGCACAAGAAGGCATGCAATCGCACTTTACAGTGCTGCGTAAAGACCGTGAACCATTACGTTTAACGATTAATTTGCCAGGCCTTCACAACATCTTAAATGCCTTGGCGGCAATTGGTATTGCAACAGATGAAGGTGTATCAGATGCTGCCATTGCACGTGCGCTAGAAAGCTTTAGTGGAGTAGGTCGTCGTTTCCAAGTTCAAGGTCAATTTGAGCTCGACAATGGCGATGTGAAATTGGTTGATGACTATGGCCACCATCCAAAAGAAGTAGAAGCGACGATTAAAGCTGCTCGTGCGAGTCATCCTGACCGTCGTTTGGTCATGATGTTCCAACCACACCGTTTTAGTCGTACTCGTGACTGCTTTGATGACTTTGTAGATGTGTTGTCTCAAGTAGATCAGCTATTGCTTCTGGAAGTGTATCCAGCAGGCGAAAAACCAATTGTGGGTGCAGACAGCCGTGCTTTGGCTCGAAGCATTCGTCTACGTGGTGATGTTGAGCCAATTCTACTGGATCCCGTTGAAGGCAATATCCAAACAGTGATGAAGAAAGTCCTACAAGCAAATGACTTGTTATTAACACAAGGTGCGGGTAATGTTGGAGCTATCTCAATCGATTTGGCTCAAAATAATTTGTATTTAAAATAATCACTTTAGTGTGATTAGATTTGATCGGCCAGTTATAAAAGTTTAAGGATATAAACGTGTCAAATGCTTCAAAGTTCGGCAAAGTTGCCGTGTTACTTGGTGGAAAATCTGCTGAGCGTGAGGTTTCTCTAGATAGTGGTACAGCGGTACTTGAGGCACTATGCCGTTCAGGCGTAAATGCTGAAGCATTTGACCCGCAACAACGTAGTATTACTGAGCTGAAAGGCTTTGATCGTGCATTTATTGTTTTGCATGGTCGTGGCGGTGAGGACGGTCAAATCCAAGGCGCTTTGGAATGGTTGAATATTCCATATACGGGCACTGGTGTTCAGGGCTCTGCAATTGGGATGGACAAAGTAAAAACCAAACAGGTTTGGCAGGGTTCAGAATTACCAACAGCGCCGTATCGCATTGTGAGTAAAGATTCAGATTTAAATGAAATTGTAGAAAGCATTGGTCTGCCATTTATTATTAAGCCAGTACATGAAGGCTCAAGTATCGGCATGAGCAAAGTTGAAAAAATTGAAGACTTTGCAGATGCAATTGCGAAAGCAACAGTACATGATGCTGTAGTGATGGCTGAAAAATGGATTACAGGCCGTGAATTTACCATTGTAATTTTAAATGGTCAGGCTTTGCCAGTTATTCGCTTGCAACCACCTGAAGATGTTGCATTTTATGATTACGAAGCAAAATACAATCGTAACGATGTGCAATATGGCATTCCGTGTGGTTTAACGGAAGACGAAGAAAAACGTCTACAAGCATTATGTTTACGTGCTTTCCAAGCAGTGGGCGCAAGCGGTTGGGGTCGTATTGATGCGATGCAAGATGAAGCCGGTAATTTCTGGTTGCTTGAAGTGAATACAGTGCCAGGCATGACCAGTCATTCATTGGTTCCTAAAGCAGCACAAGCAATCGGCATTGATTTTGATGCACTGTGTGTGGCAATTTTAGAGCAAACCTTAACTGGTACGGCTCACTAAATTATGGCTCAACTTCCTGCATCCATGCGCCGTAAAAAAGCGGCGGTGACCTCGATTCATGACAAGCCACCGACGCGCAAGGAAAAACTTGCCAATGCGGGAGGCTGGTTATTGCTATGCGTAGCAATCGTGGTCTTAGCACTAGGAATGTTGGGCTTATACCGTGTGATGACGGATGCAAAAGTGGCTGAACTTGATATCGTAGGTACTCGTTCAGACGCGGAGCGTCAGCAGGTGATGCAATATGTTTCACCCACCGTCACCGAAAATTATTTTACGTCGGATTTAGAAACCATCCGAGATCGTGCCTTAGAAATTTCTTGGGTCGATCGTGTTGTAGTGTCACGTGCTTGGCCAAATGCGATTCGAGTACGTGTCATGCCACGACATGCAATTGCACGTTGGGGTACGGGTCGCTTATTAAGTGATAGCGGAGATGTGTTTGTAGAAGTTGCGCCAATTAAAAATCAAAATTTGCCACTGCTACACGGACCTGTTAGTCATTCAAAAATGATGATGCGTCGCTACAACGAAATTAATCAATTATTCCTGCCAGTCGGCATCCGTTTAAAAGAACTATATTTAACGGAGCGCATGACTTGGTTTATGCAGTTTGATTCAGGTTTACGAATTATCGTCGATCAGGATCAAACAATGAGTAAGTTGCAACGCTTGAGTCATCTGGCTCATACTGATCTTAAGCCAGTTTGGTCTAATATTTCAGCCATTGACTTGCGCTATCGTAACGGACTTGCCATTCAATGGAAGAATGCAACAGCGCCTAAGATAGCAAATGGTCACTTTCTTGTAACCAGTAGTGACTTAAGCATTGCAGATGGAAGAATAGCAACGCCATAATGAGGCGCTTTGCAAATAGAGGCTTCGTGCCATAAATTAAACCAATACGTGAATGGTAGTAGTAAATAATGAGTGAAGCTGTTCCCTCGGTTGTTGCGATTGACATTGGGACACACAAAGTTTCAGTTTTGATTGGTAAGGTACATGCGCCAGACAATATCCAAGTGATCGGGATGGCGACCGCACGTAACCGAGGCATGAATAAGGGAAAAATTGTCAGTCTCGATAAAGTCATCACCGCAATTAAAAATGCTGTGCAGGAAGCGGAAGATATGGCGGAGTGCCGTGTGCATTCAGCCTGGATTTCTATTCCTAGCGCAGAAATGAAAAGTTTTTATGCTTCAGGTCGTACGCCTGTAGAAAATAGTGAACATACGATTACAACCAGTGAAGTGGTGCGTGCGTTGGAACTCGCCAAAGCCAGCCACCAAACTTCAGATCACTATTTAGTCAGTGCTGTGCCTTTAGGCTTTGAGCTAGATGACGAGTCAGAATGGGTACTGAATCCAATTCGTATGTCTGCGCACAGTATGACTGGTCATTATCATTTAATGATGTTGCCGATTAGCACCATGCAGAATTTGGACCGCGCATTGAAAGGTGCCAATATTGGCGTCGAAAAAATGGTGGTATCTGCTTTAGCAACGGCAGAAGCAAGCTTACTGAAAGATGAGCGCGAATATGGTGTGTGTTTACTGGATATTGGTGCAGGTACAACCAATATAGCGGTTTACCTCGATGGCCGTTTGGCGATGACGCATACTTTGCAACGTGGTGGTGAGCATGTCACACGAGATATTGCGGCAGTACTACAAACCACCACAGAAGAAGCAGAGCGCATTAAATTGCTCTATGGCTGTGTAGATCTGAAAGTGGTTAAGCCAGAACACATGATTCAGTTCCAAGGGATTGATGGCCCACAAACCATTAGTCGCATTGAATTGACTGAAATTATTATTGCACGGTATGACGAAATTTTGAGTCAAGTACGTCAAGTATTAGAAGGAAACGGTGCCTTACAAGGGCTATATCACGGTGTTGTATTAACGGGTGATGCAAGTCAAATAGAAGGTATGATTAGTTTCTCTCGTAAAGCTTTAGGTGTTTCGGCTCATTTAGGTAATCCGCCTACACAAGTCAATGCGGATGAACAAAATCAAGCGGCACTGCGTCGTTCACAATATGCCACAGTATCAGGTCTATTGATGTTTAGCCAAAGTGAAACGCAGGACACGATTGTAGAGCCAGATGATTCAGAAAAATTAACTGTGATGAAGCGTTTCAAACGTGCATGGTCTGGTTTCAATGAAACACTGAAATCTATTTTTTAGTTGAAAAATTTGGGAATATTGTTAAGAAGTTGTACGGATGATCGCTTGTACTTGACAAGCTGAGACATGGACAGCATTCTTAAAAACAATTTTTATTAAGATCAAGGCAGTATACGGGCTGAAGTGACTGCCATTATAGATTAGGAATTTTATCGGTCATGGCCTCATTTGAATTTTTTGAAGACGATCAAAGCGATAGCAATGGTCAAGCCCGTTTCACTGTATTTGGTGTAGGCGGTGCTGGTGGTAATGCAGTACAGCACATGCTTGAATCTGATATTCAAGGTGTGAAATTTGTATGTGCAAACACGGATAAACAAGCATTAGATCGTATGAATGCTCAGTTTAAAATCCAATTGGGTGAGCAAGGTACGCGTGGTTTAGGTGCGGGTGCAAATCCTCAAGTGGGCCAAGCTGCTGCAGAAGAAAGCCGTGAGTTGATTCGTCAACATTTGGAAGGCACAGATATGGTGTTTGTCACTGCTGGTATGGGCGGTGGTACAGGCACAGGTGCAGCACCAGTGGTTGCTGAAATTGCCAAAGAAATGGGCATTTTAACTGTAGGTGTAGTCACTACACCATTTAATTTTGAAGGTAAGCGTCGCCAACAATCTGCAGAAAAAGGTATTGAAGCCTTAGAAGCGCATGTTGATTCACTCATTATCATTCCGAACCAACGTTTGTTGAAAGTTTTCCGTGATATTTCAATGAAAGATGCTTATAAAAAAGCAGATGATGTTTTATTGAATGCAGTACGTAGTATCTTTGATTTAGTGGTTCGCCCTGGTCATATTAACCTTGACTTTGCCGATCTAAAAACTGCGATGAGCACACGTGGTTATGCCATGATGGGTGCGGGTTCTGGCCGTGGTGAAAACCGTGCGCGTCAGGCGGCTGAACAAGCTATTCGTAGCCCATTACTGGATAACGTGACCATCATGAATGCCAAAGGCATCTTGATTAACGTGACCGGTGGCGATGACGTGACTTTCGGTGAAATTGAAGAAATTACCGATGTCGTGAACCAGATTGTTGACCTTGATGAAGGTCAGGTATTCTACGGTACAGTATTTGATCCTGATGCACGTGATGAAATCAGTGTAACGGTGATTGCGACAGGTTTAACACGTAATTCAGCCGATTCTGCTGAACCTACGAAACGTCCAACGACCGTACAGGCAACACGTCCAGCAACTGCGACTCAAGCTGCAGTGGATGAGGATGATGTTCCTGCAATTCAGCGCCAGCAAGCCGAAGCGGCAAGCCCTGCGCCAGCAGTCTCTAGTCCGCGTCCAACGCCAATGAGTATCCAAGATTATTTGAAAAATCAGCAACGTAAATAGTTTATATTGTTTTGATTTTTAACAAATAAACAAGAAAGGGCAACAGTAATGTTGCCTTTTTTATTTTTTATCAATGGCTAAATATGCTAACGTATACCGGTTTTGTGTACTGATGAATAAGAGCATGTTGAAACAGCGAACCCTGCAGCGTGTGGTAAAGGCAAGTGGAATCGGTCTGCATAGCGGACAAAAAGTGATGATTAATTTCGTACCCCATCATGCAGATGGTGGCATCGTATTTCGTCGCATTGATTTAACTCCACCTGTTGATATTCCCGCAGATGCAATGCTGATTCAAGAAGCATTTATGTGCTCAAACTTGGTTCAAGGGGAGGCCAAAGTCGGCACTGTTGAACATATTATGAGTGCTATTGCAGGTCTAGGTATTGATAACTTGCTTATTGAAGTCTCTGCTTCTGAAGTTCCAATTATGGACGGGAGCGCAGGTCCTTTTATTTATTTATTAATGCAAGGTGGTCTCGCAGAATTAGAGGCACCTAAAAAATTCATCAAAATTCTCAAACCTGTAGAAGCTTTTATTGACGATAAAAAAGCAGTCTTTAGTCCACATGAAGGCTTTCAGCTCAACTTTGAGATCGATTTTGACCATCCAGCCTTTAAAAAAGAATTCCAAACAGCTTCTATTGATTTTTCAACAGAAACATTTGTGTATGAAGTCAGTGAAGCACGAACTTTTGGCTTTATGAAGGACTTAGATTACCTTAAAGCTAATAATTTGGCCTTAGGTGCGAGTTTAGACAATGCGATTGGGGTCGACGAAACAGGTGTGGTCAATGAAGAAGGATTACGTTTTGCTGATGAGTTTGTACGCCATAAAATTTTAGATGCAGTGGGCGATTTATATTTATTAGGTCATCAAATTATTGCTAAATATGACGCTTTCAAATCGGGTCATGCACTGAATAACCAATTGTTACGCAATGTTCAAAGTGATCCAAGCAGCTATGAAATTGTAACATTTGATGACATAGATGATTGCCCAATTCAATATGTGACTGTGACTTAAGTCATTGTCTTTAGGTTAATATGTTATAATGTAACAATTAAAACCGTGATATGCATCACGCAATTAAAGCTCTTTGATTGCTGTGTAAATGTGACGGTTACTTTTTATTGCTTGCCAAACGTATCAAGGCTTGGCTAAGCTTGGGGTCGCTCACAAAGTCAGCAGCATGGCGAAGTAATTCCTGTGTCTCTGGGTTGAGGGATCTGGAAATTTTTTCAGGGACATGCGGTGTTTGAGAAGGAACTCTTAAACGAACTTGTATCTTGCTTAAATCTTTAAATTCCGCTATTTGTGAAAGCTGGCTAATGTACTGGTGCTGAAGATAAGCCAATTGACTAATCAAGGCTTGATTTTCACCAGTCACGGTAAGCACCCCATTTTGATAACAAACCACTTGCCATTGTTCCGGTTGGGGCAAAACAGGTTGGATGATTTTCGTAAGTTTCTGCCAAGCAGCAACTTGCGTTGAGAGAAACGATAAGTTTCCTGTTTTTATGTGTTTTCTTGTTTGTTGAAAGACGTTGACAGGTTCAGACATACATATTTCCTTCATGGTTATGTCTTAATCTTATGCGCTCCTTTCGGTAGATATCAAGGAAGAGATCACCAAGGAACTCAGTTAAGAACAGTTAAAGAGGTTTTTTATGCATTTGCGACGTATTTTATTGGCTTTTTCTCTGGCAACTTCTGCAGCTTCAGTGGCATTTGCAGATTTGGTTCAGTTAAACGATTCATCCACAGACAGTCTTGAGCAACTTACACGTACTTTGTCTCAAGGCGCATATTCTGATTCAAGTGATATTGACCTACCAGCAGAAACAAAATTAAACGTTCAATTGCGTGAAAAAAGCATCGAATTAAATAACGATACAATTGCAAAGAAGTATGGCAATAGCAGTATCAACAAATCCTCTTACAATTCTATGAGCGCTGGTGGTGCATATTCATGGTTGGTGTCTCATCCATTACCAGATATGAAGCGCGTAAGCTCTGATTTTGGCGGTCGTACCATGGGTGGTCGTGCTGAAAATCATTCTGGCTTAGATTTATCTGCGCCAAGTGGTACACCTATTTATGCAACTGGCCCAGGTATTGTAACAAAATCGGGTTGGGGTACAGGCTATGGTCAATATGTTGAAATTAACCACGGCAATGGCTATTTAACACGTTATGCGCACGCATCTCGTTTGGTTGCGCGTGTAGGCGATCGTGTACAAGCAGGTGAGCTTATCGCTAATGTGGGTTGTACAGGACGTTGTACTGGCCCTCACTTGCACTATGAAGTTGTGAAAGATGGCCAGCGTAAGAATCCATCTACGTATTTAGCGATGTTGCCATAATTTAGGTAAAACACCGCACCAAATAGCAAACCTCTTTTTTTAAATACCACTGTTGTCCTTTGAAGAAATACTCAAATGGTCGCGGTGGTATTTTTTTGGAAGCTTAAACTTCTGAGTGGTTAATTCTGAGTGGTTAATAATGTTTTCACATTGATTAAAGATCACACTATCACTAAAAATGCATAGCAACTGTATATAAAATGCACGAAATTGGCTTTTTATTGTGCTTTTGTGTAATAAAAAGTCAGTCATTATTTATTTTATAAATAGTGGTCCAAAAGCGTATTCACCTGCGACCATAACTGCCACCGACCTAAATATGATACATATAAGAACATTACATTAGGCTTATAGAATAGGTGAATTATGGCGTTTTACGGCGATACTGATGCGCAAGAAACCCAGGAATGGCAAGAAGCATTTGACTCAGTTTTACAGCATATGGGCACAGAGCGAGCGGCATTTTTGCTCGAAAAACTGTATCAGCAAGCAATCGCTAAACACGTTCCTATTCAGCGCCTAAATACCCCTTATTTAAATACTATTTCTGTGAAAGAAGAGCCAGCTATGCCAGGCGATCAGGATATGGAGCGTCGTATCCGCGCTTTGATCCGTTGGAATGCCTTAGCAATGGTACTTCGCGCGAATAAAACGGGCGATGATTTAGGTGGTCACTTGGCCAGCTTTGCATCTTCTGCAACCTTATATGATGTGGGTTTTAACCACTTCTTCCGTGCCAATAGCGATAGCTTTGGTGGCGACATGATCTATTATCAAGGTCACTGCGCACCGGGTATTTATGCGCGTTCATTCCTTGAAGGTCGTTTGACTGAAGAACATCTGAATAATTTCCGTCGTGAAGTGGACGGCATTGGCTTACCTTCTTACCCGCATCCATACTTAATGCCGGACTATTGGCAGTTCCCTACAGTATCGATGGGTCTCGGCCCGATCATGTCAATTTATCAAGCGCATATTCAAAAGTACTTGATGAACCGTGGCTTGATTAAAGAAGAAAATCGTAAAGTCTGGGCTTATCTTGGCGATGGTGAGATGGATGAGCCAGAAAGTACAGGTGCAATTTCACTGGCGGGTCGTGAAAAGCTCGACAACTTAATTTGGGTAGTGAACTGTAACTTACAGCGCTTAGATGGCCCTGTACGTGGTAACGGTAAAATTATTCAAGAACTTGAGTCGTTATTCCGTGGTGCAGGCTGGCGTGTGATTAAAGTCGTGTGGGGCCGTCACTGGGATCCACTCCTTGATAAAGATGATAGCGGTGCCTTAAAAGCCGTAATGGAAGAAGCTGTTGATGGTGATTATCAACGCTACCAAGTGAAAGGCGGCGCTTATACACGCGCGCATTTCTTTGGTAAATATCCTGAAGCTGAAGAGCTGGTGAAGGGCTTGAGCGATGAAGACATCGACAACCTGAATCGCGGTGGTCATGACCCATACAAAGTGTATGCAGCGTATGCTGAAGCGATGAAAGCCAATGGTCAGCCAACAGTTATTCTTGCGAAGACTGTAAAAGGTTACGGCTTGTCTGAAGAAATTGAAGCGGTGAATAAAACTCACCAAATCAAGAAAATGCAGTTGGAATCTTTAAAATACGTTCGTAACCGTTTTAATCTGCCATTTACCGATGAGCAGTTGGACGAAGTGCCGTTCTATCGCCCAAGCGAAAACTCACCTGAATTGAAGTATATGAAGGCGCGTCGTGAAGCTTTAGGGGGTTACCTGCCAGCACGTCGTAAAGAAAGTGAACAGTTGGCGATTCCAGAACTTTCTGTGTTTGATGCCGTGTTAAAAGGTTCTGCAGGTAAAGAACAATCAACGACTATGTTGATGGTGCGTTTGATTTCATCGCTATTAAAAGAAAAAGCGATTAAAGATCGTGTAGTACCGATTGTTCCAGACGAAGCGCGTACTTTTGGTTTAGAAGGCATGTTCCGTCAGCTGGGTATTTATGCCGCGCATGGTCAAAAATATACCCCAGAAGACCAAGAACAATTAATGCATTACCGTGAGGCGAGTGATGGTCACATGCTTCAAGAAGGTATTAACGAAGCGGGTGCGATGAGTGCATGGGCGGCGTTGGCAACCAGTTATTCAACCAATAACTTGCCAATGATTCCAATGTATATGTACTACTCGATGTTCGGTTTCCAACGTATCGGCGATATTGCATGGGCTGCAGGTGATGCGCAGGCGCAAGGCTTCTTGTTAGGTGCAACAGCAGGTCGTACGACGTTGAATGGTGAAGGCTTGCAACATCAAGATGGTCATTCGCATATTTTAGCCAATACGATTCCAAACTGTATTTCATACGATCCATGTTTTGGTTATGAATTGGCTGTGATCGTACATGACGGCTTAAAACGCATGTATGTGAATCAAGAGCGTGTGTACTATTACTTAACTGTAATGAACGAAAACTACGAACATCCTGCAATTCCTGCAAATGCGGAAGAAGGAATTAAACGCGGTTTGTATTTATTTGAAGAAGATGAAAAAGCAACAGTTCAGTTGATGGGCTCTGGTGTGATTCTTCGTGAAGTGATTAAAGCTGCGCAAATTCTTCGTGATGAATATCAAATTCATTCAAACGTGTGGAGTGCAACAAGCTTTAACGAGCTTGCGCGTGACGGTATGGCGGTTGAAGAATATAACCGCTTACATCCAATGGCTGATGCGAAAGAATCTTGGGTATCTCAGCAATTGCGTGGCACCAAAGGTATTGTGGTGTCTGCAACAGATCACGTCCGTGCATACAGTGAACAGATTCGTGCTTATCTACCAGACAACCGTCCATTTGTGGCGTTGGGTACAGATGGCTATGGCCGTTCGGACACACGTGCGAAATTACGTAGCTACTTTGGTGTAGATGCTGCACACATTGTGGTGGCAACATTGAAGAAATTGGCTGATGAAGGCGAAGTAGATGCGCGCTTGGTAAAAGATGCGATTTCGAGTTTTGAGTTGGATACAGACCGTCCAGTGGCTTGGTTGCCACAAGCGACACCTGAACTTCACTCTGTTGCTGACTACAAAGAGGAGAACTAAGTATGAAAATTACCACTCCTGATATTGGTGTAGATAAAGCCACAGTCGCTGAAATTTTAGTAAACGTTGGTGACACGATTAGCATTGATGACAGCATCGTGCTTTTAGAATCAGACAAAGCCTCTGTTGAAGTGCCAAGCACTTCGGCAGGTGTGGTCAAAAGCATTTTAGTCAGCCAAGGCGACGAAGTTGCCGAAGGTGCGGTATTGGTTGAACTTGAGGCTGAAGGTCAAACTGCAGCGCCAGCTGAAGAAGCGCCTCAAGCAGAAGCTACACCAGCACCCGTTGCTGAAGTAAAAGCTGAAACGGTTGCTCCAGTCGTTGCACAAAATACTTCTACTGCAAGTGTTGATGTGCAAGTACCCGATATTGGCGTTGAAAAAGCCATTGTGGGTGAAATCTTGGTTGCTGTAGGCGACAGTATTGAAGTTGATCAAAGCATCGTAGTGGTTGAATCGGATAAAGCGACTGTAGAAGTGCCAAGCACAGCTGCAGGTGTGGTTGAGTCAATCAGCATTCAAGTTGGCGATAGCGTGAAAGAAGGCGTGGTGATTTTGCAAGTGAAGTCTGCTTCATCTGCGACGCCTGCAACACCAGAAGCGCCAAAACCAGCAACAGAGTCTGCACCAGTAGCAGAAGTGTCAAAGGAAGAAACACCAGTGGCAACGGCACCTGCGGGTGATGTTGAAATTGCTGTGCCTGACTTGGGTGTAGACAAAGCTACTGTGGCTGAAATTTTGGTTGCAGTAGGCGATAAAGTCGAAAAGGACCAAAGCATTATTGTAGTTGAGTCAGATAAAGCGACTGTAGAAGTGCCAAGCACAACTGCTGGCATTATTAAAGCGATTCATGTGACCTTGGGTCAGAACGTGGCTGAAGGCATTGGATTGGTGACGATTGAAGCTGAAGGTCAGGCGGCGCCTGCTGCTGTAGCTAAAGCACCTGCATCTACACCAGCACCGACTAAAGTGGAAGCGCCTAAAGCTACTGCACCTGTGACTCAAGCACCTGTCTCTCAAGGATCAGATAAGCTAACCAAAGAGCAAAATGCTGCCAATGCTAAAGTGTATGCAGGCCCAGCTGTTCGTAAATTAGCACGTGAATTGGGTGTGGTGCTTGCAGAAGTGAAAGCGTCTGGCCCACATGCACGTTTAATGAAAGAAGACTTGTTTGCCTATGTGAAAACGCGTTTAACCACGCCACAAGCAGCACCTTCGGCAACAGTTGCTCAGGTATCAGGTTTACCAAAACTTCCAAGTTTTGATGCCTTTGGTGGTGTGGAAGAGAAAGTATTGACACGTTTACAACAAGTGTCGATTCCGCAGTTGTCATTAAACAACTACATTCCACAAGTAACGCAGTTTGATCTTGCTGATATTACAGAACTTGAAGCTTGGCGTAATGATCTAAAAGCTGGATTTAAGAAAGACGGCATTAGCCTTACGATCATGGCGTTCATCATCAAAGCTGTATCTCATCTTCTGAAAGAGGAACGTGAGTTCGCAGGTCACTTGTCTGATGATGGCAAATCTGTATTGTTACGCAATGAAATCCACATGGGGATTGCGGTCGCAACGCCAGATGGTTTAACCGTTCCTGTGTTACGTAACCCAGATCAAAAATCAATTAAGCAAATTGCAGTTGAATTGGGTGTATTGGGTCAAAAAGCACGGGATAAGAAACTTTCTCCAAAAGATCTTCAAGGTGCAAACTTCACTATTTCAAGCTTAGGCGCAATTGGTGGTACTGCATTTACGCCGTTGGTGAACTGGCCACAAGTTGCAATTTTGGGTATTTCACCTGCAACCATGCAACCTGTATGGAATGGTCAAGGATTTGATCCAAAACTGATGCTTCCATTGTCATTGTCGTATGACCATCGTGTCATTAACGGTGCAGATGCAGCACGCTTTACCCATAAATTAACTAAGTTACTTAAAGATATACGTACCTTGTTAATCTAAAGCTTAAGTTAAAGCCCCTAGCTGTACTCCTGAGTTGGAAGTAGAGAGTATGGGGCGAATAGATAAAAAACACCTTGCTACGGCAGGGTGTTTTTACATGTGTAAATTTAATGGGCAGAAGATTGAAAATTTTCTATGCACAGCTTAAAATGAACACACTTCATTGGGGAGTAGCCGCTGTTCAGCTTGAACAGGTGATGGTCAACATATTTGCTCTAAAACGAGCATGGTCATCATAGCAAAGAACCAAATGAGCTTCCTAAAGCTTTCTTTTGTTGGCAAGACCTTTGATTTATCACTCTGCACATTTGGCTAGCAGGAGGGATAGGTCATTGGTATATGTTATTGCTAGCCAGAGAAATGCATCATGTTATCAGCTTTCTTTATTTCCCTCGCTGTTGTTGCTCTATCAGAGATGGGTGACAAAACACAGCTTCTTGCCTTACTGCTTGCCGCAAAATTTCGAAAACCTCTTCCTATTCTGGCTGCTATTTTTTTAGCCACTGTGGTTAACCATGGTGTGTCTGCTGTTTTAGGCCAATGGATTACCACCGTACTGAGTCCAACAGTATTATTGTGGATTGTGTCTTTAGGCTTTATTGCCATGGCTGGCTGGATGTTAATTCCAGATGAGTTAGATGATGAGTCTGAAAGCATTAACAAATGGCAAAAATATGGCGTCTTTGGTGCGACCTTTGTGTTGTTCTTCTTGGCAGAAATTGGAGATAAAACCCAAATTGCAACCGTGGCTTTAGCTGCGCGTTTTGACAGTATTGGTTGGGTCACTTTGGGGACGACGCTAGGCATTATGTTAGTGAATGCGCCTGCCGTATTTATTGGCAATAAGTTAGCAGAAAAACTTCCAATTTCTTTAATTCATAAAATCGGCGCATTGGTGTTCTTGGTGATTGGTGTGGCTGCTTTGACACAACATTATTTATTTTAAACATAATATATAAAAATAATATTCAATTAAATCCTGAGTTAAAAGCTCAGGATTTTTTGCTTATAAATGTGAACCAATTCACTGATATTTCAGACAATATAGTCTGTTTTGCTTGTTGTAACTTTAATTAAATCTCTATATCGTAGACGTATATATAAATTCAATTTTTAAAAGAAAATTTTGGGGAATTGGTATGGCTTTTGAACGTACTACATCGCAGGTCTTATTTGATAATGGCATCCATAAATGCATCAGCTTTACCAGTTTGGTTAAAGGTGAAGGTGTACAGGCCAACCAATTCCTGATTATTGATAATGGTCGTGCTGCGGTACTTGATCCAGGGGGTGATTTGACTTATGTGCCTCTGACTATGGAGCTAAACAAGTATACCCGTTTGACCAATTTAGATTTGGTGATGGCATCGCATCAAGATCCAGATATTATTACCTCAATGCCACGTTGGTTGGTTTATACCGATGCCAAAATTGTGGCATCAAAGCTATGGGCACGTTTCTTACCGCACTTAAACTCTTCATTTATGAGTGATCGTATGAAGGGCAATTGGTTAGATCGTTTGATCGAATTACCAGACCATGGTCAGGTGATTAGTTTAGGTGAAAGTAAGATTATTGCTGTGCCTGCGCATTTCCTACATTCGGTGGGTAATTTCCAGTTTTATGACCCGATTGCCAAAATTTTATTTTCTGGTGATATGGGTGCATCTATGGTGGAAGATGCCTCAAAACCATTAGAAAACTTTGCGGCGCATATTCCAAAAATGAAAGGCTTTCATCAACGTTATATGTGTTCGAACAAAGTTATTCGTTTATGGGTACAAATGGTTCGTACCATGGATGTCGAAATGATCGTGCCACAGCATGGCACTCCATTTGTGGGCAAAACGCAAATTAATCAATTTTTAGATTGGATTGAAACGCTGGAATGCGGTATTGATTTAATGGATGAAACGGTCTTTACCTGCCCAGAATAATGAACGTGGTATTCAAAGAAAAATATTGAGTTGAAAATCAGCATTTTTTAAAATTTTTCGTCCAAAAATTAATGTTTTAGATGACGAGAATAGTAAAAAATGTTGTCTCAAGTTCCAACACAGGATGCGTGTTTAAGTTGTGGCGCCTGTTGCGCCTTTTTTAGGGTCTCATTTTACTGGGCAGAGGGTTTGAATTTACCCGAGCACTATACAGAGCCAGTGACGGCGGTATATTCATGTATGGTTGGAACGAATCAAAGCTCACCACGTTGTATCGCCCTACAAGGAGAAATTGGTCAACACGTGAGTTGTGGGGTGTATCACCAGCGCAGTGAATCTTGTAAGGATGTCCAAATTGCAGATGTGCAATGTAATAAAGCACGTCGGGCATATAATTTAATTCCATTACTGGCTATAGAGACCACGCCAGCTGAACATTTTGATCAAGTGAGTTAAATCAACCACCACCACAAGAGTGAAGCCAGCACTTCGCTCTTGTAACATAAAAATTGAGATTTTTAAAAAAGTAAAAACCTTCAAATAAAGCACGATAAAATCAATAGTTGAGAGAGTAATAAAAAAATTAATATTCACTTTTGACAAAAAAAATCTGCATTGCTTGAAATAGGCATGAATAAAAAGCAAATTTTTGTTTATAATAGCGCACGGAAATTACCAGTGAGACTGTTATGTTGACCATCGTTCAAGACGCTTTGACTTTTGATGATGTCTTATTACTCCCTGCCTACTCGACTGTCCTCCCAAAAGATGTCTCATTAAAGACACGATTCACTCGCGGCATTAATTTAAACATTCCTCTTGTTTCAGCAGCTATGGATACAGTGACTGAGTCACGTATGGCCATTGCGATGGCGCAAAACGGCGGTATTGGTATTTTGCACAAAAACATGGATATTGCTGCTCAAGCTACAGAAGTACGCCGTGTGAAAAAATTCGAAGCGGGTATGGTGAAGGATCCTATCACTGTAACGCCAGAAACTTCTGTTCGTGATCTGATCGCAATTACACAAGCCAACAACATCAGCGGTGTGCCCGTTGTAAAAGATGGCAAAGTGGTTGGTATTGTGACAGGCCGTGATACACGTTTTGTGACTAATTTAGAACAACCTGTAAGCAACATCATGACCGGTCAAGACCGTTTAGTGACTGTACGCGAAGGTGAATCTAAAGAAAATATTCAAGCATTACTACAAAAGCACCGCATTGAAAAAGTTTTGGTTGTTGGTGAATACAACGAGCTTAAAGGCTTAATTACGGTAACTGATTTCCGTAAAGCAGAAAGCTATCCAAATAGCTGTAAAGATGACTTAGGTCGTTTACGTGTAGGTGCGGCAGTAGGTACAGGTGCTGAAACACCAAGCCGTGTTGAAGCATTGGTTGAAGCAGGTGTAGATGCGATTGTTGTAGATACCGCACATGGCCATTCAGCTGGCGTCATCGAACGTGTTCGTTGGGTAAAATCAAACTATCCTCAAGTTCAAGTGATTGGCGGTAACATTGCAACTGGTGATGCTGCGCTGGCACTGCTTGATGCGGGTGCAGATGCAGTTAAAGTAGGTATTGGCCCTGGTTCAATCTGTACAACACGTATTGTTGCTGGTATTGGCATGCCACAAATTTCTGCAATCGACTCTGTTGCAAACGCGCTAAAAGATCAAATTCCATTGATCGCTGACGGCGGTATCCGTTTCTCTGGCGACATGGCGAAAGCGATTGGCGCGGGTGCAAGCACAATTATGGTTGGCTCATTACTTGCGGGTACTGAAGAAGCACCTGGCGAAGTCGAATTCTTCCAAGGTCGTTACTACAAAGCATACCGTGGTATGGGTTCATTGGGCGCAATGGCAGGCTCTACAGGCTCTGCAGACCGTTATTTCCAAGATGCTAAAGCAGGCGCAGAGAAGTTAGTACCAGAAGGTATTGAAGGTCGCGTACCATACAAAGGCCCTATGGGTAATATCGTTCACCAAATGATGGGCGGTTTACGTTCTTCAATGGGTTATACAGGCTCTGCAGTGATTGAAGATCTTCGTCAAAATGCGAAGTTTGTTAAGATCACTTCAGCAGGTATGTCTGAATCACACGTACATGATGTAACTATTACTAAAGAAGCGCCGAACTATCGTGTTGGTTAATTTTTAGTAGTATTTACTCGAAAAGCCGTCATTAATATGACGGCTTTTTTTGTTTTTGGTGTAAAGTATTTTGAGTTTAAATCGGCTGATAAATATCACCGCACGTGAATAAGAAAGTGAGTAAAAAATGAGTTATTTTGGTACTGATGGTATTCGTGGAAAGTTTGGGGAACTTCCTATTACACCTGAGTTTGCATTAAAACTGGGATTTGCCGCAGGGAAAGTTTTAAAACGTACAAGTAAAAAAAGCAAACCAATTGTTGTTTTGGGTAAAGATACACGTCTATCAGGCTATATTTTAGAAGCCGCATTGCAGGCGGGCTTAAATGCTGCCGGTGTTTATGTGCATTTGTTGGGGCCACTTCCAACACCTGCAATTGCACATTTGACACGTGCATTGCATGCCAGCTTAGGTATTGTCATTTCTGCATCGCATAACCCTTACTTTGATAACGGGATTAAATTTTTCTCGAGTGAAGGTAAAAAATTACCTGATGAATTGCAGGATGCAATCAATCAAGAAATTGAACTCGATATGGTGATTGAAGACACGGCTAATTTGGGTAAAAGCGTGCGTGTGAATGATGCCAATGGTCGTTACATCGAATTCTGTAAATCAACCTTTCCATATCACTTAGATTTATCTCATCTAAAAATTGTTGTGGACTGTGCCAATGGTGCGGCGTACAGCGTAGGGCCATCTGTTTATCGTGAATTGGGCGCCAAAGTGATTGCGCTTTATAATGAGCCAACAGGTTTGAACATCAATGAAAACTGCGGTTCTACACATCCAGAAAATCTGCAAAAAGCAGTGATTGAGCATGGTGCAGATGTAGGGATCGCTTTTGATGGTGATGCAGACCGCGTGATTATGGTCGACAAAAATGGCGAGCAGATTACCGGCGACCATATTCTGTATATCTTAGCGACGCAAGGTACACATAAGCCAGCAGGGATTGTGGGTACAGTCATGAGTAACATGGCGCTGGAAATTGCTTTAGATAAAGCAGAAGTTCCATTTGTTCGTGCGAAAGTTGGCGACCGTTATGTACTTCAAGCTTTAGATAACAATAAATGGGTGACTGGTGGCGAACCATCGGGCCATATTTTAACGCTAGACAAGAGCACCACAGGTGATGCGATTATTGCGTCTTTACAGGTGCTTACGGTGATGGTTGAGCAACAAAAAGCGTTAGATGAATTGGTTGCAGGCTTTAAACTTTTACCAAATGTATTGGTGAATGTGCGCTTAGAAGCGATGTTTGACCCGTACGCTGTACCTGCTTTAGTGACTGAGTTTGAAAAAGCAGAAGCGCAGTTGAAAGGTCGAGGTCGTCTATTAATTCGTAAATCAGGTACAGAGCCTGTGATCCGTGTAATGGTTGAAGGAGATGACTTGGCAGAAGTAACCGCTTTGGCTCATCATTTGGCGGATGCTGTTCGTGCCAATGCTATTTAATTGGGAGTCGTGCTGTGAGTGATGTGATTAAAGACTTAAGTGAGCTACGTTTGAGTTATCAAAAAGCGGAGCTACATGAAGATCAAGTGAATATGGATCCACATGAGCAGTTTTTGGCTTGGTTTAATCACGCATTAGAGGCTCAATTACCTGAGCCTTATGCAATGTCTTTGGCAACGTGCAATGCGCAAGGTCGTCCACATGTACGGACGGTCTTGCTGCGCGGTGCAACCGTGTTGGGTTATGATTTTTATACCAACTACGACAGCCAAAAAGGCAATGATCTTGCTGAAAATCCGTATGCGGAATTGTTGTTTTATTGGCAAGAGCAAGAGCGTCAAATTCGTGTGAGCGGGCGTGTGGTTAAAATTGATGAAACTGAATCAATAGACTACTACCACAAGCGCCCACGTGACAGTCAAATTGCTGCGCATATTAGTACGCCGCAAAGTGGTGTCATTGAAAGTCGTGAAGAGCTTCAAGATCGCTTTCAGCGTTTACATGATCGGGTAGAAGGTCAAGCAGTACTGAATAAGCCAGAATTTTGGGGGGGTTACCGTTTACAGCCAGATCATTATGAATTTTGGCAAGGCCGACCAAACCGTTTGCATGATCGCCTAAGCTATGAAAAAGTAGATGGTGTCTGGACTCTTCAAAGATTAATGCCTTAATGCCAAAGATGTTGATAAAACATAGACCTTTATTGTCGCGCCCTGAATCTTTTCAGGGCGTTGCGCCCTTTATTGCCGAAATTTTGGCACGTCGTGGTGTCAGGTCAGAACAAGAATTAGATTTAAAACTTAAATTTTTACTTGCGCCTGAAATGAAAGGGCTAGAGCAAGCCATTCAGCTTATTGATCAAGCCATAGATCAGCAACAGAAGATTGTCATTGTGGGCGATTATGATGCGGATGGCGCGACCAGTACCGCACTGATGGTCTTGGTACTTCGGCAGATGGGAGCACAGGTTGAGTATTTAGTCCCTGATCGTTTTAAATATGGCTATGGCCTAACGCCTGCGATTGCCGATCTGGCATTTTGTACCTATACCCCAGATTTACTGATTACCGTCGATAATGGTATTTCCAGCCATACAGGTGTTGCGCAAGCGCAAGCGCATGGCATGAAGGTGATTATTACAGATCACCATTTAACCACTAAACCTACGCCTGATGCAGAGGCAGTGGTCAATCCGAATCAGCTCGGATGTCCATTTCCAAGTAAAGCTTTAGCAGGTGTGGGGGTGGCTTTTTATGTATTGGCCAATTTGGCGACCCACCGTAAACAACTTGGAAAATCCACTGCGGCCGTGGTGCAATATTTAGACTTGGTTGCATTGGGCACTTATGCCGATGTCGCAAGTTTAGATTATAACAATCGGATTTTGATTGATGCAGGCTTAAAGCGCATCCAGCAAGGGCAATGCCGTGCGGGAATTTGCGCGTTGTTAGATATAGCAGGCCGTGACCCTGCAAGCCTTAAAGCACAAGATTTAGGCTTTGTGCTTGGGCCACGGATTAATGCCGCAGGACGCATGGAGACCATGGACATTGGAATTGAGTGTCTATTGGCACAAGACTTAAACCATGCCTATGCTTTGGCCCAGCAATTGAATCAATTAAATATGGAACGTCGCCAAGTTGAGGGCAAAATAAAGCAAGAAGCCTTGGCTGAGTTAGAAATGATTCAACTGGATACACAAGACTTACCAGCAGCCCTCATTATGTATGAGCCACATTGGCATCAAGGCGTAATTGGGATTGTGGCAGGGCGTTTAAAAGAGCAGTTTCATCGACCAAGTATCGTGTTTGCTTCGGATGAAGATGGACTACATATTAAGGGTTCGGCGCGTTCAATTGAAGGTATTCATATCCGAGATTGTATTGAACAAATAGCAGAGCAACATCCGCATTTGATCAGTCATTTTGGTGGACATGCGGCAGCGGCGGGCTTAAGTATATTCAAAGAGCATTTTGAAGAATTTAAGCAAGCTTTTGAGGCGCTCATGGCTACGCAGGATGAACAGCTATTCCAAGCAGTCTTGTGGACAGATGGTGAGTTGCCTGAGCAGGTTTTTAATATTGAAACGGTCGATCTTTTACAAAACCTCAGTCCTTGGGGGCAAAAATTCCCAGCCCCTATTTTTGATGGCTTTTTTAAAGTGGTCGATTATCGTTGGTTAAAAGATACACATTTAAAATTACGTTTGGCTTTGGCTTCAGGTCAAGTCATCGATGCGATTGCATTTAATGCAGCTGATAAATATCAGTATGATCCAATGCAATCACAAATTCGTTTGGTATATGAACTGGATAAAAACACGTTTAATGGTGTGACCAACTTACAGCTCAGAGTTTTACATTTGGAGCAGTAGTCGGGCAGGGTTTATATCGCTGTAGGTTTAAGGCAGCATAAAAAAACCGCTCTTAAGAGCGGTTTTTTTATGGGGAAACTTGTTTGGATTAGAAGCGGTATTTCGCTGCTACACCAAATGAGTTGTAATCATTTTTGCCAGCTTCACCAAAACCAACGCGACCTTCTAAGCTCACTTGTTGATTAATAAATTTACGTGCATTGATACCCACTTCACTACGATCAGTTAGATCGTTGTTGTAGTAGTCTGCGCCAACGCTGAACGTTTTATCAATGAAGTAATCTGCTTTCACATTGAATTCATCAAGATCACCAAATGAAGCGCCAGCTTCTAAGTTGATGTCTTTACCGTTACTTAGAGTTGTTACGTATTTGGCACGAATCGTTGGATCTGCACCGCTGTCGTTGTCGTTGTCATAACCTTTCACACCCGCAGCCACCAAGAAACCAGGTGCTGGGAGGTAACCGACTTCAGCTGCATAATATGTAGTGTCGAAGTCACGTTTGCCTAGCGGTGTTTTCACTTCTAAATTATTACGGCTAATATCGCCACTTAAGTAAAAATCAGAGTTTGGCACGAAGTATTCAACGCCAGCGCCATAAGTGTTGTCATCTACATCACCACGGTCTGCAAATGTTGCATGTGCACTCACGTTACTTGCACGGTCAAGGAATGCTGCTTCTGCAAGTGGAGCATTACGAGTTTGAACTGGTTTGAAGTAATATTTACCATTTACACCAAATTCGCTACCTGAACTGCCATTGTCTGGATCAACATACGCTGCTGACGCGCCAACTTCGGCTTGGTATGCATGAGCAGTACCTGTAATTGCAACAACTGAAAGTAGTGCTGAAGCAAGTGCTAATTTTTTCATGGATCATACCCCTCTGAAATTTGCCTGAATAAATACATTTTTTGTTACAAGTTTTAGTCTAGAGAAATTTTTAGCGCCGTCAAATTGTTCAAAGTTACAGAAATGTTTCCACGGTAATTTTATGTAAAATAAATTCATTATGTTATTGAATAATAGGTTAAAAAATATAATGTTTAGTTTTATTAAAATTAAGGATTTTTTGTGAATTTAATTGTTTTTGTTGGTTTTTTGAGCAAAATTGTTAGCGCGCTCATTTTCTTTTCAGAAAAAAAGACACGCTTAAAACGTGTCTTTTTTATGCGATTTCACTGCAAATTTAGACGATTAGAAGCGTAAAGTCGCATTGATATTGTAGGTGTTTAGGTTATCACCAAAACCAATTGCACCACCTACTGCCAAGTTTGGATTGATGAAGTATTTGCTACGAATGAGGAAGGTATCTTCATCAGGCGTATTGTTACTGTAGTCGATAGACTCATAGCCAATACCAGCACTAAATGCTGGGTTAAAGTAGTAGTCTGCACCTAAACGTACTTCGTCGATATCACCGAATTCAGCGGCAGCTTCTAGGTTAATCGTGTTGCCATTACTAATTGGTGTGACATATTTTGCTTGGATTGCAAAACGGGTGTCATCTGAGTTTGGAAAATCGCTATTGTAACCATCAATCCCTGCTGCCAAGAGCAAGTTTGAAATTGGCATATAACCCGCAAGCGCTCGGTAGGTAAAAAGATCATAGTCTTTTTTCGGTGGTTTAACTGAATCTTGGCCATAGCCTAATTCAGCATTGACATAGAATTGATCAACAAAGTACTCAATCCCTGCTGATAAAAGGTTGGTTTCATATTTTGTGCTTTGACCTAATACTGGATTAAATTTAGTAAAGTCATATCCATAGCCCAAATATACATTGCTATTATGGCCCAAGAAAGCAGCTTCATTTAAAGGACCTTTGCTATTTACATTTTCAAAGTAAAAGGTGCCTTTTAGCTCAAACAATCCAGAAGTGTCTACAGCATTGCTATCAAAATCACGAAATGTATATCCCCCTTCGACTTGGCCATTATAAGCAAAGCTTGTCGTTGCTAAACCCATTAAGCTCAATGCGATGAATAATTTATTCATTGTTTATTATCCTAGTTTTGTATGTAAAAAAAGTGCAGCAAATGCTTCAAAAGCGTGCGTATTGTTTATAAAGTAAGCACCAAAGTCAATCGATGATTCGCATGGCGGGGCTGAAATTGCATAAACGGTCTGTGCTATAATTGCGGGCTATTTAAGCCAAAATTTTGATTTGAGAGAATTCGCGTGGAAATTAATCCTTATCTACTCCAGCTAAAAGACTTAAACGAACGTGGTCAAACGCTACGGGGGTATCTTTGACTACGATCTAAAGAAAGAGCGTTTAGAAGAAGTTCTCCGTGAATTAGAAGATCCAGCGATTTGGAATGACCAAAGTCGCGCACAAGCCATGGCCAAAGAAAAAGGCGAGCTTGAAAATGTCATTAATGTACTTGAAGGTTTGTCTGAGCAATTAGACGATGCACAAGCCATGCTGGATTTAGCCGTAGAAGCTGAAGATGAAAGCTTATTGGCTGACGTACAAGCAGAATTAACGACTGCTGAAGAAGAACTTGCGAAATTAGAATTCCGTCGCATGTTTAGCAATCCAATGGACCCGAACCCATGCTATGTCGAAATTCAGGCAGGTTCTGGTGGTACTGAAGCTCAAGATTGGGCATCTATGCTACTTCGGATGTACTTACGTTGGATCGAACGTCATGGTTTCAAAGCTGAAGTGATGGAAGAATCTGACGGCGATGTTGCAGGGATTAAATCTGCAACGATCCGTGTAGAAGGTGAGTATGCTTACGGCTGGTTACGAACTGAATCAGGCGTACACCGTTTAGTGCGTAAGTCACCATTTGACTCGGGTAACCGTCGTCATACCTCATTCTCTGCAGTCTTCGTTTCGCCTGAGATTGATGACAATATTGAAATTGAAATCAACCCTGCGGATGTTCGTACAGATACTTACCGTGCATCAGGTGCGGGTGGTCAGCACATTAACAAAACTGACTCTGCGGTACGTTTGACGCATGCACCAACGGGTATTGTGGTGGCGTGTCAGAACCAGCGTTCACAACATGCTAACCGTGACCATGCTTGGAAACAATTACGTGCAAAACTCTATGAATTGGAGATGAAAAAACGTAATGATGCAGCACAAGCTTTAGAAGATACCAAGTCTGATATCGGTTGGGGCAGTCAAATTCGTTCATACGTTTTGGATGACTCACGCATTAAAGACTTACGTACCAGTGTTGAGAGTTCAAACACAGGTGCAGTATTGGATGGTGATTTAGATAAGTTTATTGAAGCCAGCTTAAAGCAAGGTCTTTAATTTAAATTTTATTTAAAAACAAAGCGTTTTCAGTTTCTTTATAATATATCTAGAAAAATCGATATTAAAATCGGAAAAATACGATATATTAAGTCTAGAAGCTGGATAACGCTTTGTGTTGCTTTTATTATGAGTTCATTCAACTGGTCTGAATCATGGATATCGATTTAATATTTAAAGCACTGGCAAACCCAACCCGAAGGCAGATTTTGGAATGGCTGAAAGCGCCAGAGCAGTTTTTGTCTGAAGAACAATGTGGCGGTTTTAACCGTGGGGTATGTGCAGGCAATATTGAAAAACTCGGTAATGTTTCGCAATCGACAATGTCCAATCATTTGTCGGTACTGCAACAGGCTGGCTTAATTAAAGCAGAGAAATACGGACAATGGTCTTATTTTTCACGCAATGAAGTGCTTATTCAGCAATATATTGATTTCTTACAAAACTCACTTTGATCTCAAAAAATCGATATCAATATTCGTGAGTAAAGAGGCAAGCATGGCTGAATTTAACACTCCTTTAATTCTTGGCGATTTACATCTTAAAAACCGTGTTGTGATGGCGCCTTTGACTCGAAGTCGCGCAACAGCTGATCGTGTGCCTACTGAGATGATGGCGCAGTATTATGCACAGCGTGCAAGTGCAGGTTTAATCATTTCAGAAGCAACGGTCATTTCTGAAGAAGCCAATGGTTATTTAAATACCCCAGGTCTATTTAGTGATGCACAAGTGCAAGGTTGGAAAAAAGTTACTCAGGCTGTGCACGAGAAAGGTGGCTTAATTGTAGCGCAACTGTGGCATGTCGGCCGTGTATCACATCCAGATTTACTCAATGGCGAAACACCTGTTTCAGCAAGTTCTGTACAACAGGCAGGTCATGTGAGCCTACTGCGTCCAAAACGTGAATATGTAGTACCACGTGCTTTAGAAATTGCCGAAATTCAAGCGATTGTTGAGCAATTTAAGCAAGCGGCTATTCGTGCCAAAGAGGCAGGCTTTGACGGTGTAGAATTACATGCAGCCAATGGCTATTTAATTGACCAGTTCTTACAAACCAAAACTAACTTACGCGATGATATTTACGGTGGTTCAGTTGAAAACCGTGCGCGTCTATTGCTTGAAGTGGTGGATGCCTTAATTGAGGTTTGGGGCGCAGGTCGTGTAGGCGTACATTTGGCACCACGTGGCGACGAGCATGATATGGGTGATAATGATCCACGTGAAACCTTTGGTTATGCATTAGAGCAGCTGGGTCAGCGTAAGATCGCATTTTTCTTTACCCGTGAATATTTGGCCAATGACAGTATCAGTGAATATTTAAAACAGCGTTCAGGCGGTGTGCCATATATTGCGAATATGAAGTTAAGCCGTGATGATGCAATTGATCTGCTTGAAAAATCAAAAGCGGATGCGGTGTCTTTTGGTAAGGCTTATATTGCCAATCCAGATTTGTTTGAGCGTCTTGTACAAAATGCACCTTTAAACGAACTGGTTTTTGAAAATATGATTGGTTCGCAAACTGCGGAAGGTTATATTGATTATCCAAGTTTGCAGGATAAATTTGGTGCAGGTCACGTACAAGACTAAATTAGCGCACCGCTATCGAATCAAATAGTTTTGGGCCGCATCGATTAACAAGTTGATGTGGCTCTGTTATATTCTGCGAGACTATTCGCATCCGAGCATTCTATTTGGCTACTCCTTTTTGGTATAACGCAGCGCTTTCACTTATTAAGCCTTTGTATCGCTCTCGTATTAAAAAACGTGCCGACAATGATGCGCAGTATCAGCAGGAATGTCTTGAGCGTTTTGGCCCATTTCAGCCCGTCAAAAATCTGCATGCCATTTGGTTTCATGTGGTGTCTGTTGGTGAAACCAATGCTGCTCAACCTTTAATAGAACATTATCTTAAAAAAGGACATCCCGTTTTAGTCACGAATACGACAAAAACAGGGCAGGCCCGTGCCAAATCTTTATTTGTAAAAGCGCCTTATGAAGCGCTATTTCAAGCCGTTTATTTGCCCGCTGACCAAAAGCATTTGGTTAAACATTTTATTGAAAAATATCAGCCTAAATTGTTGGCTTTGGTTGAAACTGAATTGTGGCCAAATCTCATCGATCAAGCCAAACAGCTACAAGTACCATGCATATTGATAAATGCACGTTTGTCCGAAAAGTCGGCCAAGGGGTATGGCAAAGTGCCGAGTTTAACCCGTCCAATGCTACAGGGGCTGGATCAGTTATTGGCACAGGATCAGGCCGCACTAGAACGCTTTATTGGCTTGGGTGCAAAAGCTGAACGTAGTCAGGTGGTGGGGAGCATTAAATTTGATATTCATGCCCCACCACATGCCGTTGAGCAGGCTATACAGTTAAAAGCAGATTGGGCTTTGGCGGGCCGAAAAATTCTGACCATTGCCAGTACGCATGCACCTGAAGAACAGACGCTTTTAACTGCATTAAAACCGTATTTACAGCGCCATCCAGAACTACTCTGTATTGTAGTGCCACGCCATCCAGAACGCTTTGATGAGGTTTTTGCAGTCGCACAGACTTTGGACTTACGCACACAGCGCCGAAGTTTGGCACAAGCAATTTTGCCCGATACACAAGTGTATTTGGCAGACAGTATGGGCGAGCTTTGGCTGTGGTTGGCTTTAAGCCAAGCCTGCTTTGTGGGTGGGTCGCTGAATGAACCTGGTGGCGGGCATAATATTTTAGAGCCGATTGCATTGCAGGTGCCAACCGTCTTAGGCAAAAACTATTTTAACTTTCAAACCATCGTGGATGAGTTTGTGGCGGTACAAGGTGTTGAAGTGGTTCAAGACGCTGTACAGGCTGCCAAGGCACTGTTTGAGCTTTTAGAAAATGTGCAAAAAGCACAGGTCTTAAATGTAGCCGCTCAAGCGATCATGCAGAAGAATATGGGATCACTTCAGAAACATATTCAGGTGATTGATCAGTATCTTTGATTTTTTTCAACAATGATTCAAATGAGTTGATGCTTTAAATAGATGAATGAATAGGCACGACGGAGTCTTGTTATGATTCATTTAATTGTTGGAGCTGTTCTTTTTCTTTTGTTTAGGCAAAACTAACAAAACCATTTGTCAGTCACAAAACTCGTCGAATTTTTATGTCTAACAAAATAATCGCAGAAATTTGAGTGATTATATTGAGTGTTGCCTCGAACAGTTGTAGATGACGTTTTCGCGTATCCAATTGAACTGAGTAAGAGAATTTTTATGAACATCGTCTTGCTTGATCCACGTCAAACGGAATCTGAGCTTTGGATTATTAGCGCAAAACGCCAGCTCGAACACTTAGGCACACATGTGGATGTGCAAGTGGGTGATACGCTGAAAGTAGGTATACGTGAAGGTAAACGCTATTTAACAGAAGTGATGAGTGTGTCTGAACAGCAGATTCAACTTAAGCCCCTGCATGAAGAGCCTGTGCCTGCAAAATTACCTGTGACCTTAATTGTAGCGATGCCACGGCCTAAAGTACTACGTCGTTTAATTATGGACAGTGTCACGCTGGGTGTAGAAAAGATCATTCTGCTACACAGCTATCGTGTAGATAAAAGCTATTGGCAAACGCCATTTTTACAGCAGTTAAGTCACTATGTAGATTTAGGGCTGGAGCAAGCTGGTGATACGATAGCGCCCCAAATTCAACTGCATAAGCGCTTTAAACCTTTTGTGGAAGATATACTACCTACGCTGATTTCTGCGGATCGACCGGCCTTTGTTGCACATCCTTATGTTGAGCAGCGCATGCCAGCGGGAATTGGCCATGCTTGTAGCATTATTATTGGCCCAGAGGGTGGCTTTATCCCATACGAGATTGATTTGCTCATAAAAAACGGCTGCCAAGCAGTCAGCTTAGGCAACCGTATAATTCGCACAGAAACAGTGATTCCCTATGTGTTAGGGCGCTTATTTAGTCTCTGATACAACCTCAGTTTCGCCACGGAACACTTTCACTTCCTGTACAGGATAAGGAATAGAAATACCGTGTTGAGTGAAGGCTTCAATCACTTGCTCTTGAACTTCACTCACGGAAGCTGCTGTGGTGGTTTCAGTGGTATCGACCCACCATCGCACATTCAAATTCACTGAGAAATCCGCCAAAGCATTGACGTTCACCGCGAAACCCGGTTGGCTTAAAATCGCTGGGTTTTTGTCTAAAATGCTCAAAATTACCTTTTTGGCTTTTTGGATATCATCTTCATAACCAATGCCCACCACAAATTCGCAACGACGACGTTGGTAAGCTGTATTTACAGTCACAGCGCTGGTATAAACCGTCGCGTTTGGAATGACGATACGACGACCATCTGGAGAGCGAAGGAATGTCGCACGAATTTGAATATCTTCAACAGTCCCTTCCATGCCTGACACAATAATGTCATCGCCAATTTTGAAGGGTTCACTGAGTAAAATAAGAATACCAGACAACAAGTTTTGAAAAATATCTTTAAATGCAAAACCGATCGCTACAGAACCGATCCCCAAGGCACTCATCAATTGGCCCGGTGTGAAGCCCGGAATGGCAATGACCATCGCAATGAGGAAGCCGAAAAATAGAATTGCTGAACTACCCACACGGTTTAAAACTAAAACTAAGTTTTGTTTGGTATAAGAGCGTTCAGAGAGGGCTTTACGGACAAATAGCTTGAATACTTTTGAGAATAAATAAAAGATGGTAAACACTAACAGCGCAATACAAATATAGGGAACGCGTTCCCAGAAACCATCGATAAATTTATCAATGGTGCTATATGCATCATTATATTTTGCAGTGTGCTGTAACACTGTTTGCGCCGTCTTTTCGGTTGCGTCTTGTAGAAGTTGAGTGGTGTCTTGAGCGACGTTACTCAAGCCATTTGCTTGTTCGGCCACGAATATTCCGATTGATAAAAGTTTTCTGTATTTTGCCTTAAATTGAGCAAGAACTTAACTGATAAATACAAGGTATTCTGTGTAGTTTTGCTCAAAGTTTGTAGTTGGCTTAAAAATATTCGGTACTTTTTTGAATCGCTTCTTGTGGTGTTTCAATTTGACCTGATCCCATCATAAATGACACAAGACTCCCTGTAGCCAAGATGCTGAGTATGGTCAAAATAATCATCAGCCATGCCAAAATTTTTTCCCAAATGGCACTTGCACGTGGCCAACCATATTGGTTAGGGCCTGTGTTACCTGCAGCCAATAAGAGATAAAAAAGAAAAAGAATATTCAGCACGGGAATGAAGAGCAATAGCATCCACCAGCCAGATTTATTCAGATCATGTAAGCGGCGACTCACCAGCACAATAAAAAAGTATAGATAGACCAAAAAGAGTAGGGAATAACTTAGCCCAGTCGTGTTGGCAAGCGCCTGAAAGAGCTGGCTGTCTAGACGCAAACTTGTCAGGTTAAAAACACCTGTGAATAAGCTTAAGCCGATACCTATGAAAAACATCACAATGTTAAAAAATACATACCAAGCAATAAAGCTCAGGCGTCCAAAGCGACCGTTAAATGATAATGGATTGTCTGGTGCAGGCTGAGGATTACGTGAGAAAAAAGGCGAAGATTCTTGTGGATTCATGGGCTATGCCAGTGCTGAACAGAGAAAATAAAGAAAACAATAAGGCATATTTTAAGTGTGCATAGATAAATATACTGACAAAAAAACATGCAATATCAGCTGTATTATAAAAGTAATTCGACTGTTCAGATATAAAAATCAGATCGAAAATTGTTGAATTGAGTCGCTTGCTTATGGTTTAAATGAAAGCATCAAGCTGCGACCAAAGCATGATTGATCCGTATAAAAAATAAGCGCAATACTGCATAAAGCACCATAAATAACAGTAAAAAAATGGCAGCACATCTCGTGATGAGATGCATAAGAGCAAGGAAGTAAAATATGAAAGAAAGATATCCTGTACCTGAAAGCTTCAAAAAAACTGCCCGCGTAACGGAGGCTGAGTACTTTAAGCGCTATCAACAATCTATTGAGCAACCTGAGGTTTTTTGGGCGGAACAAGCACAGCGTTTAGATTGGATTAAACCGTTTAGCCAAGTCAAAAATACCAGCTTTGCAAAGGACGATTTTAAAATTGAGTGGTTTGCTGATGGTCAACTCAATGTGAGCGCCAATTGTTTAGATCGGCATTTAAAGGAGCATCCACATAAGCCCGCAATTATTTGGGAAGGGGATCATCCTTCACGGCATAAAATTATTTCTTTTGAAGAACTCCATGATGAAACTTGCCGTTTTGCCAATGTACTAAAAAAGCATGGTGTAGGCAAAGGTGATCGTGTGGTGCTGTATATGCCGATGATACCTGAAGCAGCGATTGCAATGCTGGCCTGTACCCGTATTGGCGCAGTGCATTGCGTGGTCTTCGGGGGCTTCTCACCTGATTCATTGGCCAGTCGTATTGAAGACAGCCAAGCCAAAATGGTGATTACTGCGGATTGTGGTATGCGTGGAGGCAAACCTATTCCTTTAAAAGAGAATGTCGATGAGGCTCTGACCATTGAGGGAACGACCTCAGTTGAGCATGTGATGGTGGTACACCGCACAGGTAATCCAATTGATATGAAGCCTGAGCGTGATTTGTGGTACCACATGGAAATTATGTCGGTAAATGACATTTGTCCACCAGAGCCGATGAATGCAGAAGATCCACTATTTATTTTATATACATCAGGTTCTACAGGAAAACCCAAAGGCGTATTACACACCACAGGGGGCTATTTAACCTATGTGAACACCACCTTCCGTGAAGTCTTTGACCTCAAGCAAGACGATGTATTTTGGTGTACGGCGGATGTGGGCTGGATTACTGGACATTCTTATGTGCTGTATGGGCCATTGTCGAATGGCACCACAACAGTGATGTTTGAGGGAGTGCCTCAATATCCAACATGGGCACGTACAGGACATTTAATTGATAAGCACAATGTGACCATTCTATATACAGCGCCTACGGCCATTCGCGCCATGATGCGAGAAGGCGATGCCTTTGTACGTGAAAGTGACCGCAGTAGTTTACGTTTATTAGGTTCGGTAGGTGAGCCCATTAATCCAGAAGCTTGGAACTGGTACTACACCGTGGTGGGTGAAAGCCGATGTCCAATTGTAGATACATGGTGGCAAACCGAAACGGGTGGTTTCATGATTACACCATTGCCGGGGGCAACCGATTTGAAGCCCGGCTCCGCGACACGGCCATTTTTTGGCGTGCAACCAGCCATTGTGGATGCCGAAGGCAAAGAGCTAGAGGGTGCAGTGGAAGGCAACTTAGTGATTAAGGACTCATGGCCAGGGCAAATGCGCACTATTTGGGGTGATCCTGCACGTTTCATTGAAGCATACTTTTCTACTTATCCAGGCACGTATTTTACGGGGGATGGTGCACGCCGAGATGAAGATGGTTATTACTGGATTACAGGCCGTGTAGATGATGTATTGAATGTCTCAGGGCATCGCTTGGGCACCGCAGAAATAGAAAGTGCTTTGGTGGCGCATGAACTGGTCGCGGAGTCGGCTGTAGTGGGCATGCCTCATGACATTAAAGGACAAGGGATATGTGCCTTTGTCACCTTACAAGCTGATGCAGCTGAATCTGAGGAGTTGCGCAAAGAATTGGTTGCATGGGTACGTAAAATATTAGGTCCTGTTGCGACACCTGATGCCTTGTATTGGGCACCTGCTTTACCTAAAACCCGTTCAGGTAAAATTATGCGCCGTATTCTAAGAAAAATTGCAGCCAATGAGTTAGACAGCTTAGGCGATACCTCGACCTTAGCAGATCCTGCCGTAGTAGATCAGCTGATTGCGGAAGTTCAATCTAAAGGCTAGGCCAGTTGGTATGTTTAGCTTTTGGTCAGGCTTGGTGATGATCAATTGCGATGCTATATGCCCTAAATGCTGCTGTCATGGCAGCATTTTTAATTTTTGAATAAGTACAGCAGGCATTGATATAAATCAAGCATAGGTGCTCTGTTAAGCTTGAATAGAACGAGAACATTAGATTTGAATAATATGAATGCTTCAACGCCTTTGACGGTAGACCCTTTAGAGATTGCACAACAACTGGCTGATGAGTTTGCAAAAACAGCGGCGGTACGCGATAAGCAGGGCGGAAATCCAAAGCATGAGCGTGATTTAATCCGTCAAAGTGGCTTGTTGGCGTTGTCTATTCCGCGTGAATATGGTGGCCAAGATGCAGGCTGGCAACAGATTTTTAAAACTATCCAAACCATTGCACGTGTGGATAGCTCATTGGCACATGTGTATGGCTTCCATCACTTATTGATTGCTACCGTGCAGCTCTTTGCACAGCCTGAGCAATATGGTGCATGGTTTAAACAAACCGCAGAGCAAGATTTATTTTGGGGCAATACCTTAAACCCCTTAGACCGTCGTACGACTGCTGTAAAAATTGCACCAGAAGAATATATCTTTCAGGGCGATAAAAGCTTTTGCTCAGGTTCTATCGATTCCGATATTTTATTGTGTTCAGGTTATAACGAGGCAGGTAAATTACTTATTGGGGTGATTCCTACTGCACGTGAAGGCGTAAGCTTTTTAGGTGACTGGAATAATATGGGGCAACGTCAGACAGACAGTGGGACCAGTCATTTTGAGCAGGTAAAAATTCATGAAAGTGAGCTGTTATTAAACCCAGGACCATTTAGTACGCCGTATTCCAGCTTGCGTCCATTGATCGCGCAACTGATCTTTGTACATCTATTTTTGGGTGTGGCCGAAGGTGCTTACCAAACTGCAATAGAGACAGTGAAAACGCAAAAGGCATGGTCAAAATCTTTAGCTGAAAATGCAGTGAATGACCCCTATACGCAAAAACACTTTGCAGATTTTTATGTACAGCTAGAAGGTGTCCGTTTGTTGGCACACAAAGCGATTGAGCGTTTGCAAGCAGCGTGGGATGTGGGAGAAAACTTAACAGCAGAACAGCGTGGTGAAGTGTCTGTTGCAATTGCCACCGCAAAAATTGCAGCCACCAATGCATCGTTAAATATTACGCAAAATATTTTCCAAGTGATGGGGGCACGTGCCACTACAGCCAAACTGAATTTAGACCGCTTTTGGCGCAATGTGCGTACACAGACTTTGCACGATCCTGTCGATTATAAATATCAGGAAATTGGCGAGTGGATTTTGACAGACAAAGTGCCTGATCCAAGTTTTTATTCTTAAATGAAAGTAGGCAAAAGGGCTTCATAGATGAAGCCCTTTTTTATATTTTTAAAATTACTATTTACGATGAATATTTTCTAAGGTATCTACCAAAGTACGTGTGGTTTGATCAATTTCGTAGTTAATGGGATCACCTGCTTTAACATCCTTCCAAGTGGTTAGACGCAACGTTTCGGGAATCAAATCAATTGAAATTTCTGAGGCGTCGCGATCTACACGGTTCACCGTGAGGCTACAACCATTGAGGCCAATAAAGCCTTTTAAGAAAAAGTATTTGATATTGCCCTGTGGAATTTCAATATCAATATGTACGGTTTCACCCGTGCGACTCAGTTGCTTAACTGTGGCTGTGCCTTCGATATGACCATACAAATTATGGCCACCATTTTCAGCACCCACTTTGGAAGAGCGCTCAATATTAACTTCATCACCTGTATTGAGTTGGCCTAATGTTGTGAGGCTGAGGGTTAAATTAGAAACATCAAAATGAACTTGATTGGCGGCTAAATCGATATGCGTTGCAGTCAGACATGTGCCATTGATCGCAACACTTGCTCCAATAAACACATCATGGAAAAAATCATGATCATTGGAAATGACCAATGTAATAAAGCCATCCCCTTGGCGGATTTCTAGAATTTTTTCTAAGCCTTGAACAATGCCTGTGTACATCTGCAGATTTCCTTTGAGCTGAATGTGGAGCGTTTTAAGTGTAAATGGATTTTATGGTTTTGGTACTGAAATTTGTGCTGGAATTTTACGTTTTAAAAACAGGCTAGCACAGAGCTGCGGTATACACTTGAAAGCCAACTGTCTTTTTGAGTTTAGGATGAAAAACATATTTTCCATGCTTTTTTTGAGTTGCACGCCTATGCTGATGCATGGCTGTGCAAGTACTCAGCCTAAAGTTATGCCAGAAAGCCCAGAATGTATTAACTACCGTGGCATGATGACAGCACCGATGGCACCCGATGCCATGCAACGTTTGAAGCAAGACTGTGAGGATTCAAAACTGAAGGCGAATAAATAATACTTAGTCATAAAAAATCCTCCAAGCCGAGCCTTGGAGGAACAAATCACAATTGCCAAAATTATAGTCGTTATTAGGGTGTGTTGAGTTTGCTAAGCGACTGAGGCCGTCTTTGCTGGAATTTGCTGCTGTGCTTCCAACTCTCGCACCAATGGCAATACTTTTTCACCGAAGTATTCGACTTCTTCAATAAAGTGTAAAAAGCCCGATAAAATTAAATCCACGCCAACGCCTTTGAGCTCTACAATACGTTCGGCAATTTGTTGTGGTGTACCAATCAGATTGGTACGGAAGCCATCGTTATACTGCACCAAATCTTCAAAGCTTGATTTTGCCCAGTTACCTTCACCTTCTTGAGTGGACGCACCAGCTTCACGGGTAGCATCACCAAAGGCATTCACGGCTTCTACATTGGCTTTATCAATGATTTCTTGCAACACGGCTTGTGCTTCTTCTTCGGTATCACGGGCAATAATAAAAGCATTCACCCCAATTTTTACTTGATGGTGATTGAGCTTGGCTTTTTCGCGGATATCATCAATTTGTTTTTTCAGCTCCGCAGGGGTATTGCCATTGGTGAAGTACCAATCCGAAACCCGTGAAGCCATATCGCGGGCTGCGCGTGAGCTACCACCTTGGAAAATTTCAATATGAGGCTTTTGTAGCGGTTTTGGACTCAATGTATAGTCATTAAATTGATAGTACTTACCATCAAAGCTAAAGTTATTTTGTGTCCAAATACCCTTTAAGCTACGAATGAACTCTTCTGAGCGCGCATAGCGTTGATCATGTTCGGGCCATTCTTCACCAATCGCATCAAACTCACCGCGGAACCAACCACTCACCACATTAATGGCAATACGGCCATTGGTCAGATGGTCAATCGTTGCCAGCTGTTTAGCGGCCAGCGCAGGTTTCCATGGGCCAGGTAAAATGGCCGCAATGACTTTTAGGCGCTCTGTTTTGGCCAATATGCCATGACTGAAGCTGACGGACTCATGCTGATTTTCAGCATTGTAGCCAGCCGTAAAGCGGATTTGCGTTAAGGCATAATCGAAACCACTTTTTTCAGCAGCTTGCGCTAAACGGACGTTGTAGTCATAACTCCAATCGGTGCGTTGTTCAATTTGGCTTACCACTAAGCCACCGCTTACATTAGGAACCCAGTATGCAAAGATGATGTTCTGATTATTCTGTGACATGGCATATACCCTCGAATGAGCTCAAGATTAAGCGACTTGTGTTTTTGGTTTTTTATGATGTAAACGCGCTTCAGCAGCATCTAAACTTGGCACTGCGGCTGAAGGTAAAACTTCGGCTTGTTCAATTTGTTTGTTAATACCCAAGTTTTGATTGGCTTGTTGAGATTTTTCTTTAACTGCTTCTGCACGAAGACCTTTGGCAGGTGCCCATTCAAGCACAGGTAAAGCACGTGCTACGGCTAAAGTAATACGTTCACGTAGTAATTCACTATGAATGGTGTATTCAGGTGTGAAGTCGCGATCTGTGGCATATACGCCAATTGGGAGCGTTTGCGCTTGGAAGAAACTAAACAATGGACGTAACTGATGCTCAAGTACCAGTGCATGACGCTCAGAGCCACCAGATGCGGCCAATAGTACCGGTACATCAACCAATGCGGTTTGTTCTACAAAGTCAAAAAAGTGCTTGAATAAGCCCGTAAATGACGCACGGTAAACTGGTGTACCAACAATCAGTGCATCGGCAGCTTCTACAGCGGCCAAATCATCTTGTACGCGTTGAGGTAATTGATTACGGTAAATTGCACCACCTAATAAATGGCCAATTTCACTAAATTTAATAAAATGTACATTAATTGGTGTAGCATCAGCCAGTTCATCTAAAATCGCCTGAACCAAGGCTTCAGTTTTTGAAGGATTATTAAGACCACCTGAAACAGCAACAATATTCAGTGGTTTTTGTAGACTTACATTTGACATTTTTTAACCTGAAAATGGGTTAGCTCGGAATAATATTCATTAAGGCCGACAGGCTAATTTCTGTAAAATAAGGAAAATACGAAAAGTTATCTGTTTTTGAGATATATGTTTTTAAGCACTGTTAAAGTAGATAAATAGGTATTAATTAGTTGAAATTTAAATTTATATTTTTAGTAGCTAAGCATTTTCATGTCGTTGATAAATTTTATATAAAAAAAAGATTAGAAATCCAGATTTAAAGAAATTATCAAAAAGTGGGTAAATTCAGGTGAAAAAAAGCATATTCTTTTAAAAATAGTGAGTTCCTGCATATCCTAAATAGAGCTTGTGTGGTTAGAATAGGGCTATTGTGCACAAGATCTCTTACGCTGCTTATGAATATTTTAATCGTTGATGATCACCCATTGTTTCGTCATGCTTTAATTCAGGCTGTTCGTTATAGTCTACCTCAGGCTCAAATTCATGAGACTGCTGCAGTTAATGAATTTTATGAACGTTTAGAAAGTGGCGCAGAGCCAGATCTTGTTTTACTCGATTTAAATTTACCCGGTGCATCAGGCTTTTCTGCCTTGGTACATGTCCGCGCACAGTATCCTGCGATTCCAATTATTGTGGTTTCCGCGCATGAAGAATCTTCAATTATTCATCGTGCAATTGCACATGGGGCTATGGGCTATATTCCAAAATCAGCACATCCAAGCCATATTGGTGAAGCCATTCGTCAAGTGTTGGAAGGTGATATCTGGTTGCCACCTAATTTGCCAAACAGCGCCGCTTTCGACCCACGTGCAGCAGATGAAACTGCATTGGCAGAACGTATTCAGTCACTTACGCCACAGCAGTTCCGTGTACTGATGATGGTGGCAGAAGGTTTGTTAAATAAACAAATTGCCTATGAATTAGATGTTTCTGAAGCGACCATTAAAGCGCATGTCACCGCAATTTTCCGTAAATTGGGTGTACAAAATCGTACTCAAGCAGTATTGGCGATTAATGCTTTAAATATTGAAGATAAAAAAATGTAAATCTGCTGTGACATGCCTAGCATAGATCGCAGAAAAAAGACCTCGAATGAGGTCTTTTTTTATGTGGTTGCTTTGCTATAGTGATATCCGGCTAGGCTTAAACCACGTAGTTTTGTTTTGGATTCAAATCTGTACAAAACAGTGGATTTAAAGCACATTGCAGTTCTTCAATTTGTTCATCGGTCACATAGCCTTTGCTCTTTAAGTAAGCTGCTACATGGTCATCGCGTAGGCTTAAAAAGGCTGCATCATATACGCCAAGGTCGACAAATAGTGCCGCCGTTTCGAGGCTATTAAAACGATCCAAATAAACCTCTTGCCCTTGCATCAGGAAAATATGATCTTGGGTCGAATTGATGTCGACATCTAGATATTGGGCCAACTCAAAAGGTGAGGTCTTAATAAACAGTAAGTCAGACAGTTCATCAAACTGAGTGGTATCTATTTGGTTGTGGCCAGTTTTGACTTTGCCCAGCCATGCTTTAAAGACTAATACCGCACCACCACGCAGTAACATACTCCAAATCTGATGATGCACCGCCGCATCTAGGTGTTTAGACTCTGCGCGTAAGCGTGCCAAAAGGGCTTGCTCTTGTTCGGCCAATCGATCAAATAAACCTAAACCTTGTGGTTTATAGGCTGCAGGTGTAAATACATCAAAATTTAGTTCTTCAAATACCTGAAGTGCTAGGGGGACAGCACTTTGATACAGCACATCTAGTGCTTGTAATTGTTCGGGTGCTAAGGTGCTGTGATCAAAAACTTCAGTCCAGCAGATTTCTGGTAGGAGTGCATTGGCGCCGTATTGGCGATGAAACTGCTGTGTTTGGGCTAAGCCTTGTGTTAAATCTTTGGACATATCCATAGCGAAATTCCTCTAAATGGGATGAGCCTGATATTGAGCTAAAATATGGCTGTGGTTAGTGTTGTTTTGAGCTTTTTATTGTTTAAAAAAAATACGACTAAAGTATTAAAAATAACAAAAAATACAAAAAATAATTTATATAACAGTTATTTGAGAAATTGTAAGTAAGTGTACAAATGTTCACTTAAAATGAAGTTATATTTCGCCATAGGCAAATAGGTTTTGATATTTTTGGTCAATCAATCTGTTTGTGTTTGCATGTTTTTTGAGCTTTTTTGCACATTTGCCTAAAACTACAGCCAATACAGGAACTGATTACACCGCTATAAGAAAAAAAAGCCTATTTCAAATGCTTGAAATAGGCTTTGATGGCGCTACATTTTGAGTTTAATCGGCACTGGAAATTTTTAAGCCAGAGAGCCAAGAACGCAAAGATGCAGGTTTAAGCGGTTTTTTCAGTAACACAATATTATGCTCCTTAAGGCGCTGCGGTAATTCTGGATCAGAATCCGCCGTAATGAGCGCAGTCGGCACATTTTCTTGGCGATTACTTAAGATAAAGTCGAGCCCGATCTGCCCGTGATTTAAATGCTGATCGACTAACCACACCTGAATATTTTCTTGCTCAATCATAGCCAATGCTTGTTCAGGTTCTGTGGCTTTAAACACTTGATAACCCCATTTGGTGAGTAAGGTGGACATGCCTTCCAAAATGGTTTCATCGTTGTCTAAGCATAAAATCTTATAGGCTTTGGTACGTAGCGGTACTGCTTGTACAGGGGCTGCCACCACTTTGGGTGCTTCCACTAACGGTACTTCAATCATAAAGCATGAGCCTTTGCCCAAATCCGAATACACATGCACAGGGTAGTCGAGTAAGCTGGTCATCCGCTGTACAATGGCCAAACCTAAACCTAAGCCTTGTTCACCCCAAGGAGACGTATGTCCACAGCGTTCAAACTCTTGGAAGAGCTTGATTCGTTGTTCTTCTGCAATCCCTGGACCTGTATCCCATACACCAATGCGAATATGTTGCGGTTTGCTGCTGGAGCGTAATACACCTACTACCACACGACCACGTGCGGTATAACGTAGCGCATTACTCACAAAGTTTTGAATAATCCGTCGAATCCATTGTGGATCGGTGTCAATCCAGAACTGAACATCATGCACTTTAAACTGAATGCCACGTTGCGCCGCAATCGATTTAAACTGCAATTCTAGATCGCTGAGTAAGTCATGCAGTGGATAGGCCTGACGTTTTGGTTGAATCGTGCCACCTTCTAAGCGTGCAATATCGAGTAAAGCAGACAACATGCTCTCAGCACCATGTAGGGCACGGTCAAGCTGTTGTAAGGTACGGCGGTCTTCGTCATTTTGTACACTTTGCTCTAAAGCGGTACTAAATAAACGTGCTGCATGCATCGGTTGTAATAAGTCATGACTGGCGGCCGCAATAAAGCGACTCTTCGACATATTAGCTTTGTCTGCTACTTCACGTGCCAATTGCTGTTCAGATAGTGCATCGGCCAACTGTTGGGTACGATCTTGTACACGGGCTTCGAGCACCGCTTCATTTTCACGAAAAGCTGTAATGTCGGCAAAGGTCGTAACAAAACCACCACCTTCAATTGGATTACCACGCATTTGAATGACACGGCCATCTTTACGAATGCGCTCAAACTCATGCGAACTGCCCACTTGCATCCAATGAATACGCTTACGTACATGCTCTTCTATAGAACCTGGGCCACATTCACCGCGTTCGGCGTTATAGCGAATCAGATCTGAAATTGGGCATCCGACATAGACAATATCTTTTGGATAATCAAACAGCTTGAGGTATTGGTTATTCCATGCCACCAAACACATATTTTCATCTACCACACTTACGCCTTGGGTCATGTGGTCAATCATGGTCATGATGAGATTTTGGTTAAAGCGTTGCCACTGTGAGGCTTGGTCTAAAATGTTGGCCACCTGACCGAGCGCTAGTCCATTGTTGACCATTGCAGTGGTGAGTAGCGTACGAGCAGAAGCAGCACCAATCGTACCAGCAAGATATTGCTCGGTAAAACGCCACCACATGCCATTGGCACTGCTGTTTTCATTAAGGGTGACATTGTTTTGTGTGCAAAACTGTTGGAAAGCACGTACGGTCGGGCCATCCCCAGTAATACGTTTTGCGAGGGTCAATAAATCGCCCACTTTTAAACGCGCAACGTCGTGGTGTAAATAATTAATATCGCTTGAGGCATTGTGTGAGGGCAGTGGCTTGGTTTCATAATAGAAAAAGCTTTCGGCCTGAATTTGCTCAGCAACACTTGGGCGGAAAATACGTGATACCCAAATATATAGCACGATATTTAGACCTAGCGCCCATACCACGCCATGCGTGAGTGGATCAAAAGATTCAAAGCCAAGTAGAGCTTCGGGACGTAACCAACTGATACCAAACGGGCCTTGTTGAATGATCTGCTGGCTTAAGGGTTCAAAGCGTGCAGGCAAACTACGTAAGACGGTTGGGAAGAATAAGGTATAAGCCCACATGGCAAAACCAGTGAGTAGGCCCGCATAAACCCCTTGCTTACTACCACCTCGCCAGTACAAGCCACCAATCAGCGCAGGCGAGAACTGTGCAACTGCACTAAATGCCAATAGACCAAATACAGAGAGTTGATCAATATCATTAAAGAAATGGAAGAACAAAAATCCCATCAGCATGACAGCTAAAATACATACGCGACGGGTGAATTTAAGAACTAATGGCAAGCGTTTATCATGACGTGCCAAAATATTGGTTCGCCAAAGTGCAGGCATAATCAAGTCATTGCTGAGCATGATGGATAATGCTACAGACGACACCAAAAGCATTCCTGTTGATGCTGAAAAGCCCCCTAAGAACGCCAAGAGTGTTAACCAATCTTGGTTATAGCTGAGCGGTAAGGAGAGCACGGCAATATCTGGAATCGCCAAATAAGCAGGCGCTGCATGTAAGGCCCAGCTTGCAATTGGAACAATCGCGATGGTGGTTAAAATCAGATAAATCGCGAACCAACGCCGAGCCCCACGAATGTGTTTTTCATCGCGAAGCTCGACCACCGCCACGTGAAACTGGCGAGGTAAGCAAATAATGGCTAAGGCTGCTAATAAGGTCTGCACCCAAAAGCTTTCGGGTACACCAAACATTTGTACTTCTTTAAAAGTAATGCTGATGTCTTTACTAATTTGATGCAAATTTTCGGGTGCTTCAAACATGAAAAAGGCAGCGACAGCCAATAGTGCAAACAATTTAACAAAAGACTCAAAGGCCACGGCCAGCATGAGGCCACCGTGTTGCTCGGTATTGGCAATTTGTCGCGTACCAAAGATCATTGCTAAAATTGCCAAAATTCCGGTCAGGAACAGTACACCATTGGTGGTCGAGGCCATACCACCGGTTGTTGGCTCTAAAATGACGGTGGCACTTAAGGCAATTGCACGAAGCTGTAAGGCCAAATAAGGAATAATCGCAATGACGGCTAAAATGGTCACAAGGGAGGCCAAGGGCCCACTTTTACCATAACGTGCTGCCACAAAGTCAGCAATCGATGAAATTGCATGGTGCTGACGTACACGCCCCAAACGGCGCCAAATGTCGTAACCAAGTGCAACAAAAATCAGTGGCCCCAAATAGATGGGTAAGAAAATAATACCTTCTCGTACTGCCGCACCTGTCGCACCATAAAAGGTCCAAGACGAACAATACACGCCCAGCGTGAGGCTAAACAGTAACATTCGCCCGCGTGTGCTTAAGCGACTGGCATGCTTTTCACCAAAAAAAGCGCAAATAAAAAGTAATGCGATATAAAGGGCGAGCACCCCAATAATGAGCCAACTGTTCATATTGTCTGCAGCAGATAAATCATGGCTTTATCATACCGCATCTACCGAAGTGCCATCGATAATGATCAAAATTTAACGACCAAAGTCTAAATTACAAACAATAACGAACATTGGTAAGTTTAGCTTCGAAATAATTCGAATTAAAAAATTGACGCCAAGGTTCGGCGTAAGGAGAACATTATGGATGAGAGACAGGTAGAGCAAATTCTACAAAATCCAAAATTTAAGGAAATGGTGAGCCGTAAAAGTAAGCTTAGCTGGACTTTAACCATCATCATGTTAGTGGTGTATGTCGGCTTTATGTTACTGGTCGGCTACAACAAAGAGTTTTTGATGCAATCCGTGAGTGGTGGTGTAACAACCATTGGTATGCCATTAGGTCTCAGTATTATCGTTCTGTCATTTGTGCTTTGTGGTGTGTATTCATATATCGCCAACAACAAATTAGATGCACTGAACGAAGAAGCAATGCGTGAAGTGGAAGCAATTACTCAAGAAAAAGGACCGCACTAAGATGAAATGGAATTCATTGAAAGCGCAGGCGTTGGCTATTCCAGCCCTGCTCATGTCGAGTGTTGCTATGGCTGGCCCAGATTTGGGTGAAGCACAGCAACAAGCAACCAACTGGCATGCAATCATTATGTTTGCCATCTTTGTTGGTTTTACCCTATTAATTACCAAATGGGCTGCGAAGCAAACCACCAATACAGCTGACTTCTATACAGCTGGTGGGGGTATTTCAGGTTTCCAAAATGGTTTAGCGATTGCAGGTGACTATATGTCAGCCGCATCGTTCTTGGGTATTTCTGCCATGGTGTTCAGCTCAGGCTTTGATGGCTTGCTGTACTCATTGGGCTTCATGGTGGGCTGGCCAATCGTATTGTTCTTGGTTGCTGAACGTCTACGTAACTTAGGTAAGTTTAACTTATCAGACGTTGTATCATTTCGCTTAGCAGAAAAACCAGTCCGTACCTTGGCGGCTGTAAGCTCGCTCGTAGTTGTTGCGTTCTACTTAATTGCGCAAATGGTGGGAGCTGGTCAGCTGATCAAATTGTTATTCGGTTTGAACTACAACATTGCTGTGGTGATTGTAGGCCTTCTCATGATGGCTTATGTTATCTTCGGTGGTATGTTGGCGACAACTTGGGTACAGATTATTAAAGCAGTGATGCTTTTGTCTGGCGCAACCTTCATGGCATTTATGGTTATGAAAGGTGTGGGCTTTAGCTTCTCTGAAATGTTCTCACAATCAATTGCGGTATTCTCTAAAGTACATGATGTAACTTTAGCTGAAGCGGGCAATATTATGGGTCCAGGTAAACTTGCAGCCAACCCAATTGATGCGATTTCTTTGGGTCTTGCATTGATGTTTGGTACAGCAGGTCTTCCACACATTTTGATGCGTTTCTTCACTGTAAAAGATGCGAAAGAAGCACGTAAATCTGTGGTAGTTGCAACAGGTTTCATTGGTTACTTCTACTTATTAACTTTCATCATTGGTTTTGGTGCGATCCTTTATGTATCGAACAACCCACAATTCCTTGATGTAGCAAAAATGGCTGTAACTGGCAAACTTGAGCTTGTCGGTGGTAACAACATGGCTGCGGTGCACTTGTCTGATGCTCTTGGCGGTGACTTGTTCATGGGCTTTATTTCAGCGGTAGCTTTCGCAACAATTCTTGCAGTAGTGGCTGGTTTAACATTGTCTGGTGCTTCAGCAATTTCACATGACTTGTATGCAAACGTATTCAAGAAAGGTCAAACTACACCTGAATCTGAACTTCGTATGTCTAAAATTGCAACTTTAGGTCTTGCGATCTTTGCAATGATTTTAGGTATCTTGTTCGAGAAGCAAAACGTAGCATTCATGGTGGGTCTAGCATTCTCTGTAGCTGCATGTGCAAACTTCCCAGTACTTGTTCTTTCAATGTTCTGGAAAGGTTTAACGACACGTGGTGCTGTGATTGGTGGCGTAGTCGGTCTAGTTACAGCGGTTGTATTGATTGTATTGTCTAAAGCAGTTTGGGTAGATACATTCGCAATCTCTGAAACACCAGTTAACCCGTTCAATGGTCCTGCAATCTTTGCAATGCCATTAGCATTCATCTGCTGCTGGTTGTTCTCTGTGACTGATAACTCAGCACAAGCTCAAGCAGAACGTAAAGCATTCGATGCACAGTATGTACGTTCACAAACTGGTATTGGTATCTCAGGTGCTTCAGATCACTAATCTGAACACCTTAAAAAAGCCCCCTAGAGAGGGGCTTTTTTATTGCGAAATGAAATGTCTATACGTTCAAGGTAATTTATATTTTGCAGGACTGATAATGATGTCTTTCCAAGTTTTTGTCACATTATCTTCGAGCGTAACTGTGCCTGCCTGCGCATAGTAAGTTGCATTATCTTTGTTTGTTAAGGCAGTCAATGTCAGGTAACGGGTGCTGTCATTTTTAAATTGAACTTTGAGTTTTCCAAGTGTAGGGTAAGTGTTTCCTGCTAATGTGCTCCAATCAGAATCTTGATCGAAGCTAACGGCATACAGTGTCTGACCGTCTTTATCTGTGACGGTAAGTTCTCCAGAAGCTTTATTGATAAATGCTGAGTTGGTTTCGGTGTTTTTCAGGATAAAGTTTTTGAAATAGAATTTATTTCCAGTTGCTTCAGAGCTAATAACTAAATCATTTGTGCTATGTGTCTCAGTGTTTGCACTGTCTTTAATATTCAGCGTGCCATCCGCAGTGAATACAGCGCCATCAACATCAATTTTTAAGTTACTCAGTTTGGTATTCAAGCCAGTACTGCTTTCTGGATCTCCAGATTCACTAAAGGCGCCAGATAAGCCTTTAAAGGATGAGCCTGCATCATAGGGCACAGTACACTCTTTTGTTAAAGTAAAAGTGCTACCAGCTATGGCTGTTTTTTTATAACAGTCTAAATTATCTGCTTCATCGTCAAGCATATATTCTTGTAGATAGAACAGTCGGTCAATTAAGCCCTTATTGAGTGTTTCAGCTGTAATGGCATGAAGAAAAAATGCTGCAATTTCCTGTGCTTCAATTTTTTCTTTATCGCTGGTTGGGTCGCTTGGAGTAACAGGTGTAGTCGGGATTGAAGGATTGCTTGGAGCGGGCTGTTCTGAACCTGTGCTGGAATTGTTGTCATCATTGCTGGAGCTTCCGCATCCACTTAGGGAAAAGCTTGCGCCAATAAATGTTGCCAAAAGTAGTTTTTTATTCATAGCCGTACCCTGAATTATTTTTTATGAATATTAAGTTTTATTAAATAAATAGGTAAAAAACAAATAAAGAGGATTAATAGGGTGAAAAAGGACAAAATTTCATTAGCCATAGATAAATCAATACATTAACTGTAGATAGTAAGTGTTCTCATTTTAGTTTGACATGTATTGAATTTTTTAGAAAAAATAATCAGTTTTCTTATATGACATATTGATGCTATGAATCAATTTATGAAATTTATCATGTAAATATTTATTGATAAAGATGAACATAATTCTTTTCATCCAAAGCAATATAATAAAGCTTCTTGAATTTTTTGGAGAAATGGTGCCTATTGGCAAACAGCAGTATCAACTTTTAGATAAAGAATCAGTGATCCAAATGGAAGTGGATATTGATGCGATGAAAAACAAAAAGGATAAAGTGTTTATGCGGGCATTTATTGATTTTTGGAAAGGCTTTCGCTTGTTGCCTTCGGCTTGGTTGTTACTCACACAATTTGTGATTTTAGTACTCACAGCTTTTGCCCGTGAAAGTACATCATTTCGCGCTTTATTGTGGGTCTTGGGCGTATTGGTGTTATTGATTATTGCCAAAGTCATTCGACAAACTCCAATGTTTACAATTTTAGGGCTGAGTTTTGTCGGATGTGCGGTGCTATTTTCAACCCTAATTATATTTGGGGTAAATGATCCAAATATTCAGATCATTGCTCATGCATTTGAAGCTTGTGCTTACTTGAGTGCAGCTTATGGTGTAGTGCGTTATATGTTTGCAGATCGATATCTAACCAAAGATGAATTATTTGCAGCGGGTACTGTTTTTACTTTAATTGCATGGGCTTTTGCTTTCTTATATAGCATTTGTCAGTTAATTTATCCTGATAGTTTTATGAACCCAACTAAGCCTGGTTTACAGTCTTGGCTTGACCTCTTATTCTTGAGTTTTAGTTTACAGTCAGCGACAGGTTTGTCTGATTTAATGCCGATGAGCGCGCCAGCACGTGTATTGGCGATGCTACAAATGTTTTGTGGTGTGATGTATTTGGCTTTAATTGTATCGAGGTTAATCGCTTTACATTATATTGCGCATTTACCCAAGCATCATCAATCTAAAGATGAAGAATAAGATGAGCACAAAAAAGGACGCAATTGCGTCCTTTTTTTGATTCAGATTCTAAAATGAATTAGAAACGGAATTTAGCGTTCACGCCAACAGTTTGAGTATCTGTCGGTGCGTTGTTTGTAGCATTCACGTTTACATAGTCAACACCAACAGCAACAGCTGGAGTGATGAAGTAGTTAGCGTTTACGCCCCAAGCTTCTTTGTTGTTTACAGCACCGTTAGCTTGTGCATAAGAAGCACCAACGCTTAGAGCTGGATTGATGTACAAATCAGTTTTTAAACCGTATGCATTTTTTTCAGCAAACAAAGCGTTAGTTTCGAAACCGATTGCCATGTTAGTGCCGTCGATCGCGCCAACGTATTTAGTACGTGCAGTGATCGCGTCTTGGTCTTGACCAATAGTTTGTTGTTCTTGAGCAGCTTGAGCTACGCCATTTGCAAGGATACCGAATGCATCGTAAGCAACTTGGTTAGGAGCACTTGTATAACCAACTGCAACTAAGAAGTTAGGCGCAACTACAGCACCAAGTTCTACAGAGAAACGGTCGCCGTGGTCGTCAGCTTTGTTATCTTTGTTGTCAATAATTGTGTTGCTGTAAGATGCGCTAGCATATACAGGAACATATTTAGTTGGAACGTAAGCTTCAGCTTTAGCACCAATTGTGTGAGTGTTTTGGTCAGCAATACCATTTACATCGTATTCGCCGTAGTTATACGCCAAAGATGCATTTGAAGCTTGGTTTAAAAATGCTGCTTCAGCCAATGGACCTTTAGAAGAGTCAACATTTTTGAAGTAATAAGTACCTTGTACAGCACCAGTGAAGTTTTTAGAGTTAACAGTGTTGTCGATGTATTCTGATTGACCTTGAACTTCTACTTGGTACGCTTGTGCACCGGTCATGGCTAATAATAAAGCAGTGGCTAAACCGAGTTTTTTCATGAGAATTACCAGTTATGTTACTAATGGATTAAACATTGAGCATTGTATTGTAACAATTTATTAAGTCAATGATCTTAAAAGCAATTAAATTCAGGAAATACATTTTGTTTAATTTTTATTCAAAAAGAAGTTTTTCTATAAAATAATGTCAACCAATTAAAAAAATGATTCATAACAATGCACTCAGCGCGCTATATAGCGTATTTTTGAAAAAAAAACGCCCATAAATAAGGCGAATATTGATTGTAAAAAACGATTGATAATTGGGTTTATTGGTAAATTCCAATTGTTTAAAAAGTAAGCTAAGTGAATTTAATCTGCATAATTTGCTAAATAGTGTGACTTAAACCTGTTTAAAATATGCAAAAAAAAGTAAATAGTATAAAAAATAGTCACTAGTCGGTTGGTAATGTGACCAAATAGACAGAATGGTTGCAAAACAGTGTTGTGTTTCAATCCTTACTAAACTAATATGCTTTACAAGTTCTACGATTATTATCATAATTCAGACATCGAATACGACATCGTTTTTTAAAATGTTGTGATTTGATTCTCCATAAATGATTTATTTTTATATGCCCAGCTTTCCCCAAGGTTGGGCTTTTTTTTGTCCGTTTTTTAGTTTTAAGCTTGTCACTTACTTAACTTTGCCTCAATTAAAATGCCTTGATTTGGCAATCAGGAGATTATTTTTTAAATTAATATGCATCAATATGGTGCATTTTTTATAAAGCATAAATATTCAAAACTTTTTAAAAAGCAAAAAAAATCCCAGTTTTGAAACAAAACTGGGATTTTTACGCCAAAATTTGCGGGAAAGCTAAATAATCTGCTGAGGAATTAATTAGATTGCCCTAATGCGGTGCATTATGCACTAATTTGTAGCGTGTGTAAATATTTAAGCCAAAAAATGATTAAAAATAGGCTATATATTTTAAAAAAGCGTGTAATTATTCATGCGAGGCATTTTGCTCGTAGAATCATAAATAATATGCAAATGTATATAAATTTTGTTACATCAACGTTTATAATTTAAACAAGATGTTTATTGAACTGATTGGCACTTCACATGCGATACCGTGTTAGAGAAGCGTTTTATTTGGGAATAATGTAGGAGCGTTTAACCAATGTATGCTTTGCGCTCTCAGCAAATCAGCAAACGCCTATATTGGGCGATGTCGATCATTATTTTGTGTTTATTGTGCATTTGCGTTCCCTTAATGGTAAGTAGTATTCAAAGCTACACCCAAACTTTACGTAGTAGCCAAGAACTGCAAGCGCTACGTGAGGTGGCTGTACTAGCACATAAGATTTCTCGTGAACGTGGCCCAGCCAATAAGCTGATGTCGAGTGCGCCGGAAGATTCACAAGAAGAGCATCAGGTATTAAACGATTTTCGCAACAATGTAGATGCCCAAATGGAGCATACCGCAAAGGTATTAAATCAATTGGGGTTCAGTGATCTGAGTCAGCAGGTCAACACTCAGGTCAGACACAGCCTTGATTTGGGGCGTGCCGAAGTTGATGCTTATGTGAATCTGCCGATGAGTCAGCGCACGGCGACGCGTTTAGATCAGGCAATATTAAAAATGTTTAGCGCTTGGGATGCTAGTCGCGAAATTTTGAAGACTATTGTTTCGGCTTCAGATGCATCTTCGGCAAGTTTGAGCCCATTCATTACTCAGATTTTACTATTGGCTGATTTGCGTGATGAAGCTGGGCGGGTGGCGTCAAATATTATGGCGCCTGTGACTTTTAATGAGCCTATTTCAGCGGCGAATTTAGGTCGTTTGTTACAAACGCAGAAGCAAGTGGATTATTTGCTTGGCATGATTGATACGACACAGCCAGCCATGGCGCAAACCCTAGAATTTAAGCGCTTACATGCAAGAATTCAAACTGAGTTTATTCAAAAGGGTATGCCCGTTGTATCACGGTTGATGCAGGAAAGTATTGAAAAGAAACCTTACTTCCTGACAGGCGTAGGGTTGACTGATGTCATGGTGGACAAGTTCGTTACAGTTGTAGATTTACAGACTTATATGTTGCAACTCACAGAGCAAGTGGCAGAACAAGAAATGGCCCGAACGCTTCGCTATTTGCTGTGGACGTGTGGACTGTCTGTGATTTCGTTGCTGGTGGCATTTTCAACGATGATTTTTGCGCGAAAAAGGATTATTGAGCCTTTGATTGAGGCGCGAAATACCTTATTGGATTTGTCTCATGCTTCAGAAAGAAATACAGGGTACAGCGCGACTCGGCTGGATGATGATCATGATTCTTTATTTGTAGCGATTGAGAAATTACAACGTGTCATGCAACAACGTGATGCTTTTGAATTCCGTTTAAAAAATATTGCACATTCAGACTCTTTAACAGGTCTATCAAACCGTTTTGCTTTGGAAGAATATATCCGTTTTTTGGAGAAGCACCCTGAGCAATTTGCCAAAATTTGTCTGATGGTGATTGATATTGATCACTTTAAACAGGTGAATGACAGTTATGGGCATATTGTTGGGGATGAGGTGATTTGTGCAGTGGCGGACAGCTTGCAATATAACGTGCGTACATCAGATTTGGTGGTGCGTTACGGCGGGGATGAATTCTTAATTTTAATTGAAGATATTGAGAAACAGAATGCGTTGAATGTGGGTCAAAAAATTTGTGATGAGATTGCGACTATGCATATTCCATTGAGGGATGGGCAGGGACTCCATGTTTCGGTAAGTATTGGTATTGCTGTCGGGGCTGATTCTTGGATTGAATTGTTTGAAAAAGCGGATCAAGCGCTGTTTAGTGCGAAGGCAAAAGGTCGGAATACTATTTCGTGGTAATGGTTATTAGATCTATTGTATTTGAAATAACTAACAAGTGAGTTTGGTTTGCCTCACTTTTGATAGGGCAAAATGATAAAACCGCTTTGTTTGATTGAAGATACATCCGTATATCCCAGTCAAACGGGTGACATTCATGTCACTGGTCATGTGATTGAATTTATGATTTTTTGCAGATATAAAGGATACAAGTTATTAATATTTCAAGAAAATGAACCAGTCTCAAGAACAACGTTTAGAAGAAATTTTTAGAAAAAATGAAAATAATGGAATCGCTATAGCGATTATAGGTTGCTGGGGAGTAGGGAAGACCTTTGCTTGGAATAAATTTCTCGAAACACGTGCAAAAGAAGAAGAAGAGAAAATTAAACATTTGCCTGCTTTCAAAAGAAATAACGATCAAAAAGTATTTAGCAAAAAATACGCTTATATATCGCTTTTCGGTATAGAAAATTTGTCGGATCTTAAAGTTGCAATATCTACAAATATGAGTAGCAATTATTTTAATCAAGAATCCTCAAAAAACTTTGAGATACCTGCATTCATTAAAAAGGGGCTTACAGCTTTAAGAGAGGTGAAGTTAACGAGCAGTGAATATGGGGTTAGTTCATCGGCACGAATTTTTGAATCCATGCTCTATGCTCAAGTTAAAGACGCAATTATCTGTTTTGATGACTTTGAACGAATGTCAAAGAAACTTGATATTAAAGATGTTATGGGTTTGGCAAATCAGCTTAAACTTGAAAAAAATTGTCAGATTATTTTAATTTTGGATGAAGACAAAGCTGAGGGTGAAAACAAGAAAAAATATGCTGAATATAAAGAAAAATTGATTGATGAAACAATCAAGATTACATCGGTTGAGCCTTTAATTCGTGAAAATGCAAAAGATATAGATGAGCCCTTAGTAGGCTTGATGGTTAAGTTTGCAGATGAGTTGGATATTCATAATTTTAGATTTTTTCAAAAGGTAATTAAGCTATATCATCAATTTTTAGAGGAATTGCCAAATAAAGTTGTAACTTCAACTAAAGAGATAATTCTAATTCGTGTTTTAGTGGGATATTTTTTAGAATTATTTGGTCAAAGCCAAAAAATTGATTGGGTAGATATAAAAAATGGTGAAGAAAAATTAGATAATGAAAAACTTGAGATTTATAAGAAATTAAGAAATATTTCCTATAGCACTGTTAGAGCTGATCCATTGTTTTTAGAGTTTGAGAAAATATTTCAACAGGTAGGATCTTATGATTCTGAGATACTTATAGATATTGTTAAAAAAGAGTGGTTGCGAAAAGAGAACTTGAATAAAATTCAAAAAATTGAGTTTTTAACTGAAAAATATTATGAAGAGAGTTTTACTAAAGCTGATTTAGATAATTTAATCGGATTAATAAAAAATGATGTAAATTTATTTTCAGGCTATCAATTAAAAAAAATTATTGAATTTTTGTGTGATGAAAATAAAGAAGAAATTATCTCATTGATTAAAATATATATAAAAAGACTTTATTTGGCAGATGTAAAAACAAAAGCTCAATTAAAAGAAGAGTATGGCAAAGACTTTGAAATTTATATAGATCTTTTAGATGAGAAAAAAATAGATATAATTATTGATGATAAAGTTACTGTTTTATATAAAGCTATTACCAGTGGTTTTGATAAGAATACATCTGATCCGGAAATTTTAGACAGTTTCTCTAAAGCTGATTGGAATAGCTTTTTAGGCGAGTCAAGAGGTAATATTTTCCCTGAAAAATATAAATTTGATAATTTTAATCGTATTTTGAGAGCAGTCAGATGGTTGTTTGATAATCAATTTATTTCTGAGGAATGTTTAAAGCAGATTGAAGTTAACTTCGGAGCTGTTTTAACGGATCTAGAAAGTGTAATAGGTGAAAAAGACCCTAAAGAGATTCGATTGCGTTTCAGTCATTGGAAGGAAAAGTTAAAATTAGACTAAACCAAATAGAAATAAAGACTAGGAAATACTGGATTTCCTAGTCTTAAAAAAATTATAACATCGGTTTCAAAAACTTCGCTGTATGCGAAACTTTAGATTTAGCCACTTCTTCAGGTGTACCCTCGGCCACAATCATACCGCCACCAGAACCACCTTCAGGGCCTAAGTCCACAATCCAGTCTGCGGTTTTAATCACATCCAAATTATGCTCAATCACCACAATGGTATTACCCTTGTTGCGTAGCTCATGAAGAATATCGAGCAACTTGGCAATGTCATGGAAGTGCAAACCTGTGGTCGGTTCATCTAACACATACAAAGTTTTACCTGTATCGCGCTTCGCAAGCTCACGAGCAAGTTTCACACGTTGTGCTTCACCACCTGAAAGAGTAGTGGCAGATTGACCCAAACGAATATAGCCCAAGCCAACTTGATGCAAAGTTTCTAAACGACGATGAATCACTGGAATCGCATCAAAGAAATGCATCGCATCTTCAACGGTCATTTCTAACACATCAGAAATATTTTGACCTTTATAACCCACTTCTAGGGTTTCACGGTTATAACGTTTGCCATGGCAGGCATCACAAGGCACGTACATATCGGGTAAGAAATGCATCGCTACTTTAATCATGCCATCGCCTTCACAGGCTTCACAGCGTCCACCTTTTACGTTAAACGAGAAACGACCTGCAGCATAACCACGCGCTTTAGCTTCTGGCGTCTGTGCGAACAACTCACGAATAGGGGTAAATAAGCCCGTATAAGTTGCAGGGTTTGAACGTGGTGTGCGTCCAATTGGGCTTTGGTCAATATCCACAACTTTATCGAGGAATTGCAAACCATCAATCGAATCGAATTTTTCCGCAGTTAACGTGGTTGCACCATTGAGCTGCGTGGCTGCTAAAGGCAGTAATGTGCGGTTAATTAAGGTTGATTTGCCTGAACCTGATACACCTGTCACACAGGTCATAATGCCTAAAGGAATGCTGAGATCAACATTCTTTAAGTTATGGCCTGCAGCGCCCATCAGCTTAATTTGCTCTTCGGGTTTTGGTGGCTGTACGCGTGTTTTAGGCACTTCAATTTTCAGCTTACCAGAGAGGTAATTCCCTGTAAGCGAATTTTCATTTTTCAAAATTTCATCGTATGTACCTTCAGCAATCACATGACCGCCATGAATGCCTGCACCTGGCCCAATATCAATAATATGGTCGGCGGCACGAATGGCATCTTCATCATGCTCTACCACAAGCACGGTATTGCCGAGGTCACGCAAGCGGACTAAAGTTTCGAGTAAACGGTCGTTATCACGCTGATGCAAACCAATCGAAGGTTCATCCAGCACATACATCACACCCATTAGACCTGCACCAATTTGTGATGCCAAACGGATACGCTGCGCCTCACCACCCGATAAAGTTTCAGCAGAACGAGATAGGCTTAAGTAGTTCAAGCCGACTGACACTAGAAAGTGCAAACGCTCACGGATTTCTTTAAAAATCTTATCGGCAATTTCACCTTTAGCACCTTCCAAATTCAGGTCTTGATAATAATTTTCAGCATCGCCAATCGACATTTTAGTAATTTCGGCAATGGTTTTGTCTTTTACGCGGACATGACGTGAGATTTCATTCAGACGTGAACCACCACAGGCATCACAGGCTGCATTAGATAAATACTGCGCTAAATCTTCACGCACATAATTGCTTTCTGTTTCACGGTAACGGCGTTCTAGATGTGGCAAAATACCTTCAAACGCTTGTACACGATTGTGCTTACGGCCACGCTCATCAATATAGCTTAGATCAACTTTTTCTTTGCCTGTGCCGTAAAGGAATTTCTTTTTGGTGTCGGCATCCAGTTCGTTCCAAGGCGTATCCAACGAGAAGCCAAAATGTGCTGCCACTTTTTCAATCATGCTGTAATAGTAAGGGCGCTGACGATCCCAACCACGGATTGCACCTTGGCTAATAGAGACTTCATTATTTGGAATCAGTTTATCTGCACTAAAATGACTACGTGTGCCTAAGCCATCACAAGTCGGACATGCACCAAATGGGTTGTTAAATGAAAATAGGCGAGGTTCTAATTCAGCAACTGCACGGTCACACTCAGGGCAAGAGTGTTTTGCTGAAAACACACGGTCATCTTGCTCACCCTTCATCCATGACAACATTGCAATATCACCGCCTAAACGCAGTGCAGTTTCAAAGCTTTCAGCAATACGATTACCCAAATCATCACGAACTTTAAAACGATCTACCACCACTTCAATGGTGTGTTTTTTCTTTTTGTCTAATTCCGGAATCGGGTCAATGTCGATGACTTCTCCATCGACACGCGCGCGAACAAAACCTTGGCTTTGTAACTGTTCGAATAGGTTGGAATATTCCCCCTTACGCTCGCGAACCACAGGTGCAAGCAACATCAAGGCAGTACCTTCCTCTAAGCTTTTAACCGCATCAACCATTTCAGATACGGTTTGTGCGACCATTGGCAGATCATGTTCAGGGCAGTAAGGTGTGCCTACACGTGCATACAATAAACGTAAATAGTCATAAATTTCTGTAATCGTCCCCACGGTTGAACGCGGGTTATGACTGGTTGATTTCTGCTCGATGGCAATCGCAGGACTCAAGCCTTCAATAGAGTCGACTTCAGGTTTTTCCATTTGCGAAAGGAACTGGCGTGCATAAGCTGACAGCGATTCGACATAGCGGCGCTGTCCTTCGGCATACAAGGTATCAAAGGCAAGGGAAGATTTACCTGAGCCTGACAGCCCCGTAATCACCACGAATTTGTCGCGGGGAATATCAAGGTTCACATTTTTTAAATTGTGGGTACGTGCGCCTCGAATTCGGATATGGCTTTGGCTCATGAAATGATCCTAAAATTTATTTTCAATACAGGTCTATATGATAGCGCATGAAAAATGTTCAAGTGTTGTTCAGATGATTTTAAGGGTCAATTTATGTCGTCTTGAATGTGATTTTTCATATTTGGCCTCATTGTTGTATTGTAAAACGGCATACAAGACATGTAATGCTTCTATTTAATAAAAATAACGTGAATCAAGGAGTGTAAAGATGATACTCGGTCAACTGTGTATTGCATTGGTAGCAATCTTACATATTGGGTTTTTGGTGCTAGAAATGTTTTTATGGGATCAACCTTTGGGCATGAAGATTTTTGGCAATACGCTACAAAAAGCACAACTGACTAAAGTTCTTGCACAAAATCAGGGGTTATATAATGGTTTCTTGGCTGCTGGATTAATCTGGTCGCTTTGTGCCACAGGTTCTTTTGCCATTTCATTGGCCAATTTCTTTTTGGGCTGTATTGTGGTGGCTGGTGTTTATGGTGCAATCACCGTCAGTAAAAAGATTTTATATGTACAGGCTTTACCTGCGTTTATTGCCTTGGTGGTGGTTAATTGGTTTGCATAAAATTTCATGCAGAACAACCATAAAGAGGCCCTAGGATTTCCCCTTTATGGTAAAGATCATTTTAATAATGCTATGAATTAGCAGGCATGCGAGTAAGGGCGTTCAAAAATAGATTCGATGTCTTCAAATACTTGAGTTCGAGGTATTTCATGATGTGTTCGAGCATAAAAATTAATTTCATTTTCTAAAATGCTTAAAAATTGATTGTAGTCGGTTTCAAAATCATGCAAATCAAGTAAATCCATGCGTTGTGACAGATGGCATTGATACTGCTGAATAAATTGCAACATCAGCTTTTGAATATGAACGTTAGTAAAATAAATTAAATACGTGGCAGCGGAGCCACAATGCGTACAGCCTTTTTCTAAATACACTTCTTCACTGTTGAGCCAGCAACATTGCAATGTAAAAAATGCGCGGATGGCTTCAGTGCCTAAATTATTTTGATGCATTTGTTTTGCCTCGCAAGAATTAAATATCCAAAAACTGAATGATAATTATTATCATTTATAATGCATGATTTATAAAATAAAGTCTAATGCAGATTTATTATTTTTTTATGACCGATTAAAAGGAGCGCATGTTTAAAATTGGGCAACCGGCGTAGACTAAGGTCTTTAAATCTCAAACCATTGGATGGGCTATGCTGTCTTTATTTTTGAAATGTGTCATGGGGGCGGCAGTGGTGCTTCTGATTTCTATTCTTTCAAAAAGTAAGGCATTTTATATTGCAGGTTTGGTTCCTCTGTTCCCAACCTTTGCTTTAATTGCGCATGTGATTGTAGCGCAAGAGCGTGGCAGTGAAGCCCTAGCACAAACCGCCTTGTTTGGACTGTGGGCGCTGATTCCTTATTTTGTTTATTTGTTGGTGGTTTACCTGTTGGCAACTCGCATGTCCGTAATTTCGTGTTTGAGCCTTGCGACCTTGTGTTGGGTGTTCGTCGCTGCAGTGCTCATTTATGGCTGGAATGCCTATATGGCACATGGATAATTGTTCCCTAACTATCTCATTTTATGCGTTGGAAGGATGAAGCCCATAGCCTATGAGCTTCTGTATCTGAACGATAATATTTAATTTATTCTGGGCTTAAGCCTGGCCATTTTAATTGATGGTAGGCACTGTCCCAAAACAGCCATTCGAGCTCAGCCCCTTTGCGATAGGCCTGATGCATTTTTTTTAAGGTATCGGCATCGCAGCGACTCGCTATACGATCAATGGTCGCTAATACATTATTCACTGCGTCATTAAATTCATCGCCTGCATAGGTATCAATCCATGCTTGATAGGGGTTATCGGGTGCAGACTGTTGCACAATAGCCTTACCTACTTCAGCGTAAATCCAAAAACATGGTAGTAATGATGCCAATACCACAGGGTAGCTTTCAGACCATGCGGTTGCAGTTAAAAATGAGCTGTAATGGTGACAAGCTAGACTGAGAGGCGTATTGCTAAAATCGGTTGCGCTAATGTGAAAGTTTGCAAAGAAGCTATTATGCATATCACGTTCAAATACAATCGCTAATTTGGCTGCTTCCGAAAACTGAATAATATCTTCTGCATCGAAGGCTTTGGCTGCACAAACAGCGAGGGCACGTCCATAGTTCACTAAATAATGCGCATCTTGAATAATATAATGGCAAAAGGCCTCTTGCTTGAGAGAACCTTGCGCAAGCTCTTGATTAAAAGGGTGGGCCAATATTTGTTGATAAAGATTTAGATTGCGTTGCCAAAGATCCTCAGAAAAACGCATAGACATGTCCTATATAAGCATCGTGTGCTAAGAGTAATGGATAAAGCCTAAAACAAGGTTGTTGTTTTGAAAAATTAGCAGAGTCGGCAGTGGTTTTTACACATAAACAAGCCATAATAAGCACATTTTATGACGTTCTTGATTAAAAGCTTGCGCATTAGTCAGGTCAAATAAAAGTTAAACAAAGCAAAAACCTTAGGTACACGCGTGAAATAACTATATTTAAGTTTTTGTTCTGTCTAATTTTTATGTATTCAAATACTAATTTTAGGTCGATTGAATTATGTGGAAACATTTTGGTTTCTCTATTGTATTTACAATCGTGTGCTTAGCTATTTCTGCATATTGGGGGTTCAATCACGGACCCAATGCAGGCGTACAGGCCATGATTACGGCACTGACCATTACAGCGATTTTAGCGGTAATGGAAGTGTCTTTATCTTTTGATAATGCGGTTGTGAATGCATCTGTACTACGTGGTTGGGATCATTTTTGGAAAATGATTTTCTTGACCGTAGGTATTGTGATTGCGGTGTTTGGTATGCGTTTGGTGTTCCCAATTGTGATTGTGGCGGTTACCGCAGACATGGGAATGCTAGAAGTGGTGAATATGGCGTTGAATGATCCAACGCATTATTCCGAAAAACTCATGGCACATCATGCAGAAATTGCAGCCTTTGGTGGCGCATTCTTATTGTTAGTATTTTTAAACTTCTTTTTGGATGAAGGTAAAGATACCCATTGGTTTAAGTGGATTGAGCGTCGTCTAGCCAACTTGGCTAATGTCCCTGCTATGTCGGTATTTATTGCATTAATTGCATTATTGATCATGGCAGCCAATGTGGATGAAAGCAAACGCTTAGTGGTCACTATGGCAGGTATTTGGGGCATCGTGATTTATATTGGTGTACAAGTATTAAGTCACTTATTGGGTGGCGAGCCAGAAGTGGACGAAAATGGCAACGCGGTTGGCCATGATTCAAATGGTGCGCCGACAGGTGTGATTAAAGCCGGAATTGGTGGTTTTATCTATCTTGAAGTGTTAGATGCCTCATTTAGTTTTGATGGCGTGATTGGCGCATTTGCGATTACATCAGATGTGGTCATTATTATGCTGGGTCTTGCGATTGGTGCGATGTTCGTGCGTTCAATGACGATTTACTTGGTTGATAAAGGCACTTTAGATGCTTATATTTTCCTTGAACATGGTGCGCATTATGCGATTGGTGCATTAGCATTCATTATGCTTGCCAGCGGTACAGGTGTACATATTCCAGAAGTAGTTACAGGCTTGATTGGTGTGGCATTTATTGTTTGGGCAGTGATTGCATCAATTCAGTACAAAAAGCGTCAAGAACAGCTGGGTTAAGCCAGATTTAAGAAAAACCAATACAATAAAAAAGGGTGCAGTCATGCACCCTTTTTTATTGCCTATGAGTCATCAATACATCTGCATTGGTGGCTGGAATGATGTACGATAGTTGCACCAGTTTTCCTTTTTAATTTTCGCTTATTGATATGATGAATGCCTTAGAACGTCGCTCAACCTTTGCCCTAAGCAGTATTTTTGCATTGCGCATGTTGGGCTTGTTCATGATTATCCCCGTATTTTCAGTTGCAGGGCAGTCATATCAATATGCAACACCTGCGCTGATTGGTTTAGCTGTAGGGGTGTATGGTTTAACCCAAGCGATTTTACAGATTCCATTTAGCTTAATTGCTGACCGTTATAGCCGTAAACCTTTGGTGGTCATTGGTCTCTTGCTCTTTGCATTAGGCGGTGCGGTAGCTGCGATGTCTGAAACCATCTATGGCGTCATTATTGGTCGCGCAATTGCAGGTGGTGGCGCTGTATCGGCAGTGGTGATGGCACTTTTGGCCGATGTTACGCGTGAAGAGCAACGTACCAAAGCCATGGCTGTTATGGGTATGAGCATTGGCTTATCTTTTGTGGTGGCGTTTAGTTTGGGGCCTTGGCTCACCAGCATGGTTGGAATTTCAGGCCTTTTTTGGGTGACGACTGTGATGGGCTTGGCTGCAATTGCTATGTTGCTCATGGTTCCCAAAGTCACTCGTCACCATCGTAATTTCCAACAAGGCTACCTCACACAGCTCAAAGAAGTCCTTAAAATGCCAGACTTAAACCGTCTGCATGTCTCGGTGTTTTCTTTGCATTTATTGCTCACAGCAATGTTTATTTATGTACCTTCACAGCTGATTGATTTTGCAAAAATCCCATTATCTAGTCATGGTTTGGTGTATTTGCCACTGTTGGTGATTAGTCTATTTTTTGCCTTTCCAAGTATTATTTTGGCAGAAAAATATCGCAAAATGCGTGGCATATTTCTCACAGCCATAGGCGGGATTATTCTCGGTCTATTGGTATTGATCTTTGGTTTTGAATCCAAATATATTTTGCTCACAGGTTTAGGCTTATTCTTTATTGCATTTAATGTAATGGAAGCTTTATTGCCGTCGTGGCTATCTAAAGCAGCACCGATTCAGTCTAAAGCCACAGCAATGGGTGTGAATGCCAGCAGTCAGTTTTTGGGTGCTTTCTTTGGTGGTATGTTGGGTGGTCAATTGCTTCAAATACAAGATACTTCGGTTGGGTGGGGCATACTTACCGTGATTGCCATTCTTTGGTTAGTGATTAGCTTTGGTTTAGCGCAACCACGTTATTTGTCTTCTATGGTGTTTCGTTTGCCAGAAACACAACAAACAGATGAATGGGCTTCTCAGCTTTTAGCAATTCGTGGTATTGAAGAGGTCGTGGTAATGGCCGACCAGCAAGTGGCGTATGTAAAAGTCGATAAGCAGCTCATAGATGAGCCAGCGCGACAGCACTTAACGCAGTTGCTTGGGAAAGAGCTAGCCATTTAAGCATAACTCTTATAAAGTAAATAATAGAAACAAATAGGAAGAATACGTCTGATGCGTGGTGTAAATAAGGTCATTTTAGTGGGTACTTTGGGTAAAGACCCAGAAACCAAAACTTTTCCAAATGGCGGCTCTTTGACTCAGTTCTCAATTGCGACGAGCGATTCGTGGACTGACAAAAATACGGGTGAACGTAAAGAACAAACTGAATGGCACCGTATTGTATTGCACAATCGCCTAGGTGAAATTGCACAGCAATACCTACGCAAAGGTTCAAAAGTGTATATCGAAGGTTCACTACGTACTCGCCAGTGGACAGATCAAAATGGTCAAGAACGCTATACAACTGAAATCCGTGGCGAACAAATGCAGATGCTAGACAGCAACCGTCAGCAAGGTGATCAAGGCCAGGGCTTTGAGCAACCACGTTTTAACAATAATAATGGCGGTCAGCAAGGCGGTTACGGCCAGCAGGGCGGTTATGGCAATGCGAACTCTAACCAAGGTGGCTATGGTGGCGGTCAGCAAGGTGGTTTTAACAATAACCAATCGAATGGTTATGGTAATAACAACCCTGCAGCTTTTGCGCCAAAACCACAAGCAGCGCCAGCATCTGCACCAGCAGATTTAGATGACGACCTTCCGTTTTAAGTCGAAAGATCGTTATAAAAAAACCGCCTGTTATAGGCGGTTTTTTTATGTCGTATTATTGTGGTTTATTTTTTAGAGACCTGCATGGTAATGACAGCACGGAATACAATATCTTGTGCTTGATCGCTAATTTCGACATGAACCAAATATTCCCCACTATCCGTCCAGACAACATTCGTTTGTGCTGAAGTCGCTATAGCGGTCAAATCGGTTTTGGCTTTTTTAAGATATTCGACGCTCATACCTTTTGGAATCCAGCGATGTGTGCTGGGTACCGTAGCATCGGTCATGGTGCCACCAGCGAGTTCTGCCATGTTGCACATGGCAATGGCATGCACTGTTCCCAAATGATTGAGCACAGCACGGTGCTTTTTCATTTTTATCATGCAACGGCCAGGCTCAAGCTGTTCAAATAGCGGTGAAATACTGCTGAAGTAAGGGGCCTTTAGGCACAGCATTTTAGAAAAAGTCCATTTTCCCGCAGGCTTATTTTCTAGTGCCTTCCATACTTTGAGGGCTTGGCTCATCTTTTTTTCCTTGATTTGTTTTTCTACACTTTAAAACAGAATAATATTCTGTAAATGGCTTTGGTGACGGTTGAGCTCTTTCAAATTGCCATAAAAATATTATGATAAGCACAGGATATAAATGGCGACCATAATGCACGAACAAGATTTACTACAACGCATTTACTCAGGGAAACGAGCTTTACTGAAACGTCAAATCTTGGCAGAAGCATTAGATTGCTTTTTGGAACAGGGCATAGAAACGACAACGATTGAACAGATTTGTGAGCGCTCTGGAGCCAGTGTAGGAGCGATTTACCATCATTTTAAAAATAAAGAAGGCATCGTTAGCATGCTTTATTTGAGTGCTTTACAAGATCAAAGCCAGCAACGTTATCAAGCTTTAAAAGATGTGCAAGGTCTACAACAAGGGATCGCTGTTCTCATACATCATTATATTCTTTGGACTGTGCAACATCCCCAATTTGCACGATTTTTATATACTGCGCGTAGCAATTTTAGCAGTGAGACCCAAAGCCAGATTGAGCGACAGAACCAGCAAAGAAATCAGCACTTGCTCAGCTGGATTGACCAGCAATCAGACGCTACGCAACTGGAAAATATTCCTTATGAACTATTATTTTCTTTGGTGATAGGCCCAACTGAAAATTACTGCCGGGCTTGGCTATCAGGCCGTGTACAAACTTCGCCATTGCACTATCAGGAGCAATTAGCACGTTCTGCGTGGTATTCGTTAAATACCATCTAGCATAGCTAAATTAGATAATTTTGAGAAAAATGATAGAAATTATAAATCGAAATATTCGATTGTTTTTATAAAAAAGAACAGTTTTACCTATGCAGGTATTTTTCGTATTCTAGCTTCAACAGATAAGCAATCCCATAAATGATTGAAGAGGAATACACGATGAGTTTGATTAACACAGAAGTAAAACCATTTAATGCAACGGCTTACCAAAATGGTCAATTTGTTGAAGTATCTGAGCAAGATATGAAAGGCAAATGGTCAGTTGTTTTCTTCTATCCTGCTGACTTTACTTTTGTATGTCCAACAGAATTAGGCGATTTAGCTGATCACTATGCTGAATTCCAAAAATTAGGCGTAGAAATTTACTCAGTATCTACGGATACACACTTCACGCATAAAGCTTGGCATGATTCTTCTGATGAAATTAAAAAAATTCAGTATCCAATGATTGGCGATCCAACTTGGACATTGTCTAAAAACTTTGAAGTACTCATTGAAGCAGATGGTCTTGCAGACCGTGGTACGTTTGTAATTGATCCAGATGGCAAAATCCAAATCGTTGAAATTAACGCTGGCGGTATTGGTCGTGATGCATCTGAATTGCTTCGTAAAGTAAAAGCAGCTCAATATGTACATGCTCACCCTGGCGAAGTTTGTCCAGCGAAGTGGAAAGAAGGTGAAGCAACTTTAGCTCCTTCTATTGATCTAGTCGGTAAAATCTAATCTGAAAAGATCATGATTTAAAAAATCCAGCCACTTGGCTGGATTTTTTTATGGTTTTTTGCACAAATGGTAGATGCTTAAACCAAATAGCCTTTATAAGTTTCTGCATGACTACGCAGGCCTTCTACCAAGTGATCAATTAATTTTTCCATCACCAGACGTTGGCCTTTACGTGAAGCATAGACCAATTGAATTGTGCCGACATTAGAGCACCACTCTGGCAGAATGTGCACTAAGCGTCCTTCAGCAATATCTTTTTCAACGGTCAAATAGGGCAGGTCAGCAATACCAAGGCCATCAATCACAGAATAATACACTCCAGCCAAATCATTACTTTTCACGCGTGGCTCTAAAGGAACAACGATTTGCTCATTTAGCTCTGTATGATGGAGCGTCCACTGATAATTTTGTTTCTGTGTACCCAAAACAATGCTTGGATAATCGTTGAGTTCTGTTGCATAGCGAATAACGCGCCCTTGAAGTAATGCTGGGCTAGCCACTAAGCAATGTGAGGTTCTAATAACGTCACGCACTACAATGCTCGAATCTTCATTGGCTTGAAAATTAGTTCGGATTGCTAAATCAATATCATCGTGCAGTACATCAACCCGACGGCTTGTCAGTTCCATTTCTACGCTAACCTGCGGATACTGCAGTAAAAAACTGTTCAGCAGACTACGGATTTGATAGCGCATCATGACAGATGGACAACTAATTTTGACCAAGCCTTGTGGCTCGCTTTTTTGTTTTAAAAGCACATTGTTAGCACATTCAACTTGATGAATCAGTTTGGTACATTCCTCAAACAGTTCTTGGCCTAAGGGTGTCACTTTAAAATGGCGAGTTGAACGTTGAATGAGCGTAACATTGTATTGTGCTTCTAAGTCTAAAATACGGCGACTCAATTTAGATTTAGTAATGTTGGAGGCTTCGCTGGCGGCACTAAATCCACCGTGTTTAACTACAAGATAGAAATAATAGTAATCATCAAATGAATGCATCGCGGCTCCATGGATAATGAAATGCAAAGGCAAAATGCATGATGAAAATAAGGTGGCTTAAATCAAGCACATGAATAGACTGATAGTACAAGGATTATCGGCATAAAAAAAGCGGTCAAAAGACCGCTTTTTTGTTAGCACAATAAATTATTTTGTGGTGTTTTTGACATAGCTTTGAATCAGGTTTTTATAGTCAGGGATATGAGCTGCAAACAGTGCACCTAAACCATCCACATCGTTGCGCCAGTCACGGTGCAATTCACATGCTGTACCAAACCAAGTCATCAGCTGTGCACCCGCTTGAGACATACGGTCCCATGCTGAGTCACGAGTAAGATGATTGAATGTACCTGAAGCATCAGTGATCACAAACACGTCAAAGTCTTCTGCAAGTGCAGAAAGTGTTGGGAACGCAACGCAAACTTCAGTGACCACACCCGCAATGATCAATTGCTTTTTACCTGTTGCTTTTACTGCTTTAACAAAGTCTTCATTATCCCATGCATTAATTTGGCCTGGGCGTGCGATATAAGGCGCATCTGGGAACATTTCAACTAATTCAGGAACAAGAGGACCATTTGGACCATCTTCAAAACTTGTTGTTAAAATTGTTGGAAGATTGAAATATTTTGCTGCTGCTGCTAAAGCAAGAACGTTATTTTTAAATTTGTCTGGATCAATATCGCGTACAAGAGAAAGAAGACCAGTTTGGTGGTCAACTAAGAGAACTGCTGCGTTATCTTTATCTAAACGAACGTATGGTTTACCCATTTTATATTTCCTCTTTGGTGTTTTGCACAAGGTTGAGGGAGGCGCAAAACGTGTTTAGGGAGTTATATTGCGGTTTTATATTAGTTCTATTATTAAGACAATGAAAGGGTGATAAATGGGAAAAATAATCATATAAATAGGATTATTCGCAATATATTAGGGATTATTACAAAAATACTATAAATAAAAATGTTAAAAACTTTAAATTATCTCATTTTTAAGATTATGAATATTGCCAAGCATCTGTAAAGTGGACCAGCAAAAGAATAAGATAGATCCCATGTTCATCCTATCGCGTATATAGGAGTTAAAGATGAAAAAAGTTGTAGGTGTATACCGTAATCAAAACATGCATTGGGTTGGTGATGGTTTTCCAGTTAAAAATCTATTTTCTTATGATCGTTTAGGTCAGGCCATTAGCCCATTTTTACTCTTGGACTATGCGGCACCTTACCAGTTTAGCCCAACGACTGCACAGCATGGCGTAGGCTCACATCCACACCGTGGTTTTGAAACGGTTACTTTAGCTTACCAAGGTGAAGTGACACATAAAGACTCAAGTGGCGGTGGCGGTACGATCCAATCAGGTGATGTGCAATGGATGACAGCTGGTTCTGGTGTCGTGCATGAAGAGTTTCACTCTCCTGAGTTTGCTCAAGCGGGTGGTTTGTTTGAAATGGTACAGCTTTGGGTGAATTTGCCAGCCAAAGATAAAATGACTGCACCACGTTATCAAGCATTAACCGTGGCTGACATTCCACGTATTGAAATGGATGATCAAGCGGGTCACATTCGTGTGATTGCAGGTGAATTTGGTGGTCATCAAGGTCCTGCACTAACCTATAGCCCAGTCAATGTTTGGGACGGTGAGTTGAAAGCAGAATATGAAACTTTTGTTCATGTGCCTGCGTTGCACAATACCATTGTGGTGGTATTAAGCGGTGAATTGGTCATTAATGGAACTCAAAAAGTGGTGGACAGCTCAATTGTGATGTTTGCCAAAGATGGCGAAACTGCCATTCAGCTTCAGGCTTATCAGGACACAAAATTTCTTGTGTTGACTGGTGAACCTTTAGATGAGCCTATCCAAGGCTATGGTCCATTTGTGATGAACACTAAAGAAGAAATCATTCAAGCATTTGATGATTTCAATAAAGGCAAATTTGGTGAAATTCCAGTTCAAGCTTAATGTTGCAGTTTAAGTTGTTGAAATAAAAAAAGCCCCTGAAGTGATTCAGGGGCTTGATTTTTTACGCTGTATTTTCTTTTTTTGTCGTGATCGCACAAGCTATTAGAATAAAAATATGCGACACAGTTATCGTTTTTATGTGCTTTGAATGATAACGAGAACAGGTATTGAAGTAAAACTGAATTTTAAAAAATGGTTAAAGTATATTGCTTTTTTATAAGGTTTTTTATTTAAAAATGCATAAAATTAAATTAATTCATGTGCTTATTCATGCCGTTTTTGAATGTTAAGATTTGTTAACGCAATGTTTTTTTAGTCCGATTGCGTAGTTTCTGAAAACAACAGAATTTGGCAGTTTTTAATAGCCTATTTTTCTATGGCATGGGTCATAATTTTAGAAAATTTCAAATATGGAATAGAAGATTGGATATTGCAGTCATCGGCAGCGGCATGGCTGGTCTTGCTGCCGCAAGAATTCTGAAAGATGCAGGACATCGCATTACAATTTTTGAAGCGCTTCCTGGGCGTGGCATGGATAGTCATAGCACTGAATTTGAAGGTGGCATTATTGATGCACCTTTGCGCGTGATGAATCCGCATCTATGGAAAAATACGCTCAGTCTGGCAGCTCATCTGGGTATTCCTACTTTTCCAGTGCGTACCTATATGGCCTGTAGCTGGTTATTTGAAGATAAAACCGAAACATGGTTAACCACTTCACGCACACGTATTGGCAATATTCCAATCATTAATAACCGTAAAGGTATTCAGCAGTACGGCTGGCGTTTGGTTAAAGGCATGTTGCAACTAAAAACTGCACTGAGCAAATTCTTCAAATCGAAAGACCAAGACATTACCTTAGCGGAATTTATTAACCGCAATGATATTGAAGAAGTGTTTTGGCATGGCGCGGTGATGCCTGTGCTGTATACCATTTGTACGTGTAACCCTAAAACCATTGGCGATTGGCCAGCCAAACCTTTATTAATTTTTTTACGCCAATTGACGGATGGCGATGCCTTACTGCGTATTCAAGGTGGCACTTCGGCTTTGGTGAGTAAGCTGATTGAAAACATTGAAGTGGTGAGTGGCTCTGCGATTACCAAGGTAGAAGAGCAGGGTGAAAAAGTTTTGGTCGAAAATACCCAAGGTCAGCAGATATTGTTTGATCGTGTGGTGGTAGCAACACCGACAACCAAAATTGAAGAATTTTTAGAGCCAACTCAGTTTGCTGATGATATTGCGCTGTTAAAACAATTTAAGTTTGAACAAGGCGAATTAGTCATTCATACAGACAGCACTGTGATGCCACCAAAGCGTAAAGACTGGTCTGTACTCAGTTATATGATGGATCGTAAATTTACTCGTCAGCAATTTACAGTGTGGTTAAATTCGATTGAGCCAAGTTTGGTTGGCAAAACACCAGTTTTCCAAACGTGGCGACCAGTGACTGAGATTGACCCTAAAAAAGTCATTTCAACTGTGACTCTGACACGTGCAGTTGTGGATTCAAAAACGGTGGCTTTAAATAAGCAATTGCAACAGCGCCATACGACAGCACAGCGTAAAGTTTTCTTCTGTGGTTCATGGTCTTGTGACGGCTTGCCAATTTTAGAATCGGCAGTGACCTCGGCCATGCATATTGCAGAAATTTTGGGTGCACCATTGCCGTTTGTGGGCTTAAAACCTAAAGTAGAGGTTGCACCGCAACTCGGTTATTAAATCCATGAAATGGCTTCAAGCAGTTAAGCAGTATATTCCAACCCATAAATATGCAATTGATACAAAATTTTTGGGTGATGATGCGCTGTTGGCTTGGAGTAATTTAGGATATTGGCAGGCAGAGGATGATCCTTATCCTCAAGCTTGCCAAGCACTTGCAGATCATTTAGCACAGTGTTTAAAGCTACAACCTAATGATCAGCTCTTAGATTTGGGTTGTGGTCAGGGTGCAAGTGTATGGCATTGGCATACGCAGTATCAGGTTTCATCCATCAAAGCAGTTGAGCTACAAGTGGCTTGTGTTCAACGCATTCAAAACGTTTTAAATTCAAAACAAATATCGACCTCACAGATTGAAGTTTTTGCTGATTCATTTTTAAATTTAAATTCAATCTTCCCTCAAAATCGTTTCGATGTGGTGATGTGTATCGATGCGGCGTATCACAGCAATTTAAATTCATTCTTGTTATCCACAGCCTCAGTTTTAAATTCAAAAGGTCGTTTAGGCTTTCATTATTTAATTGTGGATGAGAAATTTTTGAATTTAAATGCAGTACAACAGCTTCATTACCGTGCCTTACTTAAAGTCGCCGATGTTGATGTGACGGGTTTACCCACAGAAAATGACTTAGAAAATCGCTTGAAGCGATTTGAATTTAAAAATATTCAAATTGAAAATATTAGCATGCAGGTATTGGCGGGCTTTGCAGAATATGCACATCAGGTTTTAAATTCAAAAATAACGGCACAGCGTTTGGCACAGTTTAAAATTCAAATGACCGCCAAATTATGTAGCACTTTATTTGAAGAAGGCTTAATTCATTATGTACAGGTGAGTGCAAGCAAAGATGCCTAAATGATGCGTAGGGCACATTGAATAAGGATGGATAGTTAGACTTGCAGAGTGTTTCGTGGGCAAGAAGAGATATGAAAATATACAGCCCAGAAACATCAAAGCCTCACTAAAAAGCGAGGCTAAGATAATGGTGCCGGCACACGGATTCGAACTGTGGACCTACTGATTACAAGTCAGTTGCTCTACCAACTGAGCTATGCCGGCATTATGGGTTGCATTCTACAGAATTTTCTTGAAGCTGCAAGCCAAAAAATAGACAATTGAATTTTAATTTTAAATATTGTTGCCATAACCCAATCAGATCGGGCTATGGCAATGCTTGTAGGGGGATTTCAGGTTATTTTTGTCTTAGGATTTTATCGAGATCTTGGGCGCATTCTTCTAAAGTAAAGGCCATGTCTAGTTGCATTTGTGGCTTAAGTTCGTTGGCCAATTGCCTCCATTGTTCGATCAGTCTGAGGGCTTTTTGAATTTTATGCTTATTTACATCCTTCGCGATGGTGGGAATATAGCCACCACGTTTGGCATTTTTAATTTGTTTGGCGTAGTTATTTGCATTGTTATTCATGCTCACTCCAAAAAATAGCAGGGTTTTGGTACTTGCTGTATGCTGCTGCGTCTTTGTTTAAGCCTTAATAGAAGTGTATGGGGGAATTAGCACCTTGTTTTTTAGTGATGTTTTAAACATAACATAGCTTTTATTGCATGTGTATGAAGCTAAATGTATGCCAAGTTGAATGAGTAGGTTAAAAATAAGAATCTAAAACTGAGGATAAAGGCTATTTATTGAATATGTGATTGATTTTACAAGGCTATAGATGGATTTCACCCATCTTAAATCTGCAGATTTCGCCATTATAAAAAAATCCCTAAATGAAATCATTTAGGGATTTTAAATTCTGGCGGTGAAAGAGGGATTCGAACCCTCGAAACGCTATAAACGTTTACACACTTTCCAGGCGTGCTCCTTCAGCCACTCGGACACTTCACCTTATTGCGCGGAGGATAATAGCGAAAAATAGTGGGACTGCCAAGCTGAAACAATTGATTTAGAGAAAAACTTTTTTTATGGTGATATGATGCGCCAAAATATTGTCTAAATTGAAGACACATAATATGCAAAGTACTGCACAAAAAGCCGCATTGCCCGCTATTACCCTAGCAGCACTCGGCGTGGTGTTTGGTGATATTGGGACCAGTCCGCTCTATGCGCTGCGTCAGTGTTTCCTTACTGCACATTTAGCCATTTCAGAAGCATCGGTGTTGGGTATTCTATCGCTGATTTTCTGGTGCATGATGCTCACCATTAGTTTTAAATATGTCATGATTATTATGCGTGCGGACAATAATGGTGAAGGGGGAATTATGTCCCTACTTGCATTAAACTTACGTACGACACTCATCAATGACAATAAGAAAATTTATCTCATCGCCTTAGGTTTTATTGGTGCTTCGCTGTTTTTTGGCGATGGTATTATTACACCTGCGATTTCCGTGCTCTCTGCGATTGAAGGCCTCAGCATTGCAACGCCAATGTTTAATCAGTGGCTAGTGCCATTGTCGATTGGTATTTTGGCAGGGCTGTTTTTGGTACAAAGACATGGCACAGGAACGATGGGTAAATTCTTTGGGCCAATCACTTTGGCGTGGTTTTTATCTATTGGTTTGTTTGGTCTGTGGAGTGTGATTCAAACCCCGCATGTGCTCCTAATGGTGAATCCTTATTGGGCACTAAGCTTTATTTTCCAACAACCTTATGTGGCCTTTTTGACCATGGGTGCTGTGATTCTAACCATCACAGGGGGCGAAGCTTTATATGCCGATATGGGACATTTTGGGCGCTTACCTATCCGCTTAGCATGGTTTATTGTGGTACTGCCGTGCTTACTCTTCAACTATGCAGGGCAAGGCGCATTACTGCTACGTGATGCAGAAGCATTGGCCAATCCATTTTATATGTTGATCCCTGCTTGGGCGCTCTATCCAATGATTGGTTTGGCAACAGCTGCTGCGGTTATTGCCTCGCAGGCTGTAATCACGGGTGTATTTTCAATGGTGAACCAAGCCATTCAACTGCGCTATTTACCACGCTTAACGGTACGCCATACCTCAGATGTTGAACGTGGCCAAATTTACCTGCCATTCATTAACTGGGCATTGTTTATTTCGGTTCTGATTCTAATTTTGCTATTTGAAAATAGTGCTAACTTAGCCAGTGCTTATGGTGTCGCTGTGACCATGACGATGCTGTGTGGCACGATTCTTATTTCAGTTTTGGCCTATGGTTTATGGCGTTGGCCAGTGTGGAAAGTGGCGCTATTTGCAGTACCATTTTTACTGATTGATTTTGTATTTGTGGCCTCTACATCATTAAAAATTCTATCAGGCGGTTGGGTGCCAATTATGATTGGTGCTGTGCTGTTTACGATTTTAATGACATGGAAAGATGGCCGAGCGTTAGTATTAAACCGTCTAGCTAAAGATGCGTTGCCAATCGACTTATTTATTAAGAGTATTGGTTTTAGTGACGAGACTAAATTTGTACCTGGCGATGCAGTGTTTTTAACAGGAACGCCTAATATAGTGCCTCATGCGATGTTGCATAATATTAAGCACAATAAGGTACTGCATGAGCGTAATGTGATGGTGACTGTGGTCACTCGGGACATTCCTTATGTGACTGAAGCGGAGCGCTTTAAAGTCGAAAAGCTGGATAATCGTTTCTATCGTATTTTTATGTACTATGGTTTTAAAGATCAGCCTGATATCCCGCAAGCTTTAGAGCATGCATATACGCAACTAGGTTTTGACTTTGATTTAATGCAAATCAGTTTCTTTATTTCACGTGATCGTATTATTCATACTTTGGGCGAGGGCATGGCACCGTGGCGAGAAAAACTGTTTATTTCTATGCAGCGTAATACCAGTCCAGTGAGTGATTTTTATCAAATTCCTACCAACCGTGTGGTGGAGTTGGGCAGTCAAATCGAAATTTGATTTCGCAGAGCATAAAAAAACCAGAGCACAGCTCTGGTTTTTTATTGCCAAATTTATTTTATTGGGCAAAAGCGTCTTCATTGATTTGAGGTTGCTCAGGGGATGCTTGTAGTGGGCCGTCAGTTGCTTCAGTGTTAGGCATCGCTTGTACTGGCACTTCCACATTTACGGGTGCATCTGCCGAAGATGACAGTGCTGGGCTTGCCTGTGCTTCAGTATTTGGGTCTGGAAGTTCGGCTTGCGCATTGGCTGGGTTTAATGGAGCATTTGCAGTCGGTTCTGCTTGGGGTGCAGGTGTATTTTCAGGCGTTGTGCTCTCAGTGCCTTGTGCAGGTGCTGTAGCAATCGGCTGAATTTTACCACTCGAAATGAGCTCATTTAAGGAACCAGGTTGGCCATTTACAGTTGTGGTAATTTTGGCCTTAGACAAGCTTTCCAAAGTTTCACCTGGCTGTACAGCAGGCTCTGCAAATACTGAAGCACTAGCAAGACCAGCAATCAGGCCAAGGCCCATAAGTTTAGAATACATAATGACTCCACGAATTGATTTTTCGAATTCTACGTAGCCTTACCATGTCATAAGCAAAGTTCTTTATTCAATGAAACATACTCAATCACGTCAAGACTCGTATGAAACTGATATAGAAGCGCGACAAATTGTTACATCATCTGGTGAATTGTTAGACAATGTTTGCATAAAACTTCATCAATACTGTTTTGCTCACATATACAGGCGTACTTACCCTTGTTAAGCTCCAGAAAAATAATCTGTTTTTAAGAAATCGTTGTAGCAATGGCAAAAAAGAAAAGTAGTTCTGGTGGTGTTCTGTCCCAATTATTCAACCAAAATGGGGTGAAAGCGATTTTGGGTGTGGTTGCTGCAGGGAGTTTTGCCATTGCATTTGGACAAGAAAAAATCCAGCAGTTTGTTTCAAATACAGGCTCAAGTTCAAATAGTGCATGTCTAGATCAGTTTTACCGTGATGTACCGCCGTATTTGATGAAAGAAAGCTTGGATAAGCACAGTTATCCGCTGTGTTTTAACGGCTTTAACGTGATGTATTCAGGGGTATCCAAGACTCCACTTTGGGTCGCAGAGGCATTGACACCTTCTCGCTTGAGCCAAAAAATTCCGCGTGAAGATAGTTTCCATGAGGAAGAACGTATCGACCGTACACATCGTGCAACATTAGCTGACTACAAAGCATCGGGCTATGACCGTGGCCACATGGCACCTAATGCGGATATGCCGAATAAAGAAGCACAGTTTGACAGTTTCTCTTTAGCCAATATGGTGCCTCAAGCCCCAAAGAATAACCAAAAAGTTTGGCGTGAATTGGAAGAAGCAACCCGCGCCATTGTGACCAAGCAAAAGCAAGATGTGTATGTGGTTACAGGGCCAGTATTTGCAGCTAAAAAGCTGAAAACTATTGGCAAAGGCGTGATTGTACCAACAGCAACCTACAAAGCAATTTACTTACCTAAAACGGGCACGATTGGTGCGTACTATGCACCAAATGACAATTCACTACAGGTGAAAGTCGTGAGTGTGTGCTACTTAGAAGAACAACTGGGAATTAACTTATTTCCACAGTTAACAGAAGAGCAGAAGCGCAATACTTACAAACTGCCTTTGACGGCAGCAGGCGTCAAAGCCAATACCCAATTTGCTTATTCACATTGGGATGCTGAAAGCCAATGTGCAGAAGATGTTTCGACAGATCAACTGAATGCAATGCAAAGCCAGTTTAAGTCTGCGGGTGGTTCGAATGTATCAAATAACAATCGTGATCCAGACACAAACAGCGGTACGGGCCAAAACAGCAGTACGCAAGATGCAATGATTATGCAACTCCTTGAAACCTTGTTGCAGTATATTTTGCAGTTGTTGAAATAATGCACTTGCTTTAGGATGAATCAGGGCCATGTCGAAGGCATGGCTATATAACAACGATATGATCAATAAAAAGCGAGAAAATCATGTTTAAGCCTTATGAAAATGGCACAGAATCGTACGCAATTCATGATCTGACCTTAGAAAATGACCTTGATTGCGTCAATCTTTATGGCAATTTACAACTGACTAAAGACCAAGCAGGTTTAGCAGCAGCTAAAGCACTACAAGCCTTATTAAATGATGTGGTCAAAACGCTAGAAGCCGAGGTTAATTTACCCGAGAAGATTCAACGTGCTGAGGCTGATGAAATCGAAAATCCTTTTTTATAAGCATTTATGCATGTACATAAAAATGCCCGCAATATGACGGGCATTTTTATACGTATGACTGTATGTTTAGTCGTGCTTAAGTCTCATCTTTTGCGATGCCACGATAAATCACAGCACCAATCACCGCGCCAACAATCGGTGCAACCCAGAATAACCAAAGTTGACTGAGTGCGGCAGTTTCAGCAAATAGTGCTACACCTGTACTTCGTGCTGGATTTACCGAAGTGTTGGTGACAGGAATACTAATTAAGTGAATGAGTGTGAGTGCTAAACCAATTGCAATGGGTGCAAAACCTGCAGGTGCTCGTTTGTCGGTTGAACCCATAATAATAATTAAGAACATTGCCGTGAGTACAATTTCAATAATCAGCGCAGACATCATCGAATATTTATTCGGTGAGAGTTCACCAAAGCCATTGCTGGCAAAGCCACCTGTTCCTGTAAAGTTTGCTTGACCACTAAAAATGGCATATAGCACCCATGCCGCCAATACTGCGCCAATCACTTGGACAATAATATAAGGTACTAAATCTTTGGTATCAAAACGACCACCGGCCCATAAGCCAATGCTGACTGCAGGGTTAAAGTGCCCCCCTGAGATATGGCCAAGTGCATAAGCACCTGTTAAAACTGTTAGACCGAATGCTAGAGAAACCCCTGAAAATCCAATACCAAGCTCGGGGTAAGCAGCGGCAAAAATTGCGCTCCCACAGCCACCAAACACCAACCAAATGTACCAATTAATTCTGCAATATATTTATTCATGTTGAGCTCCAGAGATCCTTTTTTTGTTTTATGACAATGTGGAGTTTTGCCTGGATTATATTTATCAAAATGTGACTTGGTTCTCAATAAGCATAAGATGAACGGAGTTTATTTTGCGTTTATTGCACCTGTTGTCGCCATTGTAGTGGGGTGATATTACGCCATTGTTTAAATGCACGTTGGAAGGCACTTTGTTCTGAGTAACCAAGTAACAGGGCAATTTCATGTAAGCCTAAGTGCGGATCTCTTAAGTATTCTTCTGCCAACATACAGCGCACTTGTTGCATGCGCTGTTGATAGGTTGTGTTTTGTTGTTGTAAATGGCGTTGCAGTTGACGCACAGAAATATTTAATTGCTGGGCGATATCTTCAATCTGAAATTGATTTTTTTGTAAGCCCGTCAAAATGGCTTGCTGTAAATATTGATCGGTTTGGGTGATATTGGGAAGTTTTTCCAGCAAGGCCTGTGCTTGCTGAATTAACAGCTGTTGTAAGGTGTGATCACTGTGTGAAAACGGGCGAGAGAGTTCTTCTATAGGCAAAAGAACTTGTGAACTTGGCTGAGAAAAGCGCACTTTACAACGAAAAAAATGCTCATATAAGGCCACATGCTTGGGGGTAGGTTGCCGAAAGTGTACTTCATGTATGCGTAGGTCTTCTACATTAATAAAGTGTTTTAAAAAGCCAATCATTAGCGCAATTGCGACTTCATCGGTTAGTTGATTGGACATATTGGGGGGTAAGTCTGACCAACAGATGGACAAGTAATCTGCTAAGCCTTCCACTTTTAATGGAGAGCCATCATAGACCAGACGATGAAAGTCATGGTATCGATACAGGGCTTCACCTAAATTGGCACAGGACATTGCAATATAAGCAATAATGCCCAAATGTTTAGGCTGCACAGATTGAGCAATCTCAAGTCCAAGTGCAGGACGCTGTAATTGTGCATCTAGTAAATTGAGTAAATCGCGCCATACCGAATAATCAAAACGTTCTAAATTTTGAACTTGAGTTAAGGTGCTGGGAATCTCTAACTGTTGTTTCTGGTAAAACGTATAGAGTAGGTGCCCGAGGCCACCATAAACAGTGCCAGTATAATCCTTCAGGTGTTGCATTTCTTATTCTTGGTTTTGTCGTAATTTGTCAATGATATTTAAAAATATGGTCAATATCTAGCCTTTTTGATTGCTTATAGTGAGATAAAAGATAGGAGGTGGCGTATATGTTAAAAGGTTTTATGCTGGGGCTAGTGGTCGCCAATGGTTTTGAGTGGGTTGCACATAAATATCTTTTGCATGGCACTCATCGTACAGGCAAGCCACGTTGGAGCCCATCGCCAAATAATATGAAGTCGCATTGGGAACATCACCGCGAAGTACGCAAAACGGCTTTTGAAGATTATGGCTATGTCGAAGGCTTAAAAAATTGGCGCACAAAAAATGAGGTCATTTCTTTGGCAGTTGCAGTGGGGGTATTTGCGCCACTGTTTTATCCAGTATCTAAAGGGATGAGCTTGGCTGTGCTGTATGCTGCGGGGAATTATTATTATATTCATCGACGTGCACATTTAGAGCCTGATTGGGCTATGAAAAATATTCCGTGGCACTATGATCATCACATGAATTCGAATCAGGATGCCAACTGGTGTGTAACCAAACCTTGGTTTGATTATATTTTGCGTACGCGTGTGATTTCATCACCAGATTTGCAAGAGAAGAATCCTTTAGGCATCCCTTTACCAGCATTGTTGTCAAAAGGTTTAAATCAAGTGGTTACGCACTTCTTTCCTGTTCAGCTGGCCAAACCAGTAGTCGCAGGTTTAAAGACTTTGCCTACAGCTGAAAAGGCGATGAACGGTAGCTAAAAACTCAGTTTTGTCGTGATTGGTCAATAAATCGCCTTGAGATTGTCAATATTCTGCAGTTGTGCAGATACTATAATGCCCTTATCGAAAATGTACTGCATTTGAGATTGACGTATATTGATATTCACGAACCAAGTGCTGTAGTTTTTTCTTGGTTTATAGGAGCCGACAAGGCTCCTTTTTTTATGTTTAATTTAGGGAAGGGTATAATTCTGTGAGTATGAAGCGTCCATTCCAATCATGAATTCCCCTAGCATAACGAAAACAATAAGAATGACCTGATTGTAAATATTGTAACTGCGGAATGTGCTGGAAGGCGATCGGATCACCATTAAATTCTAAAAATTCAGAATGTGCGGTTTTGAATTGAAATGCTGTTTCAGATTGCTGTTTACGACTAATATTAAATTGAATTTGTCGAACGAATACGGCGCATGTACTTATTTGTTGTGCTTCATCTAAGGCTTTTTGATAGTTTGACTCACGGTATCGATCTAAGCCAAATAAATACATATACATAAAACCGCAGATCATCAGCAAGATGATCATCGATTGCGTGTTTTGGCTTATTTTAAGTCCATAAGCAATTAGGCCAAACAACAGCAAGCTACCGAAGCCCGCAATCAATAGTGCAGTGTCTAAGTACATGATGAATCAAAAAAAAGAGCGTATACACGCTCTTTTTTACACAGACTTAAGCAAAGGTCAATTAAAGACGCATTTCAATGCCTTGTTCTGCCAAGTATTTTTTCGCTTCAGGAATCGTATGCTGACCAAAGTGGAAAATAGAGGCAGCCAATACTGCATCTGCACCACCTTGAATAATACCGTCTGCTAAATGTTGTAAGTTACCTACACCACCCGATGCAATCGTTGGAATGGTAACGCGGTCGTTAATTTGACGCATAAGCGCAAGGTCATAACCAGCTTTAGTACCGTCGGCATCCATTGAGGTCACGAGTAATTCACCCGCGCCAAATTCAGCCATTTTGACCGCCCATTCAATGGCATCAATTCCTGTTTCTTTACGGCCACCATGGGTAAAGATTTCCCATTTGTTGTCGCCCGTTTTTTTAGCATCAATTGCAACCACAATGCACTGTGCGCCAAAACGTTGCGACGCCTCTTGTACAAATTCTGGGTTATAAATAGCTGCTGAGTTAATGCTGACTTTATCGGCCCCTGCATTAAGCAATAAACGGATGTCTTCCACTTTACGTACACCACCACCTACAGTAAGCGGTACAAAAACCGATTCCGCCATACGCTCTACGGTACGGTATGTGGTATCACGACCATTTGAGGTTGCAGTAATATCTAAAAAGGTAATTTCATCGGCGCCTTGTTCGTTATAACGACGGGCTACTTCTACTGGATCGCCTGCATCACGAATATCTAAAAATTGAACACCTTTGACTACGCGACCATTGTCGACATCAAGGCAAGGAATAATACGTTTAGCAAGCATAATTTTTTCCAAAAATAACAGCCGATTATGAAACTTCGCGACTTAGATGCTACACCTTAATAGCCGGAGCGGTTATTCTATCAAACTTATGTAAGATTTTTTGCAGGTTTTGTATGTCGGTTTATACCACTTTGACTTTAAAGGAAGCTCAGGACTTCGCTACGCCTTATGGCTTAAACGTGGTGGACCTTATTCCCATTCAAGGCGGGATTCAAAATACCAACTATTTTATCGTCTGTGAAAATGATCAGCAGTTTGTTTTAACGATATTTGAAGAAATGGATGAGCAAGGTGCAGCAGAGCTCGTACCTGTATTGGAACATTTGGGGCAGGCAGGTTTGGCCGTGCCAGTGCCTTTAAATTATGCAGGGCATGCCATTCATACTCTTAAAGATAAGCCCGCACAAATTGCACCGCGTATGCGTGGTGAGCATCCCATGCCGTCTCAGCTGGAGCAAGTGAAGCAGATTGCGATTGCCCAAGCCAAAATGCATGTGGCATTGCAAGATTTTCCTTTGGAGCGTGCATTTTACCGCGACCATGCCTATTGGTTAGGGGTTTCACGTGATTTGCGCCCCAACTTAAATGATGCCGATACGATGCTCCTTAATAATCTTTTAGGGTTATATGAGGTACTAACGGCAATGTATCCAGAGCGTCCAAAAGGCTTTATTCATTCAGATTTGTTCCGCGACAATACTTTATTTGATGGCAATGAACTCAAAGGCATTTTAGACTTTTACGAGTTAAATAAAGATGAATTGCTGTTTGATATTGCAATTACACTCAATGACTTCTGTACAGAGTATCCAAGCGTAGAGTTGAATGAAGAAAAAGCCATTGCCTTTTTGAATGCCTATGAATCGGTACGTCCTTTAACCTCAGATGAGAAGTCATGTTTGGAGTTGTACTTGGCCATGGCTGCAGGGCGTTTTTGGATGATGCGTTTACAAGTGGCGCAAAAAAATGCCTCTGAAGGTCGTACAGGGGATGATATCTTGCAGAAAAACCCAGCAGAAATGCGCAATATGTTGATTGAACGCTTAAAGTTCGTAACGGCCTAATTATTAAGTAACGGGAATAAGCATGCGGGATCAAGGGCGTTTAGTGGAATGGTTGGATGAACAAGGTTATGGCTTTATTCAACCGAGCGACAGCAGTAAAGAACGTGTGTTTTTACACATTAAGGATTTTGCTCGCCCTGGCCCGCGCCCGATTGTTGGCTGTGCTTTGGAGTATTTGGTGATTTTGGATGAGCGTGGGCGTTTTCGTGCACAGCAAGTGACTTATCTAAAGGCTAGCCAAGTGCAACACGCTCAGCCGAACCCGTCGGATAACCTGATTGCGATGCCCAAAAAATTCTCTGTCATGCAAATTCTGTGTGTGCTTTATATTTTGACTATTGTAGGTTTAAGTCTTGTAGGATTACTTAGCGGTATAGCCGTGTTGGCTTTAAGCTTAGTCAATGTGGCAACCTACTGGTTTTATGCACAAGATAAAGAAGCTGCCCATTTGGGTAAGCGCCGTATACCTGAGCAGAGTTTGCACCTATTGGCTTTTTTAGGCGGTTGGCCTGCAGCTTGGTTAGCCCAAGAAAAACTGAGACATAAAACACAAAAACAACCATTTCGCCGGATTTATTTTTGTACTATAGGTTTTAACATACTTTTGATTTTATGGTTGATTTCTCCATTTAATCCATTTTAAACCGAAGTAGAAATAATAGAGCAGAGGGCGTGTATGGAATATTCAGTAGATCAAGATTCGAACCGTACTTTAACCATTGCCTTATATGTGTTGTATATCGTCGCAATTTTTAGTGCTGGTATATTGGCATTGGTGGCATTGGTTATTAATTATATCAAGCGCGATAGTGTGCAAGGTTCCATTTTTGAAAGTCATTTTACTTGGCAAATTCGAACGTTCTGGTGGTATTTAATTTGGAACATCATTGCTTTTATCCCGTTCTTTTTTCTGTTCTTTACAGGAAATAATCCAGATTTATTTGCAGGAACAGCTCTAGGCGCATCTGCATTTTGTATTTTTGTAGTTGCTGCATCATGGGTGTGGATTGTCTATCGAGCTGTACGTGGCATTATTACAGTGAATGACAACAAGCCGATGTATCAATAAACAGGTTGGATTCAAAAATACAGCTTTAAGATGAAAGACATCGCAGTATAGCAGTATAAAAAGGCGCTTTAAAAAGATGGCTATGGTCATCTTTTTTTTGTGCCTCGTGTTTTAGGTCTTGCGCCGCTTTGAGGCAAGTGTTTGCTTCATTGTGGTGATAATCAATTAATTTAGCTTACATTTTAATATTTTAGACTATACTTTTTTAATAAAATTATCTTACATTTTTAATATATTAAATGTACCTTTTTATTTAATTAAATTTACGTTTTTAATATAAATAATTTACTTTTTAATAAAATTAACTTTACATTTATGTACATTTATTTTAATTAATTTAAATCATAAAAATAGTTTAATTTTCGAGTGAAAAAAAGCTTAAGCATAGTAACGACCACGGCGTCTACGCATACCTAAAAGATGAATCGCACGTACCAAAACAGCGTAGGAAACTGCATAGCCAAAACGTTGTTCAAAGAGTGGAATTAAATCACTGATATTTTGAAATTTTACTTCTTTTACAAATACTTGAAATTCGTTCCAATTCTTTATGTGACTAGGCGCGCCACGTTTTTTCCCTGTTTTAGGGTGTAACTCTCCCGTTTCTTCTTCAAGTTTTATCCATGCGTCTAGTGTCACTCGAGAGATGTTGAATTCTTTACAAACCGCCACTTTGTAGTCGGTTTTTTTGTACATTTGAATGGCTAGTTTTCGAGTTTCAATTGAATACTTTGGCATTTACACGCTCAATTTTTAAATATTTATAATTATATTATATGGCATAGTTGTTGCAAAAAAATAATTAACTTTAATAAAATGAATAACTAGGTGGCATTATGGAAAAAGCGCAAGTTTCTTTCAAAAAAATGTCTTTATGGCAAGTGGTGATCATTGGTGTGGCTTATATGACCCCCATGGTTGTGTTTGATACCTTCGGTATTGTGTCTGGCATTACCGATGGTCGTGTACCACTGGCTTATATTTTGGCTTTATTTGCCATGCTACTTACGGCGTTTAGTTATGCGCGTTTTAGTAAGCATTCGGATAAACCTGGTTCTGCCTATACCTACACCGCAGAATCGTGTGGGCCTCAAACAGGTTTTTTTGTGGGATGGTGTTCTTTACTGGATTACATCATGTTGCCGTTGGTTAATGCATTGCTGGCGGGTATTTATTTAGAAGCGGTCATTCCAAGTGTGCCTTATTGGGCATGGGTGATTTTGTTTACCAGCTTAGTCACTTTAATTAACTGCTTCCGTATCAATATATTGGCCAACCTCAGCCTGATCTTTGTATGTGCGCCAGTGTTACTTATGGGCGTGTTTATTTATTTGGTCATTCAAGGCGTAGGCAGTGAGCAAGGCTATGCGCATGTTTTAACCCTTGCACCATTATTTAATGGCGATAGCTCAATTTTGCCGCTGATTGCAGGGGCTTCAATCCTGTGCTTTAGCTTTTTAGGCTTTGATGCAGTGACGACCATGTCACATGAAACAAAAGACCCGAAACGTACCATTCCGCGTGCAGTGATTTTAACAACTTTAACAGGCGGAGCGATTTTTATTACTGCGTCTTGGTTTGTGCAATTGTATTTTCCAACAAATGTGCGTTTTAACAACCCAGATGAAGCACTGCCTGAAATTGTTCTGTATGTGGGTGGGGCATTATTTCAATCGGTGTTTTTATGTGCCCAAATTATGAATACCTTTGCTTCAGGTCTTGCGACACATGCCAGTGCATCTCGTCTCATTCATATCATGGGCCGTGATGGAATTTTTCATAAAGGCACATTTGGTCAAGTGCATCGCAAATTAGGTACGCCCTTATATGCGGTCTTGCTGATCGGTTTGATTTCCTTGGCCGCTATTCGCTTAGATTTGGCTACGGTGGTGAGCATGATTAGCTTTGGTGCGCTCATTGCCTTTACCGCGGTCAATTTCTCTGTATTTATGAAGTTTTATGTACGAGATGGTCAACGCCATGGTCTTAAAAACATCTGCCTGAACATGCTTTTACCCTTCATTTCCGTGGCAACCATTATGTGCCTGTGGGTGAGCTTAGAGCACAATGCATTAGTTTGTGGCGGAATTTGGCTTGCTGTGGGCATTGTGTTGTTCGCTTATAAAAAGCTGAGAAAACAAAATATTGTGATTGGTAACGCGTATTAAGTTGCCTATGCCATCACTGATGCTAAATAGAATTGATTGAATAAATATAGGACGTAAAGAAGATGATGAAGCCAAAATTTGTAGATGATGTTGAATATAAAAACAGTGTAAATGCACAAAGTGGTAAAGAGTGGAATTGGGTCAATCCCTCGCGTGGAAGTTTTGAGTTTCCAGCCAATTATTATGAAAGCTCTTTAGAGGCATGGCAGGCATTTGATGCCCTTAATGCCGATATTGAATGCGATGTAGTGGTGATAGGTGGTGGCTTATTGGGCGCATCGACGGCATTGCATTTAGCAGAACAAGGCGTAGAGACGGTACTGGTCGAAAAAAATCGCATTGGCAGTGCTGCATCGGGTCGAAATGGTGGACAGTTAACCCCTGGGCTGGCACGTTGGGAAGCGGGGGAGATGATTGAACATTTTAGTTATGAAGATGCAAAACGCCTTTGGCATTTCACTTCGACTGAGGCAATGTCTTTAATTGACCAAATTGCGGATCGCTATGGATTAGCATTACAACGTAAACATCAGCATATTACCGCTGCTGTACATCCGGGCCATTTGGTGGGATTAACCGAAGGTGCAGATGCACGTAAATTTTTGGGTGAAGACCATACCCAGATTATGGGTAAGCATGAGTTATTTGAGCACGTAAAATCTGACAATTATTATGGAGGCTTACTCGATACCCTCGGTGGGCATATCCATCCTTTGGCCTTAAACCGTGGCCTTGCGTATGCATTTAGCCAACAAGGAGGCAAAATTTATGAGCAAACTGAAGTTTTATCGGTCGATGAGCGTGAAGATGGTATTTATGTGACCACCACAGGTGGCACGATTAAAGCACGTAAGAGTGCTGTGATTGGAGTGCATCATGCATCGTTTAAGCTACTCCAAAACCATAAGCAAACCACGATTCCATTTTATACCTATGTGTGTACCACAGCGCCCTTAGAGCTTGAGCTGAGTGAAATCCTGCCGAGCGATGCCCCTGTATACGATACCCAGTTCCAAATTGATTATTATCGAGGGGTATCTAAAAATCGTTTGCTGTTTGGTGGTGAAGGCACAGGTTCATGTTGGAGCCCTGAAAAAACCCATGATTATTTATTGGGGCGAATTCAGCATGTATTCCCTCAATTAAAACAGGTTGAATTAGACTTTGTCTGGAGTGGTACAACTGACTTAACCATGAATGGTGCGGCGGATAGCCGTAAGTCAGATGGTAAATACCCAATTTATGCGGTACAAGGTTGGAGTGGTCACGGGGTGGCGCAAACGGTACGAATTGGTAAAGCGATTGCCGATGATTTCTGTGGTAATGCTGATGACTTTAATATGCTCACCACCATTCAACATCAAGATATTTTGTTTGGTCGTGCGCTTGCACCTATGGTGATTCCAATGGCCAAAACCGCTTATGGTCTGGGGGCGATGGTTAACCCTGGCAAGATGGTGTCTTTCTAACATTAAAAAACCCTCTCTTTAGAGGAGAGGGTTAAGCTCAGCTAGGGTATTCAATTACTTTTCAAATTTTCGTTTCAAAAATTTAGGTCGCCATTCGCTAACAATCACGCCAATCACAACGAGCATGCCACCAATTAAAGCCAGTGGCGCTAAACGTTCACCTGCAATACGACCAATGAGTGCAGCCCATAGTGGTTCACCTGCATAAATAATGGCAGCTTGTGAAGGATCGACCATGCGCTGCGCCCAGTTCATCACCATTTGAATCACTGCACTGGCTAAACCTAAGCCACAAAGCGTAGCAATAAGAGGCCACTCAAACTGAGGCAGGCTGATTTCACCATTGAGTGGGGCAATCATAAAACAAATTAATGAAGCAAACGCGAGTTGTAATACCGTGACACGTCGTAAATTCACCGTCTTGGCAAAATAACTGATCAGAATAATTTCAAAAGCGATGGCAATCGAGCCGATCAGGGTAATGATTTGACCAAAATTTAGCTGTATGGCGCCAAAGCCATTTCCTGTTAAAAAAACCAAGCCAACAAAGGCGAATAGTACGCCCAACCATGTCATAAGGTGTGGACGGTGCTTAAAGCACAGCCACATAAAAATGGGCACTAGTGGAACGTAGAGTGCAGTTAAAAATGCCGATTCACTGCTACTAATGCTTTGTAAGCCAATGGTTTGTGTGCCGTAGCCAATCGCAATGACTGCGCCAATACAAAATCCTGCAAACACTTCATGGCGATTCAAGCCTTTGAGGTATTTCCATGACAACACACTGACGGCAAATGTTGCGGCTGCAAAGCGTAGACCGACAAAAATCAGGGGACTACTAAAATTAAGGCCGTATTGTACGGTGAGAAAACTCCCTCCCCAAATAATGGTAATGAGGATAAGGGAAATTTGAGGAAGCCTAGTTTTGATTTGCGCAGATAGAGCAGAGGACAGCATAAAATCGTAAGTAAAAACGCGGTAAATTCTTGACCTACATCTTATACCTTATTTAGATTAGACACTAAGATTCGAATGAAAACTAAAAAAATCGAGCTTAGCATGCGCATCATTTTAATGGGTATTTGTATTTTTCTAGCGCTGTGCTTTGGGTTTTATGCCTATGGTTTAAAAGCAGAAATAAATGCGCTTTATGCTCACTTTAAAAATTTCAGGCAGCAGAACTGTGAATTTATCGCTCAATTTTCTACCAATCATCAATGCAACGAATTGATTGCATATAAATTTAAAACAGTATTGATCAAGCCCCCATACATTAAAGCCAATGAAAATTATGTATTTTTCTACCAGCTTCAAGTGGAGGATGCGCTAAAGCTGGATAATTGGTTGTTACAGCAGGCGTATAAAGAGCGAGTGAATGATGATGAGCTTGGGTTATTTTCAGCATCGTGGCCAAAGAAAAAAGTCCATTTTTTAGCTCAGCTGAAGCGATATTGCTTAGATAAGAATCAGAGCTGTATGGGGCGTTTTTGGAGAATGCATGACAACTCTTATTTTCAACCAAAATCCTACATTGTTTATGGTGATGATCAAAAATATTGGAATGTGGTTCAACAACGTGATTTTCAATGTGATGAAAATATAGAAATAGATCAGCAGGCGTTAAAAGCGGATTTCCCTTCTATCTATCAGCCTCAATCTATGCGTGAGTATCATTATTTATTTTGTTGGGAAGCAGAAAGACGATTACTACGGATCAGTTCAGTCATAACAGAAGCTTATTTGCATTGATCAGCTGTGATCGTAAAGTCGCAGAAATAAAAAAGAGGTCCGTAGACCTCTTTGAAAGCACAACCAGAAGCTGAATTAAGCGTCTAACACTGCTTGAGCTTCACGAAGGTTTAGCGTGCCTTCATAAATTGCACGACCTGTAATCGCACCTAAAATGCCTGGTCGGCCTTTTAAACCGTGTACATCATCAATATTGGTTACGCCACCAGAAGCAATCACGGGTAAACCAGAATGGCTTGCTAGATTAACAGTTTGTTCGATGTTTACACCTTGCATCATGCCGTCACGTGCAATGTCTGTATACACAATGCTTGAAACACCCGCATCAGCAAAACGTTTTGCCAGCTCAGTTGCTTTCACATCTGTCACGTTTGCCCAGCCATCAGTTGCTACCATGCCATTCATTGCATCAATACCTACAATGATGTGGCCTGCAAATTTTTGACAAGCTTCTTCAACAAATTCAGGGTTTTGAACAGCTTTAGTCCCGATGATCACATACGACACGCCAGCATCTAGGTAGTGTTCAATGGTTTCAAGTGAACGAATACCACCACCAATTTGGATTGGGAGGTTGGGTTGAGCTTTTGCAATTGCTTCAACCACAGGCTTATGAATAGGAGTACCTGCAAAAGCGCCATTTAAGTCAACCAAATGCAAGCGACGCGCGCCTTCATTCACCCAATGCTGTGCAGTTGCCACTGGATCATCAGAAAATACAGTATCGTCTTCCATACGACCTTGTTTTAAACGAACACATTTGCCATCTTTCAGGTCAATTGCAGGGATGATCAGCATGCTTGCGCTCCTCGCCCAATCTTAAATTGAATACAATGTGCGCCATCTTAACAAAGTATTCGCAAAACGCTAAGCGTCTGATGCTGGATTTATTTTATTCGGCCGTATACGTAGTTTGAGTGAGGTATTGGGGATGTCCTTTGGTAATAGACCTAAACGTAGAAGCTCTTCAAAAACCAGTACGGGGGCGTAAGCATCGGCAGCAGCATAGGCCACTTGTTGGGGAAGCAATTGCTTTCTAGACCAGTTCGAGGTGCTGACGCTTTTACTTTTCGGAAAGTTGACCCGAAACAGCAGTGCCATGGCATTTTTAAGCCCGACTGGATTGTCTAAACCAAAGGCTTTAAAGCACTTCGATAGCTCAATCACACTGTTCAGTTCGATGCCTTTTTTACGAAATAGATGAGCGTCATTTTTAAGACCAAAGCCGACTTTAATTTGATCTCGATTGGCAAAGATCGGTTTTAAAAACGCTAAAATTTCGGTATTCACCTGAAAGAGATATGCACGTTCATGCGTGGCCAATTGAATTAAGTGCGGGCCAGTCGCGACTTCGCCTTTTTGAAAGGTCGGTTTAGATTCTGAGTCAAAACCTAACAGCGCGGCTTGCATCAGTTCAGTTGCAATAGCCTGGCATTGTTCTTTGCGATCAATCACCATGATCTGCTCAGCAGGCAAGCTCTGAAAGAGAGGGAAGTGCTGAATATCTTCTTTATTAGGCAGTGTGGTATGTTGTAATTGATCCATGGGGTGGACACGAAAGTAAGCAAGTATTTGAGCTTAATATCTTTTCAAAAAATAGGCAAAGTAAGCGTTGTCGTATCAGACAACAACACAGCATCGATGTGCTAACCAAAAAAACCTGCCATGAGGGCAGGTTTTTAAGTGCGAAGTTACAATATGAGCTAACTATGTAATTGGGAGCTATTAGACAAAAGAAGGCAATTGGAATTGATCCAATAAAGATGGTGCAGTGCTTAACACTGTTCCTGCATCGTATAGACCCGCAGTTAAGCCTCCTGCCAATGCACCTACAGCATCGACAGCAACATTCACCACAGGGACTGGGTTGGTTAAATCAGTAATTGGCGCAATGTCATCTAGTAGGCTATCAACCGTACCTGACACCTGTTGAACCAATTCACCGGCAGTAGCAATTGGATTGGTCAGTAAGCTACCTACAAATTGGCCAGCATCAATGCCGCCAATATATTGGCCAGTTTCGCCTAACAAGCCTGTTAAGTTGGTGCCAGTTTCGCTGACCGCACCTACAACACTACCCAATACTGGAATTTGTGAAGCAAGATCAACCAATGGATTTAAGTCTGCTACAAGGTTTGCACCAGAGCCTGCAAGATCTTGTACGATACCACCCAATGTTCCAGTTGGATTAGATGCAAGATCATTTAAAAGATCGGTTGGGTTGATGTCTGCTACATATTGGCCTGTTTCACCTACAAAGCCCAATAAGTTGTCTACTGTACCGCCTACGGCAGAAACTGCACCACCTAATACTGGCACTTGACCGAGTACTTCTGTCAGTGGGTCGGTTAAGCCAACTACATGGTCCGCTAAGCCTGCAACACCTGTAACCGCATTGCCTGCAATGCTAGTGACACCATCAAGCAGGTCAATCACACCGCCTTCAAGGTTACCTGTTTTTAACGTATGTGCAGTTTGGTGTAATTCACCTGTAACTGAATCTAAAAGATTTGTGGTGGTGTCTAAGACTTTATTCACCGTTGTACCCAGCACAGGTACATGGCTTAAAGCGCTTGTGAGTGGAGAGAGAACTACGCCCAATGTATCAATAAGTGCATCGGCTGTATGTACGACGGCATCTAAAATATGGCCCACAGCTTTGGTGAGGCCCTGTAAACCTAGCGTTAAAACGCCACTGATTTTGCCCGAAAATAATTTAAACATTTTGGAATTCTCCGTTTATGCATTTCTTGTATTCGAAAGTTCATGAAGAGGTCTTACCATTTATGTTTAACAGACAAACATAGTGTGAACAAACTATAAAAAATGCATATAAAGGTGATATATGTCACTATTTATGGTTTTTGTGTTAAAAAACAAGCAAATATTGTTATAAAAAAGAATTGTGAGAAAATGTAATTATTTTTTATAAAAAACAGGCCTTTAATGCTACTTTTACACTCAAGAGACTACACTTCATGACACACTGAAAGTGAATTATTAATTAATGTATTAAGTGAATATTTTATTTTTTAAAGTTCAGACTTTTAGTGCTGTTTTAAAAGATAAGATTTTGAAATTATTTAACTTATAGTGAATTAAATTTAAAATCATGACCATGAGTCATAAAAAAAGCCAACATATTTGTTGGCTTTTTAACTTTGAAATGGACTTAAATATCCCATTCCACAAAGTTCTTTAACAATTGTAAACCAGCAGTATGGCTCTTTTCTGGATGGAACTGCGTCGCAAACAAGTTTTCTTGATGAATCGCTGTACAAAATTCTAGGCCATAATCACACGTCGCTGCCACAAGCGCTTTATCTTTAGGTTCAACATAGAAGCTATGTACAAAGTAAAAACGAGCGTCTTGTTCAATGTTATTCCACATTGGATGGCTCGGATCTGCTTGATGCACTTGGTTCCAACCCATGTGCGGTACTTTTAAACCTTCTACATCTGGGAAGCGTTTAACCACACCTTCAAAAATGCCCAGTGCATCGGCACCGCCATTTTCTTCAGAGTGTTGCATTAATGCTTGCATGCCCACACAAATTGCTAAAACTGGCTTGTTGAAGGCTGCCTTACGTACCACTTCATCAATACCAGCTTCGTGCATACCTTGCATGCAGTCGCGCATTGCACCTACACCAGGAAATACAATTTTATCTGCCTGAGCAATTAACTTCGGGTCATTGGTCACATCGACTGTTGCACCAACATGCTCTAGTGCTTTGGCTGCAGAGTGAAGATTTCCCATGCCATAGTCAAGAAGGGCAATACGGGTCATTACAAAGTCCCTTTGGTTGAAGCAACAGTATTGGCAGCACGTGGATCAATTTCACATGCCATACGAAGTGCACGAGCAAATGCTTTAAATGTGCTTTCAATTTGGTGATGACTGTTTTTGCCTTTCAAGTTATCAATGTGTACCGTCATTAATGAATGGTTCACAAAACCTTGGAAGAATTCTGAAAATAAATCAACATCAAAGCGACCAATCATGGCACGTGTAAATGGAATATCCATAAATAGGCCCGGACGACCAGATAAATCGATGACTACACGGCTTAGAGATTCATCCAGTGGCGCATAGAAATGACCATAGCGCTTCAAACCTTTTTTATCGCCCAATGCTTGTGCAAAGGCTTGGCCTAAAGTAATACCGCAGTCTTCTACAGTATGATGGTCATCAATTTCGAGGTCGCCATCACAATGAATATCAATATCAAATAAGCCATGTCGCTTGATTTGATCAATCATATGATCTAAAAATGGAATACCAGTATTGAGGGTGCCTTGACCTGTACCATCGAGGTTCAAACGAACTCGGATTTTAGTTTCGTTAGTGTTTCTTACCACTTCGCTGATACGATCTGTCATAGACACGTTCCTCAAAAACGTTAAAAATGATGTAAAATTTTTCGCCTTAATGACGAAGTCAACGATATTAGATTGCTCAGGAGGGTTTATCAATGCCTATTACCGTACATGCCTATACTTCTTTGGAAAATGATGAAGTACGCAGCCAGCTTGAGCGACTGTATGACACCAGCCCAGAGTTTAGTGACGGCGCGGATGCCATTGAGCAACTAGAACAAAGTTTAACGCAATATACTTTATTCTATACTGCAGAGTTTAACACCAAACTGATTGGTGCAATTTGGTGTACTGGACAAGGTGAAAGTAAAGTCCTCGAAAATATTGTGGTTCATCCAGCAAATCGCGGTCGCGGTGTTGCAGAAAGGCTGGTGAGCGAAGCATGTCGTATGGAAGAAGAAAAAGGTGTCAAAGTATTTGAACCAGGTTGTGGCGCGATTCACCGTTGCTTGGCACATTTAGACAAGCTGTAAAATTTTGCATAAATTATAATGACATCTTAAGCAGTCTTCGGGCTGCTTTTTTATGCCATATAAATACCAGCCCTCTGCAAAAATAAGATAAAAAGAAAATAATCACATTGGATAGCGCCAAGAGGCCATGCTAAAAAGCAAAGAAATAGCGCTAAAAAACTGAGTTTTAAACAAAAAATAATCAATCGGTGTGAAATATTGCTGTAAAAGTAAACAAACACGCAAAAAAGCACTGATGATGCTTGACGGCATGTCGCTTAAACTGTTTAATACGCGACATCGGCGTGATAGCTCAGTAGGTAGAGCAACGGATTGAAAATCCGTGTGTCCCCAGTTCGATCCTGGGTCTCGCCACCATATTCAAAACTTATTTAAAGTTTCAATCCTTGATCCCATCAAGGATTTTTTTTGCCTAAAATTTATTCACTCGGAAAAAATAATCATAATTTTGATTGACTAATGTGACCAGATACGGCTTAATACACCGCATCGGCGTGATAGCTCAGTAGGTAGAGCAACGGATTGAAAATCCGTGTGTCCCCAGTTCGATCCTGGGTCTCGCCACCATATTCAAAAAAGCCTCAAACCATGTTTGGGGCTTTTTTTCGTCTCCACTTTAATAATATGCTTAAAAAGCAACCGTCTGTACTGCAGCTCGATTTCAAATTCAGTCGGCGAACGCCCTATTTGAACTGTGGCTAAAATAAAAATATTCGTGGCCCATGCTTGCGACCTTCGGTCTATTTTGTATTGCATCACAATGTATTAATGTGTGTTGAAAGACCATAAAAACGAGCGGTGCAAGACAGCTGTACTTTGAGGGCAGAGGAAAAATGAAGGATTTATTTTCAGATAACAGTTCGCTGTATCAGCAAGCACGTCCCAGTTATTCTGCGGAAATTATTGAGCAAATCATGTTACATGTAGCTGAAAATGCCTTGGCATGGGATTGTGGTGCAGGTTCTGGACAATTTACAGGTTGGTTGGCACCGTATTTTCAGCAGGTACTCGCAACCGACCTAAGTGCTGCACAGTTGGCGCAGGCACCAAAGCTTGAAAATGTAATCTATCAGGCGGCATCTGCCGAAGAATCAGGGCTTGATGATCATAGTGTAGATTTAGTCACAGTCGCACAGGCAATTCACTGGTTTGATTTTGATGCCTTTTATGCAGAAGTAAAACGAGTTCTAAAACCGCAAGGTTGTTTGGCGGTGATTGGCTATGGTTTGATAGAAGCTTCTGATTTGCGCTTAGATCAGCTGATTCAGCACTTATATAAAGTGACCCTTAAGGGCTATTGGGATGCAGAACGGCGCTATGTAGATGAGTGCTATCAAAGCATTCCTTTTCCTTTTGAAGAGCAGTCTGTACCAGCACTGCAATTGAAGTACAGTTGGACAGGGCAACAGTTGTTGGACTATTTTCAAACATGGTCGGGTTTAAAACATTATGTGCAATTGACAGGACTAAACCCCTTAGCGGAAATGGCTGAATTTTTGCAGCAACAACCACAGCAGTGCTATGAGGTGCAGTTTCCAGTTTTGCTCAGAATTGGACAATAAAAAAGCGTGATGTTTAAGCTTGTGATCTGAGTATCAGCAGCACCGTTTATCTGAGGATTAAAGAAGTAAAGGTGATTTATTGTACAATTTCAAGATGATTTGAAGAAACGAAAGCTTTGAATTTAAATTTGAGAATTGTCTTATGAATCTTCCAAAATACTATATTTTAATGATTGCTAGCGTACTAAGCTTATGTACGGTACATACGTTTGCAACAGAGCCAACGACAGGTGAGAATGCTGAAGCCGTGCGATTGCCAGTTTTAACGGTGATGGCTGACCGTGAGTTAAGAAATGAAACAGTGGTTGAGCCAGCACAAGAAGAGCCTGCAAAACGTAAAGCATTACAGCAAGAGGTCATGAAGCTGGAGCGTAATACACAAAATTATGCGGCGGATCCGACTGTGATTCAAAACCTTGATTTAAAAGCACCAGAACCTGCACCTAATTTAGCGAGTCTATCGCCAGTAATGCAGCAACATATTTTAAATATCGCTGAAGGCTTACAGTCCGCAGACCCGCGTAATGGTCTGTATATTATGCTTCAACCTTTTGGTATTGACCGTAGTGCGACCAATGTACAAATGGGCCGAGAACAACTGAACTTAGGCATATTAGAGCGCACCTTACCTTAACTGCGTATATAGCTATATGTATCTATCTGGAAGGTGGTGTGCGGATCAATAGCCATACATCACTTTGCTTTAAATTTGCCTTAATAACTAGTTTCTTGATTAAGTTATATACCAATATTTGTGACCATTACCTCAAGATTTAGCTCAATTGCAGTTTAAATTTAAAAGCATGTTGAGGATTATTTTTGAAATGAATTTAAACATAAACTGATCTATAAAAATTTGAATTTAAATTCAAACTGAAGCCAAACAAAGCCTACATATTTTAAATTCAAAAGCAAAATAAGATAGAACAACCTGATTGAAGCACACCAAGTTAAAGAATTTATTTTAAATTCAAAGTGGCTTGGGTCACGGCACTCGGAGCTTTTTATGTCACGTATTCCACTTATTTTAACACTGGCCACCGTACTGATTTTTGGTGGATTGTTTTACCAATATTATGTGCAAAAGCAAGATGAGCAAAAGTTGCAAGCCTATCAAGAGGTGTTATTGGATAAAACCGAACAGATTTTAACAGCTGCTCGACATGTCGATACACCTATTCAAGTAGATACTTCCGATGCACGCCTTTCGGGTGATTATCAAATTATGGCGAGTTTTGTGTTGAATCAAATGATTGAAACGGCAGAGGCTCGAAACCGTTATATCCGTGATTTAAAAGCCTTAGATTGGGATCATTTTTTAGATATAGAGCGTTTAAGTCGAGATAAAAAACAGCAATATGTAGAAACAGAAAAAATGCTGAAAGATGTACATGCGGTGGTGGACGCCTATGCTGAGCAAACGAAGGAAATGGAGAAACGTAGCTTAGATCAAGCCAAGCATTTGGCGGTGAGTGGTCGCTATAGCCATCAACTGACACAAAGTTTAAGAGACAGTCAAAAAAATGATGATGCACATGCATTGTTTGAACTAGAGCAGCAAAGTTTAGCCAAAGCGGATCAAATTTTTGAAGTGCTGAAAAATAACCGTTGGGAAAAGAAAAATAAACTATTTATGTTTTATGAAGATGAGCCATTAAAGCAATTTAATGCCTTATATAAAGAGATACTGGCACTGAATCAACAAATGAAACAAGTCAGCCATGCCAATCGTGTAGAACTGGAAAATAGTTTATAGCAGGGCTGTGATGTAAATCATGCGGTCAATGCATGTATTGATTATGAAATACAGGTAATAAAAAAGATGCCATGCGTGGCATCTTTTTTATTTGTTACTTAGAAATATCGCTAGGCGCGCTTATTTCTTAAACCAAGAGAAGAAACCTTTTTTCTCTTCAGTTTGTGCTTTTGCTACTTGTGCTTTTTTCTCTGCACATTTTTTTGCACAGTCTTTTTTCGCTTCTGCATTTACAGCTGGTTTGTTTGCAATATCTTTAATTTCTTTTGCTTTTTCAGCAGTTGCATCTTGAGTAGCTTCAGCTTTTGCTACAGCAGTTTGTTTCATTGCTGTTGCTTTAGCTACATCAGCTTCTTTTGTTGCAACCGCAGTTTTAACAGTGGCATCTTTAGTCGCTACAGCTTTTGCTACAGTCGCATCTTTTTGTGCTACAGCAGTTTGTTTCATTGCTGTTGCTTTAGCTACGTCAGCTTCTTTTGTTGCAACCGCAGTTTTAATAGTTGCATCTTTAGTGGCTACAGCTTTTGCAACAGTTGCATCTTTAGCTGCTACAGTTGTTTTTACAGTTGCGTCTTTTTCTGCAACAACAGCTTTAACAGTAGCATCTTTGGTAGCAACAGTATTGGTTTGTACAGCAGTTGCTGTTTTCATTGCATCTGCTTTTGCTGTTGCAAGAAAGCTTTGCTCAGCAGCCATTGTTGAAGTTGTACCTGCAACTAGAGCAATAGCAATAGTAGTTTTAATCGCATTCATGGGTAGCATCCTGAATTTTGTAATTGGGTTGGAAGAGGGCGCTATGTTAATGCTTAAATGCTTGTTTATTATGGGCTTGATTGTGTAGTGATCTAAAATTGTGTGATTAATCAACTATATTTACAGAGCGATAACATAATGTTTCAGATTGTTACGCTTGGGTTTCTACTTTTGAATCGGTATTTTTATATCGCGCATTTCAGCTTATTTATTAGCCCATATAAAAGCCCCCCAATATTGAGGGGCTTTATTGAAGAATATAAGTTTAAGAAAACCCATACATGAGGGTTAGTCAAAAAGTTTATTGGCGACTTGGAAAGGGAGAGTTACCACATCGATCGCGACAGCAAAAGGCAGGAGTACTAATTTTTCCAAAGGATTCATGTTTGATTTAGATTTATAACTTTCCTGTTGCTGGGTATAAATACTCACCTGATAAGGCTTACTTAAAGCTTTTAAAGACTTTAAATTGTTAGCAGCTGGATAGACCACACCTGCCAATTTAATCTCGAAGCAGAAACGCTGTGCAGACATGCGTTCATCACTAGAGCTTGAACATTCCTTAGCACCATTTTCAATAAAGAATTCTTTATCGCGCTTAGTAATGTCTTCTTTGAGCTTCACATAAGACAATGGCAATATGCCTGTGAAATGGCCATCATTCTTTTCTGAATAAAAACTCAGGTCTCGGGTGACTTGAATATTTTTAGGGTCTAGTTTCCCAATTAAGCTGATAAATTGAGAACCGCCTTGGGTGAGGATATAACTTTTTTGTTGCCCTGCGATGACTAAGCTATCCGCAGGTAAATTTGGCAGATTTTGAGCGGGTTTGCCAAATGCCACGACTTGGTCTTCAATCAAGGTCACTTTATTGGTACGGGTATGGGTTTTATGGTCTTTAGTAATGAGGTTTTTGGTGGTACAGCCTATAAATAATGTTCCCATAACGCTTAAGTAAATGATGGTTTTTAAAGGTGATGTAAACATCGATAAACTCCGTATTATTTTAAATATAGTTAAGCTGAATTCTTATCGTGTTTAAGCCTAGCATTAAAACGCTTAAAAAGTTGTCAAACTCAAAAGTTTAAAGTCATAAAATTTATATGTGTCGTTGAATGCAGTGGAGAGATAGGTATTGCCACTCAGCTAAGCTTTCTATTTAGTTTTAAAGAAGTTGAGTTAAGTGCTTTGTATAAGTGCTACAAGATTAAGACAAACAATGAAAAATATGAGTGATGTGCATAAGTTCAATACAGGGAAGAAAGTGGATTGAATAGCATTTTGGATGCTAAAAGCACTGAAAATCTAACCCTAAAATTGTAATATGTTGAGTTGAAGATATGAGTATCAACTCAACATTTACTTTACTAAATGGTTGAAAAAGGGATCACTATCTAAGTCTAAACTTTAATTTACTTTTGTTTCAAACAAAGGATTTAGGATCTGATCCGCTTGTAAGGTATGGTTTTTTGTTGAATAAATTCTGCCTTTGAGTAAGTCGGATTTATGCCATTCAAATGATTGCTTATCTAAGTCTAATAGGCGAACTGAATATTGCTGACCTTCTTTAGGCATGTATGCTGTAACTATACCAGCACCTGCCCCCATAGTTGCTAGTGTTACACCTAAACTTAAGGTACCCATTGCAAATTTATTTCCTAAAGATGCATTCATGCCATCGAGAGAAACCCAAAAAATATAATTTGAATTTGCCCATTCTTTTAAAGTCTTTACTGTTTTTTCATCAAGCTGAGGCATATCTAATTGAGAATTTTTATTTTGAATGTTTGCTAAATTTACAGCATCTGTTTTGGCTATAAATTGAGTGAGGGCAAGTGCTGCAGCACGTTGATCATCAGGCATATTATTATTTTGATTTAATAAAGGATATGTGTTGATAGGTGTTCTTTTAGAATTTCTATCAGCCTGAAATTCATATTTTTTCAGTTGTTCTTCAGACATTGAACCACAAATAAATGGCGTAGCAGAAGTACTGACAGTTACATTATGTTGGTTGAGCTGTTGTGTAAAAGTTTGAATAAATTTTTCACTTGTCAGTTGACTAGGCTCATGCAGTACTAAATCTTTTCCTAACTCATTGGTTAAAAAACACGAGTTCACAAAAATCGCTACGGGCTTTACCTGAATTGCAACTTGAGTTTGATTTAATTTTTGGCGAGATTCATCAGAGATTTTTGTTGTGGCACAGCCTGTAAATGCAAGACTCGCGATAAGTGGTAACGCAAAATATTTCATAGATACTCTAGTTCTGTTTTGTTTGATTTCTATGCGTATTATGCATTATTAACGTTAATAATCTAATGAAAAATTAATAAAAAACCCCGCTTTCGCGGGGTTTTTTAATCTCAGTGTTTAACTAAAAATTAAACACGTTCGATAATCGTTGCAATACCTTGACCTAGACCAATACACATGGTCGCAAGACCAATTTGTGTATCTTGCTGTTCCATAACGTTCAGCAAAGTCGTCGTAATACGCGCACCAGAACAACCCAATGGGTGACCTAATGCAATCGCACCACCGTTTAAGTTAATGATGTCTTGCTTATCATAAATGCCTAAGCCTTTCATTACTGATAGACCTTGAGCAGCAAATGCTTCATTTAACTCAACAGTTTGAATGTCAGCAATGCTCAAACCAGCACGTTTAAGTGCTTTTTGAGTTGCTGGAACTGGGCCATAACCCATAATTGCAGCATCACAGCCTGCAACTGCCATAGAGCGGATCACAGCACGTGGCTTAAGACCAAGCGCTTGAGCACGTTCAGCAGACATCAATAACATTGCAGAAGCACCATCAGACAAAGCTGAAGATGTTGCAGCTGTTACAGAACCACCTTTCGGATCAAACACAGGGCGTAAAGCTTGGAATGCTTCAAGGTTAGCATCTGGACGAATGACTTCGTCAATGTCGCAAAGCTGTTTAAAGCCATTTGCATCGTGACCTTCGACGCCCACGATTTCATTTTTAAAACGGCCTTCTTGCGTAGCAGCCCAAGCACGACGGTGTGATTCAACACCAAACGCATCTTGTTCTTCACGCGTAATACCATTCATGCGACCTAACATTTCAGCAGTTAAGCCCATCATGTTAGACGCTTTTGCATAGTGCTTAGATGTTTCAGGGTTAAGGTCGATGCCGTGCATCATACCCACATGGCCCATGTGCTCCACACCACCAATGATGAATACATCACCTTGGCCAGTCATAATTTGAGCAGCAGCGGTGTGGATCGCTTGCATAGAAGAACCACACAGACGGTTTACAGTTTGACCTGCAACAGTGCGGGGTAAATCAGCCAATAACGCAATGTTACGGCCAATGTTCATACCTTGCTCTAGGGTTTGGTTGACACAGCCCCAGATTACGTCTTCAACTTCGTTGGTATCAAACTGGTTACGAGCAACTAAAGCACGTACAAGTTCAGCAGATAAGCTGTCTGCACGGACATTGCGGAACATACCGTTTTTGGTTTTACCCATTGCAGAACGTACACCATCAACGATGACAACGTCACGCGGATTTAAAGTAGCCATTCACGTTGCTCCTTAACCGTAGAATTTTTTGTTGTTAGCAGCCATGTCACGCAACATTTGTGGCGCTTCATAAGCTTTACCTAAGTGCGCGTACTTGTCGCAAAGCGCAACGTATTCAGCAACACCTGTTTGGTCGATGTAACGTGCTGGGCCACCACGGAATGGAGGGAAACCTACACCCATAATCATCGCCATGTCAGCTTCAGCTGCAGTTGCAACGATGTTGTCTTCTAGGCAACGAACAGTTTCGTTACAGAATGCCAGCATCATACGGTCAATGATTTCTTGAGCATCAAATTCACGTTTTTCCGCAGTTGCAACAGATGCAACAAGTTCATACGCAGTTGGATCAACCACTTTGGCTTTTTTGCCTTTACGGTCAAGTTCATACTTGTAGAAACCAATGTCGTTCTTTTGACCCAAACGTTTGTTTTCGTACATGGTTTGAATTGAACCTTTGAAGTCTGGCTTCATGCGGTCAGGGAAACCTTCAGCCATGACTTCTGCACCGTGAACGCCAGTATCAATACCCACAACGTCCATCAAGTAAGCAGGGCCCATTGGCCAGCCGAATTTTTCCATCACTTTATCGATTTGCTGGAAGTCAGCACCATCTTTAAGTAATAGGTCAAATGCACCGAAGTAAGGGAACAACACACGGTTTACAAGGAAGCCCGGGCAGTCGTTCACCACGATTGGTGTTTTACCCATTTTTTGAGCAAGAACTACAGTCGTCGCAATAGCTTCAGCAGAAGTCTTCTCACCGCGGATCACTTCAACCAATGGCATCATGTGAACAGGGTTAAAGAAGTGCATACCGACGAAGTTTTCAGGACGTTGTAGGTTTTCAGCCAAACGAGTGATTGAAATCGTAGATGTGTTAGAAGCAATGATTGTGTTATCACGTACATTCTTCTCAGTTTCAGCCAGTACGATACCCTTCACTTTAGGGTTTTCCGTTACAGCTTCAATCACGATGTCCACTTCTTTGAATTCGTCATAACTTAAAGTAGGACGGATGCGAGCAAGTGTTTCACCCATTTGCGCAGGTTTCATTTTTTTGCGTTCAACTTGTTTAGTTAACAAGCCATTCGCTTCTTTCATACCTAAAGCAAGCTGTGGATTACCAATGTCTTTCATGATGATTGGTGTGCCTTTGCTTGCCGCTTGGTAAGCAATACCACCACCCATAATGCCTGCGCCAAGTACAGCTGCTTGGTTTACAGGATGCGCGCCTTTTTCATAGCGCTTAGAGGTTTTCTTCACAATTTGGTCGTTAATGAATAGACCAATTAATGCGCCAGCTTGTGGCGTTACCGCAGCTTTTGCAAAGCCTTGTGCTTCAATTTTTAACGCTTCATTACGTGGAAGGCTTGCACCTGCTTGTAATGAGTCTAAAAGTAGTTTTGGCGCAGGGTATTGAGCAGGATTAGCTTTTGCCAGTACAGCACCTTTTGCTGTATTGAACGCCATCATTTGCTCAAGCATGTTGAGTTTAACAGGCTCTAATTTTTCTTGGCGTTTTGCTTTCCAATCTAGGCGACCAGCAAGTGCTTGCTTCACAAGGTCAATGGCAGCATCGGTAAGTTTGTCCGCAGCCACAACCGCATCTACAGCACCATCTTTAAGTGCAGTAGCCGGTTTTTTCGGCGCAGCCATTGCCATCCATTCAACCGCGTTGTCGATACCAATCACACGGCTTAAACGAACAGTACCACCAAAACCAGGGTAGATACCGAGTTTGATTTCTGGAAGACCGACTTGTGCAGCTTCAGACATGACACGATAGTCACAGACTAAGCACATTTCAAAACCGCCACCCAAAGCCATGCCATTAATAGCAGCAACTTTAGGAAGGTCTAAATCTTCAAATGCATTGAAAATGTCGTGAACAGGCAGTGCCCAGTCCACAATGGCTTGTTCGCCTTGAGCGAAGTTTGCACCAAACTCAGTGATGTCAGCACCAACGATAAACGTTGATTTAGCTGAAGTGACGATTAAACCTTTAACGTCTGCGTTTGCTTTAACAGCGTCAATTGCAGCTTTAAAGTCTTCAATCGTTGCACGGTTAAATTTGTTGACCGACTCACCTTGTAAGTCAAAGCGGAATTCTGCGATTCCGTCCGAAAGCATTTGGACGGTAATGGCATTGCCAGCGTGGATCATGCCTGATCTCCTTTATTTTGGAGGACTTCTAAGTTGATGTTGTGAAGCGTGAGCGCGATTCCTGCGCACATTTCTGCTTCGCCAATCTTACGATAACTATATCCAAAAAGAACATAACAAGTTGTATCAAGCCGTGACGCAAGGGTCATCAAATTTTTTAGTCTTTAAACTTGTATCCCGTAGCTTTAAGGCTTAATTCAGCTGGTCATCATGTGAAGAAACTTTTGTTTCAACTCATATTTTTAGTTTTATCACGTTTATGTATATGAGGAATTAGTCTAATTTTTCAAGAGATCAATGCGTGTCTGTCTAGTCAAAAAGGTCAATCCGCTTATTTTTTATAATTCAATCGACACTACTCACTGGGCACATCATAACGTTATAAGCGGACATAAAAGCGCAGTTTTAATAGCATAATTGACTGTCATTTAAATTTTTTAACGTTAAATTTCTGTATAGAATGAAAGCAATTTGGGGGAATTAAAGTATGCAGAAACAAACATTTCATTCAAAAATTGACTGGTGGGTATGGGGCTTCGTCATTTCAATGACTGGTCTGCTACTTCAATTGTTATTAAATATGTTGGCTAAAGGCAGTCTGCTACACAACTGGCCATTTGCGACTGTTTATGCGCTTACAATTATGGCTTTGTGGTGGCCTTTGTGGAGTACGCGTTATCAGTTGCAGGCCAAAGCGCTGGTGGTTAAGTCTATGTTTTTGACATGGCATATTCCTTTGGCCAGTATACAAAGCGTTAGAGACACAGATTTTTCAACCGTTGCACCTGCGCTATCTTTTCAGCGTGTGCGTATTGATTATGTGCAGGATGGCAAGCCAAAATTTATTTTAATCTCTCCGCGTCAGCTTGCCACATTTAAAGCCAGTTTGAGTGCTACTAAGGTTTAACTGAAAGTGATAATCAGCTCTTAGCTGGCTTGTTGCGTTGCAATACACAATGTGCCATTTTGTGCATCGAGTGTTAAGCTCATGTGCTCTGGATGAGTTAAAAAATATAAGGCCAAAATTGGCTCCAATTCAGTTCGCATTTTTCGGCCTAAATGGCGCGCGCCATAACGGATATCGTGCCCTTGATAAAAATGTGCTTTGGCTGTGGCTGTTAAGGTCACGCTACGCTTTTGATGCTGTAAACGCAGATTTAATTTTTCCAGTTCAATATCGACCAGTTTTGGCAACGCGTCATCTTGTACTGGCAAATAGTGCAAGGTGCGATCAATACGGTTTAAAAATTCAGGGTCGAATTTACGTTGCATTACTTTTTCAATGATGGTTTGTGTTGGTACGCGTTTAAGGCAAAGATCTTGCATTTTTTTGGGTAAAAAATTCAATTTATCGAGATATTGCTGAGCTGCCTGCGCCCCCACATTACTGGTCATAAAGATCATGCAATTGCTGAAATCAATGGTTTTGGTGCCTGCAGTTAAGGTCAAACGGCCTGTATCCAATACATTCATCAGTCCACGAATAACTTCGGTCGATGCTTTCTCTAATTCATCAAATAGCATAATGCCAGGACGGGTATGACTCCCTACAATTGCTGTTTCGTCAAACAGACTGTTGCCTTCTTTTGAACCCACATAGCCCGGAGGTGCGCCCGTAATGGCAGCCGCATAGTGCTCCTGTGCGAGTGTATTCATGTCTATGCGACAGAATGCATTTGGATGCCCGTAAATGGCCTCGGCAATCAGACGCACGGTTTCGGTTTTACCCACGCCAGTTGGTCCAAGCATGAGGGTCACAGACAAGGGGCGGTCTGGACTGGAAAAGTCTGCTTTAACCACAGACAACATTTTTTCAATTTCATTTAGAGCTGCATCTTGTCCAATAATGCGCTCACGTAACTTTTGCATGACAGCTTCTGGTTCAAAATGAAAACGCGGTTTGCCAATCAAGCGGTTTTTTTCTGATGTGCTGTGTGTAGACAGTGCAGGGTGCACAGCATGGAAAGCATGATTGGCATTGCTCATTTGAAAGCGTCCTTTGGTCAGTCAACAGCTTGAGCATAGCAAACTTCAGTTTTGGGACTGATAGTTTTTAGCAATTAGATGATCGTTGAAATGAAGTGCTGGGCGAGAGATTATTGTAAAAAGGACATGGCCTGAAGTGTTGGTCCTATTGGCAAGACTTGAAAAAAGCATCATGCGACTACATCATCGTTTTATATGCCAAACGAAAAGCAACCTGTGAACGAAAACGCACGTGAAAATATTCAAACGATTTTAGCCAACATGACCACGTTGCCTGGCGTGTATCGCATGCTGGGTAAAGACGGCGAGTTGTTATATGTGGGAAAGGCTAAAAATCTAAAAAATCGTGTATCGAGTTATTTTGCCAAAACCATTGAACATCCAAAAACTCAAGCGTTGGTGGCTCGAATTTATGATATTGAAACCTTGGTGGTACGCTCTGAAACAGAAGCTTTATTATTAGAACAAAACCTGATTAAGTTACATCGTCCGCCGTATAACATCATGTTACGCGATGATAAATCATACGTTTATATTTTTATTTCAAGTGACAAGCCCTATCCGAGAATTGCTTCAGGCCGTGGTAAGGGCAAACATCAGGCAGGCAAATTTTTTGGGCCCTATCCAAGTGCTTATAATGCCCGTGATACTTTGGTGGTGCTTCAAAAATTATTTAATGTGCGCCAGTGTGAAAATAGCTATTTTTCACAGCGTAAACGTCCGTGTTTGCAGTATCAAATTAAGCGTTGTTCTGCACCCTGTGTGGGGCTCATTTCCCCAGAAGATTATAAAGAAGACGTCAATAACTCGATTCGCTTTTTGCAGGGTGATACCAAAGAGCTGAATTTGGAATTGATTCAAAAAATGGAAACCGCAGCCGAAGCCTTGGAGTTTGAAAAAGCGGTGTTTTATCGTGACCGGATGGCGCTACTGCGCGATGTACAATCGCAGCAAGCGATTTATAAAGTCAAAGGTGAGGCAGATATTATGGCCATTGCCTATCATGCGGGCGTGACGTGCGTACAAATTATGCATGTGCGTAACGGTAAAATGCTGGGGGGAAAGAGCTATTTTCCAGATATGTTAGGTGATGACTTAACCCAAATGCTATCTGACTTTTTGGCCAATTTTTATTTCCAAGTGGCAGATGAAGTTCCAGCTGAGCTGATTGTGAATGTTGAACCTGCGAACCGCAAAGAGTTGGAAGATGCACTACAACAGCAGTTTGAGAAAAAAATTCAGATTAAGCATAAGGTGCGTGAAACCCGTGCTGAATGGCTAGAATTAGCGCAGATGAATGTACAGCATGCGATTAAAGGCAAGCTTGCCAATCATTTTGAGTTGAATGAGCGTTTCCATCAGTTAGAGCAAGTGGTGGGGCGCCCAGTCGATAGTATCGAATGCTTTGATATTTCGCATACTATGGGTGAAGCAACGGTGGCATCTTGCGTGGTATTTGATTCAGGTGGTGCGCGTAAGCGCGACTATCGTCAGTTTTCAATTCAAGACATTACCGAAGGGGATGATTACGCGGCAATGCGTCAGGCACTGACCCGACGTTATAAAAAAGCGATGCTCCCAGACTTGCTGTTAATTGATGGTGGTAAAGGCCAATTGCACATGGCGATGGAGGTCATGCAAGAGCTTGAACTGGACGCCTTTATGATTGGTGTATCGAAAGGGGAAGGTCGTAAGCCCGGCCTAGAAACCCTACATTTTACCGATGGCCACAAAATTCAATTACCAGAAGATCATAAAGCCTTGCATTTGATTCAACAGGTACGTGATGAAGCGCATCGCTTTGCAATTACCAAGCACCGTGCCAAACGCGATAAAAAACGTAGTTCTTCTGTACTTGAAGCAATTCCGGGCTTAGGGCCAAAGCGTCGCCGTGATTTACTTACGCATTTTGGTGGCATACAGGGTGTGTTAAAGGCATCAGAAAATGATCTTAAATTAGTACCCGGTTTGGGTGATGTAATGGCACGCACCATCTATAAAATATTACATGAGGCGCTTTAAATTCTGCTGTTTCAATGGCTACTATGACATAGGCTTGGTCAAAGTGCTCAATGACGCATGGGTCAATGATCATTCACATCAGTTCCAACTTGCATAACTATACTGACTGAGCGCTTTAGAGAAGGATGTCCCATGTCGTTAACGCAAATGTATGCACAAATTGATCAAGCTGAATGGGTGGATATCCCACAAGGATGGCTACAAGGACGAACCATTTATGGTGGCTTGGTTGCCAGTATGCTAATGCATAAAGCCATTGCAAGCATTGCAGATGAAAGCAAAGGCTTGCTGAGTGCCAGTGTTACCTTTGTGGGGCCTGTGCAATTGGCTAAGGTGAGACTGAGTGCAGAAATCTTGCGTCAAGGTAAGTCAGTCACCACCATTGAAGTACGTTTATGGCAAGATGACGCCGTACAAACGATTTTGGTCGCAAGTTTTGGTGTGCTACGGGACTCGAGTATTCGGGTTCATCAAGAAATGCCTGCTCCTGCATACCCAGCCGTTGAGCAACTCCAGATTGCACAGCATCATCCGCTTGCGCCTGAATGCTTCAAGCAAATGCAAATGATTTGGGCGGAAGGACAATATCCGTGTACAGCAAGCCCAAAGCCAGACTTTGGTGGCTGGTTCCGCTTCGATCCTGCATTGCATGAAAATAGAGCATTACAAACTGCAGATTTGATGGCGGCATTTGATATGTGGCCACCGGGTGTGTTGCCTATGTATAAGATGATGGCGCCTGCCAGTTCATTGACTTGGCAATTGACTTGCGTGCATCCCTTGCAATCAAATTTGCATGATTGGTTAAAATATAAAGTCGTGACCGACTATGTTGCGCACGGTTATTCGACAGAACAAGCACACCTTTGGGACAGCTCTGATCGTCTGATTGCGATCTCGCGTCAAGTGGTGACGGTCTTTGCCTAGTGACACTGTAGGGCATTTCGTATAAAGTGAACGCAATTAATAATGATGGATAAATCCTCAGAAAATTGTGCATTTACATCATGCACGATGGGGGTAAACACTGGCGGTGTCTATGGCAGCAGGTCGAATCCTGAATATTCCAAATATTTTAACTTTAGCGCGAATTGGGCTAATTCCCGTGTTTCTTGCGGTGGCGTATTGGCCACCAGCAATGGGCGTAGAAGGTCATGATGCAAGCATGTCGCGTCATATTTTGTTGACGGGTATTTTTGTTGTGGCTGCAGTAACTGATTGGTTTGATGGTTATTTGGCGCGTACTCTCAATCAAACATCTGCATTTGGTCGTTTTCTCGATCCTGTCGCAGATAAATTGATGGTGGCGGCTGCGCTGATTGTTCTGGTGCAATGGCAACCGACAATTTCTATGGCTTTTGCTGCCATTGTAATTATTTCCCGTGAAATTACTGTGTCTGCATTACGTGAGTGGATGGCGGAATTGGGTGCACGTACCAGTGTGGCTGTATCTACGGTAGGTAAGTATAAAACTGCTTTTCAGATGATTGCGATCACCGTGTTTTTATTAAACTGGCAACCGCTTGAAATGTTAGGTTATGGCTTGTTGTATATGGCTGTGATCTTAACTTTATGGTCGATGTTTATTTATTTGAAAGCCGCTTGGCCGTATTTAAAGCAACCATAATTCAGCCAGATGATCGAAATCAAGCTCCTCCAAATGAGGGGCTTTTTTATGGCTTGTATATTTAAAAAATACGACGTTGTTTTGAGTATTCCGTGATGGCAGTAGAAGTGACACAAAAAAAGGATAAAAAAATTCCCAGACTTTGGGGGAAGACTGGGAATAAAAATCGGGGATATTTGTGGTTATAGAAGAAGAGTCTAACTCTCTATCCTTAATTGCCATTATAGGCACCTAAGCGTCAGGAATCATGTGGCTTCTTGTAGTGTAATGTTGAGTTTTATGTGCGTTGTGTATATGCATGTTTACATTAAATTATTTTGATACAAAGCTGCGTGGTTGAAACATTTCTAATGAATGAGTCATTCTTATCCATTCTACTTTACTTCAAATAAATCACGGGTCAATGAAAGCTTTAATTGCTGTGTCTTGGTCTTGAAATGTGGCGGAGCAATTTTAGAAATAAAAAATTAGTCTTTTATATTCCTTTACAACATTTGAAGCCACGTACTTCGCTTGTCTTGCCTAATTTTTAAGTAATGCATAAAAAAAGAATCCCCTAAGATGGAGATTCTTTTTAGATTAAAGCCTACGCGCGCTTTCAGCGCTTGCCTTGCGTAAGGGTGGAACATTAAAAAAGGAGCCTTTGCGGACTCCTTTTTGACATTTGAAACTATGCGCTTCGCTTGTCTTGCAGAAAAATAAGGCAATGCCTTATTTTCACTCGAAGCTTAGCTTCTCGTCTTGCAACGTGGCGGAGCAGTGCTCCGCTTTATCACGCTTCAGGCTTCAGCCCTTCAGCTTTTTCGAGTGATTCATCATTGCTGAAGAATTTTTCGCGCTGTTCTTCAAGGAACTTTTTTGCATCAGGTTCAAACACATTTAAACGCTTTTCATTAATCAGCGTTGTTTGGTGCTTTAACCATTCGCTCCATGCCTGTTTAGACACGGTGTCAAAAAGTTCTTGGCCTTTTGCACCAGGGAAGGGTGCAAAGTCTAAGCCTTCCATTTCAGCCTGATATTTACGGCAAAAAATTTGTCGAGACATATCAATACTCCAAAGTTGTATAAAGCAATTAAGCGTAAAGCTGTTCTAAACGTGTATATGCACGTGCAATTGCAGCTTCAACTTGTGCAGGCGCGGTACCACCAATGTGGTTACGTGCATTCACAGAAGCTTCAAGTGTTAATGCTTTTTCAAATACGTCGGCTTGAATTAAGTCAGAGAACTGTTGAAGTTGTTCAAGTGTTAATTCAGACAAGTCTTTGCTTTCTTGCACGCCAAGTGCAACGGCTTTGCCTACAATTTCGTGTGCATCACGGAATGCTACGCCATTTTTCACGAGGTAGTCTGCTAGGTCAGTTGCTGTAGAGAAGCCACGAAGTGCTGCTTCACGCATAATTTCAATGTTTGGAACCAAAGCAGGAATCATGTCAGCAAATGCCATGAGTGAGCCACGAACTGTATCGATGGCATCAAACAAGGGTTCTTTGTCTTCTTGGTTATCTTTGTTGTATGCCAAAGGTTGACCTTTCATCAGCGTTAATAAGCTCATGAGGTCGCCATATACACGGCCAGTTTTACCACGAATCAACTCAGGTACATCTGGGTTTTTCTTTTGTGGCATGATTGAAGAACCCGTACAGAAGCGGTCTGGAATATTCACAAATTTAAATTGTGCAGATGTCCAAAGGATCATTTCTTCTGACATACGAGACAAATGCATCATGATCAGTGAAGCTGCAGCATTAAATTCAATACCAAAGTCACGGTCAGATACAGCGTCTAGTGAGTTTTCAGCAACTGCTTCAAAGCCTAGAAGTTCTGCTGTATATGCACGGTCTATTGGGTAAGTTGTGCCTGCAAGTGCAGCTGAACCCAATGGCATACGGTTGGTACGCTTACGGCAGTCAATTAAACGCTCAGAGTCACGTACTAGCATTTCAAACCACGCCATTAAATGGTGACCAAAAGTCACTGGCTGTGCAGTTTGTAGGTGAGTAAACCCTGGCATAATGGTATTGGTGTTTTTAGCAGCTAAGCCCAAAATACCTTTTTGTAGTTTTTGCAACAATTCCAAAATAGCATCAATTTCATCACGTACATATAAACGGATGTCGGTTGCTACTTGGTCGTTACGGCTACGACCTGTGTGTAATTTTTTACCTGTGATGCCAATACGCTGAGTCAAACGTGACTCAATGTTCATGTGCACATCTTCTAGGTCAATGCGCCACTCGAAGTTGCCTGCTTCAATATCTGCTTTAATCGCAGTTAAGCCAGTGATGATGTCATCACGTTCTTGTTCTGTTAAAACGCCAACTTTTGCAAGCATGGTTGCATGCGCAATAGAGCCTGCAATATCTTGTTTATAAAAGCGTTGGTCAAATTGAACAGATGCTGTAAATTCAGCTACAAAAGCATCCGTTGCTTCAGCGAAACGGCCGCCCCACATACCCGAAGTTTGGGCTTGTGACGGATTAGAGGAATTAGAAGATGTGGTCATGTCGGCTCAATAAGATAAAAAGCGGTAGAACTAAAAAGAGTATAGCAAATTCAACGCCCATTGCCGAAGCAGACCTGCAAACTTTTCGCGAGCGGTCAAGAACCACAACTTTGAGTTACTTTGCAATGCGTTTTGGTCGAGGTAAGTATTTACTAGAATTGTTGTGGGCCGGGAATATTTTGGCTTTGGTATTGGCCTTGGCACAGGCCAAAGCATGGGAGTATTTAAGCTTTACCAATACCATGCAATATGTGCTGTTTATTAATTGGATTTTATTATCTTTTGCGGCCTTAACAGAATATTTTGAGGCGAGGCTATCGCCATTAAACCTACAATTTAAGTTGTTTTTGGGCTTTTTACTCCTGCAAGTGTTGGTGCTGTTCACCACCTTGAGTATCAATGGCTTAATTTATTTTGGTGAAAACCTGAGCCTAGCAGGTTTGAGTGTAACGCATGTGTGGGATGGCGCGTTAATGCATTTAAGTTTTGGTGTGCTTTTGGGCATGATCTGTTTTCGTTATATTTATTTAAGAGAGTTATGGTCGCGTAAACAAAATAGTGAGCTAAATGCACGTATTCAAGCGATGCAAGCGCGTATTCATCCGCATTTTTTATTTAATAGTCTGAACAGCGTTATTAGCTTAATTGCAATTGATCCAGATAAAGCTGAACAAATGCTGTTGAATTTATCACGCTTATTTCGTGCGAGTTTTCAAGAACTCAAATTGGTCAGCCTCAAAGACGAGGTGGAGTTATGTCAGCGTTATTTGGCTATTGAACAAATTCGTTTAGGTGAGCGCTTAAATGTAGAGTGGAAATTAGTTAATCCAGAAATGTACGATCGCGTACAAATTCCGCTACTAACTTTACAACCTCTAGTGGAAAATAGTATTTTTCATGGAGTTGAAAAAATTCTAACAAAGAGTACGATAAGCATATTGATTGAAATTTCGCAAAATCAAGTCAATATCGTCATTACTAATCCATTTGTTCAGGATAAAATAAAGTTACGCCAAGGACATGGTATTGCAGTTGAAAATGTACATCAGCGCTTAAAAGCCTATTATGGGCCACAAGTGACATTTCAAACGTATGCGGGCAAAGAAATGTTTACGACCGTTGTACAGTATCAATATAAGTAAAAACAGCACCGTGCACTTATAAAAATAAATAAAGTGAACTGTGTAAGGAGGAGAAATGGACATCCTGATTTGTGATGATGAGTCTCTGGCAATAGAGCGATTATCACGTTTGGTCACACAGATGGGACATCAAGTTGTGGCAACTGCATCGCATGGACAACAAGCGATTGATTTGGCACAAAGCCTAGAACCCGATGTCATCTTATTAGATATTCAAATGCCTGAAATGGATGGTTTAGCTTGCGCGCAGCATTTGCGTGAACTCGATCCAATGCCAGCCATTGTTTTTTGTACTGCTTATGACCATCATGCACTTGATGCATTTAAGTCGAACGCAGAAGGATATTTGCTAAAACCCGTGATGCAACAGGAATTGCAGCAAGTTTTAGATCATCTCGTTAAACTCACCCAAGCTCAAATGAGCGGTATAAAACAAAAAGAAAATATGGAAGAACTCAAAATCAGCCGTCATCAAATTGCGGCAAAGACCTATCGTGGCGTGGAATTGGTCCCTGTTGAAAATATTTACTATTTTTTGGCAGATCAAAAATATGTCACGGTAAGGCATAAAAATGGCAGTGTATTAATTGATGAAACACTCAAAGATTTAGAACTTGAATTTGGTGATCAATTCATCAGGATTCATCGTAATGCATTGGTGTCAGTCAATTATTTAGATGGTTTAGAAGTAGTGAGTTCAGGGCAATATCAAGTACGGTGTCGTGAATTAGAAGAGCGCTTGGCAGTCAGTCGCCGACATTTACCCAATTTAAGAGAGCGAATACAAAAACTCTAAGTTTTAATCGTATTTTTTGCCTTAAAGATATTGCATTTCAATGTAAGACAGTTAAGTTTAGAATATGCTCATATTGACTGTTATTTGAATGTTATGAAAACCCTGAAGATTGCAACACGACAAAGCCCGCTTGCACTTTGGCAAGCAGAGCATATTAAAGCTCGTCTCGAAGCATTACACCAAGGTTTGCAGGTCGAGTTGGTTACATTTGTAACTCAGGGTGACAAAATCTTAGATACACCATTGGCTAAGATTGGTGGGAAAGGCTTATTTGTAAAAGAACTTGAAGCCGCTTTACTCGATGGTCGTGCAGATTTGGCTGTACATTCGATGAAGGATGTACCCATGGCATTACCAGAGGGTTTAACGCTCGCGGTCATTTGTGAACGTGAAGATCCACTTGATGCTTTTGTTTCCAATACTTATGCAAGTTTTGCAGATTTGCCTCAAGGGGCAAAAGTTGGCACATCAAGCTTACGCCGTAAATGTCAAATTTTAAAAAGCCGTCCAGACTTAGAAATCATTGATTTACGTGGCAATGTAGGTACGCGTTTATCTAAACTGGATGCAGGCTTATATGACGCAATTATTTTAGCCAGTGCAGGTTTAAAACGTCTTGGTTTGGCTGAGCGCATTCGCCATACATTGGCACCTGAACTAAGCTTACCTGCCGTGGGCCAAGGTGCATTAGGTTTAGAGTGCCGTGAAGCCGACACTACAGTATTAGATTACATTTTGCCTCTTATGCATGCCGAAACCAATGCATGTGTACGCGCAGAGCGCGCTTTTAATGCGTATTTGGAAGGCGGTTGCCAAGTGCCTATCGCAGGTTATGCCACATTGCAACAGGACAGTTTACACATTGAAGGCCGTGTCGGAAGTGTTGATGGTTTAACACTACTCAAAGCAACACAACAAGGTGTTATTGCAGATGCAGAAGCTTTAGGCGTGGCCTTAGCCAAAGACTTGCTTGAGCAAGGTGCTGGCGATTTATTAAAAGCACTGTACTAAGACTACTTTATCCTTTGTGCCATGTTGTTTATTAATACCCGACCCTCAGACCGTGCCCAGCAGCTCACACAAGCATTGCAAGCTGAGGGGATGGATGTATTAGAGCTTCCTTTGTTAGCGCTTGAGGCGATGCCGTGGTCTGAGTCACTTGCGCATTTGTTTGCACAAATCGACCGAGTAAAGGTCATTGTAGTGGTTAGTCCTGCAGCGGTCACATTTGGTATGCAAGCCTTGGCTCAGGCTGGTGGCAAGCCCGAAGATTTGCACCGCATTCAGTGGATTGCGGTCGGGCAGGCAACAGCACAAGCACTTTTGCAGTATGGCTTTGAAAGCCATGTGCCTGAGGTTGAAACATCAGAAGGCATGCTAAGCTTACCTGTATTGCAACACTTAGATTCATCTGCGCAAATTGCTTTTTGGCGTGGTGAAGGTGGCCGTCAATTTATGATGGATAGCTTAGCTAATCAAGGGGTTCAGGTGCTTAACTTTGTTTTGTATCGACGGGATTGCCCTGTGTCTGCGACACAAACCTTGCAGGCACATTTGGATGTCATTCGTGAAGCATTAGCTTGTGTATTACTGATTACAAGTGAGGCTAGCTGGAACAACTGGCTAAGATTAGCACAGCACTATTTGTGTGAGCAGACATCAATGTACTGTTTTGTTTTGGCAGAGCGAGTGACTCGTCTCGTTGAGCAATCTTGTCATGAGCATCAACTGGACTATCAAGTGATACAGCTTGAAGACTTAAAACAGGATACTATTTTAAAGCAGCTTCATGCTGTACAAGGGAATACATGAAGAAACTGTCTATCTTGTTGGTGGTTGTACTGGCATTGTGGTTGCTGAAGTTGAGTTATGATGTTTATTTTTTGCAAGCGCAGCAACAGCAAGCGCAACAACAGCAGAGCCAACTTGAACAAAGCAATGCCAACTTAAATGATCAAATGGCGGCGTTAAAACGACAAATAGGACAACCATTAGCGACAAGTTCTACGCCAACGACACAGGTTGACTCAATTCCAGTCGAGCAAATGGCACCGAGTAAGCTGATTGCCATGCAATTAGATTACATTGAATTTGCGCTACAGCAACAACAATATGCATTGGCTTTAGAGAAGTTAATGCACTTAGATCAAAGTTTAGAAAGTTATCCTTTAGCGCCTGCGTTAAAAGCCAGTTTGCATCAAGTCATTGAAAAAGATCGTGGCAACATTGTGCAATTTGTACAAGCGCGCAACACACAAAATCAAAAGACAGTCAGTTTGCTACAACAGCTGGATGTAGAACTCGCTAAAGAAATTCAAAAACAACATATTAGTTCGCCGACACAACAAGATCAGTCATTTTTAAAACGCTGGATTCAAATTGAATCAGTTGATCGACCAAGTGCGGTTTTAATGCAACGGTCATTGGTTTTAAAAGAAGCACAATTACGCTTGTTAAATGCACAGCAACTGTTGCAAAAAGGGCAGTATCAAGCCTTTCAAGTTGAGCTTAGTTCAATTGAAAAAAACTTAAAGCAATTGCCTGATTCAAACACACAGCATTTTATTCAGCGGATACACCAATTAAAACAATCACCTGTATTTACTGCACCAGTATTAAATACACGAACTTTAATTGGATAAGCCAACATGAAACAGATCATTTTTGCCTATGTTTTTGTTGCCCTATTATGTACGGCATTATTTAGTTTACTGAGCTATGGTTATGGCGCGGGCTATGTGTATTTATATTGGCGTGAATGGCAAATACAAACCAACCTTTGGTTTTTAATTTTCAGCTTAATTTTATTTAGCTTTCTGGTTCAAATGCTTTGGTTGGCAGTCAAACGTTATTTAAGCCGTGAGCAACGTAAAATAGAAACAGTATTTAATTTTAATCAACTGCATCCTTATGAGCAATTGGCTGTCGTGTGGTTATTAAATGCAGGATCAGATCAACAAAATTTTATTCAGCAAGTTTTTAGTCAGTCTGGCTTATTAAAAGGAATTATTAGCGCACGTTTATATTGGATGCGTCAGCAATATGACGAAGCTTTAATGGTCTTAAATGAAGCGAACCCCACAGCATTTGAGTTAGCAGAACAGCAACGGATCGAAATTTATTTATCAAAAAATGATGGCGAGCAAGCATTAACACATCTTGAATTTTTAAATCAACATGAGTTATCGCCGTGGTTGGATAATGTTAAAGAGTCTTATCAGCAACGTTTAATTAGCTTATGGGGACAGTTTGCTGCTCAGTTCCCGTGGTTATATTTACATTCTACGCGCTATGGTCATTTAGATGAAACAGCCAAGCAAATTTGGTTGAAGCAGTTGTTGAAGGCATTTGATCAAGCCTCTGTGGCGGATTTGCAGCGTTTACAACAGCGCTATTTAGATTTAAACGAGCAAATAGAAGTCCGCCCTTATGAGATTAAGGTGCTTTGGTTAAAAGTTTTAGCCCGTTTGCCTGAACTGGGAATGCAACATCAGCAGTTAGCCGAACACTTGCTGGGGGAGCAATTTAACCAAGAAGTGTTCTATTTATGGTTTGAGCAGCAGTTATTGTGTCAAAACCCAGACTATCAACATGCTGAACAGCAGATTAATCTTTGGGAAAGTCGTTATCCGGCTTTGCCTGTATTAAGTTTTGCAAAATGGCATGTCTACATGGCAACAGGCCGAACTCAGGATGCGCAGACTCTATTGCAGTTATATCCAGATGATGTGCTGATGAGTTATTTAAGAATTAAGTCCTTGTTACAAGGTCAAGAAGATTTAGAACAACAGTTAAATCTTATTTTTGAAAATAATGCGAATTTCGTAAAAATTAAAATCTAAAAGGACGCGATAAATGGACTTCATTAATCACTATCCGATTATTCTTAAGCAAGCTGTTGCATGGGGGGATATGGATGCTTATGGCCATGTCAATAATACGGCATATTATCGTTATATGGAAAGTGCACGAATTCTATATTTTGATGCTCTAGATATATTTTCTACAGATATATTTACTGTAGTGGCATCCAACCAGTGTCAGTATTTAAAACCCGTATTTTATCCAGATACATTAAGTGTGGCGACACGTATTGAAGAGCTCCGAAATAGTGCATTAAGAATGAGTTATATTTTATGGAGTGAAAAACAACAGGCTGTTATAGCTCAAGGTGAGGCTGTGATTGTTTGTGTAGATAAAATCAATATGAATAAAACACCGATTCCAGAAACGCTACGTTCAAAAATGAAAGAATTAGAATTAAAGGTATCAAATGTGATTTAAATAAGTGGAATATTTATTTTGTGAAGATTGGTGAAAACATGTTTTTTATTTTTATTTATATTGAATATTAATTGTAATATAAATATGATGAGCGTGTTTTACAAAACAAAATAAAATGAAACTCGGAGTTAATGTAATGCCAGACATCAGTAATTTATCTGTAGAGGAATTAAAAAGACTACAGGTTGAAGCGGAAGCTTTAATTGCCTCTAAAAAAGATCAAGCAGTTGAAGACGCTTATAATCAAATCGTAGAAATCGCTGAAAATTTAGGTTTAACCATTGAACAAATTTTAGAATTTGGCGCAAGTAAACGTAAAAAAACAGTACGTAAATCAGTAGAGCCACGCTACCGTAGCAAAGCAAACCCAGAAGATACGTGGACAGGCCGTGGTAAACAACCTCGTTGGTTAGTTGCTGAGCTTGAAAAAGGCGCGAAATTAGAAGATTTTATTATCTAAGCCTAAGCAAACTTCGAGGCAATTGGTCACGACATGGTCATGATTGGACGCTAAGATAAAAAACCAAGCATTTTTGCTTGGTTTTTTTATCTCTATGAATTGGCGTTGTGGAAAAAGTGTGCATAATGTGTCTATAAAGAAAGCAAGTTTCATGGAAGAAAAATGATAAGTTCAGTTGAGGCAGGATGAGCAAGAAACCAAAGCAAATCAGATGGTTGATATTTGCTCTCATTAGTTTTTTTATTTTTATCCTGTTGCAAGTTCCAGCAGCATGGATTTTTTCAAAATTTTATAAAAATAATCAGACCCTTCATAACGTCAGTGGCAACATTTGGCGTGGGCAAGCCGATTGGAAAAAAGACCAGCTAACAGGATCTGTGAGTTGGAAAACTCGGCCTTGGGATTTAATTTTATTGCGTGTTGGCGCAAATGTTGAAATTCATAGTGGCAATACCAAGCTTGATGCAGTGGTGGGTTATGGCCTAGGAAAAACCCTGCGTATTCAAAATTTAAATGGACAAATTGCACCAGAAACACTGAAAAGTTTAGCGGATTGGCAGTGGCCAGTGAATGCGATTCAACTTAAGGATGTAGCTACTCGCTATAATCCAAGTCAAGGGTTTACGCAAGCAGAAGGTCAATTGCAATGGGCGGGCGGTGAGTTAATTTATACCTTTGCCCAGCGCCAAGATCGAATGACGATACCATCGTTACTGGCAAAGCTTTCAGATGATCAAGGTAAATTGTTCATTGATGTGCGTGATCAGCGCGAACAAAAAATGATGAATTTGCAATTGGACAACAGCTTGATGCTGGACGTGCAATTGACGCAACGTCTTTTGATGAATGTTGCTTCTTATGATGGTAAGGCAGGCTTAGACACCTATGTGGTGAGCTCGCGTCAACCCTTGATCCGAGGTGGCATGTAATGAGTGCATGGATCGACAAAATTAAACAACTCGATTTAAAGCAAGCGGATCGTCTTGCACCTGTGGCATTGGCCCTTGCTATTTTAGTTTTATGCTGGAAATTGGCGGCTTTACTGTGGTTATTATTGGCACCCCCCCAAGTCATGCAGATTGAACGTGTGGAATTGGGTTCACAGCAAGCTCAGGTGCCAAATATCAGCGCATTTGCACTTTTTCAAGAAGCAACGAATACCTCTGCAAGTGATCAGCAGTTAAATATGACGCTACAAGGGGTTGTACAGGGCTATCCAAGTCAATTTTCCTCGGCTGTCATTAAAGTCAATGAAGTCGCTGACCGTTATCGCGTGGGGGAGCCTATCTTAGGTTCCAACTATAGTTTGTCTGAAGTCTATTGGGATCGAGTGATTTTAAGAACCAGTAGTGGTGCTGTACGTGAACTACAGTTTAAGGGCATGGAAAATGGTTTAGATCAACCCATTGTGCCAGAAGTAAAGCCCAATGCACAAAATGGCAATGTAGGTGATTCTTCCTCAAACAATATGGGAAACAATCAGCCCAGTAGTGCCATAGGTCAAGCGGTACAACGAATACAAGAAAATCGCGATCAGTATTTACAAGATATGGGTATTGGTGCATCCGGAAGTGGCAATGGTTACGAGGTGACAGCGCGTACACCTGTAGGGTTACGTAATAAGCTTGGCTTACAGCCAGGTGATCGAATTATGTCGCTGAATGGTCAAACTGTCGGCCAAGGACAAACAGAAGCACAATTATTAGAACAAGCTCGACGTGAGGGTCAGGTCAAGCTCGAAATAAAACGCGGTGATCAAGTGGTAACCGTACAACAGGATTTGAAGTGATGTGTGATCACTAAAGCAGGTTAGGAAATACGAGTAGTTATGGCTTTATTTAATAATAATCGTCCAATATTGGCCGCCTATGCTTTGGCGCCGCTGGTGGCTATGGTCAGCACTGCCAGCTATGCACAGACATGGAAAATTAATTTACGTGATGCAGATTTAACAGCATTTATTAACGAAGTCGCAGATATTACGGGCAAGAATTTTGCGGTTGATCCAAGGGTTCGAGGCAATGTCACGGTCATTTCAAATAAGCCACTCAATAAAACTGAGGTCTATGATCTCTTTTTAGGTGTATTGAATGTAAACGGTGTGGTGGCCATTCCTTCTGGCAATACCATTAAATTGGTTCCAGACAGCAATGTGAAAAGCTCGGGTGTGCCTTACGATGCGCGTCATCGCGCGACGGGCGATCAAATTGTGACTCGTGTTATTTGGCTGGACAATACCAATGCCAATGATTTGATTCCTGCGCTACGCCCACTTATGCCTCAGTTTGCGCATTTGTCTGGGGTTGCAGGGACGAATGCTTTAATCATTTCAGATCGTGCAAGCAATATTTATCAGCTTGAAACCATTATTCGTAACCTGGATGGTACAGGCCAAAATGATATTGAGGCTGTGACCTTACAGTCGAGTCAAGCAGAAGAGATGATTGGCTTGTTGGACTCTATGAGTTCTACGGGAGCGGCTAAAGATTTGAAAGGTGCGCGTGTTCGTATTATTGCGGATAATCGTACCAATCGAATTGTTATTAAAGGGGATACGGCCTCACGTAAACGTATCCGCCAAATGATTGAAATGCTGGATGTGCCTTCAGCAGATCGCTTGGGTGGTTTGAAGGTTTTCCGTTTAAAATATGCCAGTGCAAAAAACTTGGCAGAGATTTTACAAGGTTTAGTCACGGGTCAAGCAGTTTCATCGAATGATTCTTCAAAAGGATCATCTTCTTCGAACTCTAATTCGAGCATGAATAGTTTAATGAATAACAATTCAGCATCGAATAGTGGCTCAAACAATAATACGGGTTCGAGCATTAATTTAAACTCAAATAATAGTAGTAATAATAACCAAAATAACATCACGACATTTAGTAGTAATGGTATCAGTATTATTGCCGACGCAACTCAGAATGCATTGGTGGTGAAAGCTGATCCTCAGTTAATGCGTGAAATTGAATCTGCGATTCAGCAATTAGATACGCGTCGTCAGCAAGTATTAATTGAAGCTGCCATTATTGAAGTTGAAGGTAATGATGCAGATCAGTTGGGTGTGCAGTGGGCTTTGGGTGATATTAGTAGCGGTATCGGGATTATTAATTTTGATAATATCGGCTCTAGTTTGGGGAGTATTGCTGCAGGTGCTGTGGCGAATGGTGCCTTAGGAGCGGCTGGTGCAATTAGCGCAGGCACATCGTTGGTATTGGGTGATTATAAAGAAGGCAGTGATGGTTCACGTAAACTGTATGGTGCAATGATTCAGGCCTTAAAAGAAAACACTAAGTCGAACTTATTGTCTACGCCTTCGATTGTGACGATGGACAATGAAGAAGCCTACATCGTTGTGGGTGAAAACGTACCTTTTGTTACGGGATCGGTGTCTACTAGTTCTACGGGTACAGCCAATCCATATACGACCATTGAACGTAAAGATGTGGGGGTGACCTTAAAAGTGGTTCCGCATATTGGTGAAGGTGGTTCTGTACGCTTAGAGGTAGAGCAAGAAGTTTCAGATGTAAAAGCAAATAAAGGGCAAGCGTCTGACTTGGTCACCAGCAAGCGCGCCTTAAAAACCTCTATTTTGGCTGAGCATGGGCAAACCATTGTGCTTGGTGGCCTCATTTCAGACAACACATCTTATTTACGTCAGGCCGTTCCTGGCTTGGGTGCTATTCCTGGTTTAGGTCGTTTATTCCGTTCGGATGGCAAGAGCAATAAGAAGCGTAACTTACTGGTATTTATTCACCCGACTATTATTGGGAATAGCAACGAAATTCGTCGTTTGACCCAGCAACGCTATAACCAATTATATAGTTTACAGTTGGCTTTAGATTCAGATGGTAGTTTTGCGAAACTGCCAGAGCAGGTTGATGATGTATATCAACAGCGCTTACCTGTTTCGAAGCTATCGTCTAATACAACAAACAAGACTTACCAGACCGTACCGACTGCACCCGTGATAGTGACTACACCTGTGGCCATAGAGCCAACAGTGAAGCGCCAAACCGTTACTGTGCCAAATGGTGTGCCAGCAAATAAAAATATCCAATAAGCATTGCGTTAACATGCTGAATCAAACTTTAACAGGGGGTTAAAGTTTTCTTGATTCAGCATGCTATGATGCTAAAAAATCATGTAGAGAAGCATATTTCATGACTTGGAAAATAAAAGCCCACGCAGGCGATTCAGCTACGCAAGAGATCAATATTGAGCGTGATCTATTGGTGGGACGCCATCAAGCGACCGATATTGTGTTGCCACAAGCAGATATCTCACGTAAACATGCTGCTTTTTTACTGAAAGAACAAGCGTTATGGGTACAGGATTTGGGTTCTTCAAATGGCACTTTTGTTAATGACGTGCGTATTGCTATGGATGCGGTAGAATTGCATGCAGGCGATGTGGTGCAGTTTGCCAGTGCTGCTAGATTTACAGTAGATGTTGCTGAACAGCCTATAGAAGTACCTGTGAGCCCAATACGTCAACCTGCAGAAGCTGTTGCTGTATCTGAGCTTAATGTTCAGCCTAAGGTGGAAGATGTTGCACCTGTCGTTGAAGAAGAGTTTAAAACCGCTGCTCAACAATTGAGTGATCAGGGCATGACGCAGTTGAATGAGCGCGATAATAATGTCCAGCTCAGTCGTGATGGAATGCCTCAAAATATTTCTGTACCTAAACCTGCGCCAATTCCTGAAGGTGTAGATATTAGTGCAGCGACGCCAGAGCCTAAGCCAATTCCTGTCGAGCAACCAATTACACGTGCCGAAGAAGAAAAGCTTGAGCAAAAAAATGCGTCTTTGGGCCTAATGAGTCTGATTGTATTAATTATTCTTGCACTCGTTGCATGGTTTATTTTTAAATAAACTCGAAGTTGCGAATTCTAAAGGCATGCAATCGCATGCCTTTGTTGTATTGATATAAAAGATATCAACCATAATTGCATCTAGGGTCGATGGAATGTATGGTTTGAAATGAAAATGAAAAAATAGAGGGCGTTATGTTTGATGTGAAGTTGCAAGACCGTGAAGTCATCCTTTTTGACTTAGATGGGACCTTGGTCGATTCTGCAGCTGACTTATATCTGGCCATGAATATGAGTTTGAATGTATTGCAACTTCCAACGGTGAGTGAAGAACAAGTCCGTGTTTGGATTGGAAAGGGCACTTCTCTGTTTTGTCGTAGCGTATTGGAGCATTTAACCGTAACGGTGGATGCGGCACAGCACCAACAATTGTTGGCAACCTTCTTAAAAATTTATAATGCCGATCCATGCGCAGAGACACGCCCATTTGTTGGGGTACTTCAGTTTCTAGACTGGGCAAAAGCACAAGGCAAAACATTGGTCTGTGTGACCAATAAGCCAGAGCAGCCAGCACGAACTATTTTAGAAACTTTAGATATGTTGCATTATTTTGATGATGTGATTGGTGGAGATCGCTTTGAAGAGCGTAAACCTCATCCACGTCAATTAAATCATTGTGTTGAACATTATCAGGTGGAAACCGCGCAAGTATTAATGGTGGGGGATTCTTCAAATGATGTTGAAGCGTCACGCCGTGCGGGTATTGATTGTATTGTGGTCAGCTATGGCTATAATCATGGTGAGAATATAGCAGACTGTCATCCGCAGTTAATTGTGGATGATTTACGTGAGCTGCTGGCTTAGCAAAGGGTACTAAGGAAGAAACATGAATAGTTGTAAGGTTTTTCGATGGCGTCGCTCAGTTCAATTTTATTTACATACTGAGTAACCCTAATTTAAAAGAGAAAAACCACATGACAACATCAGCACAATTTCAGCAACTTGCTCAGCAAGGCTATAACCTTATTCCAGTCTATCGTCAGCGTTTAGCAGATACAGATACACCACTGTCTATCTTTGCGCGTTTAAAGCAACACCAGCAAGCGTATTTATTTGAATCGGTAGAAGGTGGTGAAAACTGGGCGCGCTACTCAATTATTGGTTTGGGCGAGTCCACTGTATTTTCATGCAATGAAGGTGTGCTGACTATAAAAGCTACAGATGGTAGTCTGAGTGAGCAACCGTGCCTCGATCCATTTCAATTTATTCGCGACTTTCAATCTCAGTTTAAAGTTCCAACCCAGCAGGACTTGCCAGGCTTACCGAGCTTTACAGGTGGCCTGGTGGGATACTTTGGCTATGATGCTGTACGTTATATTGAGCCGAAGCTCAAAAATGTGCCTGCGGACGATCCTGTAGGATTACCTGATATCTGGATGATGTTATCAAAAACTGTAATTGTCTTTGATAACTTAAAAGATACTTTGTTTTTAATTGTGCACGCAGATGTAAATGATGCAGATGCCTATACCCAAGCACAGGCACAATTAGATCAACTCGAAGATATTCTCGCGACACCTGTCAGCTTAAAAGCAATTAAACACACTGCGCCACACTTTGAGTCTTTAACTGGACATGACAACTTCTTGGCGTCTATTGAAAAAGTCAAAGATTACATCCGAGCAGGGGATGTGATGCAGGTGGTACCAGGTCATCGTATGGTGTCAGACTTTGATGGAGAGCCATTACAAGTCTATCGTGCCTTACGCCACTTGAATCCTTCGCCGTATTTGTTCCTTGTACAAGGGCAGACCTTAGGCAATAACACGCCATTTCATATTGTTGGATCTTCACCCGAGATTTTGTCACGCTTAGAAAATGGCGTAGCCACTGTACGCCCATTGGCGGGTACACGTCCACGTGGCAAAACCAAAGAAGAAGATTTGGCATTAGAAAAAGATCTACTTTCGGATGAAAAAGAAATTGCTGAGCATTTAATGCTGATTGACTTGGGGCGAAATGACGTCGGTCGTGTTTCCAAAATTGGTAAAGTGCAAGTGACTGATCAAATGGTGATCGAACGTTACTCGCATGTCATGCACATTGTGTCAAATGTGCAAGGTGAGGTACGCGATGATGTTGATGCTTTGGATGTTTTTAAGGCAACATTCCCAGCAGGAACGCTTTCTGGTGCTCCTAAAATCCGTGCTATGGAAATTATTGACGAAGTTGAGCCAGTAAAACGTGGAATTTTTGGTGGGGCTGTTGGTTATTTAGGCTGGCACGGCGAAATGGACATGTCGATTGCGATTCGTACCTGTGTTATTCGTGAAAATAAGGTCTATGTTCAGGCAGGAGCTGGTGTGGTTTACGACTCAAATCCTGAATCTGAATGGAATGAAACGCAAATAAAAGCTCGTGCAGTGATCAAATCGGTTGAATTATCATCAAATGGATTGATTTTATGAGTTTTTCACGTTTTTTTTAGAAAAAACACTTGCAAGGATTTCAAGTTTTGCTAAACTGCACACCGTTCCGATACGAAACGTACGAAACACTAAGAAACGCCGGCATAGCTCAGTTGGTAGAGCAACTGACTTGTAATCAGTAGGTCCACAGTTCGAATCCGTGTGCCGGCACCATCTTAGAAAGTTTGAGTATGGTTGAAGAACGACACTGAAGTAAGTGTAAAATGGTGAGGTTCCCGAGCGGTCAAAGGGGGCGGACTGTAACTCCGCTACGAAAGTTTCGAAGGTTCGAATCCTTCCCTCACCACCAATTTTAAGACTTCAATTAAGTGGAATGTACCAACATCGTGCGGGAGTAGCTCAGTTGGTAGAGCGGCAGCCTTCCAAGCTGCATGTCGCGAGTTCGACCCTCGTCTCCCGCTCCATTGAAGTACTAAATTTGCTCTTATAGCTCAGTGGTAGAGCACTCCCTTGGTAAGGGAGAGGTCTCGAGTTCAAATCTCGATAAGAGCTCCAGATTACAGTTTAGCAACATTGTTGCACAAGATTTCAAAAGCAGGCTTATTAGTCTGCTTTTTAAGTATCAGGGTGTCTATTTTTTTAGGCAAGCAAGTCGATGCTGGGTTTTGCTCAGAATTGTGTTCGACGTAAACGAGGAATATGAACATGGCTAAGGCTAAGTTTGAACGTAATAAGCCACACGTT
>NZ_RCHC01000059.1 GCF_003664645.1 Acinetobacter chengduensis | reverse complement strand
CAAGGTACAGGCGGTACGATCACAGGTTTTGGCGCTGGTAAGATCCGAAAAGAGTTTGGCGGAGCTATTATTATTGATGACCCGCACAAAGCAAGTGAAGCAAGCTCAGACACGATTCGTGGCAATGTCATCGAGTGGTTTCAAAACACCTTAGAATCTCGAACTAACTCACCTGATACGCCAATCATCGTGATTATGCAACGTTTGCATGAGGAAGATCTGGCAGGGTGGTTGCTCGCTGGTGGGAATGGTGAAGAATGGGAGCACTTATGCCTGCCAGCGATTCAAGATGACGGCACTGCACTTTGGCCTGCAAAGCATTCAATTGAACGCTTAAAAGTTATGGAGGATACTGCGCCGTATGTATTCTCAGGGCAGTATCGCCAATTACCATCACCACCTGCGGGTGGTTTTTTTAAGCCTGACAGAATTGAAATTGTGGATGCGCTACCAGCAGAATTTATCAAAGATGTGCGCGCTTGGGATTTAGCAGCCTCTGAAAATGAGGGTGACTGGACAGCTGGCCCACGAATGCTCAAGACCAAAGAAAATATTATTTACATCGCGGACATGGTGCGAGGCCGATGGGGCCCTGATGGGGTAGAAAACACCATTAAGCAAACCGCTCAAATGGATGGTAAGTCTGTTTCAATTCGATTGCCACAGGATCCTGGTCAAGCTGGGAAGTCTCAAGCTAAAAACTTCATCACAATGCTTTCAGGTTTTAATGTTAAAGCCGAGACGGTATCAGGTGACAAGATTACCCGGGCACAACCATTCGCTGCGCAGGTCAACATTGGCAATGTGAAGATGCTACGAGGTGATTGGAACAAAGCACTCATTGAGGAACTACGCAACTTTCCAAATGGTACACATGATGACCAAGTGGATGCTTGTAGTGATGGCTTTACAGAGCTCAATGAGGCTCGAATCGGTAAGAAGCCAGCCACAGCTGGATCTCGAACATATCAATAGGAAAAATTATGGCAAAGTCTAAAAAGGGCAAAGCGTCAAAGAAGGCTTTGTCTAAGGGTGGTTTATATACTCAAGAAGCGATTTCAAACTTTTTCGTGCATTTCGGCCGACAGCCCGACAATGATGAAGTGTTACGTAAAGCAGGTATTACACGTCATAAGCTGAGGGTATTGCTGGATGATGATGAGATTGCGCAGGCCGTTGAAACTCGTATTGATGCGCTTTTAGGTACGCCGTATAGAATTGAGCCAAGTGAGACGCCAGAATCAAAATTTCTAAAAGACATTTTCGATGAATGGTATTTTGAAATTGCTTCAGGCGCGCTTAATGCGCTTTTTTTTGGTTATTCAGTCCAAGAAGCTGTATATGAGCTTAAACCAGAGGGATATATTGGCTTGCAATGGATCGGGGAAAAACCAATGCAATGGTTTGAGCCTAAGAACGATGGTCGCCTTATTTTGCGTAAAGAAGGTTCTAGCCAAGAACATATTGTTGACCAAATCTTTAAGTTTTTCCTGACACGCCGTAAAGCTACTTATGAACAGCCTTATGGTAAAGCGTTGCTGGCCACACT
>NZ_RCHC01000058.1 GCF_003664645.1 Acinetobacter chengduensis | reverse complement strand
AGCCATTATTGAGGGTTTTAACGAGGCCGAAGGTACTAATCTAAAGTTAGCCGACATAACCAATCTTGAGGTAGCACAGGGATGGGTTGATGAATTTTTAGAGAAGTATTCTGATTAAGAGGATGTGGTAATGAATGACAAGTATGAAATGCCTGAACTTTATTTGTATAGAGAATTAACAAGCAATGAACAGGTCGCCATAAACCAAAAGCTTATTTCTTATGTCTGGGACATTGGCTCTCTCTTTAATGTGCACATGAAAAATAATGCGAAATCATACAATTTAGTGAAATTAACCAGCATAAACTTCGAGAATGAAGCAACTGCGGTGTGGGTTCACTTTGAAACAATAACGGGTGAAAGTATTGGCATCCCTCTCGATTTTCTTTCTAGAATTGAGCTTGCAGGACAAGAAGAAATTTAAACTGCGAACCCGACGCAGTCCTTTAGAACAGATCGGGTGGAGAGGAAAATGGATACCGGAAGAACTGATAAATTTGAAATAGACACACCTCTTGATGGGTCTGTTGAGCTGGTGGCTTTAGAACTGATGAAAATTATTGCAAACGCAGAAAGTAAAGAAGCTCAAGGACAAGAGTTTGCCAGAGAGTACTATCTACGGCTTTATTCAAAGTGCCTAAAAACTGTATTACTCAGAAGCTATGAAGGTTGAGTGCGCTTAATAACATTGATATACATGCTATTAACTGCTTGATTGATTGATTCTGGATCCTGCATGCCAGATTTGATGAGAGCTAATGTTAGCTCCATCTTTATATCTTCTTGGCTTCGATTCATCTTAGAACTCCTTCCAACCCACCACCACGGTGGGTTTTCTTTTTTATAAATCCATATTTTCCCTGATATTATGAAGATGAGACTCTGCACCAACATTGTTCTCAAACATCCATAAATACCGGAGAAAATATGAAACCTGAAATTATAGAAGCTTTAGCGTTAGAGCTTACTAAGGCAACTATTGCTGATACTAACCCTCAAACCATTAACTTTAAAAGCGCTGATCTTTGGGTGAAAACCTATCTTGAATCAGAAAAACAAATTAAGGAGGCTGTTGCTAAAGCCAATCCGCCTGCTGTAGATGTTTCTGACATTCCAATTTTTGGTCGTTAACCTTTTGCGCTGATATCTAAAAAACAGCCATTCTTTTCTTGAAATTCAAGGAGAGTGGCTTTTAGCTTAGGTGTAAGCTTGATTGAATGCTTAATGGTTGTCTCAATCGTGTGACTACCAAACACAGCTAACTCAGCCGCACTCACCTGCCCCTCCAAATCCTCAGCTCTTACACCATTCAGCAGTAGTTTTTCAACCAACTGCTTGCGCCATTCATGTATTTCACCACCTAAACTCATTTTTATCACCTTTGATAATCGGGTTTTCTTTTGTCTATATTATCATTTACTAAATTAATTACTAATTTTATTTAGCAAAACTATTGACTAATTATTTAGTAAATACTAAATTACATCTCACACACCCCAACCACAGAGATAAAAAATGGAAATTCAAAACTTACGCCTACAACTGCTCCACATCGCAGAT
>NZ_RCHC01000057.1 GCF_003664645.1 Acinetobacter chengduensis | reverse complement strand
TTTGACGCTGCATTGAGCCAATCATTTCTGCGCTTCCTTGTCTTTATTGGTTTTTTTACGCTTAGAGGTTTTCTTAACGGGTTCCTTGTGCAGCAATGGCTGCGCCCAGTCTCCTTGACGCTTCATCTTCAGCTTTGTGGTTTTGCCTTCAGCGCGTGAAAGCATGAGCGTGCGGCCATAAACCGCCCATTTAGCCGTGGCATTTGAAATTGCATTGGTTTCTAAATTTAGGTGCCAGCCGGGCGTCCAGACTTTGCCATCAATCGTCCAGCCGCTGACTGTTGCATCAAGTGAATAGGCTTGCAGATCATTGTCTTTTTTGATTTTTTCTAATGCTGCATCTGCTTCGGCTTTAGTCTCAATATCGCCCATAGAAATAATTTTTAGACGATTAAAGCCATATTGAGTGTTGCTGGTGGCCGTAGATAAAACATGGCTGCCTTTGCTGTCTTGGCCTAAAATTTTCATTTCACTGAAGACAGAACTGACATCATTCACATAAGACAGATCAAGCACGTTGTTGCTGTTATCTAAAGGCTTCATCAAGCGTAATGGTGTTTGAACCACATATGGAGCAGCAAAAGGATCACCCACAACCAGCGTACCGTCTGGTTCAAGCCATACATGTTGGCCCGTGACTGCAGCTGCTTTCGCAATGGCATCCCACAGGGCTTCACCGGGTTCAACAGAAACTTTATTTTTTAGCCATGCATTGTTTTGGATACGTACATCATGGATTTTTGAGCCTAGATCGCCCGCTAAAACATACTGTGAAAGCAGCGCTTCTAAAGTGAGCTGGCGCCCGCTAAAGATCGGCACAGAACAGTCAATCAGCTGTCCAGCCAAGTCGCGTCCGCTGATCTCAAGTCCATAACCATCGCGGCTGACAGCCTCTGCAACCTTATCTGCAATGGAGGTCAGCACCAGCTCTTTGTTATAAAAAACTTTGATGTCTTTTGCGCCAGCAATATCTTTAGGCAAAGGGTCGCCATTCACTTGAAATAGCTTAAAGCTCCAGTTTTCAGCTGGGGTATCAATCTGGCTGTCAATTGAAATCGCATCCCAACCGCTGATTTGATAGCTGCCAATCTGTAGAGTGATTTCATTGTTTTGGTTATCGCGCATAAACAGTCAGCTCCATACCGGGGCGCAGTACTGCGGGATTGACCAAATCAGGATTTAAACGGCGGATTTCGCTTACACGGCTCATATCCTCATATAGCTGATGCGCCAGCCAATGCAGGGTGCAAGGCACAGTAATCACTGTTTTAGTCACTGGCGGGCGGATCTCGATCAGTTCTTGAATCTGTAAATGCAGCTGATCAGCAGTTTCTTTATAGACTTGAATTTGACTGACAGCAGTTTCATTCAGCTCAGTCGCTATCTGCTCACGCTCAGTATTAATCGCTGCTTGAATCTGCTGGCGGTTGTTCTGGCGGATCACAGCCAAGTCAATCGGCGTCAGGCTGCTTTCTTTATTCTCAGCTAGCTCAGTCCGGACGTTCTCAATGACTTTTTGGGTAATCGCAACGGTTGACGCAACTTGTGTGGCACGCCACAGCTGCTGCAGTTGCGGTGAAGATTTGTCATTTTGAAATA
>NZ_RCHC01000056.1 GCF_003664645.1 Acinetobacter chengduensis | reverse complement strand
GCCAGTACGATGTGCACCACGGTCAAAATCGAAAGAAATTGCTTTATCAGCCGTAAAGCCGAGGGATGTTTTACCGACACCCGGATCTGCATAAATATAAGTGATGATAGCGCTGACATTTAAGGCTTGATCAGCAGGAATTATTTGCAAAGACATGATGATTCTCCTTAGTTAAACGTACGGCCAAAGGCATCGGTATTGTTCTTTTTAATCTTGTACTGCTCACATTCATGGCGTGAGTTCCAGCGGTTTAGGTTGTGGCGCTGTGCTACGCAATCAGATCGACGTCGTGCATTCAGACATGCCTTAAATACGCGCTGAAATTCTGGGTGATTCACTTCGCTTTCAGTGACAGTACGTAATACACCGTTGTCATTTACCAACAGATTTCTAAAAGAAAACATTGGTGCATAAGTGCTGGCATAACTGTCTAAGCCACTGGTTGGATCTGTTGTTACACGTGCTGTGTACTGAATGCCGTTTACTTCGATGACATAACCACGACGGCTTTTGAAGGCAAAATGCGCTTTGAATTTTAGGTTTTGGCCAAGCACTTCATTTACATTGCGACGGATCCAAGACTTGGCACTAAGCGTGCTTTCATCTACTTGGGTGAGTCGGCCATCTGCAGAAAGAATGTAAATCACATTGTTTTTTACGCAGTACACGGTATTGCCCATGCGAATGCGGTGGAAGCCTGCATCATCAAGGCCTAAATCTTTACGGAAAGGTTTGTTATGAGTATTCATTTAAACAGCCTCCAACATTTTGTTTTGAAGCATGTGAGCGACCAGCATGGCGTTAATGGTCAGATGGTCATTGAAGTCGGTAAAGTCACGGATTGGATATCCTGAGTTATCTAGAACTTTGTCCACGCTAAGGTTTGTGATGTCTGCATTTGTGAATTCACTACCTGGTACGCCGTATGAGTCATCGATGCGTTCGAAGTCAAAGCTGACATCTAGCGTGAAGCCATCTAAGCGAATAACTGCAGTACCAGAGTTGGCAGAGGTAAAGTGCATGGCTGCAACTGCAGTTTGTGCAGGAGCAGTTTGATTTGCAGTTTGAATGCTGAAGTCTGGGTTATATGCGAAGGCTAAAGCACCAAACGCGATAGCCGAAGTAACAAGAGTTACTTTAAAGCTATTGATTGGGGTTAAGGTTTTGTTCATACTATGTTCCTCAGTTGCAGCTCTGTCCTCGTCGAAAATTTCAGAGCTAGCTTCTTTTAAGATTTAAACTTGTTGAGCCAAACGAAGCTTTGTTAATTCAATAACAAGCTGGTATTCCTGATTGAATTTACCGTCATGACGCTTATTCACGGCGTCTGTAAATTCTTCTAGCGTTCCGTTAAAGCACCCACGATTCACTAAAATCCCACCGTCTTTATTTTTAAATGCGGTGTATGTGCCGTTCTCACTTCCGATAATTGAAATCCAAAATAGATCTGTGCGTTGTTTGATCTGAGCGTTGCCAAAAACCCAAGCATTGCCAGAAACCCAAGCGTCGCCATAAACCTGAGCATTGCCATAAACCCGAGCGTCGCCATAAACCTGAGCGTCGCCATAAACCTGAGCGTCGCCATAAACCTGAGCGTCGCCATAAACCTGAGCGTC
>NZ_RCHC01000055.1 GCF_003664645.1 Acinetobacter chengduensis | reverse complement strand
TTCTAATTTCGCATAACGTGTATTATGTTAATTTTAGCGAAACTTATTAATTTCAAATAAGCTAAATCTTTATTTTTCCTTGTAAAAATAGAATCTCATTAAACAATAAAAGCTATAATCTTCATTTATTTTAATATCTTGGGGTAAAGACTTTGGCTGTATCAAAAACAATCTTCAATTTAACAGAAGAAAAAACATCAAAATTAGCCGTACTGATAGATGCAGATAATGCGTCAGCCAAAGATATCGAAAATATTCTAAATGAGCTAACCAAGTACGGTGAAGCAACAGTAAAACGTATATATGGAAATTTCGTTAATCAAAATGGTAGTTGGAAGCAAGCAATTAACAACTTAGCTATTAAACCAATGCAACAATTTGCTTATACAACAGGGAAAAATGCTACTGACGGTTTTATGATTATCGATGCAATGGACTTGCTCTATACAGATCGCATAGATGGATTTGCTATCGTATCTAGTGATAGCGATTTCACTGCTTTAGCTATTCGTATAAAAGAACAAGGAGCAACGGTATATGGATTCGGGAAAAAACAAACTCCTGAAGCATTTCGTAATGCTTGTTCACACTTCACTTATGTTGAAAACTTAACTGGTTACGAAGCACCTGCTCAACCTCCTATAGTTCAAGTAAAAGAAGAACCATCAACTATTAAGAAAGAAATAGCTAATACAAGTAATAAAGATGCTAGTCAAACTAAGTCTCAAACTAGCTCTAATTTGCCATTAGATAAAATCAAACAAGTTTTTGATGCACATGATACTGAATGGATTACTGTAGCTTCTTTAGGCTCACAGTGGAAACTTCTACAAGTTGATTTTGACCCTCGTACATATGGTTTTAAAAAACTTGGAGATTTAGTGAAATCATATACAAAAGTTTTTGATGTAGAAGAAAGACCAACCAGTACCAGTGATCATAAGAACTTATATGTCCGCTTAAAAAAGACAAAATAGCAAATTATTAAGCTCGTAATAAACAATATAAATATATGTTTTATATTGTTTATTATTTTAATTTTAGGGAAAATATAAATTGAGAGCTATAGATAAAATTTTTAATAAATTAAAAGAATTCGATAATGAAACATATCCTGAAGGTGTTGTACCTCTATTTGATCGAATAGAGGGAACATCTTTTTTTCCTGGTGGAGATGGTTTATGGAAATATGAAAATGACATTACCGATATAAGAATTGGTGGAATCATGGTTATAGGACATAATTTTGATAACGTCAGTGGATTTAAAAAATCACTTGCATTAGGAAGCGAGTCATTAGCTTGCCCTACATGGAAAAATTTAAGAATACTATTCCAAGAAGCTAATATCGATTTGACGAGTTGTTATTTTACAAATGCTTATATGGGATTAATGAATTCTCAATCAAATATTGGTGTTTTCCCTGGTTCCAAGTCCAGTAGCTTTAAAAAACAATGTTTAGATTTTTTAGAATATCAAATATCAATACAACAACCTCAAACCATTATAACTTTAGGTCGCTTTGTCCCTCCTTTATTAGCACAGTTATCTATTGATTTAGACCAATGGAAAAAAGTAAAAAGTTTTAATGATTTAGATCAAGCTGAAATACAAATTATAAAACATGCTCATTTTTGTGAAAATCAAGTAATTTCAAATATTGTCGCTTTGACTCATCCTGCTAATCGTCATTTAAACATTCAAAAAAGAAAATATAAAAATTTAAATGGTCATGATGCTGAATTAGCGATGTTACGAGAAATATTGTTTTAACCTTGACCTTATCTAAACCAACTCTTTTCTTACATGATATCCCCATATTTAACATAATGGCGCTTATACGAAATTAATGG
>NZ_RCHC01000054.1 GCF_003664645.1 Acinetobacter chengduensis | reverse complement strand
ACCAGTACGGTGTGCGCCACGGTCAAAATCGAAAGAAATTGCTTTATCAGCCGTAAAGCCGAGGGATGTTTTACCTACACCTGGATCTGCATAAATATAAGTAATGATAGCGCTGACGTTTAAGGCTTGATCAGCAGGAATTATTTGCAAAGACATGATGATTCTCCTTAGTTAAACGTACGGCCAAAGGCATCGGTATTGTTCTTTTTAAGCTTGTACTGCTCACATTCATGGCGTGAGTTCCAGCGGTTTAGGTTGTGGCGCTGTGCTACGCGATCAGATCGACGTCGTGCATTCAGACATGCCTTAAATACGCGCTGAAATTCTGGATGACTGACTTCGTTTTCAGTGACAGCACGTAAGGTACCGTTGTCATTTATCAGTAAATTGCTAAAAGAAAACATTGGTGCATAAGTGCTGGCATAACTGTCTAAGCCACTGGTTGGATCCGTCGTTACACGTGCTGTGTACTGAACGCCATTTACTTCAATCACATACCCACGACGGCTTTTGAAAGCAAAGTGCGCTTTAAATTTTAGAGTTTGGCCAAGGACTTCATCTACATTGCGACGGATCCAAGGCTTCGCAGTTAGGATGCTTTGAGCTACCTGTGTCAGTTGGCCATTTTCAGACGTATAAATGACATTGTTTTTTACGCTGTACACTGTATTGGCCATGCGAATGCGGTGGAAGCCAGCATCATCAAGACCTAAATCTTCACGGAAAGGTTTGGTATAAGCATTCATTAGACAGCCTCCAACATTTTGTTTTGAAGCATGTGCGCAACCAACATGGCATTGATGGTCAAGTGGTCATTGAAGTCGGTAAAGTCTGTGATTGGGTAACCAGATGTATCCATGACTTTGTCTACAGATAGATTTGTAATATCGGCATTGGTAAATTCACTACCTGGTACGCCGTATGAGTCGTTGATGCGTTCGAAGTCAAAGCTAACGTCTAGGGTGAAGCCGTCTAAACGGATGACTGCAGTACCAGAGTTAGCAGAGGTAAAGTGCATGGCTGCAATTGCAGTTTGTGCAGGAGTAATTTGTTTTACTGGATGAGTACTAAGGTCGAAGTTTGGTTGATATGCGTATGCTAAAGCACCAATTGTTACGCTGGCAGTAAGCGCCGTAACAGCAAAGGTATTGAAAGGGGTTAAGGTTTTGTTCATAATATATTCCTCAGTTGTAGCTCTGTCCTCGACCAAAATTTCAGAGCTAGCTTCTTTTAAGATTTAAACTTGTTGACCCAAACGAAGCTTTGTTAATTCAATAACAAGCTGGTATTCCTGATTAAATTTACCGTCATGACGCTTATTCACGGCGTCTGTAAATTCTTCTAGCGTTCCGCTAAAGCACCCACGATTCACTAAAATCCCACCGTCTTTATTTTTAAATGCGGTGTATGTGCCGTTCTCACTTCCGATAATTGAAATCCAAAATAGATCTGTGCGTTGTTTGATTTTAGCGTTGCCATAAACCCGAGCATCGCCATAAACCCGAGCGTCGCCACAAACCAGAGCGTTGCCATAAACCCAAGCGTTGCCATAAACCTGAGCGTCGCCACAAACCCAAGCGTTGCCACAAACCAGAGCGTTGCCATAAACCCAAGCGTTGCCATAAACCAGAGCGTTGCCATAAACCCGAGCATCGCCATAAACCTGAGCGTTGCCATAAACCTGAGCGTCGCCATAAACCCGAGCGTTGCCATAAACCTGAGCGTCGCCACAAACCCGAGCGTTGCCATAAACCCAAGCGTTGCCATAAACCTGAGCGTCGCCACAAACCCAAGCGTTGCCACAAACCAGAGCGTTGCCATAAACCTGAGCGTCGCCACAAACCCAAGCGTTGCCACAAACCAGAGCGTCGCCACAAACCCGAGCGTTGCCATAAACCAGAGCGTT
>NZ_RCHC01000053.1 GCF_003664645.1 Acinetobacter chengduensis | reverse complement strand
GCACCCTAAAAAATTCTTGATTAGCCATTGTGCAACATAATATAAAAATTTAAATATAAAAAGAACAACCAACATAACAATGACCAACAGCTAAATTCAAATTTAACGCGTTATATCAGATCAAAATCTTTCAAACTTTCTGCCTCAATCTGCTGTATATCTGTTCAAAAAAATATCGTTTTGCATCTAGTATTGCGTCAAAATAATCATCGGGTAAAAATAAAAAAATCATCGCTATAAACTTGCTTAGGGCTGATTGCTTTGTGCTAGGGGCACATATATGAATGCAAAAAATGAAACTTTTCCGTGTTTAGTCTGTCAAAAAAAATTCAGTTCGTATTTTTTAGTCCCAATGGGTACGGTCAGAGAAAGCATTAGCCACGAAATTAGCAAAGACTTTCCCGAATGGTCGCCACAGGACTATATCTGTTTAAGTGACTTAACTCGCTACCGTATGCAGTATGTGCAAGCGTTGTTACAGTCTGAGCAAGGTGAAGTCTCAGACTTAGAAGTAGAAGTGTTGCACAGCATGCAACAACATGAGCTGATTACTAAGAATGTAGAAACCACGCTAGATCAGCAGTGGACTTTAGGCGACCGATTAGCAGATAAAATTGCAACATTTGGTGGAAGCTGGACTTTTCTCATCTGCTTTGCCTTATTTCTTATGGGGTGGATTGCTGCCAATAGCATTCTCATGGTGAAACATCCCATCGATCCATATCCTTTTATTTTGTTAAATTTACTCTTGTCTTGCGTGGCAGCTATACAAGCGCCCATTATTATGATGAGCCAAAACAGACAAGAAGCCAAAGACCGACAGCGCTCAGAAAATGATTATCAGGTGAATTTGAAAGCCGAATTAGAAATTCGTCATTTACATGAAAAGATCGACCATTTGCTTTTACATCAGTGGGATCGTTTAACCAAAATTCAGCAAGTCCAACTCGACTTACTCGAAGAAATGAACAAACAACGTAAATAAAGTGTATTAGGCAAATAAACGCATGCTTCAAAACAGCTCATTGAGATTCATAACTGAAGGCCTCCGTTCATCGCCACAAAATATACGATGAATGGAAACAAGGGTTTAGCCGTTGGTCGGCATAGAGTTTAAGCTTTAGCATGCTTTAAATTAAAAATGTGAGTTAGATCATTATTTACTCAAAATTCAACTTTTAGCTTTGAATTTTTGATTTAAAAACATGATCATCCACTCGATATTTAATCCCTTAAAATCATTATAGGTTTCTGGATAGGGGATTATTGCGATGGCTCAGTTTGATATTGAAATTCGGCATCCACATCATGCGTCAGACAATGAATTAGAATTTGTGCAGGTAAAAAGCGCGGCAGAAGCCTCTACGGCATTTGACACCATGCATTGGTTTAATTTGCAATTACTGCTCTTACAATTGCAGGGGCGACAGGCTTACTTTATGGTCACGAACCCAGAGTCGAGCCAGTCGATTAAAATTAGTTTAAATGAATTATCAACCTCGGACTCCTTAGAATTTGTATTACAAAGTGATATAGAGGTGATTTCGGAGCACCGCGAAGTATTTGGCCTGTTTAAGCGTAAAACCAAGGATTATGTTGAGTTTAAAAAATTGAATTTAAAAAAAGCGCATGACTATTTGGATCGCTTTTTAAATGGCCAGTTGGATTCACTCAAACAACAGTATTTAAAGGGGGATACTGAAGTGGCGTGTACTTCATAAAGCGGTTGTAGCAAGTTATATCTAAAACAACTAGCGAATAGATTGTGAAATAAAAATAGGATTTTTAATACTTATTTGCGATCTTGAATGCGTATTGCTGCTAGGTTTAAAAAGTATTTTAATATTTATGCGAATGGGTGAAAAAACTTACTAAAATAGATCAAAATGAGTCTGAAGTAGGGAAACAATCCCGCCTGCTTTTTTCTAAACTTTATCTCAAGGGTGTGATAGAGATCGAAAAGAGCAGCATGCTGTGAGGGCGCACGACGT
>NZ_RCHC01000052.1 GCF_003664645.1 Acinetobacter chengduensis | reverse complement strand
TTGCTCAGCAAAACCTTCTGTTAAATCATTTTTAAGTACAGATCCGATCACAGTGTCATTCCAGCTTTGCGCAGCTGATTCATCACGATATGAAACACTCACTGTGACTGCAGTCGCCACCTCACTTAAGGTCAATGTGTTTGTGGTTTTGACATTTTGATAATTAATGATCATCCCGAGCATGCCTGCAGATACGGCCTCAGAAGATGTATTATATTTACCAAAATACGGATGCATGATTTTTTCACGCTCAATCGATTCAAGCGTAGTGCTTGGGGTAACAGTAATCTTCCGAGTGGTATAGTTAATCGTACCTTGTTGCTGACCAGCACCATTGATCATGTGGCCAGTTGTCGCATCAATCGGCATATCGTGCAATTCAACTTCACCTGAATAGCCCATGTATTTTACTGGCACACGGATTTTTACAGACTTAGGAACTAGCGGTGCCGAGCCATTGTCTAACTCAACTGTAATTGATCCGCCTGATGGTACCGCAGTTAAACTTACGGTTGACTTAGGACCTTTCTGCCCTGACACATTAAATGTGGTACCACCATTCGGTAGCAAGACTGGCATAAGTTTAGCCACACCATCTGCATAATCGATACTACCAGTCGCATCACCTGTGAACTGCCCTTGTCCATTGTCTGTGGCAGTCTTAGTCACACCATTTAGAAGCCAATCTACAGTCAATGTTCCCGCCACAATCGAATCATTTACAGGGATCTCGATATAGGCTTTATTGATGGTTAATCCTGATCTCTCCTGAGCCGTGATCATATTGCTCCAAGTCAGCAATATTGCGCTACCCACATCGGCAAGCTCACCGACAGTGACCGCCATGGTACCTGTTTCATAATCTACACTGCCAGAACCAAAGGATGAGTCTGATCCACGTAACTGGCCAGCGCCATTGTCGCGCAGTGTGTAGACTTGGTTTTGCACTAGATATGAAAACTGCAAACTTCCCGGCGATGGCAGCGGTACCAAGTTTTTAATCCAGTTAAATCCATTATTTTCCTGATTCACATAAATCAGCATCGATTCAACTGGTGCAGTTACTGCAGCAGCTGGCATAAACGTGACTGTTAAATCGGTTGTACCTGTGCCCGCATTGGCATTCCAAGCAATTGCACCATTCTGGTAGTTAATCGTACCAATTGAAGTACCAGTACTATTCTTGAGCTCCCCACCGACGTCAGTAATCGCTGAACCAAATAAATTAAATTCAACTGATTTAGGCATCACGCTTGAGCCGATATATAACCCTTGCACTGTATTCACTGTGATGTTTGGAAAGGTCTTGTTTAGTGCGCCACTTGCAGTTTTGACTAACGCTACTGAATCGCCTGCCGCATTAATATTGACCATTGGTGTTTCAGTCTGCGCTGATGGAACAAGCTGGGTATAAACACTGTCAGCAACAACAGAATAATCACCCACCTGTGCAGATTCTTTTAAATTTGCACTGGCATAGTATTTACCGGTATCAGCAACAATGGTGTCACGAATAATAGTTTGGCTTTTTTCGCCGTTGTACCACTGCTTTGCTGATAGGCCCACAAAATCAGTTTTGAGTGCATCACTGAGGCCATAAGTCGCAATCTTGTATTCAACCTGCTTGCCATCAATCATCAAAATTGCAGTACGTGTTGAGACTTCGGTAATACGTAAATACTGCTCAATCTCTAAAGGCTTACCTTCATTCGAAATCAGCACAATGGATGCACCAATCGCACTTTCTGCTTCTTGTGGAAACATGGCCACTTGCAACGACTTCATGCCCAACCAGTGTGTATCAAGCGGTGTGCCTGTCAGCTGTGCACCTTTGGCCAAGTAGTTTTCGATTCGGTTCTGCGCACTCGATCGCTCATCCGTCCAGCTATTGGTACTAAATAATACGGCGGAAACATTCGGATCTTTAGGATTTTCGGAAATAAAGACTGTAGCACCCATCAAAGCATCAGTATCAGCTGTATTGACTGCAGCATAAATCTTTTGGATTGATGTGCGACCTGTTGTTCGATCCATTTCAGAAATATCGTTGAACAAGTTATTACTTTGGCCATCGATAATTTCACGGCCTGAATATTTACCACCACCGTCTTCAGCATCAGTTTTAATGCGTTCAGACTCCAGCAGTTTTAGGTTGTTGGTTTCAATCGGCATCGCTTACCTCGGTGAATCGCATAGTGACATTAAAATAGGTATCAAGTGATGTTGCTGGAGTGCCCTTGATTGTGGAGCTTTCAAGGGCACCATCTTTATGGTTAAAAACCACGTTGAAACGTCGCTGATCATGTGGCCACTGAAACTGCAAGCTGAATTGCTCTTGAAGGTTTTGCCATTCGCGTAGCA
>NZ_RCHC01000051.1 GCF_003664645.1 Acinetobacter chengduensis | reverse complement strand
AGCTACGCGAATGGCAAAACCTTCAAGAGCAATTCACCTTGCAGTTTCAGTGGCCACATGATCAGCGACGCTTCAACGTGGTTTTTAACCATAAAGATGGTGCCCTTGAAAGCTCCACAATCAAGGGCACTCCAGCAACATCACTTGATACCTATTTTAATGTCACTATGAGATTCACCGAGGTAAGCGATGCCGATTGAAACCAACAACCTAAAACTGCTGGAATCTGAACGCATTAAGACTGATGCGGAAGATGGCGGCGGTAAATATTCAGGCCGTGAAATTGTCGATGGCCAAAGCAATAACCTGTTTAATGACATTTCTGAAATGGATCGCACAACAGGTCGCACATCAATCCAAAAAATTTATGCCGCAGTCAATACAGCTGATACGGATGCTCTGATGGGTGCCACAGTCTTTATTTCTGAAAACCCAAAAGATCCAAATGTATCCGCCGTATTATTCAGTACAAATAGCTGGACAGATGAGCGTTCAAGTGCTCAAAACCGCATTGAAAATTACTTAGCCAAAGGTGCGCAGCTGACAGGCACACCGTTGGATACGCATTGGCTGGGTATGAAGTCTTTGCAAGTAGCTATGTTTCCACAGGAAGCTGAAAGCTCGATTGGCGCATCTATTGTGCTAATTTCAAATGAAGGCAAGCCTCTAGAAGTTGAGCAGTATCTTCGCATTACTGAGGTTTCCACACGTACTGCAATTTTAATGATTGACGGTAAGCAGGTTGAATACAAGATTGCAACTTACGGCCTCAGTGACGCCTTAAAAGCTGACTTTGTGGGCCTCTCTGCAAAGCAGTGGTATAGCGGTGAAAAAAGCCAGACCATCATTCGAGACACTATTGTTGCGGATACTGGTAAATACTATGCCAGTGCGAATTTGAAAGAAACTGCTCAGGTCGGCGATTATTCTGTCGTTGCGGATAGTGTCTACACGCAGCTGGTACCATCTGCGCAGACTGAAACGCCAATGGTGAATATCAATGCTGCTGGTGATTCTGCGGCGCTAGTCAAAACAGCCAGTGGCGTATTAAGCAAGATCTTTCCAAATATCACAGTGAATACTGTGCAAGGGCTGTATATCGGCTCAAGTGTGATGCCTAAATCTGTTGAATTTACCCTGTTTGGATCGGCTATTACCGATGTTGGTGGTGAACTAAAGAATAGTGCTGGTACTTCAATCGGTACGATAAACTACCAAAATGGCGCAATTGCGTGGAATGCCAATGCTGGCACGGGTACAACCAATTTAAATATTACGTTTATGCCGGCTGCCGCAGTAACTGCGCCAGTTGAATCGATGCTGATTTATGTGAATCAGGAAAATAATGGATTTAACTGGATTAAGAATCTGGTGCCACTGCCATCACCTGGCAGTTTGCAGTTTTCATATTTAGTGCAAAACCAAGTCTACACACTGCGCGACAATGGTGCAGGCCAGCTGCGTGGTTCTGATTCTTCATTCGGATCTGGCAGCATTGATTATGAAACGGGCACCATGGCGGTTACAGTTGGTGAATTGGCAGACGTTGGTAGCGCAATATTGCTAACGTGGAGCAATATGATCACAGCTCAAGAGCGCTCGGGGTTAGTCATTAATAAGGCCTATATTGAAATCCCTGTAAATGATTCAATTGTGGCGGGCACGCTGACTGTAGACTGGCTGCTGAATGGTGTGTCTAAGACAGCAACAGACAATGGTCAAGGTCAATTTACTGGGGATGCCACAGGTACGATCGACTATGCGGATGGCGTGGCCAAGCTTATGCCGACCTTACTGCCGAATGGCGGTACCACTTTCAATGTGTCTGGCCAAAAGGGCCCGAAGTCTGCGGTTAGCCTTTCAGCTGTACCGTCAGGCGGATCAATTACGGTTGAGTTGGACAATGGATCTGCACCGCTGGTTCCCAAGTCTGTAAAAATTCGTGTACCAGTAAAATACATGGGTTATTCGGGTGAAGTTGAACTGCGTGATATGCCTATAGATGCGACAACTGGCCACATGATCAATGGCGCGGGTCAGCAACAAGGTTCGATTAACTACACAACTCGAACCATTACCGTTGCGCCAAGCGCCACGCTTGAAGCGATTGAGCGCGAAAAGGTTATGCGCCCTTACTACGGCACACATAATACATCCCAAGCAGCAATAGAAGCAGGCATGCTGGGGATGATTATTAATTATCAAAATGTCAAAACCACAAACACCTTGACCTTAACTGAGGTGGCGACTGCAGTCACAGTGAGTGTTTCATATCGTGATGAATCAGTTGCGCAAAGCTGGAATGACACAGTGATCGGATTGGTATTGAAAACTGATTTAACAGAAGGTTTTGCTGAGCAG
>NZ_RCHC01000050.1 GCF_003664645.1 Acinetobacter chengduensis | reverse complement strand
CTCGGCAATGTGGAGCAGTTGTAGGCGTAAATCTTGAATTTCCATTTTTTTATCTCTTGTTGGGGGGGGTGAGGTAAATATGAACTATTGGTTCAATTAAGTCAAGAACCAAAAGTTCTTTATTTTGTTATTTTGAATTATTAGTTCAATTTATGTTTTAATAGACAATAGAAAACCAAACCATCAAAGGTGAGAAAATGAGTCTTTCGGATGAAATATTTGAATGGCGTAAGCAGTTTATTGAAAAACTAATACTGAGTGGCGTGAAGCCAGAGGATGCGAAAGGGCAGACGGATGCAGCACAGGCACTGATTTACAAGGATTGTATAGTTACTGCGACAATTGAATGTCCTATTGAGTTTGTAGAAGAATTAAACACCATTCTTCTGGATTTCTCACAAAAGAATGGCTGCCTTGTAATTGCTAAGGCTAGTTACTAGACGAGAGTCGCCCAGCTGTAGCTGGCTTTAATCGGGTTCTACCTTTGTCGCACTCACCTTTAACCTCAGAGAGTGAGGCTTCATAGGTTTTAACCCAGTCAGACGCAGTTGTGTCCTTATTGGCAAGTTTTGATTTGGTAAGCTCTAACGCTAGGGCTTCTATAATTTCAGGTTTCATATTTTCTCCGATGATTATGGGTGTTTTGAGGGCAATGTTGGTGCAGAGTCTCAGCTTCATAATATCAGGGAAAATATGGATTTATTAAAAAGAAAACCCACCGTAGTGGTGGGTTGGATGGAGTCATTAGAATGATTGCTATTACAAAAAAAGGGGAGTTGATGATAATTGATGAAAACTCATCAATTACAGGGCATCAATTTATAGGTGTAATTATTACCGATCCAACTAAACTAGATGATAGTTGTATGAATATTGTTAATCATTTTTACAGCAAAGATCACCAACAACTTGATAAGTTAGTCCTAGAAGCTTTACATACAAGTCAGAATCACCACCATTTGTTGAGTGAGCAACCTTAACTACTTCAAACATATTGCTTTCACCATCTATTTCTATATCAACCCATTCACCGATTCGCGGATGGGTTTTAAATTTTCGCGCATACAACGACTTTGGTTTAGATTCTGAAATATCAATTACAGATAACTCAAACATATATTCTCCACCCGATCTGTTCTAAAGGACTGCGCTGGGTTCGCAGTTTAAATTTCTTCTTGTCCTGCAAGTTCAATTTTGGAAAGAAAATCGAGAGGAATGCCAATGCTTTCACCTGTTATTGTTTCAAAGTGAACCCACACCGCGGTCGCTTCATTCTCAAAGTTTATGCTGGTTAATTTGACTAAATTGTATGATTTCGCATTATTTTTCATGTGCACATTAAAGAGAGAGCCAATGTCCCAGACATAAGAAATAAGCTTTTGGTTTATGGCGAGCTGTTCATTGCTTGTTAATTCTCTATACAAATAAAGTTCAGGCATTTCATACTTGTCATTCATTACCACATCCTCTTAATCAGAATACTTCTCTAAAAAATCATCCACCCAACATGATCTTAGGATTGTGTTGGGTTCGCGGTTTTAAATGGAAATTATTTCTTTTTCTTCTTGCTTTTGTGTTCGCTGAGTAGGGGCTTAGCTTGATCTTCAAGCCGCTCCATAGCTGTAGATTTTTGCATTGATTGCTTAAATTGATTTGCTGTATCTGTTAAAGCTGAAAACCGAGCGGACATATCTAGCCCTTGTGTTATTAAAATACTGTTGTATGACTCTAAATTCGCCATAAGAAGATTGTCTAGTGCACTCGCATAATCTCTTTGATTGCCATCTTTAAGATTAGGATTGTCTTGCTTCCAACTTTTGGCGGTTTTGCCAAATACGACTGTATTTAACATATCTGCTTCACTGGCATAGACAAAACCTTGTTTTTTCTGCGGCATAGTCTGTATTAAATGTTCTTGGATAGCATCAGTATGAATGCGATAGTTGATTTTAGATAACTCTCTTTTGACTTGCCATTCTACGGATGCTCTTTGCGCCTCTTGTTCTTTTAGTCTTTGAAACTCTTTAATTAAGTAGAGTTTGAATTGTGGGCTAATCCACATACCAAATTCAAAAGCTAAATCTTTGTGGGCAAAAGTTCCGCCATATCGACCAGTTTTTGACTGTAAGCTAATAATATTTGCTTTTTCAGTTAATTCTTTCACGCTAACTTTGAAGCCATTTAAGCCTGACTGATTTTTAATTATGGCGAATTCGCCATAATTAAAATCTGGATTATTTAATTCCTCCCAAACCCCAATGAATTCAAGCGTATTTCTATTTCTAAGCCAGTCAGCTATAGCAAATTCACCATCTTTCGCTCTAACCATATCCGTAAGGCTTATATAATCTTCATTATTAACAGTGGATACAGATATTTGAATATTCTGTACAAGCATACTTCTATCTTTAGCCATTATTTTTCCTTAATATTTTAGTGAGTCATACTCATAGAGCATTATAGTCCTGAGTATTTCTCTAAAAAATCATCCAGTAAACCTTGTGCCATATCCAGATTGGTTATATCAGCCAGTTTTAAATTAGTACCTTCAGCTTCGTTAAAGCCCTCAATAATGGCC
>NZ_RCHC01000005.1 GCF_003664645.1 Acinetobacter chengduensis | reverse complement strand
GAAATTTTTAATCAATTAGCAGTTCATTACACTCATCGCTATGAAATTATCCCAGTTAAAATTTCTGAACATGGGCGATATTTAGAAGAAGTTAAAAATGCAAACTTAGTAAATATTCAAAAGCATCGCAATCAAGATAGCGACTTAAATGACATACGACCGGGTGATTTGTATCTGAGCGTAGATCTCGATCATGCCGTCTCATTAAAGCCAGAAGCATTTGATTTTTTAAGGCGCCAAGGGTGTAAAACTCATTTCGTCATTCACGATTTACTGCCATTGGATTTAGGCGATAACTTCTTTAGCCCAGATTCTGCAATTGCCCACTACAATTGGCTCAATGAAATTGCTAAAAGTAATGCCCTCATTTGTGTTTCTCAATCAGTCATGCAACATGCAAATTATTACTTAAATGCAATTCCAAACGTAAATTCAGACTTAAAATTGGGTTGGTTCCATTTGGGTGCTAATTTTAGTAATACATCTGCAAACTCAGCATCGAGTATCAAAAAGTTCAAAGACATCGACTTTGAACATCCTGTTTTCTTTATGGTCGGCAGTGTAGAGCCTCGAAAAGGTCATCTTGAAGTAATTGAAGCCATGACAGAACTTTGGGATAACGGCTATAAGGGTTCTTTAGTCATTGCCGGTGCGCGTGGCTGGAATAACGAATTGGTTGTTGAAATCACTAATGCTAGCCAATACAAAGATAAACGATTATTTTGGCCTCAAAAAGTGAGTGATGATGATTTAGCTTATTTGTATTCCAAAAGTACTGCACTGATTGCTGCTTCACTTGGTGAAGGTTTTGGCTTACCGATTATTGAAGCTATGCAACACAATATTGGTGTCATTGCGCGAGATATTCCTGTATTTAAAGAAGTTACACACGGCACAGCAACATATTTTAAGACTACAGAGCAATTACAAGAAGTTTTACTGAGCTATGAAAAGCCCACCGAAGTTACAGTAACAGCATTCCAAAGTTGGAAACAATCTACGCAGCAGTTGATGAGTGTGATTGAAAATAATCAATATCCTATTGAATGGCAGCGTGATGAAAAACTAAGAATTTTCCCACTGTATACAGGTCGCTTTGACAGCACTGCTGGGCTTAGAAAAAGCGATCGGATTTGTTCTAATAATACTGCTGGTCTTCTACTTTGGGGTGGATATTTCCCATTAGACGAAGGTCAATATACTCTGAATATTTTGGGTAAATCGTATATAGACCAATCTGTTACAATAAAGGTTATTAGCTTAATTGACGATGAAATTGTAGAGTTTGCTGTATATCCAAAGCTTCAACTTAATTCACAAAGAAGTATTTATGACGCGCCTGAATTACTTACTTCAGTTCAATTCACATTAAGCAAAAAGCTGGAAGAGGTAGAGGTTTATGTTGAAGTTGACGAAGAGAATGACCTTTATTTAAGTTCATTGGAGATAATTCAATTGGATGATTCTGACTTAGATACACATCCAATGGATGCAATGACACTTCAAAAATCAAGCTAAAAACTATCTAGAAGAAGCCCTATAATATGACTAATGTTATAGGGCTTTCACACTTTAATAAAAATACTTTAGATTCAAAATTATCGATAAAAATCTATTAAATATTATTAAGTTTAAAATTAAATTCATTCAAAATGCGTAATAAAATAACATCATCAAATGGATCTGCGAAATCAACACCATTTTCCTGACTCACAGGTTGATAATAATAATATTTATGTTCATTTAATACTTTATTGGTCAGTTGAAATTCATTAAATTTCTGACTAGCATTGCCTAACTTGATAAAAATTATTTGAAAATTACAAGTATATTTGGATAACAATTCCACGGTATACGCCAACTTATCTTCGATTTCTTCTTCTGGACGTGCAATGTAAATAAATAGTTTAGCTTCCTCTGAGGCTAATACTTTCCTAAATCTCTGTACGCTTCTAAGCGTATATTGATAATGTTCTTCCTGTGTAATATCTAAGTGATTGAACATTGGATCCAAAACACCAAATTGCTTTTCATAAAAGAAATGATGAGTTGCATCCCGCCCATCCTCAGTATCTGCCTTTAAATAATATTGTTTATCTAAAAAGATATTAAAGTCATTTTCGATTGAATGTAAAACAGCATCAAGATTAGAAAAAATCCAATCAAATGGAAGTGAGTATTTTTTTAATTTATATTTTTTTAATAAAAAACTTGTTAAGCAATGGTCACCCATCGAAATAATATGATTAATTTCTTTTTTATGAGTTAAATTTTGAGTCCAAACAAAATCATTTAGAAATTTTTGTTTTATTTCATCATCAGAGTTTTTTATTAATTTATTTTTATATTCCTCAGACTGTATAAAGGCACTGAGCAATGTCTTTACACCTTGCTCAAAGCCAACATTGTCTAAGAAGTTAACATGATTAGCCAAACCTTGTTGATCTGGTTCTCGTTCCAGTATTACACGATATAAATTTTCAACAAATATCTGATGTTGTTCTTTGGTTAAGCTTGGCATTTTATTCCCCCTCAAAGCAAAGCGTTATAATGTTCAAATCCTTCATCAACATTTTGAAAAAATTTCAGTTTTCCATCATTTAAAACACAAACAGATTCACAGCGCTCGCGAATATTATGCACTTCATGTGAAACTAAAATAATCCCGCGATCTTTTCTTTTTTCAAATAGTTCTTCTTCACATTTACGTTGAAATTTTGCATCACCAACTGCAATCACTTCATCAATTAAAAAACAATCAAACTCAATGGCCATAGACAATGCAAAAGCAAAGCGAGCACGCATTCCTGCTGAGTAGCTTTTTACAGGTTCATATAAATAATTGCCTAATTCAGCAAAATCTTGCACATAATCACGAACATGTTGAATATCTACATCATAAATTCGTGCAATGAAACGTAAATTATCCATACCCGTTAGCGTGCCTTGAAACGCCCCACCAAAAGCTAATGGCCATGAAACAGAGGTTTCTCTTGTGACCTTGCCCGATGTGGGTTGTTCTATACCACTAATGAGTCGAATTAAAGTTGACTTTCCTGCACCATTGCGTCCCAAGAAACCAATTTTATCCGTGCCATTCATTTCAAAATTAATATCATCTAGTACCGTTCGCCAACCCGATTGAATATGATATTGCTTTGTCACATGCTCAAGTTTAATCATGATGGAATTACCTTTTTATTTAACCAAGAGACACCTAACAACCCCAGCAATAACATAGTGATAGACACCATAAATAAATAAACTGGTTCTTCATGTGTTTGAATTAAATGCCCATAATAGCCGTGGCGTAACATTTCAATCGCATGGATCGGTGGTACATAAAGCGCATAAGTTTGTAATTTTGTTGGTAAGGTATCTACAAAGAAAAATGCACCCGAAAATGGTAAAAATAAATAAGTAAATGTGTGCCAAATGCGATCAAATACTTCAGATATTTCCGATAATACTCCGACTAAAAAACCAAGTCCCACAGTAAATAGAGCCAAGAGTAACCATGCACATAACATTAAAAAAATATTATCAGGAGGTGCAATTAACCCCAACACAATAAAGCTGGTCATCAATAAGATAAATGAGATGGTAATCCCTGCGATCTCAAGTAATATTCGTGACCAATACACATCTATAATTCTCACATTACGGTGATACATTAAAGAAAGGTTTGGTTCTACAGCACCAGCTAATCGGCCACCAATATTTCGCCACATCAATACATAGGAATATCCGGTAATTGCAAAAGCAATAATAGAAATACTGCCAGAATGTAATTTGGCATAAGACCATAGAATAATAATGCCTATGGTAAAAAGTAAGGGTTCTAAGAACAACCATAAAAACCCTAGATTATGCCGTCCGTAGCGGGTTAGCACTTCACGCAGTAATAATGCGCCAATGACTCTTAGCTGAATTTTTAAGCTCTGTGAAAAGGAACTTTTCATTTTATCCCTGATGCTCTCTTACACCGGCCGCTAAAAGCGTGAAGATTCCCCATAAAATAAGTGAAATCAAAACTGTTGCTACAATATTTTTAAAGCGTTTAGGCTCAGTTGCAGCATCTGAAATATTTGGTTGCGCGATTCGCTCTAAATAAAGCTGTTTACGTTCTGCTTCATTTTTATTCTGTTCTAAGGTTGCCATTGCTCCAGCAAGTTGCTTCACAGCAACTTCTTTTTCAATCATTAGACGCTCATATTCTGTCGATTTACTGTTATACGATGCATCCGTCTTGCCAAGCATCTGCGCGCGAATTTTAGCAATTTGACTGTCTAAGTTTTTCTCACGCTCTTTTAATACAGAGATTTGTGGGTTTTCTGGTGTAACCAGTTGAATCTGTGCAATTTGAGTTTGCACTAAAATCAGTTGATCCTGTAATTTTGAAATTAACTGTAAATCGATAGTTGCTTGTTTTTCTAAATCAAAAATTTGATTTTTAGTTCTAAAGTTTACTACTTTTGCAGAAATATCTTCTACTCGTTGTTGTGCTACAGCAACCTCCAAGTTAGATGTACGAATTAAATCCTGACGCCCACGGGCATTCAAACTGTTAACCAAAGATTCAGCCATATTCAACAGATTATTGTTTATTTCATAGGCTTCTTTTGCTGAGTAGGCGCGAACTTCTAAAGTTGAAATTGATGAAGTTGACTCTAAAGTGACTTTTACACGATTTTGATAATACTTGTATAAATTTTCCATTGAGTCATCTAAACCCAAGGTATTAAATTTACTCAGGAAATCAATATAATTTTGTGTATAAACTTGCTTTAAATCGAGATCTTTTTGCAGTTTAGCGACTGCATCACGTGACATCATATAGTCATTTACAACGTAACTATCATCTTGGGATCGTGCGAAACCTGAACTTTGTAAAAAAGCGGACAAACCACCTACTGACGAGGTTTTTTGTGGACTTCTCACCACAAAGCTCGATGTAGATACGTATCGGTCTGATGCGATCAATCCAAAATATACGATAGAAAATACTGACGGAATAATTACAATCAGTACGAATGACCACGATAAACGTTTTTGTTTCAACATGCGCTAGCATTACTCTATTTTTTAAAAATTTAAATTTTTATAACAATTTGCGGTAAGTTCCTCTCGCCGCAAATTTATTTTGTTTGATTGCTCTAGATTAACCACAGCGACCGTAATTGTCTTCTAAACGTACAATATCATCTTCACCAAGATAATGCCCCGATTGTACTTCTATAATTTCTAAAGGAACTTTTCCAGGATTTTCAAGACGATGAACCTCGCCCATTGGAATATAGGTCGACTCATTTTCAGTCAATAAAAATACATTTTCTCCACAGGTGACTCGACCTGTACCACGCACCACAATCCAATGTTCAGCACGGTGATAATGCATTTGTAGACTTAACTTTTCACCTGGATTCACCACAATTCGTTTGACTTGAAAGTTCTGCTCTTTATCTATCGAGTCATACGTTCCCCAAGGACGATCAACTTTACGACCATTTTCCATCAACTCAGGGTAGTGATCTTTAATTTTCTTCACCAATGCACGCATTTCATTCAGATTTTTACGATCGGCAATAAAGAGTGCGTCATCGGTATCTACAACGATTAAATTCTCTGCACCTAAAAGTGAAACAACGCGCTTATTGGAGGAATAGACCAGATTATTTTGCGATGCATGTACAAGGTTTGGATCTACCCCTTTAAGCACATTACCTTGTTCATTCTTTTGGCTAATTTCCCAAACTGCAGCCCAGCCACCTACATCAGACCAATCCACGTCAAATGGAACCACATAACTTGGCACATGTGAAAACTCGCCCTGCCCCAATTTCTCCATCACGGCATAGTCGATTGAGTCATCATGTGATTTTTCAAAACTTGGTTTATCTAAAATTGTAAATGCATCTACTTTGCTTGATAGCTGAAATGCTTCTTCACAGGCCGTATAAATTTCAAGATTGGCTTGTTTAATCAGCGATAGCCATACACTGGCTTTCAGCACAAATAAACCGCTGTTCCAATAATATTCACCTGAATCTACATACTGCTTGGCAATTTCTAAAGATGGTTTCTCGACAAATTTCTCAAGTTGGTGAATGCCTGTTTGTTCATTTTTTTGAGTTTTAATATAACCAAAGCCAATATCTGGTGCATGTGGCGTAATACCAAAACAGACAACCGCACCTTCATCTGCTTTTTTTGCTGCAACTTGAACCGCTTGCTCAAATGCATGGATGTTTGAAATCGCATGATCGGCAGGCATGACCAACATGACAGGGTCTAAACCATTTTCAATTGATTTGAACGCGGCAACTGTTAGTGCTGGTGCGGTATTTCTAGATACAGGTTCTAAAATACAATGTGCAATGGACTGAATGCTTTTTAATTGATTTTCAACAATAAACCGATAATCTACATTGCCTACAATCAGCGGTGTAGAAATTTGCGTAAAGTATTGCTCTAAGCCCGAAATACGGCCCATCGTGTTTTGCAACAAAGTCTTATCGTTAAATAGCTTAAGCAATTGTTTAGGATTTTTTTCTCTAGATAAAGGCCATAAACGACTGCCTGAACCTCCAGAGAGTATTACGGGTTTTAATAACATTTTTTATTTCCTAGTAATTTAATTATTTCGCGTTCAGCAATGGATCCGTTGAACGATTTTTCTTGTATATTTTTACATGGACTTTTGACCAAACAACGCCAGTTTGGTTCTCACACCCACTTACTTTTTTATAAAAACTACCGTTAAATTGAGTCGTGTGTTGCAAAAAATACAGATATTTTTGCACAATAGTTTCATCCACTTTCCATGCCAAAGCTTGCTGCCAAAACTGATCTATATGGCATTGCATGGTCATGTGCTCAATGTCGTAAACTGCACGTCCACAAACCTTAACAGGAACTAATGATTCTACCGCAGACATTCCTACAGTACTGTTAATCACCACCACACCACGTGCATTTTCAAGTAAATCTGGTAGGTACTGATCATGAATATATAAAACCCGTATACTCACATTTAATTGTTGGGCCAACTGGTTTATATACGGCGTGTACTCACGATAACCTCGATCAAATGGATGTTGCTTAAACACCAAAAGACTATCTTTTGGTGCGTGATTGGCAAACGAATACATCACCTCTTCAATAAATGCTTCAATCCCACTGTAATTTGAATGAAATTCAATTTGCGCGTCATTATGGGTCTGCAAAGGCACTAAAAAGTATTCTTTTTGTTTGGATTTTAGTAAATATTTTTCAACATTTCTTTCTTTCCATTTAAATTGGTATTTCCGTAAACCACTTTTCAACCACGGCCAGAATTCAAGAATTGTCAGTGGTCTATGGTGCTGATAATGCCGATATTGCTTAGACTTTAAGCTCGCCATAAGATAGTAGATGGCAGCCCATAAGGCGGCATACCAAAATGTCCGCCCCAATTCCACCACCTCATCGGCGATAATATTATCTTCCTGATGATGTTGCAGATATTGCTGAAAGCGCTTTGGTAAGTTCGAAAAACCATTCACTCCACCTTTTTCACAGGTGATATGGTTGGGTCTTAAATAACCTTCTTCAAATACATACCATTCCAAATCAAATTCTGACAACGCTTCGCGTGCTAAACGATGTATAGGCCGACAATCTCCAAATAACATAATGCTGTCGATGTCATGCTGATCCACTAACTGCCGAATATAAGTTGAAAATTCACTCATTTCACCATTAAAGGACCAGCCATTTTTAAAGAAAAATTCATCCCCACCATTAAAATTTATCTTGTAAACACTTGCATTAACAGCTTTTAAATCCCTAGCTAAATTACGAAAAAAATAACCTATAGGCCCCTGAAGTAATAGTATTTTTTTATTTGATAATTCATCTATTATCATTATCTTAATCTTTGTATTGATCTTACGCACTTAAAATACCACAGCAACATGGTGAAAAAAAATACACAAAAAATGCTAAATTTTACCTATGAAATCAATTTGATAGACATTATTACTACATTTATTCACACTCAAATTGTAAATCATTATTTTTTAAAACTTTTTTAATTATTTCATTGATTTATTCATATTTAATTTCGATGATTGATTCTTTGAATCGAAAAGCAAATTTTATGAGGCTTATTTAATCATTATAAATATCCATCAAATGATAACTCTCTTTTTCGTGTATCTAACCATTAACAGATAGATCAACCCTATAAATTACATTTAGCTATTTTGTAGCCAGTTGATGTTGCCTGATAAAAGCTTGATAAAAACCCAAAAATGCGTCCAATAAATGCTATATTAGCCAGAGGCCTATCTTTTTAATGTTTATTATTCAGTAGGCTTATATACTGAGTTGTTCAATACTTTTGACACTCAGTCACGCAAAGGAATAACTTAGATAAATTTCAAAAGGTTACATCTAAAATGCTTCTCATGATCGACAACTATGACTCTTTTACCTATAACATCGTGCAATATTTTGGCGAGTTAAATCAGGAAGTAAAAGTAGTCCGTAATGATGCCGTGACTTTGGAAGATATTGAACGATGGCAACCGAAGTATTTGGTCATTGGTCCAGGCCCTTGTTCACCTAGTGAAGCAGGCATCTCTATTCCTGCTATTCAACATTTTGCTGGCAAAATTCCATTGCTTGGTGTGTGCTTAGGTCACCAAGCTATAGGGCAGGCTTTCGGTGGTGATATTATTCGCGCCAAAAAAGTTATGCATGGTCGCCTGTCAGATATGTATCACAGTGACAAAGGAATCTTCAGCAATCTTCCCTCTCCTTTTTCAGCAACGCGTTATCACTCCTTGGTGATTGATCAAGCGACGCTACCGGATTGTTTAGAAATTACTTGCTGGACCAATGAAAGCGATGGCTCTATGGAAGAAATTATGGGTGTGAAGCATAAGACATTGCCTGTAGAAGGCGTGCAATTTCACCCTGAATCTATCCTGAGTGAACATGGCCACCAAATTTTCAAAAACTTCTTAGAAATTTACGCATAAGTGATATCCAGATGAATATTCAACAAGCTTTAAATAATATTACGAAAAATATCGAACTCACTCAGCCACAAATGGAAGCAGTGATGCGCACCATTATGAATGGCGAAGCTTCAGATGCACAAATTGGCGCATTTATGATGGGCTTACGCCTTAAGGGTGAAAGTATTGATGAAATTACAGCAGCAGCGCGTGTGATGCGTGAACTGGCTATTAAAATTGATGTCAGCGACTTAGCTAACTTAGTCGATATTGTGGGTACTGGTGGTGATGGCCAAAACCTATTTAACGTATCTACTGCTGCTTCATTTGTGATTGCCGCTTCTGGTGCAACCATTGCCAAACATGGCGGTCGCGGTGTGTCTTCTTCTTCTGGCTCTTCAGATTTACTTGAAAAAGCAGGGATTAATCTAGATCTCAACATGGAACAGACAGAACGTTGCATCCGTGAATTGGGGATCGGTTTCTTATTTGCACCAAACCACCATAAAGCAATGAAATATGCAGCAGGCCCACGTAAAGAATTGGGCTTCCGTAGCATATTTAATTTACTCGGCCCGCTTACGAACCCGGCCGGCGTAAAGCGCTTCGTCATTGGTGTATTTTCACCCGAGCTTTGTCGTCCAATGGCAGAAGTGTTAAAACAACTCGGTGCTGAGCACGTAATGGTGGTGCATTCCAAAGATGGCCTAGATGAAATTAGCCTTGCTTCAAGCACTTATGTTGCTGAATTAAAAAATGGAGAAGTCACTGAATGGCAGATTCAACCTGAAGATGTTGATATTGAATCACAAACATTAACAGGTCTATCTGTAGAAAGTTCAGCGGAAAGCTTAGCACTGATTAAAGATGCATTAGGCAAGAAAAAATCAGCCAAAGGTGATAAAGCAGCCAACATGATTGCACTCAACGCTGGCGCTGGTATTTATGTATCGGGCCTTACACCAACTTATAAATTAGGTGTAGCACTGGCACACGACATTATTTATGGCGGTCAAGCACTTGAAAAAATGGATGTGCTGTCTGAATTCACTAAAACGCTCAAACAATACGAAGCCTAAGCATTAAGGAAAAACATCATGGTTGATATCGCAAATACCATCTTAGGTAAAATTGTTGACCGCAAACAGGAAGAGTTTGCTGTCCGTTTAAAGCAGAAAAGCTATAACGATGTCGAAGAGCTTGCTCAAGCTGCCTCACCTGTCCGTGGTTTTGCACAGTCTTTACTCAGCAAGCGCCCTGGGGTAATTGCTGAGATTAAGAAAGCATCTCCATCTAAAGGGATAATTCGTGAAAACTTTAACCCAGCAGAAATTGCACAACAGTATCAAGTTGCTGGCGCTGCATGTTTATCTGTTTTAACCGATATAGATTTTTTCCAAGGTGCTGACGAAAACATTCAAATTGCCCGTGCGCATTGTGATTTGCCTGCCCTGCGCAAAGACTTTTTGATTGATCCATACGGCGTGATTGAAGCCCGTGCTTTACATGCAGATTGCATTTTGCTGATCGTGGCGTGCTTGTCTAATCAGCAACTTGAAGAAATGTCTAAAACTGCGTTTGAGCATCAGTTAGATGTGCTGGTAGAAGTGCATGATGAAGAAGAACTTGAGCGTGCTTTACGCCTGTCTGATCGTTGTCTGCTCGGCGTGAATAACCGTAATTTGAAAACCTTCGATGTAGATTTAAATACATCACTGCGTTTGAAAAAATTGCTTGAGCCTTCTCGCCTGCTGGTGACTGAAAGCGGTATTGCGACACCTGCTGATGTTGCAATGATGCAAGAAAATGACATTCATGCATTCTTAGTCGGTGAAAGCTTTATGAAACAACCACGCCCAGACCATGCTTTTACTGAATTGTTTGGCGTACCACAGTCACAATAAATCCTTTGGTTTAGGGGTGCATATATTCACCCCTAAACCATTTCATTTGAGCGAATATCTTCTCCAACCATCATCTTGCTTTTTATATTTATTTAAAAATTACGCTCTGCATAAGCACAATTAGTCATTGTAAATTTAGGTAAAATTACATGGTAGTGATGTTCTAAGACATCTTTCCTTTTTCATTTTTTTATAGAATCAATTGATAAATTAAATTTTCGATTCAAATTTTATATGATTGATACAACAAGCCATGATCTGCCGATTTATATTATCGGTGCGGGTATTGCAGGGATTAACTGTGCGAAACAGCTACAAGTTGCAGGTAAAAAAGTCGTTATTTTAGAATCAAGAGATCGCATTGGTGGGCGAATTGAATCTAAACAAATCAATGATGATATTTTTGATTTAGGCGCTTCATGGATTCATGGTATTCAATACAATCCAATCTGGACACTATGCCAACAACTTCAAATTAAAACTAAAACATTCAATTATGATCAACCACAATATTTTCATGATGATGGCCAATTATTCACTAAAAATGAAGTTCAAGTTTTTGAAAGTTATATTGAAAAAATACAATCTGCATTACGCGAAAGCGAGCACGAATCAGCTTTAGTAGCAGTTCAGAGCATCATCAACTCGCTTGGCGACACTAACAATGCATTTTCAGAATCAGATCTAAAAGACTTATTAATTCAGTATTTTCAATATATTGCCAATGATCCTTATGCCACAGATCTTGAGCATTTATCTAGCCAATACCAAAATTATGAAGGCTATTTTGAGGGTGATGAAGTTATTTTCCCGCAAGGCTATGCACAAATTATCCACCATCTTGCGCAATATCTTGATATTAAACTCAACGTCGACGTTCAAAAAATATCAATTCAAACTGACTTTGTCGAAATTGAAGATCAACATCATCAAACCTTTCAGGCTTCGAAAGTTATTGTGGCCATACCCTTGGGCGTTTTAAAAAATCAAAAAATTCAATTTCACCCACCCTTAGCCGATACATATCGTCATGCCATAAACAACATGGGCTTTGGGTCTTTTAATAAAGTCTTTTTTCAATTAGAGACCGCGCTTCCAATTCATTCTTCTTTATCAGAAATGAATTCCAGTACACTGTATTGGAGCAAAGATAAATTATTTAATTTGCTCGATTTGACTCAGATCTACAACACACCTACTTATCTTATGCTCTTTGGTGGTACGCCTTCAGAATTTATTGATCACGCGAATGATCAAGCCGTTTGGGAAAACATTGCACAAAGTTTGCAAGACACCTTTAAAACCACTATTGATGAGCCTAAAACATTGATTATAACACGCTGGGGAGCAGATCCGAACAGCTATGGCTCATTTAGTTTCCCCGCACTTAAACATAATGAGCAATTGACGCAGATATTTGAGAATCATATTGATGGCAAAGTGTTTTTTACAGGTGAACACTGTAGTTTAAAATACGCAGGAACAGTTCACGGCGCCTATATGAATGGTTGTGAAACAGCACAAAGATTATTGAATCTTTAGTTTCGTCAATTAATTGCTGATATGTTGCTGTGTTTAATGAAGTTCAATATTGGGGATTAAAAGTTTAAGGAATCAAAACGCATAATTGCCAAAATTCCTCATAATTTATCCTAAACTCTTATTCCGACTAAAATTTTAAATGAACAAAGCAAATGTAATATATTTCTCATTTTTCACAATTGAGACTATAATTTAGTTCTGTCTTAATCTCCTCCCTTGTTTTTTCTCATGAGCAAACACGATTCTTCTTTATCTAAAGAACAATATAACTTACTGAATGCATTTAAAAAGCAAATCAGTAAGCCCGCGCCTGTGCCAGAACCCATTGCACCTATTGAAAAAACACCAGAACAGGAACAGCAGGAAGATTTGGATTTTTTCCGCAAGCAAATGCAAGGCGTGCAAAAAATAGCGGCAAGTAATATTGCGAAAACAGCCCCTAGTTTAAAGAAAAAACCAGATGCACAAATTTTGGCAAAACGTGCCTCAGCAACTGGCCCATTAGAAACTGATGAAACATTGCTTTCTGATACTCAAGCCATGTTAAATCCGGTTGCCAGCCAAGCCAGCTTAAGTTACCGCATTGCAACCTTACAACATCGTGTCTTTGAAGATTTAAAAGCAGGTAATTTACGCTGGTTTGAAGCAGTAGATTTGCACGGCTGTACCATCGAAGAAGCACGTTCTGCAGTGTTGCAAATTATTCAAATGGCCAAAGACAACAATGAAAATGTACTCAAAATTGTACATGGTAAAGGTCCTGAAGCCATTTTAAAAACTCATGTGAATAGCTGGCTTCGTCAGCATCGTGATGTATTGGCATTTGTCAGTGCCCCTGAAAAGCAAGGTGGTACGGGTGCCGTTCTAGTCTTGTTAAAACGAGCAGAAAAGAACCCAAAGTTCAAACAGTAATCGGATTTCTCCTTAAATGCGGGCATTGTAATGGTTTTCTGCTACAATGCGCTCCTTGTTCAATCTCTCTGTGTAAGTGAACACATCTATGTCTATGCAGCAATCCTACGCTAACATTCTTACTGCCGTTGGTGAAGATCTGAATCGCCCAGGTCTTAAAGATACGCCGATGCGTGCTGCGAAAGCTTTTTCTTATCTAACGTCTGGTTATAACCAAACATTAGAGGAAGTAACCAACAATGCGGTTTTTCCTTCAGATAACCGTGAAATGGTTTTAGTTAAAAACATTGAATTCTATTCATTGTGCGAACACCATCTTTTGCCATTTTATGGCCGTGTACATATTGCTTATCTCCCAGAAGGCAATGTTTTGGGCTTATCTAAATTCGCCCGCATTACAGAAATGTTTGCTCGTCGTTTACAAATTCAAGAAAATCTTACACAGCAAATTGCTGAGGCTGTTGCTGAAGTAACAGGTGCCCGTGGTGTTGCTGTAGTGATTGACTCTGCACACATGTGTATGATGATGCGCGGTGTAGGCAAGCAAGAATCAACAACGCGTACCGTCTCTTTTGTAGGTGACTTTAAAACCAACAAAGAAGAACGTCGCGAATTCTTAAGTGCAGTGCCTGAAACTTACTAATTCTTGTTTTATATCAAGCCTCAACTTCTGTTGGGGCTTTTTTATCAGCCAGTTTTATTATTCAGTATTCGTTTGAGGTAAGGACCATGTCACAGATTTGGCTTGCAGGTGAAGGACTCACCCATAGTACATGCGCCGTTGATTTTCCACGACCTGACCGTTTGGTTAAAGGCAACCCACAGCGCCATACCTATAGTGCCTATGCACATCCTAATATGGATTGTGGTATTTGGCAGTGCGAAGTCGGTGCATGGAATATTGTATTTGCACCAAACAAACAAGAATTTTTTACAGTCATTGAAGGCCGTGTCCGCCTGCATCATAAGTATTCAGACGTTGTTATAGAAGTAGGTGCTGGCGAGGCTGGCATTATTCCGCCAGCTTTTGAAGGAACCTTTGAAGTGGTTGAAAAAGTTAAAAAATATTACGTAGTAGTAGAAGCTTAAATTGATTTAAGTGAGTTAAACAGTGCGCTTGATTGCTAAGCGCACTGCTGAACTGTTAAGCCATTTTCTGCACTTCTGTCACGTAAACGCAGTTACGACCACGGTTTTTCGCACTATATAGGGCTAAATCTGTTGCATCTAAAAAACGTTGATAGTCTGGATGCCCATCGTACTGTGTACAACCAATACTGACTGTAAAATTAAAATCTTCACCAACAGATGTCTGTAATGTTGCATCTTCAATGCACATTCGAATACTTTCTGCGAGTGTTTTAGCACGGTTCAAGTCACTATCGACCAGTAAGAGTAAGAACTCTTCTCCCCCCGTACGAAAGGCATAATCACTGCCCTTACTAAACTTTTGTAAGGTTTCAGCAATAAACTTCAGTGCTAAATCACCTGCAGCATGCCCATAACGGTCATTCACAGTTTTAAAGTAATCTGCATCTAAGGCCAACAGCGATAGTGACGATCTGTGCTTACGCGCGTAGCTAATTTCACGCCCAACAATAGTATTTAAATAACGTCGATTGAGTAATTGCGTTAATACATCATTACCCGATTCAATATATTCCGTCACTTGGAACAACTGATCGACTAAATGCTGAATTTCACGATTGATACTACGAATTTTTTGCACCATGAGCATTAATTCCTCACGGCCCTCTAATTTCATGCACTCTTCTGTCAACGCATCAATTTTATAAATTCTACTGGTAATTAAGTCGACTTGCTCTGAACCTGCAAAGGCATAAGAAGCCTTATGAATAAACCATAAACCAAATTCAGATTTTGAAAATAACTGCTGGTAAAATTTCCCCTGCCCCGAAAAAATCTTAAACATCAGGTCATTTTCCCAGTCGAGCAAAGAACCACGCTGACGGTCTTTATGTACTGCAACATCCTGCATTGCAGAAAAAAGTCGATAACTATGTTTTACTTCGTGATTTTTAGCAGTTTTATCCTCATAAGTACGGCACATAATCTCGGTCGAAAAACCCAGAAGTTGCACGACATAACTCACCACATTCATGTAATTGGTGCTGCTGTCTGAAGCAATATATTCAAACATTGTGCGTTCAATTTCACGTACTCCACGCATAATTAGCCATGAAGGAATACCAACACGCGCATGCACATTACCGACTTTTTGTTGTCTAATTACAGCATTTTCATATTGACCATTTAATGCCACATTAAAGGTTTCTAACAACCATGCTTTTAATGTATCTATTAAGCGTTTCTGAATAATATTATCTGAGAAATATTCAGCAGATTCGGGTTCGACTAGCATTTGCTTATAAAATGCAGCAACAAAAGCATCGAGATTTTTTGTAATTAACTCCAACGTTAAATGGTGATCTAACGCAGAGTATTTCTCACAAATACTTTTCCAAGTCTCAGAAAGTTGAATAGAAACATTTTGGGGCATGATATATTATGCAAAGGTTTACAGAAGTTCGCATAATACAGCGGTTACTGCACAAAAAATAGGTTATAAATACATTGATTTTTATTGCATTATCAAAAACAATTAAACTCTTAATTTATACTTAACAATTATTATATAACCTTTACTAAAACTTAAAGCCGACAATATTAAATCCTGATCATCTTCTAGATCTCTTCGAAATAATTTAGCTAATCACGTTCCATTTCTAAACTCTTAGATTCAGCATCTTATCCATAGCATTTTGGCTATTTAAAGAAATAGCGATAACCCAATTTAACTTCGTTCCAATCTATTTGGTTTTGCCACTGATATGCATAACTCAAATTTAAGCTGTGTTGCGGGCGAATTAGATATTGAATTTGTTGGTTCAGCCGAACATTCCATTGATGACTGTCAGACCAATATGGTAATTCTACTTGAGTCACGCTATTCAGCTGTGAGTTCCAAATCATTTGACACCCCGCCGTAGGCCCCAAACCTATACGCCAGCCCTGATCTAATGCAGATGAAAACTGAAAATTGCTTTGCATTTGTCCATAACAGAGGACGTTATGGGCTGGATTTGCCCAGCTATAACCTGCTTGAGTCGTTAGACGCGCCACACCGTGCTGTGTCTTATCACTAAAATGGCCTTGTGAGTCTAAGGCTTCTTGTTCCCAACCAAGATTAAATCCCCACGAAAGCGGTTTTTTAAAGGGCGAAATCGGATTATAGGAATTAACGGCGAGCAGTTCCAATTGCTTGAGCTTGAATTGATCATCTTGATAGCGCACAGTGCCATCCAAAAACTTGAGCTGTGTGCCTAAACGGTATCCCCATGGTGGATCAATTAAATCGTGATATGCCTGCCGATGTGATATTTCCACAAAGCCTTTAGCTTGTGACTCGCCCATTGCCACACTGATGTTTTTAGCATAATGCCCTTGTGATGGATCATGCACGGGCGTAGCAACTTCTTCGCGTTGTTTATCGAGCTGAATTTGGCTACGTAAAATTAAAAGTTGGCGTAAGCGAGGCTGTACAAACGCTGAAGGCTCTTTTGAAGACGTTAAGGCCAAATACAAATCGTCATAGCCCATTTCTAAAATTTTTGCTTGATCGCTCAGCGTATAAGGCGATAGTACCTGAGCCATTTGATTCGGCTCAGACCAAGCCACTTGATGTGCGGTTCGTGCTAGTTGTGCGCCATGCTGTTTGGCCTGTGCCAATAATTGAGTTTCGAGCGCTGGCCGATAGGTTTTTTGGCTCACTAAACTTTTTTTCTCTAAGATTTTAATGGTTTCAATCGGTATTGCCGTGTGCTTAAAGTTTTTTGATAACTGCAATTCAGGGCGCACCAAATCCAATAAGCCTAAAATACGATAGGCACAATTATCACTCACAAAATAATAGGGAAAAGTTACATGTTGCATTTCCCAAATATGTAGCACAAGAAATTGAGTTTCCTGTTCTGTTAAATTCAGCTCATATTCCCACAAATCACGACTTTCAAAATCGCCATATTCCTTAACTTTACGGTAATACGGCATCAGTGAATATTCACCAGGATACTGTCCTGTTAAACCTTTCCATGCATAAGACCAGCTCTCTGCAGTTTGTACAGTGGCAGCATAATTGATTGCATAAGAAACTAAGTTCAGTTGTTTTTGATGAGCGGGATCTATCCTTAATAAAGTATGACCAAACATCGAGCTAGGATTACCCATAAAGTCGGTGGCATATATAACAGTTGCTTTATGCGGCTTAATTTTGCTGTACCAATCGTCTAAATCAGGACAATAAACTTTTGGCAAATCATTTGCAGGAATTGCTAAGGACTGAATCAGCCATTGGCTACGTGCAGGAAATTGGCAACGAACGGATGCATTCTCACTAGCCACTTTAAATAAAGCTTCAATATTGGCATCTAGCTCAGCCTGTAAATCTTGTGCGCCCTGTTCACTCACAAAATACTTCGCATACTGAACGTCACTTCGCCCTTGTGCATTCCGATACATTAAAGCTTGCCATGTCTGGCGCTGTACCAACTGAAGGCTATGCGCCTGCTGTATATAACGCTGAATCTGGTCTGTACTTATTGCATATTGATTGGATGGACTTTGAATAGCGTTTTTCAAAGCGGGAGCATCTACAACATCTGCTTGACCAAGCTCAGTCGCGGCAAGCCCCAAGCTTGGAATACACAGCACCACCAACCAACACAGTAATTTCATAATCTAAAATCTAAGCAATAATGAATCAAAAAGGCATAAAAAACCCCGTCATATAGACAGGGCTTCGTACTACATCATTACACGTATGCTTTGAGCACTTCGTCTTTAGCCATTACTGACTGCAGTGAAGATAAAACTTGCAAAGAGTTTGAATTTTCTGTGGCATAGATTTCTGCAAAATTCGCTTTAGATACCGCGAAGAAATGTGCTTTATCTTCTGCTTTAATATGCAGTAATTCAGCCAATACATTTAAGCTTTCGCCTTGACCAACGGCCATATCACGTGCCAAAGCTTCTGAGTTTTCATTGGTAAATGTCACCGCTTGCGCAGTTACCGTACCTGAACCACTACAGCCAATCGTACCAAAAGTAATACCGAACAATTGGTTAAAGAAAATGCCGTTTGTTGTTGCTGCAAGCAATTTTGGAAGCTTACCAGATTGACCCGCCCATACTTCTGAACCGATACCACAACCTGCATCACGATCGGCAAATGCTGCGGTTGAACCTACTGCTAAAATGGCAGCTAAAGCTATTTTTTTTAACATGATGTTTCTCCAGAAATCACTTTATGAGTGTCATTTTTATTGAGCGCAATCCACATTGCACAACTGTACATTAGACGAAAGCTTTACGAAAAAGCAAAGCTATTTTGAAACTAAATTGTAATATTCGACCAGTTACATATTGTGCTCAGCTTTTAACTTCCACTGCCCTGTCGAGCTACGTTCACCTAATATTTTCAACACTAAAACCAAGCTCAACAAAAGCAATAAATACCAAGACCCTAACTTCGCCCAACCCACCATGTGCCATGCATCGACTTGACTTGGATACAACCAAATTTGATAAAAAGTACTAATGTTTTCTGCAATCCAAATAATAAAGGCCAAAAGCACCAATACAGGTAACATTGGCAACTGAAATTGATGATAATTCAATCTAAAAATTATTTTAGTTTTCCAGAAAATAAAAATACTCCATGCAAATAATACTACACGGTAATCTGGAATAAAAAACTTACTCATAAAGTTAATATAGGACAGTACAGCAAGACTGAGCATATTGGCAAAACTTGGCAAACGCTCAAATGAAACTTGATATAAACGCAATGAACGCGCAAAAAAGCTTCCCACTGCGGAGTACATAAATCCTGCGAATAAGGGTACAGTTAATATTTTAAATACAGCAGGCTGTGGATATTGCCATGATGCAATTTGTGGATGGGTAAGAAATATTTCCATCACCATGGCAACGATATGAAATAAGGCAATGACTTTGGCTTCGGCCCAAGACTCTAGTTTTAAATACAATAGACAGATTTGAATGACCAAGGCATAAAATAATAAATAGTCATACCGAAATAATCCCCAATGTTCTGTGCTTCCCATAGATGCTGTAAGCACAAACGCAATTAACAGCAGTATCCCAAATAAGGCAGCCGAAGCTGCCTTATATGAGAACTCAAAACATGATTTTAAAATGGCAATCACTGTTGAATCCTAAGTATTTCCAAGTACGTTTTATAGATATTTAGCGCTGTATTCATGCACAGTATCTATAAATACACGTGGGTTTTCAGGGTCAACCCACTGGGTAATACCATGACCTAAGTTTGCGACATAACCTGTTTTTTCGCCATTGGCATAAGCGTCATCCAACATGGCTTTGGTGGCTTTTGCAATTGCAGCTGGCGTGCCATATAAAGTTGCAGGATCTAAATTACCTTGTAATGCTGCACGGCCTGCTACAGTTTGACGCGCAGTATGTAGATTGCTTGTCCAATCTAGACCAAATGCATCTGCACCAGTCGCGATCATCGGCTCCAACCACTGACCACCACCTTTAGTGAAAAGAATCACAGGTACTTTACGACCGTCTTTTTCTCGCTGTAAACCATTCACAATGCGTTGCATATAATTCAACGAAAATTCAAGATATTCGCGATGAGCCAACGCACCGCCCCAGCTATCAAAAATCTGTACCGCTTGTGCGCCTGCATCAATTTGCGCATTTAAATAATCGGTCACAGCATCTGCTAAGTGCGACAACAATGCATGCAATACTTCAGGTTGCGCGTACATCATTTGCTTCGTAAAGCGGAAATCTTTGCTTGAACCACCTTCAACCATATAGGTTGCAAGTGTCCAAGGGCTACCAGAGAAACCAATTAAAGGCACTTGACCACCCAAGGCTGAACGAATGGTCGACACCGCATTCATCACGTAATCTAAGTCAGATTTCACATTTAACTTAGGCAAGTTGGCAACATCTTGCTCTGTACGTACTGTTTTATGAAATTTTGGCCCTTCACCTGTTTCAAAGTACAGACCCAGACCCAAAGCATCAGGTACAGTCAAAATATCTGAAAATAAAATCGCCGCATCCAATTCATAGCGACGTAAAGGCTGTAAAGTGACTTCACAAGCAAAATCTTGATTTTTACATAGCGATAGGAAGTCACCCGCTGTCGCACGCGTTGCGCGATATTCTGGTAAATAACGTCCCGCTTGACGCATCATCCAAACAGGTGTTGTATCAACAGGTTCACGCAATAAAGCACGCAAAAAACGATCATTTTTTAAGGTCGTCATGTACTTTCCTATCATTTCTCGACATTTCGCCCATCATAACAAAAAGGCTCATAATTTAATAACTTCTCAGCGTTTTAAAAACCGATCAACTTCAATGCTAAAAATGATAATTACACAAAACAAATACTGCACCGCGCTTTTTTTTCTGCAATACTTGTAGCCGTTTTTCACATAGTAAATGAATAATTCTTAAGGTTGAATTATATGTTCGTTCGCACAATACTCACTTTGAGTTTAAGTTGCATATTTGCTGGTACAGCTTTAGCCGCATCTACTGCTGAACAACCATTAAATCCAAAAGTTCTCACAGATGTTGCCGTTCAAGATCCTATTGATCCACTCGCTGCTGATGCTGCATCTTCGCCTGTCGCAAATACTTCTGCAAAAATTACTGATCAAGAACAAAAAGATTTAAACTCAGCTTCGGATACGCTTAATACATTACAAAATTCTGAAGACCAGAACGCTGATATTGGTAATGCTACAACTACAACTGCGCCAGTGACCACTTCACCAGCTGCAAAAGCCTCTTGGACTTTAGATGGCATGAATAATGCGCAGTGGTTTGAAAATATTGGTAAAGGTCAATTCCCTGTGTATGCACGTGCTCACGTGATGCTAAATAATGCACATGCGTCACCTGGTGCTATTGATGGTTCGAGTGGTAAAAATACTTTAAAAGCAATTGCCTCTTTCCAACAAATGAATGGCATTAAACCAACAGGCACGCTCACCAAAGAAACTTGGGACAAGCTTGTTGCAAATCAAGCTGGCAAAGCTGCTTTTATTGAATACACTATTACTGATGCTGACCTTAAAGGCCCGTATGCGAAGTCAATTCCACATGACTACGCACTTCAAGCAAAAATGCCAGGTTTGTATTACACACGCGTGACTGAGATGTTAGGTGAAAAGTTCCACATGGACGAAGATTTCTTAAAGAAATTGAATCCTAAAGCGACTTTCAGCAAAGCTGGGGAAAAAATCATTGTTGCGAATATTCGTAATGAAGTCCCAGAAGACATTCATTTGATTGTTGCCCATAAAGGTGCAAAACAACTGTATTTATTTAACAGTCGTAATCAAATGATTGGCTCATTCCCAGCAACCATTGGTAGTTCAGACACACCGTCTCCGACAGGCACATACAAAGTGACTGGCGTTGCACCGAATCCTTGGTACAGCTATTCGCCAAGCAATTTCGTACAAGGCAACAATAAAAAGCCATTGTCATTACCACCCGGCCCGAACGGTCCTGTAGGTAATATTTGGATTGGTTTAAGCAAAAAATCATTTGGTATTCATGGTACACCTAACCCATCTGCAATTTCTAAAACTGCATCACATGGCTGTATCCGCTTAACTAACTGGGATGCCAACGATCTTGGTAAAAAAGTTAAAGCAGGTGTAACGGTTAAGTTCTTAGAATAATACCGTTAAAGCCATACTAGAATCATAGGGTGTTCTGCTTTCGGGCAGAGCGCCTTTTTTATATCGTTGATATTCAGTTCCTGTTCGTCACATTCATAGTGTAGCTGACGTAAGAAACAACTCCGTAAAAACAGACTTAATTTTCATTTTCAACTAAACCGATAACAACAGCGCTCTACTTTTGATAAAAACGCGCAATAACAATAAATAAGGCGATTACTTTTATGTCTAAGCACCATCAATTAATCACAATTTTAGGCGGATTTGCGCTAAGCCTTGTATGCACGACCAGCTACGCTGAACTTGAAGAAGAAGTGCAAAATGTTATTCACATTAACGCCAGCCTAGATGATGACGAAGATAATTCAATCTATCCAGAAAACTGGTCAGACCGCAAAAAAATTCTGATGCGTAGTTATAATCCAGCGCAAGACAGTTCACAGGACTACCTGAACAATTCGCGTTATTTTGTCATCAATGGACAAAACGCCGTACGCTATTTTCCATTATCTAAGAAAACTAGCCCAGCATTGCTATATACCGAAGTCGGTGGCAAAAATTTCTTCGCCTTGGTGCAGTCTTACGGCACATCACGTCAAGTGATCAATATTTCATCGCAGTTACCACATCATTTGAAAGATCATCAGCTGTTCAGCATTCAGCCTCATGGCAAAAATATTGTACTGATATTCCGTAGTCGCTATTTCTATAGTCCTAAAGAAATTCAACACAATACAGCTTTTAGTCAGAGTTTTAGTAGCTATTTATATAGAAGCAGTTATGAATTGATTGAAGTGAATATCGCGGGCAAAATCTTGCACCGTACACAATTCACATCGCCCTTCCTTGAAAATGGCATGGGGTTTGGCCCCAGCATGGAAGAAAATCAGGTTCTTGAATATACCACCAGTACGCCTGGCAATTATCAAACCGCGAAGCCTTATGATATTGAGTACAAATACCTTTACCAACACGGTAAACTCACAAAACATAGCAATAAACGCTTCCTCAGCGTTAGCGAACGCGTGGCCTTACGTGATGATAAAGCTGGCGTGAATGCTGAATTGATAGAAGATGAATACCGCGAAATGCATCGTAATGATAAAGCTAAACCCAGTAGCTGCTTGCAAGATTTTTGGGTTTATCATGACAAAGCGGCACCGAAAGAAGTCAACTGGGGGAATCCGTGGATACAGCGCCAGCCTGCATTGTTGCAGACCTTTAAAAAGGAATATGAAAGTGGTAAAACTTATACATGGGCTCAGTTTCGGCAACGTTATTGTGATTTAAGTCACTAAACAATGTCACCAATCATTTCAAATATGCAACGCTATATTGCGGATTTACAGTTTTTAATAAAAATATAAAACACTAAAATAGCTTTAAGTTAAAAATAATACAGGAAGACCATCATGAATGCGTTCTTACATCCAAGTGAAAACCGTGGCCACGTAAAAATGGGCTGGCTTGAGTCTAAACATAGTTTTTCTTTTGGCAATTGGTACAACCCGGACTATATGGGTGTGAGTGCACTACGTGTGATCAACGATGACTTGATTGATGGTCATCAAGGCTTTGGCCAGCACCCGCATGACAATATGGAAATTTTAACCTGTGTGTTAAAAGGTACTATTACTCATAAGGACAGTATGGGTAATCATGGCGGTATTACTGCGGGTGAATGGCAACTGATGAGTGCTGGTACAGGTGTTCGTCATAGCGAAATGAACCAAGGTGATGAGCAGGTTCATTTACTGCAAATTTGGATTATTCCAAATGAGCGTGATGCAGAACCAACGTATCAACAAATTAAATGTGATCCACGCGAACAGCCTGATCAATGGCATTTAATTGTGGGCCCTAATGCGGACGCGCCAATGCACATTCGTCAAAATGCTGAGGTGAAAACTGCTGTTATTTCTAAAGGCAAACGTCTGCCGATTGAAGCAACACAGCATGTAAATTATGTTCATGTGATTGAAGGTAAAGTTCAAATTGCTGAACATACAGTTGATGCTGGTGGTGCGATTGCCTTTCTTGAAAATAGTGAAATTGTAGCTTTGGAAGATACTCAAGTGATTTGGTTTGATCTACCTGAAAAAGTTGCTTAACCCAATCTATACTTCATTTTCAAAAGCTAATATAAAAAAGCCCTGATAATTCAGGGCTTTTTTATTTTTTTCATAACTCATCAAATAACATGAGTTCATACAATTTTTTGATCTGATGGTGCTTAACCCATAGTACGGTTATGTTGCAGATTTTCTGTTTGGCGCAATTGGTCATAAGCTACTGGATCAAATGCACATGCACTCAGTGCGCTCACCATGATTACAACAGTCATTCGTTTTAACATTTCGTACATCCTCATTGCCAGCATTTTGCAAAAAATCCACTCAAGCCTACTGGTAAATGCTTGTATTGGATTTGCTTGTTTAATGCACACACTATAAAGATATCGATAAAATCGTTAAAACTGTTTATTTCAATACTTACAATCTATTTTTTGGATTAAAAATAATATTCCTACATCTTTTTTTAATAAAAAAAAGCCCTTGTAAAAATACAAGGGCTTTTTCAAATTTGGCGGAAGCGGTGTCCGTATAACACCTGTATTATGCCATCCAACCCAATCCAACATAAATATATTTTTCAATAACTTATGTAAACACCAATCCAACCAAGTCTTGCCAAACCCAATCATTTCAAATATTCTATGTGGGTTTTTATGTGGGACAAGAACAAACCTATGCCAAAGAAAGCCAAAGAACTCTCTGCGCTCAGTGTAGCAAAAATCAAAGGAAATGGCAGGCATGCTGTAGGCGGTGTCAATGGTTTGCACCTACGTATTGTCAACGACTCTCGTGCTTGGGTTCTACGTGTTGTTGTAGGTCAGCGCTTTGATGAAAATGGAAAACAGCAACTTCATCGCCGTGATATTGGATTGGGCTCTTACCCAGAAGTGTCACTAGCCGAAGCAAGGGCTAAAGCTCATGAAATGAAAGCCCAAATCCGAAATGGGAATGATCCTATCCAACAAAAACAAGATCAACTTCAAGCTTTACGTACTCAAAAACTTCGTAATCGTTCTTTTCGTGAATGTGCTCAGATTGTGATTGCCAATAAATCTCGTGAATTAAAGAATCAGAAGCATATTGCTCAATGGTCTACCACATTAGAAACTTATATCTATCCTACTCTTGGTGATATTAATATTGGCACAATTACTAAAGTTGATATTGCTGAAGTTCTTAGACCTATCTGGATTGAGAAGAACGAAACAGCTAAACGTATTCGTGGTCGTATTGAGACTATTTTTGATTATGCAAAGGCTATGGAGTATTTTGAAGGTGACAACCCTGCTGAATGGAAAGGTAATCTTGAACCTATATTAGGTAACTTAAAGCAGGAATCACGCCCTCATCCATCTTTGCCTTATGATCAGATTGCTACATTCATTCAGCACCTCCGTCAAAAAGATGGGATTTCCCCTAAAGCTTTAGAATTTGCAATTTTAACAGCATGTCGCTCTGGGGAAATTTTTGGAGCAACTTGGCAAGAAATTGATTTTAAAAATAAAGTCTGGACTATTCCAAAAGAGCGCATGAAAGCTGAAAAAGAACATCGTGTTCCACTTTCAGAACCAGCAATTGAATTATTAAAGTCAATTCAGACTCATACCAGATCTCAAAGTTATATTTTCCCTGCACCTCGTACTGGTAGCATGCTTTCAGACATGTCCTTAACTGCTTTGATTAAGCGTATGCATGAACAAAAACTCAAGGAAAATTGCTTAGGCTATATTGATCCAAAACAGAATCGGGTGGTTACCACACATGGCTTTCGTTCTACTTTCCGAGATTGGTCGGCCGATAAAACAGATTATCCTCGTGAGGTGTGTGAGCACGTACTTGCACATAAACTGCCTGATGAAGTTGAAGCAGCTTATTTACGTGGAGCTTATCTCGAAAAACGTAAGGGATTAATGGCCGATTGGGCAAAGTTTTGCTATCAAAATACTGAATAAATTCAATCAATCTTTTATCCATATTAAGTCCTAAGTACTAAAACTCACTCCATTAAAAAATTGCTTCAACATATTGACTCCGAAAAGGCTTGCTCATTCATTTACATTTTTAGGGTTCAACCAAAAAAGAATTTCTCGGCAAATAGCTGGATCGCCCAAGTCTGCAATGAGGGCGTCATCAGCAAACTCAATCCCACCTGACCTCAACCATCCGAGTGATGGATGATCTTTTGGAAGAAGTTTCTCTATTAAAGATTTGATGCAATCGTCTGAGTCATCCATCAACCACAACATTAAAAGAAGAAGTCCTCGTCGTTTGAGATTGGCAGAGATTTCACGAGCAATCTCTAAATTTTTAGCTGGTGAAGCATGATGTGCAATGATTAAAGTGAGTATAACTGCAATCTTTGGTGTAAGAGTAATTAGCATGTCTGCTGTAATCTGACCGACAATTTCTATGTCAAGTATTTCTAAATTAGTCAGTATTGCACTTGCTGCCGATAGCCTAACCTCAATTCGACTAGGTACAATAGCGAGTTCAAAGAGCTGTTTCTGAAAAGTGTACCCGCCTTGCTCAGCAATCACATTAAACAATTTTTTACATAGAGACCAGTCTGAAGTATCAAGAGCTATTTTCAGTAGCTTCTCAAGAATAGTATCCTCTAGCGGCTTTATTTTACTGATTGCGTCGACTGCGGCGCGCGCGATCTGAAAACAGTCGTCCTCACCGTATCTCGATGAGGATGAAGACCATTGATCTTGTACAAGCTGAACTAGTACGGGAAGATGGTGCAAATGAGGTTTACTAGTGAGCAAAAGGGCCAGTGCTTTACGGACAGGACTTCCCTCAGCATTTACTAAATTAAGGTAATCAATAGGTATTGGTGTAGGAGCATTCTCGCCTAATGTAACAAGTGCCTTTGCTACAACATGTGAAAACCGATGATTTAGCGCTTTGAGAATTACATCATGAAAATCAAGCGCTATGGCAGCATCAAGTGCTTTAACGCAATCTTTACATTCGTCACTATTTGCAAGTATCCATTCAATGTCAGTGCGGACTGAATAAGGTAGCTCACGGTACTTAAGAATACGAAACATTCTTACATTAGGACTTGAACAAACAATACTCTCTAATAGCTTCTTCACAGCCTCTGATAACGGCTGCTGGGCGCCAATATTACTATTGGCCGCTTTACATAATTCCTGCAATTCAGTTCTCAACTGATCCATGACATTCTTTAATGGAATTGCAAGATTATGATCCTCCCCTCCAATAGTGCTTCTATTCTGCAGAGAAGCAAGATCGAGCATGAGCTCAATAAGCCTATCATTGTTACCTGCCAGACTAAGTTCATCAATAATAGTGTTTAAAAAATTTGGTGCGTGTTTAATAAGACATGCTAATGCAGCCAAACGGACATCACTCCATGAAGAGCCGATGCGTACTTGATAAAGGAGTTGGTCTATATAATTGTGATCCCAATGCTCTATGAGAACGAACCACAGAGTGCTTTCTTCTTCACTATTGTAGGCGGCTATAAAAGCTCCAGTCATTTCATCCTGTGCTATCCGTCCTATTCTGGCGCTGTTGTGTAAAGAACGCATCCAATACGGAAGAAAATGCTCAGCATGACGATGTTCTACTAGGTGCTTCCACCCTTTAACTTCACGAACATGATCTACGTATGCTTTCACGAATTCGCTTGCTGTATAGCCATCATCGCTCTCGCAAACATACTCAGCATAATCGCTGTTGTAGACTTCATTAATAATTGCTAAATGGGTCTCAGCATTCTGCTTTTGTTGTTCTTCAGATGGCATAAGCACTTTAACTGCCTTATCGAGAATAGGCTCAAAACCATTAATATCTCGCAATGCACCAGTTGCAATTACTCCTGAAGAGTTTACGTACCCATAATTTAGAATTTTATTTGCTGCCTCTAGATAGACTGGCGTTAAGTTAGATGCTAGACGGTCGAGGTCAGTTATTAACTTATTGCTGTAACAACGTTGATCCTCTGGCAACATTTCCCGAATGAAACGACCTACTATGTAAGAAATTTTTGAATCTGCTTGTAAGCGATTATACCAAGCATCAGACTTGCTAGGAACCTCCCAGTAATTTAAACCCCAAAAAGATTTATCTGGTTGATGAAGTAGATAGCGAGCTAATTCCCCTACATTGGAATTGCGTGAACCAGATTTAGCCGCAAGAGTCATATGGTCACTAAGTAAATAAGAAGGATCATCAAAACGATTAGATAACCAAATATCAATTTGGTGCGCTAATAGCTGTTTAGGTTCGAATTCAAGCTCAGGAAAACGTTGTGTTGCCGCAACCACGCGAGCAGCAATCTCAGTTCCACAGCTTTCTTCAAGACCATCGAAATCCATCAGCACTTCGAGAAAAGTACGTAATGCAATTTTTGCCTTAATCGAATTATGCTTGAGTGCACTTTCAATACCAGCCTCTACACGGGGATGATAATAAGATATATAACCATTCTTCAGACGAAGATTTCGCGCTGCAACGAAAAAATCTACAAGTGGTATTACTCCATTTTCAAGCCCTGTAAGCCTTTCCGAAAGTTCCAACTCTAAGCTACGAATGACATTGATAGATAAATGTTCACTAACTTTTAAAAATGCCCAGATAACCGCTGCTGCAGCTACATCTTTCCGTTCTTCGATCTGTAAGAATACTGTTTGCTCAATAGATTGTTCATGCGCTTTTACAATTGCATCCAATATGAAGCTTTGAGTTTTTCCTTTGTTTGAGCGATTCATTATGCGCAAAGCATCAAAAAATTTCTCAATTTCAAGTGGAGTTGCCAACTTATTAAGAACCATTTTCTCTGAATCAGAAGCCAACAGTTGAATATCTCTAGGTAAAGCATCAATCCTCGTTCGATAAAGTTTCTGTCTCTCATGTTTCCCATACTGCTCCGCTTCAAGAGGAACAATCCACGATTCAACAGATTTCAATGCTCCAGAAGCGCTTGCTACATCTCGTCGACTGGTAGCAATAATCATACTGTCCGCACGTGCCGAAGCCATATATTTTGCGAGTTCATCGTTCCAAGGTCGACTTGCTGGGTCAAAATCATATCGTCCCCATGGATCTTCAATATCGTAAAGAACTGGCTTAGGTGTACGATCATCGCGCAATTGTTGCGGTCCATGACGTATTGAAATACGTGTTAAACCAGGGTTATCACGACGTAGTTCTTCAAAAATTTTGCTAGTTGTAAGTGTCTTTCCTGTTCCCGACTGACCGATAATTAACGCTGCGTAATTGGGCGATCCCATTGCTTCTCTTAAATCTTGCCAATTCTTAGGATATACATAGTCATCAAGTTTAGGTGAGCTAGCCAGATATCCATCATGATTCCGGATAACTTGGGCAAGTTCATTCTTATGCCATTTTCCCTCACCAACACGTCGAACTCGTAATTTTGCTTCCTCGCGAAGCTTTTGCAAACACTCTATCCAGCGTGAGTTTGGTACTCCAAATCGTTCAATAAGAAGCCTTTTGATTTCTTGTTCCAAACGTTCTTCGTACAAATTGTCAACGACAGCAATACGACCATCTGCACCTACCGGAAGAATCTTTGCTGTAGAAGTTGGTAAGCTATTCTTTTTTTGAGGCCAGCTTCCAACACGCTTTACTCTTAGATTTTGTGCATTTCCGTTTAATACTGTGCTGGTTACAAGTACATATCTAACTGTAGGATCATTAAGCCTCTCTGCCGCTGATTGTCTAGTAGCACTGCCATGATTTAACAATCGGTTAATACCTTTAATGGTCCAAGCATCCCCGCCACGTAGTTTAACTTGGACGACAAGTGTGTAGCCATCCAGACTTACCCGCGTTTCCACACGCTCTGGTTCATCGTCTGCCAGTTGCGCTTCAATATCCTCTTCAGAACCAGGTTCGAGCTCAATCATCTGTGTCAAACCTGAGCCGAGCATCAAGTCTAAAGCCAGCCAAATAGAGACATCAACTTGATAGTCATAGCCAGCAAGTGAGCGAGCACCTGACCCAAAATTATCTTCTACAAAATTTTCTTGGTTCATATTTCAACTCATAGTTGAAGGTGCGCTAATCACAACACAGCCATCAATTCCTTCAATCTTTAAAATACCTTCCTTGAATTTGGAATGCTCTTGCGTTGCACGTGTTCTATCCCATAGAAAACTGATAATACGAGCATCCCTGTATTTCAGGTCTGCATGATAAAGTGATGCATCCTCGGCGATCTCCCCGATAAGTGCAGGAAATGATTTTTTGGTGTCTTTACGGTACTTCACTTCAATAATCGTATGTAGGGCAGGCAAATAAAGATCAATTCGTGGATTCTTCTGTCCAACAGGCTGAAGGTTTACTTCGTCAGCAATATCATTAAATATCGGTGCAAGCATGACGTAGAGGAGGTTCTGAACATGATATTCATTCTCTATCAACCACTTGACAGGCTTAGCACCTCTAGTGCGACCAGCTTCCTCCCATGTCCAGCGCTTGAGACCGACTGGAATATTTTCCAGAAACTTAACAAGATCATCGAAGCTCCATCCATTGGGCGCTACTACAGCTACATCCTGATTAATTTGATCGAATACATAGATTATCAAGCTCAGAAATGCAGTTGAAGCCTCTCCATATGCTAGTGTTTGGAATTCATTCAGGAAACGGCTAATAAGGCAAAGACGGCTTTGATGATCCTCGATACGTAATATCTTCTGGTAATGAAGAAACAGTGGCACACATGCACTGGAAAAAACAACAGAATCACCACTGCGGATAAACATTGCGATATCTTTCTCAAAGAGATTGAGGCGATCGCCACTTATTTGTTGCTCTAGAAATTCTGAGATCCAGTTATTGAACTCATAATCAATGTTTGCTTCACCCAATTTTTCAACTAACCATTTTACAGCTAAAACACCAAAAACATCAGATACCCAAGGTCGTGGAGTAGAGTCGATCTTAGCAGCTTGTCCAAGCAAACGTGATATCTCTTGGTTTGAAATCGTTTCAGATAAAATTTTAAGGCCTGAGATCGCGCATCGCTGGTATAAAGAAAGAGAAGAGAAATCGAAAATTGGAAGGTTCTCAGATAATTTCAGAAAATACAGGAAGCTGGTTTTAAATGGATCTGCGCGCGCACCTTCGCACACTTTTAGATACATATATTCGCGCAATTGATATGTATTTTCTTTTTCTACAGAAACCATTGAGACTGCCCTATCTTTCCGATCATGACTGAGTCACTCCAACCTGGAAGCTGATTAAGCCATCCTAGATTTCGAGCTATTATATCTGAATAGCTTATTGTCACTGGCATAGGATTTGGGAAGTAACTTCGCCAAGAGTGAGATGCGAAGCAGTGGATCTGTGCACTCAGATATCTGATATCCTTGAAAGTCGAGTCTTTATGAACATCAAGTATCACCCCTCTTGGATGACCATCTGTATTTTGTCGCAACTCCCGTTGGCCTATCAGATAAATAAGCATTTCGTGTTTGGAAAGTTGGAATATTTTTCCGCGTGGTGGAGCCAGTCGACCTTTCTGCACACCAATTGTAGCGGAATCGAACATGTGAAGCCCATGGTCTTCGGAGATTTTAAGGAATGCGTACTCAATCTGATAATCACGATACTTGTCAATAACAGCACGAACAGCTTCAATCTCTGCTTTGTTAAACTTCTTCACCTGAGCATGGAAAATCAAGCGAATCGTATCACCTTTCTGCCAATTCATGCGCTTTTGGATTTTTTCAATAGTTTCACCGAGAATCGAAGTTAAAGCTTCGCAATAGGCTTCTGGTACAACAGCTTTTGACATGTTGGAAACGATGTAACTACCATCTCCAGAAAAAACAGTAGTAATCCCCATAACCCTTTGTCCGTTAATACCACGCTCCTGTCCAATATTTGCACTACCGATGCCAATTACTAACTCATGAGAAAGTGTTGGTGAGGACTTCAATAACCATGGAACACCACCCATTTTTGCGTAGCAGGCTAGAGCCATATTATTGAGCGAAAAACTGAGGGTATAATCAGACTGAGAAAGAAGCTCTATTGTAAAATCCTGTACAGGTATTTGATGTAGGAAAAAAAGACTTTTGCCTAAATAGTATGGATTCTCTTCTACCTTTAGCTTCTTAAAAGATTGCCGGACCTGCACGAGAGCAAGATCCCAACGACCACTGTCCTCTGCTTTTTTTCGGATTGCAGCTTCGATTGCACTTTTGAACCCATCGAGACTATCTGAGGCTGTCGTAAAAACTTCAACGCGACTCGTACCAAGCGTAAATTTACCCTCAAGCCCATTATTAAAATACTTACTGTTCGGAATCCCTTTCAAGAACTTACGGACAAACTGTTCCACACGACCCTTGTCATGCTGGGCACAGATCACGCAAATCGAAGGATCATTTCTATCGAAAGTACGCTTAGTATAAGGACCGTACTTCGTCAACCCCTTCTCAACCCAGTCGGCTTGTCCATTGTCATTAAAGACAAATACTGGTTTGTGCATTTGCCCGCAATATTTCTGAATATCAGGTGAATCCTCGATTTCTATGTCTATGCCATTAATCATTGAAATGGTATTTGACTGAATGTATCCCTTGAGCCTATCGATGTGCTTCTTTTTATTATCACCTCCATTAAAAAGAGAAATGGATTGTCTAATACGCTCTACAATGGCATCTTTTTGTGTACCGTGCGTGTGAAAAATAAAATCATCGAAATTCGTCAGATTAGCCTCTAGAAAAATATCCTTAGCATTGGTCTGCACAACCTGTCCATCTGGCCGAGTAACAGAAATTATCTCTTCAGTTACACCACTAATCATTCCTAGAAATTTCTTGTATCCATCTTTCTGCTCCGAAACGACATACCGTCCAATCAAATCGAACCCACTATTTAAAAAGTACAAGCAGTTCTCTTTAATGACTTTACGTGTTGTGCAGTCAATAACGAGACATGGGTGACCTTGAATAATACGTGTATCGATTGAATATTTTGTGCAGATTTTAAATGGGTAAGTTTCACCAAGAATCGGAGCCAGAAGATTATCTTTTGGCTTAATGCTTATCAGCTCAATTGGATTAAAACCAGACGGGTTACGTCCCAGCCCATTTAAATGTCGAGTAAGTCCAGCCTTAACCAGCGAACAAAAAATACCGACATTATCCTTAAGCATGACTGTCTGCGGTGAACCGAAATTAGGAAATGTGCCATCCATTGAGAAGATCAGAATGTTATTGCCTTTACGATGAAATGTATGTGTTTTTTTATGGCTGATGCGAAACTCATCCAAGATTTCCTTACTATAAGGTATCTCACAAACCTGCACTTCCAATTCAGGAACTTTCAGCGGAAATGCGTTTAAGAATATCGACAATATTCGCTCCTTTTGCACCTAAAGATTTATGCCTGAATAAAAATTGGAATATTCATACTAGCTAAAATTTTTAAATTCCAATCATTACGTCTGGCTAACAGGTAATTAATTATGATATCTGTTATTAAAATAAATTTTTGATAAATTACTTTAGCTTTAGACTAACATATCTATTCTGCTAGTCTAGAGCCAACTGATTAACCTCATAAGGTTTGTTAGAATGTGCTTGAGCTTAAATTACCAGATGGAGTCGAAGCTGCTTACCTACGTGGAACTTATCTTGAAAAACGTAAAGGATTTATGGCTGATTGGGCTGAACTCTGCAGTACACAATTTTACTAGGCAACATTCATTAAAAGGGAACTAGACAAAATGTTTTACACTAAATTGAGTTACTAATTTTTATGCCTACTCCTGACTTCTAATTTTCTGTGATCCAATAAAACGATTTAGACCGATTCCTTTTATCTTTGAACGACCTTTTGTAGAGGAAAAGTATGGACCACCATGAAATTTAAAAACGTATTTTTTTGAGTCCCTATGCTCAATTATGAGTTCACCAACATTTGCTCTTTGCATCAATCTTCTTAATAATTTTTTTTCACGTTTAGTAGGCTCTTCCGTAAATACACTGTTGTATTTATTGCGCCAATCGTAGTCAAAAAATTTCTCTACATCAGGATAAATCAAAATAAAAGCTGGACGTACTCCATCAAATTCACAAAAACTATATGTATAAGCTTGCATCACACAGTTTAATAACTTTTTCACACTCTCCTTACTTTGAGGATCTTTAATCTCGATACCTATAGCTTCTACATCAAATCCCATCGCTTTTGCTTTTTCATTTGGTCGGAGTAGTAAATCTAATCTTAAAGGAGAATCATCAATGACCCATCTCCCTGCAACTTCTTCTTGGATATAAAATAGATCACTTAACATTTCTATTAATTTTTCTTTAGCTATTTTTTCTCTATCTTGAGACATGTTTAAATCATGTTTCCTATAACTGATTGCTAAATTAATAACCTATACCCTTACAACATAGGACTTAAGTTATTAAAATAGACACTTATTCTATCTATGTCATTTGCTGATTCCAAAGTGACAGTTAATCTAGAAAATAACCAAGGTAATCCAATTTATTTTAGATAAACCTAAAATTTCATTCGCTAACTGGTTAAAATTATAAACTATCGTCAACTATATCGTTTAGCATAGGCATTCTGTTGTGGATTAGCAATCAAAAAGCTAGTTGACGAACGAATCGACTGAAACGACAACACCAAACTTTTCCAATTGCAAGAACTTTGATCCCAAAATTTGTGTCGGAATTTTGCGTTGAAGTAATTTAAAAAAGTTTTCATCATGCGTTGAAATAATGATTTGTTTGTCAAACTGTAAGCAAATACTTCGGAGGAGATCAATTGTCGAAAGTATGTTAATAGAGTCCATTGATTGGATTGGATCATCAATCAGAATAACGTTAATGGGATTACCTTCATCATCCTTCGCATGAAGCGCATTCGCAAGAAATACACTCAAACTAAGAATATTTGTTTGAGCAGCACTGAAATAAAGGATCGGAGATATCAACCCTCCAGCCCCATCGCTAACCACAATATTTAGACCTGGTTTATCGGAATCAAAGTCTGCTCTGAACTCCACTTTTTTAAAGGCAGGATGCGGGTCTATTTTCCTGTAAATTGAATTAATAAGATCTTCATAAAAAAAGTTATTAATAAGCATTTTTAGGCTATCTACAATTTTATCCCTTTCTTCTTTCAGAGCCACATCGACTCGATTGCGTTGCTCAAGCAGCTTCTCTACGTTGGTAAACTCCTCCTGAAGAGAAATACGTTTAATATAGGGCTTAAATGAAACCATAAGCTCTAGGAGCAACTTAATACTATTTAACAACTTATTAAGCTCTTGAGTCTGGAGCCGACAATCTTCAATTGCTCCTGTTATAATCCCTTTGACTTTCTCCACAGTATCTTCAGGCTGAACGATAATAATATCGGATAAGCTCTCATAAAAACTGTTTACAGCCGTTTGGGAACGAGTAAAACTTACTTCCAAATTAACCTTCTGCAGTTTTAAATTAGCAAAATCCATCCATGTACCATCAGCCATCATTTCCTGCTTCAACAAGTTACATTGGCTAGCTAGGGATTCACAAGCATCTTTATATTTGAGTACCTCTGTATCAAACTCGATTTTCTTAGTCTCACAATGCTTTTTGAGCTCTGACGCAGCAATAGCATTTTCATTTAGGTATGTCTTAATTGTAACGTAGACATGTTCACTACTTTTTCTCTCACTTTCAGAAATTAATGCACACAACTCAGAATCTTTAGATTTGATCCATGTAGTTACTGATTGAACTTGATTAGACAATTCAGCTTGACGCTCAAGCAGATTAAAGCGTTTTGTCGCAAGTTGGCTAAGCTCTGTCTCGACTCGAGATACTAGTTCATCATTTGAAAGCCCCCAAACTAACTTTTCCAGCTCAGTTATTCCAACTTCTAAGGTATTGCATTCTGCCTCTAAGGTAGATTTCTCAAACACTGCTTGAGCATGTCTTTCGCTAACTTCAGTGAGCTTTTTATGTAGACTACCGAGCTGCTGAACCTGAGCTTCAACTGCTTGCTCAGTAATCGCTTGTATTGCTTCTCTGAGTTCTTTTTGGCGCATGAAGGAAAGTGAAAGCTTTTTGGAATTTTCTAAACTCAATTCAGACATCAGATTTTGGCTCGTAACCTTTTCTAGCAAAGTCTCTGTAGATGAATGATGAGTTGTACATAAAGGACAAATATGAGACGGCTGTACAGCAAGATAATCTAAACCTATGGCAACCAGTTGCTCGTGCTGTTCCATCTGCTCAGTTAAGGCTTTCTGAGTGGCAGAGAGAGCCTGATTATGCACTTCGATCAAATCAAGGTCAGCCTGACATCTTCTCAATTGTTCAATTTTATCTTGATCAAAAAGTAAAACCCCTACATTTCCAGTTAATAATAAATTGGATGTAATGCTTAATGCGGAGACCTCTTTTAACTCGCGATTCAATTCATCTAATTGGATCTTGTCTACCTGAATAGTAATTTCTTTAGCAGTAATTTGTTGGCTTAGAGTACCAATCTGAGCTCGATGGTTTGAAAGTAACACATAGACTGCTCCAGCATTGTCGACAGAATTTCTTAATAGCAAAGCTCTATCGTCAGCAATCTTAAGTTCGCTGTTCAATTCGATTAATTGCTGCTCAAGACTAGTAAGGTTAAAAATGCTGTTAGAGCGTTCTTCGGTCAGTGCCTTTTGAATTGTTGATAATTCAAGAAGACGTGACTCAGTTATTAAAAAAGTCTCTGTGTTCTCAGCGATTTCAATAAGGCGAGTCAGATGCACATGTGCTTGTTTTTGATCCTCCATACATTTGTTGTATGAATCGAATAGCATCTGATACTTATCGGCATCGGCAACCCCTTTCAATAGCCTAGTAAGTTGAGGTTTTTGCTCTACCTGATAGTTGATATGGCGCTCTATTTCAGGCATTTTCGCCAACCTATCCGCCAGCACTTCTAATGTTTTTGTTTTCGCTTGGAGCAACGTATTCAGTTCATGCTGTCGCGCTACAAGGCTAGCGTTAAGTTGATATTCACTCTGAGATGAAAATTTTTCATCAGGTAATATAATATTCTCACCCGCCGCATTAAGTTCAGCCGCAACTGAATTGAAATGCTCGAATATAGAAGGATTAATAGGTTGTTTCAACTCTTCGATAAGCGACTGACATTGCTTATTAAGAACACTCAGCTCTGCATTATTATCGCTGATAAGTGCTGACAGCTCCTTGCGAGCTATTTCAGTATCACCGCCAAAGCTTTCCATGAATTTAGCATATCGCTCTTGCGGCTTGGCTTCTCTGAGAAATCTATCAATCTCATCCTGGCTCAAAACGACACGTCGGAAAAACTCATTTCTCCGTTGACTGTTATCGCCAAAACTTAAGTCCCGCCCATTCGCACGAAGTTTCGGTAGTTCATTCTCAAAAGGGATCGGCCTTGTTGTGGATACTGCGACCTTTGTAATCACTTGTTTATCAACGTATTTGTTACGTAGAATTTTTTGACCTTCATTTGGGTGCTTAGTAGACTTAGCAGCCCTTTCAAAGTTAGATTTATTATATTCCCCACCAAGCCTTTCCAAATGGTTGGTTACAGCCCATTCAACCGCATCGTAAAACGAGCTTTTACCAAAACCATTTGGCGCATAGATCGCAACAAAGTTTGAAGGATTATCGCCTTCATTCGTAAAATCAAAAGTCCCATCTGCCTTTGTTTTGTAAGCACGAAATGCTTCGATTTCAACTTTTTTAATTTTCATTCTGATGAAAAAGCTCAATTAGGTTATTGATTATTAAAGCCCGTTTTTCTTTCGACTCTATTTTAGAATCCAACGGTATACCACGGAAATGCTCTCTAAAAGACAACACTGGTTCTATAGTTTCGTCGACTCGTTGATTGAGCATTAAATCAGAACCCAATAATTGTTTCTCTAACTCAATCACTAGTTGCTCAGGGCTAGGTACTCCAGTGTATTCATCAAGTATTATCTTACGAGCAACAAACTTGTTATTTTGTATTAGATATTTTTCCCATATGGGAACACGACTACGTGTTACAAATGCTAAATATACATTCCAAGCTGCTAAACTACCTGAAGGCTGATGGTAAACAGAAATAAAATTTTGAATTGCTTGCCAATTTTCAACTATATCTTCTGATTTTTCACATACACACGCTATGCAGGAGATAAATTGTGTGGAATGATTTGAGCAGAACATATGGAAGCTCATATTTCCATATTCTTCACAGAGAGCACGAAAATCAGCTTGTTCACTTAATAATTTCATTAAGCTTATCCTTTAATAACTGCAACTGTTCCCTAGCTGTAGCAACAACTTGATATTCATCTTCTATATCAACTACGCAAGTCTTACGCAGTCCTTGTAAATGACTTAAGTTAAAGCTTGAATATATCAAACTTTCAACTTCATCAATTGGAGCGAGTGGGCCCTGATTTGGCACTAAAGCAATGTTACCTATTACCTTTTTTAGTTGAAAATCTGGTGGAAGTGTTCTTGCCGCTGCATCTGGTGATGCAATAATTAACGTACCATTTTCATCCAAAAGTCTACGTGCTGCTTTAAGAAACTCTTCTAGGCGTCTAATCCAGTTATCACTACTACTGGTATACATTAACCTGCGCTTTCGCCCTAGACGTTCTATATAAACATCATCCGTTTTGCCACTATTATCCATCAGTGCACAAATTACCAAAAACTCTAAATAAGCTTCCCATAGCTCTAAACTATTCAGCTCATCAGATTTCAGTGGATCTACTAAAAGCTGTGAACCATATTCTTCTAGAATTTTATATGGTGGAGGCATACCATTATCAATAAGCGAATTAGTAAAGTTCTCTAAAGCTATTTTCAAATGACGGATATTGTCTGGATCAATAACATTGAACGCAAATATTTTCTCTCTAACTCTTGAAAAGCATTCCAGATGAGCAGGAATCATTGGTGCACATTTATGTATTTTTATGATTTCATGATACTTCGATAAACTATGACATTGTACTCGACCAAATTGCTGATCTTCTTCACTTGCATCCATTCTGAATTCAACACCAGTGAGAAATACTAGCCCATCTTGGTGGAAGTAAGTACCTCCACCAGACATCCCTTCGATTTCAGGCCTACTTGGGATACCGTCAATTGTGAAAAAAATAAGATGATCATTCACATTGGTCATATGCCCGCCATAAAACTTTATTGGGGTTTGACTAGTCCTTTCTAACTTTGGATATCCAACTAACGTTAAGTCTGCGCGATGTGGTAACTCCTCCGCAGTAAATATTTTTTGTGTTACATGTGTCTGAAAACTAACTTTTAAAATTGCATAATCATTTGATAATGTTTCAGGAACGAAGGGTTCAACATGTCTGAGCACTTCTAAAACTTCAACAGGTTTACCTTGATAGTCAAAAACCTCATGAACTGTAATACCATCAAGTACATGAGCTGCTGTTAGAACGTAGGAGTACTCTAGTGTCATGGCATTGACGAGTACACCACTCCCCCCATTAACCTTGACACAGTAAGATTGGATTAATTCGGAAACTGTCATAACCTGATCTCACTATCAAGTCCCTCTAGTCGAGAAGCAAAGTCATCGACTTCACCTGGCAAAAGTAATGACGCAATTACATGACTATAATTAAAGACAATCTTACCATTTGTAACTTTGAGTATCCTCGCAATAGTCCTTTTATTAGGAAGACCATGTTTTGACCCATCGGTGGAAATCACGTAGCATGGTGAATCTAGAAGTGAAAGAGTTTCGCAACTCGTATTGTACTGGCTACCATGGTGTGAAATCTTCACGAGATCAAGTTTAAGCTTATTTGTATCGCTGTAACCTAATGCTTTTATATTATCTGCAACAACTTGATCATGTGCATCTCCGAGGAATAGCATTTTTCTGCCATCAGATTCAAGAAGAAATGCAATAGAGCTCCCATTATAAATAGACGGGTCTGAGACAAACTTATCCTCTGCCCATATCTCGCTTAATGAAAGACTGTAATCATTGTCATACGATGAGGTTGCACCTAATTCAACTTCGGTTGGCCACTTATGTAAGAGTCGCTCAAGTTGACTTCGTTCAGGTGACAATACTCTCAAAGTGAATGGGCCTAAATTATAGACTTGCCCTGCCATGATAAGTGGTGCGCGTACACACTCAATCTCATCAAGTAAAGTTTCAAGATCCTTGCCTTGTTGCACACTCGTTTGGGGAGAATTACCAGCCAATAAAATATTATTTTCAGGGATCTCTGAAGCGTCAAAACTATTTGTAATCAATCTAGATGAATTGAACCAGATCAGTTTGACCATTTGAGCAAGATAATCAGGTTTTTCAAAAGCTTTGATTAGGCCATGTATATGGTCATCATCGATATGAGTTAAAATAGCTAAATCAATGTGCTGTCCCTTCTTTTTTAGATCATCAAGAACATTACACAGCGCCCCTGAATAGCGTTGTCTAGGACCATACTTGAAAGTAGTTGATGGTCCACCATCAATTAATATATTAAAAACACTTGATTCGCTCTCATGGCTAACTAAGAAACAATCTCCATGATTTGCTTTGAGGATACGAACAATAACACCCATAATTCTCTCTGTATAACCATTCTGCGCCATCGGCTCATTGTTATTTACCGATAAAATTATAACCTAAAAATGATGTTCAATTTTATTAGAAAGCAATGCCAAATTCATGGTTTCTTATTATAATTAAATAACTTTCAACTTAATAATGTACTACTTTCGCAGAACAACATGTTCGTTTGCAGAGATTAAACTAAACTCTGTCTAAGAAACTTATAAATCTTACTTTCATTCAGGTGTATAAACACTACTCATTAATTATCTAATTTATTAAAAAAATTCCAAAAGCCCCCCTCTTCAACTCGCTATTGTTTATGTAAATCTACAAAAATAACGATAAGTTTATCCAATGATGTTAAAATCATAAAAAAAGGCTGAATCAATTTTCTGTAAACTCTATAATTAACTATAAATCTTTAACTATTAAAAAATCTTTTTAAACCATCTGGATATTCGACCAAGTTTACTCAGCTACATCTTTGCAGGTTCCACCAAATGGCGAATCAATTATATTTTTCCTGAGCTGATACTTGAGTTGGATACCAAAACCATTAAGCTTAATCCTGAACAAGTGCTAGAAACACATATTCAGAAAGGTTGGATATGGTCATCATTAACACTGGAAACGCTCGATCAAAATTTTCAGTTCAAAGGTATATTCAACACACAAGTTGAAGAGTTTCAAATCGCGCTTCTTCATGATGCAGAATTCCTAAGAAATAAAAGAAATGCTGAAAAAATTAAGGAAACTTTAAAACCATTTTTAAGAGAATACCAAAATTTTATCCAACAAAAACTTTACCTATCCTATCGTCTATGCAACCTGTTTAGATCAGATTTATCACAAAGATCCAAAGCCCTAGTTGAACCGTACCGGGTTTGTCGGAGACTTTTTTATTTAAGTTAGGCCACCTGACCTAACGGATTAATTTTATCATAGTACATTGCTTCAAAATCAAAAGGTGGCACATAACCTAGTGCACTATGTACACGCTCTTTATTGAACCAATCTACCCAATTTAATGTCGCAAGTTGTACATCCGCTAAACCTTGCCAATCTGCTTTTAAATATTCAATCACCTCTGTTTTGTATAAGCCATTCACTGTTTCAGCCAAAGCATTATCGTATGAATCACCGGTCGTACCGACTGATGCTCGTAAATTTGCTGCTTCTAAACGATTGGTATAACGAATGGAAAGATATTGCACACCTCTGTCACTATGATGAATCACGTTCTTTGGCATGCCTCGATCATGCAATGCTTGCTCCAGTGCATCGAGCACCATGTCTGTATTCATCCGTGTTGATACTTTCCATCCAACAATTGCTCGCGAGAACACATCAATAATAAAGGCGGTATAGACCCAGCCTGAATTTGTTTGAATATACGTAAAGTCAGCGACCCACAGCTGGTCAGGGTGATCAGCACTAAAATTGCGTTTCACCAAGTCATCTGCTCGTTTTTGATCATCTCGGCTATGGGTAGTTTGTTTATTCTTACCTCGCCAAACACCTTGTATACCTAGCTTTTGCATCAATCGAGCAACTGTACAGCGTGCAATAATATAGCCTTCACGTTTCAGTTTTTGCCAAACTTTACGTACACCATATCGACCTGAACTTTCCTTCCAAATTCGTTTAATTTGTTCAGCATGATGCAAGTCATGTAGATCTCGCTTTGCTCGATGTTCTGGGTTTTCGCAGAGATCTAGAGTCCGGTAATAGGTTGAGGGTGCGATCGGTAAAATTCTACAAATCGCCTCGACTCCGTACAGCTCTTTATTATTATGGATAAAATCCACCATTATTTGTGTGGGCGGTCGAGTTCCGCCTGGGCGAAAAAAGCGGCTGCTTTACGTAGAATCTCATTGGCGCGTTGCAGTTCTTTATTTTCGCGTTCGAGTTGTTTGATACGTTCTTGGTCTGAAAGCTGCTGTACTTTAACTGGATTTAGTTTATCTAAATATTTTTGATACCAAACACGTAGTGTTTCAGGAGTACAACCTATCTTGGGAGCAATAGCGGTGATCGCAGCCCAATTCGATGGATAATCTTTTTCAGATTCAATCAATAATTGAACCGCTCTTTCTCTGATTTCAGGGGCATATTTTAATTTTGTCATCGGGATAGTCTCTCAGAATATTGACTCTCCGACAAACCCGGTACGGTTCAAGTAGAACAATTTGGCAGTCTCATTCAACGGGATAGCTCTTTTGCATTTGAGCCAGTATTACAAAATCAATTTGAACAACTTCAACAATTTATTGAACTATCGATTCAGGCAAACTACGCTATTGATACCAAAAATAAACGCTTCGTTGAAAGTGAGTTAAAAGCTTTTAAGCAATTTTTCGATCAGGTAGAGAGTACGCCACTAACTAATGAACAACGGGTTTCCTCCATCATCTTTGAAGACCGCAACTTATTGGTTGCTGCGGCGGGTTCGGGGAAAACATCAACGATTGTTGGAAAAGTGGGATATGCCCTATTAACCGGACTCTATAAACCCGAAGAGATTCTTGTTCTGGCATTCAATAAAAATGCAGGTGAAGAACTGAGTGAACGTATTAACTTTAGGCTAAAGGATATTCTCTCCAATTTTGATACTAATGTTGAAGCACTTAATTTCCATAAATTTGGTGTTAAGGTCATTGGAAAAGCAACAGGTAAAAGCCCATCTGTATCCAACGATGCAGGAAAGCCTCAAGCCCTCCTGAATCGGATTATTCAACAATTAATCGAAACAGACCCAGACTTTCAGGAAAAGTATCTTTTATTTAAAACTGCTTATTTAAGAGCCCCGTTGTCCCCTTTTGCTTTTAAGACTAGAAATGATTGGGAAAAGGCACAGAAACGATCATTTGACAGATTCAAGGATGGCTTCGAAACCTATCAGGGAGAGATTGTTAAATCCCATGGCGAAAAAGCAATAGCCAACTGGTTATATAGCCAAGGAGTTCCTTATCAATACGAAAGAAACTATGAGCATCAAACAGCTGATGAAGCCCACCGCCAATATAAGCCTGATTTTTACCTGCCTGAAATAAATCTATATCTAGAACATTATGCTGTAGACCAATATGGCAAAACACCTGCACATTTTGGGCAAAAATATTTGGATGACATGAAATGGAAGTCAGAAACTCATCAAAAGTATAAAACTGATTTAATCAGTACAACCTTTCATGAATTTATTACGGGTGCTATTTTTAAGAAGCTGGAACAGGAACTTAAATCAAGGGGACAGGTATTTAAGCCACGCAGTCTCGCTGAGATTAACGCCAAGGCACAGTCTATTTATGAATATGATGCGAATGATCTTTATGCAAGTTTTTTAAGTCATTACAAGTCTAATCAAGCTAATATTACCAGCCTATTAGCTAAACCATCCCTCAGCCTACGTGAGAGTCTTTTTTTACAGTTATTTTCTAAGGTTTACCAAGAATATGACCAGTTCTTAAAAATTAAGAAAGAATACGATTTTGATGACCTGCTGATTGAGTCTGCTCAGTTAATTAATGAAAAGAAATACAAAAGCCCTTTCAAGCTTATTATCGTGGATGAGTTTCAGGATACATCACAGGCTAGAGCTAGACTCATTCTGTCCTTATTGAATCAGGTACCGGAAGCAAAACTGTTTTGTGTTGGGGATGATTGGCAAGCTATATACCGCTTTGCAGGTTCAGACATCAGTATTTTCACACAGTTTGAAAGGGTCTTTGGTTATACCAAACAAACACAGCTTACCCAGACTTTCCGCTCCAATCAGGGTATCGCCAATGTTGCCAGTGGCTTTATCCAAAAAAATAAATCTCAACTTCAAAAAATCGTCAACGCCGTTGATAAGACCAGTAGTAAAGTGGTTGAAATAAACTTTTTAACAAAAACTCAGGAAATTAACGAATACCTGACTAAAACCATTATGGAAATTAATAATGCCAATACAGGCTCAGGCAAGAAAAAATCCATTTATATTTTGGGTCGTTATAAACACCATAAACCTAATTTAGATAGTATTTTGCCATTTCTTAGAAATTGTACTTTTGAGTTTAAAACCATTCACTCATCAAAAGGCTTACAGGCAGACTATGTTATCCTTCTAGGCTTAAATACTGGTAATAGTGCATTCCCTTCTGAAAAAGAAGATGATCCTCTTATCAACTTAGTCTTACCACAACCAGAGACACATGCCTATGCTGAAGAGCGCCGTTTGTTCTATGTTGCACTGACTCGTGCAAAGGAAAAAGTTTATTTAATTGGTGAGCGTAATTCAGTTTTTCTTGAAGAAATTACCAAAGATCCTATTTTTAAGGAGTTTATCCATATACCTCAAGACGAGCATAAACCAATTAATAGTAATATCCCAGCAGAATGGTTGTGTCCAAAATGTGGGCAAGGCAGACTCAGGAAAATAACTAGTGGACCTTATGGAGCATTTTTAGGTTGCAATCGCTACCCAAATTGTGGGTACAAAAAGAGTTTAAAGCGTCGTTGAATTCTGATGAATCTGTTGAACAATCATTAAATAATCGTTTTCTATTGTTGGCTGATCAAATTCATCTACATAATTTTCAAAGTCTATTGAAGGCGTATATGCATTCAATATATAGAAAAATTTATTATGCCAAGAACCATGTTCATCAATAATTATCGAATTTTCAGCCTCATTAAATTGCCCTGCTGTAATATCCGCGATAATACCATTCACTTTAAGCGTAAGCCTCCAGTGAATCACCACTATTTTTAGTGGATCAATCCCCCGATAGTGTCCACTAACCAATAAGTGGACACCTATTTATGGATTTAAAGACAGTTATAGACAGTGCACCAACGCAAAAAAAGCCTCGCCGAACTTTCACAGCCGAATTTAAACATCAGCTTATTCAACAATGCCAGCAGCCAGACACATCAGTGGCTAACGTGGCAATGCAACATCAGATCAATGCTAATCTACTGCATAAATGGATTCGCCAGTCCGAATCAATGCCCCCTCCATTAAAAAGCCTGCCTATCCCACAGACCGACTTTCTTCCTGTCATTGTTCACTCGATGCCAGTCAAACAAGAGACATCTCCATCACCTGTGCCTGAGAAGAAAGCTCCTGCTCATATCAGGATTCCACTGCATGAGGGACCAGGTTCCGAAAGAGATCAAATGATTGAAATCGAATGGCCTGTGGAATCAACAACTGAATTACTATTTCTGCTGCAAGGTTTGATCAAATGATCCGCATTGATGAAATCTGGCTCTCTACCCAACCCATGGATATGCGAGCAGGTACAGATACTGCACTTGCTCAAGTCCTGAAAGCCTTTGGTGATGTTAAACCGCATTGTGCCTATCTGTTCTGTAATAAACGAGGCCATCGTATGAAAGTGTTGGTACATGATGGTCTAGGGATTTGGCTGTGTGCCCGACGATTGGAACAAGGGAAGTTCCACTGGGCGAAGGTTCATCAGGGTGAAACAATGAGTATCAATGCGGAACAATTACAGGCATTAATTCAAGGTTTAGCTTGGCAGAGAATTGGGCAACAGCACGTGGTCACAATGATCTAAACCAGATACCTTTATTTTACCATCCTCCAAACGACCTATTTCATCCCTAACCTGATCTCAGGCATACTGCGGTCATGAATATGCTGCCTGATTTAAGCCAACTGACCCATGAACAATTGCTGGAATTTACCCAGCAGTTGGCAATGCAGAATCAGCAACTTGTAGAAGATAAACAACAACTCGAACAATCCAATCAACACCTCGATGCCAAAGTTCAGCACCTATCTGTACTCACACAAAAATACGAGCATGAACTTGCGCTGTTTAAACGGCATAAATTTGCTCAGAAGAATGAACACCTCACTGCCAAACAAATCAGCTTGTTAGATGAAGCAGTTGAAGAAGATATCGCAGCCGTTGATTTAGAACTGGAACGACTGAATGCGGATCAACCCAAATCGGCTGAAACCAAAGCAATAAAACCGAAACGCCGACCGCTGCCAGATCATCTAGCCATCATTCGTATAGAGCATGAGCCTTCATCGACACAATGCAGTTGTAGCTGCACGCTTCGTCGTATTGGTGAAGACCTGAGCGAGAAACTCAATTTCAGACCAGCACAGTTCTACAAGGAACAGCATATCCGTGGCAAATGGGTCTGTGATCAGTGTGATACCTTGATTCAAGAACCGATGCCTGCTTATGTGATTGATAAAGGCATTGCTACACCTGAATTGCTCAGCCATGTGCTGGTTTCAAAATATGCGGATCATTTACCTTTATATCGTCAACGTCTGATCTATCAGCGTGTCGGGGTTGATCTTGCTTGCTCAACCTTATCGGAATGGGTTGGTCAATGTGGTGTACAGTTAGAACCACTAGCAGAAGCCTTAAAACAGATCATATTACAACAACAGGTGATTCATGCAGATGAAACACCAGTGACCGTGATGCAGATGGCCGAGAAGAAACCCAAGAAAGGTTATGTCTGGGCCTATGCCACCACACAGTACAACTCTATTCAGGCGGTGATCTATGACTTTCAACCGAGTCGATCAGGTCAACATGCCGAAGATTTCCTAAAAGGCTGGCAAGGTCAACTGATCTGTGATGATTATAGTGGTTATAAGGCACGTTTTGCCTCAGGTCAGATGATTGAAGTGGGTTGTATGGCCCATGCCCGTCGTAAATTCCATGAGCTGCATGTGACGGGTAAAAGTCTCATTGCCGAACAAGCTCTGCAATTGATTCAACAGCTTTACCAAATTGAGGCAGAATTACGAGAGATACCAGACTGTAGTGCCGAACAACGCCACCAGCGAAGGCAGCAGGACAGTCAACCGATCATGCGTCAACTGTATGTCTGGCTGAAAGAATATCAAGATAAAGTACCAAAGAGTTACACCTACAGCGAAAGCAATCAAATACAGCCTAAAACGCTGGTCTGCCTTAAGCCGTTATCTGGATGATGGCAATTTGCCAATAGACAATAATTGGATAGAAAACCAGATGCGTCCGTGGGCATTAGGCAGAAAAAACTGGCTATTTGCAGGATCACTGCGTAGTGGTCAACGGGCAGCGAACATCATGACTTTAATCCAGTCAGCCAAGCTGAATGGTCTTGATCCGTATGCCTATCTCAGTGATGTGTTGAAAAGGCTGTCAACACATAAAATGAAAGATATCGAAGCGCTGCTGCCGCATAACTGGAAGCCTGCTTGAGTTCAAGTGGGCTTCACTGGATGCTTACCTTTTAAATAAAATGAAGTGTGCATAAAAAAACCCATGCGCTAAGGCATGGGATGCTTGTTCAGTGTTTTACATATGAAATGCACTGAGGCTAAATATTTTCAATGCCTACTAGCATAAATATTTTTATGCAAAAGCTCCAACTTGTATCTTTAGGAGAATTTCTACTTTGAAATCCTATTAGATGAACTTGCCCTGTCAGTGAACGGCTAGAGTAATGCACACAAGTAATAGTTAAAATCGTTCTCTTTTCAAAAAAAAAATACTCATAAACGATTCAAGTTAGATATTTAATTTATTTTCTTATTTTTGTCATTATCTCATGCATCCGTTCTGAACTACTCAACATCACTTTTTCAGCTTTTTGCTGTTCTTGCATTATACTCTTTAAATGGCTACGATTATCCAGAGCTTCTTTTATTTTACCAATACAAGCAATTGTATCAGTGTAGCCTTGTTCGATCCATTCATTGATCCGACTGCTATCGAATGCTAATAAATCTTTTGCCCCATCCCGACTAATCTCTTTTTGTGGGCGGATTTCCACAACTGTCGTATCAGGGAAATTATGCCTATCCCATAAAGAGCCATCAGACAAATGACTAACAATCACCAAGTTACAACCTGCTTCAACCAATGGTGTAATCGGTGTATTGCCTTGTACTGTTTTCCATCCACCTTGCCCACCATCAGTAAAAGAATTATCTCCTATTTTCTGACTTTCATACAGTAAAGGTAAAGCAGCCGAAGCCATTAACGCATTTTTCCAATCTTGCTCTGAAAACTGTTGTAAGCAAAAAAACTCTGATGGAGCTGTATCTTTCATATCCAGCATTGCAGCGATACATCCCATTAGATCAATTAGTCCGCCATTACTTTTATAAACAGAAACATATAGTGGTGTTCCACGTTGCAAATCCTGCCAATTGAGATATTCATCAATCAGTGCTGTAAGTGGTGAATTATCTAATACACTATTTCTACTTCCCAATTGATCTTCAAGTTTTTTAAGGAATTCTGGATAAATATCAAACTGTTTTAATAAGCCCTTTACACTACGATAAGCAATAAAAGGCAGAATATTTGTGATATTTAAACGTAAGCCAAAACTTGCCAATAGCACTAGATACTGTGGAACAAATAAATTTTTGGATTGGAATTTCAGTGGTGACTGCTGGCTTAAGGTTTGCCATACCCGATTTAAATGCTCATATCCTTGTTGCATGGAATGACTGGCTGCTAGTAAAGAACCATTTAAGGCGCCAATACTCGCCCCTGCGATCGCGTCAGCTTGGATACCATACTCTGCTAGTGCCTTTACAACTCCTACATGATAAGCCCCTTTTGCGCCACCACCTGATAGAATTAAACCTGTTTTAATTAATTTTTCCATTATCGCACCCCAAACATTTCGTTTAATGAATGGCTGGTTAATTTTTCAGACGTTAAAATACGAGGTAAGTATAAGGAAAGCTGTTCAGGTTGTTGTGAAGCAAAATAATTGAATGGTGTTTTATCGGGATCTGTCCAGTCTCCCATATAAGCATAGGTTTCTTTTAAGTCGAGACTAAGTTCTCTATCATTTTGTTTTGCCCACTGTAAAGGATGTAAAAAATCATTCTTCCCTATGCTTGTGTCTACTTGTAAACGTTGTATTGCCTCTAAACGAATACGTTGCTTTAAATCCTGAATTAATTTTTTAGCTTTATGATCTGAATGATATTGTCGGTAATAATCACCAAAATCCCCCCAGTACAATCTTTCCAGAACAGTATAAAGCCTTAATAATGGAGAAATCTGATCAAAATCATGAGCAGCCCACTGTTTAAACAATAAAGTAATTTGTCGTTCAGCTTTATTTTCAGCTTCGACCAATGACAATCTCTCATCAAGGTTATCACAACGATCATGTAGGTTTACAGATAACTCTTCTAATAAGTATCGGGTTTCTACACTGAATCCTGCTAAATCAGTTACAGCATCCTGAACCTCAGTAATTTTTTGATTGGCAACCTGAATAGCTGAGAAACCCAGTGTTAGCTCTTTGGTTAAAGTATTTAGCCATTCAAAAGCAGAATTTAAACCTGTTGTTAAATTTTGATTAATTTGCTGCTGGCGTTTTGCTCCTGCACCTGTAAAGCCATCAACTAAACGAGCAACTTTTCCCAATCTAGTTGATTGAACTCTGACATGATCTTGCGAAACTTGAATACTATTTGCAATTTCAATGACAAATTTATCTGCAATACAAGGCATAATTTTTGATATTTCACACTGCATGATTTAAACCTTTTTAGATGAGGTTATTCTTGATCATTCAAATAACCTCGATAGTGAAACAAAAATTAAAGCTATGCCTTTATATTTTCCGCTACAGTAGTTCTCAGCATCGAAATACGCTCTTTCACACCTTCACATATCTTTTTCATTGATACAACAGCTTCCAAGAATTGAGTTTCATCTTGTTTAGACTTTTCCTTATCATTCAGACTATTCTCAATATCCTTTCTTAAACCAGAGACTTTAGTTTTAAAATCTTTAAAGAACTGCTGTGAAGTTTCCTCTAAAGGTTTTTCGATATTCTTGGCAATAGATTGATTCAATAATTCCTGATTTTCTTTTAAACTACTTTCAACCTGTAGCTTAATTATATTCATATCTACCTTATACTCTTTAACAGTTACAGTATAATCTTCTCGTCCCCAATCATTACTAAACCAATTTTTAGTTCGTCCCCACCAACTATTTACAACCCTAGAATAAGTTTCTTTACGACTATCCTCAACCAAAGCATCCTGCATCAGTTTTGCACTTGAAACTTTTAGATCCAAGTTTCTACGACTTGGGAGTTTTAATTCAATATCTTCAAAACCACTTTGATTGAGTGTCTTATTGATCTGTTTAATCGTTTTTTGAGCTTCTACACTAATTTTATCTTTAAACTCTGTTTCAAATGTATTTAACAAGGTATCAAGTGCAATCTCAATATTTCTATTGGTTTCATCATTCGATTTAGAAATGACTTCTGCAAGACTATCTAAAAACTCTTGCGCTTTTTCCTTATGATCACCAAAATTAATCACTGGATTTTTAGAATCATATTGAAAATCTTCAAATTTCCTAGACATTTTCTCTAATGATCTAAACATAGAGTCCAAGAATGATCTGCTTTTTCTTTCTGTTTGTTTTTGTTGTTCTTTATCTTGCTTTTTTAAATCAGCAGACAGCTTATTCCCACTAAATATACTCTTATTTATTTCACTCCGTACATCATCAAACTCTTTCTGAATAATAACATCAATATTTTTTGAAAAATTTTCTCGATGTTGAGCAATTGATTTTTCAGCTTCTGATTGAGTTTGGTTAATACTTACAATATCTTTGGTTAAATTCTCAACCAATTCCTCCAACTCGCTAGCAGTTTTTTGAACTGCTTTCTCTTTAACAGCCAAGATCGTATTTATCTTTCCCGAACATTCATTTAATTTATCAATTGCCGAGTCAAGAGCAAAAAATGCTGCTTTCTTATAAGACTCTTCAATCACTTCTTTTAAAGGTTGACTAAATTTAGAGTCTTCCCATAAATCTTCTATTCCCTCTACGATTCTTTCTGGGGTACGACGAGATTCCCTGAGTAACCCTGCCTCTTTATAAAAATCTTCAACCCATGCAGCATCCTCTATATCAGGTAATGAACCATCATCTTTAAGTTCATTTTTGGCTTGATTTGCTAAATAGCCACGCTTTGCGGATACAGGATAGACTTTTTCTTTTTTGATTAATCCATCGGTTAAACCTGTTATAAATTCTTTAACTTCATCCTCTTTCATGGCATTGCGATCTTTATTATCAAACTTATTCACCAAAGCATAGATACGATTTTTAACTGTATTGCCAATTGCTTTTAAATCATCACGAACTTGTGCATCTGCTTCGGACTTTAACTGGGTATAGTCCATTACCGCCAACACAGCAGAAGCCTTTTTAAGTTGATCTTGTAGCATTAGACGTAAATGTGCTTGCCCTGCTTCATTTGGTCCTGGGGTATCAAGCAGAATCAGTTTCCCTGAACTTTCTTCGACTTCTTTTAGGTGCGTAAACTCCACTTCGATTACAGGTAAGTGATCAATTTCCTGATATTGATCAAATGGAAACTTTTCACCGAACTTAGGGGCGATACGAACTAAATCATTTACAGAAACAAGAAAGTCAAAAATCTCTTTTTCACCTAATGCTTGATTGGCAATCTGAATGCCATTTTGGATTCTTTCAATCGTGACATTCAAATCTTTATCTGATTTAAATTTGTTAAGTTCTTCCTGATACTTTTCATCTTTGAATCTTTCTCTTAAATTTTCTATGAGTTGATTTGCAGGTTGACTGGCTTTTTGGGTAAATGTTAAGCGTGCCTGTTTCTGACCTTTGCTATGTTTAATCAATGTTGGAATCGCTGTCATCGGTGCATTACGATTCGGTAAAATCTCTGTTCCGACAATGGCGTTAATCGTAGTCGATTTACCTGCTTTCATTGTCCCAACAACGGCAAGTACCATTTCCAATTCAGCAAGTTTTAATCCCTCTCCCCTTAATGTCGCAATTTCTTGCTTCACTGATTCGGTATCAATTGTTGCACGATCAGATTGTTCAGTTTCCTCAATTTTAGTATCTTTTGACTTATCTGATTTTTTGGATTTAGCTTTAGTATTATCTAGTTGTTGGATATTCTCATCTGGCTTATCCAAAACACCGTGGTCTGTCATTTGATTTAAAAGACTTTGCTCAAGTTGTAATAAAACTTGTGCTTCTTCTCTTAAGTTTTCAACAAAATTACTCATACACTCATCCCCCTTAAATTCTAAATTACTAAGTTAAGCTATATCAACTAAACGCTTTTTTAATATCTGAGTAGACTTATTTACTAAAGTCATAGTTGACAATATTTCATTTAAATCTTCTCTTTGCCTTATTAATCTCAGTACTTGCATATATTTCTTAAAAATTCGAGTGTGCTTTTCACGTAAACTTTTTATAGTATTTCGCCATTGATCATTCACAAGATTCTCTTTTCTATCTAATATATTTTCAATTTCAGTCAAATCATTTTGTAAATCTAAAACTATTTTCTCTGACTCTCGATTTTCTAAATAAATTGATTTATCAAAAGCAGAAATAACTGGATTTAACTGATTTGTATAATTAGCCAATTTATCTAATGCTGATTCTAAAGCAATTAATGCAGCCTTATCATGTGCAACCTCAATCACTTCTTTCAAGGGTTGCGTAAATTTAGAATCTCCCCACAAGTCTTCTATACCCTCTGCAATTCTTTCTGGAGTACGGTGAGATTCTCTGCGTAGACCTGCTTCCTGATAAAAATCTTCTACCCATGCAGCATCCTCTATATCAGGTAATGAACCATCCTCTAAACAATTATGTCTGGCCCTATTTGCCAAATAGGCAAAGCGTGCAGATACAGGATAAATATTATGTTTTTTTATTAAACCATCTGTTAATCCCTCAACAAACTCTTTTACATCACTTTCCTGTATTCCATTACGATCACAGTTATCAAACTTATTCACCAAAGCATAAACTCGATCTTGAGCAATATTGCTAATTGCTTTTAAATCATCCCGAACCTGAGCATCTGCTTCGGACTTTAACTGGGTATAGTCCATTACCGCCAATACAGCAGAAGCCTTTTTAAGTTGATCTTGTAGTAGTGGACGTAAATGTGCTTGCTCTGCTTCATTTGGTCCTGGGGTATCAAGCAGAATTAGTTTCCCTACATTTTCTTCTGTTTCTTTTAAATGCGCAAATTCCACTTCAATCACAGGTAATTGATCAATTTCCTGATATTGATCAAATGGGAACACTAAACCAAACTTTGGAGCTATACGCACTAGATCATTAATGGCTTGTAATGCCTTAATAACACGATGCTCATCTAGTGCCCGATTAACGACCTTAATGCCTTTCTGTATTTTTTCAACTAATTCATATAAATCATAATCCGATTTAAGTCGCTCAAGCTCTTGTTGATAGTTTTTATCTTTAAAAGCTTTCTTTAAATCCTGAACAAGTTGATTAATTGGCTGACTCGCTTTTTCTGAAAAAATAAAACGAGGCCGTTTTTGCCCTTGAGTATGTTTAATCAACGTTGGAATGGCTGTCATTGGTGCATTACGATTCGGTAAAATTTCCGTCCCTACAATGGCATTAATTGTGGTCGATTTACCTGCTTTCATAGTCCCAACCACTGCAAGCACCATTTCTAATTCTTCAAGTTTGATATGTTCCCCACGAAGAACCTCTATCGCTTGATATGCAGATGCCTCATCAAACTCTGTATTTATTAAAAATTTTTGATCTACAATTTGTTGAATAGTTTTTTGTCCGAGCTGTAATAATGCTTGTACATCTACTCTTAAACTCTGTATTACAGTATTTTTCATTATTTCCAAACCAATATTGTTTATCTTAAGCCCTAAATTAATAATTTGTTAAATAGTCCCTTAGTCCCCGTTCAAGATCGTTTTGTAAACTTTTAGGACTCACAATTTTGATATGTGGAATCCAGTAGCGAACTAAAGGTAATAATTGGGTATGATGAATAATTTTAGAAGAAACCAGCAATCCACCATCATGTAACTCTTTGACAATTTGCTGCTCGGGCAGTATCGGACGTTGCTTAAAATAAAAAGAAACCTGACTATCAATAGATAAAATGATTTCCTGTTTATCCTGTCCAAACCAGATGCTGTCATCATCTTCCACAAGTTTTACAATATTTTGATCTGGAATAAATTGTGAATAATCATGCGAAGAGTGCGTAAGCTGAATATGTGAAATGCGATAAGTACGCAATTGATCTTTTCTAACTGCTGCCAAATACCAACTACCATGATGATGAATCAAGCGATAAGGTTGAACCAGTCTAGGTTCTCCTTTATATACAAAACCAATTTGTCGATATTCTTGAATTGCTTTTCCAAGAACTTTGAATAGTCCTTTAAACTGACTTGCATCTTCAAAAGAGTACCCCTTAGCACTATAAATCTGATGAGCTCGACTATCTAAAAGTTCACGTAGAAAAGACATATCCAATGACGGATACAAATGACTAATTCCTGATAGCTGTGCAAAATTGCGGATATCCTTCGGAGCAATTTTCCCTAAATAATTTGACTCCAGATAATATCTTTTATTTTCAACATCCTGCTGTATCGGCAAATAAGTAGTGAGGCGATCAAAATCTCTCGAAATCGTACGAGTACTTACCCCAAACTCTTCGGCGAGTTCTTTTATACTTAACTGATACCCCATATTTAACTTTGTTAAAATATTGGCCAATCTGTCAGCTAAACGCTCATGAATAGAATCATCACGTTGCATAGATTATCTCTAATTATTCAAAAGTAATACTTGATTTATATTTGAAATATAACACATTAAAAATACAAAAAGTTACACCAATTCACAAAAAAAATAAGCTTCATTTTTCTTTAAATAGAGTTTAGTCGATCTAAATAACGCTCCAAATGCAACATGGCTACATAGTACTTTTTCAACTCAAATTTATTTATTTTTCCAAAAAGAAAAGCCCTAAAAATACGCTTTAATGCCTTCATCTTATGCTTATTGGTAAATGTATAAGGACATATTTTCATGTAAATTTCCTTTCAATATTGCTTTTAAACTTGATTTGCTTAAAGTAACTATTCAACTGAAAGATGAAGATAAGGCATGAAAATGACAGGAGATGTCATAAAAGTTTATTATATTTCTTAATTTTCTTCTTTTTGAAATCGTTATTAAATAAAGGAGGTGGTGGCAATTGAACTCACCCGAAATCTTTAATGAAATCTAACTATTAGAAAATTTGAAGTACTAGATTTTTACCCCAATTTACCCCATCATCTTTTCGAACAATAATTCTCTATTTATAAAAATGTTTAAAACAGAAAATTACTATCGTGTCGATTATTTAGGTGAAGAAGGCATGACAGAAACATGTCTATTAAGCCTGCACAATTTGATCCAAACTCATGCAGATCTAAGTTACGCTCTATTGCTGACAAGTAAACAATCTCATGCCTTTATCCTGCAAGATCTAACCGAAAATTATTACGTCATTCGCTCTGGCTTTACATCTGGTTATTCAGGTGAAGGACCAAAGGGCCTAGCGAAAGCATTAGCTCTTTTAAGCAAACATAGAATTGAAACTGAAGAAATTCTAATACCTACAAAGCTTCTCAATAGATTGAATAACTCATCATTAAATGATCAGGATATCGATTTTATTTATCAGCAAAAAATCATTCGTCCTATTCGTCTACATGATTATATCTATCCCTTCGAAAATGAAGTAGCTCAAAATACTAAGTCAAAGTGTTACTACCCTTTAGAATTACCCTACTCCATTATTGATGACAGAATTTTTGACTTAGCGTTACTGTTTAAGCAAGATCCCGACTCTGCTTTAACAAAAGCGTATAAACGTCTTGAAGATATTATTCGTACACGTACAGGTATTCGTGAGCATAGCACCAAGCTATTTGCTCAAGTCTTTCAAGGTGAAAATGCCATTCTCACTTGGGATGTACCAGACAGTGCCGAGATCAAAGGTCGAATCAATTTATTTACGGGTGCATATATGGCATTCAGGAATGCTCGTGCCCATCGCGAGAAAGATGAAAACTTAATTCATCAGTACCGAGAGTTTTTATTGATCAATGAGTTATACCTACTAGAAGCTGAAGCAATAACAATAGAATCAAAATAAGACAAAGCCATATGGCCTTGTCTTATATCACTATGCTAAATCTTTACCGTTACTTAAGATGAATTTCCGCAACATTGCATCCACTCGAATATTCACTTTGAAAGGAGGAATAGTAGCTCCGTCTTTAGCTTCTAAGTATTGTTTTGATTTGGCTTTATCCACCGAAGCTAGAAGCTCATCAAAACGTCCAAACTCATTGATGTTGTTTACAGTCACCTGCGTATTCATGAGTTGTCTTAACTTCGTTTCATCGAGTCCTAGTGCTTCTGCAAGATCATGAATTCCATCTTCTTGTGCTTGGAATTGATACTCAGTAATGTAATCCCTGAACGATTTACCAACTACAAGAGTCACATCTCCACTCTGTACATCATGCAAGAAGATATTGGCAAACTTCTGTTCTTCGGCACTGAGCATTGCAAAACTCTTATGCAATTCATTTAACGCATCTTCAATAGAAAGTTCTAAATCACCATTACGCAGTGCTTTCAGATATTTATCAAAACGACTGTTCATGTAATCTGAATCGATTTTGTCTGTATCGATTTCTGTTAAATAGCCTTCTACTTCAAAAGGTATGCTCCCACCACCTGATCCGCCACCACCGCCATTCGAGAACAGTTCTTTATAACGCAGTGCCAGAACTAAGAAGGTTTGTTCATCCAACTTTAATTGAATCGTAAATTTCTTTTTATGCTCATCAGTAAATTCATAACTTAACTTATCCCATTTAAAGCCCTGAATTTTAGCCGCTTCAAGATATTCGTTGAGTTGTTTAAACAGTTTTGCAAATAATGCACATGACTGATCGTCTTCTGGTAACTTCTCAAAATTAGATACATTAGCATTTTTAAATAGGTCATCAATTTTTTCGAAGATGTCATTAATGTTTTTTAAATTGCTTGGCAATTTATCGACAAATAAAGCCAATGGCTTATCACCTGAATATAATTTTACCGCAGCATCGATATTACGCTTCATGGTGTGCGGACGACGATAATAACGAATAATGCCAAATGGCTTATCTTTGCCAAACAAGCGATTGGTACGTGAGAAGGCTTGGATTAAGTTTGCATATTCTAATACCTTATCCAAATACAGCGTATTAACCCATTTTGAGTCAAAACCTGTCAGCATTTGATCCACTACAATTAACAGATCAAGCTGTTTTTCAGGCGTATTTTCGATGCGTTTATAGGCTTCTTTGTGTGATAGGCGATCTGCAATATCTCTCTTCATCTTGGCATGAGTAGCTAAACTAAAGTCCACACCATAAAGTGCATTGTAGTCTTGAATAATTTCAACTAAGCCATCCTGTTTAAAGGCAGCATTACCATTGTTATCAATATTTGGATCAAATAAGGCTGTGACTTTTAGCTCTGGCATCGACGTTTTAATCAGTCGATAGTACTCAATTGCTTCAGGAATACTACTGGTTGCAAACATGGCATGGAATTTATGATTTTGGCTAAACTGCATCCAATTGTCTTTAATATCTTCAACAACTTTATTGCGATGCTCAGTACGATGATATTGTGATGTTGGCAGATAGTCTTCGATTCCTTTTATGTATTTGCCAGACTTATCTATACGCCCTGCCATTTCAACTTGCTTACTGTCCATAAAGTGTTGATAGACTGCTTTTTTGTCAGGATCATCGATGGCTTCTTTTTCTGTATTGGCTTTTGCCTGATACAGTGCAACTTCTTTACGCAATTTAGAATCTTTATAGGTTGAAACCAAATAAGGGTCAAAACCTAAAACGTTTTTATCTCGAATACCATCTGCAATGCTGTAACGGTGTAATTCATTACCAAATACCGTTGCAGTGGTATTCATATTTTTTTCGTTTTCTTCTTGAATTGGTGTACCTGTAAAACCAAAGAATACTGCTTGTGGGAAGGTATCTTTAATGGTCATCAACATTTCACCAAATGTAGAGCGATGTGCTTCATCTACAATGATGACAATCCGTTTTTTATTGATCAGTTCAATGTCATGTGCATTTAAACCGCCATCTTCATCTTTGATATTACTCATTTTTTGAATTGAGCTTACGATCAAGACTTCATTTGGATTTTTACTTTTGAGCTTACTGACCAAAGCGTGGGTATTTTCAGTGGCTTGGACAAAGTCTTCAATTTCAGCAAAGTTGTTATATTGCTCAAGTGACTGCACACCCAACTCAATACGATCCATTAAGAAAATCACTTTATCTGCATCTTTGCTCAGCGCAATCAAATGGGCTGCTTTAAAGCTGGTCATGGTTTTACCAGATCCAGTGGTATGCCAAATATACCCCCCTAAACGATCTCGACCATCCAATTCAATACTTGCCACCCGATCCGTGATTTCATGTACAGCAAAACACTGATAACTGCGCATGACTTTTAAAATACCATCTGTTTTATCAGCAATGGTATAGAAACCAATCAGTTGATGTGCCATGGGTATAGAAAGCAGATTCCCCGCAATATCTTTCCAATAGTTCACAGGTTCGTTATTAAAATCTCCCCAATTAAAATAGAAATCTGAGTTAAATGTGCCATCGGGTCCCGGGTTGGCAAAGTACCATGTTTCTTCTGGGTTCATTGCCACGAAGATTTGTACCAATGCAAACAAACCTGTAAAGATGCCCGAACGTGCATAGTTTTCAATTTGGTGTGCCGCTTGACTCACTGGCACGCCTGAGCGTTTTAGCTCGATATGAAACACTGGCATACCATTAATGAGCAGCATTAAGTCGCCACGACGGTCATTTAAGATTGTAGATTTGGTTGGGAATTTCGGTTGTTGCGCAATTTGATAACGGCTTTTACCTGCTGCAATTTCCTGACGGTCGTAAATAGTTAAGCTGACTTCTTTACCACAATGTAGTTCATCATTTGGATTATCACGTTTAATGGATACAGTTTTACCGTTAATAAATCCATTCAGGGCAAAAGGCGTGCGGAGTGTATTGATCTGTTCAATAATCTGAGCCATTTCTCCTTGAGTTAAAGGCTGATTATTCAATCGATCAATTTCTCGGTTATTTTGGAAAAGAATCTCTGCCCAGTTATCGATGAGATCCTGTTCCGTTGGGTTTTTAATGACATCTTGCCAACCTTTTTTTAAAAGGAGGTCAATGAGTGCTTGTTCGAATGCTGTTTCACTTTTAAAAGTCATATTTGTTTGGTTTTATAAAGTCAGTATTTAGATTTTAAAAATCCCCCTTACATCAAGGGGGATATAACAATGATTAAACAAACATTTTTTCTAACAATGCTTGTTTCAGATTTTTTAAGGTTTGAAGTTGTTGTTTTAGCAATAGACATGTTTCATCAATTTTTTGAAAAAACTGACCTAGTGCAATCTGTTCATCTTCATTTGGGAAACTAAATTCCATTTCTTTAAACATTGCCGTAGTAATCTGATTAATAGTAGCGCCTAGATTTCGACTAACAGCGACATCAAACAGATTTGTATCAAATAAAGCATTAATGAAATATGGATTAGACGCTTTCACTCCTGTCATAAAAGCACCAATAACGGTATTTTCCATTTTTTCATTGATAACAGCATGCTTACCTATAAGGTTTCTTGAACCATTTCTGACTACAACTATAATGTCTCCAACTTCAACATTCTGAACATTAATGGCTTCATTATCTACATATACATTATTTTCAGTAACAATCTGATTATCATGTACGTTTGATGATCTTAATACTAAAGTTCCATTTTTATCAGTAATGTCATTTGGTGAATAAGTTAATCCACTAAAAAACTCTACTTCATTTTCTAATTTTTTCTTTTCCCAATCCCCACTAAACCCTTTTAAACGAATTTCAGGACGCTTACTCCCCTGTTTCGGAAACATTTTTTCTAACATCGCTTTTTTAAAGTTTTGGGTTTGAGCTAGTTTTTTTTCATGTAATGCAATGGACTCATCAAGGTTTTGGAAGAAGTTACCTATTTGCCCTTGTTCTGTTTTATCAGGAATATTAATTTCTATCGCATGGATTGCTGAACTTGTAAGACTAGGAACACCCGTCGAAGTATTATGATGGCGCCAATTAATTTTTTGAAAAATCGAATATACGAAATATCCTACTACTTCTGAAGATAATTCAGAATAAAATAAAGTATCTACAGTCCAAAAGGGTGAATTCATATAGTACGGCTTATCAATCGTACCTTTTCGACCAATAAGTACACTTTCTTTATCATAAAGTGCTGTATTTGTTCTGCCAATTTCACCACCAGTAGCTAAAATTGGATAGATACCTTTTTCTACTTCAACATTCTTTTGAGACATACCACTTTTAATTTTGAGTATGTCCTCAATAAGTTTGGAATCCCATAATCTATCAAATTTTTTAAATCTCACTTCAGGGCATTTTTGATTTTCCACATTACACCCCTTTTAACAATGCTTGAAACTGAGCCAAACCTTGCATATCAAACTCATCACCTGTTAAGTCATCAATCAAGTCTGCAAGGCTATGCTCTGCTTCTGTCAGCTTCTGCGTAGTTTCCGTATAGGTTACTGCATACTTATCTGCTAATGCCTGTACCGTATCAGTCAAATGCTCAATCACTTCATTCGGCAATGCCAAAATCGCAGAAACAATCGGTTCAACCCACTTCGCTTCTAACAATGCTTTAACTTGAGCATCTTCTAAAGCTTCAATGGTAGATTTGGTTAAAAGATGCAGTACAGTTTCGTCTTTACTAATCTGTGCTTTTAACTCTTTCTCTTGTGCAAGTAATTCATCGACCTGTACCAAAGTTGCCTCTAAACTGCCTTCTTCAAAACTAAAGCCTGAGCGCAATTGCTTTAAATACGCTTTAACTTTTGGTGCCGCATAAGTACCGTCTTTATTCGCTTCAATATTTGACCATTGCACTTCTGCATGGTCTTTTACAAACTGCTCTTTTGGGGGCTTTTTAGGCTTTGGATCTGTAGCTAAAAACTCAAGATACTCATTGAGTGCCACAATTTCAGGCGTTTCAATTTCGGCATACGCTTGCTTCAAGGCTTTAGCAATTTCAGCAGGCACAAAGGCATCATTGGCTTCATTTAACAATTGCTCTTTATCTTCTTCAGATAAAGACTCCATCAAAGACTCAATCTCTGCACTGTCTTCTGCAAGTTCACGCTCTTTGGCTTTTAATGCTTCCAACTCTTTAGACAATAAACGCTGCTGTACAAGATCAAATGGCAATACATAGCCTACCCAACCTTCTTGTACTTCATGCTCTTTACCATCTTTCTTTTTAATCACGATATTTGGATTAACGATTTTGGCAGCATCCAAACCTTCAGATTGAATAATCTCCAAATCACCTGCAATACCTTGCCATTGGTCATCTAAAGCTTGGTAAGCCTGATATTTATCCACCAATGGAATATCAGCTAAACGTTTAAATATGTCTTTACTTAAAACATTTTCTTGTTGAGCAATATGCAAGCTTTGCATTTTGCCAATGAGTTCGCCTTTTAAGTAATCCTTAAAATCAGCAAATGCGGTATTAAACTGAGTCACAAAGCCCTTCACATCTTGATGGCTGTGAATCGCTTGGCTAATTTCAGTTGTCGCCAAATTCACGTAAGGCGTATCGCTTTCTGTAAATAAGTCTTGGCGTAATTGTGGGAATGCCTTCCAATATGCACTGTGCGCATCAATTTCTTTTTTCGGAATACCGCCAAACATCGTGGCATAGATATCCCATGTTTCAGCCGTTGCTGAAGAGTCTACATAACGAGGAATATTCAGGTTGTAGCCCTGATCCTGAATTTCTTTTTGCGTCACTAGACGTGAGAACTGCTCAACATCTTTACGCTCAATCACAGCATCGACAATTTTCTTAATATTCGATGCTTGAAGATGGTTGTTTTTACCGAGCTTCACAAAGCCTTTAGATGCATCAACAATCAACACGTCTGTAGTTGGACGTTGTTGTTTTAAAATAAGGATGACCGTTGGAATACCTGTACCAAAGAAAATATTGGCAGGTAAACCAATAATCGCATCAATGTGGTTTTTCTTAATTAAATTGGTACGTATACGCTCTTCTTCACCGCCACGGAACAATACGCCATGTGGTAAGACAATCGCCATAATGCCATTTGGTTTTAAATGATATAAATCATGCAACAAGAACGCATAATCCGCCTTAGTTTTAGGGGCTAAACCGAATTCTTTGTATCGAGGGTCTGCATCTTTATTTGCTGGATCCCAGGCTTGTGAATATGGTGGATTCGATACCACTGCATCTACATAGAGTGGTTCGTAAGTATTGATGGGATCATTGTCTTCAAAAAATGGCCAGTCATCTTCTAAAGTATCGGCATTTCTCGCCACAATATTGGCAGGTAAAATACCACGCATCACCAAGTTCATACGGGTTAAGTTATAGGTATTCTCTTTTAATTCTTGTGCGTAGTATTTGATTTTATTGGCATCATTGACATGCTTCGCCACAGAACTACCAATATTAATCAGCAATGACCCCGAACCACTTGTTGGATCGTAAATTTTGATTTCAGGCTGGTCTTTTAAATGATGCGCAATAATTTCAGACATGAGGACTGAAACTTCGTGCGGTGTATAGAACTCACCTGCTTTTTTACCTGCATTGGCAGCAAAAGACCCAATTAAGTATTCATAAATGAAACCAAGCACGTCATAGTCTTGCTTGTTATTCATTGGAATGACTTTGATCAGTTGCAACAAGTCACTGATCGCTTTGGTCTGGCTATTTGAGTTATCGCCTAATTTACTTAGACCTGTCTCTAATGTCTTAAAGATGCCATCAAACACTTTTTTGTGAGAGCTATGAATGTGACGTGAGAAAGCGGATAGCGCATCACGGACATCAGCAACGGTAAAGTCTAAGCCTTTATTGAGCCATGTTGAGAACAGGTCATCATAAGCAATGAAATAACCGATACCATTTTTAATAAATTCTACGGTTTCAGCATCTTCTTCTGTCAGTGCTTCAATATCTGACTGTGCAAAGTCATTGGCTTCTAAAAAACTTAATTCTTTATCAGAGAGAAACTTGTAGAACATGAACCCTAGGATATAGTCTTTATATTCATTCGCCTCAATCTTTGAGCGCATTTTATTGGCTGATTCCCAGATTTTAGAAGCAAGTTGTTGTTTGTTCATAGGGTTGTCTACAGTTCTTAAATAAGGTTAAAGCCTTTAATGACCAGAAGGCTTATGATGCCTGTATTTTCGTTGATTTGGGGGGTATTCTCAATAAGAACCGTCAAATAAGAAATATTTATAATTTTAAAGTGTTTTATAATTCATTAAATTTAATATAATATTTTCATGCATTTAACTTGAATAATACTCACAATATGGCAACTTTAGAAAAAAACTTAGAAATAGCAAATTTAGTATGTAAATTTGGGGATCACAATTTATTAGACTTATATAAAGAAGTTGTGGAGCCTTCATTTTTCAAAAACAAAAATCGAAAAGCTGGCAAAAGTAATTTCTATTTTGATGAAGTTTCATTGGTGAATCTAGGTGACGATATCCTAGGGGAGAAAAATACTCTTGCTTTAGTTGGCCGATTTGTTAAACAGACCAAACTTGAACGTGAGCAGTATCGTGATGCAGCTGGAAAGTTAGTAAAAGATAAGAAAAAACTTGATTCGGCACCTTCTGCGATTTTTGCTTTAATTTTAAACAACCATAGATTACTTTATGCTGCTGAAACGAAATATGCTCCAACTCCAGAAAATTTTAGAAGTACATTGTCATATTTTTTAAGAAATGAACAAATTAATTATAAAGATAGTTTACCGAAAGAAGAAAGAAATCCCTTTTTAAAAGAATTCCCAATTGTTGAGCTGACACTGACTCCGCTGACCAACCAAAAAACTTTAAATGAGAATATATACTTATTCAATAAGTTGAAAAAAGTTACATTTATTCTCAATGATCGTAATTCTGAAATTGATGGAGAGGATATGTTCCGTCAAATGCAAGAAACTTCAGATGAAGCCGGAGGTCAAGGAAAATTTGAAATTACTAATAACAAAGGTTTAAACCAAAAAGTTATTGCGAAAGAAGCTAATAAAGCAACTATACAAGGCAACCAAAATATTATACTTCTTGGTACTGACGCCACTGGAAAAAAATTAAAAATTGACAATGAAGATGTTAAAATTCAAACAACTATTGATGTCGTTCAAAATAATATTTTTGCTACCGTTGTACATATGTTTTCAGCCTTTACAAAACTTATTCAGTCCAAAGAAATTAAAGTCAAACAAACAGATGCGGAAACCCAAGAAATTCTAAATACTATTGATACAAATAAGGTTATGACAATCCATCAGAATGAGACCGAATGATGAACGGATTATTGGAAGAAAAAAATATTCGTGAGATCTATAAAAAATCCAAAGCTATACCTTTGTCAAATTTTAATAAGTTTTTCCCAATCCTACTCGGCCTATTCTTTTTCTTCATCCTTATAATTAATGATGTAAGCATTGAAACAAGTTACACTAAAATTAACGAGTTGGTTTCTTTCTTGTTTTCATCATTATTTGCAACATTAGGTTTTTTAGTAGCTGGATATACAATATTTTGTACAATAACTCCCTTAGATTTACAAAAAAAAATGATTGAATACACTGATAACAAATCTAAGCTAATTTTTTTTAAGAAAGTTCATTTTACATTTATTAGAGTATTCATTTATTTTATAATATTCAGCTTCTTATTGTTTATTATATATTTTCTTAAAGACCTAAATTTAAGTTTAGGAAGCGATACTTTTAAAATAGATACCCTAAGGGACATCTATAAATACACTAACTATTTAGTTCTTACATTCTTAGTAGCTGGTACTACTTTTCTATTTTGCGAACTTAGCTCATTTATTTTCAATATTTATAATTCAGTTGCTACAACTTTGCACTGGTTGATAAATATTAAATCTGATTCCAATAAAGACCATTAAATATATCCTGATGGGAGTAAGGGGTTACACCTTATGATTATCGACTATGCATATTAACTTCAATCAATTGATCCCCAAAACCACATCAAGTAATTATTTTCTTTTCCCTGTGCATAAGCCCACTCCGCCACTTTATGCGACCGCTCCTTATCTGTCAGAAAACCAAGCACTGAGATCCGATCCACAATAATCAAATCGTGTTCTTCATTGCGCTCCTGCCATTTATGCAAAAACTCATCAGATGCGAGCAAATTACTTTTCTTAGAATTACAACTTGAATCTGCTAATACGAAGTTATGCCCTGTATCTGATGGGTACATCGACCAAGGAATAAAATGATCGACTGCATAATTGCCTTTTTTCATTGGCTTATTACAGTAGAAGCATTTACAGTCTTGTAGCTCGACCAAAACATTTACTACTGCATTTAATTGGTTCCGACTTGGCTCAAACATGAATTGTTATAGGTTCGGCAACTGATTCAAGATTGGAGAGTTACTGCTGTTCTTACGGATGTAGTCTATCTTTCCATATCAACGTTTAACGATGCTTGTGCAAACTCACCCGCATGTTGATTGTAATAATTTATTGTTTTCACTCTTAGTACTTAGGCTAAAACTAAGCTTAGTCTACAAAAAAAACAAAAAAATAAGGGAGCAAAGCATCCCTTATTCTCGACTCGCCAACTTATTTTCAATCCACTTATGGATCTCATAAGCTGACCAGCCAATACGGTTTTGGGTAATTTTAACTTTCTTTGGAAATGTCGGATCATAATACGGTGAGTTTTCATCCATCATTTCATAGATCGTAGAACGTGCAACACCTACAATTTCTACAACCTGCTTAATATTGATGAGTTGATTCATTTGAAAAGTTTGACCAACAAACGCATTCATGAGTTTACTCCTAATCATTCATGCGAGCGGTTATTCGCTCAAATGATATGCAGCTCCGTAAAAATTTAATCTCCTTAACCCTCAACAATCATTCAATTCAAAGTTTGAACAGAACGCTGTAACTCATTCTGTAAATTCAAGCTTGTGGTTTTCTTTTGTTGAGCATCATCGATGCCTTCATCAGATGGATAAAACTCTTCAATGACGTCTAACCCATCACCTGAATCCATTTCAAAAACTGCATTTGCATAACCCTGTCTTGCCTTGTGATCTAAAGCTTCCTGATTAAAACCACTCGATTGACTCTGTTGCTCAATTTCTTTAGCAGTCTGTATAGCTTGCTTTAAATCAACGCCTTCACGTAAAGTTAAATCCACGTAATACACAGGCTGGCGATAGCTTTGGGTCGTGGATTTACCCCGAAGTGTAAGTTGCAATGGCAAACATGAAAGTAATCCATTCGATGCAGCATGGTAGTAACTCAGCCGTGCCGCCAAAGTTCGAATACTGTTAAAACCAGTGGTTCTAAAGATGAAGGTGCCAAGCTCATCCGATTCATCTAAATTGACATGTAGCCGTCCATAAGGCTTGCAATTACCGCCTTGGGCCATTGAACATAAATCAGGTGATGGACATGGATGCTGTGCCACACCTTGACTAGTTAAGCGCTGGCAGGTTTCACCATTGCCGACACAAACGGGGCGTCCAGTTTGACGATCAAATAAACTATATTCGGCTCTCAAATTAAGTTCAGGATCATTGAAAATCATCCGAACTGGTATAGTTCTGAGTTTTTGGTTTTGCGCTTTCGCTCGAAGTTGTTCATCAAGTGGATGTTTCACCCAACCACTATCTTTACTTTGGATTTGACTGGTAATGGTGAACTGATCATCTTTTTCAGGCAGACGCTTGCCATTCTTTTCCACCATTCGGCCAATGCTGATTCGCCCTAAAATAGGCGGTGTTATTGCTAAACCTTTAATCATGATATTCCTCTTTTTAACAATGAAATCGGCATAAAAAATCCCATGCTGTTTGGCATGGGATCGTTATGGCCTTAAATTGATTTGCTTGTGAATCGCGATAAATGAATTCATATCAATCATCATTTGGGTAAATATTGAAGCGTCTTGAACCAGATTTACTTTGCGGAAATTGGTTCAGATATTCAGGGTGCTGTTTAAGTAATGCTTTGCTATCCAAGCTAATCGAGTCTTTGGCCTTTTTCCATGTCACCGAACCAGCTTTAAAGGTCGCACGTTCGGCCTCCTGCATCTTGGCCTGCAACTGGTGCTTTAGCAGATCGAATTGCTCTTGGTGCTTTTCAATATGATTGCGTGCTTGAATCAGCTGCTCAAACTGTTGATTGGCCTGTTCATCTAACGATAAATCTGTCGTACTTAGCGGTACATGTTCTGGATACAGTAATTGCAAGGCTTTAGCAGCCGATTCACTGGCATCTGCATCAGGTGGTGTATCCTTTTCCACGCACTCCCAGAAGTAACGCTCTGCATTCACGATATGCTGAATCACCGATTCTGAACGGGTCACTTTAAATATGCGGGTTTCGTGCCCACAAATCAGCACACAGATATGTGCTGCCTTCCTCCCCGTCACAGCCAGTTGATGCTGGACCTGACACAGTACATATAGAGGCACACCATCCCGCCAAAGCTTAGCGCCATATTCCCCTGCAGTTTTACATTCTAGAATCTGCACATCAGCATCACCCACTACAGAATAATCTAAGTTGGCTAACATGAAATGCTTGTCTGGGTCAGGATGCTGCAGCACAGCATTCACCCGACGGACTTTATAGTTGGTATGCATGCTGTAATACTCAGCGACCAAGGGCTCTAAACGCTTACCCCAATACAGGGGCGCATGACCTTCGCTTTCATCTTCAATCGATTGCTTGATCCGTCCAGTTTTGATCATCCAGAGTTCCAGCATCGACATATAAGGGTTGAGCCCACAGGCTGCGGCGCAGTCACTGCTGCCGATGCCTTGCCTTCGCACTTCCAGCCATTCGGCCTGACTGAGCTTCTTAGTCTCCACAAAACGTTTCGCATTTAAAAGTTTAGGGGGACTGAATACTTTAGGCAGTACAGATGCTGCAGGTAGATTTGATAAATGATTCATTGTGAATTCCTCTATTTTAGATTTTGGGCATAAAAAAGCCGTGCCTAAAGACACGGCTTTAAGAGCTTGGTATTTGGGTCATTAGTGAAGAAAAATATTTGCCCTTGTTCTGTGATACTTAGGCTAATTTATAAAAAGAGAACTATTGAGCTTAAGCAAGCATACGCAGCGCTTGTTCGAGTCCACGTTGCTTCAACCCAGCACCTGCGCCAAACCAAGCTGAATCGAGTCGGTGATCTTGACTCATAGCCCGGCGTTCATGATCGGCAAATTCTGTAATACTGCATAGCAAGCCATAAGCAGTATCTTTGGCTGAACTGAGTTCTGCCCCACGACCATGTCCATTAAACATGCTCATGACTTTAGACATGGCGCGTCCATTAGGTTCAGTCTTGTTTTCAGCTTTATTGGATTGGCTTCCTTGCGCTGCCACATTACGATAAAACTGAATAATACTGTCATCCTGTTCGGTTGGACTGAGGCTCGTGTTATTAAACACAGCATCGAAATAAGCAGCCGCTTCCTGTTGAGTGACTTTACGTTGACTCAGTTGTTTCATTTCATACATGTGCTCATTCCATACACGGACGGATATACCGAGTTGCTGTTTAATTTTCTCAGCATCAAACTTGGTGCTGTGTGGCACTTTAACTACGCCTGAACTAGCGTTCTGACCTTTTAAGGCAATCGCTAAGGTGTTATTACACACCACACGAATACTGGTGAATTGTGCTGTTGTTGCCAATGTACCATCACACGCCGTAGCCAAGAGAATGTAACCATTACTGACATCTTTACCCTTTAATGCAGAAGTCTGCCCTGTTTTAGCTAATGCCCAAAATTTCTTTCCTCCTTTAAGTACCCCAGCAGTTTCCAGTTCAAAGCCCGATTGTTCAGTCAGGTCTTTGTAGAAATGCAGAATTTCTTTAGGTTGAACTTCCTGATAACGCTGACTCACCACAGATAAAGGGGCATGCGTATCAGAACGATAAAGTACTCTCTGTTCTTCATAAGGCATGATGATGTTTTGCCCACGTTGATTTTGAGACATATAACTGACGTTGGATGATTCTATACGCCAGTCCATGCCTGCCTGCTGTGCCCAGACTTCAATTGGTTGGTTTTGGGTGAGTTGGTTACCTAAGCCATGCCAAGGGGTTTCACCGACATAGGCCATTTGTTCAATTTGATGTGCCATCGTTCTTTTTCCTATTGAATGTAAATTTTGGTTTTTTGTGTGTTTTAAAGTTGCGAGGTGTTTTGTGGGGGCTAAGCTCGATCTGTAAAGCTCTGGGCAAAGTGATGACCACATTCCAGACACTCATACAGAATTTGTGCTTGCGCGGTTTCTTTCAGCATGGGATTGGGTTGCTGTTCTTGGACATAATTGAGGAAACATGCAGCACAGCCGACTGCTCCACCAATAACAGCACCGACCACATAGACCATCGGACGTTGCCCTTTGATCAGACGGGCACCTGAAATACCCATTGCTGCATAATTGACGATATATTGCATCAGGCTCTGCATCGGTGGTTTAAGTAGGGTTTGACCCAATGAAGGGTTGGGATTGGGTATGTGTGGTGCAGCAATTTCTATTTCATCGCTGGCACACATCGGACAATAAATTCGAGGCATATCGATAACTCCATAAAATTTCAGGCATAAAAAAACCATGCCCCCAAAGGGCATGGTTTTTGATGAGCTTATCTTTGATTCAGTACTTAATTACTAAGGTAGGGTCTCAAGTTTCAGATTTAGTTGAACTGATAACTTCCATTACCCTTGTTCGTTTCAATGTCCACTTGTACTACATTTTCAAAACTGCAACCTCGTAATCGAAGACGAAATACCTGTCCCATTTTGAAATGTAATGGAAAGTTAAATTGCTTGTCATGTCCAATATAGGTACATTGCCCATTATTCACCGTGACATTGGTCACTTCTATCGGTTCTGCTACATTCGAACGAATGGTAATTACTGGGGTACTCCATGAGTATGTCCCTTGTTCATTCAATTCGACCGAAAAAGTTTCAGGTTCCAGCCCTGAACTACATCCTTGAAAAGCCAATGCGGATAACGAGAGTAATGTGGTTAGACCCAAAGTTTTGATTAAGTTGTGCATTTTGGATTGCTCCTAAATATTGTATTCAGATGTAGAGATATGGATGATTTCCCTCAATTGATATCGAGAAGAGAAAGCCCTTACATCTGGGTAATATGTATTTGAAATTTCTTTATTTTTGAAAAGTACTCAACAGCAGATTTGATCATTTTCACCCGTCCTCCAAATACTGAAGCTCATTAGGTTCTTTAGGAATTTCTGGCTTGACGTATTTTTGTAATAGCGATTCTGGAGACAAATAATTTTCTAGACCAAACTTAAATTTCCATATCGGTGATGTCAGCACATCTTTAAAAGGTACGGTGTCAACTTCCTCAACAGCATCATTGTTTTTCCAAAACACATTAACCGCACTTTTTTGCTTAAATGTATTCGGCTTTATGATTGGTGAGAGATACAATCTAGAAGTATTGTTCTTCCGATCAGGATTACCGTAGCGTATTAAATAAAAAAATATCCCATCCAAATTCAAGGTATTATTTTTGGGTGTAAATACATAGCCGACTTTAAGTTGGCCAAAGTTGTCTGCGAGGGTCTTAGCTAAATCAGGCGCAACCTTGATGATTAGTTCTGATTTAACCACAGAAGAAAAATATCGACTTTTCTGTTCAAAGTTAATTGTCATTAACTCTTTATCAGCATCATATTGGTAAGCGCCTTCGCTTCCGATCGAAGTAATATCAGGAGCAATATAATTCAAAGCTCTTTCCAATAATTCAGTATCATAGTCGATTACATTATTTAGGGAATTTTGCTGAGCTTGTTTAACTCGTTCCTCATAATCCTGTGTTTTTTCAAATTCCTGCTTGGGTTCAACCTTCGGAACTTGTAAAGCGCGTATATAGTTTATGGCGAGATTGTTAGCATATTTGAAATATTCATCATTACTTAAATCAACTAACATATCGTTATCCAAGTTATGCCCTTGCATTCCAATAACAAGAAGCTGAAGCTTATCTAAATGTAATTGCTTCTTGATAAATTCATGATTTTCGGGGAAGTATAAATCATTCGCAAGCTTGCTCGGTTCTTTGTAATTGAGTACATTCATCTTTTCAGGATAAAAGTAAATCAAATTACTTCGCCGCACATCACTGTCTATTTTGTCCCAACTTTGATCAGGACTAATTTGTGCTTTCGGCACAATTACAGTTGGTGTTTCAGTGATATTCTGCAAAGCTTCACTGCTTTCTGTGGTTTGACCTTCTACAGCGGGATCACTTTTAGGCTGATCTTTACTGGAACAGGCACCCACTCCCATCAATAAAATACATAAAGACAGACACTTTAGTTTTGTTGTCATCGTGCATCATTCTCTTTCATTGTCCATAAGCACCTCTCAGCAATGACCAAGCTGGGCTCATGGTATTTTGATGTTCTTCTTGGAGTTCTGCTTTTTCTTCTGACGTGACTGTTCCGTAGAATAAGTAGCTCTACAAATCAGCAATAAAATGATTCAGATGTGCAGGCCAATAAAGGAGCAAGCACCTTCATTGAGCGTTCCCCAATTGCTAAATTTATAAAATGTAGGGTTTACCTGGCGAAGACAACGCCATAGAGAGCACTGGGGTAAAAAAGAGAATGAGCATTTAAAAATGTAGTACGCATGGCGGACTCCTTTGGGTATAAAGAAGTTTCACCACATTACTGTCAAATAATGGTGGCGAAACGAAAGAGGGTTGACAGACTGATACCCAAAAAGATCAGCACATCCGAAGATGTCCCCCTCCCGTTCCGCCGCAGAGGGGGCACGTAGGGATGCCCACAAAAAAGAGAGACTTTTTCGTGTGCTTTGGGTAAACGGTCTGTCAAAACCGACTGACCATGAGGGCCAGCAACTTAAGGATAATTGGCAGGATTTAAAGTGTCAACGTTGTATTTTTACTGGAACAATCAATTGAGTGTTTTCGCTATGCTTCTGATTCAGAATGACTATTGAATAATCAACATCATCTAAACTTCAACTGAAGCTATAATTTCAACCTGAATTAAACAGCACACTCAATTATAATGGTGCTTAGCGTTATTAAAGGAATCTGTGCATGCAGCGATTGAAGTGTATTGGAGGTCCACTGTATGGACTCGAATATTCACATTCGCAGGATAAGTTTACGTTCTTTGATAAACAAACGGGCGAAGATACCCTTTATTACAAACAAGTCTTAGACTTTACCCCACCTCAGTCATTCTTCATTGCAGAATCAATTTCTCCTGATTTTGCTTATGCACTGGCATTACAACTGATGGGGCAAAAATCTCATTTATAGCTTTGAATTTTATCTCAATTTGTGATCATTCTACGTTCACTGATCTTTTGAGCAATCCATGCATTGACCTCATGTGCAATCCAACCGACTCGATTGCTGGTTAAATTGATCTGCTGAGGAAAACTGGCATCATAATACTTGGATTTAGGATCTAGCAGTGAATAAATGGTGGCACGACTCAATCCGGTGATTTCAACCAATTGCTTGATGTTTAAGATTTGGTTGATCTGAAATGTTTGTGAATTTAGCGCATTCATCTGATGAACTCCGATGTGGTATGAAGGCGTGCGTTCTGCACATATCATGTCCATCACCGTAAAAAAATAGGTACGCCTCGAAAGCCCACCGTATCCATTGGATTGGATACAGGAGACGCTCTATTTCGATTTACTTTAATGGGATTAGAATCACCATTTCTTGCCATTAAAGATTTTAAAGCCACGTGTTGCGATGCAAATCTTATTCATCTGCTCATTTACACTTGTCACCGTATCTGGCAAGTCACCAAGATCATCCAATGGGTTTTTAGGCTCAGGAAAGTTAAAAAGCCCATCTGGGTCAAATCCGAATGGATTGCCATTTGAGTGCTGTGTTTCTTCATCTGGAATTTGCAATAAAATACCCATACCATGAGTGGCATCCTGCCACAGTCTTAATAGGTCAACTGAATAGTCAATATCATTGCAATAAAAGACTTTTTGAAAGGTCAGGTAGAATCTAATCACGTAACAGTTTCGGGTACTGTCACGAATTAAGTGATAATAGCTAAATATAACTTGTGCACGGAACCAAGGTAAGGATGTTAGCTTCTTTTCAAATACCCGAAATGATTGAATCACTTGATCGACTGATTGCAACAGTTCAGTACCCACTGGATAACTCAGATAGAATTTTAAATCAGGCGCATCTACACTCAATTTGCTGACTTCTGAATAAAGCTCACGCAAATGATCAACTCTCTTCTCGTATTGCTCATTACTTTGATGTAAAGCCTCATGAAAACCCGTCGTTGCAAATAACTGTTTCAGTTTATTTAATACATGCTCCGCCAGCCATTTTGCAGTATGTTTGGCAGTTGGATTAAAATAATGCTGACGTGAGTCGAATTGCTGTAAGACGGTAAAATAGGCGTTTCTGAATTGTGTCACCCAAAAACTGCAATCTGAATCTCGATGATGAAACATCAGCTCATTCCACTCTCGAAAATACACCAGCAAAACTTGAGCCGTTTGTTCAATGATTTTCTGAATATGTTCATCATGAGTCATGGGCGGGATGGGTGAACCAAATCGCACTTGAGTAAAGAAGTTGTGTATATCTTGCTCTAAACGTGGTGCAGTCTGATGTTCAATGTGTGTAATGTCCATGGAAAGTCCTATGAAGTGAAATTTTTCATAGAACTGTCCACTCCATATTTTTTTACAGTTAATTGACGATTTGCTCATCCAATAAGTCATCTACATCTTGTTCAGACCAAATTCCTGCTTCTGCTGATATTGGATGATTGTTTTTATACTTACGCCCATGCTCGTGGTAAATGCCTTTAAAGAAAGTTCTTTTACCCAATGGCTTAATCAACATCCGCTGTAAATACTTTTCAGGCTGAGTCAGATAACTGGCTACATTCAAAGCATTCTGCATTTCTAAGGGCTGATTGCGATGGATCATGCCTATCCCCAATAAACCTCGATCAGCGTATTGTTTTTTCTTTTCAGGGGTATTGTTATTGAGTCCGTAACCTAAATCCTGAGTTATCTCATGCCACTTCTGAATCACTTCATTAGCCAAGTACCAGTCCTGACAACGCTCAGAACCGTTGTAGATCAGCATCAGATGCGCATGGTAGCCTTTTGTTGCACCCTGCTCTAATGCTAACCCATAACCCAATAAATGCTTAAAACAGCCATTCTTGTCTTTCAATAGATGACGAATTGATTCAATATGGTTATAGAAATCCTGCACCGTAATATTCGGCATAAGCTCTTTCAAATACCCCAAATCAACACGCACAACCAAAATCTTATAATGATCGTTAAGAATCCTCTGCACATATTCTAAAAAGCGGTCTTGATTCTCTTCCTCTTGCTGTTTAAACAAACGAATTTCAGCCAAGTGCTGTGACCTATGACTTCGTAATAGATTTCGAAGATTGGATATTTCTATAGATGATAACTGTGTCAGATATTCTTCAATCCCTAAATCACCTCGATGGGCTTCAACTAATTGCACCACGTCTTTAAACGTAGCAAGCAAAGTACAGTATTCAATACCCTCTTGGTCAAAAACCTGAAATGCAGGAATCAATACACAAAGGTGAGTAATAAAGTCTGTCAGGTTAAAACCATCGTTCAGTTGGTAATCGACAAAGTTATTCACTGCGGTCATTACAGCAGCTTGATGAGAGAGATCGTATTGCAACATGTCGATATTCCTTAGTTATGTTTGATGCATAACTAAGGAGGAAGAGTTATTTATTATGTATACGTGATCTACTTTGTAGATATCTATGATCTGTATGAGTGAATAGATTTATAATTAGTTAATTAATAATATTATTTACCGACTTAGTCTGCAGGCTAAGGGTAACAAAACTGACCTGTATATAAGATAGTCTACTTTTCGCTCTCACTGCATTCATGCATTTTTACTCAAATATCCATTTACGAGAGTTAAGGCAGAAATTAGCTTTTATTGTTATTTTTAGGATTGAACAGCTCATACCGCTTCTGATCCTCTAAGCTTAAATTCAACTCTTTGCAGTTAAGCGCTACTCTACAGGATCAACTGATATTTGCTCAAACTCAAGCATATGAAAGGCATCTTGTTCTTTTTTCTGCTTTATCTCTTCAGCATCATAACGACAAAAATAAACTCGGTCACAGAGGTCCGAATTTTGTAATGGTAATACTGCATGATCAAAGTAAACTTTTGAATTCTCCAACTTGCGTACCTCTTTAATGAAAGGCTTCATTTCACTACGGAATAATGCTTGGCAAATGGCAAATAAGATTTTTGCTCTTGATTCTTCAACGAGCTGCTTTTTCAAAGACATTTGGGTTTTCTGGCTATTTCCTTTATTAGATTTAACATTTGTATTGACTTCAGGTAATTTAATTTTAGTTAAATACTGATCAAACCGTCCTATCAAAGACATTGGCATTGGCGAGCTTAGCCATATTTCTGCCTGGCCTAAATTGGAAATCATTAACTGAATAGAATAGTTGAGTAAAAAATCAATTCGTGCAACATTCGCTTGATCCGTATTCAATAATGATTTCCCCATACGAAAGCGGGGTATCACAAGTTGTATATACTGACCAAAATTCTCTTCAGATTTGCTCACAAAATTGAATTCCTCTCGAATCGCATTACCCAGTTTACTTTGAATAGTTTGATCAATAACTTCATCGAATACTTTGGCAAGTTCATACACAATACTATTGCAAGAAGATGATGCTTTTTTTGCTTGATCCAGTGCAGCCAGATATTGAATAAAATTAAATGCTTGTTCTACGATAGATGTATATTCATTGGGGAATTTCAAAAAGTAATAATGTCCAAATATCCGCTTTTCACCCCAAATGGCAGCTGAAAGATTTAAGCAATACACAGGAGCAACTGAATTAAGTAAATTATTGTTCAATGTTCCATCTAGTTTGGAGCGAAGAATTCCCATATCAAATAAGTCAGCAATTGCTCGTTGCAATGCATTACGGCTCATTCCAGTCCATTTAGATAATTCATACGTTCCAACATCAAAAACGATTCCATTAGCGTCACTAGACAGCACCATGTTCACTAAAACAAGCCACTGCTTATAATTGAGTTCCATCAACTCGTCAGCATTTTTTTGCTTATGGCTAATTTTGACATCAAACATTAAGCCAAATAAAATTTCCAAAAAATCATATCGTGGATAACTAGCGACAAGCTCAGAAGCAGTTTTTTTAAACCTTATTTTTTTTATACTTTGTTTAGCTGATTTATTCTCTTTTAACCCTACTGCAGGTTGATTGCCCTCTTTTGCTTTATCCAAAGCAATAATCAACTGATCAGATGGTTTCCAGCTCCATCGATAATCTACTTGTCTCGGTAGTAGTAGTACTTTATTCAACTTTATAACTTTTTCTTCTAGCTGCTCGCATAATCCTTTTTCAACCAATACATCTAATGATTTTTTTAATGTTAACCAATTCACCTTCACTTCTTTAGCCAAAGCTTTTAGGTCCGATATTGAAATTCTACGACCTCCATAACAGATCAATAATCTTAGAAAAATAATTCGATCAATCGGCGATAAAGTAATTTCCATATGCCTTAGCATAAGTATAGATATTGCCCTTAGTTCCCCTTGTCTATTTAGCAATTTTTCGGAATTTTTCATAAAAACAACTATTATTGATTAATAACCATTATTTTAATTTAATATATAATGTTTATTAACATAAATAATTTAATATCGATTTAACCATCATTTTTATGATTTAAAATCGTTTAATTAGATATAACAATTGGAGCTAAAAATGGGACGCCCTCAAATTTACTTAAAAGATTGGTGTTTAGAAGACAGCCTACTTAAAGCTGAATTTCTGAAAAAGGAATCGGAAAATCCGAGAGGTCTTGTTGTTATAACATCCCATCAAGGCTACTTACCTAATATCAATATCTATCCTCATTTTCAGTCAGGCAATTTTGACATCGGAAGATTGAGTAATGGTTTATCAATCCAAGTCACTCCCAGCTGTTATGAAAAATTAAAAGCCAAATTCCGCACTTTTAAGAAAAATGACAACGACAAAAATAAAGTTAAAAAGCAGTATCATTTTGAGAAAGAACTATCAGCTCGAATTCAATATCTCAAAAATGAGAATGGCTGGGCAAAAGAAGAAATAGTCATTGAACATGTAATTAATGCATATACTAATTCCATGGCTTACAACAAATCTAAAGCAAAAGTAGATACAAAAATAATCAAACTTCAAGTTCTTAATGAAGAAATCAATAAAAATCTTTTAGAAATCCAACAGCTCAAAACTGAAGTTTTTGAATTAAAACAAAAACTTTTAAAAGAATCATCCGCAAAAGAACATTATGAAAATCTTTGCAAAGAACATGGTATTGATGGAGAAAACTTTCAACTCACAGAAAACTCTCCATCTTAACTAATCTCTTTGTTAATGATCTCTAGGAGTAGATCTGGGAGTTTCCTACATGGTTAATGATCATTTGAATTGAAGGCAAATTTCTTATGTAAAACATCCGTAACATTTTAAGCCTTAAGACCCAAATCATCGAATAGCTTGAATTGAAAAAGATTAAAGTAGCATAAGAAACAGCCTGTCATAGACAGGTTGTTTCTTTCATATTAAATTAGCGCATGGCATTTCACATAAAATGTTTTTTGTTAATTTCAGAAACATGAAATAGTCTAGAGTAATACAAAAAGTAGCAACCTAAAAATTTAGGTTAGGAGAGTTACTTTTTTCATAACATGGAGTTGTTGTGATGTTGCAAGACAGTTTAATTCAAGATTGTCGTGGAGAAATCATTCCTCAGGCACATAAAAATATCTCAATGGATTGGGATGAAATTAAGAATTGGTCTGATCAAGTCTATATGCCCTACAATGCACAACCTGTAGGTAAGGGACTATTGCCAAATTCAAGTATGCACTCTGTATCTGTGGCAGATATGATTGTGACTCGTTTTAAATATGGCATCCCCGTTTATCTTGATCAATGGAATCAAGATAAAGGTCATATTATTCTTCTGACTACTATAGAGGGGCATGGAAAACATGCAATTACTCCCAACAACTGGCAGACAACCAGCGTCGGTGAATCTTTTATTGTAGATTGTAGCCAAACAGATGATTATGCTGTGCACTTCGATCCACAGCATTTACAGTTGAATTTGACGATCCCACATGATGTCTTAGCCCGTCTGGTACTTGCAAATTTTGGACATGAAGCCCCTATTCACATGTGGCAGTTTAAAACTTTTTTCGGGGGAAGTGATTCAAGCTGGCTATCCTTGCTGAACTATCTAAGTAAAAGTATTTCGGAAATCCCATTAGCACAATTAAAAAAGAAAGCAGGTGAACATTTACAACAAATGATTGGTCTGCATATTCTCAATGAATGGTCAATTCGTGCAAATATAGATTTAAATCAAAAAATATGGATCACACCTAAATTTATCGAACGCGCCGAGCAATATATGCGTGAAAATTTACGTGATAGTCCTACGATTGCTGAAATTGCACAAGCGATTGGAATCAGTATTCGAAGCTTGTCCAGTGGTTTTAAAAAATATCGACAGTCTAGCCCAGCTCAAGTTATGCGAAATATGCGTATGACTTTAGTAAGACAAGAATTATTAGAAGCATCACCAGAACAGACAGTAACTGAAATTGCTTTGGCTTGTGGTTATCTCAATTTGGGTGATTTTGCACGTAACTATTATCAGATATACAATGAATTACCCTCACAGACATTAAAAAATAGATATTAATTATCAAATAATTGCCGTTTTTCGATAAAGCTTGCCTATTTGCGGTAGAACCGCTGAAACATTCCTTTTTAGACTAAAGATGTTGTCATATGACATCAATTAAGTAATAACTCAAATGGAATGGAGTGTTTCTTCATGAAACAGCAATTACAGCAAATTCTCGATCCTATCTTAGATCAGGTTGTTAACAGCATTCATCCTGTTGCAGGAGTTGTAGCAGGGGTTACAAATAGAGATGAAACCCTGTATTTAAATCATGCAGGTGAGCGGGATATTTCAACACATACGGCAATGACGGATGACAGTGTATTCGCAATTTTTTCAACAACGAAAGCAATTACAACGACTGTGGCTTTGCAACAATACGAAAAAGGACTACTTGATTTAGACGCCCCTGCTAAAGAGTATATTCCTGAAATCGGTCAACTTCAGGTTCTTCATGGCTTTGATACTCAAGGAAAACCAATTCTTCAAGCCCCGAAAATAGATGTAACTACTCGAATGCTGTTATTACATACAGCTGGTATGGGTTATGATTTTTTTAATCCTGAGTATCAGAAGCTAACTTCTGAACATGGTTATCCAAGTGTCATCACTTCATCAAAAGCATCTTTAAAAACGCCTTTATTGTTTGAACCAGGAACACAATGGGAATACGGTTCAAACATCGATTGGGCAGGATTAGTCACAGAAAAAGTTGGGGGCAAACGCCTTGGTCAACTCATGCAGGAACAAATTTTTAACCCTTTAGAAATGAATGACACTGCATTTACCTTAACATCCTCTATGCTTGAACGTCGTGCGAGTATGCACCATCGTCAAGCAGATGGCAGCCTAATTGCCGACCCTGATTTCATATTGCCACAAGAGCCAGAAGTACATATGGGTGGGCATGGTCTTTATTCTACTGTCTGTGATTATTTAAAATTTATTCGTCTTTGGCTAAATCGTGGCGAAGTCAACGGTCACCGTTTACTACAAGAAAGCACTCTTGAACTGGCTCTTAATAATGGCTTGGCAGATATTGCCATGAAAAATTTACCAGGCTCGATTCCTACTTTGTCCAATGACGTCAATATCTATCCTGAAGCTGAAAAAGGCTGGACACTTGGTTTTATGGTCAATGAACAAGTGACTGACTCAGGACGTCCAGCAGGTACTATCGGCTGGTGTGGTTTAGCAAATCTCTATTATTGGATTGATATCAAAAATAACATCGGCGGGTATTGGGCAACTCAGACACTCCCATTTGTTGATCCTACAGCCTATAACGGATTCCTTTCTTTTGAGAAAGCGGTCAATTCTCTAACCCATTAAAAATTCAAATTATTCCTAAGCCAAAATCTGGCTTAGGTCATCATGCTAATTGAATTTACTCAGTCAATAACATCATAATTTTGGTGTCCGACAAGGAACTGTTATGAAAAAAATACACACGTTGGCAACCGGCTTTCTTGGATTATTATTTCTACAAAATGTATATGCTGTCGATCTAGATGCTGGTGATTATGACTATGCACCTAGTGGTACAAATTTAGCTATGCTCTACTACCAACATGCTTCCAGAGATTCGCTTTATAATGGAAATAATCGAGTATCAGATAACGTTGAACTTAAATCCGATATTGGTATTGCACGTTATGTACACTATATGGATGTTGCTGGGCTTCACATCGCACCTCAAATTCTAGTGCCATTTGGACGTCTAGATGCTGGAAAAGATATCGCTTCTTTAGGAAGTAGCAGTGGTTTAGGCGATATTATTTTAGCAAATACTTTCTTTATTTATCATGATAAAGATACAAAATCGACATTTGGTATTACCCCCTATCTCTATTTGCCAACAGGAAAATATTCAAAATATGATGATTTGAATCTCGGTGAGAATAGAGTCAAACTAACTGTTCAAGGGGCTTATACAACCCAGCTTATAGATCGTCTAAACTGGGATATCGCTGGAGATTTTACAATTTATGGTAAGAATGATGATGTTATAAATGGAAGCTTAAAACAAGATTTAGGCTTTCAAGTTCAAACTAATGCCAGATATCGTTTAACTGATATTGCTGATTTGCGTGCTGGATTCTCATACAGTGATGCTGGAGATACAAAACAAGATGGTGTAACGACAGATTCAAATAAACAAACTAAATTTTGGATTGGTACTGGAATTTCACCCACAGCAACAACACAGGTTATTTTAAATTATGGTCGTGATCTCAAGGTGGAAAATGGTTTTAAAGAGGACAATCGTATCAACCTTAGACTTATGAAAGTATTTTAATATCAAAAATGATACTAGCTTTTTGCTAGTATCAACCATTCAATTTAACTTAAGTTTACCTGAAGTCTGAATTAAAAGAATCCAGAGGATTAAACTATTTTTTATTGTGTCTGTCAGTTTATTTTCAGCCCTTCTTATTAGAAACTCATTAGACTCCCCCACAATCTTTATCCAATAAAGTCTATTTCGGTATATTCCAATCCAAAATTTTATGTGGGTTTTTATGTGGGACAAAAGCATAGGTAAGAAAAAAGCCCTTGCGAAAACAAGGGCTTAATTCAAAATTTGGCGGAAGCGGTGAGATTCGAACTCACGGAGGGGTATAAGCCCTCGTCGGTTTTCAAGACCGGTGCATTAAACCGCTCTGCCACGCTTCCATGTGCGCCATCATACGGAGATTTCCCCATGATGACAAGTAAAAAATTCAGTTAAACCATTCAAATGAATATTGTTTCACCAAAAACATTATAAGCTGGCAGCCAATTCGGCACCTTCGCGAATTGCACGCTTCGCATCTAACTCAGCCGCCAATTTCGCACCACCAATAATATGATAATTCGCAAGCGTATGTTCTGTAGACTGAGGCATAATATCTTTTACGGATTCCTGCCCTGCACATACCACAACCGTATCTACGCGCAACAACTGATCATGCCCAGCTGTTTCAATCCATAAGCCTTCATTGGTTACCGCTTTATATTGCACACCGCGTAGCATACGTACAGCATGTTTTTTTAACTGAGCACGATGAACCCAACCAGATGTTTTGCCCAAGCCTGCACCCAATGGCGTAGTTTTACGTTGTAACAAGTAAATTTCACGTACAGGTGGATGAACCTCTGCTGGTTGCATCCCCCCTTCAGATACATAATTTACATTCGGATCAACGCCCCATTCACGTTGCCATTCATTTAAAGGCTGTGGCTGTTTCTGATGTGGTGGTTTCAGTAAATACTCTGAAACGTCAAAACCAATACCCCCTGCCCCAATCACAGCCACACGGTCACCGACAGGTGCTCCACGCAGGACTTCAGCATACGATAAGACTTGAGGTGCATCACTGCCTTCAATTTTTAAAGCACGTGGCACAACACCTGTTGCCACAATCACTTCTTCAAAGCCTTCACGTTCAAGCTGTTCGCGGTTTACTTTAGTGTTTAAACGTAAATCCACGCCAGTTTTTTCAATTTGCACTTTAAAATAGCGAATCGTTTCGTGAAATTCTTCTTTACCAGGTACTACTTTAGCTAAGTTAAATTGACCGCCGACTTCACTGCTCGCTTCAAACAAAGTGACTTGATGGCCTCGGCTGGCTGCAACCGTTGCTGCTGACATACCAGCCACGCCACCACCTACCACTGCGATACGTTTAACTTTCTTGGTTTTCACATAAACCAATTCTGTCTCATAAGCTGCTCGTGGGTTTACTAAGCAAGTCGCACGCTGGTTTTTAAAGGTATGATCCAAACACGCTTGGTTACAGGCAATACACGTATTAATTTCATCAACACGATTGGTCGCAGTTTTATTTACCCAAAATGGATCGGCCAATAAAGGGCGGGCCATTTGCACCATATCAGCTTTACCAGCAGCCAATATTTCTTCGGCAGTTTCTGGCATATTAATGCGGTTAGATGCAATTACTGGCACAGACACATGCTTTTTCACTTCTGCGGTGTAGTCTACAAATGCCGCGCGAGGCACAGAAGTCACAATAGTTGGAATACGGGCTTCATGCCAACCAATCCCTGTATTCAATAGTGTTATGCCTGCTTCTTCTAAGGCCTTCGCCACCGTAATGACTTCTTGCATAGTGTTGCCGTCATGCACCAAATCTAACAATGACAAACGGAAGCAAATAATAAACTTTTCACCTGCTTGTGCACGAATCGCTTTCACAATTTGCACAGCAAAGCGCATACGGTTTTCAATATCACCGCCCCACTGATCCTGACGTTGGTTCACGTGGCGACTTAAAAATTGATTCAGCAAATACCCTTCTGAACCCATAATTTCCACACCATCATAGCCGGCCTTTTGTGCAAGGCCTGCGGTATGTGCATAGTCCTGAATAGTATCTAAAATTTGTTTTTCACTCATTTGACGCGGTTTGAATGGTGAAATGGGTGATTTGATTGGACTTGCCGACACTACAAATGGCTGATAACCATAACGCCCTGCATGCAAAATTTGCATCAGTATTTTTGCGCCATGTTTATGCACAGCATGTGTAACCAAACGATGTGGCGCAATATCACCTAAGGTATTCATTGTACCACCAGCAGGTAACAACCATCCCGAACGGTTAGGTGAAATACCACCCGTAATAATCAGTCCAACCCCACCTTTGGCGCGCTCACCAAAGTAAGCTGCTAATTTAGGATAATTATAAAAACGGTCTTCAAGCCCTGTATGCATAGAACCCATAACCACACGGTTTTTAATAGTGGTAAATCCTAAATGCAGTGGCTTCAATATATTTGCATAGCTAGTTGTCATGGCGAATCCTTATAATGGGCTTTGCAACTTGTTGCATACTACTTTAAATCGTTTTTAATTTTTGTTTATGGCATTTTTATTTTTTTATCAGTAGAAACTGTCAATAAAGTCAATTTATTCTTTTATATCTTCAATTTAAATCCACATCAAATGCAAGATCAATTTCATTTTTTATTACAAGAAAATCGCTTTAGCCCACTTATTTTCATGTTGTGTATCAATACAATAACCAAATTTCATTAAAGATTAATTTCAGTTTAATTAAAATATGAGTTAAATATCCCACTGAGATTTTAAACTTTTCCACAATGCAAAAGCACCAAGTACTGTACCAATAGGAAAGCTCAAAAGCATGAGTACAGCTAAAATACGAGACAGAATAAGCCCCTGATTTTCACCTTTCTTTACCTGAACACACGCCACAATATTTAGTGCAATCAATAGCCCAATGCCACCACATAATACGCTAAGTTCTACTACTGTCATGGTATTTTGCTGATACTCCAAATACAGCACAACAGCCAATGCACAGCTCAAAAGGCCTGCATAAATACCATGAATTAAACTTAATGTTTCATTTTTAGTTTTTAAATGCGGATAAAGTGGTGGCAATTTGTTGTTAAGCATTCATTATCCCCAATAGGTAATTTTCCTGTCTTTAATTAGGACACATAAACATATAAACCAAACTGAGCATAACACGCTATAAATGTTTATTAAATATAAAAAAAGCAGTCTGAGCTGAAGACTACAGACCACTTTAAAATCTAACAAATATCTAGCGCCCAGCTTGCCAAAATGCCTCACCAGCTTGAATCGGATCTTGAGTTTCTGCCAAAACTTTAAGCCATACATCGTATTGAGCAATCACAGGATGCTGACTCGGGTGAAAATCACGCTTAAACCATGACATAAATTGACGATTCATTTTTGGTAAAAGCCCTTTAGCTCCCATAAACCAAGGTAAACCTTGCATAAACATCTGTGCTCGCTCACGGCGAGAATATCCATCGTAACGAAGCAATTCATTGGTGCGAATTAAGCCGATCCCAAACATGTGCAATACCGCAGCTGGCAATGCCAATTTACGCATGAGTTCTGGCACATCGCCGACCGTTTTCATCACATCGAAAGCCACGTCGCGATGTTCCATTTCCTCAATAGCATGCCAAGCCAACAATGCACGTACATAAGGATCAGCCTCCGCAAAATCTTTTTTATCACCAAAAAAACTCTCAGCCATAAGCGCGGTAAGATGCTCAAAAGCTGCGGTCAGCGCCAAATTAAATCGCGGTGAAAAGTTTCGAGTCATCCACAAAAAGATTTCATTGGCCTCAGCCGTGATCTGAGTTACGGGTAAGCCATGAGATTCCAACACATCATTCATTTTGCTATGTGCAATACTGTGCTGCGCTTCTTGCTGAATAAAATGTTTAACATCTTCTTGTAATTTAGGGTCTTCTATACGTTCCCGAAAACCACGTACTGACTCAATAAAATAACGCTCACCATCTGGAAAAAGTAAACTCACCGAATCAAAAAAGCGCGATTTAAACGGATCATTGCCAAACCAATGTCGCCCAATATTATCTAAAGCGAAATCGAGATTTTTACGCACTACAGGGTCGACCTTAAAATGTATATTTGCATTCATTGAAATATGCTCATTGTTTTAATGACTTTATATTCATTGAAAAACTGCTTTACATCTCAACGCCAAAAGCCATATTTTATACTTGAGATGCCAAAATTATTAAAAAATGAACAATATTTATATTTCTCATGCCTATTTTCAGTTGCTACAACGTTATTTGCATAGGCAGAATCGACTCGATGTTTTGAGCTCTGCCCATCAAGCACAGCTCGAACAACTCGCTCAGCAAAAACCTTTAAATAAAGCACCACTAACAAATTTCAACGCCATGTTGCACGATGTGGAAAGCGCCAAAATGTCCGATACTTTATATTGGGATATTGCACAGAACTTAGAGCTGAAACATTTTGGCTTAGTGGGCTATATTTCATCACATGCTGAAAATTTATTTGAAGCGACACAATATATTGAAAAATATGGCAGTTTAATCATTGAGTCACAGCCCGAAACGAGTATTCACTTAGCACATAACACTCGTGAGGCGATGCTGACTTGGCCACGTTGGCAAGCCGAATGCACTGCCTTAAATGAAATTAATTTATTTTCAATTCATCGCATGATTCAACAATATGTGCCTCAGCCTGATGCCCACTACTTACGCATCGAAGTTGCTCATGCACCACAGATGCCCATAAAGTATTACCAAAGTATCTTCAACTGTCCTGTTATTTTCAATAGCCCTCATTATGCCTTTGTCTATGCACAGACCAGCCTAAATACTGCCTTGGCACAGCCAGACCAAACTTTAATTGACTTACTGAGTCAACAGGCAGAGCAATATCTTGCACAGCAAAATTCTACTCAACTCACATTGAAACAGCAGATTGAGGCCTTACTTTTACCGCTTTTAAAACAAGGTTTGCCCTTACCCAATCTTCAGCAATTAGCACAACGCTTTCATCTCTCTGTCCGAAGCTTACAACGCAAATTAGCTATGGAAAATCTGATTTATCGTCAGCTCATAGAGCAACTGCGAATGCAGGTTTGCCTACAACTACTTCAACAACAGCAAATGACTTTCACTGATCTGGCCTTGCATTTAGGCTACGCCGATCAATCATCATTAGGACGTGCCTTTAAGAAAAACTTCGGCCATTCATTAGGGCAATATGCTATGGTTTCAGCTCAATCGGGTAGCAAATTTGTCCTAACTACACACCATCAAGATCTTGATTTTTAGTCAATGCTAAAAACATATAGATGCAAAGCTAGATTTCCTGACTTGAGTATCTATAAGGCAAATGCAGACTTACTTTTCATATACTCCGACTTCCGTGAGCCAGCGATCAATCACACGTTTGTTTTGGCGTTTTAATAGTGAAATATCCCACTGCCCTTCATATTTATATAAGAGTTCTTTTGACCACGGCAAAGCAGCACTAGAAAGAACGCGCCACTTCCAATATGACTCAAATCGCTCAATAAGTTCGATAGTCCATTCGATATGGCACCCTCTAGACAGCTGTTCCCAATCCCAGCGGTCTTGATAGTCTGCGATAAATTCAATTGACCAAGGTAGCTTAATGTTACTGATCAATGCAGACCAATCCCAATAATCCTTAAAATAGGCAATAAAATCGGTTGACCAAGGCAACAGCCAGTTCTTGGATAATACTGACCAATCCCAATGCTCTGAAAAGGTTGCAATGAGTGCTTCAGACCACGGTAAATTCGCTTTCGAGAGCTTTGACCAATCCCACTTGTTTTTATATTGCGCTATAAATTCAATTGACCAAGGCAAATTATAATTTTGTGATAATGAAGCCCAGTCCAATACATCTGCATACTGTTCTACAAACTCAAGTGACCACGGTAAGCTTGGATTTTTAGATAACTCTGTCCAATTCCATTGATCTTTAAACTGCTCAACTATTTTTGCAGACCATTCAACCTTTTGATTCGAATAATCAAATTTTGAAAGCGTAGACCAATTCAATTTGTCTTTAAATTGTTGTAGAAGCTCGGCAGTCCATACATCAGATTGATTTTCACATAGAATTTGCCAATCCCACTGCTCGCTATATGTTTCAAGCAACTTCGGATGTAGCATGCTAAATCGAGATAAACCCGACCAAGACCATTTAGACATATATTTTTCAATAAACGCGACATCCCACAACATTTTTCGTCTATGTGATATACCTTGCCAATTCCAGCAGTCCTGATATCGATCAATCAATTCCATTGTCCAAGGAAGTGAATCATTCCATGATAAATTCGACCAATTCCAATGGTGCTGAAATTGCTCAAGCCACTCAACCTCCCACTTTAAATCCTCTCTTCTGGAAAGTACGCCCCAGTGCCAATATTGCTGAAACTGTTCAAGCATTTCAGTGGTGAGTTTAACTGAAGAGTTTTGACTTAAAGCAAACCAATCCCATAGGTTTTTATAGTCTTCAATTAATTCTACAGACCAAAAATTATTTTTTTTATTGGCAATTTTTTGCCAGTCTTTCGGTGTTTTTGCATCAGCAATAAGTTGCATAAACTTAGTGCGCTTTTCTGCCTTTTTTTCTTGTAAAGATAATTTTCCAGTTGCCATGAAATGAAATTTTCCAAATTGTTATATTTTTTGAGCCATGATCTGCCTGAAAAATGGAGTTATTCAACTATGCTCAAATAGTTTAATGAGCAGTATTACAACAATTTAGCACAAGGATGTTGAATTAAAAATTGATTTCATCGATAGAAATAAAGTTAAAACAGAATGAGTTTCAAGCACCAATTTTAAACATCTTAACAATGCGATAATTATTGAGTAAAAACGAATATTCCATGTTTGCATAATAAAAAGCTTAAGATCTAAGCAATTTTCATCATCCTTTTTAATATTTATTCTATTTATTCGATTAACTTCTCAGTTTTAATCTATTAATTTTTTTGAGCATAATTTTTTTTGAAAAAATTTAGCGCTAAAAGTGCTACAATCAAAGAAATATGTATTCTCTCGGGCCACCCACTCTAGGTGCCTATATTAATATCGTTAGGATTAACAATGACTGATAATGCAACTATCTTGCAGAATGTCCCAGTTGGCAAAAAAGTTGGTATTGCCTTTTCTGGTGGTCTAGATACTTCAGCTGCTCTTTTGTGGATGAAGCAAAAAGGCGCAGAGCCTTATGCTTACACAGCAAACTTGGGTCAGCCTGATGAAGACGACTATGACGCGATTCCACGTAAAGCTGAAGCTTACGGCGCTGTTAAAGCACGTTTAATCGACTGCCGTTTGCAGCTTGCATTAGAAGGTATTGCAGCAATTCAATGTGGCGCATTCCACATCTCTACTGGTGGTGTTCCTTACTTCAACACAACTCCACTAGGCCGTGCAGTAACAGGTACTATGCTTGTTACAGCGATGAAAGAAGATGACGTTAACATTTGGGGTGACGGCTCTACTTACAAAGGCAACGATATTGAACGTTTCTACCGTTATGGTTTATTGACTAACCCTGCGCTTAAAATTTATAAGCCTTGGCTAGACCAAACTTTCATTGACGAACTAGGTGGCCGTGCAGAAATGTCACAGTTCCTGATCGACAATGGTTTTGACTATAAAATGTCAAAAGAAAAAGCATATTCAACTGACTCAAATATGCTAGGTGCTACGCACGAAGCAAAAGATCTTGAATATCTAAATGCTGGTATCAAAATTGTTGATCCAATCATGGGCGTTGCGTTCTGGAAAGAAGACGTTGAAATTGCTCCTGAAGAAGTATCAATTACTTTTGAAGAAGGTTTCCCTGTTGCAATCAACGGCAAACGTATTGAAGATCCAGTAGAATTTATTCTAGAAGCAAACCGTATCGGTGGCCGTCACGGTCTTGGTATGTCAGATCAAATCGAAAACCGTATTATCGAAGCTAAATCTCGTGGTATCTATGAAGCTCCGGGTATGGCGCTTCTTCACATCGCTTACGAACGCCTTGTAACTGGTATTCATAACGAAGATACAATCGAACAATATCGCATTAACGGTTTACGTTTAGGTCGTCTTCTTTACCAAGGCCGTTGGTTCGATTCCCAAGCGCTTATGCTTCGTGAAACTGCACAGCGTTGGGTTGCTAAAGCAATCACTGGTACTGTGACTTTAGAACTTCGCCGTGGTAATGACTACACAATCATGAACACTGAATCTGAAAACCTGACATACGAAGCTGAACGCTTGACTATGGAAAAAGGTGATTCTATGTTCTCTCCTGCAGATCGTATCGGTCAATTGACTATGCGTAACCTTGACATCACTGATACTCGTGCAAAATTAGGTATCTACACTGGTGCAGGTTTACTTGCAGTAGGTACAGCTTCTGCTGTTCCACAACTTAAAGACAAAAACTAAGCTTTAGTTGAGTCTAAAAAACCGCGCTTAAAGCGCGGTTTTTTTATTTGTGTTTTAAGCTTATCTACAGTTCATTTTTAGATGAATAATTTGGCTTATAACCATGTGCACTATAAGGAAGATGTCAGTGTGACTGAACGGATAGACTGATAATAAATTTGGTTACGCCCAAGTTGCTTCGCACGGTAAAGCGCTTGGTCTGCAATACTTAAAAGATCGTCTTGGTTTATATCTTCACCGCGGTATACGGTAATACCCAAACTGATTGTAATTCGGTTTGAAACCAGTGATTTTTCATGTGGAATTTCGAGTCGATCAATGGCTTTATAAATATTTGAAGCCACAGCATAAGCACCATGCGCATCTGTTTCAGGTAACAATACCACAAACTCTTCACCACCATAGCGTGCAACAAAGTCCATGTGACGAATGGCATTTTTAATATTTTGTGCAATTGCTGAAATGACATCATCGCCCTTTTGATGCCCGTAAAAGTCGTTATAGTTTTTAAAATGGTCGACATCAATAAACAGTACAGCAAGCGGTGATTCATCCACTCGTGACTGCGTATAAAAGTTATGTAGCATTTCATCGAAAGTACGACGGTTGGATATCTGTGTCAGTTCATCGTGCTGACTCAAATGTAAAAGCTCTGTGTTATGGATTCGATGAATTTGTTCACTAATTTTAGCACGTGCGGTATATAGGTAGATCATCCGCTCACGTGCAAAGATCATGTGACTAATAACAAAACCTAAAAAGCTCGCCCCAACCAGCACACGCGCTAACAACAAAATATTCACTTCTATGGTCAGCACCAAAATAACCACAGAACAGATTGCGGCCAACACACCAATGGCAAGCATGTGCAACGGTCGTATACCCGTTAAAATATAGGCTAAAATATAAATAACACTAATAATAACTAAAGCCTGATGCTTTAAGTCTTCCGTTTGAACTGTAAAAGTCAGCCAAGACATTGAGACAATTGTCCAAAAGAACACCAGCATCGAAGCTATTTTAAAATAGGGTTTTAATTTCTCTTGCGAAGAAAAAAAATAAAGAGTTAACAGACTAAGCGCACCATTTAATAAACCCAGTAAACATTGGGTAAAATCATGCTTAAAATAATTCGGATCGACAATCCAATAATCTGTGGGTACCATCACTACAATAAATAAAAAGTACACCAAAACCCCAGACCATAAGTTTCTTTCAATGTGCTTACGGGCCCGTTCTAGGTTTTTTTGCCAAAATTCATGTTCCATTCTTTTTGGGAACACGCGTCCAATACCACTGCCTTGCTGTGCAATCAGCTCTTCAACTTTTTCTTTGTCATATTGCAACTTTGCAAGGTGATACTTGTATTCCATTTCCAAGCATACATGTTGTTTTTTTATTCATGTCAAAATAACACAGAATTGTCATTTTATTTATAAAAATCACACCATTTGTCTTTAATTCTCGTTACCATTTTCACACTTTTTGCATTATCATCTGTTTTATTTCCAAGTTTGAATTCGCCTTGAATACGATTACTCTTCTCCAGCCAGATGATTGGCACGCGCATTTACGTGATGGTTTAGCCTTAAAACGAACAGTTCCAGATTTAGCGCAACAGTTTTCTCGCGCGATTTGTATGCCAAACCTAGTTCCACCCGTTAAAACTGTAGAAGAAGCCAATGCATACCGCGAACGTATCATGGCGCATGTTCCTGAAGGCGTTCACTTTGACCCGCGTATGGTGTTGTACTTTACGAACAATACTTCACCAGCTGAAGTGAAAAAAATTAAAGATTCAGAATTTGTTAATGCCATTAAGCTTTATCCTGCTGGCGCAACCACAAACTCTGACAGTGGCGTAAGCGACATTTCTAAAGTGTACGGCGTGATTGAGCAGATGGAAGAACATCAAGTTCCTTTACTGCTCCACGGTGAAGTAACACATAATCACGTCGACATCTTTGACCGTGAAAAGCGCTTTTTAGATGAAGTACTGTCTCCACTTTTAAAACAGTTCCCGAAACTCAAATTAGTATTGGAACACATCACGACAAGTGAAGCAGCCAACTTTGTACTTGAACAAGACCGTAATGTGGCTGCAACCATTACGCCACAACATTTATTATTTAACCGTAATGACATGCTTGTGGGTGGGATTAAGCCTCATTTCTACTGCTTACCTATTTTAAAACGTCAAACGCATCAGCAAACCCTCCTGGAAGTTGCGACGAGTGGCAATCCTAAGTTCTTCTTAGGTACAGATAGCGCACCACACTCAAAAGATGCTAAAGAAAATGCATGTGGCTGTGCAGGATGTTATAGTGCTCCTACCGCAATTGAGCTGTACGCTCAAGCATTTGATCAAGTCGGCAAAATTGACCGCTTAGAAGGCTTTGCTAGCCATTTTGGTGCAGACTTCTATGGCCTGCCACGTAATACCAATACCATTACATTGGTAAAAGAAGATCAAGTGATCCCTGAAAGTTTTGACTATTTGGATGGTGAAAAAATTATTCCGTTGTATGCGGGTAAAACCATCCAATGGAGAAAAGTGTGACTGATGAAACTCTACCAGTAATTGGTCAGCGTTTCCGTGGATTTTTGCCTGTTGTTGTCGATGTCGAAACTGCAGGCTTTAATGCACAGACTGATGCCTTACTGGAAATTGCAGCTATACCCATTGTGTATGATGCAGAAGGCAAATTTGTACCGGGTGAAGCGCACCACGCGCATATCAACCCCTTTGAAGGTGCAAACTTAGACCGCAGATCATTGGACTTTATTGGTATCGATCCATTTAACCCAATGCGTATGGCCATGGCTGAAGACGAAAAAACTGCGATTAAACGGATTTTTAAAGCAGTCAATGAAGTACGCCGTAAACAAAATTGTACCCACGCTGTACTGGTTGGCCATAATGCGCATTTTGACTTAGGCTTTGTGCAAGCAGCGATTGCACGTACTGGCACTAAAAATCAAAATCCATTTCATAGTTTTTCTGTGTTTGACACAGTGACTCTAAGTGCTGTTATGTTCGGTCAAACTGTTTTGGCAAAATCATGCATTCAAGCAGGTATCGAATTTGACGGTAAAGAAGCACATTCTGCACTGTATGACACACAAAAAACCGCTGAATTGTTCTGCTTTATTCTAAATAAACTCGGTCCACATTTGCTCGACACATTGGTAGCGGAATAATAAGCTTCCGCGCCTTCTATACGTCCCTGCCCGACTTAAAATTAGCTTATAAATTTTAAGCCCCTCCTGCGCAGGGACGCTATTTTCTGCCTCCAATGACCTATTTGTTTGTTTTTTAAACCAAATTTGCATTTTATTATTGTAAATAGTTCTCAGTTGCATTGATCTCAAGCAAATATGTAATGATAATCATTTTTGTTTTCAATTACTAATTTTTGCTATGCGATTTGCTCCTTCTACTTTAACGCTTGCTGTACTCAGCATACTAAGCTCAAATCTTTTGGCTGAAACAAATCAACAAAGCGACGCCATCTCTGATGATGAATATTTAAAGTTATCAACCATCGTAATACAGGCAAAAGCAGCACCAGAAATTGGCAAAACGAGCTATTCTCAGCAAGATCTACAACGCACACCTAATAGCTCTAAAAATATCACTGATTTTTTAAAAGTTAATCCAAATGTTCAGTTTAGTAATGATCATCTTGCTGCCAGCTCACAAGCCGATTTAAAGCCAGCAGAAATTTCGATACATGGCGCGCAATCATTTCAAAACAAATTTATTATTAATGGTGTAAGTAACACCAATATTTTAGACCCTGTTGGCACAGGTTCGGGGATCTACGGTGGTATTAATGCAGGTTCTCAAGGCGTTGCAATTAATACTGACTTATTATGTAACTTAGAAGTATTAGACAGTAATGTCAGTGCTAAACATGGTGGTTTTACGGGCGGTGTTATTAGTGCAGACACTTGCACACCACGGTCTGAAATTGGCAAAATTCATGGCACAATTTCCTATGACTACACCAGTAGTGACTGGGTTTCCTACCACCTAAAGACAGATGCCGACAAAGGCCTTTTTGATGGTGAATCCTCACAAGGCAACCAAAAGGAATATGCTCGCCAAGGAGTGAGTACTAATATTTATAGTAAGCTGTCAGAACACTCTGGTATTAATCTGTTTGCCTCACATCGCCAATCTGATATTGAGGTACTTAGTGGTTTAGACAGTCCAAAAACAATAAATCAGAAAAAGATCAATCAAAACTTAGGTGGCACTTATTTTTACGACCCAGACCCACTCACTTCAATGAAGTTTGGTGTAACTTTAGGCAATTTAGAAGACAATAACTATGCAGAAAATCGTGTTAATTCACACAGTAATACCAATAATGAATCAGCCTTAATTTTTGGCCAGCATAGTAAAACTTATGATGCTGTTAAGGTCACACAAAAAATCAACTATCAACAAATTGATAATGCTCGTTTGGCTGATAAAAACTACGGGATTAATTGGCTATATGCCCCTGACTCCAAAAATTGGTCTAACCCCACTGCCAAAGCAATGGAAGGTTCTCCATCGGCAAGTATCGAATTTGCACAACATACTTTTAACTATGAATTAGACAGCGTATTTAACACAATTAACTTCGGCTCAACTGCACATCATTTTAGCCTTGGTTTAGGCTATCACCGCAATGATGTTAAATGGGAACGACTAAATGACTATATGACTTTTTACGGCGTCACTTCTGGTAATACTCAAAACCTGTTTGATCTGAATGGTGGACAATGTCAAGCCGATGATTGGCTCTGCGATGAGGCAACTACAGGTGTATTCACTAGTTCTAAAGTACCAACCATCTTTAACGGACAATATTTTAGAAAGGGATCCTTGTATAAAGCAGGTACATTCAAAAAGACCTATCAGCAAGCCTATATATATGCTGAAGATGATATCCATTGGAAAAATGTCAAAGCGCGCTTTGGTGTTCGTGCAGATTATGATGAGTCAAATAACCAACTGAACATTGCACCTCGAACCCGTTTCAGTTATCTGCCCTTTCACAATGAAACTATGGAGTTAACCGCAGGCTGGAACCGGTATTATAGTGCACCAACCTATGCTACCGACTTAAGTCAGGCATTGATGGACTTAGACCTTAGCATCTCTCGTGAGGATCAAAATTCGGCATGGACTGAAAAACAAAACTACAATACAAATGCAACACGTAAATCTGACTTGAAAACACCTTATGCAGATGAACTAATTTTAGGCGTAGCTAGCCAGTATAAAAACACGAATATTGCACTGAAATGGGTAAACCGACAGTACAAAGATGAAATCTCACGTGACCGAAGCAATATTTCCGTGGGGGGTGGCTTTAATCGCTCATTTGAGTATGCCAACAGTGGTTATGGTAAAAATGACACAGTGACCTTAGGTATTAATACCGTTGAACCTCTTAAATTTATGGGCTCTCAACATCAATTAGGCTTAGCTGTAAATTATAGCCAAAGCTTCCGTGGCACACCTGACTATACAGAGGACTATACCGAAGCAAACATGGAGGAGTTGGTATCCTTTAATGGCAAAATTATTCACTATGCCGACCGCCCTGCTTCTAACTTTAATCAGCCTATTACTGCACGGGTAAAATGGGACATGCATTTTGATCGTCTTCCAATCACGATTTCTAACTTTTTTAGCTATAAAGACACTTATGAGCAAGTTCTTAGCTCAAGTGATAAAGTCATTCATGACGGCGCAAAACTTGATACTTATGTGATTCAAGACGTTAAGCCACGTTTTAGCTGGGATATGCGTACCAGTTATGAATGGAAAATAGCAAAAGACTACTCAGCGATCTTTGGATTGACTATTAACAACTTAACCAATCGAAATAATCTATACGTTTCAGGCTCTAAGTTGTATTCTGAAATCGGACGCCAATTTGTGGCAGATGTGACCTTTAAGTTCTAAAATCCTTAAGATGAAGAATATATAAATATTCTTCATCTTCTTTTTTACCACAACCAAACAGCATCATATAAAGTGTTTAAAGATGAATTCTCTTTTCGAACGCTGAACTCAATCCATTAGTGTCTAAGAAAAAAGCATTTGCATTGTTAAATAAAGAAATTATTTTGACTTTTATCGGAAATCTCTCTAGTATTCGCTCTACCTCACAATGTCCCTATCGTCTAGAGGCCTAGGACATCGCCCTTTCACGGCGGTAACCGGGGTTCGAATCCCCGTAGGGACGCCATATCTTTTCCTATAAAAATTTCTACTTATATACATTTTTAAATTTACTGATTGTTTTTTTATATTACTGACATCGTTTTTTTAAATTGAAAATAATTCTCATTTATATTGATTAATTACATAAAGTTAATGATAATCGCTTGCATTACGTTTCAACCCATTTCCCTCTATGCGCTTTTGTCACTCTCCCCTTTATATTGCAATGTTTACCGCACTTCCATCTGCACAAATATTTGCCGCTGAAACCAGTCCTTCACCCATCGAAATTCAAATGAATACCATTGTGGTTGAAGCAGATCAGCATAAAGAGGTTGGCACAGCGAAATATAATCAAGAACAACTCAAAGATATGCCGAATGGCAAAAAAAGTATCAGTGACTTTTTAAAAACGCACACTAACGTACAATTTGATCGTGATGCTTATAGTAGTGGTAATCAAGCTTCTTTGGCTCCAGAAAAAATTTCCATTAACGGCGCACCCAATTTTGCCAATAAATTTACCGTCAATGGTGTAAATACCTCAAATACCTTTGACCCCGTAGGTGAAAGTGCAGATTCTAACTACTACGGTGCACCGAGTAACTCTCAAACAGCCAACATTAATACCGACTTGATTTGCGAACTTGAAGTTATTGACAGTAATGCTAGCGCAGAGCATGGTGATTTTCAGGGGGGTGTAATTACGGCTAAAACCTGTGCGCCAAAATCTGAAATTGGCAAATTGCACGGCTCAATTAGCTATGATTACACCAATTCTGATTGGTCTCGCTTTAATTATGTAGATGACGCTGAAGAAGCTGATTTTGAAGATCAAGATACTGACCATCATAAGGAATACACCACTCAAGGTATTAGCGCCAATGTTTACGGTCGCTTAAATGAGGAATGGAGCTTTAACGCCTTTGGTGCTACGCGCGGTTCACGTATTCCTGTGATGAGTGGCTTAGCTGAAAATGATAAAATTAAAACCGAAGAAATCAATAATAATGCAGGTTTCACTGCCTACTTCAACCCAAATGATCAGCAAGCCTATCAATTTGGTATTGAACATTATGAATATGACAAAGAAGGCTATTACAAAAACAAGATCAACTCTGATTACACCATAGACACGATTACCGACACACTGTTTTTTAATGCCAAAAATAAATTCAATGGTTTTCAGCTTGAACAAAATTTAAACTATCGTACAACTGAATTAGACCGACGTTTAAAAAGTAATACTTCGACAATTTGGAACTATGCTGCGGGTTCAAAAGATTGGCTTCCAAATTCAAAAGATGGCGATACCCTGACTGACGGTGGTTTTGGTGGCAACATCATTAACCAACAGTCGACCCTATCTTATGACTTAAAAGCCATTTTCGATCCGATTAAGTTAGCTAATACCACACACCGCTTTAAGACAGGTGCTGGCTATCAGCATAATGAAGGATCATGGGAACGCCCCGACTCGATGTCTGTATACACCACACGTGCAGATTTAGGTACGGCATCATGTGCCGTAGGCGATGCTCAATGTGATGAAGCAGACTTACAATACCGTGCAAGTTCAACTAAACCGTGGGAATCATGGTCAGGTCAGTATTCGCGCTCAGGCACATTTTATAATGCAGGCAAATTCACAGCGCGCCAAGACCAATGGCATGTATTTGCTGAAGATGATATCAGTTGGAATAATTTCCGTGCGCGCCTAGGTTTACGTGCAGATTACGACTCTTTAGCATCGAATCTCAATATCGCACCGCGTTCGACATTTGAGTATCTACCATTTTCAAATGAGTCACTTAAATTTACAGCGGGCTTTAACCGTTATTATGGCAATGTCTTCCTAATGACTGAGCTAGACGAAAAGGCCTATACAACCTATGCAAATTTATCTCGTTTAGCGACCTATCAAAATAGCTGGGATGAAAGTAACAATTACGGTTGGGTGACAACTTATCCAAACTCACAAGCAGCCGCAGTACGTGCTACAGATGTAAAAACACCGTACAGCGATGAAAAAGTTTTTGCGATCAGTAGTCAAATCAAAAATTTAGATTTAAATCTAAAATGGGTAAACCGCCAATTTGAAGACCGCATTGAAGAAACCCGTATCTATAAAACCACAGCGGCTGGCACAGAAGCATTAGATTATCGTACCTATAGCAATGTCGATGGCGGTCATGCTGATACTTATACGTTCAGCATGAGCAATATTAACCCTTGGGAAATTGGACAAACACAGCACAAACTAGGGCTTGGCTTAAGCTATATCGACAACGAAACTACCCGCGGTTCATATAAAGATATGGACTCGGATTCCCGTAACGCTTATGTGTCTTTAAATGGTTCTATTGTTCCTAAAAGTCAGCTTCCCGTTAAAGATGCGCCATTTACAGCACGCTTAAACTGGGAAATGAAAGGTACAGCATTGCCATTTACATTGCATAACTTCTTAAACTTCCGCTCTGCTTCAACAAATTATGTTGCAACAGGTGATAAAGTGTCGTGGAATGGCGAAAATATTTCAGTCATGGAAGAACAAGATTTTTCTAGCAAGTTTACATGGGATACTCGTGCGACCTATGACTGGAAAATCACACCACAACAAAGTATGACCTTCGGCTTGACGGTTTCAAATCTATTCAACAAGCACAATAAAAACGCCACAGATAATGGCAAGCTTTATTCAGAAGAAGGGCGTCGCTTTATCGCTGACGTGACCTATAAATTTTAATCACCATCCTATCAAGAGCGTCTAAAACGCTCTTGATTCATTTTAAAATAGACTTAAAAACAAATGAATAAAATAATTGTATTGGTTGGACTGTGCATATTGGGTATTGGCTTATTGGTCTATTTTTTAAAACCAGAGCCAAACTCTCAGACACCGCAACAACAAGCTGATAAATCCGTTGCAGAACAACACAAACCAATGACTTCAAATGACTCACATGAGCAAAATGCTCAGGCTAAGAATAATCAGTCGTTAGAAAACCCAGCTTCTGTAAAAGCAAAAAAAACCAGTGATGAAGCACTGCGTTACTACAAAACAGCGTATAAGGATGGTTGGGAATCCATCGTTCGTGATTTTGAAAACGGTACAATTGCCAATAGCAAAATGACTGATGCTGAAAAAAAGAAACTTTGTGAACTAGCCTTATACGGTACGAATGTAGAACAGACTAAGCGTTTATTTGCTGTGAACTGTACGCCAGTAACCGGTAAAATATCTTTTATGAGTATTAATACCCAATTAAAAGATGCCAACGGTCAAGTTGATCAAGCAGAAATTATTGAAAAGCTTAAACTCCTTCAGGACGAAAATATTCTTCAAACTCACGGTGCATATAAGCTTGGTCCTTATGAGGAAAAATTTAATTTGCAGTCAGATGCTGTTTCACGGGGGCTTGAAGAGGTCTCAGATTATTTGCTCAGCATTGGGATTGGCTATTCAGGCAACACTGAAAATTTAATTAATAGTAATCTCAGTGGCCGCAATCCATCTGTTAGCCTTGTGAATAAACTTTTAAAAGCGGGGATTTCACCAAATGCTGCCACCTACACATTGCTAGAAGAAAGAAAAATAGCAATGAAAAACCCTGAACTCTACCAATTACTCCAGCAAGTAAAACCATAGCTAGAGATGCTCAATTAATGTCAGTGTGAATTTAACTTTCACACTGATATTCAAATCCTTTTGATTTATAATTTCGGTACATTATTCAATTGTACTCAATATGCTTAAGAAAATTTTATTGGTTCTGCTTATTTTATTTCCAGCAGCTCTGTACATATATTTTGTTTCTAACAGCAGTCCATCTGCAACAACATCACCTCAACAGCAAACTCCACATTCTCAGAATCAACAATAGATTTAGGTTTTACCTGCTTTTTGCAATCACGTAAGTGATTGCGAAGGTATCTATTTTATAAATCTACTTTCAGCTTTTATTTGAAAATAACGATATATGTGAATTTTCACACAATGAAAATATAAAATATCTTTTTCAAATCTAAGTTATTGTATGTCAACTCCTTCTGATTCTACGCAGACCTCTGCAAGTGGGGATTCACCTTCCTTAAAACGCGCAATGACCACGCGCCATCTGATTATGCTTTCGCTTGGTGGCGCAATTGGTACAGGCTTGTTCATGGGCTCTGGTGAAGTTATTTCTCAAGCTGGCCCGTTAGGTGCTGTATTGGCCTACATTATTGGCGGTCTCATTGCCTACATGGTCATGCTGTGTTTAGGTGAATTGGCTGTGCACCTCCCTGTTTCAGGTTCATTCGGTGCTTTTGCGACTAACTATATTGGCCCGGGTACAGGCTATATGGTGTCTTGGATGTACTGGCTGGGCTGGTCAGCGACTTTAGGTACAGAATTTACCGCGGCCGCGATCTTAGTCCAAGAGTGGTTTCCACAAACCTCCATTTGGCTCTGGACGTTGATCTTCGCGGCAGGTGTACTCATTTCCAACTTAAGTTCAACACGTGCTTTTGCTGAATCTGAGTTTTGGCTTTCAATGGTGAAAGTTGCAACCGTGCTGGTGTTCATCTTACTGGGCTTTTCATGTATTTTTGGCTTTATTCCATTTGATGGTTATAGCTCAGCCCCCATGTTTAACAACTTAACTGAACATGGCTGGCTACCCAATGGTTTATTTCCGCTCTTTGCAACTTTATTGATTGTAAACTTTGCCTTTAATGGTACAGAAATGATTGGTATTGCCGCAGGCGAAACTGAAAACCCTGAAAAAAATGTACCTAAAGCAATTCATGCCGCTGTATGGCGTTTGATTATTTTCTTTGTGGGTACCATTGTTGTCATTAGTTCATTACTTACGTATACAGATGCAGGCTTAAACGTTGGCGGTCACGGTGGATTAAGTAGCAGTCCTTTTGTATCCGTCTTCCAGCACATGGGCATTCCTTATGCTGAAGATATTATTCGATTCGTCATTATTACTGCATTACTTTCCACTGCAAATTCAGGTTTATACGCAGCTTCACGCATGATGTGGGCGCTTTCAGCTCAAAAACAATTGCCACGTGTATTTTCCAAAGTGAACAAAGCAGGTGTTCCTGTAGTTGCCATTTGGGTCACTATGATTGGCGGTTTACCTGGCTTACTTTCAGAGCAATTCGGTGCCGATGTCATCTTTAAAAACTTGATGGGTGTTGCAGCCTTTACCATGGTCATTGTGTGGATGAGTATTTGCTGGAGCCAATTTAACTTCCGCCGTCAGTGGTTAAAGCAAGGGCATAGCGTTTCTGAGCTTAAATTCCATACGCCATGGTTCCCATTGGTGCCGATTCTTGGTTTTGTGTGCTGTACCGCAACAGGTTTAAGTATGGCTGCTGATCCTGAAATGCTTTCTGGTTTTATTGGCTGTCTGCTGTTTATGGCTGCCTGTTATGCAAGTTATTACTGGTTATATCATAATAAAAATTAATTTAATCTTTTTTCATTAATAAGGACGCAACTTCTAAGTTGCGTCTTTTCATTTTGGCAAGTCCTTCTTGCTTCATATTATTTTGAGTTTTATATATTAAAATCTTCAAACACATTGTCATATTTTAAATATTTGTTTGAAAATAATTCATTTTTATTAGAATTGCTAATTTTTCAATCAATCAACATAAAAGTTTAATATTTTAGCTATTACATGTTTGACACTAAAAATAAAAATCCCTAATATACGCATCACCTCGCAACGTCCCTATCGTCTAGAGGCCTAGGACATCGCCCTTTCACGGCGGTAACCGGGGTTCGAATCCCCGTAGGGACGCCATATCTTGATCGCATCTGATCGGCACTTATTCAAAATTACTATTATTCCATTGCAGATTTGTAGTTTTTCACTACAATAGCTCGCTTCATTCTCTTGATATTTTAATCTCTTCCTATGCACTCATCTCCGAATGATGCTTCGCATCAGGGCAATTCTGCGCCTTTAAAACGCGCTATGAGTACTCGACATCTGGTCATGATTTCGCTTGGTGGCGCAATCGGAACAGGCCTATTTTTAGGGTCGGGTGAAGTCATTGCACAAACGGGGCCTGTAGGTGCCATCATCTCTTATTTCTTAGGCGGTATTATCGCCTATATGGTCATGCTCTGCTTAGGCGAGTTGGCTGTACACATGCCTGAGTCTGGCTCATTTGGTGCTTATGCCAAACGCTATATTGGACCAGGCACGGGTTATACCATCACATGGTTATATTGGCTTACTTGGTCGGTCACGCTTGGAACAGAATTTACTGCTGCAGCACTGCTTATGCAGGAATGGTTCCCAGACAGTTCTATGTGGATGTGGACCCTAATCTTTGGTGCTTTTGTATTTACTTTAAATATGATTTCAACCAAATGGTTTGCAGAATCTGAATTCTGGCTCGCTTTGGTTAAAGTGATTACGGTTGTAGCATTTATTTTGCTCGGTCTATTGGCTATTTTTGGTGTGCTTGGCTACCAAGGTCAAGAAACAGCACCGCTATTTAATAACCTGACCGCCCAAGGCTGGTTCCCAGAAGGCCTATTCCCAATCTTTACCACGATGTTGATTGTGAACTTCGCATTCTCTGGTACAGAATTGATTGGCGTGGCTGCGGGTGAAACCAAAGATCCTGCTAAAAATGTACCTAAAGCCATTAACACAGCAATTTTCCGCTTGCTAATTTTCTTTGTAGGTACAATTGTTGTGGTGACGTGTCTATTGCCACATCAAGAAGCAGGCCTTGGCAACAATGGCGTAAGTAGCTCACCGTTTGTAACGGTATTCCAGCATATTGGTATTCCATACGCTGAAGACGTTATCCGCTTTGTGATTATTACTGCGCTATTATCAGCAGCCAACTCTGGCTTATTTGCAGCTTCTCGTATGATGTGGTCATTGTCATACAACAAGCAATTGCCTGCTGTATTTTCGAAAGTTAATTCACGTGGTATTCCTTACGTCGCGGTTATTGTAACCATGATTGGTGGTATGCCTGGCTTACTCTCTGAGCAATTTGCACCTGAAGCGATTTTCACTAACTTACTGGGTATTGCTGCCTTTACCATGGTGGTTGTATGGATGAGTATCTGTTTAAGTCAGCTCAACTTCCGTCGCCAATGGTATAAAGATGGTCATAGCAAATCAGAGCTTAGCTTTGCTGCACCATTGTTCCCAATCGTGCCAATTTTAGGTTTTGTCTTCTGCTTTATTACCTGTATCAGTATGGTATTTGATCCAACGATGCGAATCAGCTTTTTTGGCTGTTTAACATTTATTGCAACATGCTATGCAAGCTACTATGCGTTTTATCACAATAAAAACGCATCTTAAGTATTTTTATTGCTGACAATTCAGCAGCAAATTAGAGCAGCCTAGGCTGCTCTTTTTTTATTTATACTCAAAAGTAATCAACACATTTCACAATGTGAGAATTGCTGATGAATATCATTTTTATTCACGGAATGAACCAACAACATGAAACAGCCCAGACGCTTAAAAAGCGCTGGCTTGGTTTACTTGAAAATGCACTCATTCAAACACAGCAACAAAATCTGTTGCCTGACCTCATAAGGCATTTCCGCATGCCCTTTTATGGTGATTTACTGTCCCGATATCATCTGAATAACATGCTAAATGCCAGCACACTGCTACCACAAACATGGCCACATATTCCTTTTTTACATACGTCAACTCGTAAAACACCTACCAAAACATCTATAAAAAATGAAGTTAAAAAATACCCTCAGCACGATTTACATCATAAATTTCATCAATTGAGTGCGATCAGCAAAGATTATGCCTTACATGGCTTCGCTCTACTTCTCAATGATTTTCCCAAACTGCATGCCACTTTGCTGCATCAGTTTTTGGTTGAAACCGATTTATATTTATCAAATCCACATTTTCTGCATGCAGTTCATCTGCGTATTCATGAGCAACTGCACGACACCAAACCCAATATTATTGTGGCGCACTCATTAGGTTCAGTCATTGCCTATCATTATCTACTCGAACACCCAGAAATGAATATTCATCGTTTAATTACACTTGGTTGCCCACTCGCATTTCACACCATTCAACAGCGATTACCGCAGCCCATTCAACGCCCTGCATCACTTAAGGGTGATTGGATTAACTTTTATTCACATGATGATTTTCTAGCAGCCTTAGCTCTACAACCATCACTTTTTGATTTTCAACCCGCTATTTTAAATTGTGAAATTCGAACATCTATTGAACATCCACACGATATTGCTGGTTATTTACAACATCCTGAGGTGATTCAAGCTATTTTAAACACGCTTAAAAATTAATCCAAAACAATGTATTTTTCCCATATTATCGTAATATTGTTTTAATTTTATGCACTCAGCACATAAAACTGAAATTATTTATAGAAATGCGTTTGACACCCCTCTATTTTCACCCTATTATACGCCCACCTCTGAAACGTCCCTATCGTCTAGAGGCCTAGGACATCGCCCTTTCACGGCGGTAACCGGGGTTCGAATCCCCGTAGGGACGCCAATTTTCAGAAGTACATTTTATTAAGTCCCTATCGTCTAGAGGCCTAGGACATCGCCCTTTCACGGCGGTAACCGGGGTTCGAATCCCCGTAGGGACGCCATTACTTCAAATGATTTTATCATCAAGTAACGGTTTTAAAATTTATCTTCTGTACTGTCCCTATCGTCTAGAGGCCTAGGACATCGCCCTTTCACGGCGGTAACCGGGGTTCGAATCCCCGTAGGGACGCCATATTCGAGTTGGTTCTTCACCACTCAATCAAAAGCCCAAGCATAATGACTTGGGCTTTTTTTGCCTTCTATATTTTAGAAATTTACATCTGCTCGCCATACAGCATAAGATGAACACATTCACGGTGCTTCATTCATTATTCAATAGCCACATAAAAATTATGCAGATCACATTATTTCATTTACCCAATTCCCGCTCCCAACGTATTGTTTGGCTTTTAGAAGAATTAAAACTGGATTATCAACTGGTCATTTGTGATCAACCCAGCTCTAAAACAGATATGAAATTTCCAACTGTGCAGATTGAACAACAGGGACAAATACAGTTGCTGAGTGAAAGCAGTGCCATTGTGGAGTACCTCTGTCAGCGTGAGCAAAAACTACTAATTCCGCCATCGAATCTCCATTATTGGCATTATTGTTTTTATAAAAATTTCGCCGATGCCAGCTTCATGCCCAATTTAGCGTTAAAGCAAGTGTTCGCACAAATTGCGCAGCAAACACCGTGGCTGGTGCGTTTTGTGAGTCTCGCATTTAAGGTCGCATTTAACCGTGCCTATTTAAATCCAGAACTACATAAACAAATGCAAATGCTCAATCACCATTTTATGCAGCACACATGGCTAGCTGGTGATGTATTTAGCAGTTCAGATCTATTACTGTGGTTTCCATTACAGGCCTGTGAATTTGCGCATCCAAAATTTAGCGACTATCCAGCCCTTGCTCAATATTTAAAGCAAATAAAAAGCAGACCCGCATTCCAAACTGCATTGCAGAAAGGACACTGGTCTGCTGTAGAGTTTCAGCGCTATTGGCAGATTACACAGTAAATCTAGCCCATAGCCCAAGCTTCATAAAACTGCGATCTACCTAATCGACTTAAGCCGATTTACGCGAATTCACTCGGCCTTTAATCACCGCAGTTAAATTACCTTTTAAATATTTAAAGAAGACTTTTAACGGTGACAGTTTTGGATTTGGCTGCTTACCCTCGCCAATCGCTTTAAATTGTGCAGCATACCAAATAATTTCCATAATCGCCATTTTATCAACCATTGGAATGCCTGTTTTAATTTTGTCTACGCCATAACGTACATCTTGCCCAGCAATTAGTCGGTCTGCCAATGCAGTTTCCACAGCAAATGGACGTGCAATACCAACAAATTCACATGCACCGCTATCTAGTGCTGCATTCATCGCTTCAACGGTACGGAATCCACCAGTTACCATCAAATGGCATTTCACTTGCTTACGGATTTTATCTGCAAAATCTAAGAAATAAGCTTCACGGGCAATGGTTGATGCCTTGCGTTTATCTTCCTTCGCACCCGCCATTGCTGGCGCTTCGTATGTACCACCCGAAACTTCAATCAGGTCAATACCCGCTGCATCAATGGCTTTAAACACGGTAATCACATCTTCTTCTGTAATACCACCACGCTGGAAATCTGCTGAGTTTAACTTCACCGAAATAATAAATTTGTCTGACGTTGCTGCACGTACAGCCTTATAAATCTCTAGCAAAAAGCGCATACGATTTTCAATCGAACCGCCCCATTGGTCGCTACGCTGATTGGTTAAAGGCGATAAAAACTGGCTAATAAGATAACCATGCGCACCATGTAACTGTACACCCTCAAAACCTGCTTTCTCACATACTGCTGCTGCCGTAGCAAAACGCTGGATAATATCCAAAATTTCATCTTCACGCAGTGCGCGCGGTGTACCAAAGGTAGTTGCAAGCATCGGGCTAAATGGCACTGCCGATGGTGCAACCGTTTCTTTATTCAAGCCTTTTGGACATTGGCGACCTGGATGCGATAACTGCACCAACTGCACCATGCCATGTTTTTTGCCGACTTCAGCCCATTGGGTCAATAGTGCCAAATCACGTTCGTTTTCAACCCCAACAACGCCTGGCTCATTTTTAGCGCGTAAATCAACCATGACGTTGCCAGTAATAGCACAACCTAAGCCATCTTTTGCCCACGCTTCATATAAACCAAAATGCAAATGATTCGGCTGTCCTTGAGTATTAGCCAGCGCTTCACTCATTGCGCCTTTAATAATACGGTTTTTAAACTGCGTACCACGGATCTTTATCGATTCTGCAAGATGGCTCATTTGAAATTCCATTATTTTCTTTAAATAGTGCTTTTACTCTAAACTTATTCAACCCAAGGTCAATAGCAGATAGACAATTTATATTGTCAAATTATCTATAATTGACTCAATATTGACTGGATTCAATCAATTTACGGGTGTAATCCGTCTGTGGCGCTAAAAATAGTTGCGCTGTCTCTTGAAATTCCATAACTTTGGCATGATGTAGCACTAACACTTTTTGACATAGTGCCCTCACCACTTGCAGGTCGTGGCTAATAAACAAATAACTCATTTGATATTCTTGTTGTAAACGACGTAACAGTCGCACAATTGCCCGTTGTGTCGTACGATCCAGTGCAGAAGTCGGCTCGTCCAAAATCAATACTTTCGGTCGTAGCACCAGCGCCCGTGCCAAGGCAATTCGTTGACGCTGCCCACCTGATAACTCATGCGGATAGCGTGATTTAAACGACACAGACAATTCTACTTTTTGCAAAGCTTCGTCTATACGTTGCTGTATTTCTGCGTTGGACATCTGCTTCAGTGACAAACCCTCGCCTATGGTCTGCTCTACATTTAAACGCGGATTTAAGCTACTAAATGGATCTTGAAACACGATTTGAAAATCACTGCGTAAGGGCCGTAGCTGCTTCTCCGACAGTCGATTCAAGTCTTGACCTTGCAACAGTATTTGCCCATCTGCATCAATTAAACGTGCAACTGCTAAAGCCAGAGAACTTTTGCCTGAACCACTTTCACCTACTATGCCAATCGACTGACCTTGTTGCAGTGCCATGCTTAAGGGTTCAACCGCAACGAAGTAATCTTTGACACGATTGAGCAGACCTTGCTTGATGGGAAATTTCACACCAACATCAGACAACTCCAGCACTGTAGGTTGCACTTCAAGTGTTAAAGCATGGCCAAAATCGTGATTCAGCAAATCCTTGGTGTAATCCTGCGTAGGCGCATTAAATATCTGTTCGACTGCACCCTGCTCAACCGTTTGACCCTGATGCATCACAATCACTTGATCTGCATATTTATGCACCAAGTTTAAATCGTGACTGATTAATATCATGGCCATTTTGTGGCTCTTTTGCAGTGATTTCAGGAGTTTTAATATCTGTGCCTGCAACGTCACATCTAAAGCAGTGGTTGGCTCGTCCGCGATTAAAATGTCAGGATCTAACGCTAAGGCCATCGCAATCATCACCCGCTGACGCTGGCCACCAGACAACTCATGCGGATAACGCCTTAACTTTTGTTCAGGCTCTGGTATACCCACATCATTCAGCAATTCAAGCACACGTTCACGGGTTTTAGCTTTTGACCAACCGCGCAATAGTAAACTTTCACCAATAATTTTTTCCACACGGTGCAACGGGTTTAGCGCTGTCATCGGCTCCTGAAAAATCATCGCGATTTTCTGACCACGTATGTCACGTAGCTGTGCTTGGCTCATCTCCAATAGATTTTGACCATTCAGCTTTGCTTGGCCTGTAACACGTAAGTTTTTGGCTAATAAGCCCAATACAGCCAAACTGCTGATGGATTTACCCGAACCACTCTCACCCACAATCGCCAGTGTTTCACCTGCCGAAAGCTCAAAATTCAGCTGTTGCACCAAGGGCTGTGCTTCGTTGTAAATACTCAGTTGTTGAACTGAAAGTATGCTATTCGTTAGCATGTTATTGACGTCTTGGATCGAATGCATCACGCGCCGCCTCCCCAATATAAATCAATAATGACAATACAATCGCCAATGTGAAAAAGCCCGATAGTGCTAGCCACGGCGCATTTAAATTATTTTTACCTTGTAGTAATAGCTCACCTAAAGAAGCCGCATCGGGGGGTAAGCCATAACCTAAAAAGTCTAAAGCTGTTAAAGCTGTAATATTGGCCGTCAGCATAAATGGCAACTGCGACAAGCTTGAACTCATCGCATTGGGCAAAATATGTCGAAAAATAATGGTTTTATCCGATACCCCTAGGCTCCGTGCTGCCCGCACATAATCAAAATTACGTGCACGCAAAAACTCTGCCCGTACCAGCCCCACCAAAGCAGTCCAGCCAAACAAAAGCATAATCACAAACAGCCAGTACACACTTGGGGTAAACATGCTGACCAAAATCATCACCATGAACAGCATAGGCAAACCGCCCCACACTTCTAATATGCGTTGCCCAATCAGATCAATCCATCCGCCATAATAGCCTTGCAGGGCGCCAACGATAATACCCAGAAATGCCGATGCCAGTGTCAGTGCAAAACCAAATAACAGCGATACGCGTAAACCATACAGAATACGAGCCAAGACATCTCGGCCTTGGTCATCCGTTCCCAACCAGTTTTGCGATGTAGGTGCTGAAGGTACTGGCACAGCCAATTCTAAATTTGGCGTTTGATAAGAAAAATGGTTAATTGGCCACACTGCCCAGCCTTTTTGCTCAATCAGCTGTTGCACCGCAGGGTCTTTATAATCTGCTTCCGTTTCAAATACACCACCAAATTCAGTTTCTGGATAGCTTTTGAAAGCAGGTACATACAGACTGTTGCCATACTTCACCAGTAGTGGCTTATCATTGGCAATCAGTTCTGAGCCAAGTGACAACACAAATATGATGGCAAATAAAATGAAACAGCCAAAGCCTAATTTATTCTCTTTAAAGCGCTTTAAACGCGCCTGCATAATCGGGGACATTATTTGGCTCCCCGTGAATCGAAGTTAATCCTCGGATCAATCACTTGATACATGACATCACTGATTAAACGTAAAATTAAGCCCAATAAGGTAAAAATAAATAAGGTACCAAAAATAACTGGATAATCTCGTTGTACAATGGCTTCAAAGCCCAGTAAACCTAATCCATCTAAGTTAAAAATAATTTCAATAAATAAGTTGCCGACAAAAAAGATGCCGATTAAAGCTTCTGGCAAGCCAGCTATCACAATTAACATCGCATTACGAAAAACATGCCCATACAACACGCGGGATTCCGTTAATCCCTTAGATCGCGCTGCCAAAACATACTGCTTATTCAGCTCTTCCATAAATGAGTATTTAGTTAAATAGGTGAGCCCTGCAAAACCACCAATCACCATGGCAAGTAAGGGTAATGCCATGTGCCAGAAATAATCTGCAATTTTTCCAAACAGGCTGAGCTCGGCAAAGTTTTCCGAGATCAAACCTTGTAGTGGAAACCACTGAAAATAAGAACCACCCGCAAAAAATACAATTAACAAAATAGCAAAAGCAAAGGCTGGAATCGCATAACCTACAGCCAACAGCAAGGAGGTCGCTTTATCAAAGATTAAGCCATGCTGGCGTGCCTTTTTAATTCCCAAAGGAATAGATACCAAATATATTAGTAAGGTGCTCCACAAGCCCAAAGATAAAGAAACTGGAAGCTTTTCCCACAGCAATTGCGTCACCGGCTTATCTTTAAAAAAACTGGTGCCAAAATCTAAAGTGGCGTAGCCTTTGAGCATGTTCCAAAAACGAATATGTGCAGGCTGATCGAAACCATATTGTGCTTCAATCTTTTGCACCATTTCTTCACTTAAGCCTTTTGCTCCTTGGTACTTACTTGTGTCTTGCGCTGTTTCCCCACCACCGCCTGTGCCCATCCCCTGAAAAGACTCAGCCTGTTGAATGGCTTGCTCTACTGGCCCACCAGGTGCAATCTGAATCACCACAAAGTTAATCAGCAAAATCACCAACAGCGTGGGGATAATCAGCAACAGCCGTTTTAATATATAAGTGCCCATTCTTATCTTCCTTTTACTTTGGGCCTATTGCTTACGCAAATATTGAGCAACTTTTTGTGCTTGCTTGGCATCGCTCCACCAGTAATCAATCCCTGTCGATAGCTTTGGTTTGATCGCTGGTTGCTTGTACATATTCCAATAAGCCAGCCAGTTTTCCCCTTTGCCATAGGTCGGAATTTGATAGTAACCCGCTCTTAACATACGGTCTAAGGCACGGGTACGTGTGACTAAAGCAGGTCTGTCTGGTGCTCGAATCACTTGTTCGATCATGGCATCAATCGCTGGGTTTTTAATGCCCGCATAGTTATAATTTCCCGGCTGATCTGCCGATGCACTACCCCAAAATTGTGCCTGTTCATTCCCTGGGCTTAAAGACTGTGGCATCACACTGGTAGTCATATCAAAGTCTTTGCTACGCATACGTTCAATATATTGGGGTACATCGACTTGGCGAATATTCACCTGTATGCCCAGACGTTTCATATTACGCACAAAAGGCATCAACGTGCGTTGTAAACCATCTTGATGAATCAAAAACTCAATTTGTATGGGTTGTCCTTTTTTATCCAGCAAATTACCATTTTTATATTGATAACCCGCATTTAATAACAGCTGACGCGCCGTTAATAAATTATTACGATTAAAACCACTGGCATCCGAAACAGGATACTTCCAATTTTTGAGCACCCCAGCGCGCTGAATCGGGTCGAGCTTTGCCAGCACGGGTTTTAATACCGCCATTTCTTCTGCTGAGGGCGTACCTTTGGCTTCTAACTCACTATTGGCAAAATAACTTTGCAGGCGCATATATTGACCATAAAACAGCGCCTTGTTTTGCCATTCAAAATCGTAAGCATACGTTAAAGCCTGACGCAGACGGATATCCTGAAAAGGGTTACGGCGAGTATTAAATACAAAGCTCTGTGTTGCAATCGGGTTATTGTGCTTAAAGCGGTATTTCACCACCATGCCGTCTTTGACTGCTGGAAAGTTATAAGCCGTCACCCATTTTCGTGCGGTGTACTCTTCATGTAAGGTGTATTGGCCCGATTTAAACCCCTCAAAAGCAATGTCTAAATTACGATAATACACATACTTTAAACGGTCGAAATTATAACGGCCTTTGTTGACTGGTAAATCTTTGGCCCAATAGTTCGGGTTGCGCTTATAACTTAAACTACGTCCTGCATCAATCCGATCTAGCACATAAGGGCCTGAACCTAAAATCGGTTGCATACTAATGCGGGTAAAATCTTTTTTGGCCCAATCTTTTTTGGAGTAAATCGGCAACTGCGACAAAATCAGTGGCATTTCTGCATTGTTGTCCGACTTAAAACTCATTTTGACTTGATGCTTAGACAGAACTTCTGTTTTTGCCAAATCGGCCAAATACATTTGTAAGCCTGGATTGGACTTGGTTTGATAAGCATCAAAACTGAATTTAACATCCTCTGCAGTGACAGCAGAACCATCACTGAACCGCGCTTTCGGATTTAGATTAAAAATCACATACGAGGTCTTTTTCGGATCAAAGGTCGCACTGGTGGCAAGCAAGGGATACATGACCCCCGGCTCATCTAGCGAACTACTCATGAGTGAATCAAACAGATAATTCACGCCATCAGCAGCACTTCCCTTACCGTTCATGCTATTGAGGTTATCAAATGTGCCATTGCTGGCAGTACTTAAATATCCCCCTTTAGGCGCTTGAGCATTCGCATACGGCATGGCCACTAAGTTGGCATATAAAGGCTGACTATGGATAGCAATATAGGGCGTAGTCTGAGCTGTAGCCCAAGCCCCTTGCATAGCCATGACACAGCCCAACGCCATTACATAAGAATGCCCCTTGGCAAATAAATTATTCACGTTGCTTCCTGCAAGGTATAGGCTTAGTTAGGTACTTTAATTACATCACCAATGCGTAATGATGCGCTCGGTTGCATATTATTCATATCAGCTAAAGTAGCAGTATCTAGACCATAGCGATTTGCTAAACCAATCATGGTATCACCGCGTTTAATACGGTATTCCGTAACCAACTTTGGCACATTAATTTTTTGCCCAACACGTAAACCTGCACGTGCATTAAGCTTATTCATAGCCGCTAAATCGGCCACACTCACGCCTGTACGACTTGCAATCGAATTGAGTGATTCACCTGACTTAACCGTGTAGCTTTCAGTGCTTCCGCTGTACGATGAGCTCGCTTGTGCAGTTGCTTTACTGGTTTTAGGCGTATCTACTTCTTCTTTAGGCACATCACCATCAATCTTTAAGCGTTGCCCAACACGTACCGTACTATTACGTGACAAACCATTTAGATCGGCTAAATAGCTCAACTGCAACTGATACTTTTGCGCAATCGCAGACAATGTTTCACCTGCTTTTACCACATGCGTGTCTTTCGCTTCACCGCTACTGACACGTGTATCTGCTTTGCTGTCCTTATGCACCTCAGTTTTAACTTCTACTGGTACTTCACCTGTCAACTTTAAACGCTGACCTACACGTAAAGATGCATTGCGACTAAAGCCATTTAAACTTGCAATATCATCCATGTTCAGTTCAAAACGATTTGCAATCGCACTGAGCGTATCACCAGACTGTACAGTATATTGTTCTGGAACTTTAGTTAACGCTGGAATTTTTAGAGTCTGACCAATACGTAAAGATGCTGTAGCAGCAATATTATTTAAATTTGCTAAGTCTGAAACCGACATTTTGCTTTGATTGGCTAAGCTGTACAACGTATCACCACGTTGCACATTGTAGCTTTCAGTTTTAAAGCTTGGCTCAGATTTTGTTTCTGGCTTCACTCCAACCTTATTTGAATTGCTTGAAGCGCTTTCAACTTCATTTAATGGCACATTAATTTTCTGCCCAACCATTAAACTACTACCTGCTGTAAGGCCCGTAGTAAGGTCTGCCAATTCCTGATTTGATAAAGCATAACGGTCAGCAATCAGTTTTAAATACTCACCACGCTTCACCGTATACACTTTGGTTTGTACCTTTTGTGCTTTACTTTCGGCTTCTACTTTTTTAGCTTCGGCAGCTAATTTTGCTTTTGATGCTGGTGTTTCTTTCAATGACAGCTTTTGACCAACAAATAAACCACTCGTGGTAGTTAAACCGTTAAAATCTGCCAGCTGTTTTACAGACAAATCAAACTGGCTTGCCACGCCAGTCAATGTATCATTGGCTTTTACCACATAATGCTCAGGTTGCGCTTTTGCTTTCGGCTCTTCAGTAACAGTCGGTTTTGCATCATATAAATAAATACTTGTACCCACATAAAGCTTGGCATCAGCATCCATTTGGTTCCACTTGGCTACATCACGCCAGTTGACGCCATTTTTCATCGCAATGACTGCTAAAGTATCACCCGCCTGAACGGTATAGGTACTACGTTTACCCTTAGGCGCAACCACAACAATTTCAGAGTCAGTTTTAATAACATTTTTACCTAGATTACGTTTTACTTCATCAGAATCATTGCTTGTCTGATCAGTAACGCTCTTCGGATAAGCGAAGCCTTTGGTTAACTCTTTACCTTGCTGATCTGCAATCGATTGGCTCGTTTGAATAGCGGTGAGCTTAATTTTTCCATCATAAGGATCGACAATTTCAGTTCCTTGAGGCGCTAAAGCTTTCAGCTCTTTAACCACCTCAGCTTGCTCGGCCTGAGTTGCAACTGGTTTTAAAACTTCATCAACCGTTTTATTTTCACCTTCGGCCTTAATGGCTGCCATAATCTGTTCACGCTCTTTCAAGCTGACAGGCGGTTCAGCACTCACTTTAACTGTCGTGGTTTTACTTGGGCTGACAGCAACAGGAATACGTGGTGCACTTGGAATATCTGTATTTGCTGCAAAGGCTGCCAAAGCAGAAGAACCTTGTGGTGTCACAGACAGCGGTTTACCTTTGGTTGTGGTAGCCGTACTTGCTATGAGCGTTGGTGATGTCGTTTTCGTTGGTTGCGTCGAAGCAATCACAGGTGGCGCCACTTTAGATGGTGTTATCACCGTTGCATTCATCTCAGGTGGTGTTACTTTTGATGGCGTAATCGTGGCATTATTTTTCGGTAAGCTTGGTGCCGCACCACCTGCCCAATAGCCAGTCGATGCAGAAGATAATTTTTTCAGTTTTGCATCCACTGAAGGGCTAATATCAGCAGGAATTAAAATCTTCATTGGACTTGCCGCATCAATTTGATCCCCACGATGACCTGGGTTCAATGCATACAGTTCCGCACGACTGAGTCCTGTTACAGAAGAAATTTCATTTAAATTGGCAGCCCCAACAGCCACTTCTCTAAAGTGTGGGCGGTTGGCAATCGGTGGCAAACTCACACCATACGCATTTGGATTTTTAATAATTTGTGCAACAGCCAAAAAGCGTGGCACATAATTCATCGTCTCTTGTGGTAATTTTAATGACCAATAATCCGTTGGTAAGCCTGCTGCTTGGTTACGGTTAATCGCCTGCTGAATACGGCCTGGGCCTGCGTTATAAGCAGCTAAAGCCAATTCCCAAGAACCAAACTGATTATACAAACTGCCTAAAAACTCATAAGCAGCACGTGTTGATTCCACTACATCACGACGACCATCGTATTGCGTGGTTTGTTTTAAACCATAAATACGGCCAGTACTTGGAATAAACTGCCACAAACCTGCTGCAGCTGCACTTGATGTTGCGGCGGGGTCATACGAGCTTTCAATTACAGGTAATAACGCCAACTCAGTTGGCATACCACGACGTTCAGCTTCTTTTACAGTATGGTACAAGTAACGTGATGCACGCGCACTTAAACGGTCAATATATGGCTGACGTGATGCGAACCAACCACGCTGCGCTTCAATACGCGAATCCCAATGATTCAAATCCATTTTGAAACCGACCGTCATTCGCTTCCAAACATCACCATGTTTGAGCACCAATAGGCGATCACCTTCTACTGCACGCATATCTGTTGCAGATAACAAATCCTCTAAGCCATCCAAGCTATTTGCATCTAAGAAACCTGACGAGCCTGCCGTTTTAGACTTATGCGCACTTGTCGCTGTGGTCGAGGATGCACAGCCCACTAAACCTAGGGTTGCTAGTGCCGATCCTAAAACAGTAATTTTGAATAATGCAGGCAAAGTCGACTCGTACCAGTTCTTGCTTGGTTTATACATAAAAGAATCCGAACATCTCGTATAAATTTTTTTTTGATATGCCATTGTAGTGAAGCATGGCGCAGACACAAGGCGTTAATTTAACGCTATTTCAGTATAAATGTTACAAGAAATTAAAAAATAAGCCTGATATAGACCTATCGAATGGATTTGCGTTATACAATATGCCATTCAGTTTTGATGTTTTTATTCGGATTCAGTTTTTATGGCTCAGACAATTACGCTTTATGTCGATGGCGCTTGCAAAGGTAACCCAGGATTGGGTGGCTGGGGCGCATATATTATTGGCGAAAATGCTGAGGAAAAAATCTGTGGTGGTGAAGCCCAAACCACCAATAACCGCATGGAACTTACTGCAGCCATCGAAGGCATTTTACACTGCCCAACAGATGCTAAATTAGTGATTTGGACCGACTCTAACTATGTCAAACAAGGCATTACCGAGTGGATTCATGGCTGGAAAAAGAAAAACTGGAAAGATGTTAAAAACCCAGATCTCTGGAAAAAATTAGATGCGACTTGCCAAGGTCGTGATATTGAATGGAACTGGATCAAAGGTCATGCAGGACACCCAGGCAATGAAATGGCTGACCAATTGGCGAATCAAGGTGCAGAAAACACCGCTTTAGCGCTCAAGCAAGCTCCCTTAACTGAAACGAAAAAAAAAATTGAACCCGACTGGCTATTAAACGATCCTTTTGGTTTAGACCTTGCGAGTGACGAGGAAGAACTCGAAGACGAGTCAGAATGGGAAGCTGAGATTGAGCCACAATCAGAACTTGCTGCTGTCGCAGAAACAGCGCCTGTAGTGAAAAATGATTCAGCTTTAAACGTAGCAGAAACACCTGTAGCTATTCAAAAATCGCAACCCAACGAGACACTTGCAACCACCTTTAACGAAAATTCAAGCTCAGTGATTTTGCCTGCCGAAGGCTTACATCCAATGATTGTGGTTACACCGCCTAGCATTGAAGCGCATGGCCCACGCCAACTGATTCTCGATACCGAAACCACAGGTTTTTACTATCAAGATGGCGACCGTATTATTGAAGTCGGCGCGATTGAAATGATCAACCGTAAGCTGACCGGTAGTTCTATTCATATTTATATCAAACCACTTAAGCCCGTGGGCGACTCTGAAAATGTCCACGGTATCAGTGATGATTTCTTAAAAGATAAACCGCTGTACGAAGAAATCGCCCCTGCACTGTTTGAATATCTCAAAGGTGCAGAAATTATTGCGCATAATGCCAGCTTCGACATGAACTTCTTAGATATGGAGTTCAAACGTGCAGGCTTCCCTGCACTTTCTGAAGTTTGTGCAGTGACCGATACATTGGCAATGGCGAAAGCCAAACATCCAGGGCAAAAAAACTCGCTGGATGCACTTAGCCGTCGTTACGAAATTGTACAGCGTGACCGTACCTTCCACGGCGCTTTACTCGATGCTGAAATTTTGGCAGATGTATACCTAGCCATGACAGGCGGTCAGGTATCTTTTGATATTGATGCCCTAACCCACGCCGAAAGTCAGCTCGGTGAAAACGTCCGTCAATCGATTCAAATTGATTTACCCGTAATCCTTCCAAGTGCTGAAGAACTCGAAGCGCATGAGAATTGGATCAAACAATTTGAAGAAAAACATGGAACGCCTTGCCTTTTTGCAAAATAAAAACTAAATTTCCTAGTATATTTTTGTATTTAAAACATTAACACTTACGTTATAGTTAAAGATAAAAGATGGTCCGCCTTTTATGGCGGTTCACAAACAAGATAAAACACTAGGAAAGGTGCAGATCCATGTCTTACCAAACCTCTATACATTTTGATCCAACAGCATTGCTGATAATAAAAAATGAGGTTGATAACTCGATCAAATTGGTCGAATCAGCAGTCAGCACTTTAGTCGAAGATCAAACCCTTCCTTTCGGTATTGACGACGCTCTTAATCAATTTGAACAATGTGCGCAAGTACTTGCACTGATTGATATGGCAAGTTTAGCGAAAATCGCTCAGTACTCAGCAGAATTGATGCGCAAGATCATGGGGAATCCTGCCACAATTCAAACCAAAGATGTCATCGCACTTAGCGAAGGCACCACCATGCTAAAACGTTATATCGAGTTCATTTGCTTACGTGAAGTGAAAATTCCGCAGTTTTTATTGGATACACTTAACCGCTTAGAAGCGTGTTTGGGTAAACCAATGACTACAGAGGGCCAGCACATTGAATCACTACTCGACTGCATTACTCCAGATTTCGACCTGCCTCAAGCACCAAGTCTAGAAAAATCTAAGTACGTGCATCGCTTATACAAGTTGTCACTCAACAAACTGATTAAGCAAGAAGAGAACGAGCTAGACTTACAGGCCTTGAAAATTGTAGGTACGTATTTAGCGAGTCTGTCGGAAAAACACCCGAGCAAACAGTATTGGAATTTGGTATTTGTCGCATTAAATCAAATTGATCAACTGCTGATTAATGAGCCACGCTTACGTACATTGGTGTCGATTGAGCGTAATATTGCTCAGTACTTCAACTCCCCTGATCGCTTTAAAGCTAATTTAGTAGATTTATCAAATATTTTAAGTCTATGTATTAGCCAAGAAGATGAAGTTTCTCAGCATATTCGTGGCAAGTTAAATATTGGTGAAGACCTATTAACTGACATGCAATTACAAGTGTTTAGCCGTCATTTATATGGCCCAGACTTTGGTACGATGCATACGATTAGCGAACTCGTGACCACTGAAATGGCACAGATTCGTAACGATATCGAGTTTAACTACCAAAACATGTCGCCTGAAAAAACACAGGAACTTCAAGCTAAGCTGTTAGAACTGGCAAATATCTTTAAAGTGCTGAACTTAAATGAAGCATATAAAGATTTAGAACGTCAGGCCAATTCATTGAGCCAAAGCGAAATCTTGAAAGAAGAGACTTTTGCCCAGCAATTAATGAATTGCATTCTATCTGCAATGAACTCAATTGGCGTTTTAGAACGTCATCATACGTCAAGCCGTCTACAACTTCGTGTAAACAACATGAATATTTCGCTAGACCGTTTAGATGAAGCACACGAAGTGCTATTGAACGAAACCAAAGCATTAATTGATCAAGCAAGCGAAACACTGGTTCAATATTTACAAAATAATGACCTACAGAGCCTTGCACCTGTCGCAACTCAATTACGTGAAATTGGCGGTTCAATGCTGTTCTTAAATGCAGAAACAGGACAAGCTGCGCTCAATACCAATGCACAATTCGTCACTGCACGTGTTGAGTCTTCTACGGCAATTGAGGCCGCTGAAATTAACCATCTGCTTGATGGTCTTGCAAGTGCAGACATGCTGATTGAAAATTTAAAAAACAAACAGCCTGTTCTACATAGCATGTTTCAGGTAGCATTGGACAGTAGTGAGAAACTTAAAGCCGTGGCCTAATGTCAAATCTATCGCTTGCCTATATTTTTAAACAACAGCAATTATTGGTCGATGACCAATTCCAACTTCCTCGCGTCGAAAGTATAGCAAGTGATTTGAGGCTTCAAACGGGTGATCAAGTGATTGCCCGTGATCTTACAGAACAAGATGAAATCCCTGAAGGCTATCAACTGGTTCCCATTCGGCAGTTGTTACAACTCTGGAACGTGAAAGAGTTTGAACAAGCCAGCCGTGCAATTCAGCTCCTTGAATGGCGTCGCAATCACAAATTTTGTAGTCATTGTGGCCATAAAACTGAAGTGCATGCCACTGAATATGCCATGGTCTGCCCTGCATGCCAATATCACCAATACCCTCGCGTTAATCCATGTGTCATTACGGTTATCACCCGTGGTGAAGACGAAATCTTACTGGCCCAAAATGCACGAGCTACCCGTAAAATGTATGGCTTAATTGCTGGTTTTGTGGAAGTGGGTGAAACACTTGAAGAAGCTGTACGCCGCGAAACCGAAGAAGAAGTTGGCTTAAAGGTCAAAAATATTCAATACTTGGCGAGTCAACCTTGGCCCTTTCCTAGTAATCTGATGATTGCATTTAAAGCTGAATATGCTTCTGGTGAGCTGTGCTTACAAGAAGAAGAAATTAGTGATGCTGCCTTCTTTAAATTTGATCAATTACCCGAAATTCCGTTTAAAGGCAGTATTGCACATGCCATGATTATGCATGTGATTCACGGCACAGCGACCGCTGATGATACTCAAAAATGGCTATAAATAAAGATTCATAAATATGCAATTGCATAAAAAACCGCTCATTTGAAGCGGTTTTTTATGATTTAAACATGCTCATAGCGATATGTTTATTTAAAAACATCGTCCAAAGCCTGCAAAATTTGACGTTTTGTACTAAAGAATCGACTAAACAAGCTAGAAACTGAGCCAATCATCGTGATATGCCCTACACGAGGCACTTGTATTAACTGGCTGTGATTACCCAAAGCCAAAAGCTTTTCGTTCAAATCTGTACTGTTACTTAGGCCAACTACATTGTCGTTGTCGGCCGTAAATAAATAATGCTTCACGTGATTTTGTTCAATAAAATAATATGGCATCACTTGTTGATATGGTACGTCTTGATCAAAAGCATCTGCACACAGCGGGTCACCCTTATAATCAAAATGATAAGGGCCAGCCAAGCCGATAATTGCCCGAATAGCCTGACGATTTTGCAAATTATAAGGCGTTGGATGATACAGCGCAGACATGACATTAAATGCGCCAGCTGAATGCCCCATTAACACAATATTTTCAACTGCAATTTTCAACTTCTGATTGGATTGATTTAAAAAATTCAATGCCAAGGTTAAATCATCAATTGAACTTGGAAATATATGCTCAGGTGCCAAATGGTAATTAATGACTGCGACATTAAAACCTTCTTTGGCAAAAGCTTCACCTACAAAATGATATTCTTTTTTATCACCATGCCTCCAAGCCCCGCCATGTACGAACACCAATAAAGGCTGCGTATCTCGCAATTGCTGTGCTTTGTACAAATCTAATCGGTGACGTGCTTTTAAACCGTACGCAATATTACGCTGAACTGAATAACCCAATTTAGGCGTCATTCGGTTCAGTGCAAAGCTACCTAAGTCATAAACACGAAACTCTTTATACAAAGTTTTGGCCAACGTTGCCTTTTGATCAAGTTGGCTTTTCAGACGTTGTAAATGAAACTGAAGTTGTTTAAGGGGCATTAGGTTCTACTGCATCAGGGTCTATGGCAACAGGTGTTTGCGTGTCAGGTACGGCATTTACCGTAGGTGCAAAACTTGATGCTACCGCAGGTGTGCTCGAAGAAACTTGGTCAATATTATCAATTAAAGTCACAATTTTGGTGACATTACCTACTTGTTGCAGGACTTGATTCAGATCGTTCACTTCAGCTGTATTTAGACGTCCCATCACGTACAGCACTGCATCTTCGGTATGCACATGTACTTTACTTTCAGCAACCACGGGTGCTTTCATTAATAAAGCACGTGTATTTGCAGTGACGGCTGTATCTTGCATAATCGTACCGTAGCTAATCTGATTGCCTACAGTAATATAATTATGAATTGTTTTTACATCACTCATGGCTCTGACGTTATCTTCAGCCAATTGCTTTAAAGCTTGGTCTGGTACTTGGCCCGTGAGCAAAACATTGCCATGAAAACTTTCAATATTGACACGCGACTGTTTGAAGCGTGTGTCGAGTTTATATAAATTAATTTTTGCAGTGCGCACAATAGATGAGTCAATAAAAACTTGACCCAAAGAACGTGCACCAGTTTCTGTGCCTACAGGAGCTGTACCTGTACCACCAGAAATAAAACTTGCACAGCCAGATAAACTTGCTACACACAACATTGTCATTGCAATACGTTTAAGCACTCAGCAAGACTCCTCAACTATTTTTTGATCGTATTCTATCTATGCATTTACACAGGGTATTTTGTTCAAAGAGTAATAAACTCTTGCTCAAAAGTAAAAGCATTTTCTATCCATTGCTGATCATAAGGGCATTTTGAAAAGTCATACTGTATGGATTTTGCAAAGTGTTGATAAAAATCAAAACAAATGACGTCAAAACGGCAATAACATGCGTTGTATTGTGGTGATTGCTGTAAAAAGATTAAGGCCGTTTGCATGAGTTTGCGCTGTTTGCTACGTGATACTGTTTCACTTGCCTGTGCATAACGTGTTTGTGAGCGCGCTTTAACTTCTATAAAAACCAAATCTTGGTCTTTTTGCACGATTAAATCTATTTCACCATAACGGCTATGGTAGTTTGCATGTACCAAAACATAGCCCGCTGCCAATGTTATTTTGAGTGCTTCCTCTTCTGCCCATTGGCCTAATTTTCGTGCCTGTATCATGTCTATGCTCAGCTCATGCTCATTCCATCAGTACAAAATTATTAAACTTGCTTTAGCCCTTTTGCCTGATAGGCATAACAATGTGGAGTACGCTGAATTTGGTTGCCGTTTAGACTCAGTTGTCCAGTTCGTCCTTCAAAATTGGCAGTTTTCATTTTAGGCGTTTTTAAATACAGCGTAGTGATTTGCCATGCATCTCCACCAAAAGCCAATAAACGCTGGTATGGCAAACCTACAGGCTGTTGTGCGTATGCATGCTTCATATCTTCCCAATCGGCTTCAAACAATGCAGGTGCATCACAAAACTGTATTCCTAGTGGCAAAGGTTTATGTTGTTCTAAAGCATTAGATAGGGTGTAAATATTTTTTTTCGGTAATGACTTTAAACTGAGTAACCATTCATTATTGCCAAGTAACAGCAAAGCTTGGCCTTTTTTTAATTTTGTAGGCTGTTGCTCAAGCACATGAATAGGCAATTCTGTTTTGCTCATCAGTGCCATTAAAAACAGTTCATTTTCGGCTTCTGTACCCGGCTGACGTAGTACCAAAATATCGTCTATTTGATCTTGCTTAATCACGCGCGCTAATGCGCTCGCATCATCTTTTTTTGCAAGACTAAATTGCAGTACATTATTTGCCTGTAAAGTTCCTTCATTTAAGCTCAAGACTTTTAATTTGGGTTTAACCTTTATAAGTGCATCCACATCTGCTCTTGCTAGAGGCCCAACAATCATTTGTGTTTTTGAATTCACATTTTTTTTCAACAGCGCAGGCATATTTGCCTGATCCGAATTAACAAATTTTACAGGTACTTTTGAGCCTGATGCCTGATAAGCACTCATGAAACCTTGCTTAATGCTGTTTGCGGCTCGCGCCATAGGGCCAGATTCAGGTAAAATAACCAAAACCTCTGCTTGGGCATAAGATACTGCCCCCACCAAAATGGTGGCCACAAGTATTTTATTTTTATTATTTGCTCTTATATTCCACATGGAGAAACCTATGAGTGCTCAGTTATTTGTTGTTGCGACTCCAATCGGGCACTTAGATGATATTAGTTATCGTGCAATTAACGTTTTGAAGTCTGTTCATATTATTGCCGCTGAGGATACACGAACTTCTGCACAATTGCTCAAACACTTTAATATTCCAACACCTTTGACCGCATGTCATGAGCACAATGAAAGCAATAAAATTGAACAGCTCATTCAGCGTTTGTTAAATGGTGAAAATATGGCACTGATTAGTGATGCAGGTACACCATTAATTAGTGACCCCGGTTTTAAACTGGTTCGTGCCGCGCAAGAACAAGGCATCCAAGTGATTCCTGTACCGGGTGCATGTGCAGCCATTGCGGCGCTCAGTGCTGTAGGCCTACCCAGTGACCGCTTTAGTTTTGAAGGATTTTTACCCTCAAAACAGTCACAACGTCTAAATGCTTTAAACAAGCTCAAAGACGAAACGCAAACCATGATTATTTATGAAGCGCCACACCGTATTTTAGACTGCGTAAAAGATATGGCTGAAGTCTTTGGTGCAGATCGCCCAGTCGGTTTTGCACGCGAAATTACCAAAACATTTGAAACCATTAAAAAAATGACTTTGGGTGAGTTGGTTAATTTTGTTGAATCTGATCACCACCAACAAAAAGGTGAGATTGTACTGGTGATTGGCGGTGCAACTGAGGAAAAAGATTTGGAACAAGAAAAGCTAGATCAGCTTTTAACACGCTTACTCCAAGACCTCTCTGTGAAAGCGGCTTCTCAATTGGCAGCAGACCTCACTGGCATCAAGAAAAAAATTGCCTATCAACGCGCTTTGGAACTCACCCAACAAGAAGATTAAAAACCTCTATGGATGATACTGACCCAATCAGTGCATGAAAGCGTATCGCCTACAAAGCAATACGCTTTTTTAATGTTAGATGCACTCTCGTTTTGATGCAGATGTGGCCAAACTTTTTCATTCTCTCCACTGCCTCATCACTGCATATTGTTTTACGCTATCTGACGATAAAATCTGAGCATCATTTTACGCATGAGAGTCATGATAAAAAGCGTATACCTTCTTTGTATATTCAATCTATTTTGGATTTTAGGTTTATTACATATTGGTTTTTATGGAACACGACCGTATCGACACTACCGATTTGAGGATTTGGTCGACCCTGCGCCTGATGCAGTTCTTATGGTCTGTGCACTATATTCAATTTATTTTCTGATTGGCAATGTGGTCCAATTTACCCATTTTTCGGTACATCATCGCTACACGGCTTATCTTTTTTTAAGTGTTATTCTTATCTTTCAAAGCTTTATTGCGTGTATGGGTGCTATGCATGCACCGCCCTATTGGATAGCTTTTATTATCAATTGTATGTTCGTTTTACTGGCACATTTTGTGTTGTATCCTATTTTTGCACTTTGGCATAAATACTCAAATTAGCCCAATCTTAAAACAATAATAAATAAGATGATGACAAAAAAAACACCGCATAATGCAGTGTTTTTAATGGGCTTTTAGGCACTTAATCGCGTGACGCAGATTCGTCTGGCGGTACTTCAGTAATACGACCACCACGCGCTAAGAAAGCAGCAACTTCATCTTCTAAAGCATCACGTTGCTTTTGCTTTGCTGTTACAGTCAGTGTTTCAGCTTCAGCAACATCTGTGTCTGATGCGCTATCTTCACTATCAGATGCGCCTTTTTCAGCAGCTTTGGCTTCATCATCATCAACTGCAGAATCTTCTGCATCATCATAATCATTCATATCCGTCATCTTAAATCTCCCCACCAATGACTTGTATGTTTAAAAAATTTAAATCTCAATTTAGAAGGAATTTAGCAATCTCTGAGCTTTTCGCCTAGAGGCTAATCTCTAAAAATTGTATTTTTTTTAACCAAAATCGTAATCTTGTATGAACGATTGCTTAAAAAATATCACATCTGAGCTAAGCTGAATAACGCGTTTGTTTTAAAAGGCCTAAACCATTGGCTTGAGCCATAAAAGCATCTTTTAACATGGGGCGTTTTTCAACTTGCTCTAAGCCAAAATTACGCGCCCATACTACAGGGAAAAGTTGCGTTGTTTCCAACCAACCTATAGCAGACATGCTGTGCATCATGGCATCATTTTGGCCTTTACGGCGGTGCTCATAACGCTTTAAGCTTTGTTCATGCGCCCATACACCACGCGCTTTGTCATGTAACAGCACATCACATAATATTGCTGCATCTAAACAGCCAATATTCACGCCTTGCCCTGCCAAAGGATGAATCACGTGTGCAGCATCACCAATCAGTGCCAAGCCATCTTGTACATATTGCTGTGCAGCACGAGCTTTAAGTGGGAAGGTTGCGCGAGGCGTTGCCTCTAATACTTCCCCAAGCATGTGATGACTTTCACGGGTTAATAATGCCGTAAATTCAGCATCAGAAAGTTTGGCATATTCTCCTACATAGTCATCTGGCAAAGTCCATACAATCGATTGCCAATGACCATTTTCTTCAGGTTTTAAGCTGGTCATAGGTAAAAATGCCAATGGCCCAGTTTCTAAGAAAATTTGACGGGCAATGTGTTGATTTTTTTGTGCTGTACGAATACCGCAGCTTAGACCTGCTTGTTGATAGTCCAAGACATCTAAACCAATAAAGGCTTGCTCACGTACAAAGGAGTTTGCGCCATCAGCGCCAATTAACAATTTGGTCTGCAACATTGTTCCATCTGCCAAATGGATCAACCAAACACCTACACCGCGTTCGATGCGCTGTACTTTAACTTGAGTACGATAATCTTGCACTGCTTCTAGCATTTTTTGCTGAATGGCCAAATTTAAAATACTCGGTTCAACCATTGAACCTAAAGCATTTTCTACACTTGGCGTACTGCGTGAAGCTGTACCAAAGTTAATTTCACCATAGCCATTTTTATTCCACACTTGCATGCCAGTATACGGTTGCTGGCGGGCCAGTTTTTCCCACACGCCTACAGTTTTTAACAAGTGAATTGTGGCTTGGCTGAGTGCCAATACACGTGGATTGGTTACAGCTAAAGTTTTGTCTGCATCTAATATCGGTGCAGCATCAAGTACTGTAGCTTGTACACCACCTTGCGCCAAAAGCAGTGCAGTGAGGCCACCGACTAAACCACCACCCACAATCACAGCATCAAGAACAGTATTTGAGCTACTCATGATTTTAGCCCCATCGCATAATTGGCAACCAGTTGCTTCATACCCGGAATATTTTCAAAACACATTAGGCCAGTATTACGAATTAATTTCAGCATTGGATTTTGGTTACTAAAGCCACGCACCACAGAATCACAAAACTTAATCACACGTTGCTGATCTTTTAAACGCGACTTTTCATAGTCTTGTAGCATAGCTGCTTCGCCTAAATCTGCTTGCTTTTGAACTTGTTCCGTTAAATAACGTACCAAAACATGCGCATCTCGCATACAGAGGTTAAAACCCTGACCAGCCACAGGGTGAATGGTATGCGCCGCATTGCCCATTAATACCACACGACCCACCGCTTGTTTTTCTGCAAGCACTTGAGACAATGGGAAGCTAAAACGTTTGCCTGTTTTTTGGAATTTTCCTGCTCGATCGCCATAAGTTTTTTGCAAAGCATCTAGGAAATGCTGGTCTTTATCTTCGCCAATCCATTCATGTTCTGTGCCTTTAGGTACAGGCCATACCACAGAGCGACGGAATTCACCTGGCAAAGGTAATAATGCCAGCGGGCCAAGTGGACTAAAGCGTTCAAAGCCTACGTGACCATGTGGTTTAGAGGTTTGCACCGTAGTTACAATGGCCACTTGGTCATAATCATGCTCAGAAGCACCAATCCCTAATGCTTTACGGCAAAATGAGTCACGACCATCCGCTGCAATCACAATTTTTGATTGGAGTTTATGGGTATATTCACCACGCTTTGCTTCAATATATGCGAAGTCTGCATCTTGTGTGAGTGATGAAACTTGCACGCCATCAATGAGTTCAATTAACGGTTGTTTTTTTACTTCTGTAAGTAGTACACGACCGAGCCATGCATTTTCAATCACCTGACCAAAACTTTCGACTTTTTCTTGATCGGCCAATAAACGTGCCTTACCAAAGCTACCTTGCTCAGTAATATTCACTTCTAAAATAGGTACAGCATGTTCTTGTAATGCGTCCCATAAACCCAATTCTTGATAAATTTGTACACTACGACGTGACAGAGCGCTGTTTCGCGCATCAAAACTTGAATGGTACGGCGCAAGGTTTACATCATCATAATTTGGGTATTTGATGGCTTCTAAAAGTTTTACGCCAATTTTGGCTTTGGCTAACATGAGCGCCAAACTTAAACCAACCATCCCACCACCGACAATGATGACTTCTTGTTGCATGCTTGCTTCCTTTTTATCAAGTATCCGAATTTAGGAAATTCACTCGAAATACATATAATCTGTAATGGATTTTATATTACATCAAGGGCATGATTTTTTATAATGAAATACAAATTTGTTGCAAGCATTTGCACTGAATAGATACAAACCACATCACTTTCAGCAGTAAAAATTATGACTAGAAATTGGTCATTAGTATCAGTTTTGCATAAATCAAAACAGGATGATCTTGCTTTAAACTAAAATTACCTCTCTGTAGACTTCTGCTAAAAGAAGAAGGAATTTATAAACAAGGCTGACCATAGAGCAAAATTAAACAACCAATCCAAGCTACATTTCACTCAAGTCTGATCTTATTTAAAGGCTATTATAAAAATAAAAGCCGATCATCTGACCGGCTTTTATTCAATTGCGAGACAACTTAAACTTTTGCCATTAAGGCTTCAATATCATCTACAGATTTTACCACCGCAGCCGTTAAAACATATGGGCCATTTGGCATCGCCACTACATCATCTTCAATACGAATACCAATACCACGCCATTTTGCATCGACCGTTTCATCATCTGGCGCAATGTACAAGCCCGGCTCAACAGTTACAACCATACCCGCTTCATAAGTACGCCATTCACCATCTAGTTTATATGAGCCTACATCATGCACATCCATACCAAGCCAGTGGCCTGTACCATGCATATAAAACTGACGATAGCTTTCTGTTTCAATAATTTGGTCAAGATCACCTTGCATAATACCCAAATCCAGCAAGCCTTGAACTAAAATGCGGACTGCAACGTTATGCGGTTCTTTATATGAGTTTCCAATACGTACAGCATCAATCGCTGCAATTTGTGAATCAAGTACAATGTTATACAGTGCCTTTTGCTCTGGGCTAAACTTACCATTTACCGGGAAGGTGCGGGTAATATCTGAAGCATACAGCTGATATTCACAGGCTGCATCAATCAGCACCAAATCACCATCTTTTAATTCTTTATCATTTTCTACATAGTGCAAAATACAGCCATTTTCACCACCACCCACAATACTGTTATACGACGGCACACAGCCATTTTGACCAAAAACATAATTCAGTTCAGCTTCTAGCGCATATTCCATCATGCCTGGTTTAACCGTTTGCATCGCACGCGTATGCGCTTGCGCTGAAATATTCGAAGCAATTTGCATAAGCTCAATTTCATCTGCCGATTTTTTCAAACGCATTTCATCGACTATACGATCAAGCTGAATAACTTGACCTGGTGTTGCATGACCACGACGGCTTTCACCACCTGCTTTGGCCAACCACTGTGTAACACGCGCATCAAATTCTGCATTTTGCCCAATGCGATAAAATAATTTATCTTTATCTTGAAGCTTGGTTAGAATTTCTTCATCGAGCAAATCAATCGCAAATGCTTCATCTGCTTCATAGTCGTCTACCGCACCGTCTATACCAGCGCGGTAGCCATTCCAAATTTCCATTTCGCGGTCACGTTCACGGCAAAATAAACTATAGCTGTAGCCGTCTTCTTCCGAATCAAAAGTTTCAATCACAGCAACCGCTTCAGGCTCTGCAAAACCCGTCAAATAGAAAAAACTGCTATCGCTACGATACTTATAGTCAGCATCTCGGTTGCGGAGCATTTCTGCACGCGTCGAAATAATAGCAATACTACGTAAACCCATTTCAGCTGCGAGATGATCACGACGTTCTTGAAAGTCTTCTTGAGTCAGTTTTTTCATTGGTTTTTAAAAGCTCGAATTGAAAATGAAATTTGGAAACACAACGCCCGATTAACTCGGACGATGTGGTGTAAACATTTCTACAACATTAGTACTATCAGCATCTGCTTTGCTATTTGATTTACCAAGGTGAAGTTGTAATAAAGGTGTTTCAGACACTTCTACTTTCTTACGGCCCATCGATAAACTTACAGGAATTAAACGCACAAATTCGTATAATTCTTGATAGCTTTCTTCGCCTTCTTCGTCGTCATCAGACTCATCAAATTCTACAGCAGCGACATCTTGCAAATGCTCAATCAGCTCATGTTCTTCAGCACGTAAGTGACCTGCTGCCAAACCAAAACCCAGCACCACACCTGCACACCAATCTGCCAAAGCTTGTACACGCTCAGCCAAGGTATGTGTGTCATCTGGAAGAAGCGGTAAATAGTCTAATTCGTCATCAGACAACGCGTTTGCAATGTCTTCTGATTCGTCTGTCAGTATTGCGAGTGCTTCAGGGTGAACTTCAAGCACTTCAAGTGTTGATAAAATTTGTTCCCACTCATCACGCGTAGGTGCTTGAGACACACAAACTATACCTGTAAGCAGGCCATGTAACTCACTTGGGCTTGAAATCTCTTCAATTGCCTTAAAATTTTGGTCCCATTCCGACCAACCTGAAATATCGTCTTGCATTCGTTTATCCAATCTCTATACTTCTTATATATTACCTTTGTTTGCCATACTGTGCGACCACGATATGTTAGAAGAATTACAGCGTCTGCAAGCGCATATAGGTGTTTTAAAAACACGCCTCGCGCATTATGAATCTGAAAATGATGCTTTAGCTGAAGATAAGAACTCAGCGAATGAACAGCATCATAGTCAAATTGTGCAAAAAAATAGCATCATTACCAAGAAACAAGAAGAAATTGACGAACTGACGGAGCAACTCGCTGAATCACGTAGCCAATTTCAGAAACTGAATACTGATGCTTCGGCCTTAGCTGATCGTTATAGCCGTTTAGAAAAAAGTTGCACGGATTTAAAAAATCGCTTTCAAGAAATTTTGTCAGAGCGTAATGAGTTACGCATCGTCAAAGAAAAAATTCAAAATGAGCAACGCCACGCGCAACAAGAAGTTCAAAACCTAGAAAAAGAACGCGAACGCTTATTACAAAAAAATGAGCACGCCAAAGCAAAAGTTGAAGCGATTATTCAGCGTTTATCTGTGTTGGGTACAGCACAAGATCATCATGCGCAAGAAATTCAACAGTTGGCCCACCCTGCCGATGTTAATGAGGAAGTTTAAGCATGAGCGAAGCAATTCCAGTAGATTTAAAAGTTTTAGGGCATAACTTTCGTTTAGCTACAACGCAAGAAAAACAACCTGAACTTGAACGGGCCGCTCAACTCCTCAATGACAAATATGATGAGTTTCGTCGTAAAGCACCTCGTATGGAACCTAGCAAGCTCATCATTATGGTGGCACTGGAGTTAATGCAAGAAGTGCTGAGTATGAATAAAAGTTTACAAGAGTATGAACATTGTGAACGTTTACTCCAAGCAATCCTTGAAGAAGTGGAAGATCTTGCTGAATAAGCAAGATTTTTTTTGCCTAAAGCCTAGCCAATTAAACATTGCTTTACAGTTATGCAGGCCAAAAGATTTGCCAAAGCCTCGTTATTCGCTATACTTGGCATAACTCTGAGGTGTTCGCCAGCGCGTCTATATCCCTGCCGATACTTAAATCTCCGGATTGTGTTCTGCATATTTAGAGTGTATGCCTATCTTCGTGTAGGAAACCCAGCAAGTATGCGTCGCGTCCACCTTGAACTTCTTCGGGTTCAGGGTAACGACATGCAGCGGCATCTTCGGAGCTACTTATTTTTCACTTAAATAATTAAAATAAATCTCACTTAACTTTTATTATTTTCTCACTCTATTTTATTTTCTATTCAGCTTTGCTGAGCAATTTAATTCTTTTAAGCCTATTTGTTAAAATTCTGATTTCTGCATTTGTTCACGCATCAAAGCACCACACGAATGTTTCGTATGATGCCCATATCATTAACGATCTCGTATACAACATCCAACTAAGGCTGAACGTTTAAACTCACAATCGTACGATATGTATTTGCTTCAGGTTTCTGCTTCGCATCTAACTCTGGTGAAGTCAACGTTAAAATATAATTGCCAGCAACTGGAAATTGAAGCTGTAATTCACCCCGTGCATTCGCAGTCGTCTCAATCTTCAGCTCTTGCTCATCTGCCGAAGCTTTTTGCTTTTCTAGCACGGCTTTAAAGTGTTGTGCAGGTTGCTTATTCACCGTTACTGTTAAGGTCAATGGTACAGATTGACGAAGCTTACGCGGATGAACTGAATATTTTAAATTCACATTTTCTTCAGCCACGGGCATCAGATCTGAATCATTTTGCTTAGAAAAATAACTGCGCACTTCGTCAAAACGCATCACCGACATTTGTTGCATTTTGTTGGTCAATTCAGATTCTGCAATAAAATGATTTTTTTGCGCTGGAGCTAAAGCAGCGCCTTTTGTATCCAGTATCCGTAACCAACGTTGCCCTACTTTTGCATATTTAATAGCTGCTTCACGCTGTCCTAAAATTTGATAAGTACCTGCCTCAGTAGTTTCTATATCGCCTACACTGACAGTTTGAGTATTGGTTAAATTGAGTGATTTTGTTGCACCACTTGGCGTAATCACCTTAAATTCAAAGCCACGAATGGCCACTTCTGAATCGAATGGTGCATCGGCAAAGCCCGCAAGCACTGCACTATGGCCACCAGTGACATTAAAGCTAACTGGTGCTGTATAAGGTGCATGTGCATTCGCCAACGTAGAAAACAGTCCCATTATGAGTGCTGTTAGCAGGGTTTTGTTCATGGTATTTCCAGTTTATTGTTGTCATGTGGCTCTCATACATGACACATAAAAATTATTGCGCTCACTGCTTGAAGCGACCCAATCAATCGTTTGGGCTCGCTCAAACAGCAGAATGATCTGCCTTACTGGCTAATTGCTTTGTCTAATTTATTGGCAAATTGGGCAATATCTTTGGCCTGAATGTGTGACTTCCCTTGCGCAATCGCTTGGAATTGTAGTTTGCTCAATTCCTTCATTTTTTCTTGACCATCAATGCTATTACGGTCAAAACGTTGCATAAATTCATCCACATACTCTTGTTCAGAAACCACTAAGTCTGCGTTAGTATCTGTTGCCATGAACTGCTTATCACGCTCGGTTAGATAATCACCCAAAGTGGCGTATGCTTTGCCTTGGCCATATTTTTGAATAAATTCTTGCTGATTATTTGCCATTGGCATTGCAATTGGCAGTCTCACTCGGAAACCATCATGAGTTGATGCGCCATTACCTGCAGCCAATTTCACATCTTCTGCACTGATCAGACCATCTTTATTTTTGTCCATTTCATCAAAAGTTTTCATGCCCGAAGCTTGAAACTCTTTTAAGGTCATTTTCTGGTCTTTATTGCTATCCAAAATACCAAAGCGCACATGGCTTTGTTTGAGTGACATTTCACGGCGTTGTTTCATTAGTTCCGTCAAGCGCTGTTGCTCAAATGCCGTAAACTGCGCTACATCAACCTTTTTATGTGTTGCAAATAAATCAACAAAATCTGCACTGAATTGTTTTTTCAGCGCAACACTACTCTGATCTTTAGTCTCAGGATGATACAACATATACAGTGCATAGCTCTGCTGATACACATCTGCTTGTGGTGCAGCTACTGCCTGTGTTCCCCATGCGGTTACGAGCATACCCAATCCAGTGGCGATAAGCGCTAAATGTTTCATTTAAAAAATTCCTCTAATACATAATGTTTCAATAAAATAGTGACTTAAAGTTGAGCGTTGAATTAGTATTTAAATTCAACACTTGCCACGATGTTGCGACCTGGCTCTGCAGCTCGATCAATAATTGAAGCCTTGCTGTCTGCATCTAATGTGCCTACAGAGGCATAGTTCCAATAGGTCTTGTCAAATATGTTATTGACCGCCAAATTCAGCTTGGTCGATTTGTTGACATTCCAATAACCCGCTAAATCAAACACGCTATAACCTGCAACTTTTTTATAATTTGGCGTAGTCGCAGTTTGGAACGTACTTGCATCTCTAGCTGCGGTTTTAGCCCCGACTGCCGTTGCTGTTAAACCTAAACCAAAAGCTTTATTCGGATCATCATAAGCAAAAGTTAAACTACCTTTTTCAGGTTGTACGGAGTTCATCCCAGTTTTTTGGCCTTCTTTATTTTTTGCTGTACCGCGTGACTTTCCTGCAACCAGTGCCAAACTAAATCCATCTGAATGTGGAACAAATTGGCCTAAATCTAAGTGCGCCGAAAGTTCAGCTCCCCAAATTTTGGCATCTGCAATATTCTCTGCACGGTAAAGACTCCAATAGCCATCCACACTACTGCCATGGTCAAAGTAATCAATAAAGTCGTTATAGGCTGTATAAAATGCCGTGATATCAAATTTTAGACCTTTGAATGCTGTATTTTTCAGTCCAAGCTCAAATGCATCACTGGTTTCTTTTTTCAAATCTGAATTGCCCATGACCAAATAGCTTGCGCCATTCGAGGTTTCATAAGAGCCACCCATTTCCATGGCAGAAGGCACGCGCGCACCACGTGAATACTTAAAGTAGCTAAAGTTTTCTGGTGTCATTTGATAGGCAATCGAAAGCCCTGGTGCAAAATAGGTAAAATCTTTGGCTTTTACTTTTGATTCAGCATCATCTGGTTTGTATTGCTGATGTTCTACACGTAAAGACGGGGTAATACTGAGGGCTTTTCCATTCGGCTCAAAATTAAATTGATCCGAAACATAGGCTGCATAGCGACTCGTTTCCGCATCTGCCAAATATGTGCCCGTAAATGGCGGTGTTTTACCATTACTACGTACTTCATGACGGTCGCTTGAATACTCTTTACGATCAAATGCTAAACCATATTTGAGTTTTTGCTGATTGAGCTCTTTTTGCGCATCCAGCTTTAAGCCTGCTGTTTTTTGTGTATAACCATTAAAGAAATCGCGGATATAACTCCCTGTATCGTAAATCGTACGTGTATCACTGCGACTTTCCTGCAACCATGCTTTACTGGTTAAACGGTCAAATAAAGCAAATTCTGCTGGTGTGTAAATATCTTCTAATGAAACTGTATTACGCTCAATTTCTTGATTCTGTGTGGCGGTATCTGTTTTAAATGCAATAAATGCAGATCCATCCATGCCCAAGGTGTCAGCTTTTTTCTGATAACGGTCAAATACAAGATTCAGCTGGTGCTGTTCATTCACATTCCAGCTGAGGTTTGCTAGTACTGCATCCAAATTCCAATCTGTTTTAAATGCTTTGGTTTTGGAGTTGCCATCTGTTTCATGACCATCTCGATGTGCATACGCCACTAAAGCTTTGACGGTATCGTTACCTACAGCACCTGTTACGGCGTTTAGCCATGCTTGATCTGCAGAGCTATAGCCCGCTTTGTACGCACCATATAATGATTTATCAGCTGTGAGATAATCATGAGGCGATTTATTTTTAAATGAAACACGACCACCAATCCCATCGGTTGATGCATTGGTCGTACCCGAAACAATATCTACAGCGTTGAGCATTTCTGGCTCAACATAATCACGCCCAGTTCCACGGGTACTCATGCTGGCTGGTGGCATATAAGGACTAATTGAAGCCTCAGCTAAATCAACTCCATCAATATCCAAACCAATACGGTTCGCATCTACACCACGGATGTTATAACTACTGGTACCAGCACTGTCTATATAGGTACCACCACCATAAACAGAAAATGGCGCATTCACTAAAGGTAAATACTTCACTACGTCGGCCATATCCGACACGCCAGTCTTGTCTAAGTTATCACGACTGATGGTTGCAATAGATTCTGCTTGGTCATTTTGGCGTTCTGCATACACTGTAATTGCAGGGAAAGATGCATGAACATTAAGTGCTACTTCATTTTTTGCATTTGCATACGTGGTGGCACTCAGGCCAGCCCCCAATAAAGTCGCCAAACATATTGCCAAATGGCACTGTTTAAATTGTTTGACATGAATTAATCCACTGGCCTGTGCAAACAAGTTGTTCTGACTTACACCCATTTTATTTATCCCAAGAATAATAAATGATAATCATTTACTAAATTTATAAAAAAATTGAGCACAGCTTTCCCTTCTGAGCTCAATTCATAGAAATGCACATTATTTAAATGCGAATCATAATCATTTATCTTATTGTTTACAATATTTTACTTTGTACTTTAGTTATAATAAAAATTAAGCCAATGATTTTTAAAATATAAAAAAACTCCCTGAAGGGAGTTTTAATAAGCACTTCAACGCTTTTTTAGTACAAATATGCTCGATCTAGTATTGTGCTTGTATACGAGCACTACGTTTATATAGCCAAGCTAAAATCATGGTTGGAACAATAAAACCGACTGCAACCAATATGCCATGTGCGATTGAGGCATACGGTTCTGGCAACATCGCAACATGCTTCATTGGAGAAGTCCAAGGTGACATTTGAAGCGCCAATACTGCAATAAAACAAAGTTGCCAAGTGATATTTTCCCCTACCGCAACATGTTTTTTGTATGCATAGCCTAATAATATCGCAGCAAAGCCGATTTCAAACACCCAAGACCAAATTCCCCATTTGCCCCATAAACCCCAACCTAAATACTGCTGCGCATAAGGATAAAGTGCTAAATCCGCATTATGCATTGGAATATCGGCAACAAAATGCAAAAAGCATGACAACGCGGCCACAGTTGCAATGCGCAGATCTTTATAGAAAAAAGCACCCCATAAGAGCGACCATACTATCGCCATAAGCAAAGAATGATCCCAATCGATAAAGGTTAGATCAAAATATAAGTATGGCAATGCTTGTAGATTAGGCGTGACTTTTTCAATGCCTATGGCAACCAATGTGCCATTAATTATATCTAAAAAACCTGCACCTAAAATGATGGGCAACAACGGCACATCACGATATTTAGCCTTAAGCGCCATACCTACTGCAAAATGTCCAAAATACATGATTAGCTCCAATTTACTGAACAATCGTTCAATTAAAAGTTAAAAAAATTAAATAGCGACTTGCCAGAGCTTCAGCGTATGGTCAATCATACGTTGTCGTTGTTCCGCATCGGCAATATCACAACCAATATTTAAGTTGAGTAAGCCCGTCATTCCATATTGAATATTCATTGCCATAAATTGCTGTGCTGCTAACATAAAATCCATTTGCCTGATTTGCCCTTGCTGAGAACGTTGCTCAAGCAGTGCCGCCAACCATTGTTGACGGCCTTCAAATAATTGGCTAATCACATGAATTTCTGACAACTGCATACTTTCACTTTCACGTAAAATAATTTTCAGTAATGCACGATGCTGTGAAAATAGCTGTACACACATTTCACATAAAGCATCCAGCACTACGTTTAACGGTGCTTGTGACAAATTCTGATTCATACTATTTAGGTGTGCCATGGCCTGCTGTACCCCTTGTGTCAATAACACGGCCAGAATTTCCTGCTTACCCTTTGGAAAATGATGATACAAAATGCCGTCAGAAAGCCCTGCCATTCGTGCTAAGCCACGGATTGAGCTCTTGCTATAGCCTTGTTCTGAGAACAGTACTAAAGCCGATTCTAGTAATTTCTTTTTGGTTTCTTCCGCTTGTTCGGCACGTGAAATCACAGATTTTGCCACCACAATAAACTCATTGAACACTTGTTCATCCAAATATATGCCTTTTTAGTCAAGATGACAAGTACAGCCTAATTGAAGTTATTTTCAGAAAAGCGTAGCAAAACCCAGCTCGTAGTTATCATCCCTGCAAATTCCCTTTATAATATGTGGCATTCAGGACTGTAACTTGCAAAACAATTAAGTTTTCACCTCAGCTTCCGCTCATATTTTTTAAGTCAATGTTGATCTTAGCCTTCGGCTTAATTCATTTTTACTGCTTATTTGTCCGTGACGACAACTAAGAATTTAGGTGCCTACATGGAAATCAAAGTTAATTATCTCGACAACCTTCGACAAGAAGCTAAGTTCGATGACTTCACGGTGATTGCCGATCAGCCAATCCGCTATAAAGGTGATGGTTCGGCACCAGGCCCTTTTGATTATTTTTTAGCATCTTCTGCACTTTGCGCCGCTTATTTTGTGAAAGTTTACTGTTTGGCTCGCGATATCCCGACTGACAATATCCGTCTTTCTCAAAATAATATTGTTGACCCTGAAAACCGCTACAAGCAAATTTTCAAAATTCAGGTTGAATTACCTGCAGATATTTCTGAAAAAGATCGTCAAGGTATTTTACGCTCAATCGACCGCTGTACAGTTAAAAAGGTCATTCAAACAGGCCCAGAATTTATTATTGAAGAAGTTGAAAGTATTGATGCTGATGCTCAAGCCTTACTCATTCCAAGCCTGACTGCTGAAAACAATACTTATATTCTTGGTAAAGACCGTCCTTTAGAAGAAACCATTGCCAAAATGTCGGGTATTTTGGCTGACTTAGGCATGAAAATTGAGATCGCATCTTGGCGTAATATTGTGCCCAATGTATGGTCATTACACATTCGTGATGCGCAATCTCCTATGTGCTTTACCAATGGTAAAGGCGCAACCAAAGAAAGTGCTTTGGCTTCTGCGCTGGGTGAGTTTATTGAGCGTCTGAACTGTAACTTCTTCTATAACGACCAATTCTGGGGTGAAGAAATTGCCAATGCACCTTTTGTGCATTACCCAGAAGAACAATGGTTCCAACCAGGTCCAAATGGTGAATTACCTAGCGAAATTCTAGATGAATACACGCTCGAGATTTACAATCCAGATGAAGAGTTATTAGGTACACATCTTTACGACACTAACTCTGGCAATACAGCACGTGGCATCTGCTCACTTCCTTTTGTACGCCAATCGGATAAAGAAACCGTATATTTCCCATCAAATTTGATTGAAAATTTATATCTTTCAAACGGTATGAGTGCGGGGAATACCTTAGCGGAAGCACAAGTACAGTGCCTATCTGAAATTTTTGAGCGTGCGGTTAAGCGTGAGATTTTAGAAGGTGAATTGACTTTGCCTGATGTACCTGCTGAGGTTTTGGCTAAGTACCCAAGTATTGTCGCGGGCATTCAAGGTCTGGAAGAACAAGGTTTCCCTGTACTGGTTAAAGATGCCTCATTAGGCGGTGAATTCCCTGTCATGTGTGTCACTTTAATGAACCCACGTACAGGCGGTGTATTTGCTTCTTTTGGTGCACATCCAAAAATGGAAGTAGCCATTGAGCGTAGCCTAACTGAGCTATTACAAGGCCGTAGTTTTGAAGGTTTAAATGATCTACCAAAACCGACCTTTAGCTCAAATGCCGTCACTGAACCCAATAACTTTGTTGAACACTTTATTGACTCAAGTGGTGTGGTGTCTTGGCGCTTCTTTAGTGCAAAATCTGACTACGAATTTGTAGAATGGGATTTTGCAGGTGAAGGTGAACATGCCAACCAAGAATCTGCAGATGCTTTGTTTGGTATTTTGGAAAATATGGGCAAAGAGGTTTATATGGCAGTGTATGAACACCTAGGTGCAACAGCTTGCCGTATTTTAGTGCCTGATTATTCTGAAATTTATTTGGTTGAAGACCTCGTATGGGACAATACCAATAAAGCACTACTCTACCGTGAAGATATTTTAAATTTGCATCGTTTAGATGACGAACAACTGGAAGCTTTAGTTGAGCGTCTAGAAGAAGCGGATGAAGATGATTACACTGAAATTAAAACCTTAATTGGTATTGAATTTGATGACAATACCGTTTGGGGCCAATTGACTATTTTAGAGCTGAAAATTCTCATCTACCTTGCCTTAGAGCAATTTGAAGAAGCGCATGATTTGGTAGGTCAATTCCTTCAATTCAACACCAATACCGTTGAACGTGGTCTTTTCTATCAATGCATGAACGTGGTACTTGAAGTGATGCTTGATGATGAAATGGAACTCGAAGACTATACATACAACTTCCGTCGCATGTTTGGTGATGAACGTATGGATGCAGTCATGGGTACGGTTGAAGGTGATGTTCGCTTCTATGGCTTAACTGAAACTAGTATGCAACTTGAAGGTCTAGACCGTCATTTACGCCTGATTGAAAGCTATAAAAAGCTGCATGCTGCGCGTGCCAAAATCGCTGGTCTTTAATACCTAAAGCAGAGGATGATGGGTATTAAATCAGATTCAACCTCCCCCATTCACCAAAGATAAAAAACTTCCTACGGGAAGTTTTTTTATATGGTTACGTTATATATCAAGGCCTAGCTCTACAGTCCCTACCTGATAACTAAACCTATAACTTAGATCATGATTTTAATTGTTCAAGCTGTTGAATATATCGATCCAAACTACGCTCCATTTCAGGCATGATCTTTTTTAAGAACTGACTATACTGAATCGCATCATCAGTACTTAATGCTCCCTTGCGCACCAAATTTTCTTGAGTTTTAAGTAATTGATCGACTTCACGCGCATCAACCTGTTGCCCATGACTGAGACGATAACTTAGTTGCCCAAAGGTTTGATACAGTTCATCACGTTGCTGTATGAGTTCTGCACTCACCTGCTCTGGTGATTGAGAGCCAACTAAACTGATTTGTTGTTCAGTCTTCGATTGTGATTGTGCTACAGGAGCTTGCACTGAGTTTGGCACAGCTACATTTTTATTTTGCTGTGTTTGCATGGCCTCTGCTGGCTGAAACAATTTGCTTAGCCCCAAAAAGCTCAACACCAGCACGATAGCTAAACTGGTATAGGGTAATAAATGGCGCATCAGCACTCCTTTTTCTTATATTGCCATCTGCTCAAAAGAGCCTAAAACTTTCTGCATAAAGCAATTGGAATGTACTCGCTTTATGCAGTCCATCACCTTAGTTTCTCCATCCCGACGGTGCATAGCCAATACGCACACGTTGCGGATGGTTACCAACAGGTACGCTCAGCACTTTCTCGCCTGTCTCAAAATCAATCACCGTGACCACATCATTAGCACTCTCAGAAATCACACAACTTTTTCCATTGGGGCTACGAGTTGCCCAATAAGGTTTACCCGCTGGAATCAACTTTGTTGCTGTTAAAGTTTTACGATCAACAATAGTTGCATAATCATCCATTGTGCCTGCAACACAAAGTTTCTCACCTTCCGCACTCATGGATAAACCATGATGGCGTGAATCATTTACCCATTTAGTACGGTCAGATGGAATCGTGGAGCTACCCGGTAATTGGCCAATACGTGTGATTTTGTCTTGGTTTAAGTCATATTCAATCAGGCCATTAAAAAATGACACTTGCGCATAAATTTTTGACTCATCTTTACTTAAAACCATAGGCCTCACAGCGTTGGATAAATCTTTGCGTCCAAATGCATCCAGTGCAGGTCTAAAATCTATTTTTTTCAAAATTTTATAGTTATTGGCATCTGCAATCGTTAGATAACGTTTACCTTTGGTAAAGTCTTGCCAGCTGGCGTCCATTGGCGTTTCAACATTCCCAATTGCTGAATTAATAATTTTACTGCCACCCGCAAAATAGATATTTTCATGTGGTTTATCGCCAGTATCAAAACGGCCTAATTCCTGACCAGTTTGAATATCTAAAACCTGTACTACATTTCCAGAAGAGGCAGACACCGCCACACGTAGCCCATCAGGTGAAACCGCCATGTGATCTGCTCGGAAACCCTCTACAGAAGTTCTCCAATTAATTTTTCCGCTGGCAATATCAATTGATACAACATCAGCATAACTTGGACGTGATGCCACCACAGATTTACCATCTGGTGTGGAATACATATCGTCTACCAATTGGTCATTGCCCTCACCAGCGGTATTGCGAATGTAGCTATACGCGACCAGCTTAATGGGATTTAAATAAATTTCTTTAAGGCGCTCTTTACGATCTGGCACCATATTAATCACGCCAATTTTACCAAAGTCCCCTGATGGTCGAATTACCGTAACCGTACCATCCCAGTTATTACCTACAAAAAAAACTTGCTGACTATTGGCCGGCGTTGCATGGCTCATGCCACAGCAACTTGCCAATGCGAATACTGTCCCTAAACCGTATTTGAATAATGGCACACGCTTTGTCATTTTTATCATTCCTATATTTCCATATTTTTGTTTTATTTTGGAACACACCTTGCTAGCTTTGCATATCCATGACCAGATCAAGAGAAATTAATATACAAATGTAGTTCAATAAAAAATAAGCATATCCGACCAAATTCAGGCAATCCGACAAACTGTAAAATCTTGCTATAAATTAGAAATGCTCTATTTAGCCATACAAAGGCTATGCAGGTATTTAGTAAAAGGATTAGACTACCCGTAGGCACCATTATTTGTTCTTTTTGTATGCTTGATTTTCCTGTCGATTTAAAACAGCTTCGTAAACAGCTTAGAAAGCAACGCCGTAGCCTCAGCATATTCCAACAAAAACAAGCTGAACAAGCCACATACAACCGTTTAATCCGCCTGCCCGAATTTAAACATGCACAGCATATTGGCGTTTATTTACATGCCTTTGGCGAAATTCACACCAGCAAGATCATTGAATATTGTTTTGAGCATGGCAAAGCGGTGTATTTACCCCTCATTTGTAATATGAATCAACGCTTACAATGGGTGCGTATTTCACAGCATCAATTTCGTACACGGCGCTTTGCACCGCATCGCTTAGGTATGCGAGAACCCATGCGCTCAAGAGGTTTGCACATCAGCCGTTTGAACCTTGTGCTTATGCCATTATTGGCCTGTGACAATCTAGGCACACGGATTGGCATGGGTGGTGGTTTTTACGACAAAACCTTGGCAACAGCAGTACAGCAACCTTTTCGCTTAGGGCTTGCACATGAGTTTCAAAGATATGACGGCTATTTAAAACGTGAAAAATGGGATCAACCGCTAGATGCCTTATTAACACCACCGCATATACACCGTTTTAAACGCTAAATTGATCATTTTGACCATTAACAATGGTTAAAAAACATATATTTACTTATTTTTCGCACAATTTATATCGCGTCGCCCTTGTAATTTTAAAAATACCCATCACTATAAAAATATGGCAACACCGTTGTCACTCATTAGGAGTGCCCATGTCTGAACTTATTATGAATGAAGAAAGCTTAGAACTCGAAGTTCCTAGCATTTTACCGCTTTTAGCGCTGCGTGACGTGGTGGTTTACCCGCATATGCAAATTGCACTGTTTGTTGGTCGTGAAAAATCGATTAATGCAGTGAATGTGGCTCGTAACAGTGACAATCTAGTATTTGTAGTTGCACAAAAAGATTCGCTTACAGAAGAAATTGATCACGACAATTTATATCAATACGGTACTGTCGCGAAGATTGTGCAAGTTGTGAATCATGAAAATGATGAAAACTGTATAAAAGTATTAATTGAAGGCTTGCACCGTTCTAAGCTCGAAAAAATCATTGATGACAATGATTATTTAACGGCTGAACACAGCTTAAGCCCAATCACAATTGATCTGGAGTCTGAGTCACAAAGTACACGTATTGAAGAATTACGTACTTTATTTGCTCAGTATGCTGAGGCAAAACTGCGTAATGCACGTGAACTGATTGCAGCAGCCAACAAAATTACTGATCTTTTGCAGTTATTGTTCTTTGTTGCGACACGCGTGCCACTCAACATCGACATTAAGCAAAAGTTCTTAGAACACGATCAATTCGAAGCACATTTGCAAGAATTAATGACGTACTTACTGCAGCAGTCTGAAGAACAGCAAATTGAACAAACTTTGCATGACTCTGTAAAACGCCAAATGGAAAAAAACCAGCGTGAATACTTCCTCAATGAAAAGATGAAGGTCATTCAACGCGAACTTTCTGACATGAATGGCGGTGCAGAAGACGACGTTGCAGAAATTGAGCGTCGCTTGGCTGAAGCAGACTTGCCTGAGCATGTCCGTAAAAAAGCAGAAGCTGAGTTCCGTAAACTCAAAGCCATGCAACCTGCGTCAAGTGAAGCGGCTGTAGTGCGTAACTATTTAGAGGTGATTTTAGATACACCTTGGAATAAAGCCAGCAAAGTCAGCATTAACTTGGCCAAAGCACAAGAAATTTTAGATACAGATCATTATGGCTTAGATGACGTTAAAGATCGTATTGTGGAATATCTTGCAGTGCAATCACGCGTGAAAAAACTCCGTGGCCCAATTCTATGTTTAGTTGGTCCTCCAGGTGTGGGTAAAACTTCGCTTGGTGAATCTGTAGCAAAAGCAACAGGTCGTGAGTTTGTCCGCATGGCACTTGGTGGCGTACGTGATGAAGCTGAAATTCGTGGTCATCGTCGTACTTACATTGGTGCGATGCCAGGTAAAATTGTGCAGTCTTTAACTAAAGTCGGCGTGAAGAACCCTCTGTTCTTACTCGATGAAATTGACAAGATGGCACAAGACTACCGTGGCGACCCTGCTTCTGCGTTGCTTGAAGTACTTGATCCATCACAAAACAGTAAGTTTAACGATCACTATTTAGATCTTGATCTAGACCTGTCTGAAGTGATGTTCATCTGTACTGCAAACAGCATGAATATTCCAGAAGCATTACTTGACCGTATGGAAGTCATTCGCCTACCGGGTTATACCGAAGACGAGAAAGTGAATATTGCTGAGCGTTATCTTGTTCCTAAAGCCATTAAGAACAATGGCCTACGTGCAAAAGAATTGACGGTTCACGAAGAAGCGATTCGCGACATTGTACAGCGTTATACACGTGAAGCAGGTGTGCGTAGCTTAGAACGTGAAGTCTCTAAAATTGCGCGTAAAGTGGTTAAAGAAGCGGTAAGCAAAAAAGCGAAAAATCTTCAAATTGAAGTGAATTCGAGCAACTTACCTGACTACTTAGGTCCACACAAATTTGACTTCGGTATGGCTGAAGATGAAGCTCAAGTGGGTCGCGTAAATGGCTTAGCTTGGACTTCAGTCGGTGGTGAATTACTCACGATTGAAGTTGCTGCTGTCAAAGGTAAAGGTAAGTTCATTACCACTGGTTCTCTTGGCGATGTAATGAAAGAATCCATTACTGCTGCTATGACGGTTGTACGTACACGTGCAGATGAACTCGGCATTGAATCTTCACGTTTTGAAGAAACCGATGTGCATGTTCATTTACCAGAAGGTGCAACACCAAAAGATGGCCCATCTGCTGGTTTAGCCCTCACAACTGCTTTAGTCTCTGCTTTCACAGGTATTGCAATTCGTCCAGATATTGCAATGACAGGTGAAACCAGTCTAGGTGGTCGTGCAATGCGAATCGGTGGTCTAAAAGAGAAACTTTTAGCTGCGCACCGTGGCGGAATTAAACTGGTCTTTATTCCACAGGAAAACGTACGTGATTTGGCAGAAATTCCAGAGAACGTTAAACAAGGTCTAGAAATTAAAGCTGTGAAATCTATTGATGAGATTTTACCTTTGGCTTTGGTAGATACGCCTAAACCTTTGGCTAAAGCACCCATTGTGAAAACAACTGAAGAAGGTAAAGCTGCGCGTCATTAATCGCCTAGTTTTAGTTTTAGATAAAAGCCCTGTTTCGACAGGGCTTTTTCATTTCCAGCAGATCAACTGGATTTTTAAACTACAAAAATGTTTAAGACTATTTAAGTGCTTTCATCCCATCCAAAAGAATGGGACATACTACGAGTGCGATATACAAGCAATAGTTGATTAAGAAAATATATAAAATAACCAAATTTTTTATCAAACTTAAGCCATTGATAAATTTTTATATTTAAAAAGAAAAACCTAGCGAATCATTTTAATTTTTATAAAATTTTGATTTTTCGCTTGAAATATACACAAAATAACCCCATATCTAATTATAAGATCATACGCGCTGTATGTTTCTTTTTATGTTTTTGATGTTTTACATCTAGAATGGTTACCAACATCTCCAGGTTGGTAACCTCCTTTCGCAGTCCGAAGGCTTTCTGGGCTGCGTTTTTTATGTCTATTCCTTCAGTAGCATTTTCACTACACCATTCACTACATGCCCCATTTTTTCAGTATCCAGACGATCTAAAGTATCTTGCCGTGTGTGATAATATTTATTGCGATACATTGCTGTATCTGTGATGGTGATGGCTGGAAAATCAAATTTCCAATAATTCAAATGATCTGAAAAATCTAAATCCTGCATAAAACTCGGTGCAATTAAGCGTTCGCACTGCAGAGCGTTGAGTTTTCTCATGGCTGTGCAGTAGTCATAAGTTAAATCACGTGACATGAGATTACCCACAGCAGCAATAAAATTGCCATGCGCTGGATAAATCCACTTTAAACCTGCTGGATATTGTTGCACTTCATTTTCATCGAAATAGCCGATCATTTCTAAAATATAGACTGCCACAATCTGTTGTTTATGCTTGGCTAAAGATTTAGCATGAATAAAACTGCCCATATTTTCTGTACGGAAATACGGTGGCTCAGCCAACGTATAAAAAACAAAATCAATATTATGTTTAAGGCTGGCTTTTTCAGTCGCCAGAATACGAGCAATCTCAATTACCCCTGCTACACCAGATGCATTATCGTCTGCCCCCATGGCGTCTTGTAGAACATCATAATGCGCACCCACCACAACTTTTTTGTGATTTACCTGTGTTTAGAGAACACACCACATTACGATAAGGTAGGCTATTGACCGTATAATTTTGATATTGGCATGGCACACCAAACAAACGCATTTGTTCTCTAATCCATGCCGACACTCGATTGAGCTCTTGAATATTTTGTGCATGACGGCCCGCTTGGGCACCAATCACTTGCTCCATATAGACACGTAAGTTTTTTGCATCTGCTGGTATAGCTGCAAACGCCAGCGAGCTGAAACTGAATAGCAACAAGAAGGTTAAATACAACCCAATTTTTTGAACAGATCTTTGGCGCGGTTGGAGCATTATTATTATTCTCACTGCTGATCGTTTTATATCATTATTTTGACCCGTAATGACTTAGACCACGGACGATATTCGGGTATTAAAGCAACAATAGTTGGACTAATTCAATTGCATTTTGTGTCTGAAATTCGCAATAGTGTATTAGAGCGTTATAATAGGCCTTTCTTGCTGTTACCCTGCCCTCTATGAAAATTCGTATTTTGACCATTGGCCAAAAAATGCCTGCTTGGGTACTTACTGGCTTTGAAGATTATTTCAAGCGCATTCAACCTTTTGTACAAACACAAATTATTGAATTGCCAATGGCAAAACGCGGTAAAAATGATTCTGAAGCAGATATTTTAAAATACCGCCAAATTGAAGGCGATAGTATTTTAAATGCCATGAAACACAATGAAGTGCTGATTGCTTTAGAAGTCGGTGGCCGTGAATTTAGTACGGAAAAACTGGCAGAAACCATGAAGGGCTGGATGCTTGAAGGTAATGATATAGTTTTAGCCATTGGTGGACCAGATGGCCACTCTGAGGCAGTTCGCAAAGCTGCAGCATGGCATTGGTCGCTTTCCAAATTAACCCTACCACATCCGATGGTACGCGTTATGCTGATTGAACAGCTATATAGAGCAATGAGTATTAATAATAATCATCCTTATCATCGTGCAGGTTAATTTCGTATCTCATTCACAGGCAACTGTCATTTTTAAACGCTGTATCCTGTGTATGATCATGTTATAAAATATCCATTTTTCTCCCTTTAGGCATGTAAATGTACATGCCTAAATTTATTTAGGGCATATCTCTCCTATGAAGCTACAGACTTTGCCTGGCTTATTTATCTCTCATGGTTCACCCATGTTAGCCATCAATCCTGAGCAAATTGGGCCAGCACTCGAGCGCTTGAGCCTAAACCTGCCTCGGCCCAAAGCAATTATTGTGATGTCTGCCCATTGGGAGAGTAAAGACATAGAAGTCAGTACAGCCTCACGTCCTGAAACATGGCATGACTTCCGTGGCTTTCCTGCCGAATTGTATGAGATTCGCTATCCCGCTCCGGGTCAACCCGAACTGGCTGAGCATATTTTAGACTTGCTGGCTCAAACAGGATTTGAAGCCCATGCCAATAACACACGTCCGCGTGATCATGGCGTATGGATGCCACTACTCCACATGTATCCAGAAGCAAATATTCCACTCATTTCAATTTCTTTGCCTATGAATTTATCGGCGGAAGATATTTTCAGTATTGGCCGTGCTCTAGCAGAATTACGCGAACAACAAATTTTATTGATTGGTTCTGGCAGTATTACGCATAATTTACGGGAAATAGAATGGCAGAATCCAAAGCCAACCACTCCAGAATGGTGTTCTGTATTTCGCAATTATGTCGTAGCAAAACTACAGCACCATGATTTTGATGCCGTGCTGGATTGGCAAACCATTCCTCATGTGCTACGCAACCACCCCACCCTAGAGCATTTTGCGCCGTTATTTTTTGCTATGGGTACAGGCAAGCGTTTTAACATTGTGCACCATAGCTATTCTATGGGTGCTTTAGGGCGAGATATTTATCGCTTTGACTAGTTTTTTGAGTCAAAAAAAGCTATTGCATAAAAATATTTTATAATTTAACAATTTTTTATTTATGGATACATTTTGATACTTAAATGTTCAAAATGTATCCATTAGTTTATGTTTTAATTAATGTATTCTAAATTCTGTTATTTAAATCAATTATTTGTAGACTAAAACATGAAATTAAAATTTTTAGCCATTGCTCTTTTCCCACTCACATTGGCTGCCTGCCAAACTGCTGATTTACAAAAAGCAGGAGATTTAGCCGTGTCTGTATTACAACAGCAAAATGCAAATAAAACCTTGGCTTCCTATCAATGGAGTACCGATACAGGTGTACCAAAACCTTTAGTGCTTAATTTTTCAGACGATAATCGTCTTAGCATTAGTACATCATGCAACACAATGGCCAGCTCTTGGAAAGTTGAATCTAACATCATTGAAACAGGCACACTGATGTCTACAATGATGGCTTGTTCTGGTGATTTGATGAAACAAGAAGGTATTGCTGGTCAGATTTTTGAGAACGGTAAAACGGCATTTAAATTAAATCTAAATGATGTTAATGCACCAACCTTAACACTGATCGCAAAAGATGGTACGCCGTATGTGTTTACAGGCAAAATGACACCTGAAACAAAATACCAAACCCAAGGCGAAACTATTTTTCTCGAAGTCAGCCCTGAAACAAAAAAATGTACTGGTGTTGCACCACAAACTTGCCTACAAGTACGTGAAGTTAAATATGCAGACAATGGTGTGAAAACCCAAGTCGACAAAGATTGGACATTATTTTATAACCAAATTGAAGGTTTTGAACATCGTCCAAATGAACGTCAAATCATTCGTGTAAAACGTTATGAAATTAAAAACCCAGCAGCAGACCAGTCTAAATATGCTTATGTATATGACATGGCGGTTGAACGCGAAGCGATTAAAGGCTCACTATAAGTTTGATTTAGACCTATAGATCTTCATTTATCAGGCATAAAAAACCGAGGCATTTAGCCTCGGTTTTTTTATTTTGTACTAACTTAAAACTTAGTAAACGCCTTGCGCAAGCATCGCATCAGCAACTTTTACGAAGCCCGCAATGTTCGCACCATTTACGTAGTTTACAGTACCATCTTCTTCAGTACCGAATTTCACACAGTTACGGTGAATTTCTTTCATAATCGCGTGTAGACGCTCATCAACTTCTTCAAAAGTCCAACCCAAACGGATTGCATTTTGAGACATTTCTAGACCAGAAGTTGCAACACCGCCCGCATTTGATGCTTTACCTGGTGCATAAAGAATTTTCGCTTCTACGAATTTCTCTACAGCAGCCAAAGTTGAAGGCATGTTTGCACCTTCAGCAACACAGATCGCACCGTTTGCAAGAAGGGCTTCAGCATCAGCTTCATCTAATTCGTTTTGAGTTGCACATGGAAGCGCGATATCGCACTTAATACCCCAAGGACGTTTGCCTTCAAGATATTCGAAACCATGTTTAGATGCAAATTCAGAGATACGACCGCGTTTAACGTTTTTCAATTCCATCACTTCAGCAAGAAGCTCAGTTGTAAAACCGTCTTTAACGAATACAGTACCCGCAGAGTCAGAAAGTGAAACGACTTTTGCACCTAAATACATTGCTTTTTCAGCAGCATATTGAGCAACGTTACCAGAACCTGAAATCGTTACAACTTTATTTTTAAAGCTATCGCCACGAGTCTTGAGCATTTCCTCAGCGAAATACACAGTACCGTAACCAGTTGCTTCTGGACGAGCCAAAGAGCCACCGAAAGTTAAACCTTTACCAGTGAATACACATGAAGTGTCATTGCTGAGCTTCTTCATCATACCCGCCATGTAACCAACTTCACGGCCACCTACACCAATATCACCCGCTGGGATGTCAGTGTTAGAGCCTAAATGACGATATAACTCGATCATTAACGCTTGGCAGAAACGCATGATTTCGCCTTCAGATTTACCTTTAGGGTCAAAATCTGAACCGCCTTTACCACCGCCCATAGGCAAAGTAGTTAATGCATTTTTAAATGTTTGTTCGAAACCTAAGAATTTAAGAATTGAAAGGTTTACAGATGGGTGGAAACGCATGCCACCCTTAAAAGGACCAATTGCCGAGTTATATTGAACACGGAAAGCACGGTTTACATGAGTTTGACCTTTGTCATCAACCCAAGATACACGGAATTGAATCGCACGTTCTGGTTCTACTAGGCGTTCTAGCAAACCATAATCAGCATATTGTGGATTCTTTTCAATGAATGGCCAGAGACTAGTCATTACTTCTTCAACAGCTTGAAGAAATTCTGGTTGATGAGCATCACGTGATTTTACGTAATCTAGGAAGTCGTTAAGGCTGTTGTATTTCAACGCTTAATCCTCAGCAGAAATGGATCAAAATTGGTCAAAATTTCAATCAATGATTTATTTTGGCGCAAAACATTAAATATCTTTTGTTTACATTCGGCAACAGTTTTTTAAAAAAACTTTATTTTTTGTTTAACAACAGCAATTTAATTAAAATTAATAACACTTTTTTTTATACAATTAATAACTTTTTCACATATATGAAAGCATATTTTTGCTCGATTTTAATGCATATCTAGTGCTATTTTCGTGCAGAGGAATTATGTTCAAAAACATGCTAGTATTGCGTTTCAGCCATTTTTAACATTTTGTCTGCCCCGCAGTTTTGGTTTCACATGAACACTCAATTTTCCCTGATTCAAAGTATCGATGCTCTGTTACCGCAAACCCAGTGTGGTTTATGTGGTCACCGTGATGGTTGCTTACCTTATGCCAAATCGATTGCTGAAGGTGAAGAAGCCAATAAATGCGTCCCTGGTGGTCAGCCTGTTGCAGATGCCCTTGCCAGCTTATTAGGCCGTGCAAAACTCACTGCTGAAGAAAGCGTATGGCCAACGCAAAGCGATGGTCGTCCACAACGTATGAAGGCGATTATTCGCGAAGACGAATGCATTGGTTGCACAAAATGTATTAGTGCCTGCCCGGTCGATGCCATTATTGGCTCTGGCAAATTAATGCATACTATTTTGACTGACCTGTGTACGGGCTGCGAGCTGTGTATTCCACCATGCCCAGTAGATTGTATTGACTTGGTCGAAGACCTACAAAGTATTCCTACAGAGATCATCCGCATTACAGAACAAAATGATCTGCGCGAGCGTTATTACTCACATATTCAGCGTGAAGAAAAGCGCCGTGTTGATCGTAAAGGGCCTGTAGTACGCGCCGAAATTGATACCGCACTTTTTGCTCAATTTTCTGCGCAGTCTTCTGTGATGCCAGAAATACAAGTGGCTGAAAAACCAGAACCTGTTGCCGTTAAGCTTGATGCAAAAACCACCATTGAATTAGCTAAAATTAGAACACAAATCAAAAAGTTAGAAAAACAACTGAGCGTACGTGAAGATTCCAACAAACGCCAAATGCTTGAACAACTGATGGTTCAACTTAGCGTATTACAGGGAGCATCCGTATGACTGTAAAAAACATGACTAAAAAGCAAATTCAAACTTTTTTTGAACGTTTAAGAGCACAGCGCCCTCACCCAGAAACTGAGTTAAACTATTCTAATCCTTTTGAATTATTGGTGGCTGTGACTCTGTCTGCACAAGCAACGGATGTCAGTGTGAATAAAGCGACGGATAAGCTTTTCCCTGTTGCCAATACCCCTGAAGCAATTTATGCATTAGGTGTTGATGGGCTCAAAACATACATTAAGACCATTGGCCTATATAATTCAAAAGCCGAAAATGTGATTAAAGCCTGCAAAATGCTGATTGAAAAGCATAACAGTGTTGTGCCCAATAACCGTGCTAACCTAGAAGCTTTGCCTGGTGTAGGACGCAAAACGGCTAATGTGGTACTGAATACTGCATTTGGCCAGCCGACTATGGCTGTAGATACGCATATCTTTCGTTTGGGGAATCGTACGGGATTAGCAGTTGGTAAAAATGTTTTGGAAGTTGAACACCGCTTAGTCAAAGTGATTCCTAAAGAATTTATTGTAGATTCACATCATTGGCTGATCTTACATGGTCGTTATTGTTGTATTGCACGTAAGCCCAAGTGTAATGAATGCATTGTATCGGATGTATGCAACTGGCCAGATCGCTTTGAATTTGGTGCGACTCGACCTATACAAATCAAAAACAGCAAAGCTGAACTTTAAGTTCAGCTTTTTTTAATTCATGATTTTGACATAAGATCTTATTTATTTTTTTCATCTTGATGTTGTTTAATTTTTGGATGTAATTGGCGCTCAGGGGCACCTGCTTGCTTGCGCTCTAGAGCCTCTTGCTTACGCACATTTACCAGCATTTTATAACTCATCACAGAAACACCAATTACGACAGCAACTGTAACCAGCATCATTAAAACAACACCTATTTCCATGATTTAACCTATTCATAAAAACCAATAAAAAGAGCCCTAATATGACTTAGGGCTCTTTGAAAGTCAAAATTCGAAAAATCGAATTATTTTGACTGATCTAAAATCGCAAACAAATCAGTTTGAACGTTTTCGATTGGACGAAGACCATTCAATTTGTCGTATGTTGGCGCATTTTCACCAGAAGCCGCACGGCCTTGGTAGAAACCAACCAATTGTTCTGTTTCAGTGTGATATGAACCTAAACGCTTACGAATCGTTTCTTCTTGGTCATCTGGACGTTGCACAAGGTCTTCACCAGTTTCGTCATCTTTACCTTCCACTTTTGGTGGGTTGTAGACGATATGGTAAACACGACCAGATGCAGGGTGCTGACGACGACCAGAAAGACGTTGTACGATTTCTTCGTCTGGTACATCAATTTCAATCACGTGATCGATATTAATGCCTTCATTTTCCAACGCTTCGGCTTGTGGAATCGTACGTGGGAAACCATCGAAGATGCAACCGTTTACACAGTCAGGTTGAGCAATACGTTCTTTTACAAGACCAATAATAAGCTCATCTGAAACCAAGCCACCATTGTCCATGACGCTTTTAGCTTTAAGGCCTAGTTCAGTTCCTTCACGAATTGCAGCACGGAGCATATCACCGGTTGAAATTTGTGGGACATTGTAGCGCTTACAGATCAGCTGAGCTTGTGTACCTTTACCTGCTCCAGGTGGTCCGAGTAAAATAATGCGCATAAATAAACATCCTCATTTAAAACAATATGTATAACACTGCTCAGCGATGATCAATCAAATTCGATCTTGCTGCCAGCATCTAATTATAAGAAAGCCACGAACAAATGTATTGTACCAGCGATAAAACCAGTTACACCCCCAAGTACAATCAAAATCCATTCGTCTTCCTGAAAAGCAGGACGTAATAGGTTTTGAAATTCTTTTGGCGTTAACTCACGGATACGGTCTTTAAACATTTGAAAGATTTTCTGTGCACGGCTCGCATTAAACGCAGGGTCGCATACAGGCACCATCGTAATTTCTATTGAGCGGTCAATCAAGTCTGTCTTGAGTTTTGCGTATTCTTTTGGTCCTAAAGACAGCTGTAAAGACGTTCTGACCAACGGAGTTTCCATAATTTCATTAATATGGCGTTTCACAATACGGCGCGTTTTATCTTTTTTAGCACCATACATCATTTCGGTCATAATCGACTTTAAGGTGATTAGCTCTTCAGTGACCACACTCGCAAATACATCGGATACTTCTTCCTGACGTTTCATAAATGCGCCCTGAATATTGTAAGTACCCATACGTGGAATCACAGGTTTAATCCAAGGGAATTTATGTCCTTTAGTCAACTCAAAAAACTGTGGATAGCGCACGTAGTGTGGCTCTACAGGATTAAACACCATCCAAATGGCGATCCAGTTTGTTAAGAAACCCCAAATAGCCGCCCAAAATGGCACTGTCCAATGCCAAGGCACAACAAACCAAACGATCATTTGGAAAATACCAAAGAACATGCCTATCAATGCACTAATATGCCAAATAAAGTTAATCTCTTTTTGGCCAACCTTTAAGAACATGCGTACCATCAATTTGCGGTCGCCTTCCATTTGGCTTACCACCATGTCGCGCATGTTGACTAGTGACTCAACGTTCATGGTCAGTTCGGTCACAAGTTCCTTTAACGTACCTGGTAATTGTTTTTGCGCTTGTGCATAAATTCGGCGTTTGATCGAATATGGAAGGTTTTCCCACAATACGGCATTGCGATCGATCATAACTTCATCAATGAGATGTTCGAGCTCAAAGCCCACTTGCTCACCAATAATACGCGCCATATCTTCAGGGTCCATCGCATTTAAAAACTCTTGCAAAGAACCTAATTTGGATAGCGTATTGTCAGTAATAATCCCAGAGATACGGCCAGCTTTACGTGGCACAATCCCCTGCCATCCCACAGGCAATGGGCCTAAATGGAAACCCCAAAAATTAATTGGGTAAAACACCATTTTAAGCGCCATCCATACATGTGCCCATGTAACAAATGCAGTAACAGGGATAATGCTGAGCACGGCCCAAAAATCTGGACGCTGTGTAAAGGTTTGCCATAATTCGCTGACGTACTCAAGCATGTATCATTTCCATATTTAATTTTATTAAGTCGACTCTAAAGAGATCACAGGCAATATTGTTACTATAATCCAATACTTATAGTATAGGAGAATTGTAGCTGCGGTTTCGTTTCTGCAGCAACAGTCCCATCATTATTTGTCAATTTTTCGCCAGCGCCAATACCCACACTAAAGGTACTGATCCTTTCGCGACTCATCATGACATAGGCTAAATCTACACCACCACCTAAGCGACTTTCATAGCTATTATCGACTTTTTTACTGTCAATATGGCCTGCGTATACACCTAGGTAATAACCGTTTTTATCTTTACCTGTGAATTGCACTGGGTAGCGAAAACCGACTTGCCCACCTGCGGTATGATCATCATTTAAATATACACCGCCTTTCACATAAGCAATGCCGTAAGGATTCACCCATTCGGTATTTAAATGGATCATTTTTTGCGTAAAACCGACCCCGAGGTTCAATGTCTGCGCATCGCCTTGCTTTAACTTTGCTTCTGGCAGAAAGCTATTGTCTTGTGCATAAGCAGTATTGGTTACCAATATAAAAGCCAACAAAGAATAAACTTTGTTCATTATTTTCACCATCTTCCGTAATTATATTTGTAATAGATTTCCTATTTTTATGCGATTTGACTTTATCAGAATTATTCGCATCCTTATATACTGCAATTTACCTTTTTGATGTCTACAAAGTCAAAGTTTAGACAGAACATACAATGCAGACATTTTTTATCTATCAAAAAACTGCATTTGCGTTAGAATATTCATCTTCAAATTTCCCTCTAGTTTCTGAGTCAAGCCGATCGCGTATGAAGCAGCACTTTCCTTTAAAAAATGTACAGCAAGAAAAGCGCATTTATCGCAATCGGGTACTGATTTCAGCAGGTATAGTTATTTTCTTTATGCTGTTATTGGTGGTACGTTATGCCTATCTCCAAATCAGCAGTTATCAAGAATTTTCAACTGCATCAGATCAAAACCGTATTCGCCTACAGCCTTTAGCACCTGCACGTGGTTATATTTATGACCGTAATGGTGTGTTACTGGCAGACAACTATCCTGTATTTTCTGCCACCATGAGCCGTGCAGATATTCCAGATATCGATGACACTGTGAATCGTCTAATTCCGATCTTAAATTTAACGGAAGAAGATATCGATCGCTTTAAAAGTCGTATTAAGACCTCTAAAAAAACAGAACGTGTAGCGCTTAAGCTAAATTTAAACGAAATTGAAATCGCTAAATTTAGCGAAGTAAAATATCAATTTCCGGGTGTCAACATAGAGACCCAAATGACACGCTATTACCCACATGGCGAACTCTTTGCGCACGTGATTGGTTATGTCGGTCGTATTAATGACAAAGAACTCAAAAGTATTGATAAAGACCTCTACGCAGGCACAAACCTGATTGGTAAAATTGGGGTTGAAAAGTCTTATGAAGAATTATTACATGGGTTACCTGGCAATGAATCTGTTGAAGCAGATGCACACGGCAATGTTTTACGTCATTTAGGCCGTAAAGATCCTGTTCGTGGTAATGATCTCTTTTTATCTTTAGATTATGGCTTGCAAACTGTTGCCTCAGAACAACTAGCAGGGCGCCGTGGTGCAATTATTGCCATGGACCCACGTACAGGTGAAATTTTAGCCCTAGTGTCTAGTCCGAGTTTTAACCCTAACCTTTTTGTGACGGGGATTAGTAGCAAGGACTATAGCGCGCTACGTGATAATTTAGATCAGCCACTTTATAACCGTGCTGTACAAGGTGCGTATCCACCAGGTTCAACCATTAAACCAATGTTTGGTATGGGCGGTTTGCACTATAATTTGGTAGATTGGAATACGGCCATTGCCGATCCAGGTTATTTCACTTTACCTGGTGATAGTCATCGCTTCCGTGACCATAAAAAAACGGGGCATGGCTCTGTGAATATGCATAAAGCTCAAATTGTTTCCTGTGATACTTATTTTTATATCCTGTCGTATCGTATGGGTATTGAAAAAATGAACACTTGGATGCGCCAATTTGGCTTTGGTTCGAAAACTGGCGTCGATTTACCAAGTGAAAGTGAAGGTCTATATCCAAGCCCTGAATGGAAAATGCGTACCCGTAAGTCGAAATGGCTCAAAGGTGAAACCATTTCCGTTAGTATTGGCCAAGGTGCTTTTACAGCGACACCGCTACAGCTTGCAATGGCAACCGCAATCACAGCCAATCAAGGCGCGCATGTTACTCCCCATGTACTTCGTGACAGTAAGGGCTTTAAAGCCTATAAGGCACACAATGCACCTGATGGCCATATCGAATTTAATGGTAAGCCTGAAGATTGGATCAAAATGCGTGATGCGATGGTCGATGTTGTTGAAAGCGGTACCGGCCGTGGTATTCGTACACCGATGTATCATATTGCTGGTAAAACAGGGACAGCCCAAGTCAAAAGTATTGCGCAAGGTAAACGCTACAATGAAGCTCTTTTAACCGAGCGTCAGCTGGACCATGGTCTGTTTGTAGGCTTCGCACCTGCAGAAAATCCTGAAATTGCGATTGTTGTAGTATGGGAAAATGGTCGTCATGGTGGCTCCGCTGCCCAATTAGCACGTCCAATTTTTGATTATTGGTTATTGCAACGTAAGAAAAACCCAATTCGACCTGCAAACCATCAAATTAGCGGTGGCTTAATGACCGCAGGCATTAAACCAGGTGAACTGCCAAGTGGTAGTAATATATTGTCTGCTGACCCAAATGCAGCGACTCAAAGCAATAGCCATGCAAATAGCCACAACGCAACACCAGCATCAAGCCCAGTAGCATCAGCCCCCGTGCCTGCGCCTTTGACAGCACCTGTAGCAACATCGAATGATGTGGAATGAATTGAATTATGAAAAATCAAATACGTATTATTGGTGGTGAGTGGAAGCGTCGCCAACTCCCATTTGCATCCATTGATGGTCTTCGACCAACGCCTGACCGTGTACGTGAAACATTATTTAACTGGCTGATGTGGGATGTGCAAAACGCGCAGGTTTTAGATATTTGCACAGGTTCAGGTGCTTTGGCTTTTGAAGCACTATCACGTGGTGCCAGCCAAGTTGTAATGATTGAACCTGACCGTAATCAAGCTCAGTTTTTAACTCAAAATCTTGAGTTATTACGTGTGACCAAAGCACAAGCTCAACTCAAAGTAGGCACCGCACAACAGACCCTTCCAAGCTTAAAACAGCAATTTGATTTGGTATTTTTAGACCCTCCTTATAGCTTAGATTTGTGGCAAGAATTGGCTGAGCTGGCAGACCCTCTAATTAAACACCAAGCATTGATTTATGTAGAAGCAGATCAAGATTTAAGCAAATTAACACTTCCGACTTCTTGGCATAAAATTAAAGAGACCAAAGCGGGAACCGTACGTGCTGGCTTATTTCAAAAAACCTCTCAGCCTTAATTTTCTTAGTCGGCTCATCCTGAGCTAGCATTTAAAATATCTTTGACATAAAAAGACGCTGAATGCGTCTTTTTATAATGGCACTCAACTTATTCCCCTCTATAATGCTGAAGAATATTAAAATTTCAGCTAAGCATAGGTGAATTCCAGTTAAATAAAACTGCTATCTTTCGTTAAGATAAGCGACTCAATTTTCGTACATGATTTTCATGACTTGGCTGATTTTTATCATAGGTGCAATGCTGGCGGGCTTTATACAAGGCTTAACAGGTTTTGCATTTGCACTCGTGGCCATGTCTTTTTGGGTTTGGGTATTACCACCCCAATTGGCAGCACCTTTAGTGGTACTCGCTTCGGTGTGGAGCCATGTCATTTCCCTCAGACAAGAAAGTGGACAGCATAACTCGTCACGTCAGCTGGTTATTCCCTATATCATCGCAGGCTTAATTGGCGTGCCTTTAGGTACCTATCTTTTAGACTTAATTCAGGCACATACTTTTAAGCTATTGCTTGGAATTTTTTTAATTATTTGGTGCCCAGTTATGCTGTTTAACCCCCAAATTAAGGGCATTCAACAATCTGGTCGCTATGCTGATGCCAGTATTGGTTTTTTTGGGGGGATTTTAGGAGGCTTAGGCGGTTTTTGTGGTTCGCTACCTTCCGCATGGCTCATGCTCAAACAGCGCCCAAAACAAGAACAACGCTTTATATTGCGCCATTTTAATTTTGCTATCCAGCTCTTTACCCTTATTGCTTATTTAGCCCAAGGAACCTTACAGACTCAACTACTCCCCTATGCTTTGGTATTACTTATTGCAGTGAGCCTCCCAGCAATGCTGGGCGCAAAACTATTTTATAAAATTTCAGAGCGACAGTTTAAGCACAGTGTATTGGCTCTACTATTTTCTTCGGGTTGCTTCCTACTTTTTAGTAGTATGGTAGAAGCCAGTTAAAACACACCACTTGCTATTTAGGCCGTGCTGTACGTAAAGGTTTAGAATCACGTAAGGGAGACTCTTCCTCTCTCACCTCTTTAATATCTGGATCATCCGAATGGCCGACTGAACTTAATACTGCACCGGTCATTGGTATTGGGTGAGTAACCAATGTTATTTGCGATGTGGTCATGGCGTGTATATCTGATGGAACATCAGCCGCATAACTCGAACTAGCCAACATTAAACATAAAATTGCGAAAGACTTTTTACAGCGTTTTAATTGCATGAGCACAACCTTATACATCCAACTGTATGTGAGGCTGATTATTAAAATTTATTCTGAAGATATCTTGAAGGAGATGTAAAATTCCGTATCTTTAAGTCATCAAATTGCGAAATACGGATGGATAAAATACACAACTATATTCGTGCCTAAACATTTTAAATCGTCCAAATTTATGCTGAACTCTATAAAATTTAATCCAAATTGGTTTAGCCTTTCAATTGTGTTATCTATCTTTTTATTTTTTGATCAATTGTTCAATAAATTTATACAGTTTTAATTTTATATATTTATACAATAGCCACTTACACGCCCACACCTCCTATTGATCTCTCATGAAATACATTTTCATGCCTGTAATGCTATTTTTACTTACAGGTTGTATGTTTGGCACATCTAGCGAAATCCGTAAAGCTGAAAAATTATTTGACCAGTTTCACTGCAATAACATTGAAACCAGTCAAATGGGACGCAGCTCAATTACCAGTTTTCATGAACATAAATTGGCATCGAGTAAACAAAAAGCTCAATCCTATATTCAAAGTTACAAACAGGGAGAACATCTGTTTGACTTACCTTTAGACCAAGTGATTGAGCAGCAATTTTTCATCTACAAAGCAGCTTGTCAAAATTTAGGTGGTATACAACATTAAGTTTCTTTCATGCCTCATGTCATTCCACAGCTGTAACCATCCCATAAAAATAGGGCTTTAAGCCCTATTTTTTATTTCGCGTAATAGCGTTGGTCCACACTAAAACTTTCTCGAAATTTCGCATGAATTTGTGCGTAAAAATCCATGATTTCTGCCATGTCTTTTTCATAATCTCCTGTTGGGTAAACAATTTTACCTACACCCGTTTTTTTCTTTGCATAGTCCATATAGGCCAAAGCAATAGGTACACCTGCATTAGTTGCAACATGGTAAAAGCCTGTTTTCCACTGTTCTTGCTTTGCTCGTGTGCCTTCTGGTGTGACTAACATGACCAGCTTGGGATGATCTTTAAATAAGTTGCTCATGACATCAACCATACTTAAACGTTGCTCACCCTCAACTTTTGGTCGACGGTCAATTCCAATTCCACCCATTGCTCGAACAAAAGGTCCAAATGGAAATTTCATATAGCTGTCTTTAATGGTAATACGGACATTTACCCCCATTGCCTTTAATGCTAAGCGTGCATAAAGTGCATCCCAATTACTGGTATGTGGCGCAGCAATCATCACACATTGATCCAAATTGAGTGGCCAATGATTATCAATTTCCCAACCCATTGCATTCAGACTTTTTTCCGCAAATTTTTCTAACACAGCAACCACGCAAACCCCAATTTAAAGTGTCGTGATTGTACTGATGTTATGGTAAATTAACAGACAAACCAGCTCAACAAACAACCAAATAAAATACATCTGTTCAGGCAGATGCGTCACAGTTTTATCTGGACATTCATAAATTTACAAGATCACTGTACAACATCATTCCAAAATGAATTATTTTTTATTGATCTTCATAAGGTAGGCAAATCACGTGAAAAAAATTATCTTAATTAGTGCATTATCTATATTTGCATTAAGTGCCTGTAGCAAAAATGAAACCAGCACAGTAGCACCATCCGTTGAAAAAACTGAACAACAAACGCCTGCAAGTACAGCAACAGCAACTACGCCTGCACCAACTGGCGATAGTGCAGAAAATGCCTTAGATTGGGCAGGTGATTATAAAGGCGTATTTCCTTGCGCAGACTGCGAAGGTATTAAAACCACACTAGAATTAAAATCAGATAAAACCTATGAACTAAAAGAAGAGTATTTAGGTAAAGGCAAAGAGCTCGAATCTAAAACTAAAGGCACATTTAGCTTTGATGCAAATCAGCCATCCATTATTACACTCGATCAAAATGCCGATCAGCGTAAATTCTTTGTGGGCGAAAACTATGTAGAAGCCCGTGATATTGAAACAGGCAAAGCGTTTGAGACTAAACTGAATTATAAATTAATAAAAGAATAGCCTTAAGTGTTTTACTTTAACTCATGGCTGACAGCTCTTTAAGCATTGATCATCAGCTTGTGTAAAAAGCTTAAAAATAAAAATCCCTGCATATAAGCAGGGATTTTTATTTTTCAAAGATCGCTAAATATTCAACGCAAATTTAGTATTTGAAACTTAGGTTAAAACGTAACATTCGAGGATCGCCCCAATTGACCAGCTGAGCATTTGGCGTGGTTCCTGCCAAATATTCACGATCAAACAAATTTTTAAGACTCAAACCTGCGCTCCAATCTTTAGCTTCATAACCTGCATTAAGATCAAAAAGTACATAAGTAGGCAGTTCAACAAAATCCGTACCACGCTGTGCAGTACGCGCCCCTTGATAACGCATGCCCGCCCCTACACGCCAACCCAACTGATCGGGACTAAAGAAATATTGTGTCGATAAAGATGCGGCATTTTTAGGTATATGATTGGTTCGCATACCAATATCACTGCTAATTAGACTTTCAGTCACTTTTGCTGTTGGAATATAACTATAGCTCGCCAATACTTTCCACTGCGGAGTTAGTGTAGCAGCCAACTCCGCTTCAAAACCTTTGGTTGTCTGCTCTCCAGTTTGAATTGAAAAATTTCCTGAACTGTCCGTTTCTGTTACGTTTTTACGAGTCAAATCATAATAAGCCACATAACCCTGTAAGCGCTGATCTAAAGCTTGTAACTTAACACCAATTTCAGTTTGTTCACCTTTTTCTGGGTTTAATAAACTTCCATCTTCACCTGAATCCGTCACAGGCATAAATGATGTCGAATAACTGATATAGGGTGCAAACATATCATTGATGCGATACATAACAGAGGCACTGCCTGTAAATGCATTATCAGAATTTTTCTTGTTTGAACCATTGAGTAAATTGTTAATTTCGACTTGAGTCCAATCATGACGTCCAGATAATGAGACTTTCCATGTATCATCTATACTGAAAGTATTACGCACGTATGCACCCGCATATTGACTATAGGTCATTTCATGGCTTGGCGTACCCAGCTTTTTAATCACAACATCACCATAATTAGGTGAATTCACATTAAAGTCATTAATGGTGTCCGTGCGACGGTAATAATCACTGCGCTCGTGCATTAAATCTAAACCCGCCATCAAATCATACTGCACTGCACCAAAATCAAACTTACGCTGTATATTACTATCGAGTGCATAATTGATATCGTGTTTATCTTGATTGTTAATGGCACGTTTAATGATAGGTAATGTACTGCGTCCCGAGGCCAATATCGAATGACCAATCGTATCAGTTTGGGTAACAGCAAAATTTTGCTTAAAGATCCAATCATGATCAAAATAATGTGTATAGTTTGCGCCTAAGCGGTACACATCCACATCATAACCATAATCGGGATCACCAAAAAAAAGGTTATGTGAGTAATTGACATAATCTCCCTGACTATAAGGCACGCCTTGTTGACGTAAATAATTTCGATGCTGATAACTTGCTATAACTGAAAGTTCATCTTTCTCACCTAAATCAAAATTATAAGACGGCGCAATATAATAATTTTTAAAAAACACCTGATCTGTCGGATCATCTTGATCTGACACTCGACCTACCAATCGAAATGCCCCTTTTTCTGTGTTATTTGGTGCGTAATTCAGATCAAATGTACCTTCTTTTAATCCATAACTACCAACGCTGAGCGTTCCTTTAGCCTCTGTAGTTGCTTGTGGTCGTTTGGTGGTCAGATTCACCATTCCCCCTGGTAAGCTTAAACCAAATCCAACTGAGGTTGGCCCTTTCACAACTTCAATCGATTCAAGGCCTGAAATATCTTCAGAACGTAATACATTATCCGAAGTTTGAATTCTGAGCCCATCAATATAAGTTTGCGAACTTGAAATTTGTCCACGAATAGTAAAATCATCCCATCCTCTACGACCGTATTGGCCTGCCGTTACGCCTGCTACACCTTCTAATGCTTCGGCAACGGTTTTTACTTGCTTCTGCTCTAACTGTTGTTGAGTCAATACACTAATGGCCTGTGCAGTTTCAAACAACGGTGCATCTGTACGCAGTACAGCTTGTGCTTGAGTTGCAACATATTTGGAACCTTGCTTGGAGGCCTCAACTGTAATGGTTTGCAGTTGTTGAGCTGTTTTTAGCCCTTCTGTAGATGTTTCTGCATAAGCCATGGGACTTAAAGCAACAAGAATGGATAATGACAAAGATGAGCGTGGATATTGCACTTCACATGACCAGATAAGAAATTAATGCGAATTATAATCATTTATATTTATAAAATATGTCTATTATTTCAGCACTAGTTTTTAGATAAAATAAGCAATTGAATCTGAAAAATAATTTATTAAATTTTTTGTATTGTTTAAATTAATCTAGCTAAACTCTAATGCAGGATTTTTAGATTATAAAAATTTATATTATATAAAATAAAAACTTAATAATTAATGCTGTCAGCAGTATTTAATACATGACTAAACTCAACTATGGCTTAATCTGCTGTAGAGCAAAGACTGGGGATGCGACCTCAACTCAAGATAAATATTTTTCTAAAATTATTTTTTAGCTCTGCATCCAGAATAGCCTTCTCATTACTCAAAAATGCTTCAATTTGAAATATAAAAAATCCCCGCAAAGCGGGGATCTTTTGTTTAATCCAAATGTACTTACGGGTAATTATTTACCACCAAATACATAAGATACGCCTACACGGCCACCAACTTCATTACCGCCAGCAAAACCTAGAGCAGCACTGAATGCAGTACGGCCATCAGCCAATACGCTTGCAACACCTAAAGCAGCTGCAGATTCGCCTTCATAGTGACCAGCGCCACCAAATACTGCAAATTGACCTGCACCAATGTTTGGAATTTGCTGTTGAGCAGCTAATGCAATTGCAATACCACGGTAAGAAGTTTTCTCTACGTCATCAATACGTTTGTTTAATTGATCAACACGACCACCCAATTGACCAACCTGAGCAGTCAAACGAGAATCCACTTCAACAACTTTTGCATCAATAGTGCCAACTTTTGTATCAATAGCTTCAACTTTTGTGTCAACTAAAGCTAGCTTTTCATTTACTTGGGTTTCTACTTTAGCTGTTGTTGCTTGTACGAAACTACCAACCGTGGTTTCCTTATCAGAACCCGCAAAAATAGTTAAATCCCCAGTTGTAGAAATTCCATCTGCCGAAATACTAGTTTGATTGGTACCATTGCTTACAACTAAGCCTTTACCAGTCAATTCAGACGTTTGCTCTGTTTTAGTACCTGTAGTTGCATCAGTTGTAATGTTAGAAGCTACAACACCATAAACATTATTATTATCGGCATCTTGACCAATAATACCTGTCACAACTGACTGCTCATTAACAACAGTACCCTGACCACTTACAACAAAAGTTTGATCTAAAGCTTTATCCGTACCTGCGATTTTCTTACCTGCAGCATCTACATCATAAAGATCACCAACTACGTTGGTACCCTTTTGCTGAGTTGTTTTTTCACCATAAGTGACATTACTATCTGTAACTTTCTTAACAACTTCAGACTGGCTAACTGTAACAGCTTGTGTACCACCTGCACCAACTGAAACTAAAGTCACTTGGCTATAATCTGGATTATCTACATTGAATGCAGTACCGTCTGCCAATTTCCCATCAAAAGTTTCAACTTTTGATGTTTTACCATTTTGGGTAACTTCATAGATAGCATAAGCCTGACCTTTCTTCCAATCACCAGTCGCAACCTTTTGCGAGCTTGTTCCGCTACCTAGGTCAATGTTTCCTGCAGTAATAGTTGTAGATTTATTTACATTATCTTTACTTTGAGTAACTTGGAATGAGTAATGTTCATCATTTTTTTCCAATTTACCAACACTAATAGTGTGGGTACCATTATTTTTATTAGCCTCATACTTAGTAGTTGCTGATGTATTTGGTTTTAGCCCCAGAGCTAAACTACCAACATATTCACCATTTGCATCATAAGTCACTTCAGATTGACGAACTTCACTCGTTGTATATTTCCCAGATGAAGAACTTTGTGTTAACTGAATTAGATCAGCTGTAACTTTTTGAGTTTGCTTAACTTCATCAGCAGCAATTGAACTCGAGTAATTGTAATCAAGTACTGTTTGACCACCCGTACCATTAAAAGAATTATCAATTGTCGGGATTAATAAATCCTCAGAAATTGTCGCTGAACCATTTGTTTTTATATCAGATAACTCTGCGTTAATATTAACCAAGCCATTTTTCACATCAACGTTTACTTTAGTATCATTTGTGGTCCATGAACCTAAAGGACCTGTACTGTCGCTGAGTGTAACATCTGCAGCATTTACTGTATGTGATGCAATAATTGCCATAGTAGCTGCTAGCAATGTTTTTTGAAACTTCATGAATTTCTCCAATTTTTATAAAAAGACTGGTTTGCCCTAGGATGATGCAAACCAGTGAAAGCCTAAAAAAAAAGACAAGATAAAGTGTCTTTTTTGAGCCAGTCCTCTGGTGGATGTGGAGATAATACCCAAAGAGAAAGTTAATTATTAATCAAAATTTGATTTATTTTACAATTATTTTATTGTTAACTTAAATAATTCATATATTACAATAGCTTAAAATTATTAATTTTCAAATTATGATTGATATTAAGCAATATGAACTTTCTTATGCTCAAATGCTAACTTTAAAGTTCATAAGCCCTACAAATACTTACAGTGATCAAAACTGATATCATGTAGTATAATTAAGACGTGTTGTTAGTCTCGAGTCCGCACAAACCAAATATTGATTAATCAAATTAAGTTAGCTTTAAGATTTGTCAATTAACTTAGAATCCAAAATTGAAATTTGATACGTAGTAGCAATGAGTAGTCAAAAAGAAAAGTTATTGTTCTCAGAACGATTAAAACAAGCTTTAACGCAAGAGCATCACCCGATCAGTCCCACTTTTATTTCTAAGCAATTCAATGCGCGTTATTCTGGTGAGCCCATTTCTGTTCAGTCAGCAAACAATTGGTTGCTTGCAAAAGCCATCCCCAATCAAGATAAGCTTTCAATCTTATCATTATGGCTTAATGTGTCAAATCAATGGCTTAGATTTGGTGATAACGATACCCAAACAGATAAAAGCACTTTAAATACTGAGATATTAAGTGCTAAGGACTATGATTTTTTATTAAAATTTAACGCGTTAACTGAAACACAAAAGACGCTTATTTTAAATATCATTGAAGAATTTCAAAATTAAGTGATTTTATAGTTACTCATCATCGCCTTCAGCCTGCGAATTTCTTCACAGCTTAACAAGCTAAACATGCGTTCATATTCCTGAATTTTTGCATATAAACGTTTAAGCTCTTGAGTACTTACCATCACCATCTCGTGATCTTCATCACCCTTACACACAAACACCCCCAAACTAATTTAAATATGTTATAAATCATTTATTGATTGATATTAAAGCAAAAGTTTATAAAAATCTATTAATAGTGCTACAAAAAACATTTTTATAAAGCTTAAGTCTTATATCTGACATATTGTGTGACATATATTACATTGGTTTTTTTTAAATATATATAAAATATAAAAAAATCCCCGCCGAAGCGGGGATTTTTAGATCAACTGAGAGGTGATAATTTACATCATACCGCCCATGCCACCCATACCGCCCATATCAGGCATTGCTGGTTTGTCTTCTGGAATTTCAGTGATCATACATTCTGTTGTCAACATTAAGCCCGCAACAGAAGCCGCATGTTCAAGTGCAGAACGAGTCACTTTAGCAGGGTCAAGAATACCCATTTCTAACATATCGCCATACTCTGAAGTTGCAGCGTTATAACCGAAGTTACCTTCACCATTTTTCACCGCGTTAATTACAACTGATGGTTCATCACCAGAGTTTGCAACAATTTGGCGAAGTGGCGCTTCAATTGCGCGACGTAAAATGTTGATACCTACATTTTGATCATCGTTTGCACCAGTAACACCTTCAAGTGATTTCGCAGCACGAACTAGTGCAACACCACCACCCGCTACAACACCTTCTTCAACCGCAGCGCGAGTTGCATGAAGTGCGTCGTCTACACGGTCTTTTTTCTCTTTCATTTCAACTTCAGTTGCTGCACCAATTTTAATAACAGCTACACCGCCTGCCAATTTAGCAACGCGTTCTTGAAGTTTTTCTTTGTCGTATTCTGAAGTCGATTCTTCAATTTGAGCACGGATTTGAGTTACACGCTCAGCGATTTGAGCAGCATTACCAGCACCATCCACAATTACTGTGTTTTCTTTAGATACAGTCACTTTATGTGCAGTACCCAAATCTTGAAGTGATGCTTGTTCAAGTGACATACCAACTTCTTCAGAAATAACAGTCGCGCCAGTTAAGATCGCGATGTCTTGAAGCATTGCTTTACGACGGTCACCAAAACCAGGTGCTTTAACCGCACATACTTTAATAATGCCACGCATGTTGTTCACTACAAGTGTAGCCAACGCTTCACCTTCAACATCTTCAGCAATAATAAGAAGCGGTTTACCAGTTTTAGCAACAGCTTCAAGTACAGCAATCAATTCACGAATGTTGCTGATTTTTTTATCTACAAGAAGAATGAATGGGTTTTCGAGTTCCGCAGTCAAAGTATCTTGTTTGTTTGCGAAGTATGGAGAGATATAACCACGGTCAAACTGCATACCTTCTACAACGTCCAGCGAGTCTTCGAAGCCTGAACCTTCTTCAACTGTGATTACGCCTTCTTTACCCACTTTTTCCATTGCTTGCGCAATAAGTTTACCTACAGTCGTATCTGAGTTCGCAGAGATCGAACCCACTTGTTCAATCGCTTTAGAGTCAGAAGCTGGTTTAGCAGTTGCTTTAATTTCAGCAACAACAGCTTTCACAGCAATGTCGATACCGCGTTTAAGATCCATTGGGTTCATACCAGCAGTTACTGATTTGATCCCTTCGTTTAGAATCGCTTGAGCAAGTACAGTCGCAGTTGTCGTACCATCACCCGCGATGTCATTTGTTTTTGAAGATACTTCACGTACAAGTTGAGCACCCATGTTTTCAAACTTGTCTTTTAACGTAATTTCTTTCGCAACAGAAACACCATCTTTAGTGATGTGTGGTGCACCAAAAGAACGGTCGATTACAACGTTACGGCCTTTAGGACCTAAAGTTACTTTCACTGCATCTGCAAGTACGTTTACACCAGCGATCATTTTTGAACGCGCTGAATCACCAAATTTTACGTCTTTAGCTGACATGGTTTACTCCAAAATTTTTTAATCTATTTTCAAATTGAATTCGGATCGAAAGATCTAAGCTTAGCCTTCGAGTACAGCTAAAATGTCAGACTCTTTCATTACAAGTAGCTCTTCGCCTTCAACTTTTACTTTAGTTCCAGCATAAGCACCAAAAAGTACGTTGTCGCCAACTTTAACATCAAGTGCACGTACACCATTGTCAGTGACTTTGCCGTTACCTACAGCAATAATTTCACCTTGAGCTGGTTGTTCAGCAGCAGAAGTACTCAAGATTAAACCGCCAGCAGTTTTAGTTTCTTTCTCAACACGGCGGATTACAACGTTGTCATGTAAAGGACGAATCGTGCTCATTTCTAGCTCCATAGACATTTAAAATGTCATTGATTACGATGTGAAGATGACTTCTTATTCCTAGGTCATCGACAATTTTTTGATATGACACTTTTGTGGGGATGGAAAAATCTGCTTCAAGGGCAAAAATTAAAAAAAATGCTTTTTTTGTAGATTTTTTATTCAGTTTCAATCTTTTCTAAAGTAAAGCTTCAAATTGTTACGCTAAACAAAACTGTTGGCTTGCTACATCAAATACATAAGATTGCATATTTCCATGTAAATCCAGAGTATTAAAACTATTAGTTACACCATGATGCAATCGATGCGAAGTTGCAGTACCTGCATGAATATCCCAAATTGGATGTACACATCCGAGCTGATAAATGTCATTTAAATCATAGCGTGCTGATTGGTGTAAATGCCCATGCAAAAGACCATTTAATCCATTTTGTGCCCAAGTTTGTAAAGCCATACGTCCCAATACTGGACAGTCCTTCACCCCTTCTTTGTCTTGTGGCGGAATATAAAATGGTTGATGTGCAACCACATATTTAAGCTTGTGCCGAGGTGCTTGTTTTAAGTGCTGATCAACGCGGGTAATTTGCGATAAGGAGATATGGCCACGTGTATGGAAACGCCTGCGTATACTATTAACGCCCACCAGAAAAAAATGCTCAGTTTCTAGTGTCATTTCCATATTGCCAAAAAAAAGCTGGTAGCGTGCAAAAGGGCTAAAAAAACGATTCCATAAATGAAATAACGGAATATCGTGATTCCCAGGCACAACCAAATATGGACATTTCAAACGATCTAAAAATTGTCTGCAACTATAAAACTGTTTAAACCGCGCCCGTTGCGTTAAGTCCCCGCTCACCACAATTGCTTCAGGTTGATGTTTTGCACAAAAGGCTTCTAATGCACGTATGCATTCGGGTTGCTCTGTCCCAAAATGTAAATCAGAGAGATGAACTAACATAAGGCACCATGATCTTTAACGCATGTTTATGTACCTTTATAGATAAAGGTGGACATAATTCTTTAAGCTCGCCATCCATAGCGACAGTTATCTTTTTACTGCTCGCATGTATGCAGACTTCTTCAGCAGCAAAACTATAAACATCTGGGGTATGTTCTAAATTTCCGCGGATCAATTGCCACAGCATTTTAAACAAACTGAGCTTATCACTCTTAGCCACCACTACACCTGCGACCTTGCCTAGTGCTGCCTGATTTGCAATTTTTAAATTTAAATCTGCCAGTTGTAGCTGATTATTTCCAAAAAAAATCAGCGGAGTTTTGACAGGATAACGAATATGATCGACTTCAATCTGTAGTTTTAATTCTTTTCGATCTCGTATTAATACATCCAAACCAGAAGTGTATGCATGAACAGGAAAACGCCCAAAACGTTGATTATAAATTTCACGTTTTTTTATAAATAAAGGATATAAACCCAAACTCGCATTATTTAAATAAATATTATTATTAATGCTAGCGACATGCGTTTCACGTATTACACCCTGCGCAATCACTTCAGCCGCTTGTTTTAAGTCGAGTGGAATATTCAACACACGAGCAACATAATTAAATGTGCCCAAAGGTAGTATCCCCATCGGGATTGGCGTTCCCATTAGGTACTGAGCAACTGAGTTTAAGGTTCCATCACCACCAGCAACCACCACAATTCCATGATTATCAAGTTGTTGATGGCGACTTAACACATGCGACATGAAGCTTTCAAAGCTTACAAAATCACTGATTTCAAATGACTGTATTTCAAATCCATGCGCTGAGAAAATATGCAATATTTCCTCATATCCATCTTCTTTTTGATTCGCATGAAAACCTGAATTTTGATTATATATAATAGATAAAGGTTTCGTTTGTTTAGACATTTTTTATACGTCTCAACCCTGAATATTATTATTTTGTAGAATTTATCAACAATTAATAGCCCCTTTATGTAAAATTCGAATTACCACCATTTATTTAATCAATAACATTCATCATGTTTAGATCGAATATAAATTATTGTTTTATATAACTATATAAAAAATAAATAATACTCATTAAAATAAAAAATGATATTAAAAAACAATATAAATTACGCAAGATGTTGTTTTATAATAAATAAAAAACTAAATAGCATTATCTACCAAAAAAAATCTACCACTTCTTTAGTCTTATTTTTTTTATGAAATTATGCTTTAATAGCGCCACTTTTTTTCATATTTCATCTGAGCATTGCACCCCTTTGCACAGATTATACTTTGTACAGTTTGTACACACTTTAGATAGGCCTCACCATGACCCAAGTGAACGCACCAGAATTCGTTCGTCACCCTAAGCTTATTGCTTGGGTGGAAGAAATTGCTAAATTAACAAAACCAGCAAAAATTGAATGGTGTGACGGTAGCGCAGAAGAATATCAACGTTATATCGACTTGATGATCGCTAACGGCACAATGCAAGAACTTAACCAAGAGACTCATCCTGGTTCTTATCTTGCAAATTCTGATCCTTCTGACGTTGCTCGTGTTGAAGGTCGTACTTTTATTTGTTCAGAAAACAAAGAAGATGCTGGCGCAACAAACAACTGGGAAGCTCCAGCTGAAATGCGTGCACGTTTGAATGGTTTATTTGACGGTTCAATGAAAGGTCGTACTTTGTACGTTGTTCCTTTCTCTATGGGTCCTTTAGGTTCTCATATTGCACACATCGGTATCGAACTTACTGATTCTCCTTACGTAGCTGTAAGCATGTCTAAAATGGCTCGTATGGGTAAAGCTGTTTATGACGTTCTTGGTACTGATGGCGACTACATTCCTTGCGTACACACTGTTGGTGCACCGCTTGCTGAAGGCGAAAAAGACGTTGCTTGGCCTTGTAACCCAGACAAATGGATCGTTCATTACCCAGAAACTCGTGAAATCTGGTCATTCGGTTCTGGTTACGGCGGTAACGCTTTGCTTGGTAAAAAATGCCTAGCTTTACGTATTGCTTCTTACATGGGTCGTCAACAAGGCTGGTTAGCTGAGCACATGCTTGTTCTTGGCGTGACTAACCCACAAGGCGAAAAACACTACATCGCAGCTGCATTCCCATCTGCTTGTGGTAAAACAAACTTCGCTATGTTGATTCCACCAGCTGGTTACGAAGGTTGGAAAATTGAAACTGTAGGTGACGATATTGCTTGGATCAAACCAGGTGAAGATGGTCGTCTATATGCAATCAACCCTGAAGCTGGTTTCTTTGGTGTAGCGCCTGGTACCAATACCAAAACTAACCCGAACTGTATGTCTACACTTCACAAAGACGTAATTTATACAAACGTTGCTGTGACTGACAACGGTGAAGTTTGGTGGGAAGGTCTTTCTAAAGAAGCGCCTGCTAACCTTACAAACTGGAAAGGCCAACCACACGTTACTGGTGAAAAAGCTGCGCATCCAAACGCACGTTTCACAGTTTCTGCTGGTCAATGCCCTTCTATCGATGCTGACTGGGAAAATCCAGCGGGTGTTCCAATCTCTGCGTTCATCTTTGGTGGTCGCCGTGCAGACACAGTACCTCTAATTTCAGAAGCATTTGACTGGGTTGACGGTGTTTACAAAGCGGCAACTATGGGCTCTGAAACTACAGCTGCTGCTGTTGGTCAACAAGGTGTTGTTCGTCGTGACCCATTCGCGATGCTTCCATTTGCTGGCTACAACATGGCTGACTACTTCACTCACTGGTTAGAAATGGGTGAGCAAGTTGCTGCTAAAGCTGAAGCTGCTGGCAACAAACTTCCTGGTATCTACAATGTGAACTGGTTCCGTCGTGATGCTGAAGGCAACTTCGTATGGCCTGGTTTCGGTCAAAACATGCGTGTTCTTGAGTGGATAATTGACCGTTGTGAAGGTCGTGCTACTGCAATTGACACTCCAATTGGCCGTGTACCAACTTACGAACAATTGAACTGGACTGGTTCTGACTTCACTAAAGAGCAATTTGACCTTGTAACAGCACAAGACAAAGCACAGTGGATTAAAGAACTTGAAAGCCACACTGAATTGTTTGAAAAATTAGGCGATCGCCTTCCAGCTGCACTAAAAGCGCGTCAAGACGAACTTTTAGAAGCTGTTAAATCTGCTTAATCATTTAAGCGATTAGAAAAAAGACCGCTATATGCGGTCTTTTTTTATGCCTCTAGAATAAGCTACATTATTTTTATACCATCTATTTTTAAAACAACTATGCAATTAGAACACGCATTTAAAGTAGCCAATGAGGAAGCTGAGTATTTAACATTAAGAATAATTCATCCTGACTTGCGCTCACGAGTAGTGGCCTCTTTATTTGCAATTGCACAACAGCATCAATATTCAATTTTTCTACTTTTACAAAATTCTCCAACACTTCAAGCCTCAGCATTTACACTCCTAAGACCTCTTTGCGAAGCAGTAATTAAAGGTCTATGGATTAAGCTTGTCGCAACTGAGAACCAGATCAATAAGTACCTAAATGGCGAAGAAATAAAAAATACAAAACAAATGGTTGAATTAATTGCAATTCAATACCGTTCTACCAACAACCAATTCAATCAAAAGAACTGGAGTGCCGTAAGCTCATACGTTCACTCTAATCATTTACAGCTACAATTTTGGTTAACTTCATAAAGCGTAGAGCCACGGTATCCTGATGAAGCAATTGCTGAATTAATAAAAATAACAAGACTATTTTCCAATCTTGCCTTTCAGTCTATTCAAACCATATCAGAGGAACACAAACTTTAAGCGACTTCTTTTGGCAACCCTCGTACATGTAGTACTGTTAAATACTTTTCCAATTCCTGAACTTCGTTTTTATCAAACTGCAAATACAGTTTTGTCCTACGCTTTAAAATATCCTCTGATGTGACAGCCCATTCATACTGAACCAAATAATCCACTTCTCGCGCATATAAGCCATGACCAAAGCTTTGTCCCAATTCATGAACGGATACAACTTGCTTAATAAAATGCCATACACGCGTGCCGTAGGCATAAGCCCAACGCTGTATAGTATGTTCATCTAACCCTTTGACTTTATGCTCAATCTCAGCCGCAAGTTGCTCAATAGATGAAAACTGCTCCGCACCTGGTAATAAAGCCTCTGCTGTCCAACGATCTTTTAAATCACCAAAATAAGGTGCCAAGTGCTCTAAAGCTGCTTCCGCTAATTTACGATAGGTCGTCAACTTACCGCCAAATACAGAAAGCAAAGGCGCCTCATCATGATGAACATCTAAGGCCAAGGTGTAATCACGCGTTACCGCTGCGGGATTATCCGACTCATCATCACATAAGGGTCGCACTCCAGAAAAACTCGCCACAATATCAACTGCTGTCAGTTGTGTTTTAAAGTGATTATTGGATACATCCAATAAATAATGAATTTCTTCAGGGCTAATTTCGACATTATTCCTATCACCCGTATACTCGCGATCTGTCGTACCAATTAAGCTATATTGGTTTAAGTAAGGAATAACAAAAACAATGCGTTGATCATAATTTTGCAAAATAAAGGCTTTGTTTTGCATATACAACTTAGGCACAATAATATGACTGCCTTGTACCAGCCGTATGCCGTAGGAAGGTTTTAACTTTAATTCCTGTTGAATAAACTGCGCCACCCAAGGGCCAGTCGCATTCACCAGTGCCTTAGCCTTTACCCACAATTGCTGTCCATCTTTTTCGAGTTCTAACACCCAAACACCAGCCATCCGTTGAGCAGAAACACACTGTGTTCGGGTCATAATTTTAGCGCCATGTTCACGCGCTTGAATCGCATTCAGCACGACTAAACGCGCGTCATCTACAGTACAGTCTGAATATTCAAACCCACGGCTGAAATTTGCTTTTAAAGGGCTAGCAGAATTTTCAAAAAATACCTGTTCCGAACCCATCAACTGTTCACGTTTGCCTAAATAATCATATATAAACAGGCCTGCCCGAATTAGCCATGCAGGTCTTAAATGAGGCTGATGTGGCATGATAAAACGCATAGGATGCACCAAATGCGGTGCTTTCTTTAACAATATCTCACGCTCTACTAATGCTTCACGCACTAAGCGGAATTCTTTGTGCTCCAAATAACGTAAACCGCCATGGATTAACTTAGAACTGGCAGATGATGTATGCGAAGCCAAATCATCCTTTTCGCACAAGAAGACACTTAAACCACGCCCAGCTGCGTCTGTTGCAATACCTACACCATTGATACCACCACCAATCACAGCCAAGTCATACAAATCATGCATAAGCATCTCCTTTTGTTATTGTTTTTAACCTATTTTTTAATTTTCTCTAATCCTATATAAGCTTAAGCCTTTTATTTATTCACATCATTAAATCTACATAACTAACGATAGTTTCCCGCGCCACAATAAGCATGCTAAATTTTCAAAACCTTTCACTTCAATGTAACACCACTTCAGCACAATGAACACTTTATATACAATTTGTTTAATTTAGTTACCTTTCCAGTAACTCAGCAGATTTAATATAAAAAATTAAATAAGAAGAAACGGATATAACAATGACTGATACCGCAATGCAACCCGCACCACTCGACACCAAAACGCGGGTGAAATCCATTCTTGGTGGTTCTGCTGGTAACCTTGTTGAATGGTACGACTGGTATGTATATGCCGCCTTCACCTTATATTTCGCACATGCCTTTTTCCCGCAAGGTAGCCAAACCGCCCAACTGCTTCAAGCAGCCGCAATTTTTGCCGTAGGCTTCCTTATGCGACCGATTGGCGCATGGATTATGGGGGTATATTCTGACAAAAAAGGCCGAAAGTCTGGCTTAACACTTTCTGTGACCCTCATGTGTATTGGCTCATTAATGATTGCCATCTCACCCACGCACGACCAAATTGGGATTTTTGCACCCATTATTCTAGTGGTCGCACGGCTTATACAAGGCTTAAGTGTTGGTGGTGAATATGGTGCCAGTGCAACTTATTTGAGTGAAATGGCCGAAAAAAACCGCCGTGGTTTTTTCTCTAGCTTTCAATATGTCACATTAATTGCAGGACAGCTGACTGCACTCTGTGTACTACTCATCCTGCAATGGGTACTTACAGAACAGCAATTACATGACTGGGGCTGGCGTATTCCATTTTTCATTGGTGCCTGTTTAGCAATTGTAGTGTTCCGCATCCGCCGTGGCCTACTTGAAACACAATCCTTTCAAAATGCTCAAAAAGAAAAAAATCAGCCTGAATCTGGCCTACTTTCATTGTTTAAACACTATCCTAAAGAAGCCTTTACTGTGCTGTTTCTTACCGCAGGGGGTACTTTAGCTTTTTATACCTACACCACCTATTTGCAAAAATATTTGGTGAATACCTCTGGCTTTAGCAAACCAGCCGCAACGCAAATTACCACTTTAGCGCTATTTATATTTATGTGCCTACAACCTATGGCAGGTGCGCTATCGGACAAAATTGGTCGTAAACCCATTATGATTGCCTTTGGTGTATTGGGCGTACTGTTCACCTATGTGCTATTTGATGCATTAGGACAAACACAGGACTATTGGACTGCATTTTGGTTATGCTTAGCTGGTCTGGTGATTGTTACAGGCTACACTTCTATTAATGCCGTGGTAAAAGCAGAAATGTTCCCTGCTCATATTCGTGCCTTAGGTGTCGCGCTTCCCTATGCATTGGCCAATACCATTTTTGGTGGTACAGCGGAATTTTTTGCGCTTAGCTTTAAAGAAGCAGGTCATGAATCTTGGTTCTTTATCTACGTGACTATCATGATCTTTATTTCATTGCTGGTGTATATCTTTATGAAAGACACCAAACACCATTCTAAAATTAAAGAACATTAACTTAAAGTGTTTAACTGCCACTGCTTCAGCGCAGTGGCAAGTTTTAGCAGATAAAATAATTTTATTGTTTTCCCTACCTTTATACCATCGAGTCTAATGCCTGTTTATGTCATACTCATCTATAGAAATAACAAGACTGGAAATGACTTTCATGAAAATAGCGCTTAAATTATTGACTTTAGGATGTTGCACTACATTATTAGTGGCTTGCCAAAGCACTCCCCAAAGTTATAACGGTCATGCTGGCTATCAAATTGAAGCCCAAAACGACACGAGTGCCACTTTAGCTTACACATTGGCAGGTCGTCAAAATCAACAATTAGACGAAAATAAATTACAACGCGCTTGCCAAAAAGTACTTGGCCAACATCGTACATTTAAACTCAATATTTTAAGTATTAATGAAATTGCTAATCCTGCAACCACAACACAGCAATATGGCCGTCAAATTGGCAACTCTCGTGCAAGCTTTGGGCTAAGCAACACACCAGATATACGCAATACAGAAAACTTAGGCGCGCAAAATGCATTAGATGCACGTCCTGCGACCTTACGTGTAGTACGTTACACTTGCTCATAATACAGTGTATGCATATATAAAAATAAGGCGCATTAGCGTCTTATTTTTATAGCACTTCATCTTTAGAGCGTCTTATAAAAGCTGACATTGCGAAACTCGGGTGATTCATCTAAATCAGGCCAAGTGGTTGCACTACGCTCATCCAGTTTTTCATATTTTGGATGGCTAAAGTTTTTGACGCGACTGTCCGCGACCCATACCTCTGGTGCAAACTTCAAAAATTCATCTAAGAAAAAGCGATTACACTGGTCATACAGCACATCTGCGGCTAACAAAATATCTACCTGCTCTGCTTTATACAGATCATCAAGATATTCAAGCTCTACATCATTTAATGCTGCATTGGCACGACAGGCATCTAAGCTCACTTGATCAATGTCACAGCAAATCACTCGCTTTGCACCTGCCATTTTAGCTGCAATCGCAACTACACCTGAGCCCGCACCAAAATCCAACACCACTTTGTCTTTTACATGCTGAGGTTCTGCCAGCAACCACTGCGCCATAGCAAGGCCCGATGCCCAACAAAAAATCCAATACGGCGTATCATTCCAAATACGGCGAATGACTTCGTCATCCATTTTATCCGTTGGAAACACAGGTGGAATCAACCACAAAGAAATGGGCGTTTCAGGCAATTGCTGTGCATGTAATTCGCAGTGTGGAATCACCTGATGCAGTGCATTAAGCAAATGTTCAGGGGCTTGGGGAAATTGAAAAGTGCAACTCATTGGATTTCTTTTAATTGGTATTTATATCTTTAAAGAATCTCCCCCCTAGCCCCTCTTTAAAAAAGAGGGGAAACTCTATCCAAGAAAGTGATCAGAGTTCCCTCCTTTGAAAAAGGAGGGTTAGGGAGGATTTAAAATTAAGCTAAAGCTTTCTCAGCAGCTTCTACAGTTTGACGAATCAATGTGGTAATCGTCATTGGGCCTACACCACCCGGAACTGGTGTATACGCAGAAGCAACATCTTCAATACCCACCAATTGAATATCACCTACGCCACCGCCATCACGTGGATGGAAGCCAGCATCTACTACAACTGCACCTTGCTTAATCCAATCTTTTTGAATTAATTCTGCTTTACCTACTGCACCCACAATAATGTCTGCTTGCTTAACAAAGCTTGCAAGGTCTTGTGTACGTGAGTGACAAATCGTTACGGTTGCATTCGCTTCAAGTAGCATTGCAGCCATTGGTTTACCCAAAATAGCCGAACGACCTACAACAACCGCATGTTTACCCGCGATTTCAATGTTGTTTTCTTTCAGAATCGTCATAATGCCCGCAGGAGTTGCTGAACCATACGCAACTTCACCCATTGCCATACGGCCAAAGCCTAGACAAGTCACACCATCAACGTCTTTTGCAAGTGAAATTGCATCGAAGCACGCACGTTCATCAATTTGAGCAGGTACTGGGTGTTGTAACAAAATACCATGAACATCTGGGTTTGCATTTAATTTTTCAATTTCTGCAAGCAATTGTTCAGTTGTGGTTTCTTTAGAAAGTTCAACTTTTAATGAATCCATACCGACACGGCGGCAAGCATTTCCTTTCATACGCACATAAGTTGCAGATGCACCATCGTCACCTACCAAAATAGTCGCAAGAATTGGGGTACGACCTGACTTCTCTTTTAACGCTTCTACACGTGTTAATAAGTCAGCTTCAATTTGCTTCGCCAATGCACGACCATCTAAAACTAATGCCACGGCACATCTCCAAGTGATGATATGAATCAATTTTGCACATAATACATGATAATTTTAATTATTTTCCGCTATATGCTGTTTTTATGCGCATCCGAATGAACAAGCTATTGTTTTTTTTTCTGAGCTTGATAATATACGCATCAACAAGACATGGCGGGGTGGCAGAGTGGTCATGCAGCGGACTGCAACTCCGTGTACGCCGGTTCGATTCCGACCTCCGCCTCCATCTTGTTAAGCCCGAGTGGTGAAATCGGTAGACACAGGGGATTTAAAATCCCCCGACCTTCAAGTCGTGCCAGTTCGAGTCTGGCCTCGGGCACCATTCTTCTAATACAGAAAATGGTGTAAATAAAGAACTCAGCTTAAAGCTGGTTTTTTTATGCCTGAAATTTGGTTTTTACATCATTTTTATTTATCCCCTTCCTTTATTTTGCATAAAAAAAGCACCCTTACGGATGCTGTGGAAAAACAATTAAACTTTTATTTATTCTTAGATATTTTCAACATTTATAACTAAGCACAATGATCCTGTAAATATGTTGCTAAGCTCTGTTTAAGCTCTTGCTTCAAACTTTCTGGTTGCAAAATAGTGAGTCCAGGAATCCAAAAACGAATTAGAGGCAAAAGTTGCATGGTATGTCCAATCTGACAACTTAAAATTAAAGCCCCATCTTCCAGTTCGTGTTCTGTCTTCTGCTCTGGCAATAAACGTCGTTGTTTAAAATAACTGGCAATAGTTGATGCAACTTTAATTTGAACTTCAAACTTATCTTGCCCAAACCAAATACTGTCTTCATCTTGCAAACTGCTGAGTACAGCATGATCTGGACTAAATGTCTCATATTCATGCTGAGTCGTTTGTAGTTGTATGTGGCTTAAACGATAGGTTCTTAATTGGCCTTTCCGCACAGCAGCCAAGTACCAACTGCCATGATGATGGATCAAGCGATAAGGCTGTACCAATTTCGGTTCATTTTTATATAAGAAGCCAATTTGGCGATGTTGTTGTATAGCTACACTCAAGCTTTGAAATAGTTCAATATACCGTGAAGCATCTTCGTATTCATAGCCTTTAGCACTATATACCTCAGGTGTATGCTGACTCAAAATTTCCTTTAAAAAAGGCAAATCCAATGACGGGTAAAGTTGTTCTACCCCAGAAACTTGTGCAAAATATTTAAAATCTTGAGGTTTGAGTTTTGTTAAATAGGCAGGATCTAAATAGAATTTTTTACTTTGATCATCTTGCAACAATGGTAAATTACTGCTCATACGATCGAAGTCACGGCTGATCGTTCTCGTGCTGACCGAATATTCAAGCGCTAACTCTTTAATCGACAAACGCGCCCCTGCATTCAGCTTTGTGAGTATGCTCGCCAAGCGCTCTGCAAGACGTTCATGTGTCGACGGATTTTCTTTCATATATTCTCTTTTTAAACGCTTTCTAAACAGCGTTATTTTTTAGCGACAATCCAGCCAATTTAATTCCAATACACCTGAACCCATATTAAATTATGGTTTAATTTTGCGCCAAACGGTCAATATATCGCTCTAAATGCAACATGGCTTTATAGAGTTTATGCAAATCTCGCACCGCTACTTTATTGCGTACAATCCCTTTGTGTAGACGCTTTAAAGCTCGACCACTATGCAAATCTGTATAAGCATTTGGAATAATTTTCATAATCCCCCCTGAATGTGATTTAACACAAATCTTCAAAAAATAGTGTGATTTATTAATTACCTAATTTATACAAAACTTTTGACAGGTTGTGTCTAATAATTTGCATTTTTTTTACTTTTTGGCAAATTTTATGATTTATTTTAAGTACATAATTTGACGCAACTCACATTTTATTATAAAAATAAAAACCAACTCAAAGAGTTGGCTTTTATTCAGTTTTTTTGTAATTTATACAGTGATATTCACCACAACTTTCCCAATATGCTCACCTGTATCCATACACGCATGTGCTTCTTGAATTTGCTTAAACTCAAAGGTCTTGTAAATCATCGGTAAACACTCACCTTTTGCCCATAGCGGTGCAACATGTGTTTGTAAACCCTGAGCAATCTCAGCTTTTTCTGCCGTATTACGCGCACGCATCGTAGAACCTGTAATCGTCAAACGCTTCATCATGATTTGACCCAATTTTACCTCTTTGGCTTTAGCACCGCCCAAGAATGCGATATATACCAAACGACCATCACGACGTAAAAGATTCAAGTTTTTTTCTAAATACGGCGCACCCACCATATCTAAAACAACATCGACACCACCATTATCAGTCGCTTCATTAATCACTTGCTCAAAGTCTTGAGTTTTATAGTTAATCGCCGTGGTTAAATCTGAAATCGCTTTAACTTTTTCATCTGAACCCACGGTTGCAAAAGATTTTAAGCCCAACGATTTACACAGCATAAGCGCGGTTGTACCAATACCGCTTGCACCACCATGCACCAGCACAGTTTCACCTGCTTTGGCATGTGCCATTTGAAACACATTGGCCCATACGGTAAAGAAGGTCTCTGGGATCGCTGCGGCTTGGGTAAAACTTACACCTTCTGGAATGCGAATGGTTTGGCTTTCAGGCACAACGCAATATTCTGCATAACCACCGCCATTGGTTAGGCCACACACTTGATCGCCTACCTTAAACAAAGTGACATCTGTACCTACAGCAACCACTTCACCTGCAACTTCTAAACCCGGTACTGGTGTTACGCCTTTAGGCATTGGGTACAAGCCTTGACGCTGTAAAATGTCTGGGCGGTTAATACCAAAGGCATGTACTTTTACCAGCACTTCATCTGCCTTTGCTTCTGGGATTGCAACGCTTTCATAAGCCAGTTTATCTACACCACCTGGCTCAGTAATAATGACCTGTTGCATGGTTTGCTGTGACATTGTTCTTCCTTTTTCAATTATTGACTATTCATCTATCTAAGCACTATTTGAACATAGAAATAGCACAGAATGAATAAGCATGGACTTATGTATAATCAGTAGGGTATTTCATTTATAAATAATAGGCCGAGTATGTCTCAGATCATTGAATACAATGAAAATAATGCCAAAGACTATGAATGGTTTGATGGTTTTGCTGTGATTCGCTTCTATGCAAACTGGTGTACACCCTGCATACAAAATTTCCCTGTATTTGAGCAATGTGCGAACCAAATGTCTACACAGTATGCAGCACTTAAATTTGGCAAAGTGAATGTCGATGCCTCACCTATTCTTACCTTGCGCTATAACGTGTATGGCTTACCCTCAACCTTAGTGTTTTATCGTGGGCAAGTAGTTCAGCGTATTGCAGGCGTCAAATCGCTTGGTGAATTACAGGCAATCATTCAACACGCCATACAATCGCATGTGACACAGGACTAATCTTATTTCCAAGTCTTTATTATTTTTGCATTGGCTCATTTGGAAGGCGTACAAATTTCATTAGAAAGTTACGCACCAATGGCAACACAATTAAAATTAACGGAAATGCCATTGCCCACGACATTGCCCAAGCATGCAGCCACATGTCCATAAAGCCTTCAATCCAGCCTTTATTCATCAGCATGTTAAAGCAAGAAATCGCGCCACTCATAATTCCAGATAGAAACAACGGCATCAGCCATGCTAAGTGTTTTGGGTGAAATTTAGGAAGACTATTGCTCATGTTGCACCTCTGTAGCGATCTGATCATTCTTTTGCGCTTTGATGGTTTGTTTGAGTGTTTTCATAAATTCAATAAACTGCGGTAAAAAATCTTTAAATAAAGGATGTTGCTTATTTTCCAATAAGGTTTCACCAAACAGTTTTAAACCGATAGCAAAGGCTTGGGCTTTTTCATCTTCTAGCAAATTGCTTTGCTGAATACGCTCTAAAACCTTAAATAGGTCATCATGGTTATAGGCATTAAACTGTAATTCTTCTGTATATGCCGATGGATTACCCTGCGCATCAGCCACGTGCTTTACAGTAATCTGATATTGATGCTGTTTCATTGCGTCACCTCCATACGGCTAATTTCCACTGCTGCTTTATCGATTTTTTCTGCAATCGCATAGACCTGTTCAGGCGTCAGCTCACTGTACTGGATTTTAATCCGCAGTGATGCTTTTAGGTTTTCCATAGCGCGCTTAATGTCCACATAGACTTCATTGTTATGAATTTGCTTACGGGTATCAAAACGGCACAGAATTTTATCTACAGTCGCTTTTTCTGCAGACAGATGCTGTATACCCTGCTCTGTAATACTGTACTGCTTACGCTCTTCTGCATTGAGTTCTGCATGAATGTAATGCTGATCTTCTAAGTAATTTATTGTAGGGCAAATGGTGCCTGTACTTGGTTTGTAGTTACCACCAACCAAATTTGCAACGTCTTTAATGATGTCATAGCTGAACTTAGGTGCTTGAGAAACCAAATGTAGTACCAACAGCTTCATTTCGCCCGCTTCGAATAAGCGTTTTCGGGTTTTAATAGGACTTTCGATGTCTGCAATGAGGTCTGAATTTGACATAGCAAAGATACACCTTAAGATTAATTAAGATATATCTTAATGGTATTTTTAGTTTTTGAATAGTCTATTTTTCGGTTTTTCACTTTTTCTAAAATACTTAATAAGTATTTTTTCCTCGATTTACATTTTACTTAGTGTTTCAATATGCTCAAAATAAAAACAATTTCATTTCTATGACTGATCAACTCCGTAAAAAATTCGAAAATATTGAACTCAATGCTGGTCAAGGCAAGATCAGTGCTTTTCTTTCAATTTCACTAGGATTATTGGCAATCTTTTCAGCACTATGCTTTTTATTTCCTAGTGTTCTAACCACGCCTGAACTTAGACCATTCTATGCGAAACACTATGATATTTTTTATTATGCGCTCTTAATAGGTATTTGTATCAGTGCTTGTTTTGGTGCTTATAGCGCAATCTTTAAACAGAATAAATATGGATTCTATGGTCTTTGCTTTAGCATTATTGCTGTCATTTTAGGTTGTGGATTAATCAAAGCACCTTCGATTCCAGCATTACCTTTTTATGCAGGATTTGATTATTTTGTCATTACACTTGTTATTCTTGCACTTGTATTTATTCCACTTGAAGGTTTTTTTGCAAAGAATAGTGAACAGAATCTACTTCGTACCGGATGGGTCACCGACATGAAATATTTCATGTTTAGTCATATTGGTATTCAGCTGTTTTCATTTTTAACTGTGATGCCAATTCAATATTGGATTACGCACATATCTCACAATCCAATTGTTCCATACATACAAGCTCAACCGATTTGGCTACAGTTTATTGAATTATTGATTGTTGTTGATTTCACCACATATTGGATTCATCGTGCCTTACATGAAGTTAACTTCTTATGGAGATTTCATGCGATCCACCACTCTTCCGAACAAATGGATTGGTTAGCATCATCACGATTACACATTATAGAAGTCTTAATCACTCGCTTTATTGCCACTCTACCCATCTTTTTATTAGGTTTTCACACATCCGCAGTTTTTGCCTATCTTATATTTATTTCTTTCCATGCAATATTTATCCACTCAAACGTAAGATTTAGATTTCCATATTTACGCTGGTTAATTGCTACACCTGAATTCCATCACTGGCATCATTCGTCAGAAAAGCCTGCAATTGATAAAAACTATGCAGCATTTATTCCTTTATATGATGTTATCTTCAAAACAATTTACATGCCTAATCACCTTGCTCGTGTATATGGTACTGTGGGTTATAAAATTCCCAATAGTTTTATGAAGCAGTTTACTTGGCCGTTTAAGCGTTATATCAATAAGTTGAAAAAGCGCTTTGGAAAAAATCCTTATTAACGATCGTGTTCTAATTAAACAAAAAATGTAACCCGTCTAGCAGTAGGTTACATTTTAAAATTTATATACGACTTATTCCATGTAAAAGAAAACTACCCTCTTCCTTTATACTCTCTCACCATTCGATCACTCACATCTTCAGAATAACAAAGTGGAGTATAGCCGCCTGCTCGATTGTAGGCACTACGCTTGCCACATCGGCTTCCATTGCGTGCCGTGTTGTAAGGACAAGGACAATTACCAGGATAACTCTCAATCGATTGCTGAATAATTTTCTGCTTTATTTGCTCAACATTTTGACTACTTTGTTTTGCATCAACACTTAAAGTGATTGAACACAACCCCATTAAAAATAATAATTTTTTCATAAATACCCCTCTTACAGAAATATTCTATAGAGAAAATATTTATGTGAATCATCACACACAATTTAACTGTTTTATTTTTCAACAGTTAATTTCAAAGCAATAAAAAACCCGCCTCTCGGCAGGTTTTTTATATCAATTCAATCTATTACAAACGAACCAACTCAACAATTTTATCAGCAACTTCTTCAGCAGATTCTGCCGTATAAGCTACATCAGTGCCTTCGGTCGCATCTGTAATCACAACTACACCAGTCTCACGAACAAGCGCAACTTGTTCCGCACTTAAACCAGCTTTCGCAATCGCAACCACACCTTGCTGAATCAACAAGCTTTCAATTGCTTGTGCATTTTCAAGGGCTTTTGCAGTCACAGTTACAGCTGCAGGCTTTTGACCCAAACGCGCAGCACGTGCTTCAGCCGTTACTGGCTCATTGTGCGCAGTCCATTCAATCGCAGCTTCAACCATACCCGCACCAACGGTTACGTTGTTTAAGCGGTCAATAAAGATGAATGAACCTGTATAACGACTGTCTTGGTAACGGTCAAATACCACTGGTGCATCAAATTCAATAGTCACATCAGCAATTGAGTTTAACTCAAGCTCAGCCACTTCCATTTTTTCCAATGTGTTTACATTGGTACGGTAGTTAATTTTCGCAACTTTCGCAGGAATGGTTTGTGTACCAAACTTCACGTTATACAGCTTACCAACCACTAAAGGTTGATCTGTCATCCACACCACAGATGCACGTGCAGAGCGTGAAATTAACGGCTGTTCGCCAGCTTTCACCAACACGTTACCACGTGAAATATCAATTTCATCATTCAGCGTAAGTGTTACAGCTTGACCTGCAACAGCATGGTCTAAATTACCGTCAAATGTCACAATCTCTTTAACAGTAGACGACTTACCAGATGGCAATGCTGTAATGGTATCGCCAACTTTCACTTGACCAAGCGCAACAGTACCGCAAAAACCACGGAAGTCGAGGTTTGGACGGTTTACGTATTGAACAGGGAAACGGAATTCGTGCTTGCTAGTGTCATGCGCAATTTCAACAGTTTCCAAAGTCTCCATTAAGGTTTGACCTTGGTACCATGGCGTATTTGCTGATTTGTTAACGACGTTATCACCATTCAACGCAGAAATAGGCGTGAAGATGATGTTTGCAGGCTTACGATCACCCAATTGGTTTACGAACTCGTTGTATTCCGCTTGAATTTCATTAAAGCGTGCTTCAGAGAATTCCACCAAGTCCATTTTGTTAATCGCAACCACAATGTTACGAATACCCAAAAGGCTTGCAATAAACGAGTGACGGCGAGTTTGTGTTTGCACACCATAACGTGCATCAATCAAGATGATTGCTAAATCCGCAGTAGACGCACCTGTTGCCATGTTACGTGTGTACTGTTCGTGCCCTGGGGTGTCGGCAATAATGAACTTACGCTTTTCTGTAGAGAAATAACGATAAGCCACATCAATAGTAATCCCTTGCTCACGTTCAGCTTGTAAGCCATCTACAAGTAAAGCTAAGTCAGGCGCATCGCCAGTCGTACCCACTTTTTTAGAATCACGGGTTACGGCTTGCAATTGATCTTCGTAAATCAATTTTGAATCGTAAAGTAAACGGCCGATTAAAGTCGACTTACCATCATCCACGTTACCGCAAGTGAGGAAACGTAGAAGGTCTTTATTTTCGTGTTGTTTTAAATACGCCAAGATGTCTTGGCTAATTAAATCTGATTGGTGAGACATTGCTCAAAGCTCCACATATTCTTTTGAAATCGGTTTGGAATCTTTTTAATCCCTCTAAATATCCCTTTGTTAAGGGAGACTTGACTCCGCTTTGAAGCCCCTCTTTCTCAAAGAGGGGTTTGAGGAGATTTTTAGAGGAGATTTCGAGATTCTTAGAAGTAACCTTCCTGCTTTTTCTTTTCCATCGAACCTGCTTCATCATGGTCGATCATACGACCTTGACGTTCAGATGTAGTGGCTAAAAGCATCTCTTGGATAATTTCCGGCAAGGTTGTTGCAGTTGATTCAACCGCACCAGTCAATGGGTAACAACCTAAAGTACGGAAACGCACCGATTTCATTTGCGGTACTTCACCTTCGTTTAAACGCATACGCTCATCATCAACCATGATCAGTGTACCGCTACGCTCAACTACTGGACGTTCAGCAGCCAAGTACAAAGGAACCAGTTTAATATTTTCGAGGTAGATGTATTGCCAGATATCCAACTCAGTCCAGTTAGATAATGGGAACACTCGAATACTTTCGCCTTTGTTCACTTTACCATTGTAAAGGTTCCAAAGTTCAGGACGTTGGTTTTTAGGGTCCCAACGGTGTTTGGTATCACGGAATGAATAAACACGTTCTTTAGCACGTGATTTCTCTTCATCACGACGCGCACCACCGAAAGCAGCATCAAACTGATATTTATCCAACGCTTGTTTTAAGCCTTGGGTTTTCATAATGTCAGTGTATTTTGAACTACCGTAATCGAATGGGTTTACACCCGCATCTTTACCTTCTTTGTTTTGATGCACGATCAAATCAAAGCCATGCTCTTTCGCCATGTTGTCACGGAAAGTAATCATGTCTTTAAACTTCCAGCCCGTATCTACATGTAGTAGTGGGAATGGTAATTTGGCAGGATAAAACGCTTTCAATGCAAGATGCAGCATGACTGCTGAATCTTTACCGATTGAATACAGCATGACTGGGTTTTCAAACTCAGCAGCAACTTCACGGATGATATGAATACTCTCAGCTTCTAGCTGTTTAAGATGAGTAAGTCTTTCCTCATTTAACGACATGGACAACACCAGCTTAGAAAAACGTGTACTTATGACACTTTTGAAAATTTATATTCATTATAGTGATTTAGTTATCTAGACTATTGCTTGTTTTATTATATTGATATGCAAATTCGTCATATAAAACTTTGCTGATAGTATATATCAATTTTAATTAATCAATCAGCTACATGATATAAAGCCAACTGATTGTAGCGCTTTAGCACCCAAATATTAAGTTTACTCAACAATAACATCATAGCTAATAACTCTTAACCAGCAATATGCAAGTCTGACTTTTCAATTTAGATTAGAGTGAATCTAGCCAATCTTCCCCATAGACTATGCCTTACAGCCATTTTGACCTCGAAGCACTTAAAGCTCGCTTAGCACAGGCGAAACTTGCAGGCTTTATCTATCAACACCAGCAACACATGCTTATTTTGCAAGAAGCACTGAATGAAGATGGTTCAGCACTAAATAATTTTGTGCAACATGAACTGAGTTCTGACCAATTAGGCCTGCAATTTGGTCTACGACTTTCGGAGCAAAAGTGGGAATTTGTGATTGGAATTACTCACAGCAATCAAGACCGTCGCTATGAAATTGGTGCTGGCAATTTAAAAGCCGACCAACGTGCTTTTAACCTACTGTATGCGTTTTATAATTATCCTAAAGGTTTTTACACCATTAGTATGCCCTTAGCCTGCAATGCCAACCAATTAAAAAATGCCATTGCAGAGCAATTATATACGCTACCTGAAATGGCATTTTTAGACAGCGCTGTAAAAACCAATCCTATGGGCGAACAAGTGCAATGGATGAAAGCATTTATTGAACAAAATGCCTTAGACATGAAAGTCCGCATTCAAACGTCTTTACTATAAACATGCGTCCTAATCCCCAAAAAACACAGCCAATAAAAGGGTAAAAATTTGATTAAGCTCCATTAAAAATGAGCTGTAAAAGTCAATAAGCCAGTCGAACGAAGACTGGCTGGGCTCCAACCAGATAGCCTGAATACAAAACAATAAACATGGGTCAATTTAAAACTTGTAATTGAAGCATGGGTACGTTGCTAAAACGATAGACTTTAAAACCTGACCCAATCCCATAAAGTTTGAACATTTTAAGATTTAAAGCACACTTTATGCTAAAAACATGCAATTTAGATGAAAATTTCTTATACATTTTGACAATTTTTGTCAGCTATTTTTTACACAAATCCATCATTCAATGATATCTTTAATTAAATAAATATGAGTAGCCAGCGATCATTTAAGCTTAAATGATTGAAAGAAAACTCCAAATATAAAAGAGAAAAACCTATATGTGGGAATTATTCACTCATCCATCAAACATCGCATTTAGCACCAGTTTGTGCTTAATGTTTTTGTTTGGGATTTTTGAAATTCTGCTAACAATTATTGGCGGTGGCTCACAAACTTTGCTAGATCAATTTTTAACAGACAGTGCCACACCAAACGCAGAAACACACCTCGATGCCGATCATGGTTTAATAGGTAAAGCTTTAGATTGGCTGTACTTAGGTCGTGTGCCTTTATTTGTTTGGTTAATTATCTTTTTAACTGCTTATGGTCTCACTGGTTTTATTATTCAAGGCATTACCCTGCAATTAACCGACATGCTGTTTAATGTTTGGCTGATTTCCTTTGCGTGTTTATTTTTATCTATGCCTATAGTTCGCACTATTGCAAAGTTAGTGGCAAAAATCTTACCTCAAGATGAAACCATGGCTATTTATAGTGATGAACTGATTGGCCGTACTGCGACCATTATTTTGGGTGAAGCCCGCCAAAACTACCCTGCTCAAGCCAAAGTAATCGATCATCATGGTACCACACACTATATTTTGGTAGAGCCAGAAACTGAAGCAACATTTGGCCAAGGTCAGTCTGTCATTTTAACGCAAAAAACCAAAACTGTTTTTCAGGCTGTATCTGCATAAGCCATGATTTGATTCTAATTCTTTTTATTTTAATTCAATTACAACAATCTCGAGTTATTTAGAACAATGTTAGACATGATTCCAAGTAGCCTACTTATTAGCGTAGGCATTATTTTTGCTGCATTTATTTTTATTGGCTTTATTTTAGCGCGACTTTACCGTCGCTCAAGCAAAGAAATTTCCTTTGTGCGTACAGGCTTTGGCGGTGAAAAAGTGATTTTAGGCGGTGGCGCCATTGTGCTCCCTGTGTTGCATGAAATTATTCCCGTAAACATGAATACCCTACGCCTCGAAGTACGCCGTGCGGATGATCAAGCATTGATTACTCGCGATCGTATGCGTGTAGACGTGATGGCAGAGTTCTATGTGCGCGTAAAACCTACAGCAGATTCTATTGCAACTGCAGCACAGACCTTAGGTCAAAAAACCATGTCGCCAAATGAGCTTAAAAATCTTGTTGAAGGTAAATTTGTAGACTCCCTGCGTGCCGTGGCTGCTGAAATGGCCATGGAGGAATTACATGAAAAACGTGTGGACTTCGTACAAAAAGTTCAACAGGTTGTGTCTGAGGATTTACATAAAAATGGTTTAGAGCTAGAAACTGTTTCACTCACTGGACTCGACCAAACTGGCTTTAAATACTTTAACCCACAAAATGCTTTCGATGCAGAAGGTTTAACTAAACTGACTGAAACCATTGAAGACCGCCGTCGTAAACGTAATGCGATTGAGCAAGATGCAGACTTAGCAATTAAAACCAAAAACCTAGAAGCAGAACAAGCTCGCTTGCAAATTCTACGTGAAGAAGAATATGCCAAGTTGCAACAAGAACGTGAAATTTCTGTGCGTCGTGCAGAACAACTGGCAGAAATTGCATCGCAAGAAGCTGCGAAAAAACGTGAAGCAGAAGAAGCACGTATTGCCGCTGAACGTGAAGTCGATTTAAAACGTATTACTGCCGCACGCGACGTTGAAAATCAAAATATTCAAAAGTCGCAAATTATTCAGCAAGCACAAGTAGAACAAAAGAAAACTATTGAATTGGCTGAACAAGATCGTGCGATTGCCATTGCAGAAAAATCACGTGCCGAATCTGAAGCCAAAGCACATGCCGATCAAGCACGTGCCCAAGCGGTAAAAGCAGAAGAAGAAGTGATTACCGTTCGTCAAATTCAACAAGCAGAGCGTCAAAAAGCAGTTGAGTTGGTCTCTGCAAAAGAAAAAGCAGAAAAAGAAGCCATTGCGATTACCGTTGCAGCTGAGGCAGGCAAACAAGCTGCTGCTGATGATGCAGAAGCTATCCGCATTGCGGCTGAAGCAGAAGCTGAAAAAGTACGCTTAAAGGCCAAAGGTGAAGCAGATGCAAAAGTTCTATTGGCTCAAGCAATGGAAAAACAATATCAAGTAGATGCTGAAGGTACACGTGCTGTAAACGAAGCCAATAACGTACTGTCTTCTGAACAGGTTGAAATGCAGATCCGTTTAGCTATGCTGAAATACTTACCAGAAATTATCCGTGAAAGCGTAAAGCCTATGGAAAATATTGACGACATTAAGATTTTACAAGTCAATGGTCTGGGCGGTGTAAGTGGCTCAACAGCAAGTACTGAAGGTGAACAAGGTCAAGTGGCTTTATCTGATCAGGTGGTGAATAGCGCCCTACGCTACCGCTCGCAAGCACCTCTCATTGACAGCTTAATGAGTGAGCTGGGCATACAAGGCGGTGATATCAATGGTTTAACTCAAAGTCTGAAAACCAACAAGAACTAAATACATAATTAAAAAAGCAGTGTTTACACTGCTTTTTTCTTTTCATCCGTGTATAGCGCATTTGTGTCGTTTAAATAACCGCTAGATAAACGTAATTTAAACATAAAAAAAGAGAATCCTAAGATTCTCTTTTTGACATTTAAGTTGGTTTTTAAACTAAGCCTTTGCCTTTAAGCACTTCATACATGGTCGAACCCAGCTCTGCTGGACTACGCGTATACGCCATACCTGCTTTTTCAAAGGCAGCAAATTTCTCTTCTGCTGTACCTTTACCACCAGAAATAATCGCACCTGCATGCCCCATACGCTTGCCTTTAGGTGCAGTTACACCAGCAATATAGCCAACCACTGGTTTGGTCACATTGGATTGAATATATTCAGCTGCTTCTTCTTCCGCTGTCCCCCCAATCTCACCAATCATAATAATGGCTTCAGTTTGTGGATCTTCTTGGAAAAGTTTTAGACAGTCAATTTGGTTCATACCAGGAATTGGGTCACCACCAATACCAATACACGTTGACTGGCCTAAACCTAGCTTGGTGGTTTGTGCCACAGCTTCGTAGGTTAAAGTACCTGAACGAGAAATAATGCCAATTTTACCCGGCTGGTGAATATGACCTGGCATAATACCAATCTTACATTCACCTGGTGTAATAATCCCTGGACAGTTTGGCCCAATTAAGCGTGCGTTATTGCCGTATGTTTCTAAGTAACGCTTTGCTTTTAACATATCTAAGGTAGGTACACCTTCCGTAATCACTACAATCAGCTCAATACCCGAGTCAATAGATTCAATAATTGAATCTAAAACAAAAGGTGCGGGTACATAAATAGAGGTTGCAGTCGCACCTGTTTCACGTACCGCTTCTTTCATCGTATTAAAAACAGGCAGATTTAAATGCTGTGTGCCACCTTTGCCCGGTGTTACACCTCCCACAACTTTGGTGCCATAAGCAATAGATTGCTCAGAATGAAATGTGCCGTTTTTACCAGTAAAGCCTTGTACCAATACTTTTGTGTCTTTATTTACTAATACGCTCATGCTTGATTCCCCTTAGCCTTTTACCGCAGCAACAATTTTTTCTGCAGCATCAGCAAGGCCGTTTGCAGAAATCAATTTCAGTCCAGATTCATCCAATATTTTTGCACCAAGCTCTGCGTTATTACCTTCTAAACGCACCACTACAGGCACAGTCACATTAACCTCTTGAACCGCCGCAATAATTGCCTCAGCAATCATGTCACAACGTACAATTCCACCGAAAATATTGATTAACACACCTTGAACCGATGTATCAGCCAAAATAATTTTAAAGGCTTCAATCACGCGCTCTTTGGTTGCGCCACCACCGACATCAAGGAAGTTGGCTGGTTGACCACCATATAATTTAATGATGTCCATCGTTGCCATCGCAAGACCTGCACCATTGACCATACAACCAATATTGCCTTCTAAGGCTACATAGTTCAGATCAAATTCAGAGGCTTTCAGCTCACGCTCATTTTCTTGCGATTTATCGCGTAGGGCTGCAATTTCAGGCAAACGATATAATGCATTTGAGTCAATGCCAATTTTGGCATCGACACATAAAATCTCACCGTTTTCACGTACAGAAAGTGGGTTAATTTCAAATAAAGCAAAGTCATTTTCAATGAAAGCTTGGTAAGCAGCCGTCATAATTTTAACAAATTGATTGATTTGACCATCTTTAAGATTTAAAGCAAATGCCACTTCACGGGCTTGAAATGGCATTAAGCCGACTAATGGATCGACTTCAACTTTAATAATTTTTTCAGGCGTTTCTTCTGCGACTTTTTCAATTTCGACACCACCTTCGGTAGATGCCATAAATGTCACACGACGGCTTGAACGATCCACGACTGCACCAAGGTACAATTCGCGCTCTACAGGATATACATCTTCAGAAACCAAAATACCACTGACAGGCTGGCCCAATGCATCAGTTTGATAAGTCACCAAGCGTGAACCAACCATTTGGTTGACGTAGTCCGTGGCTTCTTGGGCAGATTTTACCACCTTAACACCGCCAGCTTTACCACGGCCACCAGCATGTACTTGGGCTTTGAGCACTGCAAATTTACCGCCCAATTGCTCAAAAGCTTTTACCGCTTCTTCTGCAGTCGTAACAAATACGCCTTCTTGGACTGGCATGCCATATTTTTTTAATAACGCTTTGGATTGGTACTCATGTAAATTCATTCAATTACCTTTTACTACTTTTGCTTTGTTATTAACGACCAATATTCAGACATCCATCAACACAATATTGGCTTGTTATTCAATTTCTTTATTCTTTATTAATAGATGATTATTCATACAAAAACAACCACCAAAACAAAAAAGAGCGACCGAAGTCGCTCTTTTTAACATCTTATTTACGTTTACGCTGAATCGCGTGAATCGCACGTCCATCTACTGCAAGCGCAGCTTCATGAACAACTTCCGAGAATGTCGGATGACCAAAAGTCATTAACTGAAGATCTTCAACTGAAGATACGAACTCAAGAGCAATCATACCTTGGTGAACGATATCAGACGCTGCAGGTCCAATCACGTGCATACCAAGTAGACGGTCTGTTTTCGCATCAGCAACAAACTTAACGAAACCAGCGCCTTCACCAGCAGCCAACGCACGACCATTCACAGCAAAACCGAATTGACCAGTTTTCACTTCGTGACCTTTTTCAGTCGCTTGTTGTTCTGTTAAGCCTACCCACGCCGCTTCTGGGTGTGTGTAAATTACAGAAATGATTGTGTCATAGTTTACTTGTGCAGCATGACCGTGAATACGTTCAACAGCCATTACGCCTTCTTCCATTGCTTTATGCGCAAGCATTGGACCGCGTACTAAGTCACCAATTGCATATACACCTTCAACAGAAGTTGCACACCAATCATTCACTTCAACCAAACCACGTTCAGTTAGTTTAATACCACAGTCATCAGCCAATAGGCCTTCAGCATAAGCGCGACGACCCACACAAACGATTAATTTATCGAATGCTTGAGTTTTTTCTTCGCCACCTTGTGTGTATTTAACAGTAACTTCAGAACCATTGATTTCTGTACCAGCAACTTTAGCGCCAACACGGATATCAAGACCTTGTTTAGTCAAAAGTTTTTGGTAGTCTTTTGCCAAAGCTTTATCAGCCATTGGTAAAAATGCATCCATTGCTTCAAATACAACAACTTCTGCACCAAGACGACGCCAAACAGAACCAAGTTCTAGACCGATTACACCTGCACCAATCACACCTAAACGCTTAGGCACTTCTTGGAATTCTAATGCGCCAGTAGAGTCAACGATGATGTCTTGATCTACAGGTGCTACAGGGATATTTACAGGTACAGAACCAGTCGCAAGAATCACGTATTTAGGTTCTAAAATTTGAGTTTCGCCTTCGTGAGATACGAACTCAACTTTTTTACCAGCAAGTAATTTACCAGTACCTTTTAACCATTCAATACCGTTACCTTTTAATAACTGGTCAATACCGCCAGTTAATTGGTCAACGATTTTGTCTTTACGTGCAAGTAATTTTGCAAGATCAAACTTCACTTCACCCGTTGTAATACCGTGGTCATCTAAGTGATGAACTGTATCTTCGTAACGATGAGATGAATCAAGTAATGCTTTAGATGGGATACAACCCACGTTTAAGCAAGTACCACCTAAAGATGGTTTACCTTTATGAATACGTTTTTCAATACAAGCTACTTTAAAGCCTAATTGAGCAGCGCGGATCGCAGCTTCATAACCACCAGGACCGCCACCAATAACAACTAAATCAAATTGAGACATGTGTATCTCCAAAAATGGGCTTAGAGGATCACTCTAAGCCCATTGCATTATTCTGAAGTATTAAAGATCAAGGATTAGCTTAGCTGGTTCTTCTAACAATTCTTTGATTGTTACAAGGAAACCTACAGCTTCTTTACCATCAATTAAACGGTGGTCATAAGAAAGCGCTAAGTACATCATTGGTAAGATTTCTACTTGACCGTTAACTGCCATAGGACGTTCTTGGATTTTGTGCATACCCAAGATCGCAGTTTGTGGCGTATTTAGGATTGGTGTAGAAAGCAATGAACCGAAAGTACCACCATTAGTAATAGTGAAAGTACCACCAGTCATATCTTCGATACCCAATTTACCGTCACGCGCTTTACCAGCGTATGCACGGATACCGTTTTCAACTTCAGCATAGTTCATGCGGTCAGTATCACGAAGAACTGGAACCACTAGACCACGGTCACTCGATACTGCTACACCGATGTCGTAGAAACCGTGATAAACGATGTCATTACCATCAATTGAAGCGTTAACAGCTGGGTAGCGTTTAAGAGCTTCAGTTGCAGCTTTAACAAAGAATGACATGAAGCCAAGACGTGCACCATGACGCTTTTCAAAAGCATCTTTGTATTGCGCACGCATTTCCATGATTGGTTTCATGTTCACTTCGTTAAACGTAGTCAACATTGCAGTTTCTTGAGTTGCAGCAAGAAGGCGCTCAGCAACACGTTTACGAAGACGAGTCATAGGAACACGTTTTTCGATACGTTCGCCTACAGCTACACTTAGAGGTGCAACAGGAGCAGCAGCTGGTTTAGTTTGATGATTTGCAACATCTTCTTTGGTAATACGACCACCGCGACCAGTACCAGCAACATCAGTTGCTGCAATACCAGACTCAGTCAATGCTTTACGTACTGCAGGTGCTTGGTCAGCAACTTGAGCACGCTCAACAATCGGTGCATTGCCCGCTTGAGTTTGCGCAGCAGCTTGTTCTACTTTCTCTTCAGATTGAACAGCTTGAGTCGCTGCAGCGCCAGAAACAGCACCTTCAGCAAATTCAGCAATCACTTCAGCAGAAAGAACTGTATCACCTTCGTTTTTAACGATAGCAGTGATAGTACCGTCAGCAGGAGCTACAACTTCCAAAACAACTTTGTCAGTTTCAATATCACAAATCACTTCATCACGTGATACTGCTTCACCCGGTTGTTTGTGCCAAGTTGCAACTGTACCGTCAGCAACTGACTCTGGGAATACCGGTGCTTTAATTTCGGTTGCCATTATTAAGAATCTCCTGTTATTCAGCTACGATCGCTAAAGCATCATTTACGAGCTGAGCTTGTTGTTTTGCATGCAAATATGGTGAACCACATGCCGGTGCAGCTGAAGCTTCACGGCCTGCGTAACTAATTTGAAGCTGTTTGCCAGACTTCATTACACCTTCGTATAGACGTGGCGCAATGAACAACCAAGCACCTTGGTTTTTCGGTTCTTCTTGAGCCCAAACTAATTCAGTAGCGTTTGGATATTGAGCAAGAACTTCAGCAAGACGCGCTTCTGGGTACGGATACAATTGTTCGATACGAACGATTGCTGTGTTGTTCAATTCTTTTTCACGACGTTTTTCAAGTAAGTCGTAGTAAACCTTACCACCACAAAGTACTAGACGTGTTACGTCAGACTTGTTGATGTTGTCGATTTCATCGATCACAGTTTGGAATGAACCATTTGCAAGCTCTTCTAATGTAGAGGTTGCAAGTTTGTGACGAAGAAGAGACTTCGGTGAAGTCACGATCATTGGTTTACGGATTGGACGAAGTGCTTGACGACGCATCGCATGGTAAATTTGCGCTGGTGTAGTCGGTGTGATCACTTGCATGTTTTCTTCAGCACATAGCTGTAAGAAACGCTCTAAACGAGCTGATGAATGCTCAGGACCTTGACCTTCAAAACCGTGTGGAAGAAGCATAGTCAGACCGCATACGCGTTCCCACTTCGTTTCACCAGAAGCGATGAATTGGTCAATTACAACTTGCGCACAGTTCGCGAAGTCACCAAATTGTGCTTCCCAAATTACAAGGCTCTTAGGAAGAGTCGTTGCGTAACCGTATTCAAATGCAAGAACCGCCATTTCTGACAATAAAGAGTCATAAATTGCAGTACGTGGTTGGTTTTCTTTCAAGTTACATAATGGAATGTAAGTTGAACCATCTACTTGGTTATGAAGTTTTGCATGACGGTGTGAGAATGTACCACGGCCAACGTCTTCACCTGTTAAACGTACAAGGAAGCCTTCATCTAGAATAGTTGCGTAAGCTAAAGTTTCCGCAGCACCCCAGTTCAATGGCATTTCGCCAGTCTGCATTTTCAGACGATCATCAATCACTTTCGCAACTTGACGTTGCATCACGAAGCCTTCTGGAAGCTCACGCATTTTAGTGCCAAGCTCTTTTAAGCGTTCAATTGGGAAAGTTGTATCCCAAACATCTGTGTAATCGTGACCTAAGTAAGGTTTCCAATCCACAAACATTTTTGTATTTGGCTCTAATACCAATGCATTCGCAACGTGTTTGCCTGCTTCAAGGTCAGAACGATACTGTTCAACCATCGCATCAGCAGAAGCACGATCAAGCACACCTTGTTGAACCAATTGATCAGCATAAAGCGTACGAGTTGTCGCTTTTTTAGTGATCACTTGATACATCATTGGTTGAGTTGCTGCTGGTTCATCCGCTTCGTTATGACCACGGCGACGGTAGCAGAACATGTCGATTACAACGTCTTTACGGAACGTATGACGGAAATCGTGTGCCAATTGAGAAACAAATAATACAGCTTCTGGATCATCACCATTTACATGGAAGATCGGCGCTTGGATCATTTTCGCGATGTCAGTACAGTATTCTGTAGAACGCGCGTCACGTGGATCAGATGTTGTGAAACCAACTTGGTTGTTTACAACGATATGAACTGTACCACCCACTGTATAACCACGTGTTTGTGACATTTGGAAGGTTTCTTGGTTTACACCTTGACCCGCAAATGCAGCATCACCATGAACAATGATTGGTAATACGTCATCACCACCGATGTCTTTACGACGTACTTGACGAGCACGTACAGAACCTTCAACTACAGGTCCAACGATTTCTAAGTGCGATGGGTTAAACGCTAATGCTAAGTGAACTTCGCCACCTGGAGTCATTACGTTTGAAGAGAAACCTTGATGGTATTTAACGTCACCAGAACCTTTTTTATTGAGCGCTTTACCTTCAAACTCGCCAAATAGGTCAGCTGGGTTTTTACCCATGATGTTTACAAGAAGGTTTAAACGGCCACGGTGAGGCATACCGATTACAACTTCTTTACAACCTACAGAACCTGCACGTTGAATCAAAGAGTCAACCATAGGGATGAATGATTCACCACCCTCTACACCAAAACGTTTTGCACCAACGAACTTGTTACCTAGGTATTTTTCAAGGCCTTCAGCAGCTGTTAAACGTTCAAGTACATGCTTTTTCTGTTCAGCGCTAAAGCCAAATTGCCCCTTAGCACCTTCAAGGCGTTGTTGAATCCAACGTTTTTCTTTAGTGTCAACAATGTGCATGTATTCTGCACCAATAGAAGCAGCATAAGTTGCTTCCATCGCTTGAACCATTTCACCTAAAGTTGCTTCAGATTTACCAATCGCAAGGTTACCCGTGTTAAACGGAGTATCGATATCTGATTGTGTTAAACCATGCGCAGCAAGATCTAAATCTGGCACGATTTCGCGCTTAGCCAAACCAAGTGGATCTAGTTTTGCTTTTTGATGACCGCGGTTACGGTATGCAGCGATGAGTTGTAATACACCAATTTGACGGCGTTCGTGATCAGTGCTTACTGCGCTTTGAACGACAGGTTGAACACGACTTGAATTACGTCCTAATAATAGGAATTGCTCACGTACATTGCTGTGCGGTTGATCACCTTTAGGGAATTTATCGAAGTATTCGCGCCAATCAGCTTCCACTGAGTCTGGAGCCGTTAAATACTGCTCATAAAGTTCTTCAATATACGCTGCACTGTCAGCGGAAAGTTCAGTGTCAAGACGCAGTGCGTCAGCAACTTCTTGCATTTGTGGACCCATTTCCTATTGCAAAAACATTTCAGGATGCTTTTTAAGCGAACCCATGATTAATAATGTCTTATTGGTAAAAAGACATTAGTCCCCATTAGGCTTAAGCCATGAGGCGTTATCACTACATTAGGATTTCCCAATGTGATTAACGAACAATAACGCCCCTCAGCGGCATCATTACTCATTATAATACCCAGCAAAACCGGGCAATTTTTTGCAAATCGTCTTAGAAAAAATAAATTCGACCATTTACTTTGTCTAAACCGACTTCAAAATACATTATGTAATCTTTATATACTGCTTCAACGCTTTAAACTGTTGAAAAAATGTACCAAATCACTCGTGTTTTTTGCATATAGTCTTGTGTTAAATGCTAACACGTAACCCATTTTCAATTGATTTTTTTGACACATACCTCTCATAAATTGGCTAAATACAGTTCAACATTTTACAGCTAAGATATGGTGCTTTAAGTTCAAAAATCTTGCAATCAATACTAAAGTCTTAACAAACCACGCCAAATAAAACAAAAGAGTGCTCAATATTTCTACCGACACCCTCTTATGCGTTACATGATAACATTTTCCATTCACATTTACATGCCCAGCTGAGCAACGCATCACTTATTAACCAGTATAATTTTACAAATTTCATTAAATTTACTCATCACCGCCCATTCATTACTTAAGCTTTATATTTTATAGCTATTTTCAGCATCGCTATTTTGCATAAGTTTGCATGACAATCCCATGACATAAACGCTCAGCATAAAAAAACGCACCCGAAGGCGCGCTTTTTTTGACTTGCGTCAGTGCCGAATTAGCCAGCCATATCTAAAAGCATATTACGGATGTGACCGATTGCTTTAGTAGGGTTAAGACCTTTAGGACATACAGACACACAGTTCATGATACCTTTACAACGGAATAGAGAGAACGGGTCGTCAAGACGCTCCAAACGCTCTTGTGTAGATGTATCACGTGAGTCAATGATGAAACGATATGCATTCAACAATGCTGAAGGACCCAAGAACTTGTCAGGATTCCACCAGAATGATGGGCATGAAGTTGAACAACATGCACAAAGAATACATTCATACAAACCATCAAGATGTTCACGATCTTCAGGAGACTGCAAACGCTCTTTAGGCGGCGCAGGCTGGTTGTTGATTAGGAACGGATGGATTTTATTGTACTGATCGTAGAACTGATTCATGTCTACAACCAAGTCTTTAATTACAGGAAGACCTGGCAATGGACGAATCGTAATCACGTCTGGTAAATCGTTTAGGTTCCAAAGACACGCTAAACCATTTTTACCATTGATGTTTACACCATCAGAACCACAAATACCTTCACGGCATGAACGACGGAACGTTAAAGATTCGTCTTGTACTTTTAATGCAAGAAGTGCGTCAAGCAACATACGGTGCTTGTCTGTCAATTCAAGTTTAAAAGTTTGCATGTACGGAGCTGCATCCTTATCAGGATCGTAGCGGTAGATATTAAATGTACGAGTACCTCTACTCATCTTACTTCTCCCAATTAGAATGTACGTGGTTTAGGTGGAATAGCATCTACCGACAATGGACGGTAACGCACTGGTTTGTACTCTAGACGGTTGTCTACAGAGAACCATAAAGTGTGTTTCATCCACTCATCATCACGACGGCCGTATGGGTAGTCAGCGTGATCAGGTGGTAATTCGAAATCTACCACTGTATGCGCACCACGACATTCTTTACGTGCAGCTGCAGAAATAAGTGTAGCTTTTGCAACTTCATACAAGTTTTCAACTTCTAGAGCTTCAACACGCGCTGTGTTAAATACTTTAGATTTGTCTTTCAAATGAATGTTACGTACACGTGGTTCGATCGCAAGGATCTGTTTTACACCTTCTTCAAGAAGTGCAGATGTACGGAATACACCAGCGTGATCTTGAACGATGTCACGAATTGCGTCAGCAACTTCTTGAGCATTTTCACCTGAAGTTGATTCATCAAGATGACGAACACGTTTCAGTGTATTTTCAAGCACAGTTGTTGGTAATGGAGCGTATTCATCACCGTGGTGTTTAGTTACGTAGTCAACAATATGTTCACCCGCAGCTTTACCAAATACAACCAAGTCAAGCAATGAGTTCGTACCCAAACGGTTTGCACCATGTACAGATACACATGAACATTCACCGATTGCATAGAAACCTTTCACTGGTTTAGTGAAATCACGGTCGCCCGCGTTGTGTGAATACACATCTGTTTCTTTGTTGTAGTTTGCAACCAAAGCTTCTGTTTCACGAGATACTGGAACAACCACTTGACCATGAATGTTTGTAGGAATACCACCCATTTGATAATGGATTGTTGGTACTACAGGAATTGGCTCTTTAGTGATGTCAACGTTCGCGAATTTCTTACCAATCTCGAATACAGATGGAAGACGTTTCATGATTGTGTCAGCACCAAGATGCGTCATATCAAGCAAGATGTAGTCTTTCTTAGGACCACAACCACGACCTTCTTTAATTTCTTGGTCCATAGAGCGTGATACGAAGTCACGTGGTGCCAAGTCTTTAAGCGTCGGTGCGTAGCGTTCCATGAATGGCTCACCAGCATCGTTACGAAGGATTGCACCTTCACCACGACAACCTTCTGTCAATAATACGCCTGCGCCAGCAACACCCGTTGGGTGGAATTGCCAGAATTCCATATCTTGTAATGGAATACCTGCACGAGCCGCCATACCAAGACCGTCACCAGTGTTGATATAAGCATTCGTAGATGCACGGTAAACACGACCAGCACCGCCAGTAGCGAATAATGTTGCTTTACCTTGGAATACTGCAATTTTACCAGTTTCTTGGTCAATTGCTGTAACACCAAGCACATCACCAGCTTCGTTACGGATAAGATCAAGCGCAATCCATTCTACGAAGAATTGAGTACCCATTTTCACGTTGCTTTGATAAAGCGTATGAAGAAGTGCGTGACCTGTACGGTCGGCAGCAGCACATGCACGTGGAACTGGTTTTTCACCATAGTTTGCAGCATGACCACCGAACGGACGTTGGTAAATTGTACCATCAGCGTTACGGTCAAACGGCATACCTAAGTGTTCAAGCTCATATACAACTTGAGGTGCTTCACGAGTCATGAACTCGATTGCGTCTTGGTCGCCTAACCAGTCAGAACCTTTAACAGTGTCGTAGAAGTGGTAGTGCCAGTTATCTTCTTGCATGTTACCAAGAGATGCACCAATACCACCCTGCGCTGCTACAGTGTGTGAGCGAGTTGGGAATACTTTAGTGAGAACCGCAACTTTCAAACCAGCTTGAGCAAGTTGGTAAGAAGCACGCATACCTGAACCACCACCACCAACGATGACTGCATCGAAAGTTTCGTGTGGAATATTTGTGTAATCTTCTTTAGGGGTTATAGCGCCCATGATTGTTTCCTATCAATTCGCCCAAAAAATCTGGATCGCCCAGATTGCGTATGCAAATACAGCAATAATAACTGCAGAAGTCAGCACTAAACGCAGACCATTTGCTGAAGGACCCATTTGACGAGTAGTCACATAGTCTGTGAATACTTGCCACATACCGATCCACGCATGCGCAACAAGAGATAAGACAGCCAATAAAGACATAATCTTCATTGGTAATGTCATCATAAAGCCGTACCACTGTTCAAATGTAAAACCACTGTTGCAAAGGATCCAACCAAATACAACAACAGTATATACAGCCAGTACCACAGCACTTAAGCGTTGGACAAACCAATCACGAGAACCTGAACCCGAAAAACCTGAAGCACTTTTCATTAGAGTACGATCCATACAAATGCCGCAATAATACCGATTGCAGACAAGATTAATGCGATAGTAGCTGCTGTACGACCACTTTGTAGCTCTTCCGCCACGCCAACATCAGCAAGCAAATGCTTAACACCAGCAATAAAGTGATAGATTAAACCGGCTACAAATACCCATACGATGAAGCGAACAATGAAACCATTAAAGATTTCTTGAACCGCTGCAAAGCCTTCTGGTGAAGACAATGATTTGTCTAATAACCAAAGCAGTACCGGTACAAGTAAAAATACGATAACACCTGAAAGACGGTGTAAAATTGATGCAATAGCCACAGGGGATTTTAAGTTTACTGATAAAACTTGACCCATGGACAAATTGACAGGTCTGTTGCTTTTCACAGCGGGCATCCTGTAAGTAAAAACTCCATCCGGAGTTTGTTGGAATTAATTCGAAGGAAAGCTGGCATTGTTCGGACTTATTTATATATTAAAGCCAGATAAATAAGACCTAAACTTTTAACGACACTGAATTATAAAACGTGAACTATCAAAATACAAACAATGACATTTATGAAATAATCAAAAAAATCCTTAAATAAGAATCATTAACAATTAATTTAAACTTAAAAACAATCTAAAAAGATCAGATTAAGACACTATGTTGTTGGTTTTAAAAAATTAAATATATATTTCATTTATAGTTTTTGACGTTCTTTCGCAATTTTTTTTCTATAGACTAAAGCACAAAAAAAATCTTATATTTCTCCCCTCTATATTTTAATCAAAAACATGAATTTATCCAATACCATTATTTATTTACTAAATATCTATTATTTATTTTAAAAAACAATAATGAAAGATCACGTGACTTAATAAGAACTTAGTCTGTGCATAACTCTATATTCTGTATGTTTCTTAAGCTAAAAAGTCACATTTAACTGGCAAAAAAAATAAAATATGGTTATTTAATGTTCTTTTTTGCATTTTCAATGAGTCATTTTTTGAACAAACAAACTTTCTTACAACTTCTATTTAGCGCTTTTAATTATGAATAATAAATCTACAGGTTAATAAAATAGAAACGTGTAAGTTACGAGAATTATAATAATTTAAGCCAAAATATGACTTGATTAATGAAAAACATTCAGAGTTTTTAGCAATTAAAAATTGCTTACAAATAAAGCAGCAACATCATTTAATTCTGCAACTCTGCTTTGATTTGACTTATTATACTGCGTCGATGCTGCAATTGACTCATTTCAAGATGGATAAAGAGATGACCAATCCTATGCGAAGGTGGCGCTTTTATCCATAAGTATAATTGACAAAATTTCAGTACTCACTAATCTTATAGCAAATTTTGATCCGTCTGATTCTTGCATTAAAATATTAGCATTAAGAGTCAGATAAACACTCACCGGGACAGGAGATCTATTGAATGTCTGAAGCAACTGGCAAGAAAGCGATTTTACAGCTTGATGGCAAAGAAATTGAATTACCAATTTACAGCGGCACATTGGGCCCAGATGTAATCGACGTTAAAGATGTATTGGCCGCAGGTCACTTTACTTTTGATCCTGGTTTTGTATCTACAGCTGCATGTGAATCTAAAATCACATTCATCGATGGCGGTAAAGGCGTTCTTTTACACCGTGGTTACCCAATCGCACAGCTTGCAACTAAAGCAGACTACTTAGAAACTTGCTACCTTCTTTTGAATGGTGAACTCCCAACAGCTGAACAAAAAGAAGTATTTGATGCTAAAGTTCGTAACCATACTATGGTTCACGATCAAGTTAGCCGCTTCTTCAACGGTTTCCGCCGTGATGCGCACCCAATGGCCGTGATGTGTGGTGTTGTTGGCGCGCTTTCTGCGTTCTATCACAACGGTTTTGACGTTGAAAACGTTGATCACCGCGAAATTACTGCGATTCGCTTAATTGCTAAAGTACCTACTTTGGCTGCTTGGACGTATAAATATACAATCGGTCAACCGTTCGTATATCCACGTAACGATTTAAGCTATGCAGAAAACTTCTTGTACATGATGTTTGCTACTCCAGCAGATCGTGACTACAAAGTTGATCCAATTCTTGCTAAAGCAATGGACCGTATCTTCACGCTTCATGCTGACCACGAACAAAATGCTTCTACGTCTACAGTACGTTTAGCTGGTTCTACTGGTGCTAACCCGTACGCATGTATTGCTGCTGGTATCGCTGCACTTTGGGGCCCTGCTCACGGTGGTGCAAACGAAGCTGTTCTTAAGATGCTTGATGAAATCGGCACTGTAGAGAACGTTGCTCCGTTCATGGAAAAAGTGAAAACTAAAGAAGTTAAACTTATGGGCTTCGGTCACCGAGTTTACAAAAACTTCGATCCACGTGCGAAAGTAATGAAAGAAACTTGTGACGAAGTGTTAACTGCACTTGGTATCAACGATCCACAACTTGCTTTGGCTATGGAACTTGAACGTATTGCGCTTTCTGACGAATACTTCATCAAACGTAACCTTTACCCGAACGTAGACTTCTACTCAGGTATCATCCTTAAAGCGATTGGTATCCCAACAGAAATGTTTACTGTAATCTTCGCTCTTGCACGTACAGTTGGTTGGATCAGCCACTGGTTAGAAATGCACAGCGCACCTTACAAAATCGGTCGTCCACGTCAACTTTACACTGGTGAAGTTCAACGTGACATCCAAGGTCGTTAATTCTCAAGAATTATTCGATTTAAAAAACCGCCCTTGTGGCGGTTTTTTTTATATCTGAACATTTAAAACTATAGTTTGATATTTAAATCATTCGAATTAAACACCTATATTCGCGTATAAACTCAACTATATAAATCTACATTTTTTTCAGCACAATTATAGTGCCCCGCTAAGGCGAGCATTTAATCACTTTTAGTCTTAAAGTAGCTTAGCCTTATCGAAGCATTTATTTAAGCTATAAATGAAAAAACCTGAGATCAACTCAGGTTTTTAATGCTATGTATTTTTTAGCCTTAAGCCACATCATAACGCGATAAATCGAGCTTCTGTAGTCGCGATTTTAATTCGGTTAATGACCAAGGCCATGCTGCAAAGTTTCGGCCATTTTGATCTAAATAATAGCTTGAGCAACCGCCTGCATTAAATACAGTTTTATGCAGATTGGCTTGCAATTTCACATTATGATAACGCAGTACTTCTGGCTTAATCGAAATTTGTTTTAAGCCCTGCTGTTTCATTTGAAGCAAACCATCCACAATGTATTGAATTTGCGCTTCAGCAATGCCAATAAATGAGTCATAAACCAAAATATTTGGCCCTAACACCAAGAAAGCATTCGGTACTTTTTCAATACTCGCGCCCAAATACGCCTCAGGAGAACTGTCTTTCCAGCGGTCTGACAATCGTACACCGTCAGTATCCCATACTCGCTGGCCAATCGGTGGATGCGCAACCTCAAAGCCTGTACCCAGCAAGATCACATCTACCTCAAAACGCTCTCCATTGGCTGCAATCACAGTATTTCCATCTATTTCAACCAAACCTTGTGGCACGAGCGTGACATTGTCTTGTTGTAATGCAGGATAGTAATTATTGGCAAATAAAAGTCGCTTACAACCAATCGAGAAATTCGGTGTTACGGCCTCTCTGAGCGTGTCATCTTTAATTTGTAGCTTTAATAACTGGCGACTTAAATAGTTAGCGGGTTCCAAAAAGTTTGGATGACGTAAGCCAAAATTGATGCCATTTAAAATCTGAGCAACACTACCCCGCCAGAGTTGCTGAATGGCTGGGAATCGCTCCACCAAAGCTTTGGCTGTATTGCCCAGTGGCATATCTGCTTTTGGTAAAACCCAAGGCGCTGTACGCTGAAACACCACCAATTCTTTTGCCAAAGGCTGTACTTGCGGAATGAATTGTATAGCTGAAGCCCCTGTACCAATTACGGCAATCCGCTTACCTTTTAGGTCATAATCATGGTTCCAGCGTGCTGAATGAAACATTTCCCCCTTAAAGCTTTCTATGCCCTTAATTTTTGGCAAAGATGGTTCTGTAATGGGGCCTGTACTAAAAATCACTGTTTTCGCTTGATATGCTCCTTGAGAGGTTTCTAAATTCCACACCTGCTGTTGAGCATCCCATTTGGCACTCAGTAGTTCATGCTTAAACTGAATTTTATCTTTTAAATTAAACTGCTCTACAACACCTTCTAAGTAGCTTAAAATTTCAGGTTGCTTGGCAAACAAGTGGCTCCATTGATGGCTGGGCGCAAATGAAAACGAATACAGCGCAGATGGCACATCACAGCCACAGCCTGGATAGTTATTATCTCGCCAAGTACCACCCACACGTTCTGCTTTTTCCAGTACGATATAATTGTCATAGCCTGCTTGTTGCATTTTATGCGCAGCCGCAATGCCTGAAATTCCCGCGCCAATCACAATCGTGTCGTAGGTATGCAGTGCTTTTGCTGTATTATTTTTAGTGACCTTAGTACTTTTACTTTTCGTCGCTGTATTCACTATAGCCTCATCAGCGTGAGCTGAATTAACATTTTTTTGAGGCTCTTTTTTGAGTTCTAGTTGTGTTTCCATATTCTTTTATTCACTTTTATTTGGTCAAATTACTAAAAATGGGATAACCCAAAGCCAAAAGTTTGACGTACAAACTTGGTGAAGCACGCTTTAACCACCAAAATAATTTCGCGTCGGGCTGTGGAATGGTATACAGCTTGCCTGCATCCAGTTGATTTAAAGTTTTTACCACCACTGCTTCACTGGTGGTAAATGCATGTTGCATGAGCAACTTGTCTGCCAAACCTGAATAACGACTAGGTAAACGGCCATTTTTCATAATATTGGTTGGAACCAAGGTGGGACAAAGTACATTCACGCGAATATTAGAAGCACGTAGCTCAGAAGCTAAGGTTTCAGACAGTGCCAACACGCTCGACTTGGTGACGTTATAGGCAGTCATTTCTGGCGCCGCCGTGTAACCTGCAGCCGATGCGACATTAATAATTGCACCAAAACCTTGTTGCTTAAACTTTGGTACAAAATAATGGCAACCATGAATCACACCCCACAAATTGACATGCATACACCACTGCCAATCGTCTAAAGATACTTCTTCAAACCTCCCGCCCAACCCCACACCCGCATTGTTAATGAGTAAACTTACAGGATGTCCAAGTAGAATCTCCGCTTGCGTTGCTAAGGCCTGCACTGCATCTTTATCGCCAACATCGCACTGAATGGCATAAGCATTTTGCCCTGTACGCTCACGTATTTGATCTACGGTTTCTTGTGCTGCTTGCACATTAATATCTGCACAAACAATCTGGCCACCACGCTGTGCCAGCTCAAGCGCAAAACTACGCCCGATTCCACTTCCTGCACCAGTGACCACCGCATAGGCATGATAACTTGGCTTTTTCTTTTGACTGAATAATCCCATCGATATGTCCTTATCTTTATATCCGTTTACACGCGTAATGCAGGGGTAAATTCTTTGGTGAAATACGGCGTTAGCACCCCAGTTTCTGGGTTTAATAAACGATCTTTGTAATATTCTAAAAATACTGAGGTATCGTGATCATTAGGGTGGAAGCTCGGGCGTAAATAATCAAAAATATGCCCAATACTGCTACCATAAACGCCATCTTTTAGGCCAAAAATTAACTGAAAACTACGTGGTACATCTTTCCAATAACTCAAGCTGATAAGATTTGATGGCTTACGGTAAAACGGCACAAAAAACGCACCCACCGAAATTAAACCCAAAATTGTAATCAGTGCTGGGAAAAAACCTGCAACACGTAAAGCATAGTTGCTGGATAAAACCTGAAATACATCAAAGGCAATGTCTTTATGTTCTGACTCTTCTAGCATGTGCCACATCCAAATGGCACGTTGCTTTTCATCACTTGAGCGAAAGAATAGCTCTTCATGATTCATCATGTACTCCGCCAAAACAGCGGTAAAATGTTCAATAGCCGCCATCAATGACAACTTCATAGGCTGTGGTAAACGCTCAAAACCGTAAGCAAATACGTAGTGTTCCAATTTACGGAAAATCGTCACAGGTAAGCCACGAAGTAAATATGCTTCATTCAGCTCTTCATGCATTTTTGAATGAATGGCTTCTTGACCAATGAGCGATGTTACCCGCTGTTTTAATACAGGGTCTTGAATAAAGTCACGATGAAAGCGTGCGGTATCAATCACCAAATCTTCACCACGGGTTAAGAAGATGGACAATGATGCAAAATAAGCACTGGCTAATTCTGCATTCATATAAAATTTTTCATCAATTTTCTGAGGCTCGAAATCAAACTTCATGTGACGAATTGGCACGACACTTGATTGGTCATTTTCATTAAATATTGGCGTGGCGAATACTTTAGACAGTGCTTTTTTAATTGGGATAATCATTTGCATAATGGCTACTCTTTTTTGTTCGCATCCGATCTGCGAAATAATCAAAAGTGGTGTGCAATACACCAACTGATGTCAAAAAAGTAAGCCAACTTGATGGCTAATCCAGTTGCAAAAATTGTCTTTAGATTGGCATTTATTACCTATCTAAAGAGATGTCTAACAATTTTTTGAATTATTTTTCTTTAAAAACCATTTTCTTATCAGTTCAGGTCACGCGCTATTTTGAAGTCATTTTACTTAAGGGCTGATCAAGCAACTCCAACACCTTGCCCGTTGCGGACTGATATATCCATTGGTGATCAAATAAGCCTTTATCTAAATGGTCAAATCTAAAGTTACCAATCGCTACGGCGTAAAAGCCTGTACCTTGTTGTTTGTGTTGCTCAATGCTTTGCATAAGCTCAGTTCCCAATTGCCCCATAATAAAGTCTGAAATCACCACAATATCTGCCTGACGAAAGCTAGGCTGTGTAAGCATATCTACTGCATGTTGCATGGCTGGAATAATGTCGGTGCCACCATGAAAAGATTGACTCAAAAACTCAAGTACATCATCTATGGCTTGTCCTTTTTTCAACTCAATTGCAGTCAGATTGGTTGAGAAATTAATTAAATACATCGGGCGCTTTTCGCGTAGCGCTTGCATAGATAAATACAAACACATCGCCTTAGAAATCAACTCAGGTTGACCGTGCATAGACCCGCTGGTGTCTAAGCAGACGATCATTGGCCCTTTTTTAGCCATGGGTTTTTTCTTGGGTTTTGCATCATCCAAAAGACGACTAGCTTGCTGGCCTTGTAAGTGAAAACTGCTGATATTGGCTTCTAGATACTTTAAATCAAATAAAATCTGTAAATCTGGATCGGCCAACAAAGCCAATTCATTCGGGAGCGCCCAAGTCAGTTCTCGTCCTAATTGTATGCCTGCAATTTCATCCGATGCCTGCTGTATCACAGCACTATCCGGCTGGCTTTGCCACTGCACCGCAACACGCTTACGCGCAGAATGAGCGGGCTGTGCCGAACCAATTAACTTACACAGCCGTTGCAAGGCAACATCGCTGGCCAAGTATTCACTCCATTGTTCAAATTTTTCGACAGCTTCTGGAGTTAATTTCCCTCTGGAATAATCAATAAAAATCCCAGTGTCTGTGCCTAAACTATCTTGATGTTTCGACATTTTTTGCAAGGACAGTAGAAAGTCCTGAATATCTTGTAAAAATGCGTCACGCATTAGCGCTAATTGTTCAAATTCCCAGTGAGCAATTGCCTCTGTAAGTTTACGTTGCCACTTATCCTTCAACATTTGAAAATATAACTGCACGCTGGTGTCATTCAGTTGTCCGTCTACATAATGCCAAGTGTCCAAAAGTTGAGAACTTGCCAATCGCTCAAGCATGATCTGATACTGTTGTTGCATTTGCTGTAATTGTGTGACGTTAACATCAGACTGTGCGAGCCAAAACTCTAGCTGATCTACCTCAGCCAGATAAGGATGTTGTGTATCTAAATTATTTTTGGCTTGATAAGCCCATTCATGCACCCGCTCATCTAACTTTTTTGCAACTTTGCGGTCATCCAACCAATGCTTAAAACTCGACTGTCCCAGTTCGCTATATAACTGATCGGTTAAACGCTGAATCGAAGCATACGTTTGCCGTACAGATGCTGTTTTTAGCGCTGGCATAGTTGCTCCAAACGCACACAATCTTTTTGCTGAAGTTGATACAGCGCTTCTCTTGCTTGCATCGCTTCAGCCAATTTTTCTGCCTGCGCTGCCAACACAAATAATGACTGCAAGGCCTGTTGCTCCTGCACAAAGAACTGGGTTTGCTGTACAGCATCCTGTTGCAACTTGAGTTTCATTTGCTCAATCTGCGAACTCAGCTGTGTCACTTGTGCTTCATTAACCTTGCTACGGACACTTCCTTTTGGATATTTAATATAAGGTGTAACTACTTCTTCTAAACCATAGTAGCCCCCCTTTAAGGTACAACGGCGAGTCCCATTATAGTTACACACAATGCCACGCACCTCTTCACCTGTAGCATCCACGGCAAAAAAATCCTTGTTGGTGCCCATCTTATCCAGCGCCAAATACAAGGTACGATCTTTATAGTGCTCATCCAAATTCATCGTGACACGTAAATACTCTGTATCCACAATCAGGTAGCTTTCATATACATCGTCGGTGTAGTAATACGCATTTAAAATATCTTGTTCTAATTGTTCTTTTTCCACAATCAATTGATCGAGCATTGACCCATGTTTAAGTCCTACTTCTAAAATAGACTCTTCGACAATTTGCCCAATCAGCTCTACTTCTTCAGGTTGCGTCCATAGGCAATGTTGCAATATAAACACATCATTGAGCGCAACTTGACTGCGCTGATCTAAAAAAGCCACTGCTTTGAGTAAATATGCCACACGTTGCCAACGTCGATCGGACACATAAATATTCAGCTCATCCAAATTCAGTGCTAAGCGCTGTTTAATTTCATCAAATACCGCTAAAACAGCATCAGGCAATTGCACTGCATAAATCTGTATACGCCATTCATCAAGCTCATGTTTTTTAATCTTGAGCGCACTATCCACTTCAGATTTTGCCATGGCAGGCTTGGCTTGTAGCAAGGCATGAAAATGATTGACCTGCTGAATAGGAGGCACCACCAAGCGCAAAATAAAACGATCATAGAGTGCATCAAGTCCCTGATCGCTTTCTGGAATTTCATTGGAAGCGCTCATCAGCACCTTTAGGGGCACATGCTGAATCATGTCGCCATTTTTAAAACTATGTTCATTCACTAAAGTGAGTAAAGTATTTAAAATCGCGGGACTGGCTTTCCAAATTTCATCTAAAAATGCAAATTCAGCACGTGGCAAATAGTGCTCAGTTTTACGAATGTACTGATCTTCTTTTAAGGCCTTAATCGATACTGGGCCAAAAATTTCTTCAGGTGTACTAAAGCGATTCATTAAGTATTCAAAATATTCTGTAATTTCAAATGCACTCGATACACGGCGCGAAATTAAACTTTTGGCGGTCCCCGGTGGGCCATATAAGAAGGTATTTAAACCTGCTACCCCAGCCACCAAACTCAATGCAATAATATGTTCACGCTCATACATGTGCTCACTCATAGCAGTAATGAGCGTGTGAATACGTTTTTTCATAATAGTTAAAACCTGAGTGAGACCAAACTATTGTAACTTTCATGTTCCATAGATGAAACCGTCAACGGCTAGTACTTGAAAAACCGCACGACAGACTGCTATTAATATCTACAGTTTATGAATCGACTTGCTTATGTTGCCTTTATTGTCTGTATTGATTCCCTTTTTAAAACTTGATCAATTTAAGTGCCGACAACTAACGCCAGCTGAGATCCAACTGTGTGAGCCTATTTTTGGTAATTTAATTGATTACAGCAAAGTCCGAATCATGAATCATTTGTTTGTACCGTGGCAAAGCCCTTGGGTGGTGATGGCACCTTATGGTGATATTCACGCACACAATCGACATTACAAGGCAGACTACAGCCAAACCAGCTTGGCCTACCAAGCACTGTTTATCCACGAGATGACCCATATTTATCAGTACCAGCAAGGTACCAATGTTTTGCTCCGCGGTGCGCTATTACAGACGGCTTATTTTCTTTCTGGCAAAAAATATAATCCTTATGCCTATCGCTTAAAACCCAACAAAACTTTTGATTGCTACAATATTGAGCAACAAGGTGATATTGCCCGAGATATTTTTTTAAATAAAATTCCAAATATCATTCTTCAGCCTAATTCAATAAATTTTGAACATTAGTTTTATTTATAATAATGAAATATAAAGTTATTTAAAAAATCTATGATATTAAACCCCAATTAATCTATGTGAATTATTTTTATATTGAGCAAAAAACCTTGCTTAAATCGCACAAAAAATAACATTTATAAGACAAGCTCAGCGCTTTGAACTTGAAATGATATAAATAAGCCTAGTATCTATGTTAAATTCAGCTAAAATAGCTAGGGCTTAATTTATGCGGTGCCTGTAATTTTTCGCGCACATATTTTATATGTCAATTTTCGCATTTAAGTTCGTTGTTTATTAATCCGCAAATACACTCCACTGGATTATTATAATAAAAATATCAGTAATTTAAGTGTATTCACCTATAGGAATAGGATTTAGTTGGAATGAATAGTTTTAAAATTGCACTCGCTCAATTCTCTCCACATATTGGAAATATAGAAGCTAATACTGCAAAAATGCTTGAGCAAGCAAATGAAGCTAAAAAACAAGATGCCGATATTATTGTTTTCCCAGAACTTTCAACGCTAGGTTATCCTGCTGAAGATTTATTGCTACGTCCTAGCTTAAATAAACGCACTAAACTCGCTTTTGATCAATTAGCAGAAATTAAAGATATCGTTTTGGTTTTTGGCTTCGTCAACACGACTGAAGATGGCCACCGTTACAACTCAGCTGCCGTGATGAAAGACGGTCAAGTTTTGGGTGTATACAACAAGCAAAATTTACCAAACTATAGCGTGTTTGATGAAAAACGTTATTTTAGCGAAGGACATCAACACCTTGTGTTTGAATACCTTGGCCATAAATTTGGTCTGTTAATTTGTGAAGATGTGTGGTCTTTACCAACAGTACAACAGCTGGCTCAGCTGAATGTAGAAACTGTACTGGTTTTAAATGCCTCACCGTATGAAGTGGGTAAACCACAGCATCGTATTGAAACCATGGGTGCATTGGCAAAACAATTGCACGTTAACTTGGTGTACTGTAACCAAGTGGGTGGTCAAGACGACTTAGTGTTTGACGGTACTAGCTTTGTGATAAACAAAGATGGTCAAGTTGCGTTACAAGCACCAAGCTTTAAAGAAGAGTTGTATGTTGCTGAATACGATGGCACACACAAAACCTTTAAAGCAGGTTCAATTACTCCTGTACTTGAAACCATGGCTGAAATTTACCAAAGCCTTGTACTTGCAACACGTGACTATGTACAACGCTCTGGTTTTAAAGGTGTAATTCTTGGCTTATCTGGCGGTATTGACTCTGCTTTAACTTTAGCAATTGCTGCTGATGCCATTGGTGCAGACAAAGTTCAAGCGGTGATGATGCCATATACCTATACTGCACAAATCAGTGTGGAAGATGCGGCTGAGCAAGCTAAAAATATGGGTGTGACATTTGGTATTGCCGAAATCAACCCAATAGTGAACAGCTTCATGCAAACGCTATACCCTTTCTTTGGCAATGCACCAGCAGATGCAACCGAAGAAAACTTGCAAGCACGTTCACGCGGTACGCTATTGATGGCGCTTTCAAACAAATTTGGTAACTTGGTTCTATCTACAGGTAACAAGTCTGAATTATCAGTGGGTTATTGCACGCTTTACGGCGATATGGTTGGCGGCTTTGCGGTATTAAAAGACGTTTATAAAACCATTGTGTTTGAATTGGCAAAATACCGTAATAGCATTGCAGAATCACCTGTTATTCCTGAACGTGTCATTACTCGTCCACCTTCAGCTGAATTGCGTCCAGATCAAAAAGATCAAGACTCTTTACCTGCTTACGATGTCCTCGATGCAATTTTGTATGCATATATTGAAGAAGACATGAGCCAAGATGACATTATTGCCAAAGGCTTTGATGCTGAAGTCGTTGCAAAAATTATCCGCCTAGTGGATTTCAATGAATACAAACGCCGTCAGGGTGCAATTGGCCCGCGCATTAGCTCACGTGCATTTAGCCGTGAACGTCGCTACCCAATTGTAAATGGTTGGAAACCTGGTATCTAATTGAACCAAACAAATGTTTAAAACAAAAAAGCCCAAACTTAATGTTTGGGCTTTTTTCAAATTCGGAATCAGTACAATTTAGACAGATTGACTACTGCATCATCCATTCAGATAAATACAGAATTTTCATTTTATTTGTGCTGAATTATTTATACTTTTTTAAAGCACAAAAAAAGAGACCAAGCTGAGAGCTTGGTCTATAAAAATGGTGGCTATGACGAGACTTGAACTTGTGACCCCCGCATTATGAGTGCGGTGCTCTAACCAACTGAGCTACATAGCCGTAAACTGTGTGCGCATTATCTAAATTTAGCCCCCCATCGTCAAGCATTTTTATTAACAAATGTTTAGTGTTTAATCAAATACGACTTTTTCAGCCAAAAAACAAACAAATTCAACATAGTTTAGTGTTTTTTTCACGTATTTTTATATTTAATTCTTTCTAAATCAGTATCAGGACTCCAATATGCACAAAAAAATGATCCCCCTACTCCTGAGCATGGGCCTATTTACAGGTTGCCAAGTTATTTCTCCCGTGTTTGTTGACTATAATGGCGTGCGCCGTGATGTTGCACAGTGGATTAACCAGCATACATTCCTCAGCATGCAACAAAAACGCAGTATGGCGCAGCTCAGTCGTGCACAACAAAAAATCGTGCGCTTTGCAGATTTAAATGCTGAGCAACAACTCGAACTAGCACGTGAAAATCAAATCGCCTTAAGCTGTGCGTCACAACGATTAAGCCAAAAGAAAATTCAACAGTTGCAACAACAAATTTTTGATGAAAAAACTGCAAAAGTTTTACTCAGCTATGAACAATTGGCACCTAAAATTAAACTCGATGCCTCACAAATTCAATGTGACTAATTTTTTCTTTCATATTCAGTCTCAAACTTCAGTTAGGGGCTGAAATACTTTTGAGCTTGTAACGATTCATCTCTGCTTTTATTTTTAATTTTTCAATAACAAGATATTTCACACTAGACCAGAAATCACACACAAGCATCTGTTTACATGTGGTTTTTTAAGACACCATGTATAATTATCCCTATGTATTTACTAGGTTTTATTTTATTTAAAACTTAGGTATGCTCAATGAATAAGCTTTAAAACGATTTTTATATTTCTATACATTCATTTATATTTAGATCAGGAGTATTCACATGACTTTTCAGAATATTTTAGTTCCTGTAGACGGCTCAGAAACTTCTTATGCCGCAGTAGATAAAGCAATCGAAATTGCACAAGCATTCAAAAGTAAAATTACTGTGGTTCAAGTCCTAACTTTAGACCCTTATATTGCCGCTGAATATATTAGTGCATCACAAACCAATGACTTAATTGAACGCGCACGCGTTTCAATTCAAGCAACACTAAATGAAGCTTTGACTAAATTTGAAGGCACTGGCCTTACTGTTGAATCCAAGCTTCTTGAAGGCCAAGTGGTGCATAGTGAAATTGCCAAAGCAGCAGATGAATTACATGCCGATCTGATTGTGATTGGTTCACACGGGCGCACAGGTCTAAAAAAATTCTTTTTAGGTAGCGTTGCGCAAAGTGTATTAGGTTCTGCTCAAGCTCCAGTGCTGATTGTGCGTAAGTAATACACGCTCGCTAAGGTACTTTATATCTTAGCATTCTTGGTATTGAGTGATGCATCAAAACCTCTTCACCCATTGGAGAGGTTTTTTATGGTTGCCATTGATAGCGTTTCAAATTCACTTTGCCCTCAAATACAACTACACCCTCTTCCAACAACAATTGCTGTTGCTTATTCATCCCCTGCATATTCAGCTCAATCACACTAAAACGCCCCTGCGCATTAATTACCCGATGCCAAGGAATAGACTGGTCTTCATCTAATAATTTTAAAACTCGACCAACCATACGTGCATGCTTTGGTAAGCCTGCCAGTTTGGCTATCTGCCCATAAGTTGCAACGGTTCCATAAGGAATTAATTTCACTACATTTAAAATTTGTATTGCTAGCTCAGCATTTTGATTTGGCATTTTGAATACCTCAAGCATAAAAAAGAGAGCCCGTAGGCTCTCCTTTATTGTTAATGATTTAAACTATTTAGACAATTCTTAGATCAATGGTAGATCAAATGATTGTTGTCTAAAAGCTCTTGCAATGTTACATCGGTATTTTTCAATGTAAGAAGCTCAGTCTTGCCATTGAACGTGCTACCTTGACCATCACGATCGATACTAATAATCGTATTACCGTGACCATCTTTAGCAACCGATACATAGTTACCAATATTGGCCGCCGTAACGTTTTGACCTTGTAACAACTCACTGATGTCGATCTTGTCGCCATCTGCTTTCTTGAAGTCAGTCCAAGTGTCATGTCCATTACCACCAGTTGCTTCAGCAGTATTAAGTAACTTGAAGATTACGGTGTCTGCACCAGCATTGGTTGTATAAACGTCATTACCAGCAGAGCTCTTAATCACATCGTTACCAATGCTTGTGTTGTACTCATAGCCAGTCTCAATATTGAGATGCGCGACAGATGTATCACCATTTGGTGCAACCAATTTATAGGCAAATTGATCACCAGTACCTACTTTAAATGCTGAGTCTGTCACGCTGTATGTGTAGCTACCGTCAGACTTAATGGTTAAGTCACCATGTGCACCTTTCACCGTTACACCCGTGCTAGTCACAGCAGTGTAGGTTAGACCACCATCTTTCGAGATATACAGGTCAGTATATTTCGAAGCCAGTACATCTACGCCGTGACCATCATTGTCTGTAAGTAGATTACCTTTGGTTTGTGTTGCAAGTGATTTCGCAGTGAAGTCATCAAGATCAATCACACTACGTGTAATTGACGCATTTACGTTACCTCCAACACTGAGTAAACCAGAGTTACTGACGATCTCAATCGTATATTTACCCTCTTTCAGACCAGGAATGCTAAGTGCATTACCATTTGGCAAGATACCAATCACATCTACCAGTGAACTTGCATTGGTTGATGCTACGATTTTGCCTGTAGCATCTTTTACATTCACATTTGTAGTACCTAGAAGAGACACAAGCTGTGATGAACCAAAAGTGATGTTTACATTTTCAATTGTACCTTTCGCTACTGTAATGTCAGTTGTACCACTTGTTTTACCTAGCGTTATACCAAATAAACCAATCGACCAAGAGTAACTAATCGATTTAGCTGCACCTACACTTACAGCATTGGTTGCTTGAATGCCGATGGTATCCGAGTTGTCTGTTGCAACGACTGTCGTTGCATCATGTTGTGGATTCGCAGCATCCCATTTCACAGCAAGATCACTCGCTGTACCAATGTGAATAATTAAGTTTGCAGTATCAGTTTTACCAGTGACTGGATCTGTCACTGTATAGCTAAATACTTCAGACTTACCAATATTCGTTACGTTTGCAGTTGGTTTATAGGTATACGAACCATCTTTGGCAATCGTCAGTGTACCGTGGTCACCAGTAATCACTGTTGTATCAGTAGCACTCACAGCTTTGCCGTTCACAGTAGTCACTGTTGTACCTGTTGGTACATTATCTTTACCGTAAACGCCGTCAGCATCTGTAATCACGTTACCAGATTTATTGGTTACACCAGAAACTACAGGGTCTTTTGATGTATCCAATACTTGCAATGACAAGTCCGCTTTAATACTTGTAAATGCACCAAGGAAAGAACCACCTGTAAACTCAAACGCATACTTACCAGGAAGTAAATTATTTACTTTTACTTGTGTGCTTTCACCAAAGATACCGAGTAAGTCGAATAAACCTGAATCTTTATTTGAACCGAGTAATGTTCTTGTACCATCATCGTTCAATTTATAAAGCTTCATCTCTGCTTTATCAAACAAGTTGATTAATGAACCCGTTGTTACACTAATGGTTGCATTACCAACTTCATTTTCACCTACAGAGAAATTACCTGTATACGTTTTTGTACCGATATTTAATATAGATGATTCATTAAATAGTTTAGTTGAACGTGTATCAACTACAGGATAATTGAAGTTAATGCCAGCATCTACCAAGTTATCTACTGCATCCACAGTGATGTTTGGTGCTTTCGTACCTGTTTTACCAGATTCGCCACCGCCATCACTCGCACTCACTAACAATGTTTGACCATCTGTTAATGCAGTCGGTAATTTAATGCTGTAGTTACCATTCGCATCTGAATTACCCTGTGCAATAACGGTCGTACCATCTGGTGCATACACTTTAATCACAGAGTTCGCTTCTGCTGTACCCGTAACTGTATCGCCTTTGCTATTAATAGTTGCAGTTGGTGCATCTGGCGCATACAAGTCTGGTGCATTTGCTGGAGTCGCAAGTGATTCACCACCTGGGTCTTTCGCTGTCACTTTAACTGTTTCACCATCTACCAATGCTGGATTTAGCGGTACTGTGTATTTACCGTCTGCACCTGCTACTGTAGTACCAATCACTGTTGTACCTTTGCTACCGCCATAGACTTGAACGATTGCATTTGGCTCTGTTACACCTGTTACTGATTTACCATCAGCAGCTACTTGTGCAGTTGGTGCATCTGGCGCATACAAGTCTGGTGCAGTGGCTGTTACTGGTACAGATTCGCCACCTGGGTCTTTTGCAGTCACTTTAACAGTTTCGCCATCCACTTGAGCAGGATTCAATGCGACTGAGTACTGACCTGAAGCGTCCACAGTTCCTGTACCCAAGACTGTTTTACCGTCTTCAGTATATACAGTCACTGATGAACCTGGTTGTGCTTTACCTGTGACAAATGCACCTGTTTGAGCATCTACTTGTGCAGTTAAGATGCTTGGTAATGAAGTATCAACCAATGTATCTGTTGCTGTGCCTGCATTACCTGCTTTATCAGTTGCAGTTGCTGTGTATGTACCTTCTGCTGCAGTTGCTGGAACTGTTGCAGTGTACGTACCATCTGGATTAACCGTTACAGGAACGTTGTTACCTGCTGGGTCTTTCACGCTTACTGTAGCACCCGGTTCAGTTTTACCTGTAATGCTTGCTGTACCATCTGGATTAGACACTACATCAATCACAACCGTAGGAGCAACGTTATCAGCTAGGTCATCTGTTGCTGTGCTTGGATTACCTGCTTTATCGGTTGCTGTAACAGTGTAAGTCCCTTCTGGTGCTGGTGCTGGAACAGTCGCTGTGTAAGTACCATCTGGATTAACCGTTACAGGAACGTTGTTACCTGCTGGGTCTTTCACGCTTACTGTTGCGCCTGGCTCAGTTTTACCTGTTACTGTTGCTGTGCCATCTGCATTTGGTGTGATATCTACAGTCACTTGTGGACCGATATTGTCATCAAGTACATCTGTTGCCGTACCAGTATTACCCGCTTTATCGGTTGCAGTTGCTGTATATGTACCTTCTGGTGCTGGTGCTGGAACTGTTGCTGTGAACGTACCATCTGGATTAACCGTTACAGGAACGTTGTTACCTGCTGGGTCTTTCACGCTTACTGTTGCGCCTGGCTCAGTTTTACCTGTAATGCTCGCTGTACCGTCCGCATTTGGTGTTACATCCAAGTTCACAATTGTTGGAGCAACATTGTCTACAAGCACATCTGTGCCTGTACCTACGTTGCCAGCTTTATCTGTTGCAGTAGCAGTATATGTCCCTTCTGCAGCTGGTGCTGGAACAGTTGCTGTGTAAGTACCATCTGGATTCACCGTTACAGGAACGTTGTTACCTGCTGGATCTTTCACGCTTACTGTAGCGCCAGGTTCAGTTTTACCTGTTACTGTTGCTGTGCCATCTGCATTTGGTGTGATATCTACAGTCACCACAGGTGCAACATTGTCATCAAGATCCGCTGTAGATGTTGAGCTATTACCTGCAGCATCTTTCGCTGTTGCTGTGTATGTCCCTTCTGCTGCTGGTGCTGGTGCAACTGCACTGAAAGTACCGTCTGGATTTACAGTTACTTTTAGATCATTTCCGTTCGGATCTTTCACAGTCACTGTTGCGCCAGGTTCTGACTTACCTGTGATTGTTGCTGTACCGTCTGGATTTGCTGTTACTGTTAATGCATCAAGCTGTGCCACGGTGTCTACTGTGACATTTGTTGAATCTGGATCACTCAAGTTACCTGCGCGATCTTTTGCAACTACTTCAACTTTGTAAGTGCCATCTGCAAGGTTTGGCGCTGTATATGTCCAGCTACCATCCGTCGCAACTACTGCAGCACCAGATGCAAGGACTGTACCTGCTGCATCTTTCACAGTCACTGTTACAGTTGCATTCGCTTCTGTTTTACCAGAGAAGCTCGGTGTTGCATCACTCACAACGCCTGCATCATCAATATCAATTGTTGGCTTAACAGTATCAACAATGAAGCTGATATTTGCTGGAGCACTTGTTACACCATAAACATCTTTTGAAATCGCTTCTAAACGGAATTGACCATCTGCTAGTGCTTGAGTTGGTGTATATGACCAGCGACCTGTAGATGTATTTAATACAGCTTGTCCAGATTCAACTAAGTTATTATTAGCATCATAAATGTTAATTTTCACTTCCACACTGTTCATAGATGAACCGTTGAAAGTTTGTTTAGGGTTATTGGTTGCAGGTGGTAATGGCTCTGCAGCAAGTAAAGTACGCGCCGCGAACTTCATAACCGGTGCAGCCGCTGGTGCTGCAAAGAAGTCGAATGGATCGATTTCTACTGTTGGAAGTGTAATATCACCTTTCACACTCGTACCTGTACCAAGGTTGCCTGCTTTATCGGTATATGTACCATTTGCAATCGAAACTTCAACAGTTTGAATTGCAGCCGTACCGTTTCCTTTCACCAGTGCAGTCCATTGAGTATCAGAAACCTTAACAAAGTTATTTAATGTACCGCCAAGTACAGTGACATCCGATGCATCAAAACCAATTACAGGTTCGCTGAAATTAATGACCAGCGTACCATTCACATCAAATGCAACTGTCACACTTGGTGCTGTGGTATCAACACTTGCAATATCATTTGATGCGCTATTACCTTTACCATTATTACCAGCAAGATCTGTGTATGAATTATCATCAACACTTACTGTCACTGTACCCAACGCGCCTGTGTTGCCATTTGCAACAACATGACCTGTCCAAGAACCATCAGCTTGTTGAGCAAGACCACTCACTGTACCGCCAGTTACTTTCACATCAGTCGCATCAAAACCTTTCACTGGTTCACTGAAGGTAATCTTCAAGTTGCCATTTGCATCCAACGTCACTGTTGAAGTCGGCGCAATCGTATCAAAACCTGGAACGGTTTGACTACCAATTGCTAGTTGACCTGGATTACCAGCATTGTCTGTATATGAACCCGCTGGAATTGTAATATCTACTTGACCTGGTGCACCTTGTGGATCATTCGATACAACATGACCTGTCCATGAGCCGTCTGGTTGTTGAGTGAGGCCACTTACTGTGCCACCTGCTACAACTAAATCAGATGGAGTAAAGTCTTTTACCGGCTCGCTGAAGCTAATTGTCACTTCACCTGCTGGGGTAATCACAATTGTTGCTGTCGGTGCAGTCGTATCTACACTTGCAATATCATTTGATGCGCTATCACCTTTACCGTTATTGCCAGCAAGGTCGGTATATGAGTTGTCTGCAACACTCACAGTCACTGTACCGATCGCACCTGTGTTTCCATCAGCAACCACTTTGCCTGTCCAAGAACCATCAGCTTGTTGAGCAAGGCCGCTCACTGTACCACCAGCCACTTTCACATCAGTTGCATCGAAACCTTTCACTGCTTCGCTGAACGTGATCTTCAAGTTGCCATTTGCATCCAACGTCACTGTTGAAGTTGGTGCTGTGGTGTCAATACTTGGAATATCTTTAGATGCACTATTGCCTTTGCCGTTATTTCCTGCAAGGTCTGTGTATGAATTATCATCAACACTTACTGTTACTGTACCCAACGCGCCTGTGTTGCCATTTGCAACAACATGACCTGTCCAAGATCCATCTGCTTGTTGAGCAAGACCACTCACAGTACCGCCAGTTACTTTCACATCAGTTGCATCAAAGCCTTTTACTGCTTCGCTGAATGTGATTTTCAAA
>NZ_RCHC01000049.1 GCF_003664645.1 Acinetobacter chengduensis | reverse complement strand
TGTGAAGTCACCTGATTCAAGCTTTGGTCTAATTCATGAAGAGTTTGGTTCATACGAGATTAGCGGTGATGCCTTGGGCGACCTATCAAAAGATAAAGATGGTGCACTTGGTCTATATGGTTATTACACGCAGATTCCAAAAGCCGCATAAACATATACAGGCACTTAAATAGGATGCATTAGGCATCTTTTTTTGTGCCCATAAAAAGCAAAAGCCCAACGATTGCAGTCGCTGGGCTTTTTTATTTCCACCCGCCAGATAAAAGCAAGGGAAAGAAACTTGTGGTTGAAATTATAGCAGTAGTTTTACACAAAGTAGAGGTTGTAATGGAAAAACATGGTTATTGGAAAGTAACAGGTGCCATTTTAATGGGTATTTTCATCTGGCAACTCTCAAATATTATTAATGCATTTGTGGCTCTAGCGAAGGTATTTCAATGAATGATTTTTTTATTGCCTCAAATCGACCTATTAAAGTAGGTGAATTATCGGTGCACCAACTGCAGATGCATAACTTTGATGAGTGGTCAGGTGCGGCGCAGGTAATTAAAGACTTTTTGAATGATCATCCAGATGAAACCACACGAAAGATCTTTGATGCTCATTTGTTTGAATCAACTCAATTGATTGCTCATTCATTGAAATCCAGTATTGAGCAGGTCATTGAGTTATTTAAGAGTGATGCGCAAATCATCACTCAATTGCTGGATGCTGTGATTAATGTAAATCATGCTTTTTTCTCAGAGCCGAAGCCTAAACATCGTGATGATTTAGATCCTCGCAAAAAGAGTAGCTGGTTCGATGTGTTTCAGATGCTGGTATCGAATGGTCATCAGCCTGAAAGTATTATGCAGATGAGTTACGGCTCATTCCGTTATTATCTTAAAGCGACTCAAAAAGCTGAACGTATGAAGATGCGTAATTTAGCGATCGCAACTAGGGCGCAGAATGCAATAAATAAGAAGTTTAATGAGTTTATTAAATCACTTGAGAAAGATCAGTAATTTTTACATTGTGGTGTGAATTTGATCACTGTAATATTCAGTAAATATTTAAAATAATGGGGAATATGATGAAAAAATTACTGATTGCGACTGCTTTAATGTCTGCTTTTACTTTTGCGAATGCGAATTTAACTAATACCAGTGTTAATGGTGAGCGTGTTCGCGTGGGAGATAGTTACGGTCAGATCGTAGGTAAGCTTGGTCAGCCAGCATCAACATACGACTACACTAAAAATATGAATGGCAAAGAAACCCCAGTGCGTGAAGTTAGTTATGTAGACGGCAGTAAAACCTATACGATTACCATTGAGAATGGCAAAGTAACGCAGATTAAGACTTCGCGCTAAACTAAGGTTTAATAGATATAGAAATAAAAGTAGCGCAAGAAATGATGTTTTTATGGCACATGATTGCAAAACGCGCATCCGCTGTTGCAAATCTATGGATATGCTCACAATGCAGTAAGTAGTATTCAAAATACTTTAGAGGGTATTTTCCCTTGAGCTCAACCCGCCAATTGGCGGGTTTTTTATTGCCCAAAATTTGAGGTCGTCATGTCTGGTAAAAATTTAACTTTTAAATTAATCATGGATGGTGATAGCAAGGGGCTTGTTGTTGCTGCTAAGCAATCTGAAAACGTTACTAAAAAGGTTTTTGACAGTATCAAAGCTGAAGCGGATCAGTTGAAGCAGACAAGTAGTGATACAACCAAAGCACTTGGAAATATTGTTCCGGAGAAAAGTAAAGAGTTGGCAGATGGCCTAACTAAGTCACTAACTAGTGCCACTCAAATCATTCGGGATGCTGGAGATAATGCCAAAAGCACTGCAAAAAACTTTACCGATTTTGGTAAACAATCGATTAAATCTTTAGCGTTCTTAAAGTCTGACCTAGAGTCAGCCAAAAAGAGACTGGAAGATTTTTCTAAAACAAAAGCAACACCTGCAGATATTTCAGTTGCACAAAAACAAGTAGACCAGCTTGAGAGCGAAGTTCAGCAAGCTGAAAGTGCATTTATTGAATTTCATACCGAAGTTGGCAGGGCAAATGCCAGTCTTCGAAATACAGAAAGCGCTACACAGACTGCACAAAAAGGCCTAAATAACGCCAAATTTGCAGTCAATGCACTTGTTGGTGCTATGGCTACAATAGGTGTGGGGCTTGGTATTCGCGAATTGTCAGCGACAGCCGATTCATATACCAATCTTTCAGCACGAATTAATATCGCAACTAAAGAGGGCGGTAACTTTAAGTCTGCAATGGCTGGCGTGCACCAAATTGCTTTGATGACAAACTCAAGTCTGAGTGCAACAGGTGACTTGTTCACGAGATTGAACGCTGTTGGTAAAGACATTGGGATGACTCAGCAGAATTCGCTTGATTTAACTAAAACCATCAATCAAGCAATTCAAATCAGTGGTGTATCCGCACAAGCTAGCGAGGCCTTTACACAGCAATTTATCCAAAGTATGCAACAAGGTACGCTTCGTGGTGAAGAATACAATTCCATGATGGAAAATGGTTTTGGGGTTGCAGAAGCGTTAGCCAAGGGTTTAGGTGTCACCACTGGTGAACTTAAGAATATGGCTGACAATGGAGAGCTTGGCGCAGAGCGTGTTTATAAGGCTTTATTGAGTCAAAAGGATGCAGTACAACAAACCTTTGATCAATTTCCAACTACTATCGGTAATGCATTACAGCGCATTTCAACCAGTTGGGAAATTTTGATTGGTAAGATGGACCAGTCTAATGGTGCGAGTGCAACTGTAGCAGAATGGCTTGTAACGATTGCCGACAATATGGGGATTGTTGAAACTCTTTTAAGTGATATTGGTGAGGGATTTGTATGGGTGGGTGATCAACTTAAAAAGGTTGATCCAGAAACCGTTGTTGCGTTAAAAACTGCCCTAACTAGTATTTATGAAGTCATCAAAACAATAGGTGAAACACTGGGTGAAGCTTTTGTCATCACTCGTGATGTCTTAAATGATGTGTTAAGTGGCATATATGATTTCAATAACGGAATTGATGAGGCTAGCTCTAAAACGAATGGCTTCACCAAGGTGCTACAAGTTTTCAATGTTGCAATGGGTTTTATTAGCGATGGGTTTAAAGGAATTCAAATTGCTGCAAATTTATTCGTGGGAATTATCTATGATTTAGCAGCTGCATGGGTGCAATTGGTTTCAAAATTCACATGGGGTGATGTTAAGCAGCAAGCTATTGCAGATATGGATGCAATGGCGACCAAGGCTCAGGAGTACTACAAGAAAGCTTCAGATGGTGCCTTAGAATTTAAGTCTAAAGCTGTGCAAGCTCTTGATGAAATAGGTAAGACTCAAGAGCAAAAGAATGCTGAAAGTTTGGCTGATGCCAAAAAACACCTGGATCAGGTGCTCGCAAATCAACAAACTGAGCTAAATGGAAAGAAAGCCACAGAAGATGAGAAGTTAAAGGCCGTTCAGGCCTACGCTGAATCTGCAATTGTCGCTAATAAAGGCCTAATGAATGGTGTGATGCAAGCCGATCTGATGACGAAAGGTTATATCGTCACTATGAACGAAGCAGGCAAAATATCTGTTCAAGCATGGGATGCATCTGCGGAAGGCGCTGAGAAAAATGTAGCTTCAGCAGATAAAGCCAGAAAGGCTGCGATTGCCTTGGGTCTGGATTTAGATGTTTCTTTAAATCGTGTTTCTGCGAAATTCAAGGAAAATGAAGCCAGTGTTAACAACTTTGTTTCGGGTTTGGAAGCGCTAGGGATTACAGGAAAACAAGCAGCAGATGTTACCTATGAGGCTTGGATTAAATGGCTGGAAATAGCTAAAAGTCAGGCAGAAATTGACGCTGCAAAATTAAAGCTTCAATCCTTTGGTGAGCAAGGAAAACTGTCAACTTCTCAGGTAGAAATGGGGATGCAGGCAGTTAAGCGTGCCGTGCAGGAATTGCCCGATGCCTTGAATCCAGTTGAGCAGGCATTCGAGCGCCTTGGTATAAAAACTAAGGAGCAACTAAAACTTGCTGCTGATTTAGCGATGAATGATTTCAATATTATTTTGAAAAGCGGTGAAGCCACGCAGGATGCTTTGCAAAAAGCTTATGAGGAAACTATTCGTTTGGCCTATGCGTCAGGTGATGCGCAGGTGATTGCTGTCGCAAATGCCAAAGCTGCTTATCTAGGCCTTGAAGTCCAAATAGATGCCACTGGCAAAGCTACAGTCTCTAAACTTGGCGAGATCCAACGTGCGGCTATTGTTACTCAGAGTAGTGTTAGTCAAGTATACCAGCCAACTGTGCAGAATCAGCCTGAGGTTGGTACGGATAAAAAAGCGTCTGATGATTACTGGGATAACTTTAAAGCTGAAATGAAAGCCAAAACGGATGCAGCGAATGCAAGAGCTCAAGCACAGCGATCAGGTGGTCGTTTGAGCAATATTGGCTCAGCGCTTACTGGTAGCAGTGAATCAATTTATCAAGCGCCGGTAATGCCAGATGCGCCAATGGTTGCTTCTAGTTTTGATCTTACGCCGTTGCAAGATATTCAACCGACCGAGAAGAAGGTTCTGGAATTGCAGTCAGGCGTTAAAGTGGCTGAGCTACAAGGTACGACTGAAGCTGTTAATAGCGTTGAAGAAATGCTTCAAGAATTTGAAATGCTTAAACGGAGCATGTAATGAAATTAGTCCGTAAAAAC
>NZ_RCHC01000048.1 GCF_003664645.1 Acinetobacter chengduensis | reverse complement strand
TTGCCCGCGGCGGTTCAAAACTGCTGCAACTGACGGGCTTTGCTGGCGAAGTATTGGATGAAACCGAATTAGTCCAGCAAGTGGGTTTTAGTTCTTACATTCCCGATGGCTGTCGTGTGGTGGTTATTCCCCTGCAGGGTAAAACATCACGCTCAATTGTGATTGCTACCGATGGTGCGCCTATTGTGGTCGAGGTTTCTGAAGGTGAAACCTGTATTTATGACCAACATGGTCACAGCGTTTGGCTTAAGAAAGACGGTACGTATGTTGAGGGTGATTTATTTGTCAATGGCAAGGTTCAGGCCACTGGAGATGTCATCGATCAAAAAAGCTCAATGCAAGAAATGCGCGACATTTATGACAGCCACAAGCATGGCAATAGCCCAACACCAGATAAACCAATGTAGGTGAAGACATGGCAACGATTGATTTAGAAAGCAAAGATTATGTACTGCTCAGCCTTGATGCTGCATTCGTCAATGATGACGTGCAGTGCGTCTGTCAGCGTTTGGGGATTCACCGCGGGAAATACTGGGCCAATCCTAAATTAGGCAGCCGCCTTTTTACGCTGAACCGCAGTAAAGACTTGCCACGTAACCTTTTACTGGCAAAACAGTACGCTGAAGAAGCACTTGAAGACCTCGTGCCATCACGTTTTGAATCAATCAGCGTTGCTGCATCTCAGTCAGAAAAGAGCCGTGTCGATTTAACTATTGATGCCGTCCGCATTACTGGTGAAAGCCAAAAGATTCTATATTTCGTTCCGGTTGGAGGTTGAGCAATATGTACCCAATTCCTGCATTTTCAAAATTGCATCTTGTTATTGTTCAAGAAATCCGCAACCAGACGGGCCTAACCATTACAGCTGATTCCGATGCGTCGATCCGTGCAGATGGCACAGCAGCGGTTGTTGAAGGCTTATATCATCACCAAGCTTATATTCAGCGCCAGCTGTTTGTGCAGACTGCAGATGAACCGTATTTATACATTCATGCTGAAGAGCTGAAAGTGCCACGTTTAGGCGGCACTCGCTCTGCAGGCACAGTGAAAGCCAAATCAAACACTGAAATTACTATTGAAGCAGGTACAAAGTTGACCGATGGCAAAGGCCACTTTTGGAGTGTTGTTTCTACAACTGTTGTACAGCCCAATATTACTGCTGAAATCAGTGTCACAGCCGATCAGATCGGTGCTTCATGGAATTTCACTGGCCCTTCATTGCTTTGGGTCAGTCCGATTGCAGGCCTCAGCGGTACGGCTGAAGTGGTATCTATTGCTGGCGGTTCTGATGAAGAAGAATTAGAAGCATGGCGCGCCCGCATGCTTGAAAGTAAGCAGCTTGGACAAGCGCGTGACCGTGAATCTGACCTTGAACGTGCGATGAAGTCGGTTGCAGGCGTAGGCAAGATTTATGTGTATAAAAAGCGCCGCGGCTTGGGTTCGATGGATGTTGCCATTACTGCAGTCGGCAGTCCGCCAACACTGCCGGCTCAAGCTTTAATTGAGGCTGCGCAAATTGTTTTAGATGAAGAAGCGGGATTTTGGGCCGATTGCCGGGTGTACTCCCCAACTCAGCAGCTTATTGATTTATCTGCTGCTGTAAAAGGCACTGGTGTGAATTATACCGATGTTGAAACCACGATCCGCAGTTATATAGCAGAGCTTGCACCAGTTGAGGAATACCAAGCCAACGTCTTAGTTTCTCGCATCATGGCTTTAGCCAATGTAGAAGATGTAACTCTAACGCCAAATGCCAATATTCAGCCTGAAGTGAACTGGATGCACACTTATTGGCTGCGCGCAGGCACTGTTGCAGTGAGTGCCGCAACATGACTTTAGACGAAACCACACAACTTTATGCATCTGTTTTACGCCAGTTATTGCCCACGGGTGGCTATGACACATCACCGAATACAGAGGCTTTAGCGGTTGATGTGTATGCCCATGCAAAGCTCTTGGCGCAGGCAGATATTGATGCCAAACGTCTTTTAAAAGTTTTGGAAGGGTTTCCGCCTGACCTCATCAGTGAATATGAAACAGAATATGGCTTACCGCTGAAATGTTCTATTAATGCGGGAAGAACACTTGAAGAACGCATTGAGCTGCTGAAGTGGGTGCGCAGTACGCGCAACGTGTTGAATAAAGCATATTTAGAGCAGATTTTAGCGTTTTTTGGGGTGGTTTTAATAGATATTGTGAAGTTTAAGCCGATGCAATGTACAGCACCGTGCAATGCTCCAGTGAATACGGAACAGCTGCGCTATAAAGTGCTTTTAGAACTTCAATACCCTGTTAATGCTGATCTGAACTGCATTATTGAAAACTATTTACCTGGTTATTTGAGATCTGATTTTGAAAATATTGATTGGAGCATTGTTGACTTCTCGAGTAAATACAATTCAGTAATGAACGCAATTATAAATACATGGATCTTAGCTAATGATGTAGATGAAATTGTATATTACTGCTCAGAAACACCGATTAAACTTGAAAATTTACCAGTGCCAAAGGCTATTCTTACTGGTGATTTACGGACATATATAGATACTGATGTGGAAATTGGAAAAATATATTATGTGCGAATAGGGTGTGTAAAAAATAGTGTTGAAAAGGTTAGTAATGAAGTTGTTATTGTTTCTGACAATTTACTGGTGTTTATGCCACTCACTGCAGGAATTGATGATTATGGTTCATTAAGCTTATCTTGGGCTAAGCACGGGAGTATCACACATTCTTCAGATGGGGCTTATTTTAATGATGATGTTGCAAGTTGGATTAAGCAAACAACTTACAATTTTGGCTCAACATATAAATTTTCAATTGAGTTTAAGCGGTTGATTGGTGTTTCTAGTTACTTGCCGCTTGTTTATTTTACAGAAAATGTAGTTCCTATGGATCTTGGGTATTCTACAGGCACAGCATCTGGTGAATCGAATTTGGTTAATAAGGTATATGTTGATTTTAGCTATATATCTGCTGATGCCACATCTAAGAATATATTAGATGGTGTTTGGTATAAATTAACTGTGTATAGAGAAGACAACAATATAAAAGTTTATATTAATGATGAGCTTAGTTTAAATTTAAATCTTAGAGTAGCTCCAAATTCAAAGTCGGCAACCATGCTTGGCTTCGCGCCGGCAACAACACCAAACAAGTTTAAAGGCTGGTTGAAAAATTTCAAAGTTTACGATTTAACTCCATAGAATAGAATGCCCTCTGCTTAAATAACGCAATTCACTTGGCTACAGTGGTGTAAAAATTATGTATCAGATACTACTAGTAACTCAAAAATTATGGAACTTTTATGAAAAGAATTGATAGTGCTAATGCACGTCCAGATGTAAATGGTACAGGTAAAAAAGGCTTTCATGACAATGCAGATTTGCCGGGTCAAGATGCAACGTATTTAACACCAAGCTTCATGAATACGGTTCAAGAAGAATTAGCAAATGCTGTTGAGATGTCTGGACTCAATTTAGACCCGAATGATCCAGCGCAGTTATTCAAACTCTTTAATTTGCATAATAAAGCGTTGGTACAGCGTATTTACCATGTTGGCTCTAAACATATGACTGACAATGCGGATTGGAATCCAGCTGTCGAACTTCAAACTTATTTCGGCTATCAAACATCATGGATGCTGTGGCCTTATGTGCCGGTAGGTGTTGAAGGCTTTGCTGACCCTGTTGGTCAAATATCAGCACTCAGCGGCGGCAACACTGTTCAAGGCAAATTGACGCGGATCTGGCAGCGCTTGCCGGATGGCGAGTCTGCGCCAACATATACTTTGACTGCAAATAAGAGCGCAGTGAATGAAGGTGAGCAAGTCACGTTTACTCTGACTACAACTGGATTGAAAGCAGGCACATTAGTTGATTGGGCGATTACAGGCGTGCAGGCAGCAGATATTACACCTTCCGCACTTTCTGGGAAATTTACGATTGGTGCCGATGGTAAAGCTGCTTATACGTTGACTGCTGTTGCAGATCAGAAGACTGAAGGCAATGAAACACTAAAATTTGCACTTTCATATATCCCAAATAAAGCTGTGAATGTTCTTGTAATGGACACAAGCAAATATCCGGAAGGCCTTCAAACCTATTATGAAGGCAGTCATACGATTGATGTCCAGCCGCATCAAACGATCATCTTAGATATGTATGGTGCAGGCGGTGGTGGTGGTGGATCTGTCTATACACCTGCTGAAAATCCACGCGACGGAACGGATGGCGGAAATGTTGTACTAACTTATTTAGCAAATACACTAATTGCAGGCGGTGGCAAAAAAGGCATTGGCGGCGCATGGGGCAACGGTTCTCATTTCTTCAACGGCGAAGGTGGATTGGGAGGTACAAATACAATTACAGCAGATTCTAGCTTCGACATTTTGGCGAATCAAAACGGTAACGCTGCAGTTATTGTCCAGCGCTGGGAAACTCAAAAAGGTGCTACTGGCCTTACTTCTAGTATCGGCACTATAAATAGTGGTGGTGATGGTGCAACAGGTATTGGAGACGAAAGATGGGCTTATGGTGGCGGTGGAGGTTCAGGTGGCCGCTTAAAAGTGAAGTATACAAATACCACTGAAGAAGTTATTACTTTTAATTTAACTGTTGGTGCTAAAGGTCAAGGCTGGAAGAACGGCGGTAATTCAGGCACTGATGGCGGCATTGGGTTTGCTATCGTTAGTACGAGTTAAAATGAAATAGCTTTGCATCATTTGAAATGTGCGTGACAAGGTAATTATCGCAAAAAAATGCCGAAATTATCTCGTCGCGCATCAC
>NZ_RCHC01000047.1 GCF_003664645.1 Acinetobacter chengduensis | reverse complement strand
TGCTTTGGCCACTGGTGTGCCTTTTGTGTGGGTACAGCGAGTAGCTGAAGGCGCTAGTGTTGATGTTGGTGTTGAGGGAAGCTACTTAAAAATTTCGCCAGATTTCTTGTATGAATTGCCAGATGAACGCCTGCTTACATGGCAGCTTGAAGTCGATGGTAATTTGCACGACCAAAGACTTGGTTATGTCACAAAACCAAACGGTAGTTTTGAATGGATTTATTTTGAGGAATATCTTAAAAAAAATTCAGAGGAGTTCGGCTTAAAAGGTGATTATATCTCTGCTGATGACAACCCCCTATACCGGCACCTCTTAATTGAAAACTTGCTTAACAAAAGACGATTTATACGCCTAACCCCAAGCTTTGATTACACCAATGCTGAGCTTGTAGACTCTAAAATGAGCTTTTTTGGCACGAATGTGACTATCGAATCGGGTGGGGTGATTTCTTTCTGGTTAGGCCCAAAAAATGAAGGCCCAGTCATTCCAGAGCCAGAGCCGGAACCAGAGCCGGAACCAGAGCCAGAGCCGGAACCAGAGCCAGAGCCAGAACCAGAGCCAGAGCCAGAGCCAGAGCCAGAACCAGAGCCAGAGCCAGAGCCAGAGCCAGAACCAGAACCAGAACCAGAACCGGCAACAGCAGCGGTACTGTTTTATGACGATACTGTAAATACAGTCTCAATTTATTATGACACTGCAATGGATTCAGAAATGTCTGTGCTTTCAGTTGAATGGGGCGATGGATCTCCAGCAGAATTGCTAGGGCCTTCCCATTCCTCATGGCTGGATCATAATTTTGTAGGCCCTTATGCTGGCCGTATTAGAATTACGTCCCTAGATGGTAGAAAAGACAGCATCATCACTGTGAGAGGCCGCAATATTAAATCGCTTGAATCTTTTGGGGATGTATCAATAAAATTCCATGTGACAGGTATAGAAACCGTTCCAAGCGTGCTACCTACACATGTTCGCGCAATTCAATTTAACGAGTGTCCAGATTTTAATGATCCAAGCGTAGTAAATTGGCAGATTGAAAAGACACGTATTACAAGCTTCAGCATGCTGTTCGCCTTAGCAACACAATTCAACCAGCCAATTGGCGTGTGGAATGTGTCAAAAATTACAGACTTCACACATGCGTTTACTAGATGCATTTACTTCAACCAGCCACTTGATGATTGGGATGTGAGCGCCGCTACGAATATGGATAGTATGTTCTTTGGAACTAGCTCATTTACTTATAGTCTGACAAATTGGTGCGTACCCTCATTTACTTCTGAGCCTGAAGACTTCTCTGTATCTTCCGCATTAACGCAAGAACAATTACCTGTTTGGGGAACTTGTCCAAGCCGATAGAAAATATATGAAAAAGCCCGGATCGATCCGGGCTTTTTTATGGGTTTTACAAATTTTAAAAAAACTCGAGTTTTTTATTTTTCATGAATTTTCCAAGCTTTTTATGCGCAAAAAGCGTTTTAAACTCTTTATATAGTCGATGTGGGGTATTCAGACACTTATTCATTGGAATGATATTGCAATTATCATCAATCGCTAACTGTGATGAATACACAATACTTTCAAGCATTTCGTATGCATCGATCTGGTCGTGATCAAGTCCATTTTCATGGCATCCAGTAGTCCACACAGTATAAGTTCCATAGTCATTACCTATGTCCATTTTTTTGAATTGGCCATACTCGAGTAATAACTGCGCCGCGCGTTTGCTACGTTTTTTAAAAATGCGTTGATTCGCACTATTACGCTTATGAGTGTATTCAATCATTAAGCATTCCTATCTAAATTTACGTTTACTTTTTCGGCGCCAATCATCATTTGGGTGCAATTCCATGGGGGATGTATTACGCGCAACGGGATTGGTAATTTTTAAAATTCCAGACGGGTTTTGTGCTTCTGCCGTGATTAAATCCAAGTCTTCAAAAGCATGAATCAAGTTTGCTATTTTTGCTTTCATTGACGCACTAGCTCCAACGATAATCACCTTGCAATTTTTATCATCCATGAACATATTGGCCTTTTTTAATCAATTTTTTGATTACTGTTTGCATTGGTATGCCAGTTTTTTGGGCATAACTCGATATAGAAACATGGAGTTCGTGAGGCAGTTTTGGCTTTTGATTTTGGGCCATGATAGACACCTATATGTATAACTTGTGGCTTATGTTAGGCATAGTTTCGCCGTATATGTGGTTAGCGAGTAATCATAAAAAAATGCGCATTTATTAAAATGCGCATTTGAGTAAATGATAAATTACTCATTTATCGTTATTAATATTATTCAATAACTTGATGAGAGATTTACCAATTAAAAAGGCTAAATTAACGGGTACGGCGTTACCAATTTGCGTATATTGTGCTGTCATCGATCCACAAAACCCCCAGCTGTCTGGGAACGTCTGGATGCGTGCAAATTCACGTACGGCAAGTGGGCGAACTTCAGCGGGGTGGCAATACTCTGTTTGTGTTTGTGCTGGTGAGCAGGTCAATGTAGGGCAAGGCTTATCCCATGACAAACGCCGAGCAACACCAGTACGGCCACCAGAACTATAAAAATAATTTTTCATATATTCTTTTTGAATATCGACCGGTAAATTACGCCAATCTCCCCCGGGCGGTACCATGGCCATAATTTCTTTTTTCCGTGGCAAATACCCTGGACCAATGGAGTCTGGAACGTTGCAACTATAAAGATCACCAGCTTGTAAGGCATCTTTAAGCGTCAAAACTTTATCTGAAGGCGTTGGCCATTCAAAATTAATATTTTTGGCTAAATCATTGCGAACTGCGATTAAAAAAATCCGCTCCCGTTTTTGTGGAACGTTATAGCAAACAGCCTTCAATACTTCTGGGGTAATAAGCGTGTATCCAATTTCGGCAATAACAGCCTTGATTGTGTTTAAAGTTTTCCCCCCATCATGCTTGAGCAGGCCCTTTACATTTTCAGCAACAAATATTTTAGGCTGGATCTCCTTTACTGCCCGCGCATACTCAAAAAACATGGTACCGCGTACGTCTGCAAAACCAAGTTGCTGGCCAGCAGTTGAGAATGCTTGACATGGGAAGCCACCAGAAACAAGGTCGATAGTTCCGTTATGCTGGCTAAAATCCAACTTTTCCACACTGCCTTCAACAACATTCCAATGCGGGCGATTCTGTCGCAGAGTTTCACATGCAGTTTTGTTTTTTTCATTAAGCAAAACCGCTTCAAATCCAGCCAGTTCAAGCCCTAAAGCCAATCCGCCACCGCCTGCGAATAGTTCAATAGACTTATATTTTTGACATGGCTTTGGTATCGCCGTATTCATTTTTTAAACCCGATTTTTAACTGGGCTTAATTCTGTCACTGCTATTTCAGGTGCATTTTTATTATTCCAGCTAATAGAACTCCCCTTTATTACCGCCATAACAATTTTTTAAACAAATAAAAAGGCCGTCATTTGACGGCCTTCTCTGGGGTATTGTTTTATGCTGCTTTTAAGGCTACTTCAACATGAGTTGAGTTCATGATCTGCTCATACTGGCTTTCGCTTAACAATTCTTTGGCCATCACCATAAATGTGCGTTCAAATGTAGCCCCTTTCTGTTCATTTAAAATTTTCTTTTGCTTATTAATAATTGTGTAAATACGTGAAACTAAATTGGTTTTTATGCGTTTCGCACAAGTTGCCTGCCCTAGCCACTTGTTATCCACTTTAACCCCAGCTGATTTTTGCAGAGCTTTTGCTTGGGTGAGCTGGTTTGATATACGTGCAATATCATCGTTTTGGTCTAAAGCCAATTTGTTCAATTCTTCACGTGTCATAGCTTGCAACATTTCATCAGTGTACTGAGTGTTATCTGCTTGGTGTTTAGCCTTACGCTTATTCTGGTGGCCATTACCTTTTTGATGTGATTTTTTCTTTCCATTTCTTTTGTGATTTGGTTTTGTATTTTTTACGCCTTGTGGTGTGTTCTTTGTTTCATCTGCTTTGGCTGTTGTCGTATCAGTACGCTTTTTTACTACGATGGATTTTACAGCAGTGTTAAGTGACGTCATTTCTGTATGCTCAATTGGGTATGAAGTCCTTAAATCTTAATATCAACAAAAATATATAAATGGTTAGCGATTAACCAGTTAAACCAATAAACAGTATTGAGCATAAAGCATCCAACTTGCAATCGCTCACAAGCGGTCCCTTGTGAATGGGTAAAAAAGGGGGGGTTAAATCATTTCTTATAAAAAAGCCCTACAGTGAGGGCTTTTTTTCTTTGAGGGTTTAACGTGGTCGGCTGTCTGCTTTCCAGCACAGTTTTAATTTAATATCTTTCTTGTGGTTTTCCACGTACGTCATGAAGTTTTCGTATTCTTCAAGTTCTTCGGTCGAGATAGTGACATACGCTTCACTTTCAATATTTTCATTTTCAATATATTCGCCGCCTCCTGAATTTGGAATCTGACTAACTGCAAATGGCGAGTTAAAAATAACAAGGGCGCTAGTGTCTTCAATAAGTTCACTACCTGATCTTTTTTGCAAGCAACCATCTTTTCGGGTGTAACCATCCAGCATCCAGCCGTCATCATTAACCAGCTGAAGGCTAAATTGCGATAAATTTTTATCATTAGGCACAATTTTAAGTTTTGGAAAGTATCCGCTGTTAAATGACGTGTCATAAGAGCCCTTAAATGTTGTGTCATCTAAGACAGTAACTTGGAAACCTCCAATTTCATTTAGCTTATTAGAAATATTGGCGTACAGCTCTTGAATGTAATCATAAATTTCATAAGCATAACTAAATTGATATGCGGAATATGGGACGTCATAAACATTTCCCTTATATGTAATACGCGCCACACCGGCCAGCATAGTGGTCCAAGCAGTCGTGCCTTTGCGCAAAAATAATTCTAAATACTCTGAATAAACAGCACATATAGAGTCGGTATTAAAATCATCTTTAAAAATATCGTAAATACGCGGGGAGATAAATTGAGATCCAATATCACTCCAACTCAGCGAGTTAAGAGCGCCACCAAGATAAGAGTAATTACCATCTTGTAAACTAATGATTTGTTCATCCAGTGGGATAATATGCTTTTCACCTGTCGAAGCTATTAAGCACACTGCCAGCTGTTTGTCTGGTACTCGCACAAGGTTTTTAAATTTCAATTCAAGGCTTAGAGCACAAGTTAATGGTGTACTATCTTCACCACTTACGCGCTGTACCCATACGAAAGGCACACCAGTGGCCAAAGCG
>NZ_RCHC01000046.1 GCF_003664645.1 Acinetobacter chengduensis | reverse complement strand
CCGTATTGATATGCGAAGCTACAAAGAGCAAGGCATAGAGAAAGAACCCGAAAAAAAAATGTTACCAAGCCAAGCCAAAGACCCTGAAATCAGGGAAGCCCTACAACAGTCACGAACAGCCTATAAAGAGCTTGAACGACTAGATTTAGGCGACCCGAAAAAAGACATGAAAGACCTCAAAGACAGCCCAATTTCAGACAAAGAAATTAAACAGGGTATTGAGAGCTTTAAGGCTGATTTTGACAACTTTAAACAGCTTGCCTTACAGCAGTACAAAGAACAGCAGAAACTAGAACGAGAGCAACAGAAAACCATGAGTTATAAGGGAATGAGCAGATGACACCTGATGAAAAAAAGCTATATGCACTGATGGCAGTTGCAGAACAACAGCAGAACCTCGTCAATCAGGCTGTTAAAGAGCTTCAAATCACCGAAGAACGCATTCAGAAGGTCATCGCAGGGCAAACCCATAGCACCGTATCAAAATCGCTAAATACGGGCTTACAGGAGGGAACAGCGGAGCTTATCAAGACCGCTAAAGCACTTGGACGTTTAAAAAACTCGATTGAATCATCTAGCGATCAACTTTCATGGAAGCTGATAGCTATTATTTTAGGCACTTTTACTATTTTTATACTTGGTATCATTTGGTTATTTAGTGTTTATATCAAACCGCTTGAAAATATTTCTGAAATCGAAAGTTTAAGACAGGATGGTATTCAGCTTGATATTCGAAGTTGTACCGTTGGAGAAGAATCTAAGCCTTGTGTCAGAATAATGAAAGACCAATGCAATTATTCAAAAAATAATGATTTATGTGTTATCGACCCCAAATAATAAGAATATTTCTTATGCTAAAGAAGAATTCTGACTTAGTTTCAATTGTACGAGAGGAAAAAGAAACTCATGCCATTGATTGAATATTACGGCATGTTATTTGAATGGCATGACCAAAAAATGGAATTAGTCTATCGAGGGCGTGAAATTACGTTTGATGAGGCTTGTAGTATCTTTCTTGATCCTGCGCTAACTTCTTTTGATGATGTTGGACATTATGATGAACAGCGACTCATATCCGTTGGTTTAAGCAATCGTGGTAGACTGCTAACAGTGGTTTGGGTTGAACGTGGAGATATTGCGAGAATTATTACCGCATTTGAACCATCACATTACCAAAAGCGGAGGTACAGCAATGCAAAATGAATTAGAACGCTATAAAAATTTTGATCCTACCAATGCGCCATTGGTTAAGCCTAATTTTGTGAAGAAATTGCAAGAACGTCATGCCATAGCTCAAGCAAAGGCTTTTGATGCCGATGTTGTAACATGGCTAAGTTCACAGGATGATGAAACAAAACAGCATATTAACGATATGGTTCGCCATATTATGGCATTGAAACGTGCTTGATTAGGTATGACCTCCCTTTTTTGTTTTAATGTTTGATTGATTAATTAGAAAGCTCATTTGGTATGAATACCAAATGAGCTTTTACTTTATAGTTTTTGAAGGATACATCGTGGTTAAAGAAGTTGTTATGTTGAAACAGTCAAGTTTGGAAAGGAAAGAGTTCAAGCATGAAGAACTTGCACTAATGAAAAAACTTGATTTCAACGATATTGAGATTATTCAGCCTGATAATCTTGGACAAATCTTAATTTGGACTTCTAAACTTGCTGAATATCATCATGCTAAATTTGTTGAATTTAGTCAGAAGTTAAATATTTTTGATGAAATAGCAGAGCGAGAAGAGATTAACAATAAGATTAATTTTTATAGAAAAAGTAGATTGTTAGAGAATCACATCAAGGATTTCTATCTAAAAAAGCTATTGGATCAAGGAGAAGCGACAGTAAAGGGATATATCAAACATCCGATTAAACAGGATACGAATTACGCTGTAATTTCTTATCAAGGGTATAACTTCGTAAGTTTTGCTACTCCAGAGATTATTGAAAAATTTCCCTTAAATTTTATTGATTTTGTACAAAGTGAAGCACCAAAGACATTAGCAGATATACACCCTGATGAAGCTTTACTACTATCAACTGTCCAAAACTTTATAAGACCCTTTAAAGAACAATATAAAAAAATAAAGAGTAAAAATAAGGAGATCAAAGAGCATAATAGGGTCGTATATAAAATTTATATAAAAATTAAGAAAAAAGAGGCAACTCTGCAAAAATCAACAGGCTCGAAGCCTCAAGAATCTAATCCAAAGCCTATTGAAAATAGTGCTGCACCAGTAGAGAAGCAGGTCGCCATTCAGAAAAATATGGCTCCACAAGAAAAGGCGATTACAGTGATTAAGAAGCGAAAATTTGCTTTAAATAAGGATAAGTAAGTTTGTAATTGTAAATTATAAAGAAAAATCCCCCTAAGTCTTGCAACTTAGAGGGGTTTTCAAGTAAATTCAGCGGTACGCAGTTATTTGATGGTGAGACATCAAGTAACGAAGATCATAAGGTTTAGCGACCGTTATGATTTCACCAAAGGCTTTTGTACCTGAACTCTATTTTTACAATAAACAGTGTTTAGATCAAGCCTCAAAATGATAAGTCTTCGTTAATCAGTGTTTTAAATCATCAAATAAGCATCATAGATCGAGCTTTGCCCGCTTCTGCGTGTCCGTTTTACGGATTGGCATGCGTTGCATGTGGAGGGAATAAGTGTCACTGGTGCAACGTAGCGATAGTCGAAAGGCTAAACCGCTTACAGGGGATTCTCACAAAGGCGGAGCGTTGGAAGTAGTTGTATAGGTCGGTTAAGTTGCATGTTGGGGAAACCCTCGCAGAGATATCGCCATACTTCGACAGGGAGCGTGTGGGAGAAGGTGCAAGACCTTTAGTCCTTGTCTGCATAGTCAGCAAAACTATGTGCGGATACGACCGATATACGTGGCTCCGAAGCCAAAAGAATATGCGGTAAATCGGCAATACTTAAAGGATGTGTCATTTTTTTAAATGACCGCCTTTAGGGAAAGTATTGCCGAAACTCTCTCAACCGTTTCCAAAGCCAAAGCACGAAGTGCGACGCTTTGGAGACGAGTTGAGAAGTTGAGAGCATTTGTTTTTAGGGGAATTAGGTAGATGCTTTTTAATATACCTAGTATTCTGCTTAGGCTATTTAGGTTCTATAGAGAACCAAGTTCCTGTTGCTCTATTAGATATTGCAGAGTATTTAATATCGTTAATCACCTTATGGTTATTACTGTCGTTGCTGTCATAGTTTTCAACTGCTTTATGTATGACATCAACTACTTGTTTAGGTGCATCCTTATCATTACTAATAATTTGTATTAATGATCCTGAAATAATTAGGAAATATGCCCCTTCTTTTTCAGGTTCAGAATTATCATAAATTACTGTTAGTGAATCTATTTTTCCATTTTTATTTACAGTACCAACCATTGATACACCAGAAGTTATATTCTCAGTAAATGTATTTTTGACACTACCTTCTTTTATAGAGAATTCTGCCAATGGTCTAAGATTTGGAATATCAATACTCTTTAACTTTTCATTAAATTTATTGCGTAGTTCTTCAGGTGTTACTTTTAGATCAGGTGTAGCTTCAGCAGTTACGACAGGCTGTATTTCTTCTTTAACAGGTTTAGCTTTTTCTTCAGTATTTGAGTTATTTGTAGCTTCTGTTTTTTCTATAGGTGTTGGAGCTGTAGATACTCCAATTGCTGTTAAAATTATTACAGCAATGAAACCGTAAATACTGATTTGTTTGCGTGTATATAGCTTATTTTTATTTAAACTAATCCAACGAGGGTTTATTAAACCTATAATCATTGCTATTAAAACAGCAAATAAGAATAAGCCTGCAAGAGTACTGATGGTTTCCATATAGCCTTTACACTGATCTATTTAAGTTAAATTATAATTTATAAAGTTTTAATTTATTCAACTACTTATTACATACTTTTTTTGAAGCACTAATAGTTCCATCATTGCACATAAATTTTTTATCAACGGTACAGTGTTTAATGCCTCCTTTTTTTCCTGAACAGGGTTGTCTACCTTTACCTGCAAAAACTGGTTGAGCTATGATTATTGATAGTATTACTAAAAGAACTTTTTTCATTTTCATGCCATTAATTAAAGAATTGTTTAATTTAAGTGCTTAATTATAGCTAAAACTTTATTTTTTACGCTGATTTAAAGTTTCTTGTCCTAAATCCTTCCAAATCTGCCATTTCATATCATTCGGGTCGATTTCAGCAGTTTTAAGCAAAATTCCAAGTAATTCGGCTGGGTCACGCTGATCTAAGTTTGCAATCTCAAAAAGTGCGCCTAATTGGATGAGGTGACGTGTACGAGCTTTGCGTTCAGCTTCCTTTTCTGCATTCAGTAATTTTCTAACCGCTACTTTTTGTTTATTTGCTCGATCTATGGCTTTTTCAGCCTTGATCAAGGCATTCAGTTTTTTCTCTTGGTCTGGAGTACGGTATTGGATTTTGGCTAATTCCAATAAAAGTTTTTGAGCATCACTCGGATTCTTTAAAGCAGAAATATAGGTGATTTTTTCAGATAGCCATTCATTATTCATATTCAATTCCTTAATACAGATACCGCAAAAGTACAGGCTCAATACTCAAAGAACGATAACAAAATATTTACGTTCGAGTAACGTAATTTTGTTAAAGTCGTTCTAGAGATTGTCGCCTGCACTTCCATCAAAAATTTGATGGCGCGCTTAGACGTTTCTCAATTTCATTGAGAAACCTAAGCACGTTAGGGACTTCATCCCTAAAACCCTGAAACTTCTTTTTTTCGTTCAATTGAAAATTGAATGAAAAAAAGAAGTACTAAAAAGCTTCAAGGATAATTTATGGCAATTGCTCGATTGAGTGTCAAAGTTGGTAAAGCAGGAAAAGCAGCACCGCATGCCGAATATATTGATCGGGATGAAGAAAAGAAACGGAAACAGGAACATGCAGAAACCGACCTTGAACATAGCGATTATGGAAACATGCCTAAATGGGCTGAACATAATCCGATTACCTTTTGGGAAGCAGCCGACCTTTACGAGCGCAAAAATGGCAGTACCTATCGAGAATATGAAATTGCCTTGCCTAGAGAGATGAATGCCGAGCAACGCCTAGAACTGGTTGAGGACTTCATTCAGTCAGAAATTGGCTCAAAATATCCGTATCAGTTTGCGATTCATAACCCTAAAGCAATGGACGGCAACGATCAGCCCCACGTCCACCTCATGTTTAATGAACGTCTGCAAGATGGAATCGAACGAGATCCGGAGCAATATTTCAAACGCTATAACAGCAAAAATCCTGAACGTGGCGGAGCTAAAAAAGACAATACAGGTAAGAGTTACCAGGAACGAAAAACCGATATTAAAGACCTACGCCAAAGATGGGCAGATTTATGCAACAGCCATTTAGAAAAACACCAAATTGACAG
>NZ_RCHC01000045.1 GCF_003664645.1 Acinetobacter chengduensis | reverse complement strand
ACCGCTTATGAGGGCCAGCTCAATGCCATGGCTGATGTTCAGAAAACTGAAGTTCCAAGCTACATCCCACGTGCTGGTGAGCAGATGTCTACCGCACAGCAAAAACGTCAGGTTAAGCCTTTTAATTTAATTCAGGCAGCTAAAGCAATACGCGGTCTAGTTGGATTTATGTGGAACGGAAATGAACACATGAATGCCCTAAAAGCAGCATATCCAAATGGTGAAGTGCCGCAGGAAGACATTCCTGCATGGGTTGAACAGATTCAGTCTGGCAATAGCAAACCGAAATTACGAGTAGTTGGGGAATAACGATGTCTAAGTTTAAAAAACTGCTCGATGAGCATTCGATAAGTCAAACATGGGTAGCAAGGAAATTAAGATTTAGCCCAGCAACAATCAACAAGATTGTTAAGTATGGTGACTATCCCAAAAAAAATGCTGCCCATTTAAAGCAGCAATTCATTGATCTATTAGTCAGCAAAGGACTGGCTGAATCAGAAATTTTAACAGTAATGGATGCCGCAGCAATCAGTTCGGAAAACGACCAAGCCTCTGAAACTGAAAGCGCAGCACCCGCCCCACAAGAGGAGGAGCAATTAATGCTACTACGTAAACAAACCCTAACACCAGCGGCAAAGAAAAAATTTGCACTTTTCAAAAACATCTTTACAGAAAGCATTCGCAGCTCAAGCGAACTTTATAACGACAGCGACATTAACTATGTCCGCGAAGCCATGTGGCAATGTGCCAAAGGCAACACCTCCTTTATTGCTGTTGTGGGGCAATCTGGCGCAGGCAAATCAACACTGCGTGAAGAACTGCATGACCGCATTGAACGCGAACGTGAAGCTGTTGTTGTGATTGAACCTTATGTACTTGCTACAGAAGACAATGATGCAAAAGGTAAAACGCTTAAATCATTACACATTGCAGAGGCAATCTTGTCAGCGCTTGCGCCAAGCACAAATGCAAAGCGTTCACCTGAAGCTCGGTTTCGCCAGATTCATAACTTGCTGAAAGAAAGCTGCCGTGCGGGCCATCATCATTTACTGATCATTGAAGAAGCGCACAGCTTGCCCATTCCAACGCTGAAACATCTCAAGCGCTTCCTTGAATTAAAGAACGGTTTCACGCCATTGCTCAGCATCATCCTGATCGGTCAGGACGAATTGAAAATCAAGCTTGCTGAAAACAATCAAGAAGTCCGTGAAGTGGTACAGCGTTGTGAAATTGTGACGCTTGAGCCTTTCACTCATACAACGCTGGTTGACTATTTACAGCACCGCTGCAAAGCAGCAGACCGTAAACTTTCAGATTTCATTGACGAATCAGGCATTGATGCGATTTGCGCAAAGCTGACTCGAAATGTAGGCCGCAAGAACCAAAATGAAAGCCTGCTATACCCGCTGGCTGTAGGCAACCTCATTACTGGCGCAATGAACGTTGCGGCTGAACTCGGTGCAGATGTCATCACGCATGACTTGGTTATGGAGGTCTAGGTCATGACCTTTAATTTCAAAACAGCAATGCTGATCAATATTCCAATCTTCTTTTTATGCACTGCTTTTGTGGCGGCGCTTGGGGGCTGCCATGGCTAATCCTGAACTAATAGTCTGGATGATCTGCATAACCATCATTGTTGTAGTCATTATCTGGAGAAACACTTAATGGTAAGCATGGAACGAATTGAAGAATTTACAGAATTTCTTGCTTCAACTGCACTTTATGCAGAACTGAACAAGGAGTTCACCACGTTCGAAATTTTTGAAGTAACAAAAGGAAAATTTGAAATTCCAGTAGTCCAAGACACTTATCAGCGTTTTTTAAAACAGCACATAACAAGCTTAAAACGCAGTCAGTTCAATAAAGATTTAAACCAATTAATCAGCGGTGATTTTGTTCTAGTACGCAAAAGCACTTTAACCACATAAAGGAAAAACAGCATGAATGCACAAACCCAAATCCCAGAAGGCTACCGTGCTGACAGCAAAGGCCGCCTTGTACCGATCAGCACAATCAAGCCTATTGATATTGAGCGTGATGCTGTAGTCACCAGCTTGATTGAAAAGGTCAAAGCAACCCGTCAGCAACTAATAGATTTTAAAGCTGTAGCTTTTGGCGATATCGAAGCTTTCATTGAATTGTCATTGGAACAATATGGCGTACACGTTGCTGGCGGTAAAGGAAACATCACCCTTTACAGCTTTGATGGTCAATACAAAATCGTCCGCCAAATTCAAGATTCAATCCGTTTTGATGAACGCTTGCAGGCAGCCAAAGTTCTTATTGATGAATGCATCCAATCTTGGTCTGCAGACTCAAATGATCACATCAAAACGCTAATCAATGATGCTTTCCAAGTTGACCGTGAAGGCAAAATTTCTACTGGCCGTGTACTTGGTCTGCGCCGACACAACATTGACGATCCTAAATGGATTCAAGCGATGGAAGCCATTAGCGACAGCATCAAAATTGTCGATAGCAAAAGTTATGTGCGTTTTTATGAACGCGATAAAGACGGTAAATATCAGCCTATTTCTCTTGATTTTGCCAACGTTTAAAACCCAACCCTAGAAAGGAAACAACTATGAACAAATCTGAATTAGTGAAGCATATCGCAACAGTATCAGGCTTAACACAAGACCAAGCTGCAAAAGCACTCAGTGGCTTTGAATCAGTCGTCACTACAACATTGGCAAAAGGTGAAGACGTAGTTTTGGTCGGCTTCGGCACTTTCAAAGTGACTGACCGCGCAGCCCGTACTGGCCGTAACCCGCAGACAGGTGCAGAGATTCAAATTGCTGCATCAAAAGTCCCAAGTTTTAAAGCTGGTAAAGCACTTAAAGAGGCGGTGAATTAATGAAAAATCAAAATCAAGAACTCACAGGTTATCGCTTACTTACTCAAGCAGAAACAGATTTGATCAACGAGATTAAAGCTAAAGGTGTAGAGCTAGGTGCTTTAGTTGAAAAGCTTTTTGATCACACACGCCAGCAGATTGATAAGGCTAATGCACATGGTGCAGCTACAGGTGATTTTACTGAGTTTCAACGTTTAACAGATGCAGAGCCTCACCACTGGGTAGCCACTGGCGCAACTAATCTACAGCAAGGGCTGATGGCCTTAACCCGCGCAGTAGCACAACCAACAATATTCTAAGCGAAACATAGGCATTCGTGCCTATGTCTGCCAGCAGTCGTGTGCTGGTACTGACGAGCAGCGAGATAGAACAATGATCGAAATTAAAGATTTAGACAAATTGCCGCCTGAAGTGGTGATCAGTATTGGAGAGACTTCATGAATAAAAAGACTGTAATTGAAAAAATTAAAAAGTGTTTAGCTCTTAGCAAATCAGCCAACCAGCATGAAGCGGCAGCTGCTTTACGCCAAGCCATGGCATTCATGGAAAAATACAACATTGATGCTGATGACCCAGAGCTTTTAGGTATTGCCGAAGCATCTATTTTAGGCAGCGGCTCACAAAAACCAACAGTGTTTGAAGCCGTACTTGCAAACTCAATTGCGAAGATGATGGGCTGCAAAGTTATTCTCAGCGGTGATATCAAACTGACAACAAATTTGTCTTTTAAAAAAGTAGCCGCGTGGAAATTTATTGGTTTTGATCCAGCGCCAGAGATTGCCAGCTATGCATTCGATGTCTTGTTCCGTCAGCTTAAAAAGGCTCGCAGCGTTTTTATTTCAGAAAATCTAAAACGTGTTCAGATCAAAGCCAATAAAGTGAAACGCGCAGACCTATTTTGTGAAGGTTGGGTACTTGAGGCAACAAAACTAGTCTCAGATTTAAATCCTAATAAAGAGAAAATGGAGCAAATTCAGGCTTACGTACAGCAAAAACATAATGTGCGTAATAGCGAACCTACTGACCGCAATAAAAAGACCAATACCAATACTGACCGTGCTCAAAATGATCTGCATGCAGGTCGGCAGGCTGGAAAGAGCGCTAAATTAAATAATGCTATGAATGGCGGTGCTCCACTGGAAAAACTAGGAGTCAGCTCATGATTGAATTTTTTAATTGGTTACTAACATTAAGTTATTTCGCTGTATTTCTAATTGGCCTAGTAACCTGCTTTAACAAAACACATGAAGCACTGTTATATCGCAAATACACGTTTATCTCTATCCGAAACAAGCGCAAACACACACTAAACGCGATTGCAAATTCAACAGTCGCTATTTTAGGTGTTTTAGGCTTACTTCAAGCAATAGCGGGAGTTTGATATCGTGGCTTTCATTATAGGTTTTATAATTGCGTGGCTTTGGTCGGACTCATTTACTCACCATAAAATTGCTGCAGAATGTGAACGACTTGGTGGCTTCTTTGTCGGTTCAAAAACATATAAATGTTATGCAGTAATTGATTCAAAAACTGATACATCCGTACCACCAGCCATTTTAGAAGCGGAGCAAAGTAAAGATGAAATTTAATAAAAAAACTAAATTGATCCAGCTCATTCATGTCGCTAAAAACCAGCTTGGCTTGGACGATGATTTGTATCGTGAAGTACTTGAAAGTTGCACTGGTAAAACCAGCTCAAAGCTGCTAAATATTGCGCAATTAGAAGCGGTGCTAGACCGCATGAAACAGCTTGGTTTTCAGGTTGAATCTAAAGATAAGACAGGTGTTAAAAATCTTGCAGATGATGCACAGAGTAAATTGATCCGCCACTTATGGCTTCAGCTGCATAACGCAGGCCAAGTGCGAAACAGCAGTGAGAAAGCTCTAGCTAAATTTGTAGAAAATAAAGTGGGTGTCAGCGCGCTTCAATTTCTAAGCACCAAGAATGCAGACATGATCATCACGCACCTGCGCCAATGGTGCAAACGCTGCGGTATTGAACGCCTAGATCCAGCTTGAAAAAGAAAAGCCCATGACTGCAATCATGAGCTTTTCAAAATCCAACAACCATCCCGCCAAGGACGATTTAAGCAACTATAACATAGTATTTTATGAGGTAAAACTATGGCTTATCGTCCACATATCACAGACGCCGCCCAAGTCTTTTCTGATGAAGAAATCATCAGCTTAATGCCCCGAAATTTTTCATTCGTTGCTCAGTTAATAGGTGCTGAGGCCTCATTGCATCTAATCGAAGAGTTCGGCGGCACTCGCGTTTTTGTTCCAGCTCACCACGCAATTAATGTTAATCACGCCATTACTCACGCAGTAGGCTTAAAATCACTTCAGCGCCTAGCTGAGCAACTGGGTAAAACATACATCGAAGTACCTATGGGTACGCCAATTACGATTGCTATGCGTAATAGAGCGGTACGTGAAGCATCAAAGAAAGACTCAAATGCAAAGCTTGCACGCCGCTTTGGCCTGACACTCAGATCTATCCGTTCAATCCTAAGCACAGAAGAAAAAATTAAGAGCACCGTAGATAAAAATTATGATCTGTTCGCAAACTAAAAGAGGCGGATTTTATGTCCGCCTCATCGTTTCACCAGTTGCAATAACATTTCAAAAGCTATCCCGCCACATCCAAGCTTATCCCGCTTTATCCCACAATTATCTCAGCATTCAGTATTAGTTATATAGTTAGCTCTCAA
>NZ_RCHC01000044.1 GCF_003664645.1 Acinetobacter chengduensis | reverse complement strand
AACTTGTGTGGATTTTTACTGGTTGATCAATCGAATATATTTTCATTGATAATTGGTAGAAATTTCTCGAAGTTTATTTGAGCAAATATTTGTCAGTAATTGATGAGCCAAGATTGGTACCCTTTAAGGTACTATTGATTTTAAACTGAAGAGTTTGATCATGGCTCAGATTGAACGCTGGCGGCAGGCTTAACACATGCAAGTCGAGCGGATGAAGGGAGCTTGCTCCTGGATTCAGCGGCGGACGGGTGAGTAATGCTTAGGAATCTGCCTATTAGTGGGGGACAACATTTCGAAAGGGATGCTAATACCGCATACGCCCTACGGGGGAAAGCAGGGGATCTTCGGACCTTGCGCTAATAGATGAGCCTAAGTCAGATTAGCTAGTTGGTGGGGTAAAGGCCTACCAAGGCGACGATCTGTAGCGGGTCTGAGAGGATGATCCGCCACACTGGGACTGAGACACGGCCCAGACTCCTACGGGAGGCAGCAGTGGGGAATATTGGACAATGGGGGGAACCCTGATCCAGCCATGCCGCGTGTGTGAAGAAGGCCTTTTGGTTGTAAAGCACTTTAAGCGAGGAGGAGGCTCTTCTAGTTAATACCTAGGATGAGTGGACGTTACTCGCAGAATAAGCACCGGCTAACTCTGTGCCAGCAGCCGCGGTAATACAGAGGGTGCGAGCGTTAATCGGATTTACTGGGCGTAAAGCGTACGTAGGCGGCTTTTTAAGTCGGATGTGAAATCCCTGAGCTTAACTTAGGAATTGCATTCGATACTGGGAAGCTAGAGTATGGGAGAGGATGGTAGAATTCCAGGTGTAGCGGTGAAATGCGTAGAGATCTGGAGGAATACCGATGGCGAAGGCAGCCATCTGGCCTAATACTGACGCTGAGGTACGAAAGCATGGGGAGCAAACAGGATTAGATACCCTGGTAGTCCATGCCGTAAACGATGTCTACTAGCCGTTGGGGCCTTTGAGGCTTTAGTGGCGCAGCTAACGCGATAAGTAGACCGCCTGGGGAGTACGGTCGCAAGACTAAAACTCAAATGAATTGACGGGGGCCCGCACAAGCGGTGGAGCATGTGGTTTAATTCGATGCAACGCGAAGAACCTTACCTGGTCTTGACATAGTAAGAACTTTCCAGAGATGGATTGGTGCCTTCGGGAACTTACATACAGGTGCTGCATGGCTGTCGTCAGCTCGTGTCGTGAGATGTTGGGTTAAGTCCCGCAACGAGCGCAACCCTTTTCCTTATTTGCCAGCGGTTCGGCCGGGAACTTTAAGGATACTGCCAGTGACAAACTGGAGGAAGGCGGGGACGACGTCAAGTCATCATGGCCCTTACGACCAGGGCTACACACGTGCTACAATGGTCGGTACAAAGGGTTGCTACCTCGCGAGAGGATGCTAATCTCAAAAAGCCGATCGTAGTCCGGATTGGAGTCTGCAACTCGACTCCATGAAGTCGGAATCGCTAGTAATCGCGGATCAGAATGCCGCGGTGAATACGTTCCCGGGCCTTGTACACACCGCCCGTCACACCATGGGAGTTTGTTGCACCAGAAGTAGGTAGTCTAACCGTAAGGAGGACGCTTACCACGGTGTGGCCGACGACTGGGGTGAAGTCGTAACAAGGTAGCCGTAGGGGAACCTGCGGCTGGATCACCTCCTTAACGAAAGATTGGCGACCGGTAAGAATCCACAACAAGTTGTTCTTCATGACGATGTATCTGAGGGTCTGTAGCTCAGTTGGTTAGAGCACACGCTTGATAAGCGTGGGGTCACAAGTTCAAGTCTTGTCAGACCCACCAAATCTGACTAACAAGCATTGTAAGATGCTGCATACAGAAAAACAGAAACATTGACTTAATTGATAAGCTGGGGACTTAGCTTAGTTGGTAGAGCGCCTGCTTTGCACGCAGGAGGTCAGGAGTTCGACTCTCCTAGTCTCCACCAAATTTCAAGACAAGAAAAGCATGCTTTTCCTTGAAATTTAAGCAAGAAGCTACGCTTCGCGCAGTATGTGATCATACGATGTGAAGTTAGTTTAGTCTTTAAGCGATCAAGTGCTTAGGTTATAGAGCTTAGCAACAAACTAGCGTAGAATGCGCTTCATTGTTATTAAGCTCTGTGATTTATCACAGCAACATGACCTGACGAAGGCATGTTAAATCATTAACAGAATATATTTGAGTTGAAATAATTTGTTCATACTCAGAATCAATTAAACACGAAGATGTGACATGTAAATGACACGTTGGAGTGAATAAAAGAAACTGAGTTACTAGCGAAATTAACTGAATCAAGCGTTTTGGTATATGAATCTAATTGAAGCTGTACAGTGATTAAGTTCACGAGACACTAAACTGTGATGTTGGTTGATCTACTTGTAGGATCAAGCGACTGTTTGGGGTTGTATAGTCAAGTAATTAAGTGCATGTGGTGGATGCCTTGGCAGTCAGAGGCGATGAAAGACGTAATAGCCTGCGATAAGCTTCGGGGAGGCGGCAAATATCCTATGATCCGGAGATTTCTGAATGGGGAAACCCACCTATCGTAAGGTAGGTATCGTAACATGAATACATAGTGTTACGAGGCGAACGAGGGGAAGTGAAACATCTCAGTACCCTTAGGAAAAGAAATCAATTGAGATTCCCTCAGTAGCGGCGAGCGAACGGGGAACAGCCCATTAAGTCATATAAGTTCTAGTGGAATGCTCTGGGAAGTGCAACCATAGTGGGTGATAGTCCTGTACACGAAAGGGCTTATATGATGATGTCGAGTAGGGCGAGGCACGTGAAACCTTGTCTGAATATGGGGGGACCATCCTCCAAGGCTAAATACTCCTGACTGACCGATAGTGAACCAGTACCGTGAGGGAAAGGCGAAAAGAACCCCTGTGAGGGGAGTGAAATAGATCCTGAAACCGCATGCATACAAGCAGTGGGAGCCACTTCGTGTGGTGACTGCGTACCTTTTGTATAATGGGTCAGCGACTTACATTCAGTAGCAAGGTTAACCGTATAGGGGAGCCGTAGGGAAACCGAGTCTTAATAGGGCGTTTAGTTGCTGGGTGTAGACCCGAAACCAGGTGATCTATCCATGAGCAGGTTGAAGGTTGGGTAACACTAACTGGAGGACCGAACCCACTGTCGTTGAAAAGCCAGGGGATGACTTGTGGATAGGGGTGAAAGGCTAATCAAACTTGGTGATAGCTGGTTCTCCCCGAAAGCTATTTAGGTAGCGCCTCGGACGAATACCATTGGGGGTAGAGCACTGTTTCGGCTAGGGGGTCATCCCGACTTACCAAACCGATGCAAACTCCGAATACCAATGAGTACTATCCGGGAGACAGACTGCGGGTGCTAACGTCCGTAGTCAAGAGGAAAACAATCCAGACCGCCAGCTAAGGCCCCTAAATTATAGTTAAGTGGGAAACGATGTGGGAAGGCATAGACAGCTAGGAGGTTGGCTTAGAAGCAGCCACCCTTTAAAGAAAGCGTAATAGCTCACTAGTCGAGTCGGCCTGCGCGGAAGATGTAACGGGGCTAAAACTATATGCCGAAGCTGCGGATTTGCAATTTATTGCAAGTGGTAGGGGAGCGTTCTGTAAGCCGATGAAGGTGGATTGAGAAGTCTGCTGGAGGTATCAGAAGTGCGAATGCTGACGTGAGTAACGACAAAACGGGTGAAAAACCCGTTCGCTGAAAGACCAAGGGTTCCAGTCCAACGTTAATCGGGGCTGGGTGAGTCGACCCCTAAGGCGAGGCCGAGAGGCGTAGTCGATGGGAAATTGGTTAATATTCCAATACTTCTGTGTAATGCGATGAGAGGACGGAGTAAGTTAAGTCAGCCTGGCGTTGGTTGTCCAGGTGAAAGGATGTAGGCATGTATCTTAGGCAAATCCGGGGTACTCTATGCTGAGATCTGATAGCAAGCTGTACTTGTACAGTGAAGTGGCTGATACTATGCTTCCAGGAAAAGTCTCTAAGCTTCAGTTACACAGGAATCGTACCCTAAACCGACACAGGTGGTCAGGTCGAGTAGACCAAAGCGCTTGAGAGAACTCTGCTGAAGGAACTAGGCAAAATGGTACCGTAACTTCGGGAGAAGGTACGCTGTTGACGGTGATAGGACTTGCTCCTTGAGCTATTGACAGCCACAGAAACCAGGCCCCTGCAACTGTTTATTAAAAACATAGCACTCTGCAAACACGAAAGTGGACGTATAGGGTGTGATGCCTGCCCGGTGCTGGAAGGTTAATTGATGGGGTTAGCGTAAGCGAAGCTCTTGATCGAAGCCCCAGTAAACGGCGGCCGTAACTATAACGGTCCTAAGGTAGCGAAATTCCTTGTCGGGTAAGTTCCGACCTGCACGAATGGCATAATGATGGGGGCGCTGTCTCCAGCAGAGGCTCAGTGAAATCGAAATCGCCGTGAAGATGCGGTGTACCCGCGGCTAGACGGAAAGACCCCGTGAACCTTTACTGCAGCTTGACATTGAACTTTGATCTTACTTGTGTAGGATAGGTGGGAGGCTTTGAAACCGAGACGCTAGTTTCGGTGGAGCCAATCTTGAAATACCACCCTGGTAATATTGAGGTTCTAACTCTGCTCCATAATCTGGAGCGAGGACCATGTCTGGTGGGTAGTTTGACTGGGGCGGTCTCCTCCTAAAGAGTAACGGAGGAGTACGAAGGTGCGCTCAGCGTGGTCGGAAATCACGCGTAGAGTATAAAGGCAAAAGCGCGCTTAACTGCGAGACCCACAAGTCGAGCAGGTACGAAAGTAGGTCTTAGTGATCCGGTGGTTCTGTATGGAAGGGCCATCGCTCAACGGATAAAAGGTACTCTGGGGATAACAGGCTGATACCGCCCAAGAGTTCATATCGACGGCGGTGTTTGGCACCTCGATGTCGGCTCATCTCATCCTGGGGCTGAAGCAGGTCCCAAGGGTATGGCTGTTCGCCATTTAAAGAGGTACGCGAGCTGGGTTTAGAACGTCGTGAGACAGTTCGGTCCCTATCTACCGTGGGCGCTGGAAATTTGAGAGGATCTGCTCCTAGTACGAGAGGACCAGAGTGGACGAACCTCTGGTGTACCGGTTGTGACGCCAGTCGCATCGCCGGGTAGCTATGTTCGGAAGGGATAACCGCTGAAAGCATCTAAGCGGGAAGCCTACCTCAAGATAAGATTTCCCTAGGAATTTATTCCTCTAAAGAGCCGTTGAAGACTACGACGTTGATAGGTTGGATGTGGAAGTGCAGTGATGCATGAAGCTGACCAATACTAATTGCTCGTGAGGCTTGACTATACAACACCCAAACAGTTGTTGTATCAAGCATCAATTGATTCGATATTAAGCAAAATGACTTGATTTAGTTAACGCTTAAGAACAAAATACTGCAACTCAGATATGATCTGTTAATAACTCATTTGACCAAGCAACGGCAAGCAATGTAGAAATACAGCGAATAAGACCAAATGCAAAGTCATAACAGTTGTGCTGGCGACAATAGCAAGAGTGAACCACCTGATCCCTTCCCGAACTCAGAAGTGAAACCTCTTAGCGCTGATGGTAGTGTGGGGTTACCCATGTGAGAGTAAGTCATCGCCAGCTCATTAATTCAAAATCCCCCTAGCTCAAATGAGTTAGGGGGATTTTTTTAT
>NZ_RCHC01000043.1 GCF_003664645.1 Acinetobacter chengduensis | reverse complement strand
AATTTCATCGTGGGATGTAGGCGGCGCGAATAACCCAGTTTTGGAGTCATTGGCAACACAGCTAGAGAGTGTAAAAACCAACCAAGTGTCTTATCGTGCACCGATGATTCCAATTCGCGCTCAATCATTGACTTTATCTGCAGTAAAGGTTGAAGGTGGCGTGCTGAATATTGTGCCAGATGGTTCAGGCACGATTGATACGGCAGACTGCGATGGATTCTTTAACTTTGACCAAGGCTATGGCCAATTCGTTTTTCGTGAAAAAGTGATTATTACTGAAGCGAATCGCGCGGAAATTATGGCGCAGGACTGGTATGTGGCTGAACTTGAATATGCGAAAGATGGAAAGCAATGGATTCATAAGCCGATTATGGTTTTGCCTGAAACCATCAAATATAGTGCAGTCGGATTCAGCTACATTCCGATTGATGCAGAGTTGCTTGGTTTATCTGCAGTGCGCTTACCGATTGATGGCCGTGTACCGATTTTCCGCAGTGGTGAGATTGGTATTGTCAGCGCAAGCAAATCGCAGGAACTGCCTGACTATATTGCTGGAAAAATCTATGCTTTGGCTGATCAGCGAATCTCTTGGTGTGAACTTGAAGATGCAAATGGAATCAAAATTCCTTTTGATATGTATACCGTGGACTATGACTACGGCAAACTAACTTTAAATGGTGACTTTGCTTTGGGGAATCTAACAGGCCCATTGATTGCTAAATACCGCTATCAAGACATGGGCCTTGTACGTGATGTCAAAATCAATGGCCATGTGACTTTTACTAAGCCATTGACACATAACTATGATCCAGCAAATACAATTGTTGGATCTGCACTTGTGATTGGTGATATGAAATCACGTTACACACGTTTATTTGTTCAACCCACTTGGAATTCTGTTTGGTCGGATGAGGCGATAGGTGGCGCAATTTCAGCAAACTACAACGATGCTTTGTATCCGATTGAAGTGAGCAACAAGGGTGCAATTCAAGAGCGCTGGGCTATGGTGTTTACTGATGCAACAACGTTTAAGTGTGTGGGTGAATACACTGGGGAGCTAGCGCAACGTGGCACAACCACAGCGGACTATGCGCCTCTAAACCCAATCACCAATGCTCCATACTTTAAGATTAAAAAAGAAGGCTGGGGTAGCGGATGGGCGAATGGCAATACTATGCGCTTTAACTCAATTGGTGCGAATTATCCGATTTGGGTAATTCGTACCGTAAAGCAGTCTGAACCAACAGTGTTGTCTGATTCATTCCAAATCATGCTGCGCGGTGATATTGACCGGGTTGCTTAAACCTCAACTTTAATATGACCGCTTCGGCGGTCTTTTTTACGGGTCGAAAAAATGGCGACTGATGTAGATGTTCAATTTTTTAGCCATTTAAATGGTTTGGTGCTGAGTAATAATTGGGGAGATATGATCCGCCTTTTAGATGCTTGTCTAGTCAATGGAGTTGAACTGCCAGATGTCACTTCAGCATCAATTGATGAGCAGGGTGACGTTCATATAACGCTATTTGCACCGCATAAAGCTATGTTGCTACAAGTGGTTGAGCTTGTAGGTTTTGAGCCTATATCTTTAAATCAGAAGTATCGAATTAAAGGTGTGCCAAGTGACACGCAGTTAATCCTAAAACCAGCGAACACTATTGCTGAGACTGCAATTACAACTAAAGGCGCTAGCAAATTAGCATCACTGGGTTATGACATTATTTTTCGTGATGATAAGGATGTTAAGCGAGTTTATCGTGCAAAAACTCCAACATTGAAGCATCCGTATATTCGTGTCGATGAAACCATTTCTGATGGAACGAACTCATATAATTCTAGCTACGCAAAATCAGCAATGGTTGGTTTGCTTGAGCACATGGATCATATTGATGATTATCAAGATCCTAATGTGTTGCAATTACCGTTTGACCCTGAAAATCCCTCAAAAAACTGGACAATAGAAGGTAACGCAGGCAATTGTATTCGCGGTTGGTTTAAATGGCACTGGGCATATATGACTAGTACCGCCAACTATGCTGTGCAAGAAGCCGAAAGTAATGGATCAATGGCAGGTAACAGAGGGTTTACTCTATGTGGTAATCACAATTTTTTTATAGGCTCTATGGCAACAACTACAAATATTGCTTCCTCAAGATTGATTGGTTGTGGAATTTACGACACAAGTCTTCCAGATGATGTTATTAAGCCATGGTTTCTGATGGCGATGGAGGCAAAAATCAAAGCTAGTGATGGTAGCTTAACCACTATACTCGCAACAGGAGGAGACCCCATTGCTGTTCCTGAATCGGGCAGAGGATTTATTAGCACACGATATAGCCCCTTAAATCCTTTATCCGCACACATCATAACGTATGGCATTACATATAATTCAACAACAGGTCGAGCTGGGGCATTTGGGGGATCAGCTGTTCCAGCTTTAACCATTCCTATTTTTGATACAGGTGGTTTTTTAAAAGGGGCGTTACCTTGTGTATGTTATTCCGGAAGATTGATCTCTGGACTAACGCCATTGCTATCAGAGAATTCGATGTATGTAGCTTCAACAATACGTACACGAATAGGTTCTGATACCAATCCCGGAGGTGTTTATTTTTATTTAGGTGAATTAGCATGAAACCGACGGGCTTTGTTGTTAAGAAAAATGGAGTGATGCTTCAAGACCTAAATGGCCTGATTTATAGCAGCATTAAGGGCTCTATCAACAAGCAGGGAGAGAAATACATAGATGCAATAGTTATACTTTACAATAGGTCGAATCTACTCCCAATTGCAGTAAGCAAGCCAGACATCAAAGGTCGCTATCAATTCTTAAATCTATATGCAGATTTGAAAACATTTATTGTTGCTTTTGACCAGAAACAACAATACAACGCAGTCATTCAAGATAATGTGGTGCCGAAATGATTCAACCCTCTTTAAAAGCTGGTCTTGTGCAACTTCAAGCGCTGGCGGCGTATCTCGATCAAGGAAGCTCAAATGCTTCCTTTGTTTTTTATGATGATGCGAAACCTGCTTCGGTCTCAGTAGCCGCGAATAATGCTGCTAAGTTGGTAATCTTAACTTTGCCGAAGCCTTGCTTAAAAACCATGCATGCTGATCGTATAGAGCTTTATCAGACTGATGCGGCAACGGTAACAAAAGCGGGAATTGCAATATGGGCACGACTGCTAAATGGTGCTGGTGAAGCTATTGCAGACTTTACCGTGGGTACAGATATAGAGCTGGCAAATCCCGAATTGGTGCTTGGCAGTACCTTAATGATGAACTCATTAATTCTAAAGCCGTCTACATAAGTGAGGTGGGCATGTGGCGAACTATATTCCACCTGATGCACATCATGTAAATCTTAATTTTAAAGATCTTGTGACCGGATCTGCAGATCTTAATTTTGGAGCGGATGAACAAAACCTCGCATCACTTGACGCAACCATTGATACCTCATTTTTGGCTTTGTTTCAGGCGCAGAGTTTTGATTTCAATGCACTTGAAGCTGAGATTAATGTTTCATTTCATGCTGAATTTAGCGCTGTATCAGGGCAAACTGCACGGCTTGAAGCAACCATCAACACAGATTTCGTTCCAGAGCTATATGTGGTAGGGATTAATGCGTATTGCTCCCTTGATGTTGTGATCAATACGTCATTCAATCCTGATTTTGATGCCTTGTTTGATATCAATCATCAATTAGGGGTGGAGCTGAGACTTAATACCGTATATGAAAAAGCGGTAGTACATCTTGGATCAACCGAAATACCATGGGCGAAACCTGTACTTAGGGTGTCAAACAGTAGCTTTTTTTATGACCGTGGTTTGGTGATCAATTATATTTCAGATGTGGGTTTTGAGCGTGGACTGACTTTATCTGAATCTATCTATTCTGTATTTGATCAGGGTTTAAAACTAAGTCGAAACCAAAGTATAGGTTGGCAAGAAAATCTCAAAATTCGTATTGTGAGGAACCTGTATTTTGATGAATCTATCAAGCTTCGATTGAATCGTGAATTTTCGCATCAAGAGATGATCCGAAAGCGACGGAATATTTCGTTTTCACATCAAGTCGCGCATATGATTGAAAAGCGGTTTAGTTTTGATTGGGACAAGGGCTTAGAGCTGGTCACACAAGATGAGATCCTTTGGGATAAAGCCAAATCTATCCATTATCGCAAGCATCCGATTGAACCATGGCCTGAGCCTGAAATTCCTCAATATGAGGGTACAGGCAATCTTGAGTTTGTATGCCTATGTCATGATATTGACTCACACAACGTCGTTCTGAATTTTGGGGCAGATGACTGCATTCCTGCAATTCCAAATAAAAACTGGTGGCATATCTTGAATACTTTATCTGTAACTCGCTTAGACAATGGTGAGGAAATAAATGTGCTGGATGGAAATTACAGTACGGATCGCAGTCGCTGGTGTTGGTCATATAGCTTGACTGTCCCAGCAGGTGAATTACCTAAACTTGAACCCATTAATAGCCAGCCCGTGATTTTGAAAATTATAGTGAATGGCAATGAGCATCAAATGCTTCTTGAAAATCGAAGTCGCGCACGGAAGTTTGCACAAGATGTTTATGTGCTCACTGGACGAAGCCAAACAGCATTACTTTCAGAGCCTTATTCACCTGTACGCTCATTTCTTCAAGAAAACGAACGCACTTCAGTACAGTTATGTCAGGCAGAATTGGATCGGGTGTTTAGCAATACACAATTGAATTGGCAATTGATTGATGAATTAGGGTGGATTGTTGCAAACAACAGTTTGAGTTATAGCAATTTAGCACCGATTTCAGTGATTAAAATGGTGGCAGAAAGCGGTGGTGGATTTGTGTATAGCGAAAAAAATGGCAATGCATTGACCATTAGGTCCCTTTATAAAAAGACCTTTTGGGATTCACTGACTATTGATGATTACGATCGGCTAATTCCTGAAAGTATTGTTACTGCGCAATCTACAGACTATGAGTTATATCCAGACTACAACGGCATCACACTTACCAATGACCGTACGGGAAAGCTTGCGCAAGTAAGACGAACCGGAACCAATGCAGACACGATCCTGCCGGCGGAAAATAATCCACTCTTTGATCACGTCAGTATGGGCTCTTTCGGGAAATCAAAACTGGCTAAAGCGGGAATGGTAGAAACCCACACCTTTACGATGCCGATCTCATCAGAAATTGGTGAGTGTGTACTAGGTGAAGTGCTTGCATTTAATTCTGAATGGTGGGGCATCGTGGATAGTGTCAGCGTCTCATTTAGTCATGCTGTGATCAATCAAACCATTAAAGTGGAGCGTGTGAATCATGAGTAATGCACTGCAACGTTTGATTGGCTTACTGCCTAAAGCGCCAGAATTTATTGGTACGATCACCAGTGAGAGCCATCCAAACTATAAAGTCTTAGTGGTCGATGGATCGGGTTTAGTGATGTGTACCAGCACAACACGTTATAACTTGGGTGCTACTGTATTTATTAGTGATGGAGAGATAAAGCGCTTAGCACCCAGTGGTGAAGTGATACAGATTGAAGTTTAAATAGTGACTAAATCAACAGCACCTTCGGGTGCTTTTTTATTGCCAAAAAATAGGGGAAATAAATGGAGCCTGTCTCTACAAGTGGTATTGCTACTTTTTTAAAGTTTTATGGAGCTGCAGTGGCTGTGACATTAGCCATCTGTCTGGTTGCAACTGTTGTCATTATGATGAGGCTTCCACGCTCACCACAAGAATGGGCGGTGGGGCTAATTTGTACTGTGGTATCCAGTCTTACAGGAGGTGCTTTCATCATTGTGAAATGGGGCC
>NZ_RCHC01000042.1 GCF_003664645.1 Acinetobacter chengduensis | reverse complement strand
AGTAATAGAATTCATTAAACGCGATGTATCACGGAGTGTTGTCCCGCCTTGGCGCATTACTCTGACTGATAATGGCCACTTCCCGTAAAGGCCCTCTCCGACCTCCCAGCGTCTACGGATATTATCGACAAGTTTTGCACCCATAAGCTCATAAAGCCTCAACTGACGTTTATCAACGTCAGCATACAAACTTAGAGCTTTAGCGACAGCTGACTCACCATCAGCACGGATTTCGATAGCTGCACCTACCACCCATCACCTCACTTGATGCTAGGCATCATATTTAGGACGGCATCACCAAATACACCACCCGTGTAAGTCGTGCCTATTGGCGCTGTAGATGGTTTATTTTTGGGTTGGTCATCCACGATTTGGCTAGTTTCCACATTCTGAATTTGCAAATGTGCTTTATTGGTTGCAACCAACTTTAAAAAGCTGACTGCATCCTCATAACGCTTACGCACTTCTTCAGTGGGTTGCTGGAAATAAAGCCGATAACGCGCAATATCACACGCCATACGCTCTAAATTACTGGGAACATTTGGCAGAGGCAAAGTGTAACGACCACCTATGTAGCCGTTAATTTCTTCTGTTGCGTCCTGTAAGGCATCTTGAACAGCAGTTGATGCACTTGCATGCATCAACTTCAATTCATCAATCTCACCACCAAATCGCGCAACTAGGTTTGCTTCAGTCGCGTACATGGGTCACCTTACTTATCGGTAGTAGCTTTCTTGGCTTCGGCTGTGGCTTTCTTTAAAGCTGCTTCTGATGTGGCTAGTGATTTTTCCAAGCCTTCAACCTTCTTTTGAAGTTCTGCCACTTCTGCATCAGATTTATCTTTGCCAGCAATCAGAATTTCTTCATTCGCCTTCAGCTCAGCAATTTCGGCTTCAAGGCTTGCTAATTCAGCAGCTGTACTGTCAGCTTTCGGTGCCTGAGGCTCTTGATATTCTTCAATAGCGCCAGATGCTAAAAGGGCCTGAAGTTGTTTAGCTTCAAGCCCTGTGATTTCTTGCCCTGGTCGAAAGTGACCGAGTGATTGTTTTGCAATGTACTTTGGCATGTTTTTTAATCCTTATACAATAAAGCCTGTACCACCACATACACCATTCTTATTAGAAGGTACCGCTAGAGGCGCTGATTCGGTCATTAGGTAAATACCGCTCGGATCTTCACTATACCACTGACGGTCAAAATATTTCTGAACAGCACCGTTGGCCAGCATATTTTTGATTTTACACTGTGCTACAGAGCCATTGAGATCGGAAATCGCACCAAAGTAATCATCTGGAATAAAGCGTTTCACGCCAGATGCTAAACGGTATGTTGCATCAAATACCCAAAGCTCTTTTTCATCTAAATAGCCTTTAAATGAAGCGCCTTCTTGAACGTTCAAGCTTGGTTTATATGGAACTGCAATTCCTGCATAAGGCTTCACAAAACGCTCTTTGAACTCATCATTAGCAGATAATGCCGCCCATACTTTGCCTGACATTAAGTAAGCCTTAGATCCGCCGCCATCCGCATCAAGCAGTAGTTTCTCCATTGCCTCAATATCGGTGACTGGTTTAGCGCCAGCTTGGTTCCATGGTGTTAATGGACTAAATGTAAGCGATGCATCACGGTCATAATCCACTAAGTTATATGCATAGTCGTCAGACTGAAGTAAATACTTGCCTTTTAGCAATAACTCAGTAGCCATCAGCAAGACAGAGTTATCAATCGCATCATGGTTGCGCTTCATAACAGCGATTTGCGCAATCATCATTTTTTCCTGATCTGATAACTGCTGACTGCCAGTTGAAATAATCCCAGCTGTGCGCAAACGCTCCACCAAAGCTTCATCAAATGAAGTTGCTAGAGTCACCATATTTTTTGGCTTGTAGTATGCTGGTTGAACAAAATCAACTTTAGCTGCGCGTTTTGTATCAAATGGCTTACCAGGTTGATGAGGTGACACCAATGGAGCTAAATCATGCACAGTGTTAATTTCTGCTAATGGCACTTCATCACGGTCAAATGATGGGCGGTTTGGGAAGAATTTATCCAGAAGCCATGTATCCATGGGTTTGTGGTTAGAGTGAATTAATGCAAGCTCACCAACATCAAGCAATTCGAGTGGCGCACCATCAATGATAAAAGACTGAGGCATGTTTTAATCCTTATACTTTTGAGAATTCAATATTGTTTAGGGTTGCTTTGGCGCGCGCTGCATCGTATTTCGCAACATCCAAGTAAGTACCTGCAAGAGATACCGATTCAATGCTAAACACGCCGCCAAAGTAGATTGGAAGCTCTACGCCATCAGTAGCCATTTGTGTTGCTTCGGTAGCACTGACATCGCGTCCGCAAACAACATTCCATGTACTCTCATCTACTGCATGATCAACAACGTTTGCAGCTGAAAGAGAAAGTAAGTCGCCAGCTTTGTAAGCTTTAGCTGCGGTCACTTTTGCATTGGCACGGCGCAGTTTTTCAGTGTCAAGGATGAATGGCCGTGATTCGCGGGTCACTGTGCCCAAATAGGTTTTATGACTCATGGATTAAGCTCCTTTATTTTGAGCGGCAAATGCTTGTGCGCCAGATGTAAAGCGATGCTGTTCACCAGCGCCTTGATTACCACCTTGCCCTTGTTGCCCACCCTGACCGCCTGTAGCTTGATGGCTAAACAGATGCGCAAATTGCTGTGGAATCTGCTGTTGTTGTGGTTGTGTCGCTGGTGGAGTACTGCCTGCCGAGAATTGTTTTAATTGCTGGGACATAAATGCAAATGAACCATCGTCCATATTTGTATATGACGTTTTTTCTTCAGCACTGAATTGTTTATTCAAAGACGTTTCAAGGGCTTTGATATCTTCTTCACGCTTATCAGCTTTGAACTTTTTAAGTTCTGATTGTGCTGCATCACGTTCTTGCTCGGCTTTCGCTTGAGCTTCTTTAGCTTGTTCTAATTCGGTCACGTCAGTGTCCTCTGGTTGATTAAAGTTTTTAGGTGAGTGACTTGCTGCCACGGCGTTTGTATTGTCATCTGCGCCTAAGGCACAAAAAGAAACTTCGCGGATGCGTCCGCCACGAAATACCGTGATTGGCCCTTGATGAACTTTTCCGTTCACCGATACGGATGCGCCAGCCTGAATTTCTTCAATAGCTGTTGGCTCAATCCGAACAGACATTTGCCACGGGAAACCATCGTCCGAGTCTTGGGCAACCTGAGCACCAAACTCATTACTCATTAAATCGCCAGAAACAGTTAAGCCTGTTTGATGGTTGATTGAATGCGTATTGATTGCTCCTGCTCGCTGACTTGATCGATGCTCAAGTAATGCAGGGATACGGCCTTTTAATTGCATTGAGTCCAAATCAAAAATGATTCGATCCCAATACCAGTGGTCAGTGATTGGCTCCCCGCTGTAAGCAACACCGGAGAAGGTGCGTTTTTTCTTACCCTCTTCAGCATTATCAACACTCAGTTGCCCGAGCTGGAAACAATACTGATTAGGCTTTTCAGCTTCTGGCATTTTCATGCTCCATAAAAAAACCGCCCTATTGGGCGGCTTCAGTTAACTTTTACTTATGGTTTCTTTGGTGGTCGCGATAAAGCACAACACATAGCACGAACAAGATTATTCACTTTTGATAGGCTACCAATCACAACCACTCTTTTCCCGCAGCCGCATGGCGAATAGCCATTTCCATTTCGACCATTTAAACCACGTCGACACGATTCACATTTTTCAGTCATTAATTCACCAATGCTTTAAGTGTGTAAATCATCTTGCCATCCAGTGCCTCAATTGAAATCACTTCAAATGACAAACCTATTGGTATTAGAACGCCTTGGCCCGCATTCAACTTCTCAAGATCAATTCCAGAACCTTTAGCATTCTCAATCTGAATCATGATGTTTGACTGGCCAGCCAATAACATGGGCGCATCCAGCGTCACTACTTTGCCAACTTCAAGCGCAGCTGCATAAGCTAGTGTAGTAGACCCTGCAATCACTTCTGCAGTATTCGCAGATACGGCGTGAATCTTTGCCATATCATCTTTTACCCAGCGTTTAAGCACATCTTCTGCCAAACTAATAGATGGCTGTTTTAGGTAGCTACTAAGCGAACCATCATTGCCCTGTACATAGTCTAAGAATGTTTTAATCGCACTTGGCCTAATGGTTGGATCAAGCGGAATAACTGTATTGACCACAGTACCAAATAGGTCCCGACTCTTATCACTCATCGGAGCTAAAAGGCTTGTAAGCTTTTTGGATGCAGTCCACTCAGCCTTAATGGCTTCCTTCTGCTCAAGGAGATATTCCTTGTCCAGCACTGACACATTGATCTTTTTATCAACCAGCGCTTCCATCTCACCAAACTGCAGTGGATGTGAACTCCAATCCAATGCCTCAGCAACTTCAGGCAACTTATCATCAGGTGTAATGCCGTATTTCAATGTCTGCGCCTCTGTAAGCGCGATACACGTGCACCTACAGCGAAATCCAGTGGGAGGGTAATGCGTCAGCCAAAACGGATGATCTATCGGCAATACAATGCGATTCAATGCCAAATGTGCAGGACGTACACGGCTGTCATTGATCGCCGAGTACATCAGATAAGGTCGTTTATCCTTATTGCGATTTTGCTGAATCCATCGCCCATGGCCATAAGCACTTTGGATATTCGTACGAAATACATTGTCCAAATAATGCTTGGGTAAAATGATTTCAGATTCAGCTATAAGCTTCTGGAAATCGTTAAATGTCCCACCATTAGCCAAAGTCTTATTCAGCGACTTAATCACAGTCTCAACCTGCTCTAGACTAGATAAAAAGCTAACCGTGGTCGCCAACTGCCGAGTCTTTAGATCCATAGAGTAAAACTCATCAGGTAGCACGATCTTTTTGTCATGCGCATACTGCAACGCCTCAAGGAACGTGACTGGTTGCATCTATTTCCCCTTAGCAGCTGTTGCATACCCCAACACATCCGCCGCATATAAAGCCTGATCTAGCTGAGCATTGAATTGCGACTGTGTTGCATCGGGTATTAATCGAGTCAAATTAAATAGCAAGGCCTCTGGCGTATCAGACTCAGCTGCTAATTGCTTAATCTGCTCATTGGTCAATAACTGCAGCTCACCTTGGCCATCTGTCAGCTCTTCAACTTCTTGCTGTTCAGGCGATTGCTTTTGTACTGATGCTTTAAAGCTAAATGCAGGTTTAGGTAATGCAGAAAAAGTTTGCTGAACAGGCTCCGTAGCGGTCTTAAGATCACCTTCCTGTAGGCCATATTCACGAATAAAATATGCGTCAGAGAAGTTTGCACCGGCATTTTTCAATCGTGTATCGCGTTCAGCCTGCTCTGTATTCAGCACCTTAGCTTCTTCACCCAATACAATTGTATGTTCAGCCCAATTGTTTAACTCGCATAGTGCGTTAACTACTGCTTGCAATGTTGGGGTGACCAACCGCATATCTGATTTGAGTTTGTCCGTACGGACATTCTCATGGACTTGGCCAAGTGCATAACTGCCTTTTCCATCCGTTCCACTGGTGAGCGTTTGCCCGAGTACTAATTTTTGAATCTGCTGTGCCAAGGTTTTATTAAATGTCTCAAAAGCACCGTTGGCTGAACCAGAGCCTTGAGTAGATAGAACCTGTACATCATCTTCTACATCAATAGACAAAACACTTTGTGCATGAGCGTTTAGAAGTGCCTCATTCATATCTACAGTTTCAGTATCTTTGCATTTACCTAAAAGAATAGGCGTACCAAAACGCTCTAGAAACTTTGCCCAAAATTTAAAGCCGTTCTGTTTAAAGAAGAACAACCAATAA
>NZ_RCHC01000041.1 GCF_003664645.1 Acinetobacter chengduensis | reverse complement strand
GGTAATAGAATTCATTAAACGCGATGTATCACGGAGTGTTGTCCCGCCTTGGCGCATTACTCTGACTGATAATGGCCACTTCCCGTAAAGGCCCTCTCCAACCTCCCAGCGTCTACGGAGATTATCGACAAGTTTTGCACCCATAAGTTCATAAAGCCTCAACTGACTTTTATCAACGTCAGCATAAAAACTTAGAGCTTTAGCGACAGCTGACTCACCATCAGCACGGATTTCAATAGCTGCACCTACCACCCATCACCTCACTTGATGCTAGGCATCATATTTAGGACGGCATCACCAAATACACCACCCGTGTAAGTCGTGCCAATTGGCATAGTAGATGGCTTCTTTTTAGGTGCATCGTCGATAATTTCTTTACTCTGTTCATCGATGATTTGTAGATCCGCTTTCTTGTCTTGGACACGTTTTAAGAAAGCAATCGCATCGTCATAAAGCTTGGTGATGTGCTCCAGAGGATCTTCAGTGTAAAGACGATAACGTGCAATATCGCACGCTATACGTTTTAAGTTGGAGGGTACATTTGCAAGTGGTAAAAGATAACGGCTACCGATGTAACCGTTAATTTCTTCTTCCGCATCCTGTAACGCTACTTGCACAATATCGACAGGATCTGCCTCACCTTCACGCCCCAACTTAAGATCATCAATCACCTGTGCACCAAACCGTGTTTTTAAATCCACTTCAGTCGCGTACATAAATCACCTTACTTATCAGTTGACGCCGCTTTCTTGGCTTCTGCAGTGGCCTTTTTCAAAGCAGTCTCAGATGAAGCCAAGGATTTTTCTAAGGCTTCAACTTTTGCTTTCAGCTCAGCAACATCTTTATCAGCTTGTTCTTTACCAGCAATGAGGATTACCTCATTTGCCTTTAGCTCAGCCACTTCGGCAATAAGACTAGAAAGCTTGGCATCAGCACCATCAGCCTTAGGTTCCTGAGGCTCTTGATATTCTTCAACAGCCCCAGATGCTAAAAGGGCCTGAAGTTGTTTAGCTTCAAGCCCTGTGATTTCTTGTCCTGGACGGAAATGCCCAAGCGACTGCTTCGCAATGTACTTTGTCATGATATTTTCCTTATACAAACCCACGACCGCCAACCAGGCCATTTTTATTGTTAGGAATAGCCAATGGCGACGATTCAGCTAACATTTGAATACTTGATGGGTTCTTTTCTTGCCATTGGCTCAAATAGAATTCTAAAGCTTGGCCAAAAGCCTCTACGTTTTGAATAGCACAGTGCGCGATCCAACCATTGGCATCTGAAATCAGGCCAAAGAAATCTTCAGGAATAAAACGCTCTGGAGTGCCACCACCAATACTGTGCTGAACATCGTATGTCCAGATTTCAATATTATCAATCGTGCCACGGAATTGAGGTTTATCCATTTGATCGAATGTTGGAGTTAAAGGAACACTAATACCCGCATACGGCGCAATAAACTTTTCTTTAAACTCTGGATCTTTAATCAACGTGTTATAGACCTTTGATGTGGTCAGAGCCATATTCGGTGATGTACCTGAATGTTCTACAGATAAATCAATCATGGATTGAATATCTTTGACTGGCGTTGCACCAGCTTGCCCCCATTTGATTAATGGCGCAAACGTACATGCTGGATTACGCTCATAATTCACTTCATACATTGGGAAATCTGCAGAAGCAAACGTTGTTTTACCGTAAAGCAATACATCACGGGCAATCAGCAGTTTTCGATTTTCAATAGACTGACGCAGATATAAGGCCTTTTGCGCTTGGTCAATAAGCAAAAGATCTGCATCACTTAAACGGTTTGAACCTGTTGCAATAACACCAAATTTACGTAGTTGAGTAATTAAGGCAGTATTTTGCACATCACTAGGCATGACTGTCATCATGGGCTTAAGGTATGCAGGCTTAACGAATTTCACATTGCCAGATTCACCAACCTTAATTTGGCGACCCGCAGTAGTTGGTGTAACAAACGGCGCCAATGGTGTTGCTGTGTTTAATTCACCTACTGGTACCTCTTTTTTAGTATAAGAGACACGCTGTGGAAAGAAGCGATCCATCAACCATGTATCCACCTTTTGTGTAGTATCAGTGAGCAATACTAGCTGTGGCACATCCAACAGCTCTACTGGTGCATTTTGAAATGTAAATGACTGACTCATGTATTAGTTCCCCACGACTTTACGAAGTTCAATTTTGTTAATTAAGGCCTGGGCGCGTACGGCATCATACTGCGCTTCGGTGAGTGGCATGCCTTTTACAGTGACGACAGCAATATCAAATGCACCTTGCACATAGATCGGCATTTCTAGACCATTGGTTGCATGATAGGTTGCCTGCTCTGCGGTCATATCGGTATTTGCAATTGCATTCCAATCACCTACTGCACCTTCAGTGACAATTGGATGATCAGCTACATTGTTTGTTCCGACCTTAAGTAAATCTCCACGCTTATATGCAGTGGCTGTCTTTACTTTGGCATTCTCTGTACGAACACCATCACCAACTACAAGTTGTGTAGTAGTGATTGTTTGAGTAATTGTGCTCATTACTATTTTGCTCCTTGTTGCGCCGCAGCAAATTGGCTAAAGGCTTGGTCTAAAGCCGTACCTTGCTGACCGCCATTCACTTGTTGCCCACCATTCGCTTGATGAGTGAATAAATGTGCAAAGGCAGGATTTACATTTGGTGCCGGGTGCGTTTGTTGTTGCTGTCCAGCTGGTGGCTGATTACCTGCTGAGAATTGCGTTAATTGCTGGGACATGAATGCAAATGTGTTGTCTTCCATATCGGTATAGGATTTCTTTTCTTCAGCACTAAATTGCTTATTCAAAGATGTTTCCAGTGCTTTAATGTCACTTTCACGCTTATCAGCTTTGAACTTTTTAAGTTCTGATTGTGCTGCATCACGTTCTTGCTCGGCTTTCACTTGAGCTTCTTTAGCTTGTTCTAATTCGGTCACGTCAGTGTCCTCTTTGGTTGGATTTGGATTGGCTTTGCCCGAAAAGGCTTTAATTGATGTATTGCGATCAGCGCCAGTGGAACAAATTGTGAATTCACGAATACGGTTTTGTCGAAATACGGTGATTGGCCCTTCGAATGATTGGCCATTTACAATGACTGTCTTACCTTGGGAAACTTCTTCAATTGATCCTGGATCGATCATCATCGACATTTGGAAAGGAAAACCATCGTCAGAGTCTTGAACTATTTCAGTCGCCTTTGGGTTGGTAAGGAAATCACCTGAAACGTCAATCTTCCCATTGGTATCTACGGCTTGAACTACACCAATTCGACTTGAGCTAAAGTGCTCTTCAAGTAAAGCAGCAGGCTGATCAATCTCAATACCATCAAGATCGAAAACCACACCTGAACGTCCCCAGTACCAGTGACCATCTACACGACCACCAGCATACGCAGTGCCTTTAAATTTCCGCTTTTGCCCTTCTTCGGCTTTTGGCACTTCAATTGCAGGAGCATTAAATAAGTACTTAAGCCGCTCTTCATTTGGATCTGGCATTTTTCATGCTCCATAAAAAAACCGCCCGAAGGCGGTTAGGTTTCTATTTCTTGAATAAAATGGGGACATAGGATAATAAATTTGGCTGTAACGTCGTTTCGTCCAGCTCAACTAACACCCTCGCAGCCGCTACTGCCTCAAATACTCTCTGTATGGAATCTTCAGATAAATTTAAAGTAGCTGGCGCTGTTGTAGGAATTTTTGGATGCTTAATACCATAAGTATTATATTTTATTGAACCAGTAAGTTGTTTATCCTTAGCGCTTATAACCAAAGGTATCAACCCATTCACATTTACTGATTTTGAGCTTGTCTTAATTTCTGCAATCAACCTAACGCCAACACCAAATTCGCCAGTCGTTTTAACTCCATCTTTAACCTCAAAAATTTGATTAAAAGAATTTGTGAAGTCATAAGTTATTTTATATTCCCCTTTCTGGAGGTTTGATCCCAGCGCAATATAATTAAAAGAACCATCCACATCTTTTTTCTCAATAGTTATTTTCGTAGAAGTATTTGAGAGTAATTTTCTAATTTGTTCTCGAGTAAGACTATCAATTGGAACTTCCGCAAAAGCCTTAATAGATTCATCATACACTCGCACGTAGTCCATTTTATATGGCATTGCTACAGGAACTGCTTGCGCTAGTGGATTATCAGGAAATTCATCGATATTTGTTTTAAGCGCAACTAAGTTCTGAGTCCCCATTGATGAACAACCAGTCAATGAAAACATAACTAATAAGCTGATACATAATATATTTTTCATAACCATTTTACCCCTATTACTATTTATTTATTATTATTTATTCGCCATGTTAAGATTTATGGCAATATTTTTTAAATATATCAAATTATTCTGAGCTTATAAATCATCTGCCCCTCAAACATCTCCATCGAAACCACCTCAAATGACAAACCTATTGGTATTAGGAAGCCCTGGTCCATGTTCAACTTTTCAAAATCAATTCCTAAACCTTTAGCATTTTCAATCTGAATCATCACATTCGACTGGCCAGCCAATAACATCGGTGCATCTAGCGTCACCACCTTCCCAACCTCAAGCGAAGTAGCATAAGCCAACGTAGCGGATCCTGTGATAACTTCAGCCGTGTTAGCTGATACGGCGTGAATCTTTGCCATATCTTCCTTCACCCAGCGCTTAAGAACATCCTCAGCCAAGCTTATGGCTGGCTGGTTTAAGTAGCCTGTCAGTGCCACATCGTTGCCCTGCACATAATCCAACAACGTTTTAATCGCACTTGGCCTAATGGTTGGATCTAACGGAATCACTGTATTGGCCACCGTATTAAATAGATCACGGCTAGAATCACTCATTGGGGCTAAAAGGCTGGTCAGCTTTTTAGATGCAGTCCATTCCGCCTTAATGACTTCCTTTTGTTCCAGTAGGTATTCCTTATCCAGTACTGACTTAGAAATCTTCTGATCCACCAGAGATTCCAGCTCACCAAACTGCAATGGATGTGAACTCCAATCCAAAGCCTCGGCAACCTCAGGCAACTTATCATCTGGTGTAATGCCGTATTTAAGCGCCTGTGCCTCAGTGAGTGCTATTACGGTACATCTGCAACGAAAGCCTAATGGCGGGTAATGCGTTAGCCAAAATGGATGATCAATCGGCAATATAATTCGATTCAATGCCAAATGTGCAGGACGTACGCGACTATCATCGATCGCCGAATACATCAGATATTGATGTTTATCTTTATTCCGCTGTTGTTGTTGCCAGCGTCCATGGCTATATGCACTTTGTATATTGGTGCGAAAAACATTATCAAGATAGTGCTTTGGCAAAATGATTTCAGATTCAGCTACAAGCTCCCGAAAGTCCTTAAAGGTGCCACCGTTGGCCAAGGTTTTATTCAGTGACTTAATCACCGTCTCGACTTGCTCTAGACTCGACAAAAAACTAACCGTAGTCGCCATCTGCCGAGTTTTAAGATCCATCGAGTAAAACTCATCAGGTAGCACGATCTTCTTGTCATGTGCATACTGTAGCGCTTCGAGAAACGTGACTGGTTGCATAACTTACTTCCCATTTTGAGCTGTCACATATCCCAATACATCCGCAGCATATAACGCTTGATCTAGATTGGCTGTAAATTGAGTCTGAGTTGCACCTGGTATTAATTGCATTAAGTTATAAGCTAGGCTTTCAGGGCCATCTGATTTGAATACCAACGCCTTTACTTGATCTGACTCCAATAGTTGTAATTCACCTTGACCATTCGTTAGCTCCTCAACCTCTTGCTGTTCTGCAGAAAGCTTTTTAGTGCCGGTAGCAAATGCAAATGCCTTGTTTGGAATTGCTGAGAATTGAGCATTAGAAAACATACCTTGCTCAGCTGGTTTTAAATCACCTTCCTGCAGTCCATATTCACGAATGAAGTATGCATCAGAGAAATTTGCACCGGCATTTTTCAATCGTGTATCGCGTTCAGCCTGCTCAGTATTTAGCACCTTGGCTTCTTCGCCCAATACGATTTTATGTTCGGCCCAATTGTTTAACGCGCATAACGCATCAACCACCGCCTGCAATGTAGGCGTGACCAAACGCATATCAGATTTAAGCTTGTCTGCGCGCACATTCTCATGGACTTGGCCAAGTGCATAACTGCCTTGCCCATCGGTACCACTAGTCAATGTTTGACCTAAGATAATTTTCTGAATTTGTTGAGCAATTGTCCGATTGAATGTTTCAAACGCTGCACCAGCCGTTCCACTTGAACCAGACGCAGACAAGAGCGTTACGTCATCTTCCGTATCAATAGATAAAACACTTTGTGCATGAGCATTCAAAAGTGCCTCGTTCATATCTGCAGTTTCAGTATCTTTGCATTTACCCAAAAGAATCGGAGTGCCAAACCGCTCTAAGAACTTTGCCCAGAATTTAAAACCATTCTGTTTAAAGAAAAACATCCAATAC
>NZ_RCHC01000040.1 GCF_003664645.1 Acinetobacter chengduensis | reverse complement strand
AGCCCCATTTCACAATGATAAAAGCACCTCCAGTCAGACTGGATACCACAGTACAAATTAGCCCCACAGCCCACTCTTGTGGTGAGCGTGGAAGCCTCATCATGATGACAACAGTTGCAACCAGACAGATGGCTAATGTCACAGCCACTGCAGCTCCATAAAACTTTAAAAACGTAGCAATACCACTTGTAGAGACTGGCTCCATTTATTTCCCCTTAATTTTTGGCAATAAAAAAGCACCCGAAGGTGCTATTTTTTTGATTGCTTAAGTTAAATCGTAAACTTTGAAATTTCTCAACCAGCCTTTAAATTTGTTCGGCGTTGTTGCTGGCGCGTGCCCAAGCATAGTCGCCGCTTTAGAGTGTGGTGTTTCCGTAAGATTAATATTCAGCCCCAACTCGTCATTTAAATAAATCTTGATATTCAAACCAGATCTTTCAATAGTTAACTTGTACCATGAGCCATTTAAAATAACTTGTGATGCTGCATTAGCTGATACCCCGTTAAAATCCGCATAAACTTTATCAACCAAAGGAGACCATGCCGACGATGTTCCGCTTGAAAAACCTAGATCACCGCGTACCATATTTTCTGTAAAGTATACGAAAGGTAAATATGCAGAAACACCAATTTCACGCTTAAATTCAATTGAAAATTTATATGTTGAGCCAAAATTATGAGTTGTCTGCTTGATCCAGCTCGCAACATCATCATTAAAATATGCGCCTTCAGATGAATGCGTAATGCTTCCCAATTTACTCCAACTCAAACCAAGCGATCCAAAATCATTAATTCCAGAAGTTAGTGGCATAAAAACAAGCAGCCTTTCTGTCACACATACTTGTTCAGCGCTAAGCTTCTCAAGACCATCTTTCACAGAGCCAACGCGGACGTAGTATGTCTTACCAACATCTATAGATGTATCAACATAAGTCCGCACATCACCAGCCAAAACAGCTTTCGGCACCGGCAAATTTTCAGGATCAATAGGCGTTTCTGAGCAGTAATAACGCTGCTCATCAACAAAGCCGTCTAGTTTCCAATTTAATTCGAGTCTATTGGTTAAATCATTCTTAAATTCAACCACCAAATCGTATGGTGGGTCGAACTCAATGAGTGTTTTTACATGGAATTCTTCACTAAAATTCTCAACTGAGTCTCTAATCACTCCAGCTCGATAGTAATAATCTTGATTTGGCTCAACAGTTAAGTCCTCATAATACATTGTTAACGATATGCCAATCGGCTCGCCCAAATTTTCTATAGCCGTTGAAACTGAATTTCTATAAATATTGAAATATTCAAAGTGCCCAAACTGCGCAAACTCAAGCCTTACTCCTGCCATTTTTACACCTCAATTTGAATCACATCACCGCTTGTAGCCAAGCGCTTTATCTCCGCATCACTGATAAACACAGTAGCGCCTAGGTTGTAACGTGTTGTGCTGGTACACATTACAAGGCCCGATCCATCAACAACCAAGACCTTGTAATTAGGATGATCTTCACTGGTGATCGTGCCAATAAATTCAGGTGCCTTGGGTAACAGCCCAATTAATCGCTGTAGTGCATTACTCATGTTTGACATGCTCCACTTTGATGGTTTGATTGACTACCGCATGGCCGAATGAAACACTAACGCTGTCTACAATGCCCCACCATTCAGCATTAAAGGCTAATACTTCTCCTGGCATACACTCACCAATTTCTGATGAGATCGGCATCGTAAAGGTGTGGGTTTCTACCATTCCCGCTTTAGCTAGTTTTGATTTCCCGAAAGAGCCCATACTGACGTGATCAAAGAGTGGATTATTCTCAGCTGGCAAAAGTGTATCGGCATTGCTCCCTGTACGTTTGACTTGAGCTGTCTTTCCACTGCGGTCGTTTGTGAGTGTGATGCCGTTGTAGTCTGGATATAACTCATAGTCTGTAGATTGCGCAGTAACAATACTTTCAGGAATTAGCCGATCATAATCATCAATAGTCAGTGAATCCCAAAAGGTCTTTTTATAAAGAGGTTTAATGATCAGTGCATTGCTATTTTTTTCGCTATACACAAACCCACCGCCACTTTCGGCAATCATTTTAATCACTGCAATTGGTGCTAAATTGCTATAGCTCAAACTGTTGTTTGCAACAATCCAACCCAATTCATCAATCAGTTGCCAATTCAATTGTGTAGCGCTAAACACGCGATCCAATTCAGCCTGACACAACTGTACCGATGTGCGTTCGTTTTCTTGAAGAAATGAGCGTACAGGTGAATAAGGCTCTGAGAGTAATGCTGTTGGGCTTCGACCCGTAAGGACATAAACATCTTGTGCAAACTTCCGTGAGCGACTGCGATTTTCAAGAAGCATTTGGTGCTCATTGCCATTCACTATAATTTTCAAAATCACGGGCTGGCCATTAATCGGTTCAAGTTTAGGTAATTCACGTGCAGGTACAGTCAAGCTGTATGACCAACACCAACGGCTACGATCTGTGCTGTAATTTCCATCCAGCACATCTATTTCATCGCTATTGTCCAAGCGAGTTACAGATAAAGTATTCAAGATATGCCACCAGTTTTTATTTGGAATTGCTGGAATGCAGTCATCTGCCCCAAAGTTCAATTCAACATTATGCGAATCAACTTCATGACAAAGACACACAAAGTTAAGATCGCCTGTGCCTTGATATTGAGGGATTTCAGGCTCTGGCCATGGTTCAATCGGATGCTTGCGATAATGAATGGATTTGGCGTTATCCCAAGGGATCTCATCCTGCGTGACCAGCTCTAAGCCCTTGTCCCAATCAAAACTAAACCACTTTTCAATCACATGTGTGACTTGATGTGAAAACGAAATATTCCGTCGCTTTCGGATCATCTCTTGATGTGTAAATTCACGGTTCAATCGAAGTTTGATGGATTCATCAAAATACAGGTCACGCGTAATACGAATTTTGAAATTCTCTTGCCAATCTATGCTTTTATTCCGACTCAGCTTTAAGCTTTGGTCAAAAGCTGAGTGAATGGATTCTGACAAAGTAAGTGCTCGATCAAATCCAATTTCTTGACCTACGCTCATCACCAGACCCTGGTCAAAAAAAAGAGCCTCATTCGAGACTCTTAAAATGGCTTTGGCCGATGGTATTTGAGCGGATCCAATCCTCGCTACAGCCCTTTTAAAGACAGTGCTTAATCCAAGCTCAACACCAAGTTGGTGATTAATGTCCTGAAAACCTACTGACAATGAAACAAATCCACAGTTAAAGTAAGCATCGACATAACCACTATTGTCAACTGGCTGAAGATTTAAGCCTGAGATTTCCGAGATAAACCCCGTGCTAAGTGTTGCCCTAACATAATCAGCAAATAGGTCAGGATCATAAACAGCATGCAAATCATAAGGGGCTGTTAATGCACTTGGCTCAACAATATCCAGATACGATGCTGTGAGCGAATACGGCTTTTTATGTTCGTAGTTGTCGCTCATAAGGCACCTAAAAAACGGGTTTTAAAATGATAGAATCAAGTCGCTGTGTAGCGCCCATCACAATATCGTAACTATTCAAGATAATATCTGTCCCCATTGCAAAATCAGCCACACCATCACCACTTGCATTAAACAATCTCGCCCACACCACCGTGCCAGTTTTAAGTGCCAGCACATCATTGCTTGGTTTAAGCTCTATGCTGTCTTCATTTAGGCGTTTAAAACATGGTTTGGGTAATGTCAGTGTTGCAAGTTTTGCGGAGTCATCTGCTGGGATTAAGACACTCGCAGGTTTTACGGATTCATAATAAACAAAGGAAGCATTTCCGCTCCCCAGGTCAATAAAATCAGCCAGTGCTCGCAGTTGCACAAGACCAGCTTTTAAAGAGGGTTGAATCATTTCGGCACCACATTATCTTGAATGACTGCGTTGTATTGCTGTTTCTGGTCAAAAGCAACAATAAATGTTTTCAAATCTGCATAAAGATTTAAGAATTGATAGCGACCTTTGATGTCTGGCTTGCTTACTGCAATTGGGAGTAGATTCGACCTATTGTAAAGTATAACCATTGCATCTATGTATTTCTCTCCCTGCTTGTTGATAGAGCCCTTAATGCTGCTATAAATCAGGCCGTTTAGGTCTTGAAGCATCACTCCATTTTTCTTAACAACAAAGCCCGTCGGTTTCATGCTAATTCACCTAAATAAAAATAAACACCGCCTGGGCCTGTATCAGAACCTATTCGTGTGCGTATTGTTGAAGCTACGTACATCGAATTCTCTGATAGCAATGGTGTTAGTCCAGAGATCAATCTTCCGGAATAACATACACATGGTAATTTCCCTTTTAAAAAACCATCTGTATCAAAAATAGGAATGGTTAAAGCTGGAACAGCTGATCCCCCAAATGCCCCAGCTCGACCTGTTGTTGAATTATATGTAATGCCATACGTTATGATGTGTGCGGATAAAGGAGTTAAGGGGCTATATCGTGTGCTAATAAATCCTCTGCCCGATTCAGGAACAGCAATAGGGCTTCCCCCTGTTGCAAGTATAGTGGTTAAGCTGGAATCACTAGCTTTGATTTTTGCCTCCATTGCCATCAGAAACCATGGCTTAATAACATCATCTGGAAGACTTGTGTCGTAAATTCCACAACCAATCAATCTTGAGGAAGCAATATTTGTCGTTGTTGCCATAGAGCCTATAAAAAAGTTGTGATTGCCACATAGAGCAAACCCTCTGTTACCTGCCATTGATCCATTACTTTCAGCCTCTTGCGTAGCATGATTCTCTAGGCTTGTTAAGTATGCCCAGTGCCATTTAAACCAGCCTCGAATGCAATTCCCCCCAGTACCTTCTATTGTCCAGTTTTTTGAAGGGTTCGCAGGATCAAATGGTAGTTGCAATACATCCGGATTATCAAAATCATCAATATGATCTATATGCTCAAGCAAACCAACCATTGCTGACTTTGCGTAGCTAGAATTATAAGAGTTCGTGCCATCAGAGATGGTTTCATCGACACGAATATACGGATGCTGCACTGTTGGATTTTTTGCACGATAAACCCGCTTCACATCCTTATCATCACGAAAAACGATGTCATAACCCAGTGATGCTAATTTGCTAGTTCCTTTGGTTGTAACTACAGTTTCAGTAATCGCAACATGAGGCTTTAGAATCAATTGCGTATCACTTGGCACGCCTTTAATTCGATACTTCTGATTTAAAGAAGCTGGCTCAAAATCAGTAAGCTCAACGACTTGCAGTAGCATGGCTTTATGTGGTGCAAATAGCGTCAGGTGGACATCACCCTGTTCATCAATCGAAGCGGATGTCACACTTGGCAATTCAACTCCATTCACCAAGCAGGCATCCAAAAGCCGAATCATGTCACCCCATTTATTATCCAAAACTAAACCATTTAAGTGGCTAAAATATTGAACATCTACATCTGCCGCCATAGCGAAGGCCCATAAAAAAGACCGCTGAAGCGGTCATATTAGAATTAAAGTTTAAACAACCCGGTCAATATCACCGCGCAGCATGATTTGGAATGAGTCTGAAAGCACGGTTGGCTCCGACTGTTTTACGGTACGAATCACCCAAATTGGATGGTTAGCCCCGATCGAGTTAAAGCGCATTGTATTGCCATTCGCCCATCCGCTACCCCAGCCTTCTTTTTTAATCTTAAAGTATGGAGCATTGGTGATTGGGTTTAGAGGTGCATAGTCCGTCGTTGTAGTGCCACGTTGTGCAAGTTCACCAGTATATTCACCAACACACTTGAACGTAGTTGTATCGGTAAACACCATAGCCCAGCGTTCTTGAATTGCCCCCTTATTGCTCACTTCAATCGGATACAAGGCATCATTGTAGTTTGCTGAAATTGCACCACCTATCGCCTCATTCGACCACACAGAATTCCATGTTGGTTGAACAAATAAACGTGTGTAGCGCGATTTCATATCACCAATCACAAGTGCAGATCCAACAATGGTGTTTGCTGGATCATAGTTATGTGTCAACGGCTTAGTAAAAGTCACCTGTCCATTGATTTTGACATCACGTACAAGGCCCATGTCTTGATAGCGGTATTTAGCAATCAATGGGCCTGTTAGATTCCCCAGGGCAAAATCACCGTTTAAAGTTACTTTGCCGTAGTCATAGTCAACGGTATACGTATCAAAAGGAATTTTCATTCCATTCGCATCTTCAAGTTCACACCAAGAGATTCGTTGATCAGCCAAAGCATAGATTTTTCCCGCAATATAATCAGGCAATTCCTGCGATTTACTCGCGCTGACTATACCAATCTCACCACTGCGGAAAATCGGCACCCGGCCATCAATGGGTAAACGCACTGCAGATAAACCAAGTAGCTCTGCATCAATGGGAATGTAGCTGAATCCTACAGCGCTGTATTTGATAGTTTCTGGCAAAACCATAATCGGCTTATGAATCCATTGCTTTCCATCTTTCGCATATTCAAGTTCAGCCACATACCAATCCTGCGCCATAATTTCTGCACGATTCGCTTCAGTAATAATTACTTTTTCACGAAAAACGAATTGGCCATAGCCTTGGTCAAAGTTAAAGAATCCATCGCAGTCTGCCGTATCAATCGTGCCTGAACCATCTGGCACAACATTCAGCACGCCACCTTCAACTTTCACTGCGGATAAAGTCAATGATTGAGCGCGAATTGGAATCATCGGTGCACGATAAGACACTTGGTTGGTTTTTACACTCTCTAGCTGTGTTGCCAATGACTCCAAAACTGGGTTATTCGCGCCACCTACATCCCACGATGAAATC
>NZ_RCHC01000004.1 GCF_003664645.1 Acinetobacter chengduensis | reverse complement strand
AGCGCGTTATATGCAAATTCTGTCCGATAATCTCTGCAAGCAACTTGCTGGACGTGCCATCAATATTCACCACTCATTTTTACCCGGCTTTAAAGGTGCAAAACCGTATCATCAGGCTTTTGAGCGTGGCGTAAAACTGATTGGTGCAACGGCGCATTTTGTCACAGGCGATTTAGATGAAGGCCCAATCATTGAGCAGGAAGTGCAGCGTGTCGATCATGCTTATCTACCAGATGATTTGGTGTCTGTCGGGCGTGACACTGAAACTGTCGCATTGTCCAAAGCCGTGAAATACTTTGTCGAGCATCGTGTTTTCCTTAATGATGACCGTACAGTGGTGTTCAAATGAATATAGCATTACACACAACAACAGAAGCACACATTATTGATGGCAAAGCGACTGCACAAACTGTGCTGGAAGAAATTAAAGCCGAAGTAGAAAGTATGAAAGTGCAGGGGATAGAACCTTGTTTAGCTGTCGTATTGGTTGGAGATGATCCTGCGAGTCATGTCTATGTCCGCAACAAAGTTGAAAAGGCACAATACACAGGCATCCGTTCGTTGGAATACCGGATGCCAGCAGAAACTCATGCTGAAACATTGCTTAAGCAAATTGATGAATTGAATACTGATGCATCTGTTCACGGCATTCTCGTTCAATTACCACTTCCAGCACATATTGATGAAACAGCAGTTTTACAGCGTATTGATCCATTAAAAGATGTCGATGGATTTCACAGCGAGAATGTTGGGGGGCTAAGCCAAGGGCGAGATGTATTGACACCTTGTACGCCGACAGGTTGCATCCGCTTGCTCAAAGATACATTGGGTGATGATTTATCTGGCCTAAATGCTGTAGTTGTTGGTCGCTCTAATATTGTTGGCAAACCTATGGCGGCGTTACTACTCAAAGAAAGTTGTACTGTTACGATTGTGCACTCACGTACACGCAATATTCAAGACATTTGCAAAACAGCTGATATTTTGGTGGCCGCAGTTGGTAAACCGAAAATGATTGATTCAAGTTATTTGAAATCAGACGCCGTTGTCATTGATGTTGGTATTAATCGCATTCAGGAAAATGGCAAAAACCGCCTTGTTGGTGATGTCGACTTTGAGGATGTCTGCAATACAGTGAAAGCCATTACACCTGTTCCAGGTGGTGTTGGCCCAATGACCATTGCTTACCTCATGAAAAATACACTTGAAGCTGCGCGCATGCAGGCAAAACAAATTTAAAAATAAATACGGCATTTAAAATGCCTTGGAGAATATGCCATGCCACTTGGTTTACTCAAATATGGATTAAGCAGTGAATATCCTGTTGAAGTTGATTTGCCTCCGCCAAAGGAGCTGAAAAAGCAATATGACGTGGTGATTATTGGTGCAGGTGGTCATGGTTTGGCGATTGCATATTATTTGGCAAAATACCAAGGTATCACCAATGTTGCAGTTTTAGAAAAAGCCTATGTCGGTGGTGGTAATACTGCGCGTAACACGGCTGTGATTCGATCAAATTATTTAACTTCTGAAGGTGTTAAATTCTATGCCGAATCTGTGGATTTATTTAAAAATTTATCCAATGAATTTGATTTCAATATTATGTATTCCGAACGTGGACAGCTCACTTTAGCACACACGGATTCAACAGTTCGCGCATTTCGCCAGCGTGCAGAAGTCAATAAGCATTTTGGTGGTCGCACCGAAATGATTGACCGCAAACAAATTAAAGAACTGGTCCCTTGTCTGAATCTTGATCCTGCACATTTACCTGTTCTGGCAGGCTTATGGCATATGGATGGTGCAACTGCACGACATGATGCCGTAGCTTGGGGCTATGCCAAAGAAGCGGCTAAACGCGGTGTAGAAATTCATCAGTTGACTGAAGTTCAGGATTTTGTGGTCGAAAAGAATCAGGTTACTGCGGTTAAAACCAACCGCGGCACGATTCAATGTGGTTGCGTGGTTCAGGCCATTGCTGGTGCATCCAGTATTTTAATGAATAAGCTCAATATTAAATCACCTATTCATACTTTTCCGCTACAGGCGATGGTCTCTCAACCTTTTAAGCCTTTTATCAATCCATTAGTCAGCTCATCTGCTCTACATTGCTACGTACAGCAAACCAGCCGTGGCGAAATTGTTTTTGGTGGCGGATCAGATCCTTATCCGTTATATAACAGCCGATCAACGTTGGATTTAAAAGAAAGCTTGCTGGCACATGCCATTGAAATGTTCCCATTTATGGCCAATGTAAAACTCATGCGTCAATGGGCTGGCATTACAGATATGACCCCTGATTACAGTCCAATTATGGGTAAATCACCTTATGACAATTATTACTTAGATGCAGGCTGGGGCACTTGGGGCTTTAAATCAACACCTATCTGCGGAAAAACCATGGCGGAGTTGGTTGCAACGGGACAAACCCCAGATTTAATTAAACCTTTTGAACTCTCACGTTTCAGCCGTTTTCAGCAAGTTAATGAAATGGGCGCGACTGCAGCCAGCCACTAATCAGGAGTCAACCCATGAAAATTATGATTTGCCCCTTAAATGGCGCACGCAATATTAGCGAATTCACCTATGGCGGTGAGCTTAAAACAATCCCAGATCAAAATACCTGCACAGATGAAGAATGGGCAGATTATGTGTTTAATAAAAGTAATATCGCGGGTGTGGTTTTGGAGTGGTGGATGCATACGCCAAGTAGTTACTGGTTCATCGCAGAGCGCCATACCGTTACAGATGAAATTATTCGTACTTTTGATGCCAAAGAGATTTTCAATCAGCGTGTAGATTTTGACAGCGCCAATGCAACAAAAATTGAAAATACAGAAAAAAAACAAGGGGAACCTGCATGAGCGAAACACTGAAAAACCGACTCCCTTTGCCTTATGGTACATGTATTGACCGTACAAAACCGATTAGTTTTGATTTTGATCAGCAACGTTTTCAGGGTTTTGCAGGGGATACAATTGCCAGTGCATTGATTGCCAACCAGCGCTGGATTATGTCTAGATCCTTTAAATATCACCGTCCACGTGCGCCATTAACCATGGCTGGCCAAGATGCGAATACTTTGATTCAACTGCCTCATGAAGCGAATGTACTTGCAGATATGCAGGAAATTCAGTCCAACCTATCAGTGATGGGACAAAATTATTCGGGTTCATTGCTCAAAGATTCCGACGCATTTCTTGGGAAATTTTCAAAATTTATGCCTGTTGGTTTCTACTACCGTTCTTTTTATAAACCAAAAGGTGTATGGAAGCTGTGGGAACCGATGATTCGTAAAAAAGCGGGTCTTGGCATTTTAGATTTAAATTTTGAGCCTGAATATTACGATAAAGCCTATTTGTTTACTGATATTGCAGTGATTGGTGCAGGGCCAGCTGGATTGCAGGTGGCATTAACTGCTGCCGAGGCAGGCATGAAAGTGCTGCTGATTGAGCAGGACAAAATGTTGGGTGGCAGTTTGCACTATGCACGTTTCGATGTTGAGGGTAAAACGGCGCAGGCTTTATCTCGTAAATTGGTTGCTCAAGTTCAAGCACATCAAAATATTACCGTAATGAATCAAGCCATCTGTAATGCATGGTTTACCGATCATTACTTACCTGTGATACAAGGCAAACGCATGTATAAAGTACGTGCAAAGCAATGTATTGCGGCAACGGGCAGTTTCGATCAGCCTGTGGTTTTTCGTAATAATGATTTGCCTGGCGTATTACTGACCAGTGCGGTACAGCGCTTAATCAAACTCTACGCGGTACAACCGGGACAAAAAATCGTTTTGCTCACGGGCAATGATGATGGTTATTTCGCTGCATTAGATTTGGCTGAAGCAGGGATTCATGTCGCGGCTCTGGTGGATATGCGTTCAGGCGCTGCCGATCCTGCTCTGCAAATTGCTGTTAAGCAGCATAAAATTCCAGTTCATTTGCAAAGCACAGTTTACGAAGCGCTACACAGCAAAGGCATGCAACGAGTAATAGGTGCGGATATCCGTAGCATTACAGCTGAAGGTAAAGTTAGCACTCAGGGTACAACAATAGATTGCGATACCATTGCCATGTCTTCAGGCTATATGCCTGTGTATCAGTTACTGTGCCAAGCGGGTGCTAAGCTAAACTATAACGACAAAAAATCTCAATTTACGATTTCTGGATTGCCTACAGGATTGCAAGTCACTGGCTCTGCAGCGGGTATTCACGATATTGAAAACGTTATTCAGGATGCTGAACAAACGGCTAAAAATGCGATCAATATGATTTTAGGTAACAGTGACAACCAGCAGAAGTTGCATTTTAATGAAGCAGCAGTGAATTTTCCTTGGCCTATCTTTGAACACCCTAAAGGCAAAGAATTTGTCGACTTTGATGAAGATTTGCAAATCCGCGACATTATTAATGCGACTAAATCTGGCTACCGTGATGTGCAATTGGTCAAACGTTTTTCAACGGTTGGTATGGGGCCTTCTCAAGGTCGCCATTCTGCACTGCCGACGGCACGTCTTGTCGCAAAATATACGGATCGTACCGTAAGTGAAACGGGTGTAACGACTGCACGTCCGCCATTTACAGCAGAAAAGCTGGCGCATATCGCAGGCCGTGGCTTTGATCCTTACCGCCAAACGCCAATGCATCAGCGTCATATTCAAGCGGGCGCACAAATGATGCCTGCGGGAAATTGGCAACGTCCCGCATATTATGGTCAAGTGTCTGAACGTCTGCAAAGCATTGAAAATGAAGTACGCAATGTACGCCAAAATGTTGGCATGATTGATGTGTCCACACTGGGTGGCTTGGACATTCGTGGCCCAGACAGTGCAGAGTTACTCAACCGCCTTTATACCTTTGGTTTTGTCAAATTACCTGTAGGCAAAACCCGCTATGCGGTGATGACTGCAGAAGATGGTGTGGTAATTGATGATGGCGTTGCGGGGCGTTTAAGTGAAAATCACTTCTATGTGACAGCCACCACCAGTGGTGTAGACCGCATTTATCAGCAAATGCTGAAGTGGAATGCACAGTGGCGCTTGAATGTTGATATTGCCAATGTCACTACAGCCTATGCTGCTGTAAATATTGCAGGGCCGAATTCCCGTAAAGTGATGCAGAAAGTCTGTAAAGACGTCGATTTAAGCAATGAAGCTTTTCCGTATTTAGGGCTTCGTGAGGGAACGATCGAAGGAATTCCAGTGCGTTTACTAAGGGTAGGCTTCGTTGGCGAGTTGGGCTATGAAATCCATTTCCCAGCACGCTATGGTCAGTTTATGTGGGATCTACTGATGCAAGCTGGTGCTGAGTTTGCAATGAAGCCTTTTGGCGTAGAAAGTCAGCGTCTACTACGTTTAGAGAAAGGCCACATCATCATTAGCCAAGACACGGACGGCATGTCGCATCCGAAAGAAGTGGATTTAGGTTGGGCGGTAGCCAAAAGCAAACCTTGGTTTGTGGGTAAGCGCTCGATTTCAATCTTGGAACAGCAACCAATGAAACGCAAATTGGTTTCATTTGTACTGGATAAATCACAAGAGAAACCGCTTGAAGGCCATATTGTGCTGAATGGTGAACGTATTACTGGCAATATTACCTCATGTGAATATTCACCGACTTTAGATCAAATTATTGGCATGGCCTATGTTGGTATCGAACAAAGTGATGTGGGCCAACAATTTGAAATTCGTGTAGAAAAAGGCGCAAGTGTGCATGGCACCGTTGTAAAAGGGCCTTTTTATGATCCGCAAAGCGCACGTCAGGAGATTTAATTATGAATCCATTATATGCAGCAGAACGTAGCCCAATTCAAAGTGCTTCGCCAGCTTATGAGGCTTTGGGTTCTGGAAAAATGTTTTTAACGGATAGTTCATCTACAGAACAGCAAATTGCTCAGTCAGCTTTAATCGATTTAACACACTTAGCGCGTGTAGGATTTCGCGGAACAGACAGCGCAACTTATCTGAAGCAAGTAGGCTTTGAATTGCCTGATTCGCCAAATACATTTGTGATTCAATCAGATGGTAGCATTGTCGCGCGTTTATCTACACTCGAATATATGCTTTTAGGTGGTTTTAAAGATTTTGGCGAACGTCTGGCTGAACTTGAACGCAATTGGACGATGGATCATCGTGCGAATTATTTATTACCCCGTCAGGATAGTCATGCATGGATTCAGCTGACAGGGGATTCGATCGCCTTTGTTATGGCCAAGCTGTGTGCTGTTGATCTCTCTGCAGAATCATTTGTAGTAGGACAAATCGCGCAAACTTCAGTTGCCCGTATTAATGCGATTGTTATGAATGTAAGTGATGCACAAGCGCCAAAATTCAATATCTTGTGTGACCGTGCTTCATCACTGTATTTGTGGAATGTACTGTTAGATGCGATTGCTGAATTTGACGGTAAAGCCATTGGTATTCAGGGCTTACTATAAGTTAAGTCAAATTCCGTCGATATAGGTTTCTAATAACCGTCAGAACATGCTGGCGGTTATTTATTTTACCAGTGGAAAAAGCTGCAGCAGTGTTTTGATTGAGCTATTGCTGCACATCACGGTCAATATCCTTAATGATTCATCGCGCTTTGACCTTACAATGCTCACACTTTATCTATAGTTATATTGAGTTTTATCTACGTCCCGTCCCAAATATTCGCCAGTACCATAAATTTTTTAAAATAGTGATGTGCTGAAAAATCGTTTTTTCAAAAAATTTTAAATAGCATTCCAATATTTTTTGGCGATCTTTCCTATGACGTTAGTGGGTTTATTTTTTAACTGTGCTTTTGGAGTACGTTTTTTAATTAGTGGTCATTTGCATATACGTGATTCAAATGCTTTGTCTGTACTCAATTGATTTCAAACGTAGGATATACCTTAAGTTTTTTCGTACGATGATTGTATTATGCGCAAAGACTCAGAGTAGTTGGTCATTAAGGCATACTCAGTGATCAATTATTTTAATTTAAAAGTTTTATCATCACTGAGCATTTGTACATAAAATTTTTTAGATTTAGAAATAACCAGATTGAGAGATTGAGCTGACTAAATATCCATTTATTGATTCATGATTCTTTATAAGACAATACTGTTTCGAATAGGCTCAGATATATTGTAGTTTAATTGTGGCTTAGACATTTTTATTTGATTATTTTGTGTGGAATGAAAAATAAAGTGCAAAAAATAAGAGCCGGAGCTCTTATTTTAAATACTTGAATATTTTAATGATTATAAGCACTTTCATTATGATCTGTTTTATCTAATCCGATTTCTTCTTGTTCTTCATCTACTCGTAAAGGAATGATCAAACCGACAATTTTGAGGAGAATCCAAGACAAAATACCGACATACAAAAAAGTGAAGAGAACACTGGCAATTTGAGCAAGAACTTGAGGAACTACAGAGATGCCTTCTACGTTGCCACCTAAGGCTGGAATGCAGAAAATTCCTGTCAAGATACAGCCGACTACGCCGCCAATACCATGAACAGAGAAAACATCGAGTGCATCATCAACACCAAGTTTACGCTTTAATACGGTAATGGCATAGAACACAGAAATGCTGGCCAAAAAGCCAATAACTATTGCACCGAATGGGCCAACGTATGCAGCCGCGGGGGTTATTCCTACCAAACCAGCAATTGCACCAGAAGCAAGGCCAAATGCAGTAACATGGCCAGCTGAAATTTTCTCTATAAACATCCAGCCAGCAATTCCACCTAATGTAGACAGCATCGTGGTTATAAAAATAAGTGATGATGATGCACCAATTGAGAGTGCAGATCCAACGTTAAACCCAAACCAGCCAGCCCATAAAAATGCTGCTCCGATCAAAACGAAAACGACATTGTGTGGTGGCATAGGTGTAGTAGGCCAACCTCTACGTTTTCCTAAGACTAATGCGCCAACAAAAGATGTCACACCTGCACTGATATGAACTGCCGTCCCGCCAGCGAAGTCGAGTACTCCCCAGTTATGGAATAATGCGCCATCACCGCCCCAAACCATATGCGCTAGTGGGCCATATACGATAACTGTCCATAGTGCAGCGAATAGCACCATTGCACCAAACCGCATACGCTCAGCAAAACCACCAAGTGCGATTGCAGGTGTGATCATGGCAAAAGTCATTAGAAAAGTAATCACAATATATTCTGGAATGCCACCTGACATGCTGTCAGCTGTAATGCCAGATAAAAATGCGGTATTCACCCCCCCCACAAAACTGCTGAGGTTATAAACGCCTGCTTCCATGCCTGTTGTATCCGTCATCAGTGAATAACCAATAACGACCCATAAAATACCAACAATACTGGCAATCGCAAAAAATTGGCTAAATACTGATAAAATATTTTTAGAACGAACCATGCCTCCGTAGAAAAGCGCTAGCCCCGGAATAAACATTAACAACACGATGACAATTGAGACCATGACCCAAACAGTTGCGGGTGCATCTATAGGGTCTGCAGCAAATGTAGCGGTGGAGAAAAACAGCATACAGAGTATGATTAATTTTTTTAAACTGTTCACAATCATGAATTGCTCCTGAATCTCATGAATTTAGATTTACATGCCTAAGCCCATCTGAATTTGAATGGATATTATTAAAGGGAATATTTCTTTCATGAGTTGAGATGCAAATCCTGTACCATTTTTGCAGTTATTAATAAATATTATTTATATTCATTTATTTAAATATACCAGAAATCCATATTACAACCCTTAATAGTATTGATTATGATTGGCCAAAGTCTATATCTCAAAAGAGGTAGTCCCCTCAACTTTAGGACATTCATCAATCCAAAATGAACCCGCTGACTCATTAGAAAATGCTTTTCCATATAAAGATTTATTCAAATAATTAGGGTTGAGAGGCACATAAAAAAAGGATGGTTAAGCCATCCTCTATAAAGTCATTCATTGCATGTGTATCGGCATTCTTATTCGCTCTGATTTTCTCCGTAGTTCACCATCGAGATCAGGCGAATTGGAACTTTAACGAGTTCAGCAGGTCCATGTGGGATTTCACCATCAAGCGTAAGACAATCGCCAGGTTTCATATCAAATATTTCATCTCCATGACGATATTTAATTTCACCTTCCACTAAATAAAGCATTTCAGTTCCGGGATGGGCGAATGTAGGAAATTCTTCACTAGCATCATCCATACTGACTAAATAAGCTTCGAAATTTTTACGTGGGCCACGCGAATGGGTTAGCAAGTGGTATGTATGCCCTTTTTCCGTACCGCGACGAACCACTTCCATACCTTCGCCTGATTTTACAATCATGGCACGACTTTCTTGCTGATCGTATTGGCTAAATAAAGTAGAAAGTGGAATTCCAAGCACTTCACATAATCGGCTCAGGGTTTCTAGGCTAGTGGAAACTTGAGCATTTTCGATTTTACTCAGCATACCTTGGCTAATCTCTGCAATTTGAGCGACTTCCGCTAGCTTTAAACCTTGTTCCTGACGGCAACGCTTGATTTGGATACCAATATATTGTTCAAGTTTAAGGCTGTTTTTATTTTGTCTCATTATGGATCAACTCGCACTGTTTTGAATCTGAACTTGATGCTGTCTCTTAATTCAAATTAAAAAACAAGCACCGAAGATGCAGAGATTAAATTTATGAAAATTTATTTCCCTGTAGGAATATTAAGGCTTTTAAGCGATTACGACAATTTATTTCTGTCTAAAAATAAAGTTGGCAAGAGAATTGCTTTCCTAATAGGAAAGAAATTTTCTTCTGTTGAATAATACTAGAGAACAATAAATTCTTTGCATTATTCGAGCCAAATATCATTTTTTGTCATATCGGGAGTATGTCAAATATGTTCCAGCAGGCCGTTGTAAAAGAGTTCTTTGAAGAAGAACAAGATATCATCACCAAGCCGAAGTACCGTCCAGAAGTACAAAAGGTTATCGATGATCATCAATTAAAATATGTATTGGCACAATTTGTAGATATTCATGGTTCAGCAAAAACCAAATCAGTTCCAATTTCAGGGCTAAAAGCCATTGAAGGTGCAGGAGTGGGATTTGCAGGATTTGCAATTTCAGGCATGGGCATGCAGCCACATGGACCAGACTTTATGGTTAAAGGCGATTTATCTACTTTAACGCCTGTACCTTGGCAACCGGGTTATGGACGGGTGGTATGTGAAGGCTATGTGAATGGTCAACCGCATTCGTATGATTCACGTTATGTGCTACGTAAACAAGTTGAGCGTTTAACTGCAAAAGGCTGGACGCTGAATACAGGTTTGGAACCAGAATTTAGCCTGTTCCGTCGTAGTGAAGACGGCCAGCTAAAAGCAGTGGATGACTCTGATAATTTGGATAAACCATGCTACGACTATAAAGGCTTGTCACGTTCACGTGAGTTTCTGGAGCGTTTAACTGAAGCACTCATTCCTGTGGGTTTTGATATTTATCAAATTGATCATGAAGACGCAAATGGCCAGTTTGAAATTAATTATACCTATAGCGATGCCATGAACTCGGCTGATATGTTCACGTTCTTTCGTATGGCAGCCGGTGAAATTGCCAATGATTTGGGAATTGTGTGTTCATTTATGCCAAAACCAGACCCGAAACGTGCAGGCAATGGTATGCACTTTCACTTGTCAATTGGCAGTAAAGAATCTAGCAATTTATTCCATGATGATGCTGACCCACAAGGTATGGGCCTTTCTAAAATGGCCTATCACTTCATTGCAGGTTTACTTGAGCATGGGCCTGCTTTATGCGCGTTCTGTGCTCCAACAGTGAACTCCTATAAACGCCTTGTCGTTGGTCGTTCATTATCTGGCTCAACATGGGCACCTGCCTTTATTGCCTACGGTTCAAATAATCGCTCCGCTATGGTTCGTATTCCCTATGGGCGCATTGAGCTACGCTTACCCGATGCTGGCTGCAATCCCTATTTAGTTTCGGCTGCAATTATTGCTGCAGGGCTGGATGGTATAGAGCGTGAATTGACACCACCACCTGCATGTAATGAAAACCTTTATACCCTTGGGCTTGAAGAAATTGCAGCGCGTGGGATTGGCACTCTACCTCAATCACTTAAAGAAGCCATTGAAGCTTTAAAAGCCAACCCTTTGTTTAAAGAAAAGCTCGGTTCAGACATTGTAGACGAGTTTATTAATCAAAAGAGTATGGAGTGGGTTGAATACAGTCGCCATGTATCGGACTGGGAAATTAAACGCTACACAGAATTCTTTTAAATTTTTTAAAAGCAGCGAGTGATGAAGTAATGAAATCTATTTCATCAAAAAATGAAACCAAATTTTGAATTAAAAAACAGCATTAATCGGAGAATAATTATGTGCGGAATTGTCGGTTTATATTTAAAAAATCTAGCGCTGGAATCTCAACTGGGCAAATTGTTCGAGCCCATGCTTGAATCGATGACTGGCCGTGGTCCAGATAGCGCAGGCTTTGCGATTTATGGTGATGAAGTCAAAGATGGCTGGGTGAAGTTAACCCTACAATCAGTTGAAGAAAACTTTGATTGGACAGCATTTGCAGAAGCACTGAAAGCAGAACTGAACACTGAAATGGATTGGTTCAAAAATGCGACGGCTGCGGTAATTAAAGCCAAAACTGAAGAAGACGCTGTTCGCAGTGCAATTGAAAAAATCGCGCCACAATTAAAAATCATGAGTGTAGGGCAAAGCATCGAAATTTTAAAAGGCATGGGATTACCAGCTGAAATCTCAGAGCGTTTTGGTTTAGCCAATATGAAGGGCAGTCATATTATTGGCCATACCCGAATGGCAACTGAAAGCGCTGTAACGATGGAAGGTAGTCACCCATTCTCTACTGGTAAAGATCTGTGCTTAGTGCACAACGGCTCTTTGTCTAACCACGCCCGCTTACGCCAAGAGTTGAAGCGTGAATGCATTCATTTTGAAACAGATAACGATACTGAAGTGGCTGCTGGCTATTTAACATGGCGCTTGCAACAAGGCGATAATTTAGAACAAGCACTAAATAATGCCTTAGGTGATTTAGATGGTTTCTTTACCTTTGCAATTGGTACTAAAGATGGATTTGCGGTGATTCGTGATCCAATTGCGTGTAAGCCTGCTGTACTGGCAGAAACAGACGATTACGTAGCGATGGCATCTGAATATCAAGCATTGGCATCTTTACCAAATATTGATAAAGCCAAAGTATGGGAACCAGAACCTGCCACTTTGTATGTGTGGGAACGTAATTCAGAACAAGCAGCTTAAGACAAAAAATAGAGAAAATAGGATACAACTTATGAATACAGCATTGGCGGAAAAAATCAGCACTTCTATTTTAAAAGATGAATTTGATTTAAGTATTGATAGCATTCGAGATCTAAACCAAGCACTGCATACAGCAGAATTAACCGAAAGCATTGTGGATTGGACAGTCACAAATCCAGGTGGTCAGCATAATATTGCGGTCGGTATTAAAGCACCTGTGAATGTCACAATTGAAGGTCATGCAGGCTACTACTGCGCAGGTATGAATCAAGAAGCCAATGTGATTGTAAATGGCAATGTGGGCGTGGGCGTAGCAGAAAATATGATGTCAGGTTCGGTGCATATTAAAGGCAATGCATCACAGGCGGCAGGTGCGACTGCACATGGTGGCTTATTGGTCATTGATGGGGATGCAGGTGCACGCTGTGGAATTTCGATGAAAGGTGTCGATATTGTGGTGGGGGGGAGCATTGGGCACATGAGCTGCTTTATGGGGCAAGCTGGTCGATTGGTCGTCTGTGGCGATGCTGGCGATGCATTGGGTGATTCATTGTATGAAACCCGCATTTATGTAAAAGGAATAGTGAAATCTTTAGGTTCGGATTGTATTGAAAAAGAAATGCGTCAGGAACATTTAGAGGAACTCGCGGAATTGCTGACAAAGGCAGGATTTAATGAAGATCCAGCATCTTTCAAGCGTTACGGTTCTGCACGTCAGCTATACAACTTTAAAGTCGATAATGCATCTGCATACTAATTTTGCGTAATAATGGAGAATAAATCATGACTCAAACTATCCAAGAATTTGAACCTGTATTACGCGAATCAGCTACTTTTGACCGCTTGGCAATACAGGAAATCCAACGCGCGGCTGCAACAGGTATTTATGATATTCGCGGTGGCGGTACCAAACGTAAAGTTCCACATTTTGATGATTTACTGCTCTTAGGTGCAAGTATGTCGCGTTATCCATTAGAAGGTTACCGCGAAAAATGCGGTACAGATGTGGTGCTGGGCACGCGTTTCGCTAAAAAACCGATTCACCTTAAAATTCCAGTCACCATCGCTGGTATGAGCTTTGGCGCATTATCTGCCAACGCTAAAGAATCTTTAGGCCGTGGCGCATCAATGGTGGGTACATCAACCACTACAGGTGATGGCGGTATGACACCTGAAGAACGTGGACATTCAGATACTTTGGTTTATCAATATCTACCATCTCGCTATGGCATGAATCCTGATGATTTGCGTAAAGCAGATGCAATTGAAATTGTATTGGGACAAGGCGCAAAACCAGGCGGTGGCGGTATGCTATTGGGCATGAAAGTGACAGAACGTGTTGCGGGCATGCGTACTTTACCAGTCGGTGTTGATCAGCGTAGTGCATGTCGCCATCCTGATTGGACAGGTCCAGATGATTTGGCTATCAAAATTGCGGAAATCCGTGAAATTACAGATTGGGAAAAACCGATTTACGTAAAAATCGGTGCAAGTCGTCCATATTATGACGTTAAGTTAGCAGTTAAAGCGGGCGCAGATGTTATTGTGCTGGACGGTATGCAAGGCGGTACTGCCGCGACTCAAGAAGTATTTATTGAGCATGTGGGCATTCCAATTTTGCCAGCTATTCCGCAAGCGATTCAAGCTTTGCAGGAAATGGGGATGCACCGTAAAGTACAGCTGATTGTTTCAGGCGGTATTCGTACTGGCGCAGACGTTGCTAAAGCAATGGCTTTGGGTGCAGATGCTGTTGCAATTGGTACAGCTGCCTTGATTGCACTGGGAGATAACCATCCGCGTTTAGACAAAGATCTGAAAGAAATCGGTTCAGGTGCTGGCTATTATGATGACTGGCAAAATGGCCGTGACCCTGCGGGGATTACCACACAAGATCCTGAACTGTCTAAGCGTTTAGATCCAGTAGAAGGTGGTCGTCACTTAGCGAACTATTTACGTGTGTTGGTGCTGGAAGCACAAACAATGGCACGTGCATGTGGTAAGTCACATTTGCACAATCTTGATCCTGAAGATCTAGTTGCACTCAATGTTGAGGCGGCAGCAATGGCACGAGTGCCACTGGCGGGTACCAACTGGATTCCGGGTCAAGTGCAATATTAATGGTCTAAGATAAAAAATGAGGAAATAATTCCTCATTTTTTTATGAGAAATTTTTCATTAATTAAGAAGTGATCTATTTTGATGAGGGCCCCTTTAATTATTTTTTAAACTTAATGCTCTTATTCAGTTATAAAAGCCAGTAAAAGCAACTTTGTAAATGCAAAAGATAATCATTTATTAAAATTAAGTGTTATTATTCAGGCCGTTTATACATCATAAATGGAGTGGGGTAATGGGCAAGAAAGTTTTGATGATGATATTGTTGTGTCAGGGAATAGGACTGCACCAATTCACACATGCTGAATCTATTCATGATAAAAATCATCGCCTTGTATATGCTTCCCCATGCGAGGCAGTACAACCTACAAGTAATTTATTAATAAATTTAAATAAGCAGTTAGCAACCGTACCAGAAAGCCAACGCAGTCAAATAATTGAACAATTTTGGAATCAGATCACCACGATTCAGACACCAGTGGTTGAGAAACTTAGTAAATCTTCAAGTCGAGTGATTTATTTATGGCGAGGTGCAAAGCATAACGTACGTTTAGTCGGTGGGCCAAGCAACGATCATGAATGGTTAACACGTATACCCAATACAGATATTTGGTTTAAAGAAGTCATCGTTCAAAATGATTTTATTGGGAGTTATAGTTTCGCTGTTGATATCAAGAATGTAGATGGGTATTTATCCAATTACTGTCCTCATCTTAATACTGAGCTTAAAGAGTCACGTCAGCAACGTATGGCGCTGCGCGATTCCTTCCAATTTGATGCCTATAATTCCAAGCGATTACTAGATAAAGATATTAATGGGCTCAGAAATGAAAACATATTAGTGTTGGATCAAGCGCCAAAGTTCATCAACCCATCACAATATGCAAAACGTTCATTACAACTTAAGACATTGAATTTAAAAAGTAATATACTAAACAATGAACGCAAGATCACAATTTATCAATCTATTAAAAAGCAACCAGAGCAAAGCTATATTACGGCTATATTTTTTGATGGTAATGAATATGCCAATTTGTTACAAGTTCCAAAAGCTTTAGATATTTTAGTTGAACAAGGCAAATTACCTCCTATTCAAGCAGTATTTATCGATCCAATTGATGCAAAGACTCGTCCAAAGGAACTTACACCTAACACAGATTTTTCGAACTTTTTCCAAACAGAGTTTTTACCGTGGTTAGACCAGCAGATTGAACGCGATGCACATAAAACAGTGTTGCTCGGATCGAGTTTAGGTGGTTTAAGCTCTGCATATATTGCGTTAGAAAATCCAACACAGATTAGCCATGTCGTACCCTTATCTGGATCATTTTGGTGGCAAAAAGAAAAAAGTGATGAACCTAATGGCATGAGTCGTATCATCCGTAATCAAGCTCTACCGATTAAGCAACATTGGTTCATTTCAGCAAATAGTTATGAAACTTCGCGAGCACATAATGAATTGAGTATTTTAAATACTTCTCCAATAGTGGCCAATGACTTGAAATCGAAAGGCCAAGATGTTGTATTTAAAACATATACTGGCGGGCATTCGTATGCAGTATGGCAGATCGTGGTACAGGATGCTTTACAGCATTTTTTTGGTCAACATCCCAAAAATGATTAAATTGAGCAAGCGAACATAAATATGTAATCATCAATTGCTACATGATTGTTAGATCAGTCAAAAATCTCCAGAAGGAAAAACGAAATAGATATGGCCCATTTTGAAATATTAATTTCAATATATCTTGATGGGCCTATTTAGAATCTAATTGTGAGGCCGAGTGGACATGCTCGCTTCTTTCAGACGAGGCGAGACATCCATAGCCCAACATTGGCTAAACTTAATCCATTACGGGTAAGTATGTTCCACAATAATATGTTTTCAGGAGTAGTGCGATCTCCACTGTAAGTAAAAAATAGACCGAATTTGGGCTATTTCATGAAAAAATCTATAAGATTTTGAAAATTAATTGATTTTTATGGTGTTCTACAAAAAAAAATTTATAGACTGTTGAAGTGCAAGAAGGACAAATTTAGGACAAGTGAATGTAACCTTTAAATTTTATTATTAATTGTTTTTCTGGGGTAAAATCGTGGGCTTTTTTGACATTGTATATTCACAAACAAGAGTCATAATAAAATTTTATTTTGAGCTTTAAGTGGTATGTCTATTTTAACAGTTAAGAAACTAGAAGATACTCTTAGTAAATTAGTAGCTGAAGGAAAAAAACCTGAAAAAATATTATTAGGATATAAAGCTTACGCTGAGTTAATGGATGATCGTAAGTTCTTTGAGACTGTAGCAGGCTCAGCAATGGATCCTAACAAACGAAAATATAAGAATATAAAAATCAAAGTTACCCAAGATGAGTATCAATTTGAAGTTAAGTGCACCAAAGATTAGTTTCTTATAGTAATTTAAATTATTAAATGCTGATTATGTGAAAAATCATATTTTATTAATATTTCTGAAATATTTGGCCTATATATTTATCGGCAAGAAATAAAAAAACTAAGATTTAAGAATCAGCGAATGTGAACCTGCTTATTTTGGGAGAGATAAGCAGGTTTTTTTTAGAATGATAAAGAAAAGCTGTAAGTTAACCGAACTTATTACGGTGCCAAACCCTATTCTTTCATGGTAATAGGGTTTTCTTTTTTCTTAATATTGCTTTGCAGATCAACTATCTATTGTAGTGCTGAGTTGTACGGGTATTGATGTTTAAGTTAGACAGATAGTGTGATGGGTTAAACTGAATATCATTAATAATATGATATATTTCGCCAATGTAAGGTTATATAAACGTACATAAAATCACCGCAAGAAATTACTGTAGTTTCGGATACACCTGACCGGTGTTCTCTTTTGGCCTGCTCATCCTGTAGTAGGCTTTTTTTATTGTGGGGTATCTTGATATCAGTTTAAAAAATGGAATTTTAAAATGCATAAAAAAATATATTTGTGTTTATGCGAAATTAATCCTATTTTTAGCCACCGTACAAAATGTACTTAAACCTGAATCAGCGCAAATGATATAGGGGTAGCCCGCTTAGAAATAAGTGGGTTTTTTAATACATTAAATACTCGTGTTTTAACACCTAATGAGCTGAACGAAACAGATCGAATAGTGAAAAAATGGAAAAGTTAATACCTGCGTAAAGTAGGTAAACTCACTATCTATGGATTTGCAAGTTTAAAAGCTTGATTTTAAGGATCGAGCTTTTCATTCAAGCCTTGGAGGATTGGATATGGAAGAAAATTTATCAGTATCTTGTAAGAGTGAAAGTTTATAAAGTTCAAGGTGCAGGATTGCTATTGGATGGGAATAGAAGTTTTTCATTAAGCCACTTACTACGTCCAGCAACCTTTGCAGAGGTTTTTGCAAAACGTCGCATGACTTTAGAAGAACAAGCGCTTGCTGAAGTCTCATGATCATAAGAATTTATATTGAAATGCTTATTTGTAATTTTACAGTTTATATACCCGTTGCTTTCTATGACCACGGGTATTTTTTATATGAATTATATTCAAAGTTGATTATGGGATTATTAAGCATCTGACTTTTTATCGTGATGCAAGTTGTGTGTTCTCCAGCACTAGGATCAGTTTGCATCACAATGGGAATGCATTATGTAGGTATTGGCGGTTTTTTCTTTTCTTATTGGTGGCAGGATTATATTAACTTGTTGGGGGAATTTTAGTGGTTTTACTCAGTTACTAATGGTATTTTGACTCAGTTATGAATAAGAAGAGTCAATAATGAAATTTTTAGCCCAGCTTAGTATTTTGGGTATTTTTTTGATTTTATCAGCTTGCACACTATCCCCAACTGCTACAGTTTCGGGGAGTAGTAAGCGTTATGAAACTCATAGTGATCAAATGAATGCTTTTGTTGGTGCATCTGAACGTGAATTGTTGCGTGAATGGGGGCAACCCGAGCAAGTAAAGCAAATCTCAGCAACAAGCAAAGTTTATGTATATAGGATGAGTAATCCATACATAATTATCGGGTGTACTAGTGTTTTTCAGATTGATCAAAGCATAGTCACCAAATGGGGTTATAAAGGCTGTCCGATACGCTTTAATAAGAAAGATTATAAATTAATCCCAAAAGACACCCCAGTTCCAAATCAGACGCTAGATTTATCCACTTTAAATGAATAAGCTCTTTAACTCTAAGCCTCCTTCGGGAGGTTTTTGAATGCCTAACATTTAAAGACCTGCGTTCTATGTGTAGCGCCTAGGTTGTTGTATAGCAGAGCCATACAGATGCGAACGAATGTATGTGGATTTTCTTTTTTCCCCATTCAATTGATACCTATATGGCTAAAAAGCGTATGGTATTGGGCCAATGTGAAAAACTGATATTTACCTCCTGAGGAAGATTACAAAATCAGCCTAAATCCTGATGAGGAAATTCCAAATGAGTCAATTATTTTAGCCAAATAACGGTGCTGTAAAGCTCATACCCTAGCAAGCGAACATTTACTTGTAGGGATCCAACCTGAAGCACGTTTTCGTGATGATGTGTAGTCGTCATTTTGGTAAGATATTTCTGGCAAAAGCTGAAATGCGTCGTGCTACAAGATTGGTCGCCAAGCGGAATGTATCCTTTGAAGACGAAATTTAGTATTCAGCTCCAACTTTAGATTCAAGGTTCATGCCCAATATTATTCTATTATTGATAATTAAGTCACACTTATTTCTTGTATGGTTGATTTGTTGACACTATAATTCGCACATTAGATTAAATTGTGAGCCTTTTCCATGCATACAATTTTGTGGGATGAAGAAAGTGTTTTTCCAGATGAGATTCAATCTTTTAAGAAATTCTTAAAAAAATATTTAACATCATTGAATAGCACTGAACTTTTGCAAAACAAACCATTTAACTATGACTCAGAAAATGATGAATTTTTGAACCCAGATATCCAAGAATATTATGAGCTTTGGTTAATGGCTTGATGCCGACAAGAGCTGAATACTAAATTGTAATTTATACCGCCTTAGGGCGGTTTTTTATGCCCAAAGAAAAACCCCAATGTTGAAAGCATCGGGGTTTTGTTTTTCCAATCTACAGAGCGAGCAAAGAAGAAGCGATGTGTCGATATATCAAAGTGAATGCACTTAAAATAAGGATTGGAATGCCTTTGCACGTGGCTATAATGGCATTGTATTTGCGAATAATAGCTATGACGTTAAATTAGCAAATGCATATAAAAGGTGGAACGAATAGAATCAATATTCTTCTAAAATATAAAACGTGGATTGCGTGTACAGATTCTACTTAAATGTACAATCTTCTGACCTTAAATTTTGGCATGTGTACCATATTTATCAATCATATTGGTACTCGCTTCATTTAGACCACGTACAGAAACATTCACACCATTCTTTTGAAATTTACTGATGACTGAGTCAAGCATAGCGACTGATGTGACATCCCAAATATGAGCATGTGTTAAATCAATAATCACCGTATTTATATCTTCCTTAAAATTAAAACTCTGTATAAATTTTTCAGAAGAGCTAAAAAAGATTTGACCATGTAAATCATATATACGTTGAGTACCATCTAAAGTCGTTTCCACATGGATATCATTTTCTAACTTGTTCGCAAGGAACAATGCAGACAATAGAACGCCTGTTAATACACCTAAGGCTAAGTTATGTGTTGCAACTACAACTATCACCGTTGCGACCATTACAATATTGCTACTTTTAGGATTGTGCTTAAAGGCTCTTAATGAACTCCATTCAAAGGTACTGACTGAAACCATAATCATGACAGCTACAAGCGCGGCCATTGGAATAATCTTCAGCCAATCGCTAATAAAGACGACGAGCAATAAAAGAAAAATTCCAGCAGAGAATGTTGATAGGCGAGTAAGTCCGCCAGATTTAATATTAATCATAGATTGACCAATCATAGCGCATCCAGCCATACCCCCCATAAATCCTGAAGCAATATTGGCAATTCCTTGTCCTTTGCATTCCTTAAATTTATCACTTGGTGTATCTGTCATTTCATCGACGATGGTTGCAGTCATCATTGACTCAAGTAAGCCAACTGTCGCTAGTGCTAGCGAATAGGGCAAAATGATCATTAACGTTTCTATGGTTAAGGGAATGTTGGGAATTAAGAACATTGGAAGGGTATCTGGTAAAGATCCCATGTCACCCACTGTCCGTACATCAAATCCGAGTGTAATTGCCAATAATGTGATTGCAATAATGCATACAAGTGGAGAAGGTAGTAATTTCCCTAATTGGGGAATTAAAGGGAATAAATAGATAATGCATATACCCAGTGCTACCAATGCATATACGTGCCAAGTGACATTAGTCAACTCGGGTAGCTGTGCCATAAAAATTAAAATAGCTAAGGCATTTACAAAGCCGATTACTACAGATTTAGAAACAAATCGCATCAGCTTAGCAATTTTCAAATAACCCGCTAATATTTGAAAGACACCAGTTAAAATAGTTGCAGCAAGTAAATACTCAAGACCGTGATTTTTGACTAATGTAACCATGAGTAGTGCCATAGCGCCTGTAGCTGCTGAAATCATTGCTGGGCGACCACCAACGAATGAAATCACTACGGCAATACAGAAGGATGCGTACAAGCCAACTTTAGGATCTACACCTGCGATAATTGAAAATGCGATAGCTTCTGGAATTAGTGCAAGAGCAACGACTAGCCCTGCAAGTACATCCCCACGGATGTTAGAAAACCATTTTTCTTGGATATTGGATAACATAAAATAGCCTGATTATTTGAATTTTAGATAGGCTAGTGACGTGATATATACGACACACAAGCGATTACACCACATCACTAGATAGTGATGAGTTATTTACTGAGTTAGAGGGTAAATAAACTTAAGGTGGCGTAAGTGTCATAAAAAAGGGAACTTGATTGGGTGAATTTTGTGCTTAAGGGTATCACTAAATAGTTGCGAAGAAGAATCAACTGTAGTTAATGCTTACGATTTAAGTACATAACAAAATTTGTAATAGATATAGATTAAGAACCGCTCTCAGATCAGGGCCTTTTATATGCTTGATAAAATTTAAAGCTAATCATTTTCATTAATTTACACAGTAACCTTCGTGCTTTTTTAGTGTAGAAATTTAACTAAAACTATGTAGGTCTAAGCATGTAAATTATTTACTAAAAAAGCCCTCAATAGAGGGCTTTTTTAATTTCTATGCTTGAATCCAAGTATCTTTGACTTCTTGTGAGTCTTTAGTCAGTACAATTTTATTGTCTGTAATTTCACCCACCCATGAAACTGGAATTAAGTGGTGATGTCCATCGCCATGTTTTGTAAGCTTAATTTGATCTGATCCTTGCAAGTGATCTACTTCACCTACTTTAGTACCGCAAGAGGCAATAACGTCCGCATGGCTCTTAATACTTTCAACATTAATAGTAGTCATTGGATTACTTTCCTATTTCAATGTGATTGAGTATTTAGCCTATAGCAAAAATGCCGTTATATCCGTGATTGCAATATAAGGGATACAAAGGGCCTTAAGTTCTTACGTTCATGGCCAGATAAATTACATTGTATTATTTAGAAATAAATTGTCATTTGATTTCTTTTTAATCAATTTTAAGCATTTACGGATAGTTTTTATCACATTGAAAGCTGGAAACTTGCAAACCATGTCTTAATTTGCAATCCTTTCGGCCAAGGGTGTCTAGCTAAGCTCAGGCAGGTATTTGTTGTAGTCGGGCCGCTATAACGCGGATAACGAGTGCCTGTATGTTTAATTGCCAGATTTTTAATCAAGTCTCTACCCACGTATTGACTATAAAAAATGACCTTCAGCTTAATTCTGATCTTCAATTGATTAATAAATATAAATCTTCGAGTTTGAATGAATATAAACAAGCCATTGTTTTAATATTCAAAGATCGGGGCTACACAAATATAGAGATAGGACAACTTCTAGAAAGTTGATCTATTTGTCAAAGAAGTTAGTGAGTAAAAGCATCTTAGAATACTTTATTTTTCCTAAGATTTAGACGCACGAATCTATATTAAAAAATGTTATTAATTAACAATATCTTATTTGTGTTTAGAAAATTTATGACAGGATTTACTCAGATAAAGATCACTGAGCAACCTAAAAAGAGATGCTTAAAAATTTTTAACCCAATTAAATGTTATGTTATAACATTTCATTTTTACGGGTTAGATAATGAAACACACAACTTTGATGACACTCATTTTATTGGTTATGCATCAAACACATGCCTCAAAAGATATTTTTACTTTAGATCCACTCAAAATTATGGTGGAGCAGAATAAGAAAGATTCTACTATTGTAAAAAAAGAGAGGATTGAGACAGCAAATACAATTGGAGATGCACTTAAGGATGTATCTGGTGTACAAAGCACATCTTTTGGACCTAATGCTGGCGCACCTATGATCCGAAGTTTGGCTGGTAATAGGGTAAATATACTTGAGAATGGGCAAGCAATTAATGGGATGAATGCAATTAGTGGCAATATCAATATCCCGTTTGATCCACTTTTTACAAGAAGTATAACTGTTCATAAAGGAACAAATTCGGTTAGATATGGTGGTAACTCAATCGGTGGTAGTGTTGATATTGATACTGGACTTATTCCAACTGAATTAGAGGATAAAAGCGGAAATATAGATATAGCTTATAAAAAAGGATTTAATGATTTTAATGCGCATGGCATGCGTATAAATGTTAATAACCAAAATAATTTAAGTACCAATATTCAATTTTCTACCCAAAGTATTTCTTCTTATAAGATACCAGGAGATAGCAAAGCGTCAGTCTGCGATACGCGAGTTTTTCCGAGTTCAGGCGGAGTCAATTCTGCATTGGCAGACGCGTGCCAAAGAGATTCGAGAATATCGAACATATTTAATAAAGCACATAATAAGTACTTGGATAAGCAAGTTTTAGAAAACATCGCGAAAAATCCTGATAATTTTTATGATTATTATGATGGGTTAGAGTCAGCCAAATATACAGATGAGGCAATAACAAAACGCTATGTGAACGGTTCACAACAAGAATTTATTAATGATCCAAATCCAGACTATGTTCCTGGTACAGAAAAATATGTACAGAACAAAATTAATAATGATGTAACGCCAAATTATAAAAAGAAAATGGGTAATAGTTATGCTAGAAATGAAAACATGGCAATTGGGACAACCTACTTTATAGACAACGGTTATATTGGATTAAGTGCCGATTACAAAACTAGTGAATATGGTGTACCGGGCTTTTCAATGGAAAATAAATCTTTCCAGAGTATCTATAGTGATGGCCTACCAGTTGGTGTAAAAATTAAACAGAATCGATTCGCGGTGGACACGCTATTTAGAGAGCCCCTAAGTTTTATTGAGAACACAAAGATAAAAGCTTCTAGGCTTTCTAATACATCTGGTGAGTATATTGGTGCTCGAAATGCCAATGAGTATAAATTTGATACAGATGCTGCAGAATTCGTATTGAAGCATAAACCTTACAGACATATAAGCGGAGAATTTGGTGCTTCTATAAATACAAGAAAGGTTAATGGTTCAGGTAAAGAGCGGTATTTACCAAATGTAAATACAGATGCGAGTGCATTTTTCATTCAGGAAAAAATAGATCTAAATAAATTTTCTTTTGATACAGGTTATCGCATAGAAAGAGTTAAGCATGAAATTCAAGATCAAAGTTTTGAGTTAGCCCGTAATTCATCAAATAGTAAGCTTGAGAATAAATCCTTTGATCTGAATAGTTTTTATATTGGTACAGAATATAAACCTAGAGACTATTTAAGTTTTAGACTTCAGTACAGTGAGTCTGAACGTGCACCTGACATAAATGAGCTTTACGCAAGTAACCCACATTACTCTGTGATGACGCAAGAAGAAGGCAATCAAAATCTAAATAAAGAAGTAATGCAGGGCTTAGAATTAACAACCAACCTGAATTGGGATTCTACAAATATTGCGGTTTCACTTTATCAAATGAACTTTGATGATTATTTATATTTATCGCACTCAGGTGCTTCAATGCGAAACCGTTTGCCTTTGAAGTACTGGAAACAGACTGACACCAAAGTTAATGGTTTTGAAGTGGATGTGACGCATATTTTTTCACTTCATCATTTTGGAGACTTAAAAATTGGTGCATTTGCAGATCTAACAAAAAATAAAGCAACTGACCCAGATTCTCTGAGATTAGCCAATGATGGAATATATTTACCGAATATGCCAACGAACCGATACGGTGCAAATGCTGAGTGGACATTTGCAGATTGGTCGGCGAGGGTGTCTAGTCTCTATTATGATAAACCACGCTATTTAGGGAAAAACGTAGGTGAAGAAGTTCCATTACCTGCATACAATTTGGTTGACTTAAATATTAGTAAAAAAGTGACATTGAAGAATGCCAGTATTGATCTATTTATAAATGGCTCTAATTTACTTAATGAAGAAGCACGACCGCAAAACTCTCCTTTGAAATATATTGCGCCATTACCTGGCAGAGCTTTTCAGTTGGGCGTGACGATACATATTTAAGTGCATACACAAAAAAATATTAAGTAGATAGAGCATAAGAAGTTGCTCTATCTTTTTCTCATTGGGCATTTCTTACCATTTCCATATCACGGCCTAAGCTTTTCCAGCCTGATTGTCCTGATTTTTTGCGTTCCCTAGAAACGCTCTGCATACATGCTCGCTTCTTCAGATGTGGTGGAACACACATAGCCCAGCACTGGCCAAACTCAATCCAGTACTGGTAAGTATGCTCCACGACAATATGTTTTTAGAAATAGTGCGGTATCCACTGTGAGTAAAAATGCGGATTCACCATGCCAAACTATGATTATGACCACAAGTAATAAATAGACCGCCTTCGGGCGGTTTTTCTTTTATGAAAGAAACAATGATAAACTTTCGAAAACTAATGAGTTTTTATAGCAGTCTACAAATATGTCTACAAAAAATTAATTTTGTAGACATATTTGTAGACTGTTGAAGTGCAAATAACGCAATTACGTAGCAAATGAATGCAACCTTTAAAATTTATAAGCTAATGTTTTTACAGGATAAAGCAATAGAATGCAACTATTGACAATTCAATCAAAACTCGGTGGATTCTACTTTTTCTATTATGCGATTGTTGGCACTTTTATGCCTTTTTGGAGCCTCTATTTAGAAGACCAAAGCTTTAATTATCAGCAAATTGGTTTGCTATCATCCATTGCAATAATTACCCGTTTTTTTGCACCATTTATTTGGGGATGGATTGCGGACAAATCTGGTAAGCGCATGTTACTGGTGCGTATAGCGACATGGATGGAATGTTGCATCTGGTTGTTGATTTTCATTATTCCAAATAATTTTCAATCTATCGCACTACTGATGTTGATCTTCAGCTTTTTCCAAAATGCAATCTTGGCACAGTTTGAAGGCGTTACCTTATTTTGGCTGGCAGAAAAAAGAGCTCAGTTATACGGTAAAGTGCGCAAGTGGGGTTCTATCGGGTTTATTGTTGGAGTATTTGGCATTGGAGCATTGCTCGAAATTATCCCAATCTCAATGTTACCCATCATGTTACTGTGCATTGCATTTTTAGCTTTTCTTTGGTCATTTACCATCCGTGAACCGAATACAGCGCCAACATCACAAAAACAACTCGAACCATTATGGCCAATTTTAAAACGTCCTGTAGTGGCAAGTTTTTTTGCTATTGAACTCATTATGTTGTTTTCACATGCACCATTTTATAGTTTTTATAGTAACTACTTGCAGCAAGCAGGTTACAGTACAACAGAAATTGGTTTTTTGTGGTCTGTTGGCGTTATTGCTGAAATTATTATGTTTGCATACGCCAATGTGTTTTTTACGCGATTCTCATGGCGTGTATTGGTGGTAATCTGTTTGGTGTTAACCAGTCTACGTTGGATTCTGGCGGGTACTTTCCCAAATCTCTTTGCAGTACAACTTTTTGCGCAGTCTATTCATGCATTCAGTTTTGGTTTATTTCATCTAATTGCAATGCGAATTATCTTTCAAAATTTTTCTGCTGGCCAACAAGGCCGTGGACAAGCACTCTATAGTACGATGTGGGGGCTAGGTGTAGCGAGTGGCAGTATTTTGGCTGGCCATTATTGGGAAATTTATAGTGGGCAAGCGATGTTTATTAGCGCGGGTATTTCCGTACTGTTCGGTTTAATGTTCTTAAAGGGTCTACCTAAAGAAATGAACACGCCGTATTAATTTAAAATCTATAGGGAGGGAGTAACTGTGTTTTAGCAGTTCATCATGACTTTATTTCTGCCTTGTTCCTTGGCTTGGTAAAGGGCAAAATCGGCTTTGTTAATGAGATTTTGAATAGTTTCGGCTGAAGTAGCGTTATATTGTGTCATACCAATACTGACAGTAATCGGAATGTCTGCTTGACCATGAATTTGGATTGGTGATGCTTCTATAATATGGCGTAATCTTTCAGAAATACGCAGGGCTTCATTGTAATGAATATTTTTTAGAAGAATAATAAACTCTTCACCGCCCAATCGTGCAAATAAATCTTCATCACGTAAATGTTGACGTATATTTTCAGAAAACTGCTGTAAGACTTGATCGCCTGCATAATGACCATATTGATCATTAATCTTTTTAAAGTGATCAATATCTAACATAAGTAATGTAAAGCTACGTTTAGGATGAAGGGTTAATAGTTCTTCACTCAATTGAAAAAAATAACGGCGGTTCATCGCTTGGGTTAAGCTATCGTAGTTAGCAAAATAAAGCACTTTTTTATACAAGTGATGTCTATTTTCACTAATGATACACAGCAATAAGGGTGCAAGACTGAGCATACATAAGCCAATCCGCACTGACATAGAGGTACTAAGGTAAATCTCTGGAGATACTGCGACGTAGAACTGATTTAAACTGTGGTAAGTTGCTAGTAATACTAAAAAGTTAATCACTGTAACTGTAAATAATCTGTAGCTAAGTGCGACCCAAATTAAAGCTGCTAAAGGGTAGAGTAAAGCACCAGGTCCAGAAAATAGATAAGTTAAGGCCACACAAAAAATAACTGCAATTGCTGGAAATATTTTTTGGATTGGATAGTGTTGACTACGTCGATTATGAATAATTTTTTTGAGTTCTCGATAGGTTGGAAAAGCTAAAACTAAAGGCAAAACCAAAATACAATTCAGCATTTCCCCCGTCCACCACATACTAAAGTCCACCAGTAGACGGTCTGTAGACATAAACGTATTGGGTACAAATGGAACAGTAAAAATAGCGAAAATAGCGCTGGCTAAACAGCCCCCAAAACCGCAAATGCTAAACAGGCCTAATACGGTTAACCCCTGATGATATTGACGATAGTTAATTTGAAATAACTGTATAAAAAACAGTGAAACCGCCGTATTAATCAAATTTGCAAAAGTTAAAATAGTGGTTAGTTGTAAAAAATTTCCAGTGAGTAGATCTGCCAGCATGTAACCACAGAAAGCACCGAGCCAGCCATTGCTGGTATTAAAGTGTGGATAGCGTAAAAAAATAGCCAGTAAGACAGCATTTGCTGGCCAAAAAAAAGCCAGAAAAGAAAGCGGGCGAGAAGCAATACCTAGCAAGCTACTGATAAAAATAATCAGTGCAACGCCAAAGAAAATACTGATTTGTATAATATTCGGTGAGGCTTTACGCATAAATGGGTGAACTGCCTAGATAGCCTAAGTAATAAGAGTGTTTGTTGATGTATTTTACTAAATTAATGCCAAATGCACGAGTTGTCTCCGATGAAGCTCATTATGTGAATACTACAAATATAATGCTGTGAATAGGATAATAGGTATTGCTGAATATATTGATTAAATGATTGTTGTAAATTGGTGATTATTGGTGGTTTTTTAAAAAAATGTGTTAATTTAGCACACATGGATAATATGACTGAATAAACGTATGAAAAAGACATCTTTAACCATTTTACTAATGTTATGTGCTGGTATGGCTTCTGCTTCAGATAATAAAAAAAATGATCAAAATCAAACCGTCACGCCACAGGGAAATATCGTTAATTCCTTTAGGGTGATTACTCGTCCTGAAATTGTGGGTTTATGGGGCATGGAAATCCCAAATAATCGAAAATGTATCGAATATTATAATTTCAAAAGTGATAATGACGTCATTATTAAAAGTGGCGAGGAATGGTCTACGGGTATTTATGATTACCAACCATCCAGTCAACCAGACGAACAATTACCTGCTTTAGTATTACAAGTAAGATTTGATAACAACGAAAAAGATTGTTCGGGACAGCAATTAGATCAAACTGGCGAAATTTCTCAGTATTTTGTGAAATGGAAAAATCCAAGCACGATTAATTTCTGTAGTAATGATAAAGCTGAAAAATGTTTTGCCACTTTATATCGTGTATTGCCATAAGATAAATATAAATAGTTTATATAATAAAAAACCGCTCAATTGAGCGGTTTTTTATCGGCTGTTGATTATTCTTTTTCAGAATGACCTTCAACTTGTTTTAACATGTGCTTTTCTAAGTAATGAATATCCATTGCTTTTTGGCAGAAGTTTTCGTCTTGTAGGATTAAATCTTTATGTAAAGGAATATTGGTTTTAATTCCTGTCAAAATGATTTCATCCAAAGCTTGTTTCATGCGTGCAATACAGGTTTCACGGTCTTTACCATGAGCAATCAGTTTGGCAATCATAGAATCATAGTAAGGCGGAATGCTATAACCTTGATAGATATGAGAGTCTAAACGAATACCTGCACCACCTGGCGCATAGAAATGCTCAATTTTACCTGGAGAAGGCATAAATGTCGTAGGATCTTCAGCATTAATACGGCATTCCATAGCATGACCCTTGCACTCGACATCTTCTTGTTCGATGTTGAGTCCGAGGCCAGCAGCAATACGTAATTGTTGCTCAATAATATCGATACCTGTCACCATTTCAGTGACAGGGTGCTCTACCTGTACGCGTGTATTCATTTCAATAAAGAAGAACTCATCTTCTTCAAAAAGAAACTCGAAAGTACCTGCGCCACGGTATTGCATCATTTTACAAGCATTCACACAAGCTTCTAAAATTTCTGCGCGTGCTTGTTCTGGTAAGCCTGGCGCTGGTGCTTCTTCAAGTACTTTTTGATGGCGACGCTGTAAAGAGCAGTCACGGTCATACAGATGAATTGCATGACCATTACCATCTGCTAATACTTGGACTTCTACATGGCGTGGTTTTTGTAAGAAACGTTCCATATAGACCGTATCATCGCCAAACCACATTTCAGCATCACGTTGTGCAGCTTGTACAGATTCGAGCAGTGTATCTACACGTTCTACAATACGCATACCACGACCACCACCACCAGAAGCGGCTTTAACGATCAATGGGAAGCCAATTTCTTTAGCTTCAGCGAGTGCGTTATTTGGAGTCACTGCATGTGCAGAACCAGGTACTGTTGGTACGCCAGCTTTACGCATTGCCATAATGGCAGAAACTTTATTGCCCATTAGGCGAATATGTTCTGGGCGTGGGCCAATAAAGATAAAACCTGAGCTTTCTACAATTTCTGCAAATTCAGCATTTTCAGATAAGAAACCGTATCCAGGGTGGATTGCATCAGCACCTGTGATTTCAGCCGCCGTAATAATGGCTGGAATATTAAGATAACTTTCACTACTTGCACCTGGACCAATACACACAGCTTCATCACAAAAGCGTAGATGCATGAGGTCTTTATCTGCATCGGAATAAATCCCTACGGTTTTAATTCCTAAAGTTTTGCAGGCCCGCGTAATGCGCAGTGCAATTTCACCACGGTTTGCAATTAAAACTTTTTGCAACATTATCTTTCCCCGAGGTTTTAGGCGCGGTAGCGGAAAAGTGGTTGACCAAATTGAATCACTTCGCCATTTTTCACTAGAATTTCTTCAATCACACCGCTTTGAGTTGCCTCAATTGGGTTCATGATCTTCATTGCTTCAATAATACCGAGTGTTTCGCCAGCAGACACAGTTTGACCAACTTTTACAAATGGTGCTTCACCTGGGTTTGGAGCTGCATAGAACACACCGACCATTGGTGAAGTTTCAACAGCACCACGAGGTGATTTTGCTGCTGGTGTAGATGCTGCAGCAGGAGCAGGCATTGCCGGAACAGCTGCGGCTACAACTGGATTTCGGCGTGAAAGAGCGATAGATTGATCACCCTCTTTCACTTCGATTGCCTGTAAGTCAGATTCAATCATCAGGTCGATGAGTTTCTTGATTTTACGGATATCCATGAGACAGTATTCCTAAATTAAGATTGCAAAGTTGGTTGAATTTTTTCGATAGCAAAGTCAAGCGCTGACGCGTAGCCTTTTGCACCTAATCCGCAGATCACACCTACGGCTTTATCTGATAAATATGAGTGATGGCGGAAAGCTTCACGTGCATGTACATTAGATAAATGTACTTCGATGAATGGAATTGCTACGCCAAGAAGTGCATCACGCACCGCAACCGATGTATGTGTTAAGGCTGCTGGATTGATGATGATAAATTGAACGCCATCTTGTTGTGCTTGATGAATACGATCCACCACAGCACCTTCCCAATTGCTTTGGAAAGTTTGCAGATAAATAGAGGCTTTTTGTGCTTGTTCGGTGAGTTGCTGGTTTATATCCTCAAGTGTGAGGTGTCCATAAACTTCTGGTTCGCGCTTTCCTAGCAAATTAAGATTCGGTCCGTGAATGACCAAAATGGTCGAACTCATTCAGCATGCTCCAATTGAAAGATTGCAAAATTACTTTGCAAGATATCTGCAAAGTTTGCGTATTATGGCACATTTTTCCATATTTTATTTATAAATTCTTTGAATTGACATGAATCTAGTGTGCCAGATTTGGGCTATATAATGCGAATTTTGCGAACATTTGACAATGTTAAAAGATTACAAATTTTATAGTTATGTCTGTTTTTTACATTGTAAGCCGAATTGGCTAAAACTGTTATTATCATTTATGTAACGGATGTTTTACTGTTTAAAAATGTAAGGCAAAAAATAGTCCTACTTTAGATGATATTGGACATGCGCCGTATAGTGAATCTATAAAATCGAGTTGAATCGGTTGGTTGCCACACTCGTTGTTTCAAAATTTAAATGCATAATTAGACCAGTGTAGAGTCAAAATTAAACGTTTAAATTTTTCTGTACTTTTATGCTGAATTTTTTTTAATTTATATTCGATATTAAACATAAATTATGATTAAAAACAGTATTTTGGTTAATTACTCTAATTTTTCATCAGTTTGAAGATGAACTGAGTGGCATGGACCATTAAAAATCTTAATTTGATATGTTGCTTAAAAAATTGCTAAACAGTCATAGTGGATCAACTTCGGATGCATTAGGAGATACGGCACTTTTTAAAGATGAGCATAATTTTTCAATGGGCTCACAGATACATGGTGTGTATATAAAATCTAAAATATCTGGAGTGTATGTCAGATGAAAAGAAAGCTTTGAATTGACGGATTTGCTCAATATTGGTTATTAAATCCTCTTTGCATTCGGTTGGGTTTTAATCACAGGAATGGCAAAAGCATTGTTTATGATGTTGGTTTATGTGGCATTGATATCTAGAAGGTTATTTATATGAGATCTGTTTGCTCATCTTTAGAGCATCAATCATAAGGCTAGTTGGTGATATTGGTAAGCGCGCTAAGCTTTGGAGTGAATATGTGTATGCGATGAGGTGATAGATAAACTGATAACTTTGCTTCATGGGTTGAATAGCGGTTTAAAGGCAGTGTGTGAATTCCCAACATTAATAAAATTAGAACCTCGTCACGTGTATCACTGAATAGAACATACAGAATATTGTAGGGTGATACCTATTGAATAAGATCTTTTCAGATCATCATGTTGTGTTATGTTTAAAATATAAAATGATTATTGTTTATAATATGTAGTAATAAACACGATTATATTGTCTATTTAAATGTTATGAGGGTGAGCTGGTGAAGAAATACATTTTAAAAAGTCTTGGATTGACCATGGTACTTAGTGTTCTAGTTGCATGTCAGACTACGCCTGTACCTCAAAAGAGTGCTGCATTGGGTTTATTGATTTGTGAGCCAAATGAACTTTGCCCGATTGTTCAAGTGAGTTGGAATGAGCAAGCTTTAGATCATGTTGCGATTAAAGTGTCATTAGATAGCGTACAACAGGATTACGATATCCAAAAAATTACCTTTAGTAATGGCACTGAAGAGTTAAGTTTTGGTCCTACGGCGAAGACGACAAATAAAATGTTCTTTGGTCTGCACCGTTCTCAAAATAATTTTAGTATTCCTACGTCGCTTGTTCATACGTTGAAAGGAGATAATATTTCAATGTCTGTACATACGAATGAAGGGACTTTAGAGCGCTATATCTATAAATCTGGCCAAGAGTCTTTAATCTATCAGCAGCTTAAATCTATACGCGCTCAAAAATAAGCGAAACGATAGGTTTATATGTCTAACTTGATTCCAAGTGAGTCCGCTTGCTTGGATTTTTATTTTGATTTATCGATCGGTTGCTATTAGCTATATATAAGGCATCGTCGAAACGCATGTAATCAATCGTCAGTAGTAAGTCATAGGAGTAATTCAACGCGATTCAGTTGAGCATGACATAAAGATAAGAACCCTTGACCGAATGAAGCTAAATCTGACTTCACTTGATTGTATAAGCCCAATGAAAGCCTTAAACTGCGTGCATGATTAAATACCTAAATAGAGCTTTATAGATGGATGCCGATTTAATTGAAGAACAGCAGTTGGTCTGTGAAGAGTTTGGCTCGGCTTATCGCGCCGTAAAAGAAACAGATACGGTTGCTATAGCTTTACATACTTTAAATAAAGAGCCAGTGGTTGGTCTGCGTAAATTGCCAGACGATAATAATGTGTCGTGGTTTATCTATGGTGGTGAATTAGATGCTTCAGAAGACTTTTTTGAGCTGATTAGTGTAAAAGAATTAATGAAAGAGTTTCCAGAAGCACTTCCATATTTGGCTTTGGACACTGGTTACCGCTTTATGATCGATTCAGATGATTATGAAGATGTTTGGAAAGAAGGCGATGAAGCTTAAACGCTCCTATGCATTTGTGCTGACCTGTACTGTGTTGTCATTCATGCAGACAGTACAGGCTGAGCCACTCACACAGCAAACTTATGATGCACAGATGCAACATTATCTTGATGTGATCAAAGCAACCAAACCTATTTTAGATGATCCTAAATCAACAGCAGATGCTTCAGAAAAAAGTCAGTCTTTTTGTCAACGTATCGATGCATATCAACAAATTGTGAAATTGTCTGAAGAAAATAGTCAACTAGAGATGGCTTCAATCATGTATATGGCGGCTAAAAACTTTTTGGATCGTCAGCAACAGAGTTTAACCAAATCAGGTATGACCACTGGAGCGATGTGTAAACCCGTATCAGCTGTAACAATACCAGTGGAATAATCCTAGAACTGTCATTTATGGGTTGATATACTTCAAAATGGCATATAACGATACAAAAAAAGACAAAAGTGATAACTATTTAACATTATTATGTAACCTTAAGCTTAGACATAAATAATACTTCCCTGGTTATTTATGCTCTGGCTGAATAACATGATTGTCATGCTTGATGTTATTCGATTGGCCACTGAAAAGTGGCTTTTTTTATTATTAAGTGTGTGCGTTTTCATTCCTTCTTAAGAAACTGATTTTTTAAGCATTGAGTTAAGCTTTAAATTTATCTTCTTGTCTAATTGTCTTGATGGCTTAAAGCCAAAAGCAAATATTGACATGTATCACAAAGATTACACCTCATTCTTAGATTGCACATTTCTATTCGGACATGAAGCTATTTGAACTTCTGACTAGGTGACTTGGATTGATCGTTTAACTGCCCACATGTGCCACATTGTTCGTATAAACTATGCATATATATCTTTATAAGACCAAAACTGCTGTATTTACATAATTAACATGAGATCGTGGGTGGAAAACACTTGGTTATGAAGAATATATTAATAAAAATAGGCATGTGTTAGAAAATCCTCGGGGATATATCCCGTGAATTTTAATATTTATTAAGTTTTTATAATTAATTATTGTTTAAATTATCACTCATGCATACTTAAATGTTCGACACGACTGATTTGTGATAGATGTTTTGAAGTGCTTTTAGGACTGTTTCAAAATTTATCTTACAATAACTTCAGTCGTTCAATTATTTTGTTGAAAAGCTATTTTTCGCTTATATCAATGCAATCGTTGTGTAGGAGCTTAAGCATCTATAGTCATATCTAAAAATTAGAATAGCGCATTATTCTGGTATGGCGTCAGATAATTTCGTAGCCCTGGACTTGGTAAAATTCTTTATTTCTAATCAGTGATTTCTCATCTTCAAGCAGATTTTATTTATAGCGATAAAGATAAGTGTAGTGCGTAGAACCTAAAAGTTGAAAATAGGACTTGCATAAACAAAAAATAAACATATTATAAAAACATATAGTGTTTATTGGTTCATCATTCCTATGCATGATTTTGTTTTGGCTTTTTTAGGCGGTACGTTACTTGGAGTTTCTGTCGTTGGGTACTTATATATCAACGGTAAGATTGCAGGTATCAGTGGCATGATCGGCCAGTTGGTACATCCAGAAGGACTTTTCCAAAAACCTGCTTTTTGGTTTTTGCTGGGTATTATTGTCATTCCATTTATTTATGGTCTATTTGTACAACCTGAAATTGTGCTGAATGCCAGTGTGTGGCAATTGATTGTTGCAGGTCTCTTGGTCGGCTTTGGTACACGTCTGGGTTCTGGCTGTACAAGTGGTCACGGCATTTGTGGAATCAGTCGGCTTTCTAAACGTTCAATGCTTGCAACAGGCGTATTTATGTTAACAGGTGCGATGACGGTATTTGTTGTACGTCATGTTGTAGGAGCAGGAGCATGAAAAATATTTTTGCATTTCTGTTTGGTGGATTATTTTCTGTTGGACTAATGCTATCAGGCATGTCTAATCCAGAAAAAGTATTAGGTTTTTTGGATGTTGCAGGGCAGTGGGACCCAAGTCTTGCATTTGTAATGATAGGTGCAATTTTGATTGCATTTATTCCATTTCAATTGGCTGTGCGCCGTAATCAGCCTAAAACATTTTTTGGTGATGCCATTGATTTACCTCAAGCGACACAGATTGACGCCAAGCTTCTATTCGGTGCATCCATTTTTGGCATAGGCTGGGGCTTAACAGGCGTTTGTCCAGCACCTGCTTTACACTCATTGGCTTAGGATATACACAGATCTTATATTTCATTGTTTCAATGTTTATTGGTGTATTGGCACATAAAAAACTTATAGGACAATAAAAATATGACGATATCAGCTTGGGTCCAACATTTCTTTGATGAACAGACTAATACCTTTAGTTATGTGGTGACTGATCCAGAAACTAAAAAATGCGCCGTAATTGATAGTGTTTTAGATTATGACGCTGCATCTGCGACGACATCTACGCAAAGTGCAGACCACATTTTGGCATTTATTCAGCAAAATAGCCTAAGCGCAGAATGGATTCTAGAAACTCACGTGCATGCAGACCACTTAACAGCGTCCCAATATTTGAAAGAAAAGCTTGGGGGGAAAGTCGCAATGAGTCATCACATCAAAATTGTACAAGATACCTTTGCACAGATTTATCATTTAGATATGCATTCCTTGAATGCACAGCAAGAGTTTGACTATTTATTTCAAGATAATGAAACATTTAATATTGGGAATCTAAAGGCATATAACATTCCTACACCTGGCCATACACCAGCTTGTTTAAGCTATGTAATCGGCGACGCCGTATTTGTAGGCGATACCTTATTTATGCCAGATTATGGAACGGCACGTTGCGACTTTCCGAAGGGCAGTGCTTCCATTTTATTTGATTCAGTGCAACGCTTATATCAATTACCAGAACAGACACGAGTTTTTCTTTGTCATGATTATTTGCCAGAAAATCGCTCAAATTATCAGTGTGAAAGTAGTATTCAATCACAAAAGCTAACGAATATTCATATTAATTCCAGAACGCAGAAACAAGCGTTTATTGATATGCGTGAGCGCCGTGATGCGTCATTAAATATGCCTAAATTAATTTTACCTGCCATACAAGTAAATATGCGTGCAGGGAATTTCCCTGAACCTGAGAAAAATGGGATTCGATATTTAAAACTACCTTTGAATTATTTTAAATAGAAAGACGTTCAATTTGAACACAGGCTGATTATTTCAGCCTTTTATTTTTCACGGAGTCTAAAATAGCCTAAGCAAAAAAAAATAAAACTAATTTCACAATTGATTAAATTACAAATAGACCACATCATAAAGTTCATTCAAACGTTAAACCGAAAATAGCCCTATGATTCTAAATTTCGAGCAACATATAAACCCACAAACACAATCGACGACAATCGTTTTTATTCACGGTTTATTTGGTAGTTTAAGTAATCTGGGCATGTTGGCACGAGCTTATTTTGAAACACATCATGTTATGCAAATCGACGTCCGCAATCATGGTAAGTCAGAGCATTCTGAAGAAATGAATTATGCTGTGATGGCTCAAGATATTGTAGAAACACTAGACTCATTGAACATTGAAAAATTTAGTTTAGTTGGGCACTCTATGGGGGGCAAAATTGCGATGCATTTAGCTCAACAGCACCCCAATCGAATTGAGAAATTAGCTGTACTTGATATTGCACCTTTTGCCTATACTCAAAATCATCATGATCAAATTTTTAAAGCTTTAATTGCTGTTGAACAGGCCAATCTGTCCACACGTAGTGAAGTGATCGCATTGATGAAACAATATATTCAAGAAGATATGGTCATCCAATTTCTATTAAAATCATGGCATAAAGGGCAGTGGCTATTTAATGTAAATGCTTTAAATACACATTATGCAGATATTTTATCTTGGCCAATATCTACCCCCTTTACTGGCCCTACATTATTTTTAAAAGGTGAGAAATCACCTTATATTCAAAAAGATCAACATTTCGAAGCAATTCAGGCTCAATTTCCACATGCTGAAATTACAACAATTGCAGAAGCAGGACATTGGCTACATGCGGAGAAAACCACGGACGTACTCAATGCATTAGATAAATTTTTAAAATAAAATGCTGAATATTAATGTGAAGCCATTTTATGGATTCACATTAATATTTGAAGCCTGTAGTTGACCTTCAGAAGTCAGTTTTTCAGCCATTTCTCGAGTCTTTACCAGACCTGGCATACGGTATTCAGTATGGCCATAATCTTGTATAGATTTCCAGCGTCCACCCCAAGTTAATCCTACAGATTCAGCCACTTGGCCATAGAGCTGATATCCACGCATTGCCCAAGGGTCACGCTCTGAAATCACCACTTTACCATTTCGCTTAAATGCAATATCAGCAGCCAAGCCAAACTGATGATAACTTTGAAATCCTTTTGCACGGGTTGTATTAATATTTGTAGCTAAGTTATTTTGTCGTTCAGGGCTACGATAGCCTTCAAGTAAAACTATCTCATAACCATGTTGTTCACGCATGGTTTTTATCACCATCAATAACCGTTGTTTAAATCGTGGATTCATCTTATGCCATTTACGATCTGCTCCAGCTAAATCATTATGGCTATGCGCTTCAAATACGGCGTCATTTGTTAGCATTGTATTGCTTGGAGCGGTATTTGTGGCCTCAATCACTGAGCTATTCATACTCTCTAAGGCAAGGGCTTCAGCAATCGCATCTTGTACTAAGTTTTCTTCTACCTCTGGCGGTGCATTAAGCATTTCACCATTTAGCATTGCAAAAATTTGCGGATCCACTTTTTTTAAATAATCTGCTTCCATTTTCGATGCAGTGACAGGTTGAGTGAATGCAAATAATAAAATACTTGAAAATAGTACGGCGCCTGAGATCAATATCCACCACTGTTGCAAATGCCAATGTGATTGAATTTGATCAGGTGAAGCTGCCGAATTTAATTCATGAGCAAATTGTTTGGCATTTACCCAACGGTTTTTGCCTTTGGGGATTAATGATGCACAAAAATTCTGTATGATTTGCCTAAACTCATACGACAAAAGTAATGCCAAGACAAAGCTAAAAATTAAAAAACAGCTAAAAAGTAGAATAATCATGATTCAGCTTTTGGCTCTTTCGGTGTTTCCTTAATCGGAGCAATCGTTTTGGTGACAGTAACTTGTAATGAACCACGTGGAGATTCCGGTTCTGGTTCTTCAACAGCAACAGGTTTGGTCACTTTAGCTACGGCTTTAAGCGCTGGTGTGGTCTGGGGTGCTAGTTTTACTTGCGCTTGTAAAGATTGAGTGTGCGCAACATTTGGTTTCTTCGTTTTAATGGTATTCATCGCACTGTTTTTAGGCGTTACTTGAGCTAACTCAAAAGGATCCTGCGCCTGTGTAGCAGTGGGCGTTTTCGCAAGTTGTTGAGGCTTCGCTATTGTTGGATGCTTAAATGCATTTATAGGATCGACAGTCTGAACATCTGGCTCATCATTTTGGCCATGTTCAATTTGATCATGTGGATTCTGCGTATGATCAACCACATTTAATTCTTCACTATGTCCAGTTTGAGCTTGTGCTTCATTTGGTTCACTAAGTACGTGTTGCTGAACCTCCAATGGGTGCTCAGCCTGACGCATCATATTTTTATTTTCATTTGCCTGCATATTCATAAAGATGAATCCAGCAATAGAAATTACAGAAACCCCAGCTAAAAAGCCAATCACTGCTGTAATAAGAGGTGATAAAGATGTTTTTTTTGTCGATTGTAATATTCGAACATTATTTGATTTTTCGTTTGCCATTTTATTCTAGTCTTATGGTAAATGAATGGTGATATAAGCCTGTTCTGCTGGTGCACTAATGACATTTTGATATTTCGCCAAAGCAGTATCATTTTGTTTGCCCAACATATAATGTAAGCCTACAAAAGAAAGTACAGAAAATAAGACTAAAAAAATCAAAATCCAAAAGAATGGAAGCTCACGATGAATGATATGTTTGATTTGATCTGGTAAGTTTGCAAAAGGAGAAAATGCGACTTTTTTTCCTTTTAAATAATCAATTTCATCACCAATACGAGAAACCAGAAGATTCAGATGTTCTATGGATTCAAGACGATATTTACCATGAAATCCTAATAGCATGCAGTAATGATAAACTTCTAAAGCAGCTAGACGTTCTTTACCTTTAGCTCTAATTTCTTCTAATTTTTCAAAGAAACGATAACCTGCCAATTGCGAGCCAAACAAGCTAAGTTGTAGTGGATTGAGCATCCAGTTATTTTGTAAATCAAAAAAACGTCCATCTTGTTGCGTCACAATTGTTTCATCAATTAAGGCACAAAAAGCATATTTAGCATCTTGAATATCATCAGCATTAAACTGTAATTTACGTGCTTGATGATCAAAACGATTTAGTAAATCAATAATTTTTTGCTTAAAGCCTTCAGGGTCTGATGGTACATATTGGTTTTTTAATAAGAAGACAATGTAAAAACCATCATGTAATAAATCGACCATATTGGAAGAAGCAGTTTGTGCTTTGACTTCAGTTTGCGTTGGCATATATCCTGTTCCAATCGTGCCATCATCAAATAAAGAAGGTGCATTATTATTCATGTTCATTTTTCTATTTCTTATCCGTTCATTACTGCAATCAATTCAATTGAAATATCTTGGAAACCCGCAGGGATATAGACACAAATCGCTTCGGAATCCAACATGCGTTGATACAATTCGTTATTCGGTTCAATTTCAAAGTAGCTAACACCAGATCGAACAGGAATTGCCGTAGGGACTTGCATTAAATGTTGTAAAGTCACTGCAGGTAAGGCAGCCATCACACGTTGTTCTACATCTACAGTACTACCCACTTTAAAGCGAAGTGGAACATAAGAAATCAGATCATGCGTCGGCATCACACCACTCGAAACAGCCAAATAAAGGCGAGTGTCACGGGTGATTTTGTCCGACTCTAAACTTCCTATCCAATAAGAAGGGCGAGTTTCTTTTAAAACAATACTGATATAACGATTTGAAATAATCGTATCGAGTAAGTCCCTTAAAATTAAATCCAGTTGGCCAAAGCTTTCTTCTAGCTGAGTGTGCTTATATTCAGGTAAGTGTTCCACCTCATAAGCTGTTGAAAAGGTCAGCATAGAACCTGTTAAACGGAGTAATTCGAAATATAAGCGCTCTGGATGAATTAACGGATAACGCATTAAATGATTAAGGGTCGCATGTGCCGTATTTAAGGCATTGACCAACCAAAAAGAAACAATATCGCCAGATCGGAATTCAATCAGTTTTTGTTCATTTTCACGGTTATTGGCCTGAATAGTCTTAATTTTTGCTTTAATAACGTTGAGTGTTCTTTTAAGTCCAGACAATAAAGAATCAGATGCTGAGATGTGTAAAATTGCGGGAATAAATTTAGTATCTAAAATGAAATTGCCTGAACTTTGACGCTTTAAACGACCAATTTGAATATATAGATAACCATCCAAACTTTGCGCTGGCTCATGTGCATGTTCAAATAATTTTAACTCTGCACGACGCCTTAATAAGGTAATATCCGCCAGTGAAGCATCTGTAAATAAATCGTAGGCTTCACTCAAATGTGAATGATATCGACTGGACTGTGTATGTTGTTCAAAGCTTAAGTTTTTCTTATTGGCTTGTATAATGGGTAAGGCCAAATATACATGCATTTCATTTTTAAGGTTTAATTCATCTAGAAGCACAGGTTCAGGCAATAAGTCTTGTGTAGGTGCTTGATAAATTTCCCCATCTTGCCAAATCATCTCAATTTTATTTAAAGCTAAAATCTGGGTAGAAAGTTGTACTTCATCAAACTCTAACTGCTGTATACCATACGAAAATGACACAGTAGAACGTATAGTATGATTTAATCTTTGCTCATGATAAGCATCTTGCATTTGAAAATGTTGCGGTCTAAGGAATAAACCTTCGCCCCATAATACTTTTTCAGCTTTTAACATTTAGATTACCAATTATTATTTGCATCATTATTTTGTACGCCCAACATTTCTTGGACATTTTCTAAAGGATTTTCATTTTTAATGACTTGAGTCAGCCATTCATGTAATGGCATTTGACCCCATTTAATGGTTTTTAGTAGCATATAGCTGACTGGACTATGAGGCTCATTCACTTGAAAATAATCTGAGATTTCTTGTAATAAGCGCATGGCTTGATCACGATTTGCCAAATGACTGTTTTGTTGTGGCTGAAAAGTGGTTGTACGCTGTTCAACATGCATTTTGTTAGCCTGTTCTACATGATGGGTCGATACGCTTGTAGATGTATCTGTAGATATTGCTGTGGATGAAGTACTTGTGCTTTGCCCTGAAGATTGTAAAAAAGCATCGGCTTTATATATTTTCTTTAAGTTCAAATGAATACTCTCAATTTGCGAATCAATTCCAGCAAAGCTAGGCGCATCTAAACCCATCAGTTGATCCATCGTATTTTTGAGTGCTTGCCACTGCTTTAATACATCTAAAAAGGTTTGATAATTTTGATATTGAATACTTTTAGAGGTATTAAACAGCGCCTGATCAAATTGCTCGATCATATTGATGCTATTTTCTGGATCCTCGTCTTCAATATTTGCTTTACGTTTCTGATTTTGTTGGTGCAAAAATGATTCATAATCTGAAAGCGTGTAATACGGCGAAACATTCACAATCGGAATACTTTTAAATAATGTCGGTAAAAGATTAATAAGTCCTTGTAATAGCCCCAGGCGTTGATCCAAATCATCTTCTTCAATTTCTGGAAATAACTGCAACCAATACGCTTCTAAACTTTGTTGTGTGAGCGTAAGACTCTTATTTAAACCATCAAAACCATACAAATTTGCCCATGCTTCCATTAACCAAGTATAAAGGCGAATGTCCTTGGTTTTTTCAGTCAGCAATTCAATTACTTGAGACTGTACAAATGACCAATCTGCTTGTTTAGGTTCAGCCACCCAATCGCCTTGATCTAATAGTGGATCATCCTGCGTTTTCGCTTTTTTAATGGCATGAAATTCATTAGAAAATGAATAGTCTGTACCACAAGGCTGTTGTTCGCTAATGGGCTTTAATAGGGGTTCGAGTTCTACACTCATAATTCGCCTTTATTATTTCGATTCTACTTAAAATATTTTATGGTCTGGAGTGATTGAGACTGTGTTATCTCACTCCAATACAAACTTGATCAAAACCACTTATTTATTTAATATTTTCAATTTCTGAAGCTTTATCTTTTTTGGTTTTAGCTTTCTTAATGGTTTTAGACTCTGCAATAGGGTCAAGTAAATAAATGATTTCATCATTTTTGACATGAATTTCTATCTGCTTTGGAATGTTATTTTCACTCATGGCAACTAAAATTTGCGTTGCTAATGCAGGTAAAATTGTCGCATTTAAAATGTTATCTACATTACGCGCACCACTGTCTACTTCAGTACAGCGACTTAAAAGTAATTCGATTAACTCATCCGTGTAAGTGACTTTGGTTGCATATTGTTTTTCTAAGCGTGCCGTAATTTTGCCTAATTTATGATGAATAATACGAATCAGTAAATCATCAGACAATGGATAGTAGGGCACAATCCGCATACGACCTAAAAAAGCAGGTTTAAATTGTTTATATAAACTTGGTTTAAGTTGCTCAAGCAATTCTTCTGCCGTAGGCCATTCTTCTGTAGGTGCATTTAAACAGGCTTGCATAATCGTACTTGAGCCAGTATTTGAAGTTAATAATATGGTTGTGTTTTTAAAATCAATCACACGGCCTTCACCATCTTCAAGCGTACCTTTATCAAAAACTTGATAAAATAGTTCTTGAACATCCTTATGCGCTTTTTCAATTTCATCTAATAAAACAACCGCATAAGGATTACGGCGCACAGCTTCGGTTAGCACACCACCTTGACCGTAGCCGACATAACCAGGAGGTGCACCTTTTAAGGAAGATACGGTATGTGCTTCTTGGTCTTCCGACATATTAATTGTAATAAGGTGAGATTCACCGCCATACAGTTCATTGACTAAAGCCAAAGCTGTTTCGGTTTTACCTACACCGCTCGGGCCCACTAGCATAAATATGCCTTGTGGTTTATTTGGATCTTCAAGTTTAGCTCTAGATGTTTTAATACCTTGAATCAGTTGATGAAGGGCATAGTCTTGACCCATCACACGTTGCTCAAGTCTTTCTTCTAAGCTTAATATTTGCTTAATTTCATCATTGACCATTTTACCTACCGGTATGCCTGTCCAATCTGAAATAATTTCATTAATAATGTGTGCATTTACGCGTTCAAATACCAAGGGTTTTTGGCCTTGGCTCGTTTTAAGTTTTGCACGTAAAGATGCGAGTTCTTGTTGGTCAATTTCTTCAGTTAAAGCATTTTTTTCAAGTTGTTGAATCTGACGAACCCAATTTAATTCTTGCATCCACTGTGTTGTCACTTGCTCAATCTCAGATGCCAATTGCGACAAGTGATCTTTGAGCGCTTGTATACGTTCATGATGGATGGGAATACTCTTATGCTCATTTTCTAAAATGTTCAATTCAAGCTTTAAATTATGCTGTTGCGCTAGCAGTTGATCCAATTTAACAGGTTGAGCATTTTGAGTTAAAGCTACTCGTGCAGCAGCAGTATCTAAGACACTAATGGCTTTGTCTGGAAGTTGACGGCCTGTAATATAACGATGAGAAGCATGGACTGCGGTCATAATAGCTTCATCATCAATTTGTAAATTAAAATGTTGTGCCATTACAGGAATCATAGCACGCAACATATCAATCGCAACTTCTTCGGTCGGCTCTTCAACTTTCACCACTTGAAAACGACGGCTTAAAGCTGCATCTTTTTCGAAGTATTGTTTATATTCAGCCCAAGTTGTTGCAGCAATGGTACGTAACTCACCACGTGCTAAAGCAGGTTTTAGTAAATTTGCCGCATCATTTTGGCCAGCTTGGCCAGCTTGGCCACCTGCACCAATTAAAGTATGTGCTTCATCTATAAATAAAATAATCGGCTGTAAAGAAGCTTGAACTTCTTGAATTACCTGCTTTAAGCGATTTTCAAATTCACCTTTAACACTTGCGCCTGCTTGCAAAAGTCCCATATCCAATACATGTAATTGAACATTTTTTAAAGCATCTGGCACTTGATTATTGGCAATTTTTAAAGCTAAACCTTCAACAACGGCTGTTTTACCTACACCTGGTTCGCCCGTTAAAATAGGATTGTTTTGACGACGACGCATCAAAATATCGAGCATTAAGCGAATTTCAAATTCGCGCCCGATGACTGGATCAATGCCACCATTTTTAGCCTTCGTGGTCAGGTTAATGGTAAATTGATCTAGAGCAGGTGTTTTAGCTACTGATGAGATTGTAGATGTTGGATCTGTGTGCTCAGGATGAGTTTTTTCTGTACCAGCTTCGTTTTCAATACTTTCACTGCACATATCTAAAAATTTATGCTTCATGGTATCGATAGGGAAGCGTTCAAATAGATATGAAGCACGTATCGCAATTTGATATAAATCAGGTGCAGTCAGCAACGCAACTAATAAATGTCCACTACGAATGATTGGATTTTTCTCTGCAGATGCCAATAACCATGCTTGTTCTAATAAACGCATAATTGATTGTGCAAAAATTGGTGTGCGGGTATTGCCTTTTGGGAGTTGGTTTATACTCTCTTTGAGATCTTGGCTTATGCCATCACGATCAATTTTGTATTTTTCAGTTAAATAACAAATATCATTTTTAGTGTTTTGTTGCAGTAATTCTAGAAAAAAATGCTCAATTTCGATCTCATAATTTTGCTGTGATATACATGTATTCGCCGATTTTTCTAAACAAATACGCGTATGCGGTGACAATTTTGTAATTAAAATTTTTAAATTATTCATAATTTTCTCAATTATTAGACACCACTCAGTAGCTTAGAATTAAGCTTTTCTAAAGTGGTTTATTCTAAATATTTTTTAATATTTTGTTTTATATCAATTGTTTATGTAAAATTTTTAAAACTATGTAAGATATTCTACATATTTTTCTAAAAAAACAAAGTGCAATTTTCGTGCATCTTAAAGCTTAAATAGAAAAAAATTCAAGATAATCTGACAAAAAATGTTAATTATTTTCTATTTTTGTATTGACTTAATAACCTAGTATCTTGTTAGAATCGTCGGCATATTTTTATACAAGAATAACTGAGAAGCCTATTACAAGTAAATTGTGATAAATCTTACATAAATAATATTAAATAAATTAAAATTAATTTCAAATTAGAGGCTATTTTGAATAAGTATAATCTCATTTTAACGTTTGTCCTTATGGCAAGCTTAACGCAATTCAGCTTTGCAAAAGATCAAACGCAAGAAATCAGTAAATCTTGTTTGAAAGATTATTCTGTCGCTGTGGGTGATACTGACGCAGAGCTTATCAATTTTTATAACCAACTTTGTGATCGAAGCAATCGAAAAAATGATGCTTTAAAACAAGAAATTTCCTTAAAAATTGCAAAACGTTATCAAGTTTTAGGCTATAACTTAAAAGCATTAGAAGTGATTAATGTGTTACGCAGTCAAAATGTAACGTCTCGTGAATTAACCGATGTAACATTTTTGGCAGGTGTAAGTATTGCTCAAAATGCCCTCAATCAAATGCGCTCGACAGAACTGCGTTCTCTAAACGAGAGTAGCTATATACCAGCAAAGCAACTTGCAGAAACAATCCGTTTTGCTCAGCCTATGATTGAAAAGCCCGTTGAAGTAGAAGATGACAGTTTTAAAGCAAAAACGAATAAATCGACAAAATCTTCAATAAAGTCAAACACGCAATCCAAAAAAAATAAGAGCACAGTATCTTCAGAAAAGTCAGCAAAATCAAAAGCTGGCGCTAAAAACACTGCAACAGTAAAAAAAGAGCAAGCTGTTATTAAATCTGCACCTACTCATTCTGGATCTTCACCATTTGCGTCATTAAATAAATAAAAAAATAGGAAATATGATTATGTCTAAACGTGAAAGTGTTCAAAAAAAATTACAACGTATACGTCCGCCACGTGTACAGCTGACTTACGATGTAGAAGTAGGTGATGGTAAAGAAATTAAAGAATTGCCATTTGTGGTCGGTGTTTTGGGTGATTTCTCTGCAGCATCAGAAGTAGAAAAGACCAAACTTAAAGATAAGAAATTCATTAATGTGGATTTAGATAATATTGACGAAGTGATGGGTTCATTGGCGCCTCGTGCAAGTTTTCAAGTTGAAAATACATTGACTGAAGACGGTGGAAAAATAGGTGTGGATTTAACCTTTACTAGCATGGCAGATTTTACACCAGAGCAGGTTGTACAAAATGTAGATCCATTACGCAAGCTTGTAGAAGCGCGCGAACGTCTAACTGATTTACGTAATAAAATTTCAAATAATGAACGACTTGAAGATTTATTGGATCAGGTTTTACAAAATACAGATCAAGTACGTAAGTTAAGTGCAGAGGTTGAAGGTGAATAATTTTAATACCGCTACAGCTTCAGTTGCTGAAGTTAAAAATTACTCTTTACTGGATTCTATTGTAGAGCAAAGCCGTATTGCACGTAACGATCAAGAGCACGATCGAGCAAAAAGCTTGATTGGTGAACTGGCAAAAGAAGTGATGGCAGGTACGATTACAGTATCTGAAAATATGTCACTTTCAATTGATAAACGCATTGCAGAAATTGATGCCTTAATTTCAGAACAATTAAGCAAAATTATGCACCATGAAGAGTTTCAAAAAATTGAATCGACATGGCGTGGTTTATATTATTTTTGCCAAGAAACACCATCGAACTCTTTAATTAAAATTCGTATGTTAAATACAACGAAAAAAGAATTAGTGAAAGATTTCCAAGGCGCAACTGATTTCGATCAAAGTACTCTATTCAAAAAAATCTATGAAGAAGAGTATGGTTCTTTTGGTGGAGCGCCTTATGCAACAATTATTGGTGACTTTGAATTTGATCGTACACCTTCTGATATGTACTTATTGGAACAGATCTCACATGTGGCCGCCGCTGCTCATGCACCATTTATTTCAGCAACGTCTTCTGACATGTTTGGTCTAGAATCATTTACGGATATTGACCGTCCGCGTGATGTTGCAAAAATCTTTGAAACAGCAGAATACGTACAATGGCGTTCATTCCGTGAAAGTGATGATGCGCGATATGTTGCTTTAACTATGCCTCGTGTTTTAGGGCGTTTACCATATCACCCTAAAGAAGGTACAGCAACTGAAGGCTTTAACTACGTTGAAGAAGTTTCTGGTGAAAACCACAATGAATACTTATGGATGAATGCAGCTTATGCATTTGGTACACGGTTAACCAATGCTTTTGATCAGCATGGTTGGTGTGCTGCAATTCGTGGTGTTGAAGGTGGTGGCTTGGTTGAAGGGTTGCCAGTTCATACCTTTAAAACCAATGATGGTGAAGTTGTATTTAAGTGCCCAACCGAAATTGCAATTACAGATCGTCGTGAAAAAGAATTAAGTGATCTTGGTTTTATTCCATTAGTTCATTGTAAAAACTCGGATTATGCTGCATTTTTTGGTGCGCAATCCACGCAAAAACCAAAGAAATATGACAGTGATACGGCGAATGCAAATTCAGCATTATCAAGTCAAATACAATACATTATGGCTGTATCACGCATCGCACATTATTTAAAAGCAATGATGCGTGACAAAGTGGGTAGTTTTGCATCTGCAGGTAATGTAGAAGCTTTTTTAAACAGTTGGCTCTCACAATATGTGTTATTGGATGATGGCGCTTCGCAAGAAGCAAAAGCACAATATCCATTGCGTGAAGCCTCTGTAAAAGTTGTAGAAAACCCAGCTGAACCGGGTCACTACAAATCTGTGGTCTTTTTAAGACCGCATTTTCAGTTGGACGAGTTGTCGGTTTCTTTGCGACTCGTTACTGAGCTACCTCAGTCTTCAAATTAATTTTTTGAGGCAACATTATAATAACTTTAAATAAATAGGAAAAATTAATAATGAAAGATATATACGTACAGTTTCGTGGCAAATACAAAATTGATGGCGAGTCGCGTGACACTGAACATAAGGACTGGCTAGAAGTCAATTCATGGTCACACAATATCCGTCAACCTAAATCAGCAACATCTTCAAGTGTTGGTGGCCATACAGCTGAACGTGTAGAACATTCAGACATGATTTTTATAAAAGACTTAGATGCAACGAGTCCAAAATTATGGGAAGCATGTTCAGCGGGTTATACGTTTGATGAGGTTCAAATCGATTTCTATCGTGCGAATGGCGACAAACGTATTAAATATCTTCAAATTAAATTGAAACATGTTTTAGTTTCAAGCGTTACACCAAACGTGAATGATGAAGGTGTTCCACACGAAGCATTTGGCTTGAAATATGCTGCTGTTGAGTGGACATACAACCAACAAGATATTAACGGTACACAAAAAGGTGCTGTTACTAAGAAGTGGTCATTGTCTAATAATACTGCGTCATACGCTGCATAATAATAATTCAAAAAATAGGGGTTGGCGTCAGCTAGCCTCTATTATTTTGCAGTTCCATACCTTGCCATTAAATAAGAATGAAATGAATCTAGATCAACTTTATCCATTTGGATTTCGTACAACATTGTTCGATCGTATGTTGCCTAATGATCAGCAAGTACAGCGTGGCTTATCATTGAGTGAATTACGTGAATCTGTCGCATCTGATTTAGAAGACTTATTAAACAGCCGAGTGGCAAATTTTGGTGATTTAATTGAAGATTTTCCATTGGCGAAAAAGTCAATTTTGCAATTTGGCATTATTGATTTTGTTGGACTATCGACGGCTAATCCCAGTGATTGTGACAAGATTTGCCAATCTATAGAAACGTCTATTGCTGCACATGAACCACGTTTAACGCAAATCAAAGTTGAGATGCTTATGGAAGGCAATAACATGGGTGCACTTTGCTTAAGTATCCAAGCCTATTTAAATATTCATCCTTTATATGAGCCAGTTATGTTTGATGCATTATTAAAACCGACCACACAACAATATGTTATTTCTTCTAAAAGCTAAGTGAGTTATCCGTGATTGAAGAGCTACTCCCATATTATGAAAAACAATTACAGGAATTTGCACAGCAATCGCGTGATTTTTCAAATAAATATCCAAAAATTGCACAGCGTTTATCTTTAAACCAAGAACAGATTGATGATCCGCATATTGAACGTTTAATCCAAGCTTTCTCTTTGGTTGCTGCACGCATTGATAAAAAATTAGATGATAGTTATGAAGTATTTACACGTTCTATTTATGAGGTCATGTTTCCTCAATACTTAAAGCCATTTCCAGCTAGCTCTGTGGTGTCATTTGAAGATATTAATAAAATAAAAACACTGACTGAATTACATGTTATTCCTCGATCGACGATTTTGAAGGCCAAAAGTATTCGTGGTGTGCAATGTGAATATTCAACGGCCTACGATACGACGATCATGCCAATTGCCTTGCAAAATGTTTACTTTAAGACCCATCCAACAGCACAAATGCATGTTAATCATAATGCAACTTTAAGCTTTGTATTTAATATTTTTAATCAAAGTCATCGTTTGCTGGCACAACAAAAGCTCCCTATATATTTAGATGCTATTTCACATTTTCCACTGCAAGTGCTAGATCATATTTTTGGAAAAGGCACGCATTTTAGTATTAAAGCAGGACATCAAACTTATGCGATTGATAACCCATTTCACTTAATGGGATTCGAAGAATCTGAAGGGATTTTGCCTGTAGATCAGCATACGCATCATGCTTATCGTTTGTTAATGGAATATTTTTGTTTTCCAGAAAAATTTAATTTTTTAAAACTCGATTTAAGTAGTATTTCTAAATTAGCCTTAGAGCATTCGAACTTTGAATTACAAGTTCATTTTAAACTCAATTTAAATGACCAAGCCTCAATACGTAATTATTCTGAATTAAGTACGGCTAACTTTAAATTATTTGCGACACCAATGATTAATTTATTTAAAAAACAGGCAGAGCCACAAAAAATTAATCACAAACGTATGGACTATCCTTTAGTGACGGATGTGCATCATCCTGAATATTTTCAGGTTTATTCAGTTTTAAAAATGGATATGGTGCGTGAAAAAAGTGCTCAAGATGAAATGATCCATCCTATTTTACCTTTCTTTGCGATGAGCCATTATCACCATGATCAGGTTAAGTTTTTTTATAGTTTAAAAACTGAGGGATTAAATAATAAATCGCAAGAAATGAGTTATAGCATTATTTCAAAATCGCTTGATCCTGCAAGCACAAAGTCTGACTTTATTAGTACTGAACTGTTATGTACCAATCGCGACTTGCCTTATGAGAGCTATAACAAAGATCAAAATATATTAACTTTAAATGATAGTAGCCTAGCGCGACATGCACTAATGTTGAAACGTCCAACGCAACCTTTTTATTTTGAGCAGAATAAACAAGAACAATGGCGCATTATTTCTCAGCTTTCTTTAAATAATATGTCCTTAATGAAAGGGAATTCAGTTGCATATATTAAAGAACTTTTGGAGTTATACAATCTTCCAAAGAGTAAAGAAAATCAGCTCATTATTGATGCTATTAAAGAAATAGACTTTTCACTTGCGCAAAAATTAGTGAACAGCAGACCATTCCCGCTATTTGTACGTGGCGTCAAAGTAAAAATTAGCTTGGATTTAGAGGTTTTTCGTGGTTTTAGCGCTTATATCTTTAGTCAGTTGTTAAGTCGAGTTTTTAATTTAAGAGTGAATTTGAATAGCTTTGTTGATGTTGAAATTTATGATGTACAAACCCAACAGGAGATATACCAATGCGTGCAGAACGTTGGTGGCAAAATGCTTCTGTAATACAGGGATTATTTGAGCAACCTCAAAGTTATGATTTTATTCAGGCGGTACGTCTGCTTAGACATGCGCCTGTTAAAGCTCAACAACACTGGTCTTATGACTTTAATTTTCAAAGCTCTCTCAATTTAAATTTTCCATTAACTGAAATTGAAAGTTTGAAGCTGGATGATGAAAAAGTTTATTTAACCAATTTAGTGGTTGGCCTCACGGGAATGCAAGGGGCACTACCTTATAGCTATACCAGCAAAATCAAGCTAAGCGGACGGCATCAGCGTGATGAAACATTGGGTTTTTTATCGTTGTTTAATCATAAGTTAACTACACAATATGTTGATGCAAGTATTAATTATCAGCTTCCAATTCGTTATGAAGTTGAAGATGAAAATAGTTATTTAAATATTATTCATGCTTTAGCGGGCTATGTAAGTGAGCAACATGCTCAACCAGATTTAGATGATTATTTTGCTGAGTTTTCGGGGTTAATGCAGGGACAAAATAACAATGCCCATGCCTTAAAAACAATGTTAGGTTGTATATTTAATCAAGATTTTGATATTACGGAATTTATTCCAGAAAAATTTAATTTAGCAACTGATCAGCAAACATGCTTGGGTGGCGAGCATGCGTATATGCTCGGCGTTAATACGTTTTGTGGCAGTACGGTTCGTCAAATTGATGAAAAAATTGAAATTGTGATCGGGCCATTAGCACGTGATGACTATTTGAGTTTTTTACCGCATCACGCGCAAAGCATAAAACTCAAAAAAATTATACAAACATGGTGTACACCTACATTAACTGTGGATGTACGGCTTATTTTAAAAAAACAAGATATTCAGCCTTTGTGTCTGAGTTCAAATTTCGATTGTGGTTTGTCTCAGGGGGCTTTTCTAATGCCAATACAGCAGCAAGATAATGCTGAAACCTGTTATGCATTAATTGGTGGACAATAACAATGATTAAATTATTTATCAGCACCTTCATTGGCATCGCGGTTTTAGTCAGTGCCTGTGTGATTTATTTTTGGCGTGATACGGCGTATGCCCCATCTGCAACCGATTTAGCATTGTATTTTTTAGCTTTGCCTTTTTTTATTACTACATTAATTTTATCGCCATTTTTTGCGATCAGGGCACTTAAATCCCAAAAAGAAAAAAAGCAACAGCAAGCAGAACTGGAAACATTACGTGCTGAACAACAACAGATTGATGCATTAGAACAAGAAAAACCCAAAGCACGACCAACTGAACAATTTAGATTAAATATTTACTCTGCATATTCTTGGCATAGTTTTGGTGAAAATACTGAAATTATTGAGCGTATTAAAGACTTTAAGAGCCCTGAGCTAGATCAAAAGCTATTCAATAGTTATGGATTGCCTATTTTAAGCTATCGCATACAAGGTTTAGATGATCTTGTGGATGCCACACTTGAAGATGATGATGACATGCCGATAATAAGCATGAGAGAAAAACGTATCCATTGTTTAATTCATCAACAACTTGAACAACATGCTGATACTTTAATGAGTATCTCCAATCATTTAAAACATTCAGCACTGTTTTATGACACTGAATTGGCTTATCAATACCGAATGCACCCAGGGTGGAGCCAAGAAAGTTTTGTAGAGGAAAAGGAAGATGAGGCGCCTGTACAAGAAGTACCACGTCTTAGTCGCCTTAATGTGCATGTTTTACTGGCTGAAAATTTAATCCATCAATGGAACGAGCAAAGCAGATTTGAACTTCAGGAAGCGTTAAGTACTCAATATGCGATTTTGCCAGAGCAAATTGAAATTGAGCATCACTTTTTTAGTAATCAAACTGCCTATAGCGAATGGATAAAGTTGCTACAAGATGCGGCCAATAAAGCCCATGAAGTAAGTATTTTGATTAGTGTGGATTCAGAAATAGATCAAGAGTGTTTAGATGAAAGATTTTGGCTCAATGAGCAGTATATTGCGTCCGAATTTGCATCAAGTTGGTGTGTAGCAAATACATCGACGGCATTACTCGATTTACAACCTATCAGCACATTATATTTGAGTTTGAATGAAAATAATTTTGCGCATTATTTAAAAAACAATCAATTAAATGAGTTAGAGCAATTCCAGCAAGAGCATCCATTTGTGCTGGTTTTAGATGATGCAAACGATATTAAAACAACAAAAACTTTACAACGAGTCTTTGCAGACACAGCAATAGAATTTCATCATTTTTTATATACAAAACAAAATCTTGGGCATACACAAAATTTATCAAAAGTATTTGGTTTTATGTTAGGTATGCATTTGCCAGAAGAGATGATCAATATGATTTACAGCACTGAGCAAGATTCTACCTATGCTTTTTTCAAAGCTTATGAATTTGATCAACCAGAAACAGTCATTACTCAAAATTAAGAAAGTATAAAGAGAATAACGTGAACACATTATTTTATACCTTGCTTGGCTATGTTTGGCAGTATGCCACCAATCCAAAAGCAATGATGGCACTGTCTATGTTTGTTGCTTTAATTGCAATGAATAATTCTGTACCACCTAAAATATTTTGGATTTTGGTTGCAATTTATATCATCGGATTAATCATCTGGGGCATATACGAGCTGATCCAACACCGAAAAAATCGCGCACAGGGCGAAGAACTTGCAGAAGCTATTGCGAAAGATACTGAGTCTGAGTACGGAAAACAAAAAGATAAAGAAGAATTACAGTTAATTCATCAGCAAATGAAAGACTCGATTCAGCTGATCCGTAAGTCTAAACTTGGAGATAAAAAGGGCAATGCTGCTTTATACGAATTACCGTGGTATATGGTGATTGGTAACCCCGCGGCAGGTAAAAGTTCTGCAATTTACAATTCAGGCTTACGTTTTCCATTTGAAGAAACGCACCAAAAAATGGTATCTTCAGGCTTAAGTGGAACACGAAATTGCGACTGGTTTTTCTCGACTGAGGGGGTATTACTCGATACGGCGGGACGTTATTCTGTTTATGCAGAAGACCATAATGAATGGTTAGGTTTTTTAGGCTTACTTAAAAAGAATCGTTCTAAAGCGCCAGTGAATGGACTAATTTTGATTGTAAGTGTGGCGGAGTTAGTCAGTCAAAGCCCAGAAAAAACCATTAAATTAGCCAAGAACTTGCGTGCACGCGTACAAGATATTACTGAGCGTTTAGAAATATTTGCACCAGTCTATGTTGTTTTTTCTAAAATGGATCTGATCGCAGGTTTCACTGAGTTTTTTGAATGCTATGACAAAGATGAATTCGATCAGGTATGGGGTGCAACGTTACCTTACGATCCAAATACTTCAGATCAAGCAACTGAGCTATTCGAAAAGCATTATGGCTTATTATATGATGGCTTAAAAGGCGTAAGTACAACGCATCTTAGCCGTCGCCATTCACAAAATATTTCGCCTAGTGTCATGACATTTCCATTGGAATTTAAAACATTAAAACCTGTTTTAAAAACCTTTATTGGCACTTTATTTCAAGACAATCCATACCAGTTTAAACCAGTTTTTCGTGGCTTCTATTTTACCAGTGCACTACAAGAAGGGACAATTGAAAGCCCTATGACAGAGCAATTGGCAGAGGATTTTCACTTAATTCGTAGCGATGATGCCAATTTTGGTGTGCCAACCAATTCTATTTCTCAAGATCATGGCTATTTCTTAAAGGGTCTATTTTCAAATGTTATTTTGAAAGATAAAAATCTTGTAAAACAGCATATTAATCCAGCTCGTAAACGTCAGCGCTTTATGTCATTTTTGGGTGCTTTAATTGCTGTTGCAATTATTTTGAGTGTTTGGGTTTGGTCATATCGGAATAACCAACAATTGATTGCTGAAGTCCAAGCAGATTTGAATAAAGTCGTGCAAATGGAAAGTAACGCTTCTGGAAACTTAGCAACGCAAATGGATGCTTTGTTAATTTTACAGGGGCATTTACAACAGTTGGATCATTTTGACGAAGATCGACCTTTGAAATATAGTTTTGGTTTGTACCAAGGCAATGCGGTGCGTGAAAAATTAAAAGCTGAATATTTGAAGGGGATTCGGCAAATTGTACTTCAACCTGCTCAGCAAAACCTTGCACAATACTTACAGCGTGTAAAAACTAATGAAGCAACTTTGCGTGAAAATCATGTCAACGTGAGGTTAAATCAAGCTGTTCAAACGAAGCAACCATATTTAGAACCGTCGGATACTAATCCGCAAGATGCTTATAATGCTTTAAAAGCATATCTAATGTTAAGTAATCCGCAGTACAGAGAATCAAGTCATTTAAGTGATCAAGTCACACGTTTTTGGCGCTCATGGTTAGATTCGAATCGTGGCCAAATGGAACGTGGTGACATGATTCAAAAAGCAGAGCAAATTTTATCTTATGCGATGACTTTGGCCAATGACCCACTGTTTCCACGCATGGATTCTGATGCACAACTGGTTGATCAAACACGACAAATCTTAATGTCTGTGAGTACGGGGATTCCTGCACGTGATCGGGTCTATAACGAAATTAAAATGCGTGCTTCTGTTCGTTTTCCAGCATTAACGATTAAACAAATCATTGGAGAAGCAGGCCAATCTACGATGCTAGGTTCATACGCTTTGCCTGGTATATTTAGCTACCAAGCTTGGGATAGTTACGTTAAAGATGCCATTGAACAAGCAGCCAATAGCCCAACGGATTCTAAAGATTGGGTCCTCAATATGAATCAATCAGATGACTTAAGTTTTAGTGGGAGTCCTGAGCAGATTCGTAAACAGCTGACTGAGCTATATAAACAAGAGTACATTGCAGAATGGCGTAAATTTTTAAATGCTATGCACTATGCAAAAGGCAATGCTTTTGCTCAACAGGTGAAAATTATTGATGTGTTGGGGGAGCCGGAAAATTCGCCAATTCGTACTGTACTCAACCGCGTTGCACAAGAAACCAGTTGGGATAATCCTGTGGTACAAGCAGAGTTGGCTGCGCCTCAAAAAGGATTTATTGCTTGGTTCAAACGTAAAGTATTAAATCGCGATGAAGCCAAAGTTGCACAAAGCAATGCATTAACTGCAACCCAAGGTGTGATCTCAAAAGAGTTCCAGATGTTCTATCAATTGGTGCGTAAGCGTGATGATTTGCAAAATAAATCGCTTCTTGACGAATACATGGCAAATTTAGGTCAAGTTCGTAGTAAGTTTAATGATTTGCGCAGTGCGGGTGATATTGGTCCTTCAAGTATGGCTCTGGTGAAACAGACCATTAATGACCAAAGCTCTGTATTTAACATAACGCAAAAATATGTTGATGAAAAAATGGCAGTCGGTTTGAAAGAAGCTGATCAACAGCAATTACAAAAATTGCTCATGGCACCATTAACACAATCTTTTGAAACCCTTGTTATTCCAGCACAAGATGAATTGAATAAATTATGGAGTATTCAAGCTTATCAACCATTTAGTACTAATTTATCCACTAAGTATCCATTTAAAGCGGGCGCCACTGTACAAGCGACTAGTAATGAAATTGGTCAAATATTTGGTGAAAATGGCAGTATTGCGCGTTTTGTAAAAGAATATCTTGATCCGTTGGTGATCCGTCGTGGTTATACCTTAACATCCAAAACTTGGAAAGATTTAGGGATAAGCTTAAATCCACAATTTGTGGCGAATTTTCAAACCTATGTTGCACCAAGCAATGGTGTTGCAACGGGTGAACTCAATCAAAACTCAGCTACACCTGTGGCAACAAATCAGTCGAACTTCCAATTCTACCCACAAGAAAATACTCAGTTATTGTCTTATACGGTGGAAATTGATGGGCAACGTATGGTATTTGAAAATGGCGTACAGCAATGGGTGAACTTCATTTGGCCAAATAAAGGTGCGATTCCAGGTGCGCGTATTACGGCCATCGATTTAGAAGGCAAAACCCATACGATTGTGGATGAACCAGGTGAATATGGTATTAACCGATTAATTGAAGGTGCAACGCGTACTCAATCTGGAACTACCTTTGAGATGTTATGGCGTAGTAAAGATGATCCTAAGCTCTTCGTCAAAATGAACTTCCGCCTTATTAGTGGCAGTAGCACGGGAGGCATTGGCTCAAATCAAGGCTATAACGGAATGCTTTTAGTCGATAAAGTTGTAACCAATAAAGCAGTGCGCGTTGTTGCTGCGCAAGCGATGAACTCAGCACCAGCATCAATGACCACATCTGCACCTGTGCCAGTAGCACAAGTGCAAGCTGGGGTAACACCATGATGTATCTAAAAAATAAAAACATGGACGTTTAAAGGGGAAAGCACATGTACGAAGTCAAAACCACGCCTTTGTATTATGGAAAATGCCCAGCTCGAGGTGATTTTTTAAAGACACGCGGGCAGTATTCTCTCATACAATTGATAGATCAATGGATGACTGAGGCGCTTGAGCATGCAATGCAAAACCAAGCATTTCGTGAAAAATATGCCAATCTGCCATCTTTGGATTTTTTTATTGCCAGTCCACAAGATAAAAGATTCTTGGTTTCCAATTTGATCAGTAGTGAAGACAGTTCTGGTCGCCAATTTCCAATGGTGCTGTGTCATCTTCTAGAAATTGATGATCCTCAGGACAATATTCAATACGCACCATACCGTTATAAACAAACGCTGATTGATCTTTACCAACGCAATAGAATTATGCGTTCTATTCGAGATCCAGATATTTTATTGGATAAACTGAGTAAATTAAGTGATGACATTCAAATTTTTGGTACAGATGAAACAGCATCCTTTTATGAACACCACACAGTATATTCATTTGCCAAATTATTAAATTTAAGCACAGAGCAATTGGCGCAAAGCATGATTGCCTTGGGCTTATTATTACAGCCCGTAATAAAACAAGGCACTGCAAAGCTCAATAAAGTGTTGATTTTACCTATTAATAATATTAGCTATTGCTATGAAATTGCTGCGTTTTGGGTCAATTTAATCAGTCGTTTTGTGGCAAAACAAAATGCAGAATTATTAATTGGTATTTTACACAGTCATGCGCCTGTCTTGTTGTTTGGTTTTCAAGGGGCAGATATTCGCGCATTAAGTGATGTATTTACCCAGAATATGCAGAGTGATCATTGGGTGTCATTAACTGCAACTGAATGGATTGAACCTTATTTAGAGCAAAATGCAGGTTTAGCTACCTTAGAGCAAGGCTTGTGTGAGCGACAAATGAGTTTAGCTCAAGCATTTAAACTATTTAGACAAACTTTTATTGACGGCTAATAATGCCCATAAAGAAAAATAATAGGCAAATTTTATGAAAATAAATGCAAAAGTGATCAATAATAATCGCTTCGTTGGGCAAAGCTTAATGCTGATTTGTTCTTTGGGTATCAGCTTTTTGGCAGTCGCACAAGAACCGATCATTGTGGAAGGAGCTGTACCGAATGAAATGGCAAAACAAGAAATTTTAAATAAACTATATATGACTTATGGTCGTGAAAATGTGGTTGATAAGATACAAGTTAAGATGGTTAGCGCACCCAGCGGGTGGAGCAGTAATGTCAGTTCAGCCATCAATGATGATTTAAAAAAAGTAAAGCAAGGTAGCTTAACTGTACGTGGCACACAGGTAAATTTGACTGGAAAAGTTACGAATCCGAATGATATCCAGCCAGCAACACAACGCTTACAAAGCCTAGTACCAAATTACAAAGTCAATGCTCAGCTGAGTGTAAATGCTGCAGAGCAACAAATTATTGATGCAACGCTCAAAAATCGCATTATTGAATTTGAATCGGGTAGTGCTGTTTTGGCTACATCAGGAACCCAAATTTTGGATGAAATGGCTGTAGCTCTAAATAAAGTGGGTTGTAAAAAAGTCAAAATTATTGGCCATACCGATAGTTCTGGAGATCCAGCTAAAAATCTAAGTTTAAGCCAAGAAAGAGCGATAGCTGTAAAGAATTACCTTGTAGCTAAAAATATCAATGCAGACAGTATGTCAACTGAAGGATTAGGACCAAATAAACCTGTAGCAGATAATACGACACCAGAAGGCCGTAAGAAAAACCGCAGAATAGAATTTGAAGTGTTATAAATTTAGTAATTCATTTTTCTTTAAAAAACCGTTCATTGAACGGTTTTTTAAACACCTGTGTCATTACAATAGAATTGCATTGTAATGTTTTTATTAAGTCTTTAATAATCAAGAAAAGTATAAATTGAAGATTAACCTTGAATTTTACGCCAAGGTTGAGCAGATTCAATCTCGTAAGCCAGCTCAATAAGTGTTTTTTCATCACCTAAATTGGCAGAAAATTGCATCCCAATAGGTAAGCCATACTCTTGGGTATAGCCCATGGGTAATGATATGGCTGGTGCACCTGCAATATTTTGAATGGGTGTAAACGTGACATAGTTTTGAATGCGCTGAAATAATTTATCAAACTCTAATTGTGGAGAAATATAGCCTAGTTTTGGGGTGGTATGCGCTAGCACAGGTGAAAGTAACACATCATAATGTTGGAAGATTTGTTGATATTGGCTTTGTATTTTCTTTAACCGATAGATAAATAATGGTGTTTTATAAAAATTATTTCTATAGAGTTTAGCTAAACCACAAGTTAAGTTATCGAGTTTTTGACGTTCAAAATTACTTCCAAATAGCTTATTACCAAAAGTAAGTAACATAAAAGAAAGTAAGCCCCAATAATGACTAAAGTCATTTACAAAGCTTTGAGCAAAGGGGAGCTGATAATATTCAACGTGGTGACCCATAGATTCTAATAATTGAGCAGTTTTTTCTAAGCAAATTGCAGTTTCTGAGTCAACACTACCAGTAATAGATTGTTGTACCACACCAATACGAAGCTTTCGATTTGAACTATGTTCAAGCAAACCTATTTTAGGAAGTTTTGGGTTCGCATAGCATTGTTCCATACCAGCAAAAAAATGTGCGGTATCACGAACGCTACGCGTAACAACGCCTTCAGAAATAATGTTAATGGGTAGTTTGCTTGTTGCATCACTATTATAGGTTCGACCACGTGTGGGTTTTAAACCAATTAAACCGTTACAGGCTGCTGGAATTCTGATTGAGCCACCACCATCATTGGCATGTGCTATTGGCACTGCACCAGAAGCTACTAAAGCGGCTGCACCACCAGATGATGCTCCACAGGAAAAATCTATATGCCATGGGTTTTTTGTTGCAGTACCATTTTGGTATTCGGTAGTCGCATTTAAACCAAATTCAGGTAAGTTACTTTTACCTAAAACAATAAATCCTTGATCCAACAGTTGCTGGCTCAATCTATCGTGTTTTTTTGCAACTGGGCTATGGATTGCTTGAGAACCATGATGTGTAGCTAAACCTGTAAAGTCTGTATTGTCCTTAAAGAAAAAAGGAACACCTGAAAAAATTGCTGTTGAAGAATGATTTTCATTGATATTTTCTAATGCAAGATCAAACCGCTCTGATGCAATTGCATTAAGTTGTGGATTCACTTTTTTTGCGCGTAATATAGATGCTTGGATAACTTCTTTTGCCGAAACTTGTTTATTTTTAATTAGTTGTGCAATTTTTACTGCATCAAAGTCTTCTAAAACATCATTGCTGAAGCTATGCACACGTTTTATTTGTGTATTCTGCATTATAAGTCCTTATTTTTAATATTTAAAATCCATTTTTCACTTTGACATGATGTATTGTCAATTTGATTGTATAGCTTGCACTATAAATAGGCAATCTAATAGAGCATGATTAGTTTGATTGTCTGATTTTATTTGTAGAGACATTACTTTATAGGAATAGTAAAGATTCTAAGGCGAAGGATCTTTAGCCAGTATAAGCACGTTAAAAAGAAACTATTCATTTTTAAAAACAGAGGTTCAGCACATTAAAAGAAAGTACGAAAATTTTTATGGAATTCAATTGAGTGTTCCTGAATGAAGAAATATTGAAAACCCAAATGCTGGAGCAAGAATTAATACTTTGAGGATTGTATACATACAATGTTAGTGCTAAGCACAAGTTAAGTATTATATAGAGCAATAAATATGATGAATCTATTTGCTAGCCTGAAATACACTATTTCGTATAATGTATATTATGTTAAATAAGATATCATGTAAGTAGCCTATTCACATGTCATTTGCAATAACAAAGCCAATAATGGTTAGAATTAACTTAAAAAAGCTTTAGGGAAAATTTAACTTTAAATTAGTTGTAATGCTTTATATTGATTAGGTTTAGATAGTCACTCTCATTTTTCAACTTGCTCAGGTTATAATCACGGCCTCCCAAAATATGATTGATCTATTATGAATGCCTCTAATGACCCTTTACACGGAAAAAAACTTGCTGACATTTTGGATGAATTATTGGATTACTACGGTGGCTTTGAAGGCCTAAGTCGTAAAATTGAAATTAGATGTTTTTGTATAGATCCAAGTGTTAAATCTTCATTGCGATTCTTACGTACTACTCCATGGGCGCGTGAAAAAGTAGAAAGCTTGTACTTATATATTTTACGCCAAAAAGCCAAACAAAATCGTAATGATTAAAATCCAGTTTCTAATCATCTGTTATATCTAATACTTGGCAGTTTCTGTTTAAAAATGAAGTTGCTAAATTTTTTTCGCTTTGCCTTGTGCGCTGTATCATCGCTTTAGATTTATTTTGATCCTCATTATGACCAATCCTTTTTCCCAATATCCTCAAGTTGGTGTGGTATCTACATTTTTCGACCTTAGTCATTGCAATTTCAAAGGCGAAATGAATGCTTTATGTTGGCATCGGAATTTACAGGGCGACTTTAAAGAAATAGCTGAAAAATTAGAACTTATTGAAAATATAACCGAAGTTTCTACGGAAGATTTGAAGGACTTAAATCTTTCAGCACAAGGAAATTTAGCCAGAGATGTTATTTTAAATGACATGCAACAATTGACGGAATTTGGTGCTTCACCTTCTCTTAATTTAATTAAATGTTACGAACGAGATGATGAATTAGATTTTATCTCAACAGATGTTTATTCCTTTCATGTCGATCGTTCGCCCATCGCAACTGATACCTTTTTATGCACATATTATGGTGCTTCAAGCGATATTGTGCCGAATAATCAAGTCCAGCAAAAGATTTTAATTCCAGAAATACGTGAGCAGTTAAAAGCGCTCTATGATGGTCCTATCTCACAATTTGATGATTTTTTAGCGGAATATTTTTTTGATTTGCATTACCAACTTGAAGAAAATGCAGTACCTGTAAATTTAGGCAATAGCCATCTGTGGCGTTTAGCAGTCGATCACCCAACACAGAAAGTTCTACCTTGTGTGCACCGAGCACCTGTTGAAAATGCTGGTGAATATCGCTTAATGCTGATTTGCTAATTCTGAAAGTATTTAATTTAGCCCATTCACTAATCAACCATACGATTCATTCGATGTGTAGAATGTATCGTATGATTGGAAGTTCAACCAAAATTATTTCGATTTAACTGTACCTAGCCAGCGATATAAAACAGGTAGCAATACCAGTGTGAGTAAGGTAGAAGAGATAATTCCACCAATAACAACAGTCGCTAAAGGCCGTTGCACTTCTGCACCCGTACCAGTTGCCAAAGCCATAGGCACAAACCCTAAAGAGGCTACACAAGCAGTCATGAGTACGGGACGTAAACGAAGTATAGCGCCCTGCCATACCGCTTCATGTAATGGATATTGGCTTTTAAGCTCTTTAATAAAGGTTAACATAACCAGCCCATTTAATACGGCGACGCCTGATAGTGCAATAAATCCAATACCAGCAGACATTGAAAGTGGAATATCTCTAAGCCAAAGAAATAGCACACCACCCGTTAAAGCAAACGGTACGCCTGTGAACACCATTAGGCTTTCTTTAACATTATGAAAAACGGCCATCAATAAGATAAATATAGTGATCAATGCCAAAGGAATAACAATTTGCATACGGGCTTTGGCGGATGCGAGGTTTTCAAATTGACCACCATATTCAATCCAATAACCACTTGGTAAAGAATACTGTTTAAGCTGTGTCTGCAGATCAGATACAAATGAGCCTAAATCACGACCTTCAACATTGGCAGTCACCACAATACGGCGTTTACCATTTTCACGACTCACCTGATTAATGCCCTCTACATTAGATACGACTGCAACATCTGACAGTACAATACTGCCTCCATTGGGTAATGTTAAAGGCAACTGCGAAATAGTTGCTACATTGCGGTCTTGATCATTTAAACGAATGACAAAATCAAAACGTCGATCACCTTCTAAAATTTCTCCAACGCTTTGTCCACCTATACTTGTGGCAACAGCATCCTGAATTGATCTAACGCTTAAGCCATATTGTGCAGCCAAAGCCTTGTTAATCTCAATATTTAATAACGGTAGCCCCGAAGTTTGTTCAACTTTTACGGCGCTACTGCCAGAAACTTGCTGGATTATTTTGGCAATTTTAGTGGCTTCTGTATTTAATACCTGCATATCATCGCCAAAAATTTTCACGCCTACATCGCTACGTACACCTGAGATTAACTCATTAAAACGTAGTTCAATTGGTTGGGAAAATTCGCTGTTATTACCCGGAATAGTCGCAACATAAGCCACAATACGGCTACGTAACTCATCAAGACTTTGCTTTGGATTTGGCCATTCATTACGCGGTTTGAGCATAATATAACCGTCTGAAATATTCGGTGGCATAACATCTGTGGCCACTTCAGCTGTACCTGTGCGGGCAAATACAGCTTTAATCTCAGGAAATTTTTTCAGCAACAATTTTTCAGCATTTTCTTGTATTCTTAAAGACTCTTCTAGTCCAGTACTTGGTGAACGCATTAACTGAACAGCAAAGTCACCTTCGCTGAGTTGTGGCGCAAATTCACTGCCTATTTTCGTTGTTAAAAATCCTGTTGTGAGCAATAAACACAGTGCAAAAGTGAGTACAACAGTTTTGTATGCATAAGCTGTGTTTAAAATTTTAAGATAATTCTTTTTCAGCCAAATCATCCAGCGACTTTCAGTTTCTTTAATATCTCCTTTCACCCAAAGTGCTACAGCAGCAGGTACAAATGTAATAGAAAGAATAATGGCTGCGACCAATGCCAATACAACGGTGAGCGCCATTGGATGGAACATTTTTGCTTCTACACCGCTTAAAGCAAAAATAGGTAAATACACCACCAAAATAATGAGCTGACCAAAAATAAGCGGACGCCGTGCCTGACGTGCGGCCAAAAAGACTTCTTTAAAGCGCTCGTTTTGAGTTAAGGGTCGTTTTAAAACTTGCTGTGCATGCGCCAAACGGCGGATACAGTTTTCTACAATCACCACGGCACCATCAACAATAATACCGAAATCCAATGCACCTAAACTCATTAAGTTTGCGCTGATATTTTTTTCTGCCATCCCTGTTAAAGTAAACAGCATCGACAGTGGTATGACACAAGCGGTAATGAGAGCAGCCCGAATATTACCCAAAAAGATAAACAAAATGATGATGACCAGAATCGCGCCTTCAACTAAATTTTTTTGGACGGTTTTAATTGCTTTCTCAACTAAAGTTGTACGGTCATAAACCGTTTCAATTTTTACACCTTTGGGCAGACTGGCTTGAATGTCTTTAATCTTAGCATCGACAGATTTAGACACGCTTCGGCTATTTTGACCCATTGCCATCATGGCAATGCCTAAGACCGTTTCTTCTCCATTATAGGTTGCGCCTCCTGTTCGCAGATCATGTCCAATAGAAACTTGTGCGACATCCCCCACCCGAATTGGACTGCCATTGGGGCTGTCAATCATGGTGTTTTCAATGTCTGAAATGGTATTTAGTGTTCCAGGCACACGAACTGTGAGCTGTTGACCGTTTTCTTCAATAAATCCAGCACCACGGTTTTCATTATTTTCCGTAAGCGCTTGCTGCAATTGCGCTAAGGACAAATTCAGCTGTTGCATACGGTTTAAATCAGGCGAAACCACATAAGTTTTGTTAAACCCGCCAATGCTGTTGACTTCAGCAACTCCCTGAACACGTTGTAATTGCGGGCGAACAATCCAATCTTGAATTTCACGTAAATCCATGGCGCTATACGCTGTGCCATTGGATTTACGAGCGTTGGGTTCTGCTTTAAGCACCCATTGATAAATTTCACCCAAACCTGTCGAAACAGGTGACATCGTTGGAGCAACCTGTGCTGGCAATGCCGACTGAACTTCTTGTACCCGCTGGTTAATTTGCTGACGTGCCCAATAAATATCGGTACCATCTTTAAACACAATGGTCACTTGCGATAAACCATAACGGGAGATCGAACGCGTCAGTTCCAAATCTGGAATACCTGCCATCGCATTTTCAATGGGATAAGTAATCCGCTGCTCAACTTCAAGTGCTGTAAAGCCATTGGCTTGTGTATTAATTTGCACTTGGGTATTGGTAATATCTGGCACGGCATCAATTGGCAATTTTTGGTAGCTATAAACTCCAACAGCGATCCATGTACAGACAAAAAGCATTACCCAGATTGCGTTTTGTATAGAAAATTGAATAATACGTTCGAATAGACCTTGAGGCTTTGGTAACTCTTTATTTGTATTTTCTTGATGATCAATGTTCATGGCCGGCCTCGTCTTTTTCCAGTTCAGATTTCAGTAAAAAACTGCCTTGAGAAATATATTTCTGACCAACTTGAATACCTGAAACAACTTCCAACCATTGACCATCACTTGAAGTTTGTCCACGTTTTACAGGCTGTGCTTTTAAATGAACTTGGCCTTTTTGCTCAGACTCAATAACAAATACACTGTCTTGCCCTTCTATGCTTTGTAAGGCAGACTTTTGCACGCGCAAAGCTTTTTTAGTACCTGATTCTGCCAGCAACACATTCACCATCACATTTGGGCGTAATTCAGCAGATTGCTGTTTTAATTTAGCGCGTACCACCAATCGGCCAGTTTGCAGATCTGCCTGCGAAGTGAGACTTTGTACGTTGGCGTTATAAATCTGATCTGAACCATTCACTTTAAATGAAACGTTTTGACCCGTTTGTAATTGTGCGGAATATTGATGAGGCAAATTAAATTCCAGCCACAAATCTTTTAGCTGTTCAATGGTAAATAACTGATCTGCTAATTGTACATTTTCACCGACAACAATATCTTTTTGACTAATGACACCAGAGATAGGTGCTCGAATAATAAAGCGTCCGTTTTGACTGCCACTTGCCCCTAAAGCTTGTAACCGTGATTGTGTAGACTGCACACTAATTTGAGCTTGGCGATAAGCATTTTCAGCACGCTGTAAATCCTGCTTGGCTGAAATTCCTTGCGACCATAGCTTTTGTTCCCGTTGATAATCTTGACGAGCCAAATTTAAATTGGCTTCTGACATACGTAAATTGGCTTGCTGATCAATTAATTCAGGTACAGAAAGCACAGCTAAGGTTTGTCCTTTTTGCACGCTCTGACCTAAAGTAACACTGACTTGCTCAACATGCCCACTAAAGTTGGGAGATATATGTGCTTGTTGATCCGTATTTACTGCTAATTTACCGGGTAAATTAACAATATTTTCGACCAAACCATGTTCTACAGTTGCAACTTTTATCCCTTGTTCAGCCATTTGCTGTGCTGTGAGTTGAAGCTCACCTTCTTCGGTATGTTCTGTTTCAGTTTGCTGACTCTTATCCTTAGCATCTGTGTTTTCTTCTTCATGCTCATTATCCGCAGTCGCTTTATTTTGACTAAACCAAATTGCAGTACAAATGATGAGTGTTAAGCCAATCAACATCGCAATGATTAAAGGCTGTGATATTTTTCCATCTTGTTTTATGTTCATTTGATTGACTGCCTTATTGACCAGATACGGTGCTAATTAAATTTTGCGATGCCTCTACAGCTTTTTTATTTAACTGACTATAAGCATCTGAACGACTGATTTCTTCATAACTTGTGCCAATACTCAGTGCTTCAGCACTCAAGGCACTCTGCCAAGCTTGCGCCAAAACCTGCATTTGACTTAAACGTAAGTCTTGCAACTGCTTGGTCGTTTGCTGAACCTCGGTAATGGAAAATTTTCCAGCTTGAAACCCTTGTAAGGTTCTGTTTTGGACTTTTTCAGCTAAACCAATTTGGTTGCTTGTAGCATTAAATTGTGCCCGTAGTCCTTTAAGCTGATGAATATGGTTCGCAATATCTAAAATTTGCTGTTTTAATTGAAGCTGTTGTTGTTGATTCAGTAAAATTTGTTGCTTTTGCGCCATTGGAATAGCGTATTGCTGACGATTAAAAATATTCATTGGAATATCAACACCTAAAACTAAAGCAGTGTCATTGGCTTCCGTTGGTGATTTGGTTCTGGTCATACCTACATTTAAGGTGGGATTTGAGCGCTTCTGTACTTTTAAATGCTCAATTTGCTGATTCGCTTGCTGTATATTCAAGGCATACAATTTTTTTAGCCAATCTTCGGATAAATTACGCTGAACCAGACTTTGACTTTGTTCTGGCCAAGGGGTGACCGTATTGTCTAGCTTTATTTGTGCAGCAGTTTCGCCCCATAAATTTGAAAGCTGGCGAGTAGCAGTTTGTTGTTTTAGCACTGCTTGCTGATATATGCGCTGAATGTCTAAAGTTTCAATTTCAGCACGTTCCACATCCACTAAGGCAATACTGCCTGCCTGATATCGTTTTTGTGCGCTGTCCAAATTCGCTTTGCTAAGTTTTAATTGCGTGGCATAAACAGATTGCTCATTTTGAGCAATTGCCAGCTGTGACCATGCAAATTTTACAATAAGTTGGCTTTGTGCATTCCAGAGTTGTTGTTGCAACTGTAGTTGCTGTGCAGAGGTATTTGCTAATGCTTGATTGATTTTACGCTGACCAAATATATCCAGTGGCTGGCTGATCCCAATACTCAGTTCTTGATCTTGATTAGTGCCAAAGCCATTTTGCTCTACAGAGAGGCTTGGATTTTGCCAAAGCCCACTTTGTTTTATATTGAAGTCAGATATTTGCTGTTGTTGTTGCCAAATGTCAGTTTGGGCTTGATAGCTTTGCACTTTAGCTAATGCAGACTCAAAACTACTGACATTTTCTGCAAAAGCACTTTGTAAAGCCATCGTAATACCGACAGCTAAGCCAAGACGTCTAAACGCCGTAAAATATGAAGACATGATTTTTCCCACTCATTTATTAAAAAAAGTGGCGGGAATTTTTTAGGCTACCCCGCCATTAGCGGGGAAAAGACAGGAGGCGGTGTTTGAGTTAGCAAATCAGGCGCTTGATAGAGATTCTTCCAATCAAATTTTGGTGAATACTCAATGGTCTGATGTGGAACTAAATGAATAGATTGCTGATTCTGCACAATCAAATGCGTCATAGACGGCAAATGATCTTGATGATCTTCACCGATTTGCAGATTGTTCACGGTGTCTTTGAATTGTTTGGAGACAGATTCTGATACGTCGTGATTTGAATGCTGTGAATGACTTTCACTGCTAACGCATAAGGTATTTTGATGATGCCCAAAATGATAGCTTTGTTGCACTTGAGCTGGTTCTTCATGAACACAGAAAGCCGCTGCCACGTTCCAAAGACTTTGGAACATGAACAATCCGACCAAGACTGTTATCCATGTTGTAGAACGCATATTGAATTAATCAATAAAATTTTAACAATTATAAAGCTTAGACTAAGTCCAAGGTCAAGGTTTTCGTATCATTTATATTATTTGCATATCCTATTCAAGGGCAAAGTGATGTACCTAAGCACTGGCCAACTTAACACTGTTTTAGAATTAACGTAAATAAAATCAATACTTGAAATAAGGATCTGATGATCCTTATTTCATACGATATAGCGGTTTAAATACCAATACACATATATTTAATTTCTAAGTAGTCTTCAATACCGTATTTAGAACCTTCGCGACCATTTCCTGACTCTTTAATACCACCAAAAGGTGCGACTTCAGTGGAAATGAGGCCTTCATTCCATATTCCAGTGCTTCTGTAATATGCCAAAGCACGATGTTAAAAATTCACAGTCCAAGATAACTGCGCGGTGCGAGGTGTACCCAAAAATAAATAATCATCGCCAAAATAAGCCCCAGCATCACGCCAGTATTTTTTATTCAAAAGATTATCAACCTTAAAACGTACTGTGTTTTCAAGACCATTGGCTTTAAATTGATAGTTCGCACCTAGGTCAAATAAGGTATAACTTGGCACAGATACATTGCCCAGTTTATTGGCATTTTTACGGTCGCTATATTGCATGCCAGCCAAAAGTTTGAGGCCTTCAACTTGTGCAACTGTATAGGTCAAATACTGTGACAAACGTAATTTAGGTACATTTTGCGCTTGATGCCCTTCGTTTTCAAAAGCATCTGTGCCTTTTAAGCGTGCACGGGTAAGCGCAACACTGGATGCCAGCTCTAAATTGGGTGAAACATTCCCTTGTAGACCCAGTTCTAGCCCAATATTATGTTGCTCACCTTGATTCACAAAATCCAAAGCCGTATTGGTATATTGATGATCTTGCTTTAAATCAAATAATGCTGCACTCAACTGTAAAGATTGCCACTGTTGCTTTATACCTAACTCATATTGTGTGGAATTGATTGGGGCTAATGTTTCAAACGCATTATTAGCAAACCAAGGGGCTTGACCACCATCACTTAGACCTTTGGCATAAGATGCATAAATGTTTGCACCCTGCCAAGGTTGGTACATAACTGCTAATTGAGGTAGAAAGCGGTGAATATCTGTGTCACGTAATTGGGTTTGTGTTGCATCAAATGCTTGTTCATTTAAATGAAGAAGTTTTCCACCCACAAGTACTGACCATTCTGCATTTAAATCAATGAGATCAGAAATATTTAACGCAGTTTGGTTGCTGTCTAAAGATTTATAATGATTACCCAGTGCAACTTGGGTAGGTGCAAGATCGATATTGTCTTGATAAATATTACCTGTTCCTATCCATTCATTAACAGCATCATATTGGGCATGTCTTTTATAGCTATGTGACAACTCTAAATTTAAGTGATGTTGCCAAGTCCCTGTTGCAAATTGTCCATTTAAGCCAGTTTTAAATTGATTTGTGAGATACCCATCATTTGGGTTTCGGTAGTCGTAAAGATCATAATTGCCATTAGGATCAAAGGTATTTCCTAAGCCTGTATTTTGACATATTGCGTCATAACAGCCCCATGGAAATGCTGAATAATCATCTACGACAGTACGGCTTTGTGATGCTGATGCATAAGCTGACCACAAATCATTAATTTGATAGCTATATTTTAAGCTACTGTTCAAACTGGTATTGGTCACCGGATTACTCCAGCTCTGATAGCCCAGTAAATGATCCCAGCTTACGTCACTGGGTACAGTGCTATTGTTTAACAGTTGGTAGCCTGGTACGGATCGTTGACGCTGATGTTGTGATTCAACATCAAATTCCAGTTTTGAACGGTCTGAAATATTCCAGTCCAATGCTAATGAAGCAAATAAACGTTGGCCAATAGCGTGTTCAACATTCGGATGTATTTGTTCTTTGGCAATATTTAAGCGATAACCAAATTGTTGTTCTTCACCGAATATATCCCCCATGTCGGCAGCAACACGATGTCCGCCATAGCTGTCTACATCCATACTTAGTGCACGAACATGCTCAGGACGTTTTGTCACATAGTTAATTACACCACCCGGTGTAGACATGCCACTTTGTATGGCACTAATACCCTTTAATATTTCAACTTGTTGTTTATTTTCAAGTGCAATATTTTGTTCGCCTCGAAGCAAATGACCATTGAGTAAATAGCTTGAGCCAAGGTTCAGATAAAAACCGCGCATGACAAAATTAGCGTAATAACCAATTGGAGCATAACCTTCACCCACGGTAGCATCATTTTTCACCACATCTGCAAGTGTTTTAGCTTGTTGATCTGCCATAGTTTCGGCATTTATCTGGCTAATCGATGCAGGTATATTGATGAGATTCGATTGATTAAAACCCATTAAATTTATTTTTTCTTTGCTTTCTTCTGTGCTCGAAGCACTAATGTGAATGGTATCTAACTGCTGTGGTGCTTCTTCATTTGCATGGGTAAGTGTCGAAACAAGTCCAAAACCTGAAATTGCGCCAACGGCCAGTAATGCTTGTTGTAATTGAGATAATGAAAAAGGATGCGCTTTCACAGTGTGACCTAACCTTAAACAGGGTTTTTAAGACTGAAATTTACGGCGTGAGTATTGACAATTTTATGGCGCATAACAAGTACATTTTCGGTCAACAGTACGAATTTTTATACACCTCACCAAGTTCATTCATAAAAAAAGATTAATTAGGCAATTTGGGTGAAATGGGGAGAAAATCCATACGGACTCTTCCCTTTTAAATCATGATGGCGCTTAAGTTATTTTTCCATTTGCCATATACATCACCTGTGCATCCAAATATCGAAGTTCTTCTAAATGGTGCGTGACATAAATCATGGGTAATTGTGTATGAGCTTTAATATCTTTTAAAAATGGTAAAATTTGCTCTTTTAATTGACTGTCTAAACCCGTTAAAGGCTCATCTAGCAGGAGTAAATCTGGTGATGACAATAGTGCACGTCCAATTGAAACACGCTGTGCTTCTCCACCAGACAACTGATGTGAACGGCGCTTTAGTAAGGCCTTTAATTGCAAAAGATCAACAACTTCATCAAAGCTAAATCTGCCCAAGGCTTCATTTTGAAAGCGTAAGGCATATCGTAAATTTTGCATCACATTTAAATGCGGAAAGAGGCAAGCTTTTTGAAAAATCAACCCAATACGGCGTTGATGCATGGGTACATGTAACTTGCTCTGCGCATCATCTAGTAATTGTTCATTTAAGGCGATAAAACCATCTTGAGGTTGTAATAAACCGACAATATTTTTTAAAAAAGTTGATTTCCCACTGCCTGAAGCTCCCATAATGCCCAGCAGTTGCGCTTGCATGTCGATTTGGGCATGTAGCTGAAAGTCTGCATATTGGAAATTGAAGTTACATCGAAGCATGCTTCCCTCCTAGCTTTCGCTGATAGCTTTGTAAAATATAATAATTTGCAATTAAGGCCAGCATAGCAATACAAATGGACAGCACCACTAAACGTAGTGCAGCTTGTTCACCATCGGGCTGTTGAATAAGCGAATAAATAGCAATAGGTATGGTGCGTGTTTCATCTGGAATATTGCCCACAAAGGTAATCGTGGCACCAAACTCACCTAAACTACGGCTAAATCCTAAAATGCTACCAATCAAAATTCCCGGTAATGCCAAAGCTAAACTGATGCTTCGAAATACTTGTCTTGGATTTGCCCCCAAAGAACCTGCAACTTGTTCTAATTCTTGATTAATCATTTGAAAGGATAGACGAATAGGCTGCACGATTAAGGGAAAAGCGACTATCATGGAGGCTAAGACAGCCCCTTTCCAATTAAATACCAACTGAATACCCCAATACTGAAGTACTTTTCCTATCCAGCCCTGAGCACCCAAAAGAATTAAAAGCATATAACCCAATACTACAGGTGGTAAAACCATAGGTAATTGCAATAATGCTTCTACTAAAAATTTGCAATAAAAGTCATGCCGAGCAAGCACCCAAGCTAAGGCAATAGCAAATGGTAAGCACAGAAGCGTGGCGCAAATGGCTACCTTGGCAGATAAGTACAACGCGCTTAGCTCTTCAGGACTTAGCATGGAACTCACCCTAAACTTTAGAGTTTAAAACCATATTGTTTAAATATATTTTTTGCCACGGATTGCTCTTTTAAATAATGATAGAACGCCACAGCATCTTTGTTTTGCGCACCTTGTAGCGTTAATGCGATTGGATATTCAATTGGGTGATGACTATTTGCAGGAAATACACCAACAACTTTAACTTTTTTGCTAATCAGAGCATCCGTACGATAGACAATACCTACCGAACATTCTCCACGCTCAACAAATGCCAAAGCCGACCGTACATCATCTGTTGCGACAATTCTGCCAGAAAGACTATTTAACCAATTTAACTTGATTAAACTCTGCTTTGCATATTTGCCCACTGGCACAGATTCCATTTGGCCCGTACATAAGTGGCCTTGAAATGACTGAGCAAATGCAAATTCAGGTGTCGTTTTGATTTTGAGTGTACTTGTGCGTGGGCCAATCAGTACCAAATCATTAGACAGTAAAGTCTTAACTGAGTTCGGCTGGATTTTTTGTTGTTTGCGTAAATAGTTCATCCAATCTTGATCTGCAGAAAAATATAGATCACTTGGAGCGCCTGCTTCAATTTGCTTGGCCAAAGCTGAAGATGCCCCAAACACTGGGACAATTTTTACGCCACTGTGCTTAGCTTGATACTGTGTAGCAATGTCTGTAATGGCATTACTTAAACTTGCAGCAGCATATATTTTAATAGTTTCAGCGTGTGTGGTATTGGACAACACACATAACCCAAGTATGAAAGTAGAAAGTAGGCGCATTTGTAATTCCTAGTCGATTGAATCATGAACACTAATAGTGATAAAGCCTTGGAGCTTAAATAAAGATTCCAGTGAGGCATTGCCCAATCTGTATGCTCTCATTGGCAGGCACACGTACCAAACAATTGGCCTGCATAAGATTTGTTAGCATGTGTGATTGTTGTTTACTTAAGCTTTGTAACTGAAGTTCACCCTGATCAAATTGTGCCGACATCCGTAAAAAGCGTTCGCGTGCATCGGGTTTTAGCGTATGGGTCATTTTTCCACTGAACCAATTTGGCATCTGACGTTGATTTTGAAGTGCATTGAGTAATGTGGATGTATAAATTTGCATGCCTACATAGACAGCTGCAGGGTTGCCTGGCAAACCCAATAAGCAACAATGATGTGAATTAAGATTACGATATTGAGCAAACAACATGGGTTTACCTGGTTTTTGTTTTATTTTCCAAAATATTTGCTCAAAACCCACTTTAAGCGCTACAGGACGTATAAGGTCATAATCACCGACAGAAACGCCACCTGTGCTAATAATTAGGTCATACTCATCTTTGAGCTGATGAAATAATTCTGTTAGTGCGTCTTCATGATCTGCAACATGAAAAATACTGACCTTTTGCTGACGTGCTTCAAACCATGCTTGTATCAATGGTGCGTTAGCATCAAAGATTTGGCCTGTCGTAAGATCACTCGCTTGCGATGCAACTTCATCACCCGTAATCACTACAGCTATACGTGGATAACGGTACACCTTAACAACTTTAACTCCTGCCATGCTTAAAGCTGCAATTGCACCGATACTTAGCTGTTGGCCGTGCTGTGCAAGTTGTTGTCCAGATGCTACTTCTTCTCCAGCATCTCGAATATCGATGTGTATTGCCAAGTCTTGGCGTATTAATATCTTATTTTCAATCGACTGAACTATTTCTTGGCGAGCCACAGTTGTGGTGTTTTGTGGAATGGCCGCACCCGTAAATATACGTACAGCTTGACCTTCTGTTAGACAAATATCAGTCGATTGGCCTGCACGTAGCTCACCCACCAATTCAAATTGTGTTTGAGCGCTAATATGACCTGTTGCTACGATGGCATAACCATCTACAGCACTTTGCGAAAACATTGGCAAATTAATTGATGAATACACATCATCTGCTAGAAAGCGGTTTAAAGCCTTTGATAAAGCCACCGTTTCAGTATCCAAACTCTGTACTTTTTCTAAAATAAGCGACAAAGCCTGATCAACTGAAATTAAATCAGCTTCTGCACCACAGCCTGAATGCTCGACATATTGATTCATTGATACCCTCCTACATGAGGGATATTTTTTTGCACATCAAATAAATGAACTAAAGCTGGCAGTATGGCAATTAAAGACTCTTGAGCACCCTGACGGCTTCCGGGTAAGGTGATGACTAAACTTTGATCGATATAGCCCGCAACGCCTCGACTGAGTGCGGCATAAGGCGTACGTTTTTGGCCAAAACTACGCGAAGCTTCCATTAGGCCGGGTATTTCACGATGTAACAGCGGTTGAAGAGTTTCAACGGTTAAATCTTTTGGCCCTAAACCTGTGCCACCCACTGTTAAAATGAATGCAAATTGATTTTTTTGTTGCTCAATTAAAGCTAAAAGTTGTTTTGGGTCATCTGGAAGAACCTGATATGCAATCGGACCAAAATTCGCTTCTTCTAAGATCTCTAAAACATTCTGTCCCGCCGTATCTGGTTTTTTTCCTGAAGCAACGGTATCTGAAAGCACAATTATAGAAGTAGCAACAGATTCTTTAAGTACACGGCTAAAGTGAGATTTGCCACCTTTTTTCTTCTGTAGTTTGACTTGATCTAGACATAAATCTTCCGGTTCACAATGCGGTTTTAGCATGTCGTATAACGTTAAACCTGCTAGACTCACAGCAGTGAGAGCTTCCATTTCTACCCCTGTTGGGCCAATGGTTTCGACTGTCGCAATAATTTCCACTTGAGTATCACGAAGTTCGTATTCAATATCTGCACGATATATTGGTAATGGATGACATAAAGGAATGAGTTCATCTGTTCGCTTTGCCCCTAAAATACCTGCAATACGTGCTGTTTTAAGTGCATCACCTTTTTCGGTATTACCATTTCTGAGTAATTCAATGCAATGTGCTGGTGCGTAAAGTATCCCTGTGGCGATTGCTGTGCGATAGCTTTCAGCCTTCATCCCGACATTTTTCATTGCATCTCCTTTATCTTATTTTTAAATGTATTTAAGTTGGTTAAAACTTATAAAGGCCATTGATAAAAAACAGGCATGTTGTTTTTTTCTTCTGTATATAAGCTCAAGTGGCTTTCATGATGATCATGGGTGCGATGTAAAGAATGTGACTTAGGCTCATGGTCTGTACGAATACAGCAACCTTCTACGTATTGGCTACTGCCGTCCATGTAGAATTCTTCTTTCCACACAGGAACTTCATGCTTTACACGCTCTACTGCTTCTTCACAAGCTTGAAACGCTTCGCGTCTATGTGTCGCGTAGGACAGTGCAATAATGGCGGTATCCCCCACATCTAAAGCACCAATACGGTGAACCACCCGTACATAAGACACGCCGTATTTACCTTGAATTTCTCGTTCAATTTGGCGAATCATTTTCTCAGCAACTGGAGCATAGGCTGTATATTTCAAGGCCTTAACTGCCTTACCTTCATGGTGATTACGTACAGTGCCAATAAATACGCCTATACCGCCACACTCTGGAAATGCATGAATCGGGTCAAATAGTGCTTGGCTAAATAATGTATTTTGTATGCGTGAAAAATCTTTAAGCATCATGACTAGCCTCCAGCAACAGGTGACAACAGCACAACGGTACTATTTTGGGTTAAATGATGATGCCTGGAGATGATGTCTTCACCCATGGCACAAGCACAGCGTTCTAGCATGTGTTCAGATTGCGGGTATGCCTTTACAATTAATTCCAATATTTCTGCCACAGTTGCATTCGGTTCACAGTAAAAATCGAGCTCCTGTGGGAGTTGTTTTTCAATTGCACCAAAGGCCTCTATACGGATATTTATGCTTTTCATTGACTTAGCCTCCAATCATGTGCATGCTGATTTTACGAACATTACTTTGTGGTTTTTTTATCATTAAGCTATGAAAACCTTGTTCTTTTTGCCAAATATAAGAAGTCAGTTTACTATTTAGAAGTATGTCAACTTGTTGCGGATCAGAACTTAAAGTCTCTATATCTTGCTTTAAGTTCAGCCCGTTTAAGGAAAACAAACAATTATAAAATTCGCCTTGAGCATTCAGTCTTAAACGATCACAGCGACCACAAAATGAATGCGTAATCGTAGAAATAATCCCGATGATTTGACCGTTAACTCGATATTGGCGAGCTGGTTGCGTACCGTGTCCGTCTACACGCTGTACTTCAAATTGGCGACTTAAACTGTCTAAAATGTACTGTTCAGAAACAACTTCTTGTTGTGTCCATTTTTGATCGCCATCTAAAGGCATAAACTCAATAAAGCGTAATTCAATTTGCTCTTGGGTCGCCCATTGCACTAAAGGAATGATTTGATTTTCATTAAGGCTTTGCATCAGCACAGTATTTATTTTGAGCTTTAAGCCCGCTTTTTGGGCTTCGGCTATCCCTTCAAGTACAGGGCCAAGTTTCCTTTGGGTTAATTGCTGAAATTGCTGTTCATCTAAGCTATCTAAACTAATATTGAGATCATCTAAGCCTGCTTCTTGCAATGCATGTGCATAATGCTTTAAGTAGTGACCATTCGTGGTCATAGATATACGTTTTAAACCCAAAACTTTTAAGGTTTTTAGTTGTTGCACAAAATGAACCACACCTTGACGCATGAGCGGTTCACCGCCTGTAATGCGAATTTGCTCAATGCCACGTTGCACCATAAATTTGCAAAATGCATATAAAGCTTCAAAGCTAAGTAAATTATGTTTATGCATCCATTCAGGATGCTCTGGCATGCAATATACGCATTTAAAATTACACCGATCTGTTATCGATATGCGTAACTTTCGCTTGTGTCGACCAAATTGATCTTGGAACGGCTTCGCGTGTAATTTTGTTATGCTATTCATGGGTCTAATCCATTGCACTCATTGCGCTATATGTGAACAGCTCATTCGAGTTGCTCTATTTTCTTGCAATATATCTAGCAAAATTTAGCAAAAAGCGTTCCAACTTTAAGTTAAGGGTTTTAAAATCACGTAAAAATATTTTTATTTTTAAAAACATAATCTTAAGATCTAATCCTTGATATGTTGTTGTAATCCAAAACTATCTCCACATGATTTTTAACCTTGCATTATTCGCTTTGGTTTATTCATGGGACCAAATACCAACATCATCTAATGAGCCATTTATTCACCGCACATAAAATGGGCATAGCTTTGAGCTGATCATTGCAGATTTATAAGAAACTCAGTTGTTGATGTTGTTGTAATTCGTCAAATGAATTAATACTGTGAAAAAATAGTGCATGATTTTTAAAACGTGCCAATTGCATGTGCATTTCTGCAAAACAGTGCTTTAAACTGCGTTGATTTTGTTCTAAATGCATGCAAATTTTAGGCAGACTACTGCGCTTTAAAAGGCAAAAAGGGAAAAGTGCTTTACCGTTAATTTCAACAACAGCCACCTCACATAAAGGATCGCGTTGTATAGCTTGATGTAAACGTGAAATCACTTTTTTAGGGATATAAGTCACATCACACGGCACAAATAATACATAGTCAGCCTGTACGTGTGACCATGCGCTTTTCATTCCCATTAATGGCCCATGAAACCCAGCTTCATCATCCTTAAAAAACTGAATTGAAGGAATAATACGTTTATAAATCGAATAATCACGGTGGCTGTTGACCCAAACCTGCGCAACGCGACTTTTTAAATGTTGATGAATTTTGATTAATTGAATGTCATCATCAAATTTATGTAAGAGTTTATTGATGCCATTCATACGGCGAGCTTGACCACCAGCCAAAATAACTAAATCAGTTTGAGAATAAGTCACTTGTTTAAATATTTTCTTTTTCATTCTGCATACTCCGTTTGACAGGACTTAATCAGCCCACGAATTTCTGCTAAACACGAACCACAATTTCCGCCCGCTTTTAAACAAGCAGTGACTTGTTTTTCGTGGCTCAATTTTTTCTCTTTAATGGTTGCAACAATGCGGTTTTTACCAACCTTAAAACAGCTACACACCAAAGGCCCTTCACTATTACTCGAAGAGATTGCTGAACCTGCAAGAAGTGCTTTACGGTGCAATGCACTTAAACGTTTACGCTTAAATAAGCCTGAAACCCAATCACGATCAGGCAATAAAACTTTGGGTGCGATATAAAGACTAGCAATAAGTAGTCCATCTTTTAAAATTACATGATGGCTGAGGTGAGCAGTCGGATCTTCAAGGTTTAACCATTCATAATTTTCATCAGTAAACGGTAAAAGTGCCTTAATATGTTGCACTGTAGCACTCAGTGTTTTGCGGTCTGCCAATTCATAGCGCACGGCTTTTGCAGTTTTTATTTTGGTCCACCAGACCATATTTTGAACGCTGACTTGAACGAGGTGCTCAAATCCCTCTCGCACATACAGCACGCCTTGCCATTGGGTATAAAATGGTTGTATACATACTGGCGTATGTTTAAATTCAGGCTCGCCCGAAATTGCATCCACTACAGGGTTTACCAATTTACCAATACGTGCATCCGATGCCACTTGATCATTCCAATGAATAGGTGCAAAAATCTGACCGCGACGAATATTGTTACTCAGGTTAGCACGTAAAATACATCCGCCCCATTTCGATTTAACCTCCATCAGCTCACCATCTTTGATACCAAACTTAAGCGCATCTTGTGGATGAATTTCGCAGTAAGGTTCGGCCCGATGGGTACTTAAATTTGCAGATAATCCTGTACGGCTCATGGTGTGCCATTGGTCACGTATACGGCCTGTATTTAAAATCAGTGGATATTCAGCAGAGACTCTATTTATAGGATTTTTTGCTACTGTAGCGATGAATTTAGCTTTTGCGCTTGCATGGCTGAATTGTCCATTAGAAAATAAACGGCTAACAACATCAGCTGTTTGGCCTTGTTGCCAGACTGGCCACTGTGTTGGCGCTAAATTGTTGTAATCTTTTAAACTTAACTCGCATAAGCCCTGCAAGTTAAAGTAGCGAAAATGCTGAGCTGAATCACGTTGATCTAAAGGTATATTTTGATAGGCAGATAATTTCGCATGTTCGATAAATATGTCATAGCTATTGCTATAGTCAAAACCTGCGTAGCCCATCTTTTGTGCCACTTGAGTAATAGACCACCAATCTGCTTTTGCTCCTGCTGGTGCATCTAAAAATGCAGTTTGGCGTGATATACGGCGCTCAGAATTGGTCACTGTACCGTCTTTTTCACCCCAACCTAATGCTGGTAAAAGTACATCTGCATACACTGTTGTATCAGTGTCCTTACAAATATCAGAGACTACAACAAATTCACACTTTTCTAAGGCACGTTTGACTTGATCTGCATCGGGCAAGCTTACAACAGGATTAGTGGCCATAATCCAAATGGCTTTAATTTTTCCACTTTCTACAGCCTGAAAAAGATCGACTGCTTTCAATCCTGCTTGATTGGCAATGTATGGACTTTGCCAGAAGCCTTGCACTAAAGCTTGATGTGCAGTGTTGTCTAAATCTAAGTGTGCTGCCAACATATTGGCTAAACCACCTACCTCACGGCCACCCATTGCATTGGGTTGACCTGTCATAGAAAATGGCGCTGCGCCTAATTTTCCTATTTTTCCGGTCAACAAATGGCAGTTAATAATACTGTTGGCTTTATCTACGCCTTGTGAAGACTGATTAACCCCCATAGAAAATAGCGTCATAACTTTTTGAGTTTGAGAAAATTTTTCAAAAAACTGCTGCAATTTTTCTAAGGAAATACCCGTTCGCTGGGAAACCGCCGTGATAGAAGCTTCGGTTTCAGTTTGCTCTAATGCTTGAACCAGACCTTCTGTATAATTCGCTATAAAATCTAAATCACTATAGTTATTTTTGACAAGGTACTGCAATAAACCATTAAAAAGTGCGACATCTTGGCCGGGTAAAATAGGTAAGTGCAAATCTGCTGTTTCACAGGTACTGGTAAAACGCGGATCAATGACCACCACAAACACATCACGATCTTCTTTGGCTTTCATAATGCGCTGATATAGCACAGGATGGCACCATGCAGTATTGGAGCCAACTAAGACCACCATTTCGGCATGTTCAAAGTCTTCATAACTGGCTGGAACCAAATCTTCACCAAAAGCACGCTTGTGCGCAGCCACGGCAGACGACATGCAAAGGCGTGAGTTGGTATCTATATTGGCTGTGCCTAAATAGCCTTTTACGAATTTATTCACCGCATAGTAATCTTCTGTTAACAGTTGCCCAGACACGTAAAAGGCAATACTGTCGCGTCCGTATTGATCTATACATTGCTGAAATTTGTCTGCGATCAAGGTTGTTGCTGTATTCCAATCAGTAGCCTGTCGCGTCCCCAATGTTTGACGACCCAGCATTGGCTCTAATACACGAGTTTCTAAACCCAGCGTATCGGCTAAATTACTCCCCTTAATACATAATCTCCCATAATTAGAAGGATGATTTACGTCTCCAGTGACAGAAACTTTTTGCCCTGTGGCTGTATATTCAACTGTTGCACTGACACCGCAACCTACGCCGCAATATGGGCAGGTCGTTTGTGTGGTTTTTATTTCATTTTCTGTGGAGCTATGCAGTTCCACTATTGGAATACTATTCACGTCTGCTATGCTCCTTATACTCTGAACCTTTTCAATTCGATTCATCTAAAATACTTCTGCGTCGTGTTCTTCGCGGGGCTTTTTAAGACGCTTGATTTGCCATCATTAACCTTCAGTTCGGCCTACTTTTCTTTCTGGAAAAGTAGGTAAAACCATTTCATACACAAAACTCGTTCACTCATGTGTTCTAACTTATTGATTGCATAAGCATATTTATCAATATTTGTGCTGTCTTGAACCGTTGTGGATGACATTTCCGCGTATCATGTTTTTTACATTAAAACTTTCATTATTTTTAGCCTGCTTTTTTTAATGCAAAATCTTTACCAAACAGTAGTTTGTTTCGAATAGTCGAAATAGATGTTTGATCTGAAATTAATTCTGCATACCAAGCGCCATCTTCTGTATCACCAAATAGCACCGCACCTATTACTCTGTCTTTTTGAATAATAATGCGTTTATAAATCTGACGTTTTTCATCATTTAAAATAATGTCTTCAAAATCATCTTGTGGTTCAAAATTACCCGCAGAAAAAACATCACAGCCACTGACTTTTAACTGGGTAGGCACTGTCGGGGCTTTAAAGGTCAAACTGCCATGTTCCGCCAAATGCGATGCACAAATGAAAGCCTGTCCCCAAAGCGGTTCAACAAGACCGAAGGTTTGATTACGGTGTTCAATACATTCGCCCACAGCATATATACTCGGATCAAATGTTTGCATGGTATCGTTGACCATTACGCCATGACCACAGCGTAGGCCTGCACTTTGTGCCAGTGCAATATTGGGCCGAATACCAACGGCAAAAACGACAAGATCAGCATCTAAAACAGTGCCATCTTGCAAACGAAGTTGTTTCACATGACCATCTTCGCCAATCAATTCTTGGGTATTGGCTCCTGTTAAAATTGTGATGCCTTTTTGCTCAATCGCATTTTTTAACATCAGACTGGCTTTTTTATCCAGTTGGCGGTCCATAATACGATCCATCAAATGCAAAACCGTGACATTCATGCCTCGTTGTTTAAGACCGTATGCAGCCTCTAGACCTAATAATCCACCGCCAATCACCACCGCATTTTTCTTAGATTTACAATAGTCCAGCATGCTGTTGACATCATAAATATCACGAAAACTCAGCACACCTTTTAAGTCTGCGCCTGAAATTGGCGGAATAAAGGGTTTCGAGCCGGTAGCTAAAATCAGGCGGTCATAATCAATTACTACGCCTTTTGCTGTGTATACCTGTTTACGTGGACGGTCTATGCGAACAGCTGCATCGCCAGCAACAAAACGGATATTTTTATCTTGATACCAAGCATGTGAGTGCAACATGATGTCTTCAATGGTTTTATCGCCAGACAATACAGGGGAAAGCATAATGCGGTTGTAATTGCCCCACGGTTCTTCACCAATGACGGTAATTTCATAGCGTTCAGGTGCCATGTCTAGTAAATCTTCTAAGCAACGCATACCTGCTAAACCGTTGCCCACCAAAACCAATTTCATTAGCTCAGAGGATGGCGCATTATTGGTAATATAGGTTTTCTGTGCTGTCGGACTGATCAGTACTCGACCATTTTCAATTTTGCTTGGAAAAACCAAGAGTTTGTGGTTTTTATCTTCTAGGCAACGCCCAGTCGCAAGGCTAAAATGCTGTTTGTAAATAGGTGATGCGACAACCCGCTCACCTTGTAAATCGCCAATAATCCCGCGTGACATCACATAGGCTTGGCTAAACGGATCTTGATTGCTCAGTGCATAAACCCGCTTTTCTTCCCCCACGCGAAAAATAGCAATTTGCTGATTTTCAATCAGCGCGCCAACTCCTGTATTTGGCGTAATGTCATCTAAAGCACAGATTTCAACCCAGTCCAGCTCATTCATGTCTTTTAAAATCGTCATCTTTATTGTCCTTATTCTGTTTAAGCTTCAACTACTGGAATTCGGTTTGCATCACGTTCCAATTCATTTTTTGGACGAATTTGACCACGCACGGATGCAAATTGAATATGCGGATCATTTTGCTGTTCGGCTTTTGCATTCACAAAAGTGACAAAACGTTTACGCACTTCTGGATCTTCGACTGCGCTACGCCATTCATCTTGATATGTCCCTACCACATGGCTCATACGGCGCTCAAGTTCTATGGCAATACCAAGTGAATCATTTACTACCACATCTTTAAGATAATCTAGGCCACCTTCCATGTTGTCACGCCAGACGGATGTCCGTTGTAAACGGTCTGCTGTTTGAATGTAAAACATAAAGAAACGGTCAATATATTTGATCAGTGTTTGCGTATCTAAGTCCGATGCTAAAAGCTCTGCATGACGCGGTTTCATACCGCCATTACCGCATACATACAAGTTCCAGCCTTTTTCGGTGGCAATTACGCCTACGTCTTTACTTTGCGCCTCTGCACATTCACGAGTACACCCAGAAACTGCCATTTTAAGCTTGTGTGGTGAGCGCAAACCTTTGTAGCGGTTTTCAAGAAAAATGGCTAAGCCGACAGAATCATCTACACCATAACGACACCACGTACTACCAACGCAAGATTTAACTGTACGTAATGATTTACCGTAGGCGTGACCCGACTCAAAACCAGCAGCAATTAATTTTTCCCAAATTTCAGGCAATTGATGCACTTGTGCCCCAAACATATCGACACGCTGACCACCTGTGAGTTTGGTATATAGTCCATATTCTTTGGCAATTTGACCCACTGCAATTAAACCGTCAGGCGTTACTTCACCACCAGCCATACGTGGTACAACTGAGTACGAGCCATCTTTTTGAATATTTCCGAGATAATAGTCATTACTGTCTTGTAGGCCTGCATGACTCGGTTTTAATACAAAATCATTCCAGCAAGAGGCCAAAATATTGGCTACAGTTGGTTTACAGATATCACAGCCTAAACCGTGCCCATGTTGTTGAATCAAATCATCAAAAGTTTTGATTTCATTAACGCGAACCAAGTGATATAGCTCTTGGCGTGAATAAGCAAAGTGTTCACAAATATGGTTATTGACAGTTACGCCTTGACGTTGTAATTCTGATTTAAGCACTTGAGTGACTAAAGGTGCACAACCTCCACAAGCTGTTGCTGCTTTTGTACATTTTTTAAGTGCACCTAAAGAAGTCGCCCCATCTGCAATTGCTGTGCAAATATCTGCTTTAGAAACGTTGTTACATGAGCAAATGGTTGCACTATCTGGCAGTAGATCGACTCCACTCCCCCCAGATTTACCTGCTGATTGTACATAGCCTGGCATAATGAGGCTTTCGGGGCTTTCTGGAACCTCTAAGCCATTGAGCATCATTTGCAGTAGATCATTATATTCTTTTGCACACCCAACCAAGACTGCACCCAATAGCTTAGTTTTGTCGCTATTCACCACAATTTTTTTATAGATTTGAGCAGCTTCATCAGCATAAAAATAACTTAAGGCATTAGGTGTCATCGCATGTGCATCACCTACAGATGCAACATCAACACCCATCAGTTTTAACTTGGTGCTCATATCAGCACCCATAAATTCTGTGCAACTTTGCGCCATAACGTGTTTAGCTGCAATGCGTGCCATGTCATAACCTGGTGCGACTAAACCAAATATTTTGTTTTGCCAAAGTGCGCATTCTCCAATGGCATAGATATCTGGATGAGAGGTTTGGCAATAATCATTGATGCTGATGCCACCACGTTCTCCAATCGATAAACCACTCTGACGTGCCAATTCATCACGTGGGCGAATGCCTGCTGAAAATAAAATGATGTCAGTTTCCAACGCTGAGCCATCAGCAAATTTCATAACATGTTTAGTATTTAAACCAGCTTCAATACAAGAAGTTGCTTTTTGGGTATGAACTTTTACCCCAAGATTTTCAATTTTTGTACGTAAAACTTTGCCACCTAAATCATCAATTTGCACCGCCATCAAACGTGGCGCAAACTCAACGACATGGGTTTCTAAGCTTAAGTCTCGTAGTGCTTTGGCTGCTTCTAAACCGAGTAAGCCACCACCGATGACTACACCTGTTTTAGCACTTAAACTCGCAGCACGAATCGCATCTAAATCGTCAATGGTACGGTAAACAAAACAATTTTCTCGTTCATTGCCAGGAATGGGGGGTACAAATGCATAAGAGCCAGTTGCCAACACGAGCTTGTCAAAGTAAAGAATATCACCGTGATTGGTCTTCACTGTTTTATGACGTTGATCAATTTCCACGGCTTTAGTATTTAAACGTAAATCTATGCCGTGTGCATCGGCAAAGTCGCTACGGCACAGCGTTAAATCTTTGGCGGATTTCCCACTAAAGTATTCTGTTAAATGTACACGGTCATAGGCTAAGCGTGGCTCTTCTGCCAAAATTGTGATTTCGACCTCATCACCTGCGTGTTCTAGTACAGACTCGATAAACTTGTGGCCAACCATGCCATGACCAATCATGATGATTTTCATATTCTTTCTCCGCAATTTTTTTATTTGGCTTAAGCCTCTTGTTTAAAGCCAAATTTTTTATATTAGTTTTGAGCTTCAGCTAAATTTCGTTCATTCACAGCTTGTTCAAATAAACGCTGTTCTTTTTCTTTATGCTCTACAGAGAAGCGAATCATCAGTACACAACTAGCAGCAATCACCACCAAGCCACCGAGCATCATCAGCGTGGTTTGAATGTCTAACATACCTTTGAGTAAAAACCCTGCTGCTACAGCACCGACGTTACCACCTGCGCCAATAATACCTGCCACGCCACCTAAGGCATCACGGTCAATAAATGGCACCAAGGCATAAGTTGCACCACAAGCCATGTGGGTAAATAGTGCAAATACAGTCATAGCAAGAATCGCGAATACTGGCGTACTCATTTGCGAGAAGAGAATTAAAAACAAGCCTTCGAGCAGAATCATGGTAAATAACACTTTGGTACGGCCATCTAAGCCTTTTTTAGTCGCCACTTTGTCTGAAATGATCCCACCTAACGCACGGGCAAATAGCGCTAATAAACCAAATATACCTGCAGCCATGCCGGCTTCTTTTAATCCAAATTGGAAGTTGTCGACGTAATACAGCGCAATAATGTTGTGAATAAAAATTTCTATACCAAAGCAAGCAGCATACGCGCCAAATAAAATCCATACGCGATAGTTACGTGCTGCATGCATTAAAATGGCCACACCGCCTTTTTTATCTGAACCGACTGCAATGCCTTGTTGACGTAATTCTTTAAAGTTCCCTTGTGGGCAGTCTTGGGTAAATTTCCAATACATTGCACCCACAATCAGCATCATCACACCCGGTACAATTAACGCGATACGCCAGCCCATGGTTTGTTCGACACCAAACATAACCAGTGCACCGAGCATTAAAGGCATAAGCGCTTGTGTTGCACCACCACCTGCATTTCCCCAACCCGCAGTTGCAGCATTGGCTGTCCCCACCACATTTGGCGCAAACATAATACTGGTGTGATATTGGGTGATCACGAAACTTGCCCCGATTGCCCCAATCAGCAAACGAAAGAACAAGAATGATTCATAACTGTTAGCCGATGCCACACCAAAGACTGGAATACTTCCGATGATGAGTAATGCTGTGTAAGTTTTCCGTGGGCCGTATTTATCACACAATGGCCCAACGATCAGTCGAACTAAAATAGTGATTGCAACAGCGGCAATATTAATATTGGCGATTTGATCTTTGGTAAGGTGAAATTCGCCTGCAATGACTGGCATTAAAGGTGCACAGGCAAACCAAGCAAAAAAGCAAACAAAGAATGCGAGCCAACTCATGTGGAAGGCCCGCATTGCTGCTGACGAAAAATTAAAAAGACTTATTTTTGTTGCTTTTTTAGCATTTAAATTTGAAGACATAGCTTCCAACTCCTGAACTGAACGTATACAAGTTGCTGTTATGTGTGACATAACAGAAACGATCAGAACGGACATCGTTGGCCGTCTTACAAATTATTTTTTAAAGTCGTCTTTGACTCATTTATACTTCAAGCATTCATCGTGCCAATCTTAAATTAAAATATATTAAGTCATTGTTAAATATGTAAATAAAAATTATTAGACTGTGTGCAGAAATTAAATTCCATCTATTCCCACTGCTTTCGTATTTTTTACAAAATCTAATCATGAATAAAAGCGCTTAATCTTGATGCATAATTGCATCATAAAAGTGCATATAAATATTTACATGGCTTAAGTTTTTTAACATCTATCGCGCTTTGTATGGCTTGTCTTTTATTTTTAATTGGCATCTAAATTGCTTAGCTTGCTAAATTTCATTTCAGCTCGACCCTGAGCATTTACATGCCAAAATTAAAAATAGCACTCATCGATGATGATGTAGAACGTGCATCTTTTATTAAGTCCTCACTCATCGAACATGGTTTCGAAGTTGTGGCCTGTCTGATGATTGATCATCTAAACAGTACAGATCTACAGACATTACAGGCAGATGTCATTCTTTTAGATATGGATCATCCACAGCGTGACATTATAGAAAGCTGCGTCAGTCAGTTTGATTTACCTACTGTTCTTTTTACCAAAAATTCGCATAAAGACACCATTAAAAATGCCATTGAAGCTGGTGTAACCGCCTATATTGTTGATGGAATTGATCCTGAAAAATTAGACAGTATTTTAGAAATTTCGATTGAACAGTTTAAAAAACATAAGAAACTGCTCAAAGACTTAAATGAAACTAAATGCAAACTGGCCGACCGCAAAGACATTGAAAAAGCCAAAGTCATGCTCATGCAAATTCATCATATTGAAGAAGATAAAGCGTTTGCTTTACTTAGGAAAAATGCCATGAGCCAGCGTATGACGATGGGTGAAATGGCGCGTCGCTTAATCGATGCGCAGGCCTTGCTTCAAACTCAATTTAAGGACTAAACATTCACTATGAATCAATTAGAAAAAAAAGATCTTCAGCTTGGCTATATTCCTCTGCTTGATTGCACGGCCATACTTTGGGCACAGCATCAGGGATATTTTGACCAACAAGGACTGAATGTGACTTTAGTCAAAGAAGCTTCGTGGGCGAGTCTACGTGATCGTATGGCTTTTGGATTATTGGATGTCACGCATTGTCTATCGGCCATGCTCCCAGCAGCAGCCACAGGAGATGATCATTTAGGTATTCCGCTACAAACCTCACAGGTGCTAAGTACAACACGTGCCTTTATTAGTTTAAGTCAGCAATTATGTTATGAATTAAATATTAGCCCCACAGATACGCCTACTGATTCTGCGAGAAAAATTACTCAAGCTATGCAACAGGGTAAAAAAATTCAACTGGCTCATGTATTTAAACAGTCCATTCATCATTATTGCCTACGTGAATGGCTCGCCTTGGGTAATACTGAATTGGCCCAAAACTATCGCTTATCAACCCTACCACCTCCGTATATGGTCGAAGCCATTGCGGCAAGGTTAATTGATGGTTTTTGTGTAGGTGAACCCTGGAATATTCAGGCACAAATTCAGGGTTATAGCCAAATTATTGCGGAAAGCCGACAGATTATTCCAGAAGTTGCTGATAAGGTACTGGCGACCACCCAAGAGTGGGCTGTGCAACATCCCAATACACTCAGCGCTGTGAAAAAAGCGATACAGCAAGCACAGCACGATTTAACCCATTTAGATCGGCTAGACGAGGTATGGAGAATGTTAGAAGCCAGTGAAATTATTCGTTTTAATTGTTCTGATCATTTGCATGTTGAAAGCTTTTATAAAATTCAAAATATTATTCGTAGTTTTGGTGTGCAAAAAGCACCTCAAGTTGATCATTTCAAATGGATTGTGCAACAAATGAGTAAATGGGAAAACTTAGAATTAAGTACGGCAGAAGTAGAGCAAATTGCCCAGCAGTGCATGGGGATAGCAATTGAATAACAACTTCATAGACAATGCCGAAGCCCTTCTCAATCGCTTTCTAATTTTTAGAATAAAATTTGAGTAAATCATTCAAAAAACTCAACATGGCATAAAAATCGCTTATGCATCATTAGCCCTGTACATAGCGTATAGATGATCCTAAGCGATATGCCAAGTGCATGAATTTTGAGACTGGTTTTTATGTCGATTACTTTTTCACGATTTTCTGAATATTTTATAGCGGTTGCGAAGTCAGGAAGCTTACGCAAAGCCGCAGAACAACTTTTTATCTCAGTGTCTGCGGTACATCGACAAATTGTACTGGCCGAAGAAGAATTGGGTGTCGCACTATTCGAACGATTACCTCAAGGTTTAAAACTTACGCTTGCAGGTGAACTGCTGTATGCAGACTTACTCAAATGGCAAAAGGAATTTCAATTAACACGGGTACGATTTGATGAAATTCAGGGTTTAAATCGGGGTAATATTCATATTGGATTCATTTCTGCGCTCAACGACAGTTTTGTCTTAGACAGTATTCAACATTTAACACAATTGTACCCGTGGATTAACATGAACATTTGTGTTCACAACAGCGAGGTTATTTCAAAAAAAATTATTGATGCAGAACTGGATTTTGGCATTATTTTAAATCCACAAAGTCACCATCAATTAGAAACTCTATCTTTTATCGAGATCCCGCTGGGCTATACCCTTTCGCCTTCGCACCCTTTAGCGGCAGCAGAAAAAATCTATTTATCAGATACGCTCAGTGAACGGCATATTATGCCAAGTGATCCTTTAGTGATCAGTGAATATGTTCACACTTTATATAAACATCATAAATTTACACCCATTCAAAAAATTGAATGTAATGATATTCGTATGATGAGTGCTCTTATTAAACAGAATTTGGGCATTGGTTTAATGTCTTATATGGATGCGCTTCCTTTGATTAAAACGGGTGAACTCATCTTTAAACCGCTTCATGAAAAAGGCATACATCGCTTAACTATTGCATTGTGCGTTGCATCAAAGCGTCAGACCACTAAAATATCTAAAATTATGATTAATCAAATGATAGAACAAATTGAAATAATCAAAAATGACCTTAAGTTTTTATAAAAATTAATTATTTCATTGGTATGCGAATAAAAAATACAAAAAACCAGTATCTAGTACTGGTTTTTTTGATTCATTTTAGTCACAAAATTAATCTAAAGGATTACCTACAATATTACTGATAATGCCCTTCATAATATGCTCGCCTTGCTCATGTTTTAAGTCTTCATACCATTGACGAGTGATGGCTTCGTCTTTCATGTGAGTCACATCACAACGCTTACGTGCCCGTAGCACCAGTTCATTGGCGCGTTCATTCCGTTTATTTTGATAGCGTTTTAAGGCATCTTGTAGCCCTAAGGTATTAATTTGCAAGGCACGTGCTAAGTAAATTGCATCTTCCATGGCTTGGCAACCACCTTGACCAATGTCCGGTGTTGTACTGTGTGCAGCATCACCCACAATCACCACACGCCCTTTATAGAAATCTGCAAATGGCTCAATATCATGAATTTCAACACGATTGGTTTTTTGCACATCTACAGCATCAATCAGCTTTTGTACGGGTTCACACCAGCCTTTAAAATATTCTTTAAACAAAGCTTTATATTGGCTACGATCATTTTCTAAACCTGCTGGCAATGGTACATCAAAGAAGAAGTAGAAACGATTCTGTGCAACAGGCATGAGAGAAACCCGTTTGCCTTCACCCACAAAAGTTGTCCATTGATCTGCAGCTGCAAATTCTTCTGAAATATCGACCAAGCCATTCCAATTGACATAACCCGCATAGCGACGATCAACCTGCGCACCCAATACATAAGCACGAGTAATGGAATGTGTTCCATCAGCACCCACGAGTAAGTCACATGCGTTTTCGGTACCATCTGCAAACTGAATTTGAACGCTGTCATTTTTTTCAGTAAATGCGGTCATTTTTTTAGCTAAATAAATATCTTCACGACCAAATTCATCCATGAGCATGTTTTGTAAATCAGCACGCGATACAGGATATGGGCGCTGGCCAACTTCCTCAATGAGTGGATACAAACTGAACTGCGTCATGGTGTCGCCACTGAGGCCATCAATATAGGCCAAATAATCCATTTTGCCACCAAGTTTTTCCACTTGCTCTGTTAAGCCAAGGTAATTTAAGCACTTCACACCATTTGACCACAGGGAAATTGCTGCACCAATAGGTAAGATCTGCTCAGCTTGCTCATAGATACTGACCTGATGCCCAAATTTTTTCAGTGCAATGCCCGTTGTTAAACCTGCCATCCCCGCACCGATAATTGCAATTTCCATCTGTCACTCCTGTCGTTATTTCGTCATTTACAGGTTGAAAAGCGAAAAGCGTGCCATTTTTTTTAAATAGGCTAAAAAAATCAAAAGTTGGCATAGGCTGTGCTTCTAATACCATGTATGGCTTGTTTTTATCGAATGTTAAAAATTCATCAAGATGATGCAAGTGTGATCTTTACAACAATCAAACCTGAATGGATTTTATAAATGGCAACTTTATTCGCCCCTATTTTTGATATTCCTGCACAATTACAAATACTCACTAACTTAGCAGATGACCGAATTGGTGCAAAAATTGTGGAATGTTCCGATGATTTTTTTGCAGAAGCAAAACGCATGCTTCAATTTGAAGCACCAGTATTTGTAGAAAATAAGTTTGACGACCATGGGAAATGGATGGATGGGTGGGAAACGCGCCGTAAACGTCAGAGTGGTTACGATTGGGCTATTGTGCAATTAGGGGTTGCGGGTCGTATACAAGCAGTAGATATAGACACCACATTTTTTACGGGTAATTATCCAGCCTCGGCTTCTGTTGAAGCATGCTATGCACCTGATGGTGATTTAAGCCAAGTTGAATGGGTCAGCCTAATAGATAATTCAATTTTAGGCCCAAGCCAGCACCATATATTTAATGCTAAATCCCAGCAACTTTTTAGCCATATTCGTTTAAATATTTTCCCAGATGGTGGAGTGGCACGTTTTAAAGTATATGGCACTGTTGAAGTGCAACAACACAATACTGAACAGACCTTAGATCTGTTAGCCTTAGAAAATGGTGGTCGCGTAATTGCCTATAGCGATGCTCATTTTGGGCATCCACGTAATTTAATTAATCCAGGTCGTGGCATTAATATGGGAGATGGCTGGGAAACTAAACGTCGCCGTGCTCCTGGTTTTGACTGGTGTATCTTAGCATTAGGTCAAAGTGGGAAGATTGAACAAATAGAGATTGATACAGCACATTTTAAAGGCAATTATCCTGCGCAGGTGTCTATACAAGCGGTATATATTGAAGATGCAACTGATCCGCAGCTCATCCCACAAAGTATATTTTGGCCATTTTTACTCACTGCACAAGAGATGCAAATGGATCATATTCATCAATATGTGGCTGAAATACTCCAACATGAAAAAATCTCACATATACGTGTAAACATGATTCCAGACGGTGGAATTAGCCGTATACGCCTTTGGGGTAAAATTGCAGGATAATAGCTATGAGCGTGAATATTGATTTGCAAAGCATTTATATTGAACCGCTTGCTAAAACGAGCTTTGCTACTTTTGGTGAGGTGATCCAATGTGCTGAGCAAGAGTTTTTTCACATCAATGATGCACATACAGAACGCTATCATGCGATTGCTATGAGCCAAGCAGATCAAGCACAAACAGGTATGAGTATTTTTCGAAATATCAAATCTACGGCATTGCCCTGCACAATTAATATGCTAGAGCGCCATCCTTTAGGATCTCAGGCTTTTGTTCCCATGCATGGGCAGGCATTTCTAATTGTTGTAGCCCCTGCTTTAGACGAAAACCAACCAGATCTGAGTCAACTACGTGCGTTTATCACGAATGGCGAGCAAGGTGTCAATTATCATGCGGGTACATGGCATCATCCACTTCTGACTTTTGAAGCCCCAAGTCAATTTGTAGTGATTGACCGTATTGGTACGGGCCCGAATTGTGACGTGGTTCAGTTCACGGTTCCGGTTCAGATTTGTGAGACTTAAAACATAGTCCTTTAAAATTTATTTCTTATCTAAAACAAGCACTTCAGTGCTTGTTTTTTATCTTAATTATTTTTTTATTATAAATATATCAGTCTGTCGATCTACGGCTTATATATGTATCTATCGAACTGCTCACACTATTCTAAACCTTATAAAAAAGCCCACAAATGTGGGCTGTAGGCTCGCTCTTAATAAAGCAAATGATTAGTTTAGTGCGGTGTTTTTATCATTGTTTTAGACACACTCACAGCACTTTTAGGTTTAAAGATACTCAGATGGTTAAACACAATGTTTAGTAAGATCGCCATGACGCAAGTAGAACTAATTCCTGAATGAAATAATGTTTGTACCCATTTTGGAAAGTTAGCATAGAATGAATGATCAATAATTGGAATCATACCTGCTGCGATTGCGGTCGCAACAATGATCAAATTCTTTTGTTCGTTATAGTCAATTTTGGCCAAAGTACGAATACCACTAGCAGCCACAGTACCAAATAGCACCAAGCCTGCGCCACCCAATACAGGTACTGGAATAGCCGCAATTAAACGCCCCATAATAGGTAAAATACCCAGCACCACTAAAATTAAACCGCCTGCAGCCACCACAAAACGGCTTTTTACTCCAGTAATGGCAACCAATCCCACATTTTGTGCAAATGCGCTTTGCATAAATGATCCAAAAATTGGGGCTACTGCACTCGATAGCATATCTGCACGTAAGCCATTGGTAATACGTTCTGCATCTACTTTAGTATCTACAATTTCCCCGACAGCAATAATGTCTGCCGTGGTTTCAGTCATAATTACAAGAGTAACAATCAGCATGGCAATAATCGCGCTGAGTTCAAATGTTGGCATGCCAAAAGCAAAGAAACTTGGGAATTGAATCCAGTTGCCACTTGCGACTTTAGAGAAGTCACCGAAGCCAAGTGCATAAGCCAATACAGTGCCTAAAATAATTGCCAGTAAAATAGACAGACGACGAATAGTAGCATTGCGGGTTAAATTCAGTGCAATCACAATAGCCAAAGTTAAAAACGCCAAGCTAATGTTTTCTGCACTACCCCAATCTGGTGCTTTGTTATTGCCGCCCATCATCCAGCGTACAGCAACGGGAAGCAATGACAGCCCGATCACAGTAATGACGCAACCTGTAACAATAGGTGGAAAGAAACGAATAATTTTTGAAAAATAAGGCGCCAGAAAAAAACCGATTAACGAGGCCACAATAACCGCACCATAAACAGCAGATAATCCACCGCCCGTAGTGACAATCGCAATCATGGTGGCTACGCCTGCAAAGGATACACCTTGCACTAAAGGTAATTGTGCACCAATATATTTCACCCCTATAGTTTGTAACATGGTCGCTAAACCGCCCACAAACAATGCAGCAGCAATCAATAATCCAATTTGTGCTGCTTCTAGACCAGCCGCTGTACCAATAATCAGTGGTGGTGCAATAATACCGCCATACATGGTCAACACGTGTTGCAAACCGTATGCAAGGCTTTTACCTGCACCTAAATATTCATGTTCTGGCGAAATGCTCTTTTCATGTTCTGTCATTTTTATATTCCCCTATATTTTAAACTTTTAGTTGTCAATTTAAGCGTTTAACTACCGCGGTAAGTCGAATACGCAAACGGGCTAATCAGCAAAGGAATATGGAAATGTTGTGATGTATCTTGTACATAAAAATGAATCACGGCTTTGGGAAAGAATGTGTCCATGCCTAAAGCTTTAAAATAAGGGGCTGTAGAAAACTCTAAACTATAAGCGCCAGCCTTAAACTCGGTCAGACCAAAGTCCATCACGCGTCCATCACTATTGGTGACGGCAGAACCTAAACTATGTCCAATGTCATTAAACAGTTCAATTTTTACATTGGAAGCAGGTTTGCCCAAAGTTGTATCTAAAATATGGGAACTGATCATGCGCTAAGCTCCTGCATTAATCTTAATAAGGCAATTTCTGATAACTGCTGATGCACAATGCGTTGCTCTGTATCTGGATCATTCATTAATCGGTAACGGAGCGCTTGAAGGACTTCTTGGCTGTTCAGGCCTGAAGCTTTAATTAAAAAAATGTAGCCATATTTTTGTTCATACGCGATATTTCCAGCCAAAAGCGCTTCCTGTGTTTCTTCATCACTGGTAATGCTTGCCTGCTCACGATTAGAAAAATCTTGTTCTTGATTGCTTAAATGAGCCTGAGCTTTTTTTTCACCAATTCGTGGATGATTATCCAAAGCACTTTTAATTTCAGCCCACTGCCATGTGGCTGCCTGTTGCTTTGCTAGACCTAGAAGCTCTTCAATTGATGTATAAGGTCGCTGAGCTGATAGTTGATTAGTCCAGCTCTCAATTTGCACACAGTGCTTTAAAAAAGTTTTTGCATCTGTTTCAGATGCTTGATTAAATTCAGCAAGATGCACTGTTAAATCGCCTAAAAATTGAATATTTGTTCAAATTTTATTTTGCAATATCAATGCCAAAGATACTTAAAAGCGAAAATCCATAATTTTAAAGATCAAAAAAATAGGAGCTAAGCCCCTATTTTTTAATTACTTATACTTCACTCATACCATGTGTTTTTTGCCAGTGCGAAGCAATGTCACCACGCTTACAAATCCACACTTTTTCGTGAGATTGCACATAATCTAAGAACCTTTGCAGTGCCTTAAACCGACCTGGTCGCCCTAAAAGACGGCAATGCATACCAATAGACATCATTTTAGGTGCAAACTCACCTTCGGCATATAAAACATCAAAGCTGTCTTTTAGATATTGATAGAACTGCTCTCCAGTGTTGAAACCACCCGCAGAACTAAATTTCATATCATTGCACTCTAATGTATACGGGATAATTAAATGAGCGCGACGATTTCCTTGACTGTCTGTCAAACTGCTCCAAAAAGGTAAGTCATCGCCATAGTGGTCACAGTCATATTGAATTTGTGGAAATTCAGCCAGCAGTTGACGAGTATTCGGGCTGTCACGTCCGGTGTACCAACCAATTGGAGTCTTACCAAATAATGCTTCTAACACGCTGATGGCCTGATCCATGTGTTGACGCTCAATCTCAATGGGCATGTTTTGATAGTGTAGCCAGCGCTGACCATGCGACACTACATCATAATCTGCATCTTTAATGGCTTGCACAATATGTGGATTACGCGCTAGCGCCATGCCTACGCCAAATATCGTCATAGGTAAGTCACGCTTCTGAAATTCTTCATGAATACGCCAAAAACCAGCTCTCGAGCCATATTCATACATGGAATCCATCGACATGTGCTTAGCTGGAAAGCTGGCAGCACCAACAATCTCAGATAAAAACTGCTCTGAACCTGCATCGCCATGTTCTACATGGTTTTCACCACCTTCTTCATAATTTAAAACAAACTGTACAGCAATGCGCGCTTGATTTGGCCATTGGGCATGGGGCGGATTGCCGTGATAGCCAATTAAATCTCTGGAATAGTGTTGTTGCTGAATTTCATCAATGAGCGCTTGTCCACGCAAATAAGGTGCTGACACTGGCATTTCCTAATTATCTATATCAAACAGTAAAATTAATTCACTATGCTTGCAATTAGTGCGCCAGAAAATTCTCTTTGCATTAAATTCTTTCATTTTTAAGTTTAAAGAATCTGGAAATGCTTGATTTTAATGCATCAATTTTGAATGACTAGAATCAATAAAGGTGTGTAAAATATTGATTAGCATAAGATTTAAAGCGTATATTTTGTAGATATTCAATAGTATCTTACATTTAGAAAAAACTGATTTGCTCTAAATTTTCTTCTACAATTTCTAGCCATGCACGCACGGCTGGGGTCATTGGAACGGTTCTATTCCACGCCATGCTTAAAGTCCAATTAATATGTGGCTCTTGTAAAATACTATAGTTAAATTTTTCAGCACTTAGCTGCTCGCAATATTTTTCAGGTAATAAAGCAATACCGACATTGGAATCCACAAGTTTACTAATAAAGTCCCATTGACTACTTTTACACACTACTTTGGGCTCAAAGCCGACATCGTTAGCAGCTTGTAAAATGATCTGATTAAGCCGAAATGTGTCATTAAACAGTAAAAAAGATTCTTCTTTCAGCTCGATCAAAGACACGGTTTTTCTCTTACCCCAACCAGATTGTTTTCGTGACAGCAAGCACATGGGCGAATCGACGATTGGAATACCACTTAATGCAGGCTTAAGGTGGCCTAAAATAATTCCGACATCTACTTTTCGGGCCAAAATAGCTGTTTCAATACTCGTTGCCCCAACTTCAAAAAAACTTAGCTCAATATTGGGATAAAGCTTATGAAATTTGGCAATCAATCGACTGAACATTGATGAGCCTATGGGGGGTAATCCAATGCTTAATGAACCTTGTTTGAGTTGCTGAATACTCGCAACAGAGGCATACATTTGTCTGTGTTGCTCGAGCATAGACAACGCGTGTTTATATATTTGCTCGCCAATTGCGGTTAGAGCGACATCCCTTTTACGCCCAGCCTGACCTTTATGGAATAAAGATGCGCCTATTTCTTCTTCTAATGCATCAATCATTTTACTGACAGTCGGCTGACTCACAAAAGATTCTTCGGCAGCTTTAGAAAAACTTTGTAGCTGTACGATATTCACAAAAACATTCAGGCTTTTAATATCCATAGTAAATTATTCAAAAAATGCATAATTATTTTTCAATTATTCATAATTTGCTTATGAGGTCAATTTTAAAATAGCCATCAGTTGTTTAGTACAGTCTGCTCTCTATGTTTAACTTACCTAAAATTCAGCATATTTCTGTTATTGCGTTACAACTTGGGCTATTAACTGCAATTTGGTGGCTTGGTGCTTGTATTCAGCAGTGGCTAAATTTACCTGTATCAGGTGGCGTAATTGGGTTACTTCTGGTTTTAGTAGCGTTACTGTCTGGCGTAATGAAGCTGGATTGGATTAAAGCTGGTTCTAGTTTTATTTTGGGTGAATTGGTGTTGCTGTTCATTCCTTGCGTTGTTGGCATTATGAAATATAAAGACTTATTCATTAGTCAAGGCTGGCAACTGGTATTAAGTGTCGTCATTGGCACCGTAATTGTTATGACCATTACAGCGCTCACTGTTGCATGGGGTTTTAAAATGGAAGCGACTTGGGCGAGCAAGCGCAGTGCTTTAAAAGCACAGCCACAGCAAGGAAAATAAGGTTGATCGTATGAACACTGTTTCAATTGTTTGTCTTATTGCCACTATTGTGGGCTATTTACTGGGCAAAAAGTTTTATAAAAAATATCCACTTATTATTTTCGCACCAGGTATTTTTGTTCCGACCATCATCATCATTGTATTGGTGATGAGTGGCGTGAGTTATGAAACTTATATGCTAGATGCGAAATGGCTTATATGGATGTTGGGTCCTGCAACTGTGGCCTTTGCCTTACCTATTTATGAATATCGAAAGTTAATTCAAAAACATGCCTTTGCTATTTGTTTGGGCATTATTGTAGGTATGCTGGCGGGCATTGTAAGTTCGTTTTATTTGGCAAAACTTTTCCAATTTGATGCGGCGACATCTTACAGTCTCATGGCGCGTTCAATATCTACACCTTTTGCCATGGAGCTCACTTCAAATATTGGTGGTTCTGTTGAATTAGTGATTGTATTTACGATGATTACAGGGACTGCAGGTGTAATGCTCGGTGATATGGTATTGGCTGGACTAAAACTGAAATCACACTTTGCACAAGGTGCATCTTTAGGAAATGCCGCACATGGCTTTGGCACAAGTCACGCTTTTTCACGTCATGCTGAAGAAGGTGTAGCTGCTTGTTTAACCATGGTACTTGCAGGCGTATTTATGGTACTTGCGGGGCCATTTTTAATCCGCTGGACTGTTGCCTTGCTTTAATCAGCATTCATTGAACTTATTTTAACTGCAACCTATCATTCGTGGGTTGCAGTGATTGCTCTCCTTTCTAGTGCAAAGCGCTTTCAATTTATATCCAATAAAAACCATCAAAGGTTTTATCATCCCGTCATTTACAATTCAGCGTATACTGTTTGGTTAAATTTCATATTATTTTGTGCATCACGCAGTCTTGAGCATGCAATGTCTAAAAATCTAGCTACCCTCATCGGTTTCAGTGCCATTTTGCAATGGTCTTCGATTGTTGGTTTATTAAAAACAGTCAGTTTCAGTATTGGGCCAGACCTTGCAGTGACCTTTATGTACACTTTCAGCACGGTCATTTTGTTGTTGCTATTCCGTATTCCAAAATTAAAAGAAATTCCGCGGGTTTACTTAATTTCAGCAACGTTGCTATTTTTGGTTTATGAACTGTGCTTTTCCTATGCTATTGCCTTAGCGCAAACTGCACAACAAGCCATAGAAGTGAGTTTGGTCAATTATTTATGGCCCAGCTTAACGGTCGCAGCATTAATTGTTTTTAAAGAACTTAAATTCAATATTTTTGTCATGATTGGACTGGCTATCAGCTTGGGTGGCATTGTAGTGATGCAAGCGGGTTCAGGTGAGTTTTCATGGGCTACAGTCATGCAAAACATCCAATCAAACCCTGCAAGCTATATTTTGGCATTTATTGGTGCCAGTTTATGGTCGGTTTATTGTGTAATTACTAAAAAATATAGCCAAGGCCACAATCCCATTGCGCTATTTTTCTTAGCTATTTCTGTAGTGTTATGGCTAAAAATGTTGTTATTTCATGATTTTCAAGGAATTCCAGAGATTAGTTTATCTACAGGTATATGTATGTTACTGGTTTCAATTGTGACAGCACTGGGCTATGCCGCATGGAATATTGGAATTATTCAGGGCAATATCACCTTATTAGTCACACTCTCATATTTTAGCCCATTATTTTCATCACTTCTGTCTATGCTCATTTTAGATACCGTACTGTCAAATGAATTTTGGCATGGTGCGATCTTAGTCACAGCAGGATCTTTCGTCTGTTGGATTTCGACAAATTGGGCAGATTTAAAACGCAAACTACACTTTAAATTTAAAGCACTCTAAAAAAAACAGCCATGATTTCATGGCTGTTTTTATGTGAACTCTTCAAAATCACTAAAGCATGTTTAAAACATTAATTAGTAAGTCACGCGTTTATAGTCACGATATTCAGGTGTCCAAAAATTGGCTTCAATTGCAGCCAAAATTTCTTCTTCACTCACTACGGGTGCTACACCATCTTGCATGGCTGCTTTTGCAACACGTAAAGCAATGACTTTAGAAATAGCTTGTAGCTGATCTAAGCTTGGCAATAAATCCGCTGTAGGGTCTTGTAATTTTGGTGAGCATTCAGCCAAAGCATTACTGGTCGCCATTAACATATTATCTGTTACGCGCTTAGCACGTGATGCAATCACGCCCAAGCCAATCCCAGGGAAAATATAAGAGTTATTGCACTGAGAAATATTAAAGATTTGATCATGATAATTTACAGGTGCAAATGGGCTACCTGTAGCAATCAATGCACGCCCTTCAGTCCATTGAATGACATCAGCAGGAACAGCTTCTACCTGAGATGTCGGATTTGAAAGTGGCAAGACTATTGGGTTCTCACAATTGGCAGCCATCGTTTCAATAATTGCTTTAGTAAACAACCCTGCCTGCCCTGATACGCCAATGAGCACGGTCGGCTTAGCATGTTTCACAACGTCTAATAACGAAATGATCTCATCTGCATTTGCCCAATGTGCAATGTGTTCTGGTTTTTGTGCCAATTTACGCTGAAAATTCAATAAATTGGGCTGATTTTCTGTAATTAAACCGAAACGGTCTACCATAAATACACGCTGACGCGCTTCAGCATCAGTTAAACCTTCAGCACACATTTGTGCAATAATTTGCTCTGCAATACCACAACCTGCAGAACCAGCACCTAAAAATGCAATGCGTTGATCTTTCAATTGTTTATTTGAAGCATGTGAAGCTGCAATTAAACTACCAACAGAAACCGCCGCCGTACCTTGAATATCATCATTGAAACAGCAAATTTTATCGCGGTATTTTTCTAATAAAGGCATCGCATTTTTTTGTGCGAAGTCTTCAAATTGAATCAGTGCTTCAGGCCAACGCTGCTGAATGGCATGAATGACTTTATCCACAAAGGCATAATATTCATCGCCACTAATACGTGGATGACGTAAACCCATATATAGTGGGTCATTTAATAATTGTTCGTTGTTGGTTCCGACGTCTAAGGTAATAGGTAATGTATAGGCTGGGCTAATACCACCACAAGCGGTATATAAAGATAATTTACCAATTGGAATACCCATGCCACCAATCCCTTGGTCGCCTAAACCTAGAATACGTTCGCCATCCGTAATCACAATGACCTTTACATTTTTTCGATTTACATTATGCAGAATCTGATCGACATGCTCACTGTCTGGATATGAAATAAAAACACCGCGATGGCGACGGTAAATATCTGAGAAATGTTGGCAAGCATCACCTACGGTTGGGGTATAAATGATCGGCATCATTTCTGTTAAATGATTTTCAATCAAATGATAAAACAGCGTTTCATTGGTGTCTTGAATGTTGCGTAAATAAATATGTTTATTGATTGGATCACTAAATGAACTATATTGCTGGTATGAGCGTTGACTTTGTTCTTCAATATTTTCAATTACATGTGGCATAAGACCATGTAAGTTAAATGCTTCGCGTTCCTGCTCTGAGAATGCTGAACCTTTATTTAGCAAAGGTAGCTCAAGTAAGGTATTTCCTGCGTATGGAATGTATAAGGGACGTTTATTTCGATCTGTACTAGACATTAAAAAAAGCTCTTTTGATTCAACTTTAACGACAGAGGGTTAAAGTATCGCGGTTTTATAGTTTATTCATATAGAATAGCGCAAAACAAAGTGGCTTTGTCATTCATTAAATAAATACCAATCTATCATTAATTTAACCGCAGAATATTAGTTATTGATTTTCTATAGACATGCTCATTGACTTAAAAAGCACAACACCCTTTAGTTTTAAGGAGTTTAATACTTTTGACTCATTTTCATTATTTTTCTTAAAATCATTTATTGATATCTTTTTATTATGATTGGCTTAAAAATAACACATTAACATTTTTATTATAAATATAGATTAATCTGTTTTAGCTATTATCATTTATTAAATTGCAAAGAATGAAATGGCAAAAAAACGTCATAAAAATTTAAGTTTATGTTTAAGCTAAATATTTTTAATATAAGCTACTCAATCACTACACAACATGTAAAAGTTTCGCAGAGAGCTTACACACAAGTACGTCAAACATTCATATTTGATCCCACTTTGTTTTGAATAATAGCATCATGACTTATCATCACCACCGCTTATATTTTGAGCTTGAGTGAAAACTCAATATCTATGGCGTTGGTCAGTAGTCACTTTCAAGGAATCTATGAGGTTTTAATGATGATAAAAAAAATAGCTACTCTTCTTGGTTTATCCGCAATTTCTGTTATGGCTTTGGCGGCCGATCCACTCCACGGTACCAAATGGAAAACGATTGATGATCAAACCAAAAAACCGCTCTCAATTGTAGAATTCCGCGAAGCACCTAATGGTGTGCTTACCGCTAAAATTGTAGATGTATTAACGCCTGGTGAGGCTGAAAGTTGCGCGAAATGCGTAGGTAAATTTCACAATAAACCCTTAAAAGGTGTTCAAATTGTGACTGGATTAAAAAATACTGGTAAGCAAAGCTATGACGGCGGGAAAATTACCGACCCTAAAAATGGCAAGACATATAGCTTTAATGCCAAACTTTCAAATGATGGCCAAACATTAAATGGTCGCGGTTATATCGGTGTCTCTGCTCTTGGGCGTAGCCAAACTTGGATTCGTGCCAACTAATAGATACGCAATAAAAAAATGGCTCTTATGAGCCATTTTTTTATTCTAAATTTTGAGCTTTACTCGTACGCCTGAGTATATTTTTAAGAAAGACAAAGATTAATAGACATCTCGTTTATAACGCTGTTGCTGTTTTAACTGTGTTAAGCCTTCAATTCCAATAATATCAATCAAGGCTTGTTCTACACCCTGAGCCATACCCATTAAACTGCCACAAATATACAAAGTTGCACCCTGCTCAATCCATTCTTTCAATTGTACGGACTTCGCAACTAATACATCTTGCACATAAGCCAGCGCCAGCCCATCTCTAGAATAAACCCGATCTATTTGGGGTAAATAACCTGCATTTTCTATGGCATTTAGTTCAGCTGTACAAATAGCATCATATTGTTGTTGTCTTTCACCAAAAATGAGCCAATTTTGCTGATGCCCTAAAGCTTGACGTTGCTGTAAATGTGCCATTAATCCAGCTAAGCCAGAACCATTGCCTATAAAAATGCAGGGTTCATTACTTGTATTGAGCTGAAAATTTGGATTGGAACGTATGGAAGCTGTCAGTTTTTCACCTATGGCCAAGGACGTAGTTAATAGACCAGAGCCTAAACCTAAACCTTGTTGTCCTACTTCTTGACGCACAATTAAATCTAAATGACCCTGCGCTGGAATACTCGCAATTGAATATTCACGCAGAGGTAAATGACTTAGTGCATCAATCCAACCCGTAACTTCCTGTTCTTGCTTCACAAATACAGGAGCTGTACGCAAATTTTTAAATCGTAGTGCATCAATATGTGAAGCATTTAAATGAGGCTGTTGATTTACAAACTCTTCCAAGGCTTGTTGGCTATTTGCACATTGAATTTCAACAATATCACCTGCATGCCATTGAAGCCCTGGTTCAACCTTAAAGCTCAAAAAGTATAAGCCTGTGCCCTGACTTCCAGCATTGAGTAAAGTTCTTTGACTAAGTTGTATGTCTGTCCAAACTTTTTTTGTTGGTACCCGACTCAACTCAAGCTGTGTGAACTGACTCAACTGTGTTTGCCAAGTATTTAAATCTGCATCTGCCAATTGATCTACACAAACTAAATCAAAGGAAGGCTGAGCATGTTGCTCAATTAACAAATCTTGCAAACGCTGCCCAAAAGCGCAAAAGTTCGTGTATCTACGGTCACCAAAAGCGAGTATTGCAAAAGTTTGGTGGGACAAATCTAAACGCTGCGAAGTCAATTGGTGCTGGAAAACTTGCGCACTATCTGGTGCATCACCTTCACCATAAGTGCTCACAAACCATAAACTTTGATGTGCTCGCTTCAGTTGCTCAACTTGAAGATCTTCAATATTTAGGCAAACACAGTGCTGACCTGCTTTTACCAGCTGTTCAGCAGTTTGTTTAGCGTAATTTTCAGCATGTCCAGACTGACTGGCATAGATGAGTAAATAGGTTTTATCGTAGATTTGATCGACTTTTTGCTGTGTAAATCGGCCGTAAATCAACACGCAAATATAAACCAAACAAAGTAAAAGCAAACACGCCAAAATTGTAAGAAGCAGTGCTACTGCAGAAGTCATCACACTGTCCTTAAATTGCAGTCCATATTAATAAGATAAACAAAGCCAAACTACTTGCGGTTAATAGCAAATGAGTGAGCAAACGTGTTTTGATACTTAAAAATAAAATGAAGCCAGCTACAGACAATAATAAAATAACGATTGAAGCGACATCAATAAACCAATTCCACGCAGTACCCGCATTTTTACCACGGTGTAAATCATTAATGAGAGATACCGTTGATGCAGGTTTTGATGTGACTTCTACTTCGCCTGTGTCTAATATTGCCCAAACATCAGTTTCGCCAGCAGGACTTTCTAGACGGATCATCACTTCACCATCCATCACTTCGCTACTTTTATAACGCCCAACCACAGTACTGTGTTCACGTACGTAATCTAAAAGTGCAGTACTTGGGTTTTCTTGATCAAGCAGTTGTTGGCTTACAGTATTGGGTAGCTGTAATTTAACTGGTGCTTCTTCTGGTGCAGGTTTGAACCAATCTGGATTATTTAAAAACAATCCAGTTAGTGCAAAAAAGAAAAGTGCAATAAATGCAAATGCAGAAAGCCAGCCATGCACATAGCGTGCATGGCGGTAAAAATCACGTCGTTGGTACACTGTTTAAAACCTTAAACTCAATCCGCTATTAATGCGCTTTTTGGAAACTCATTTTGACTGCGCCAATTTCAGTTTGAGCAGGCAAAGATTGTGCTGAAGCTTTAGATTTAACATCCAAATTCAGAGTTTGGTAGCTATGATCGCCGTGCTCACGTGAGGTTTCAATATGCACAGTATAGCTACCTGCTGCTACAGACTTACCATGATCATCCTTACCATCCCAAGCCAATTTGTAATTACCAGGTTGACGTGATGGTTTAGCGACTGCATCTAGATTGGTCATTTGACGGCCATAACGGCGCCACCATACATAGTTTGAATTAATCCACTTCTCATCTTTACCCCATACTGCAAGTGTACGGACTAATTTTTTATTTTCATCCGTTACCCATACAGAAACATAAGGCATACGATATTTTTCAACATTAATTTTTGGAATGGTTAAATCAATTAATGCTTGATAACCTGCTGGCCATTTTGCGGATGCACCTGAAGCAACTGTCAGCATTTCAGGGCTAACGTTGGTTTGTAATAGGTAATTCCAACCAGCGCTTTGATAAAATTCACCATTACTCATGGTCAGTTTTGCTTCGTAACCTACTAGGCTTTCAACTAAAGCCATACCATCTTCAGGTGACATCCCAGCTAAAGCAGTTGCTAGGGCATCTGCATCTGCAGCACACGCTCCAACAACCACACATTGTTCAACATGTTGCAGTGCCAAACCTGTATTTGGATTTAATAAATGACTTTGACCAGCCACATCGCGATAGCCTTTACCACTAAAAGCAACAGCATGGTCGCGTAATTTTAGAACTTCTGATGGAACGGCTAAATCGTGGTGATTAAATGCATCTTGTACGCCAATGCTCCAGCCATCCTTTTGCGGTGCATTCCCCCACACACGCATATCGCCACCAATATCAATGAGCAAACCTTCAATATGAGGTACTTTACTACGCGCTGCCAGCATTGCACGGTCAATAATATAACCTTTTGCATAAGCATCTGGCGCAAATGTGACCGCAGGTTGAATTGCTACTGTTTGCTGTGTAGCATCTAATGTCACTGTATCAGGTTTCATTAATTCGCTAGTAATGGCTACGCGAGTTGATTCGTCAACTGCTTGAATACCTTGGGCTTTTTCCCACATTGCAATCAATTCGCCAAGACGTGCATCAAATGCACCACAGCTTTTTGCGCGCCATGCTTCACATGCAGCTATCACTTCAAATAATTCTGGCGAAATTTGCGCCGATTTTTTTTCATTTAACGCTGAGATTTCGCTGTCAGAGCGCCATACTGAAAGCTTTTTATCTAATTGTGCAATTTCGGCTTCAATTGCATCTAAAGCTATTTTTGCATCTTGTTTATTGGTGCCTGTTACGACCACATCCAATGAAGTGCCTAATACATAATCACGATGAAAACGATGTGTTTGCGTCGTATCTGGCTGATTCAGTTGTGGACTTTGCACCAGATCTGTTGCGTAGGTCTGCAGTGGAGAAATCAGGGTAAGTGCGATAACCAGTGGGCTTAGATTAAACACTTTTTTATGCAATTTTTTGCTCTCAGCGAATGGCATGCTGACTCTCCAAAATATTTTTATAGCATCTTATTGATATTGATAACGGTTATCAAGTAGATTAACGCACATTGAAGATAAATAATTTTTAAACTGGAGAATTTAATGAACAATTGGTTGAAAATCGCCTTGGTTGCATCTTTACCTGTACTCGCAAATGCACATACAGCAAGCCCTTTTTTACTGCCTGACACCTTTGATGCGACATCTTCAAATGTAAGCTTCCAAAGCGCGATTACAATTGAAAAGTTTTTTGCACCCTCTATGAATTTCAAAACAACTTATGTTGTGACAAATCCAGATGGTAAAACAGTAGCGATTAATCCAGCGACTAGTTTGAAGCGTTTTAGTATTGCTGAGTTCGATTTACCTTCAGAAGGTACATATCGTATTCGTACACAAGATGCTACAGGTAATAGCACCAAATATGCACTTGTAGATGGCCGTTGGTTACGTGTACGTCCAGTACGTAATCCACAAAATGCACCCGCTAATCCTGCTCCACAAAAAGTGCCAGAACAAGCAAAAGTACCAACTGCTACACCAGCTCAACCGCCACGTGTAATCGCTGCAGATCAGGTGCCTGAAAAAGCACAAATTATTGAAGCAACAAATACATTTATCGCTGAAAGCTTTGTAACCAAAGGCAAACCTACGGCAATTCCAGCAGTGACCAACAAAGGATTTGAAGTTAAACTCATTAGTCATCCAAATGAGTTGTTTTCTGGTGAATCGCTTAAAGCACAAGTACTATTTAATGGTAAAGCAGTACCAGATTTAGAAGTAGATGTATTTAAAGGCGCGAGCACTTACGAGCCGAATGCAAAGCGTGAATTACCACATGTAGTAACCAATAAAAAAGGTGAATTTGAAGTTAAATTTGATAAAGCAGGTATTTATCTAATTACAGCATCTTACCCAGAAGCAAATTCAGACAACACCAAAAAACCAAACAGCGAAAACTTCACTTATGGTTTGACTGTTGAAGTTGCTGAATAATCTGCCTATCACACATTTATGGTAATGTTAAAAGCACATCTGAAAAGGATGTGCTTTTTTATGCTAAAAAACAATCAAATCGATTAAATGATGAACTCCGCGTAATTCATACTTCTATTTAATATGCTTTGTACGAAAATTTAAAAATCGCTCTGTCGATCCCAAATCATTTTTTGTATCAGCGAATATTTTATTTAAGCCCAAATGACCATGATGGCAGCAATCACGACCAATAAAAGCCCCCAGTGATCCGTTCGGGCGAGCTTTTCTTTAAAGAAAAAGGCAGAAATAAGTAAGCTAAACAGCACTTCTATTTGGCCTAGCGTTTTAACAATCGCAACGGACTGCATGCTCATTGCTGTAAACCAACCTAGTGAGGCTAAAAAGCTACAAACGCTCACTTTAAATGTAAGCCCAAGACGCTTGAACATTGCCACTAAAGTTTTTCGACTAAAAAGACTCAAATACAACAACATGCTTAGGCACTGAAAACCAATTACACAGAGTAATACCCACGAAGCACGATGTAAAAATGGCAAACTACTTAGCTCTAAACTCGCCTCACGGACCAATAACGATGTAATCGCAAAACTTAAACCGCTTCCTATACCAATGATAAGCGTGGGTATTGATAAGCTCTTTAATCCACTACCTTTGCTCAGTAAAAATACTGCTAGACCACCAATAAGTACGCCAATCCAGCCCAAAAAACTGAGATATTCTTGTAAAAATACCACACTAATGAGTGCCGCCAATATGGCTTCACTTTTAGCTAAGCCAACACCAATTGCATAGTTTTTTTGCTTGAATAACATCACCATTAAAATGGTGGCTAAAATTTGGCTACTTCCTGCAAAAAAGATATAGAGCCAAAATTTAGGGGTAAATTCAGCATGTAAAGTGATGGGATGCGTTTGGTACAACCAAAAGATATATACAGCTGCAAAAGGAAAACCAAATAAGAAACGTGCCAGCGTTACGCCATAAACATCTACAGTACTGCTGAGTTGTTTTTGAAATGCGTTGCGCCAAGACTGCATAAATGCAGCCATTAAAGTGAAAAGAATCCAGCTGGAGAACATGACTATTCCAATGACAGGAATGCTTAAAGACAAAGCTTTAATCTACGCTTATTTGGACTAATTTTCGAGTTAAAGTAGTCAGTTCTTCTATTCAAGTTTTTTATTAATGACTCAAAATCTCGTTATTACTCATACAAAAAATCAACTATTTAATCAAGCAAATAATGTCGTTATCTATATAAACTGCAATAGCAGTAATCTGCAATGCAATGCTTAGCATTTGCTAATTTTGTATGTTGAGATTTTAACTTAAGCTGAAATTTTCATGATTTATGCTTAGATCATTTTTTCTAAATTTACTTGTATAGGTATTATGTTTAATTGCAATAAAACACAATGCCATACCAAACGGTATAGCATTGCCAGCTTAAATCAACTGCATGAATCTTATGCTTTTTAAGCACTTAATAGCACTTTACCAAACTGCTCACGTAAGTCTTTTTTCAGCATTTTTCCAGTTCCACTCAGTGGAATGCTCTCAACAAAAATTACTTTATCTGGAATTTGCCATTTTGCGACTTTATCTGAATAAAAGTCTAAAATATCAGATTCATTTAACTCTACATCAGGCTTTTTAATAGCAATTAGAATAGGACGTTCATCCCACTTTTCATGCTCAGCGGCAATCACGGCTGCCATGGCAATTTTAGGATGGCCCATAGCTAAATTTTCTAAATCTACCGATGAAATCCATTCGCCACCCGACTTAATTAAATCTTTTGAGCGGTCACTAATTTTAAGATAGCCATCTTCATTTAAAGTAGCAATATCGCCCGTATCAAACCAACCATCAGTAGTTAAAGCACTATTTTCTTTGCCAAAGTAATTTTGGATAATCCAATGCCCTTTAATTTGTAAATTACCTGTAGTTTCACCATCGCGGGTGACTTCTTCAGTGCCATTTTCTTCATTGGTAATTCTTAAATCGACACCAAATGGCGGACGTCCCTGAGAAAGACGAACTCGCAATTTTTCTTCTTCAGATAAAGCTAAATGTTTAGCTTTAAATTGGTTTGCAGAACCTAAAGGACTGGTTTCCGTCATGCCCCAAGCATGGATGGTTTCACAGTTGAACTGATCTTTAAATGTTTTGAGCATCGCTGGAGGACAAGCCGAACCACCGACGACGTTGCGGGACAAGCTTGTTAGCTGACTACCTGACTGTTGCGCTGCGTTAATCAGACCTTGCCAAATGGTTGGTACACCTAAAGCAACATTCACTTTATAGCGATCAATTAAACCCACCAAACTTGCGCCATCTAACCCAGGCCCTGGCAATACCAAGGTACAGCCTGCCATAGCTGCAGCATAAGGTGTTCCCCATGCATTCACATGGAACATGGGTACAACTGGCATCATCACATCACGCGCAGAAATGTTTAAGGAATCTGGCATACTAATCGCGTAGCTATGCAATACCGTTGAACGATGGCTGTAGAGCACTCCTTTTGGATTACCTGTTGTGCCAGAGGTGTAGCACAAAGAACTGGCACTCAGTTCGTCAATCTCAGGCCATTGAAATTGAGTTGAATACCCTGCAATGAGCTCATCATAAAATAGAACGTCTGGAATGGCTTCGCGTACGGCATCATCAGGTGTATCTAAGCAAATGTAATGCTCTACACTTTTGAGTAAAGGCTTGACTGCCTTAATTAATGGCAAAAATGTTTTATCAAATAACAATGCCTTATCTGCCGCATCATTAATAATAAACACCAATTGCTCTGGGAAAAGTCGTGGATTAATGGTGTGACAGACCAAACCACTTCCTGAAATGGCATACCATGACTCTAAATGACGATGATTATTCCATGCAATCGTCGCGACACGGTCACCTAATACAAATCCAAAAGATTGTAAAACTTGGGCAAAGCGTTTGGAGTTATCGTGTATTTGTCCCCATGTTGTTTCAGTGATACTTAAATCGGTATTTTTTGAGATGACTAAACCGTCCGCATGATAACGTCCAGCGTGTTCAATCATGCTACTAATCAATAGTGGCTGAAACATCATATTTCCAAGCATGCCGTGCTCCTTATGCTATGTTGTTATTTCCATTTGCCCATCATTGGGTTTTATATTTCGGTATTTTTATACAAGTTCAAAGTGCAAATAAGCATCAATGTATTTTGCACTGTTTTATTTTTAACGTAGTTTAGTCTTTTTGACTAGCTTTTTTGCAAAAGTGTGCAAGTGCTTATTTGCTTGAATATTTTTAAATTAGAATAGATGAATTGAAAATGATCTTTTCCACCAATTTAATGTCCGAAAATCTCATTGAGTAAAAAAATAGCAAAAAAATACGCATCTAAAAAAGCCCAACACTGTTGAGCTTTTTTTAATGGATCGCACACAATTTGGAAGGCTTAAGATCATAAAAACCGCAAGAAAGAATACTTTAACCCATATTAATTTTGTCTGCATTTACCGCAATAGCAACACCCAAGCAAAATAAACCTGCATAAATAGCAAACCAAATAATCATATTTTTAAAGGCCTTGTCTGAAAGGCTACTATCCGCATATTGCGGTGCTTTATCTTGAGACTTTTGGTTCATGGACTCACCTTTAATTTCAATGAAGTGATGATTCATTATGAAAGCCCCAGCTATTTTGGGCTAGATACAGAAATAGATTAAAAAAATATAACAGTTAATGTAAATTGGCGCTAAATTTCTTCAAATTTATTAAAAATGAGTTATTTTAGTTAAATTATAGATACAGATATTTAGGCTGTAGCATGTTTAAATCTGAAAAATTAGCACATAGCATTGAACAACTCATTAAACATGGCCAATGGAAAACACATGAGAAATTACCGTCTTTACGTGAACAAGCCCAACTTTCCGGCTATAGCCTGATTACTGTGTTAAATGCATATCAAATACTTGAAGCTAAAGGCTTAATTTACGCTAAAGATAAGTCTGGTTACTATGTAGTTAAGGCAAAATCTATCCTTCAGCATCCGCTTGAGATGCAACACAGCAAAAATATTCAAATCAATTCTAAAGTCTTTCATTATTTAAAAAGCATACAGCACAGTGATATTTTGCCTTTTGGTTCGGCATTTCCTAATCCAGAACTTTTGTATAACCAAAAATTCATGCAACTCTTAGCACAGCATGCCAAACGCAAGCATAGTTATTTAAACAGCGATAATATGCCCCCAGGCAATTTTGCGTTACGCCAACTAATTGCAAATCGTTATATATTACAAGGTGTGCAATGTGATACGGATGACATTGTCATTACATCTGGCGCACTTAATGCATTGAATTTGGCTTTAGAAGCCCTTACACAGTCTGGGGACTTCATATTATTACAAGACACCGTATTTTACGGCGCATGGCAAGCGGCAGAACGCTTAGGTCTAGAAGTCGTTACTATTCCGACTCATCCAGATCATGGTTTTGATATTGTTGCCTTTGAACAAGCCCTTAAACAGTATCCGATTAAAGTCTGCTGGCTCATGTTGAATGTTCAAAACCCTGTAGGCTATACGGTTTCAAATTCAATTAAGCAAAAGATTGCAAATCTATTGCATGAATATCAAGTGTATTTGATTGAAGATGATGTATATGCCGAGTTGAGCTATGGCAAACATAAACCTTTGCCAATGACCTATTTTGATCAGCACCAACGGGTTTTGCACTGCTCCACTTTTTCTAAAACTCTTGGCATGGGCACCCGTGTAGGCTGGATTCACGCTCATCAATTTTCAGATGCAATCCAACATTTACAACTGATGAGTACAGTTTCAGTCAGCCCATTGGTGCAAAATGCTTTGGTCGATTTTCTCTCACACCATTATTATGAAAAGCATTTACGCCATTTACGCCAGCGTTTGGCCCAGTACAAGCAAGTATTTTATGACTATTTAGCGCAGCATTTGCCCGAAGATTGCCATATCCATTTTTTCACAAGTGGTTATTTTCTATGGATTGAACTTGCGCCAAACTGCGACAGTTTTAAAATTTATGAAAGCTTGTTAAAGCAAAATATTGGTATTGCACCGAGTGTATTGTTTCGACTTGAAAAAAATACACAAAATTATATCCGCCTCAACTGTTCATTTGAATGGAACGATACAATTGAAGTTGCTATGCAACAATTATGTGTATGTATACAACAGCAAAATGCATCCAGTTCTTTCACTTTAAATTAAAGCCTAAAAAGCCTAAAAAGCCTGAAATGATTCAGGCTTTTTGTTGATCGGATGACGGTTTTAAGCGTCACTTCTTTTAAAAATTATACATCGCGACTGCATTGACTCTGTTGTCTGAGCCTGTTTGGCTGCCATTTGGTGCTGGGCCAAAGGCTTCACGTTCACCATAAACATATTCTAGCCCTAAACTGATCGGTTTAATGGGGCTATAAAATACATTGGCCCATGCTTGCCATAAATCTTTATTGGCTTTGGTTTTATCAGGTAGTGCATTTATATACGTATCATTTTGATCCGCTTTCATATAGCCGTAGCCCAATGTTCCTTTAAACTGTGGGTTAAATTGCTGGGTAATACCAATAGTAATGGAGTCAAATGCATTGGTTGCGATGATCTCTTTATTGGCATTTGTTAAAAAACCAGAGTTGCTCCATGACACAAAACTGCTATCGCCTTTTACATGGTAATAGTCGGCTTTGATCATAGTTTTATCCGTCACGTCAAATTTGGTGCCTAAGCCAATGCCCCATGCTGTTTCTGTATCAGCATCGGTTTTTTTCTCTGTAGCCATTGCACGTGCGCTCAACAATAAGCGTTCATTGAATTGATGGTTTAAACGTGCAGTTAAAGCTGGTAAGCGTAAGTTTGAACTTTCATCTTTCGAATCTTCTGCAGCCAACACAAGGTTGGTGATTTGGCTCAATTTATGATTATAGCGAACCTGCGGTGTACGCTTTACCGCACCACCCACATAAGCTAAAGCATCAATTGTTTCAGGCATATAATCAGGGACTGCAAAGTTTGACCAGGTCTGGCCAACCAACCAATTTCCATAATTTATATATGCATGACGTATACGAAGCGCATCATTAGTGCCTAAAAAATCGACTTCAATTTTAGCTGAGATGTCTTGATCAGGTGTGCTTGTTTTAAAGTCTAATCCTAAACGTGTAGCGGCCAGCGTTGCCTTTAAACGATCCGAGCTTTCACTATTACCAGCTAAAGGTACGGTATTGATTTGATTATATAAGCGCGTGGCACTACCACCTTCTGCTTGGTATGAAGCATCTGCTCGTACATTGCCATAAAGTGTAAGTTCTGCACCTGCTTTGGTCTTTAAGCGCATGGTCTCAATTTTTAATCCCGACGTGCTTTCAGCATTCATTTTGGTTATGTTGGATTGAGCTTGTACCTGTTGCAAGTTTTGTGCATTGCTCTGCTGTTGCTGTGCATATTGTTGCATTAATAATTTTAAAGCTTTTACTTCGTCACGGAGTTGTTGTAATTCAGCATCTGTATTTGAAGCAGCAAAACTCATCATCGGGAAACTGCATGCACATGCAATGAATAATGTTTTTAATTTAAATGTTAACATTTTGGTGGTCATCCTGATTGTTTATAACCCAATATTCCATTTGGTTGACACACCAATTCATTGACTGCGTAAGTCTAGCCAAACTAGGCTTTCAATTGGTGTGTCGGGTTATTTTGTATTTGAATTAATGCGCAGTACTTTTGATTGGCGTAGCTTTTGTTGATGAAGCATGTGAACTCTTCACGCCTTCTACAGATGCCTTTAAGTTCACAAAAAATATCGCAATTGCAGCAATAGCCCCTGGTATAGCAATGACTAAGAAATTCATCTGATGGGGCAATTCTAGTGTGAGTAATGCACCTGTAAGGACAGGACCAACAATGGCACCGATACGGCCAATACCTGATGCCCAGCCCATTCCTGTAGAACGGACAGCCGCTGGATAAAACTGTGCGACAAAGGTATACAGTAAAATTTGTGAGCCAATGGTGGCAGCACCTGCAACCGCAATGAGCAGGTACAACACAAATTGAGGACTATTAAAACCCAGTAACACAAGTGCAATCGCACCAACGGTAAACATAATGCTGAGTACAGGTTTTAAATGAAATTTATCGGCCAATGTCCCACCACCAATTGCACCCACCATGCCACCAATATTGAGCGCAAATAAGAACAGCATACTTGCTCCCAACGAATAACCTGCTTGAATCATCAGTTTAGGTAGCCAACTGCCAAGTGCGTACACCATCAGTAAGCACATAAAAAATGCGATCCAAAACATGATGGTACTAAAGGTACGTCCTTGTTGAAATAAAGCTTTGAATGGCGCTTCATTGGTGCTGGTTTCATTTAATACAAATTGGATTTGAGGGCTAATACTCTGTGTCGGTGAAATTTTTTGCACAATTTCTGCAACTTGTGTGGTTTGACCTTTTTGCGTCAAAAACATGAGAGATTCTGGTAAGAATTTCCAAATCAGTGGTAACGCTAAAAATGGAATACATGCAATATAAAACATGATTTTCCAGCCGTAGTCCGCAATGAGCCAAGCCCCAAGTAGAGCCGAAGCCATACCACCAATGGCATAACCACTAAACATGAGTGCGACTAAGGTACTGCGAATACGTTTGGGTGCATATTCAGTCATGAGCGCGACGACATTGGGCATAACCCCCCCGATGCCTAGACCCGCTAAAAAGCGAAGTATGCCAAACTCAATCGGATTTGAGGCAAATGCACCTAAAAAGGTGAAGCCACTAAATAAGCCTACGCAAATCATAATGGTTTTTTTGCGCCCTAATTTATCTGATAATGTACCAAAGCACATTGCACCAAACATCATGCCAAACAGTGCTGTACTGGCCAATAAACCTGCTTGTACTGCACTTAGTGACCATTCTTGCATGAGCAATGGTAAAGCAACGCCATAAATGACTAAATCATAACCGTCAAAAATAATAATTAGTAAACACCAAATTAATACGCCCCAATGAAATGAGCTAAATTTGGCCTCGTCTACAATCGAGTTAACATTGAGTTGTTGTGTATTCACGCTAAGCCTCCTGCTTGTGAATTTTCCTATTCATAAAAACAATGAAGCAAAGGTTTTTTGATGTCCAAAACTGATAAGCTCTATATTTATACCTTTAAAGTAAACGCAATTTTTTCTGCTTTTAAACAATGGATTAAATAACGATGCTGAAGCATATTAATGATGAAATTATTTTGAATTTGATGTTTAGCTATAAGCCCGGACATAAAAAAAGGCAAATCTAAAAGTAATATTAGATTTGCCATAAATTATATATTTCACATGTTAAAAATATTTTTAAAGTTTAAATTTCAACCGTTTTAGCGAGATCGATCGTGTATGTTCAAAAACATTATATTAGATGCTCGCACGGTCGTAGCTAATCGCTTCTAAGTCATAGACTTGATAGATACAATCAAATAATGAACGAATATCATCGCTTTCATCCATACTTCGAAGAGCAAGAAAAATAGGACTGACAGCAGAATCATCAAGGATTGGAATATAGTGTAAATGTGGAAATTTAATCGTTTGTGCACTTTCAGGCACAACACAACAGCCCTCACCTGCAGCCACCAAACCCAACGCCAGCTGAATTTCACGGACTTCTTTTAAGTTTTTTGGGTCTAAACTATGTTCGGAAAATAAATGGCGAACTTGCGTGGAAAAATTAGGTTTAGGATGGCTTGGATATAAAAACATGTGTTCATCGACAATATCTGCCAAATACACACCTTGTGTTTGTGTGGCCAAAGGGTGACTAGCGTGTACTGCAAGCATTAAAGGCTCTTCCCTTAATAACACGCGACGTACTGCTGAATCTGAAATTCGTAAGCGTCCAAAACCCACATCAATCCGACCTTCTTTTAAAGCAGAAATTTGATCTTTGGTGCTCATCTCAATCAATTCAATTTTTAAATTTGGATGCTGTTTGCGAAATAAATAGACAATTTTGGGTAATAAACCATAGAGCAGAGACCCAACAAAACCCATCGTCACTGTTTTTTCTACCAATCCAATGCGCTGCGCCATCGTTTTTATTTCTTCAGCATTAGACAAAAGTTTAACGGCATGTTGATAGAAGAATTGCCCTGCTTCTGTGGTCTTCAAAGGGCGACTGCCACGCTCAAAAAGCTGTATGCCTAATTCGGCCTCAAGATTCTGAATCTGACGGCTTAGAGGTGGTTGAGCAATAAACAATTTTTCAGAAGCTTTAGTAAAACTTTGCTCTTCTACAACAGCAACAAAATAGCGAAGGTGTCTGAGTTCCATTCAATTTCATACCTTTTTAGTATATTAAAATGCATATTTGGTCTTCGACAGTCAAATATTATTCTTTTAAGGTATATCACAAGAGCTATGAAACGCAAGTTTGCGAAGAGTAAACATGTATAAATCTGTCGAAACAATTTTAGTCGAAATCCCAACCATCCGCCCACACAAAATGGCGGTGGCAACCATGCAAACCCAAACTTTGGTGTTAATTAAAATCACCACCGAAGATGGCTTTGTTGGTTGGGGCGAAGCAACCACCATTGGTGGCTTAGGGTATGGCGAAGAAAGCCCTGAAAGTATCAAGACAAACATTGAAACTTATTTCTCGCCTTTACTCCAAACGCTAAAAGCCCACAACATTGCACAAATTATGCAAGTGTTGAAAAAAAATATTAATGGTAACCGTTTTGCGAAATGTGCCATTCAAACTGCCCTTTTAGATATACAAGCACAGCGTTTAAATCTGCCATTGTCAGAACTGTTGGGTGGTCGATTACGTGACAGCGTACCTGTGCTTTGGGTTTTAGCTTCTGGTGATACCCAAAAGGATATTGCTGAAGCACAAAAAATGATTGCGATTAAACGTCACAACACCTTCAAACTCAAAATTGGCTCTCGCCCTGTAGAAGCTGATGTGGAGTATGTACTTGCCATTAAACAAGCATTGGGTAAAGACGTTTCAATCCGTGTAGATGTGAACCGTGCTTGGTCAGAGCTTGATGCCATTAAAGGTATTCAGCTTTTACAAGACGGTGGCGTTGACCTTATTGAGCAACCATGTGCAATTGACAATATTGATGCCATGCAACGCCTAAGCCGTCGTTTTGATATTGCCATTATGGCCGATGAATCTTTGATGGGTCCAAGTTCGGCTTATCGTCTTGCACGTACAAATGTAGCTTCAGTATTTGCCGTAAAAGTTGCGCAGTCTGGTGGGCTTTTAGAAGGTCGTGACGTCGCAACAATTGCACAATTGGCAGGTATCGATCTCTATGGCGGTACGATGCTAGAAGGCCCAGTCGGAACCATTGCATCTGCACATTTATTTTCAACTTTTGAAAATTTGGCAGCAGGAACAGAGCTTTTTGGCCCGCTACTACTGACTGAAGAAATTTTAAAAACACCTTTGCAATATCAAAATTTTGAACTTGTCGTACCTCAAAACCTAGGTTTAGGTATCGAATTAGATCAAGACAAAATTGATAACTTGCGTCGCAAATAAATTTAAATCAGGAGCTTCACATGCTTTTTCAAGTACGAATGGACGTGAATATTCCGCTGGATATGCCAGTGGAAAAAGCAAATGAAATTAAGGCTGTCGAAAAAGCCTATTCACAGGAGTTACAAGCCAAAGGTACTTGGCGTCATATTTGGCGCATTACCGGTCAGTACTCAAATATCAGTATTTTTGATGTGGAAAGCAACGAAGACCTGCATAACATTTTGCAAGGCTTACCGCTATATCCATACATGAATATTGAAGTGATGGCTTTAAACCGTCATCCATCGTCTATCCGAGACAATGACAGTTAATTCAAAAAGACGAACACATCCAAAGGGTCACATTTAACAAGGAAAGTGGCAGCCAAGTGAAATTATAAAAATCACCTTAGCCACCTCAAATACATACTTAAGGAGCAATAGTATGAACCGTCAAGATATTGATATTTTAGTTAAAACAATGAATGTAGATACAGCAACTAAACCTGTAGACGCTCGTGTACAACAGGTTGTTGTTCGCTTACTTGGCGATCTGTTTCAAGCGATTGAAGATTTAGATATTTCCCAAACAGAACTTTGGAAAGGCTTGGAATACTTTACCGATGCTGGTCAGGCCAACGAATTAGGTCTATTGGCTGCAGGTTTAGGTTTAGAGCACTACCTAGACTTACGTGCAGATGAAGCAGATGCCAAAGCAGGCATTACAGGTGGTACACCTCGTACTATTGAAGGCCCATTGTATGTTGCGGGTGCACCTGAATCTGTTGGTTTTGCACGTATGGATGATGGCACTGAAACTGACAAGATCCCGACTTTATTTATTGAAGGCACTGTTACAGATACCAATGGCAACATCATTGAAGGTGCAAAAGTTGAAATTTGGCATGCCAACAGCTTAGGCAACTACTCATTCTTTGATAAATCACAGTCTGACTTCAACTTACGCCGTTCAATTTTCAGTGATCAAGATGGTAAATACCTTGCTCAAACTACCATGCCTGTTGGCTATGGTTGCCCGCCTGAAGGCACAACACAGTTTGTATTAGACAAACTTGGTCGTCACGGCAACCGTCCATCTCATGTGCATTATTTCATTTCTGCACCAGGCTATCGCAAGCTGACTACTCAATTCAACATCGAAGGCGATCAATACTTGTGGGATGACTTTGCATTTGCAACACGTGAAGGCCTTGTAGCGACAGCTGTTGATGTAACAGATGAAGCTGAGATTGCACGTCGTGGTCTAAACCAGCCTTTTAAACACATCACTTTCAATGTTGAACTTGTCAAAGAGCAAAATGAAGCTCCATCAACAGAAGTCGATCGTCGTCGCGCTAGCGCTTAATCACTATATTAGGAAACTCAGATGACAATGTAATGACATCTGAGTGACTTGCCAAAATTTGGAAAGTTGGAGAAAGGATATGCCACGTATTCCCGTAATTAATACCAGCCACCTCGATCGTATTGATGAACTACTCGTTGATGATTTTGACAGTGGTGAATTTAAACTTCATCGTTCTGTGTTTACAGATCAAGCCCTCTTCGACCTAGAGATGAAATACATCTTTGAAGGCAACTGGGTGTACTTGGCGCATGAAAGCCAAATTCCAAATAACAACGATTTTTATACCACACACATTGGCCGTCAACCGATCATCATTGCACGTAACCGTCAAGGTGAGCTGAATGCGATGATTAATGCCTGTTCACACCGTGGTGCACAGCTATGTCGCCATAAAAAAGGTAACAAGGCAACCTATACTTGCCCTTTCCACGGTTGGACTTTTAATAACTCAGGAAAATTACTCAAAGTAAAAGATCCGTCAGAAGCTGGTTATTCAGACTGTTTTAACCAAGATGGTTCGCATGATTTAAAGAAAGTTGCACGCTTTGAAAGCTATAAAGGCTTCTTATTCGGGAGTCTAAACCCTGATGTTCCTTCTTTAGAAGAATATTTAGGTGAAACCAGCAAAATTATCGACATGATTGTGGGTCAATCAGATCAAGGCCTTGAAGTATTGCGTGGTTCATCTACTTATACATACGAAGGTAACTGGAAACTGACTGCCGAAAATGGCGCAGATGGTTACCACGTTTCTGCGGTGCATTGGAACTATGCAGCGACAACACAACACCGCAAAGAAGCACAAGCAGCAGACAACATTCGTGCGATGAGTGCGGGTTCTTGGGGTAAACAAGGTGGTGGTTCATACGGTTTCGAACATGGCCACATGCTACTTTGGACACAGTGGGCAAACCCTGAAGACCGTCCTAATTTTGTAAAAGCTGAGGAATATACAGAGAAATTTGGTGCGCCGATGTCGAAATGGATGATCGAGCGTTCACGTAATCTTTGTTTATATCCAAATGTGTATTTGATGGATCAGTTTGGTTCTCAAATTCGTGTGTTACGCCCTATTTCAGTGAATAAAACAGAAGTGACGATTTACTGCATCGCACCCGTTGGTGAAGCTCCAGATGCTCGCGCACGCCGTATTCGCCAATATGAAGATTTCTTTAATGCATCTGGCATGGCAACGCCAGACGATTTAGAAGAATTCCGTGCATGCCAAGCGGGTTATGCAGGAATTGAACTGGAATGGAACGATATGTGCCGTGGTTCAAAACATTGGATTCAAGGCCCAGATGATGCTGCCAATGAAATTGGTCTCAAACCTGTCCTGAGTGGTATTAAAACTGAAGATGAAGGTCTGTATCTTGCACAACATCAATATTGGTTAAAAATGATGAAGTATGCAATTCAAGCAGAAAAGGAACTCGCTGAAATTGAAGCATCAGCAATGGGAGAAATCGCATGAATGTAGCTGTTCAACAAGATGCAATCACGCTAGATGCCATTGCGCAATTCCTCTACAAAGAAGCGCGTTTTCTAGATGATGAACAATGGGATGATTGGGTCGATTGCTATGCCCCATCTGCTTCATTTTGGATGCCTGCTTGGGATGATGACGACAAGTTAACGACCGATCCGCAATCTGAGATTTCACTGATTTACTACCCAGACCGCCAAGGTTTAGAAGACCGCGTATTCCGTATTAAAACAGAACGCTCTTCTGCAACGATGCCAGATACCCGTACAAGTCATCAGATTAGCAATATTGAAGTGCTTGAACAAAATGGTAGCAAAGTCACCGTTCGTTTTAACTGGAATACGCTGAGTTTCCGTTACAAAACCAATTATAGCTATTTTGGTATGTCGTGTTATGAAATCGATTTTTCAGCAGAAAATCCACAAATTTTAAGTAAATACGTGGTGCTAAAAAATGATTACATCAACCAAGTAATCGACATCTACCACCTCTAAATTAAGACAGTCATGTCACCTTTCAGCCAGAAGGATATTTGGCTGAAAGGACTCAGTTATACAGATTTTTAAAGGATATTCAGCCATGTCAAACCACAATGTTGCACTTCAATTTGAAGATGGCGTTACTCGTTTTATTTCAGTTGCACAAGGTGAAACCCTTTCCGATGCGGCTTACCGTCAAAAGATTAATATTCCGCTCGACTGCCGTGATGGCGCTTGTGGTACATGTCGAGCATTCTGTGAATCTGGCAACTTTGATATGCCTGAAGAAACTTATATTGAAGATGCTTTGACACCTGAGGAAGCAGCTGAAGGCTACATCCTTGCTTGTCAATGTAAACCAACTTCGGATGCGGTATTCCAAATTCAAGCAACGTCAGACGTATGTAAAACTGAAATCAAGGCACTGCAAGGCACATTGCTTAGTGTAGACAATCTTTCTGATTCAACTATTACATTTGATATTCAGCTAGATGAAGGTCAACCAGACATTAACTTCCTTGCTGGACAGTATGTCAATGTTGGCATTCCAGGCACATCAGAAACTCGTTCATATTCTTTTAGTTCAAAACCTGGTAATCGCCTGACCAGCTTTGTGGTACGTAACGTACCTAACGGAAAAATGAGCGAATTTTTGAGTTCAAATGCAAAAGCTGGCGACAAAATGAACTTTACAGGTCCATTTGGTAGTTTCTACTTACGCAATGTTGCACGTCCAGTCCTAATGCTCGCTGGTGGAACAGGTATTGCACCATTCATGTCGATGTTGCAGGTTTTAGAAGAAAAAGGCGCTGAACACCCTGTTCGTTTAGTGTTTGGTGTGACCAATGACTTCGATCTGGTTGCCATTGAAAAGTTAAATGCCCTCAAAGAAAAATTTGAGTGGTTTGACTATCGAACTGTGGTTGCTAGCCCTGAATCTAATCATGAGCGTAAAGGCTATGTCACTAACCATATTGAAAATGAATGGTTAAATGCTGGTGATGTGGACGTTTACCTATGTGGCCCTGTACCCATGGTTGAAGCGGTACGTGGTTGGTTAGATAGTGCAAATATTAAACCTGCAAGTTTCTTATTTGAAAAATTCTCTGCGAACTGAGCATTAGACTGAGGTGGAGAAAGAGATGAATAATATCCATAGATTTGAAAATAAAGTGGTTATAGTGACTGGTGCCGCACAAGGCATTGGGCGCGGTGTAGCTTTACAAGTGGCACTGGAAGGCGCTCAAGTTGTTTTAGCTGATCTGTCTGATTATGTTGAGGAAACACTTGCAGAGATTGAAGCTCAAGACGGTGATGCAATTATTGTCAAAGCCAATCTTGAAAGCTTTGCAGGTGCTCAATCCGTTGTTGAGCATGCCATAGCAACCTACGGTCGTGTTGATGTACTTATCAATAACGTCGGTGGCGCAATTTGGATGAAACCTTTTCAAGAGTTTTCTGAAGAAGAAATTATCAAAGAAGTAAATCGCTCATTATTTCCCACATTATGGTGTTGCCGTGCAGTACTACCAGAAATGATTAAAAATCAGCAAGGTACCATTGTAAACGTATCTTCTATTGCCACACGCGGGATTAATCGAGTGCCCTATTCTGCATCTAAAGGCGGTGTAAATGGCTTAACAGCAGCGCTGGCTTTTGAACATGCAAAAGATGAAATCCGTGTGAATGCTGTAGCAACGGGTGGTACAGAAGCCCCTCCACGTAAAGTGCCACGCAACAGCTCACCACTTTCAGATGCTGAGCAAACTTGGATGCAAGAAGTTGTTGACCAAACGATTGATCGTACTTTCTTGGGACGCTACGGCACCATTCAGGAGCAAGTTAATGCCATTTTATTCTTAGCATCTGATGCGTCGTCGTATATGACAGGAACTGTGGTGCCTGTGGGTGGTGGTGATCAAGGCTAACCTGTTCATCTAAATTACGGGATCATTTGGTGTAAAGCACGGAGGCAACAACAATGGCGACCCTGTTTAAAACCTTAAAAAAGGATTGGTCTGTTTCAGCAACAGTCGCAGGATTTTTAGCTGTACTGATTTCCTATTCAGGCCCACTCATTATTTTTTTTCAAGCAGCTCAGAAGGCAAATGTTGCACCTGAAATGATGATCTCATGGATTTGGGGGATATCTATAGGTGCTGCTATCGCAGGAATATTTTTATCCATTAAATATAAAGTGCCTGTTGTGACCGCTTGGTCTGCACCTGGTACGGCGCTATTAGTCACGCTATTTCCCAATATTAGTTTGAATGAAGCGGTAGCTGCCTACATTACGACAGCAATTGTCATCCTAATCATTGGATTAACAGGCTATTTTGACAAACTTTTAAAATGGATTCCGCAATCCATTGCTGCAGGTATGATGGCAGGTATTTTATTTCAGTTTGGCCTAGGACTTTTTCAAGCAACTGACAATATGCCTTTTATTGTATTTGGCATGCTGTTGGTATTTTTATTGTCGAAACGTTTCAACCCACGTTACAGCATGCTTTGGGTTTTGCTCACAGGTGTAATCCTGAGTTTATGTTTTGGCAAAATGAACCCAGTAGAAATGCAATTCAGTTTAGCCATTCCTCAATGGATTCAGCCAGAGTGGACATTCAATAGTCTGCTGAATTTAGCACTTCCCCTTATTTTAGTCAGCCTATCGGGACAGTTTTTACCTGGCATGGCGATGATGAAACTCAGTGGTTATGACACCCCAGCCAAACCCATCATTACTGCAACCAGTATAGCGTCATTAGCTGTCGCATGTGTTGGTGGGATCACCATTGTGCTTGCATCCATTACAGCGGCGCTATGTATGGGTAAAGATGCCCATGAACTCAAAGATAAACGCTACATCGCAGGTGTTGCCAATGGCATTTTTTACATTTGCGGTGGCTTGTTTGCTGGAAGCATAGTTCTGCTGTTTAGCTTGCTTCCTAAAGAACTTGTAGCTGCACTTGCAGGGCTTGCGCTCTTAGGTGCAATTGCCACCAATGTATCGGTTGCAATGAAAGATGAAGGCCAGCGAGATGCGGCTTTAATTACCTTTTTAGCAACAGCCTCAGGCATGCATTTTCTAGGATTAAGTTCCGTATTTTGGGGCATTGTGATTGGAATTATTGCTCACTTATTGTTAAGCAAACCAAAAACCTCAGCTTCAACGACCAATATCCCGCTAAAGGGTTCAACAGATTCTAAATCATTATAGTGTAGGTACAAATATGATCGATAAAAGTCAGACTTCTTTAAAAGAAGTACTTTCACAAATCAAAAATGGCTCAACCATTATGATTGGTGGTTTTGGTACTGCAGGCCAACCCGCAGAACTCATTGATGGCCTGATTGAACTGGGTATTAAAGACTTAGTGATCGTCAACAATAATGCAGGAAATGGTGATTATGGTTTAGCCAAACTTCTTAAAGCTGGTGCTGTACGTAAAATTATTTGCTCTTTCCCTCGTCAGTCCGACTCATGGGTATTTGATGAGTTATACCGTGCAGGAAAAATTGAACTAGAACTGGTTCCTCAAGGGAACTTGGCATGTCGTATTCAAGCTGCAGGTATGGGTTTAGGTCCAATTTATACACCAACAGGCTTCGGAACTTTACTGGCTGAAGGTAAGCCGACCATGAATTACGATGGTAAAGACTACGTTTTAGAAAATCCAATTAAAGCGGATTTTGCACTCATTAAAGCCAATCAAGGCGATCGCTGGGGAAATTTAGTCTATCGAAAATCTGCACGCAACTTTGGCCCAATTATGGCTATGGCGGCAGATATTACCATTGCCCAAGTTTCTGAGGTGGTTGAACTCGGTGCATTAGACCCTGAGCACATTATTACTCCGGGTATTTTCGTTCAACATGTTGTTGCTGTTACCCCTGCACAGTAATTGGAGATTCACAATGAGCTATAGCAAACTAACACGTGACCAAATTGCTGAACGTGTAGCACGAGATATTCCAGATGGTGCTTATGTCAATTTAGGCATTGGCCTACCGACCAAAATTGCTAACTACTTGCCTTCAGACAAAGACGTATTTTTACATTCTGAAAATGGTTTATTGGCTTTTGGTGAAAAACCAGAAGCGGGTCAAGAGGATCCAGAGCTGATAAATGCAGGTAAAGAGTTTGTTACCATGCTGACAGGGGGGGCATTTTTTCATCATGGCGACTCATTTGCCATGATGCGCGGTGGCCATTTAGACATCGCTGTTCTTGGTGCTTTCCAAGTGGCTGAAAATGGCGATCTTGCAAACTGGCATACAGGTGCACCAGATGCAATTCCTGCTGTTGGCGGTGCAATGGATTTAGCTGTGGGTGCAAAAAAAGTCTTTATTACGACCGATCATGTGACTAAAAAAGGCGAACCTAAAATTGTGGCTGAATTGACTTATCCTGCGACAGGTTTGAAGTGTGTAGATCGTATTTACACTGACCTCTGCGTGATTGACGTTACATCTACTGGCATGAAAGTGATTGAGAAAGTAGATGGTCTTTCATTTGAGGAATTGCAATCGTTGACGGGTGCAACGCTGATTGATACGACTGCCTAAAGCAGAAATCCCCCCCTTATTAAAGGAGCGATTTAGGGAGGATTAATATAAAAATTAACTTCCTATAAATCCCTCCCAACCTCCCTTTTCTAAAGGGAGGAGCTTTATTTCAAGGATTTATAAAATGAAAAACGCATATATCATTGATGCTATTCGTACACCTTTCGGCCGTTATGCGGGTGGTTTAGCGCCTGTACGTGCAGATGACTTAGGCGCCGTGCCAATTAAAGCCATTATGCAACGTAATCCATCTGTGGAGTGGGAAAAAGTAGACGACATTATTTATGGCTGTGCCAACCAAGCTGGCGAAGATAACCGTAACGTTGGCCGAATGTCTGCTCTTCTTGCTGGTGTACCTTTTCAAGTACCAGCAACAACAGTCAACCGCCTGTGTGGTTCATCCTTAGATGCAATTGCAATGGCAGCACGTGCAATTAAAGCCGGTGAAGCCAATTTGATTATCGCTGGCGGTGTAGAGAGCATGAGTCGCGCACCTTTTGTCATGGGTAAATCAGACAGCGCTTATGGCCGTAGCCAAAAGATTGAAGATACCACCATGGGTTGGCGCTTTATTAATCCTAAACTTAAAGAACTTTATGGTGTTGAAACCATGCCACAGACTGCAGAAAACGTAGCTGAGCAATTCAACATTAACCGTGCTGATCAAGATCAATTTGCATTGACTAGCCAACAACGTACTGCGACTGCACAAGCACGTGGTTTCTTTGATAAAGAGATCATTGCTGTGAGTATCCCACAGCGTAAAGGTGACCCTGTTATTGTTGATAAAGATGAACATCCTCGTGCCTCCACAACGCTTGAAGGCTTAAGCAAACTCAAAGCTGTTGTAAAAGCAGATGGTACAGTCACTGCGGGTAATGCATCAGGCATTAATGATGGTGCAGCTGCTCTATTAATCGCGTCTGATGAGGCTGTTACGCAGTATGGTTTAAAGCCACGTGCAAAAATTATTGGTGCGACGGTTGTTGGTGTTGAACCACGCATTATGGGTTTTGGCCCTTCACCAGCGATCAAAAAGCTACTAAACCAAATAGGTTTAACTTTAGCTCAAATGGATGTCATTGAACTCAATGAAGCCTTTGCTGCCCAAGCACTGGCTGTAACCCGAGATTTAGGTCTTGAAGATACTGATACACGCGTCAATCCAAATGGTGGAGCTATTGCGATCGGACATCCTCTTGGTGCTTCAGGTGCTCGTTTGGTCACAACAGCATTAAACCAGCTCGAAGCAATAGATGGAAAATATGCACTATGCTCAATGTGTATTGGTGTCGGTCAAGGCATTGCTTTGATTATTGAACGTGTTTAAGAAATCCCTCCTCAGCTCCTTTTAAAAATAAAGGTAGCTTAAAATAAAGATTAAGGAATTCAAATGCCAACATTTACATCAAATGATGCACAAATTAACTATCAAACTTTTGGTCATAATCATCAGCCAGCACTGATATTTTCAAACTCATTGGGCACCCAATTTTCTATGTGGAAAGCACAAATTGAGGCGCTCAAAAAGCAATTTTATATTATTTGTTACGATACCCGTGGCCATGGTGAATCCACTGCGCCAACAGGCCCATATACCCTAGAACAACTAGGTCAAGATGTGATTCATTTAATGGATCACCTTGAAATAGAAAAAGCCGATTTTTGTGGCATTTCTATGGGCGGGCTTACAGGACAATGGTTAGCCATTCATCATCCAGAGCGTTTTAAGCACATTGTTGTCTGCAATACGGCAGCCAAAATTGGCCAAGAAAGCGCATGGAACGAGCGTGCAAAACTCGTGCGCGAACAAGGCCTTGAACCTATAGCCAGCACAGCTGCATCACGCTGGTTTACTGAACCCTTTATCCAGAGTAACGCAGCAGTAATTGCAAAACTTTCAAACGACTTAGGTGCTGGCAGCCCTGAAGGTTATGCAAGCTGTTGTGAAGCTTTGGCTAAAGCGGATTTAACTACAGAAATTTCACAAATACGTGTCCCGATGTTAGTTATTGCAGGTACACTTGACCCTGTTACGACAGGGGCAGATGGACAGTATTTGGTGAATCAAATTCGTAACAGTGCTTTATTTGAAATTGAAGCCTCACACATTTCAAATATTGAGCAAGCTCAGGTGTTTACTCAAACACTCTCAGAGTTTTTAGCACAAAGCTAAATCAATCCTAATGAGCACTCAATAAAAATGCCTGCGTTATGCAGGCATTTTTTTAGTAAAATCATCTATTAATTCATGTTATTCAACTCGTTGGAGTTCATTCACAGATGTACCCCGTTGGGCCAGCCATAAATCACGGCGTTTAAATAACTTTGGTGCAACAACATTGACGTCATCAATCAATTTTTGCAAATCAGCATTAACTAACTGTCCATTTTGAACTAGGATTTTTCCAGCCACCATGGTCATTACTATATCTTGGCCTTGTACCGCATGGACTAAATTATGATGTAAATTAAATAATTTCCCGTCTGTAATCAGTGGCGTCATACGGGGTGTTGCTGTATTCACCACAATCATATCGGCTTGTTTGCCTGTCTCTAAAGAACCAATTTTGTCTTGCATCCCTATGGCTTGAGCACCTAAAGACGTTCCCATTTTGCAGACAGACCATGCATCCAAAGAAGCTGCATTTAAATTTGAAAATTTTGCTAATAAAGAGGCTGTTTTCATCTCTTCAAACAGATCCAAATTATTATTTTCTTTTTCACCATCCGTTCCTAAGCCCACAGCCAAACCGCTCGCCAGCATTTGGGTAATGGGTGCCGCACCAGATGCCAATTTCATGTTTGAAATTGGATTGTGCGCAACACCTACACAGTAATTTTTTAAAATATCAATTTCTGTGGCATTCGCCCAAACGCAATGTGCAAGCAAACATTGGGGCACATCAAATAAACCCAACTGCTCCAAAGTTTGGATCGGTCGTACGCCATAACGTTTTAGATTTTCTTGCACATCAAATTGGCTTTCATTACTGTGGGTATGAAATCCTGTTTTATAATCCTGACATAACTTTTGTATGCGATGCAATGCAGGCTCTTGTGCATAAAATAAGTGCTCTAGACCAACCCACACATCGATTCGACCATGCGCACTTTGGTGCCAACGATTCAGCAAAGCTTCATTACTGTGAAGTGTCTCAAAATAATCATGATCGGGATGCTCAGCGACATAAGGTACTAGGACAGCTCGAATTCCCAGTTCTTTCGCAGCCTCAGCACTCCCATCCATAAAACGCCACATATCCACAATTGTAGTGGTACCAGATAAAAGGGCTTCCGCATAACATAAATATGACGCAATTTTGGCATCTTCAGGTAATAACACACGGTGCATTGGGTCTATATACTGCTGTAGCCAATCCCACACGGGCAAGCCTTCTGCAGTACCGCGTAAAAAACCTGAATGGCAATGTGTATTGACCAACCCAGGCATGAGTAAACCATTCTCGTAGTGCTCTACAATCGCTTCAGGGTACTGTGCCTGAAGTATTTCTCGTGTACCAACTTGCTGAATGATTTGACCATCAATTAGCACTGCACCTTGCTCAATGCAGTCTAATTGCGCATTCATGGTCAGAACGTAATCTGCACTGATAATTTTCATTTCAATCTCTAATTTTGTATGTGCAAGTTATGGCGTAAATGTTTTGCCCAGCGAAGCAGGTAAATTCATTTTTAATAATTTTTTGTCGCGTGAAATGATGACTAACACAACAATAGTGGCAACATAAGGCAGTGCGGAAAGCAACTCATTTGGAACTTTTAAGCCCAATGCCTGCGCATGAAACTGTAAAATGGTTACCCCCCCAAATAAGTACGCACCCAACATCAAACGTGTCGGTTTCCATGTTGCAAATACCACTAAAGCAATTGCAATCCAGCCACGGCCAGCCACCATGTTTTCAATCCACATCGGTGTGTATACCGTGGATAAAAATGCACCGCCAATACCTGCCATTGCACCACCAAATAGCACTGCACAATAACGAATTGCCAGTACGTTGTAACCCATTGCATGTGCACTTTCAGGGGACTCACCCACTGCTTTTAATAAAAGCCCGAGTCTCGTTTTAGCCAATACCCACCAAATCACCACAAAGGCAACAATGGATAAATACACTACATAGTTTTGCTGAAATAACACTGGGCCAATCCATGGAATATCCGCTAAGCCAGGAATATTCAAATTTTGTAAGCCTGGTAAGGCCATGCTGACATAGTTTTGACCAATAAATGCCGAAATACCAATACCAAAAATGGTGAGAGCCAAACCACAGGCTGACTGATTAGTACTTAAGGAAAGTGTAAAAAATGCAAAAATGAGCGACATAAACATGCCAGCCAAAGCACCAACCAATAATGCACTGGCAACGCTGGCTTCATAATGTGCGGCAAAGGCAAAGCCTGCAATCGCGCCAACGAGCATCATACCCTCTACACCAAGGTTAATTACCCCTGTACGCTCAGCAACCAATTCACCTAAGCCTGCAAAAATCAGAGGTGTGGCAGCTGCAATCGTTCCCGCCAAAATGGCAGTCATTTCAATACTCATGATTTATTCCTCTTGATTTAAGCCACACTAGCATTCGTGACAGGTTTAATTTTCTTTTTGGCAAAGCGATAGCGTTTTTCAATCAGGACATCTGAAGCCAGCAAGAAAAATAGTAATAATCCTTGGAAAATACCTGTAATCGCGACAGACAGCTGTAATTGCATTTGTGCCATTTCACCACCAAGGTAAAGGAGTGCCATCAAGAGGCCTGCAAGTACAATTCCAATCGGGTTTAAGCGACCTAAATAAGCCACGATAATAGCTGCATAGCCATAACCTGGAGAGATGTTTGGATTGAGTTGCCCAATTGGGCCAGCAACTTCACAAATGCCCGCAATACCCGCCATAAGCCCTGAGATGCCTAAGCTTAACCAAACGGCTTTTTTAGAAGAAAAGCCAGCATATTGTGCAGCTAAAGGTGCTTGACCACTCACTTCTAGTTTGTAGGCAGTCATGCTTTTTTTAATAAAGAACCAAAATATAACTGCAGCCAACAATGTTAAAAAGATGGATACATTGACACGTGTACCTTCCACAATAAAAGGCAACGTGGCACTTTCGCCAAACATTACAGATTGTGGGAAGTTCATGCCATCTGGATCACGCCATGGCCCATTCACCAAGTACAACAAAACAAACAAAGCTACATAGTTCATCATGAGCGTGGTTAGGGTTTCTTCTGCATTAAAATGAGTCTTTAAAAAGGCAGGAATAAGTCCCCAAAATGCACCACCAATCGCGCCCATAACAATCATGAGGGGTAAAATCCACCAGCCCATTTGGTCATGAAATAAAATAGCAATGCCACCACCCAAAATGGCCCCCATGGTGAGCTGACCTTCTGCACCAATGTTGAATAGTTTGGCCCGAAAACCAATGGCAAGGCCAAGCGCAATTAAAATGAGTGGACTGGCTTTAATGACCAATTCGCTTAAGCTATAAATTGAAGTCAGTGGTTCAATAAAAAAGATATATAGCGCTTTTGCTGGGTTTACACCCAAAAGAAAAAACAATAAACTTCCAACAACCAGCATGGCAATAAGTGCGATGATTGGAGATAACCATCTCATGAGTTGTGAGGGCTTTTCCCTCGGTTCTAATAAATACATGGATTCACCTCTATGCCTTGCTATGCATGTAATTCAGGCTTGTGGCCGTCATGCTGATCGGATGGTTGTGAAGATATGCCCGACATTAGCAAGCCAATTTGTTCTGCATTTGTACTGGTCGTTGCTTGCGGGAGCGAAAGCTTGCCTGAGGCAAGCACACAGATTCGATCGCTAATTTCGAATAACTCTTCTAGCTCTTCTGAAATCACTAAAATCGCGACGCCTGTACGTGATAAATCAATTAAGGTTTGGCGAATAAACATTGACGCGCCGACATCTACGCCCCACGTAGGCTGAGAAATAATTAGAAACTTGGGCTGTTGTAAAATTTCACGACCGACAATAAATTTTTGCAAATTACCACCCGACAATGAACGTGCTTCTGCATGTGCGCCTGCAGCTTTAACGCCAAAATTTTGAATACAGTTTTCTGCAAACGTTTTGGTTTTTGCAAAGTTAATTAATCCCAAGCGTGTAAGCCCACGTCGAAATGCAGTCAGCAATGTATTTTCAGACAGCGTCATGGCAGGAACAGCACCGCGACCGAGACGTTCTTCTGGTACAAAACCTAAGCCTAAATCCCGACGCTCACCTGCATTTAATTGGGTAATATTTTGACCTTTAAGCCAGATTTTGCCTTGTTCAGAAAAAGACTCCCCTGAAAGCAATGCCAAGAGCTCCGCCTGACCATTGCCTGATATTCCAGCAATGCCCATAATTTCACCAGCTTGAATATTGAGATTAATACCTGCTAAAGACACGCCAAAAGGATCATCAGCTGTTTTGGATAAATTGGAGATTTCAAAGTAGGTTGCTTTATCACCTGTGTAGTCAGCATGCACATAAGTCGGCAATTCACGCCCAATCATCAATTTCGCTAAATCGCTCGTAGAATTATCTTTAGGCAAAACATGACCTGTCACCTGACCATTTCTAAGAATAGTGGCTTCATCACACAGCGCTTTAATTTCGTGTAACTTATGGCTGATATATAAAATAGAGACACCTTGAGATGCCAACAGTTTTAAAGTTTTAAATAGCTGTTGTACTGCTTGTGGTGTAAGCACAGATGTCGGTTCATCCAAAATAATTAAAGATGGGTTTTGTAGTAGGCAACGAATAATTTCAACACGTTGTCGTTCACCGACCGATAAAGAATGAACTTCACGTCTTGGGTCTACAGGTAACCCATATTGCTCAGAAACGTCTCGAATTTTTTGATGCAAGCTGGCGAGATCAATTTTTTCATCTAGTCCTAATAGAATATTTTGTGCAACGGTTAAGGTTTCAAACAAAGAAAAATGCTGATAAACCATCCCAATACCTAGCTTACGGGCCATAGAGGGATTGTCGATTCTAACTTCTTTACCATTCCAAATAATTTGCCCTTGATCGGCTTTGGTTGCGCCATAAATAATTTTCATCAAGGTGCTTTTTCCAGCACCATTTTCACCTAGAATCGCGTGAATATGACCCGCTTGAACTTTCAAATTAATATGGTCATTGGCTTTCAATGAATTGTAATTTTTACAAATATTAAGGAGCTCAAGACGAGGAATGGCAATGCTTGGCGCTCTATTCAGATTTAGGTCAGGTTCATGTTGAAATGCATTCATACCTCAAGCTCTCATCTTTAAAATCTATGCTGTATGGCTTGGATCGCGCCTAGACACAGTGTATCTAGGCAGTCTTTGCTTTATTTTGGCAGTGCGCCTTCTACACCTTTCACATAAAAGTTCATTTTGCTCAATTCAGCATCGCTCATTGTTTTGCCTTTTGCCAAAACGAGGCTACCGTCTTGTTTATAAATTGGGCCTGTAAATGGATGTAAAGTTCCTTTATGAATTGCACTTTGTACGCTAAGGGCTTTTTGTTTCACATTAGCTGGTAAAAATGGTGCGAAGTTTTCAATTTTGACCGCATCTTGTTTTACGCCATACCACATTGCGCTTGGTTTCCATGTTTTATTCGCAACTTGTTGCATAACTGGCGTATAAATTTTTTCCCAATGTAAAACAGAGGCTGCCAACTGTGCTTTGGCACCAAATTTGCTCATGTCTGAATCCCAACCAAAGGCATAAACACCTTTTTGTTCAGCGGCTTGTACCACTGCTGGAGAGTCTGTGTTTTGCATGAGCACATCGGCATTTTGAGCAATTAAAGCCAATGCAGCATCACGCTCTTTACCAGGGTTAAACCAAGAGTTCACCCAAATGACTTTGGTTTTAATTTTTGGATTGACGCTTTGCGCACCTAAGGTATAAGCATTAATGTTACGTACCACTTCTGGAATTGGGAAAGACCCAACCACGCCTAAGGTATTCTTTTTAGTTTGCTGACCAGCCACGACACCCAGCATGTATGCACCCTCATAAGTGCGCACATCATATACACCTAAATTTTTGCCTTGCTTATAGCCTGTTGCATGCATAAATACAGTATTTGGAAATTGTTTGGCTACTTTTTCCATTTGGTTCATATAACCAAAAGACGTACCAAAAATGACTTTATTGCCCTGTTGCGCCAAATTTCGAATAACACGTTCTGCATCGGCAGTTTCTGGCACATTTTCAATATGAGATGTTTTATATTTACCTGCTAATGCCTTTTCAGCTTTAATACGGCCTTGATCATGTGAATATGTCCAGCCATGATCACTGGTTGGTCCAATATAAACAAAGGCTGCTTTATCTACTGCATTTGCGGTAGTGGTCAATGACGCACCCAAAAGTGTTGCTGTACTTAAGGTTAAAACGATTTTTTTTAGCTGAGTTTTAAAGCTATATTTTTTTGGCATGAAACTACTCCCATTAACTGACTGTATTTCTAATTGTTGTCATTACAACAGCTTAGAAATTCAAAAATTGAACATCGGTTTAAATTTGTTGTGTTCACTTTCTGTTAATTAGCAAGTTCCATTCCAAAGTTAATAAAAATTAAAACATAGACACCTTGTTCTATTTTTTAGAACATTAATCTGTATTTTTATATAATAAATACAATATCTTATGAGTTTATAAGTTTTATTATTTTCTAATCTATAGCTCAGATTTTTCAGGCCTGCTTTATATTTTTCAGCTTCAATTCAAAAATGCTTTTTTTTGGCGCAAGTGTATTTTTTTGTGCATATATAAATAAAAAAGCCGAGTACTTTTTAAGGCTACTCGGCTGTAGGTACCAATTATTTATTTTAGATTTTTTCGAGTATTTTTTGTTCTTCTTGACTTAAGTCATAGGCTTTCATATACATTTCTTCCATGTGTTCGCCTGCGGTGCAGGGACTGTAACGATAGTCCTCGCCATCAACTAAAGTTCCGGGTAAGGCATTAATTGCTGTCATATAATTTGGCCCATAAAAAAATGGAATTGAATAACGAGAATTTCCGCCAGCATACACATTACGTACCCGATGTGGATTAGATTTAAATAAATCATTGCTCCACCGTGGAATAAGATCTCCTAAATTCACCACAAAAGTTCCATCAATAGGTGGTGCTGTGACCCATGTTCCATCGGGTAAACATACTTCTAAACCGCCACAGCTGTCTTGTGCCAAAATGGTAATAGAGCCCCAATCTGTATGTGCACCTACACCATAGCTATCTGAGGATGCATCTGCTGGATGTGGCGGATAACGGAGCATTTTTAGCGTCATCATCGGATCATGACAGCAGTCATCAAAATAATGTTCACCTAAATTTAATGCCAAGGCCAAGAGTTGCATAATACGCTTTGCTAACTCGCTAAGTGCTTGAATATATTCCTGACATTGTTGCTCCATTTCTGGCACTTCGGCATGTGGCCATTGATTGATGCCATAACCTTGATAATGCGCCAAAACATAAGGATGATCGCTGGCATAATTTTTACCGCAATAAAATCCCTCTTTTAAATCTGGCTTACCACTGTAATCAGATTTTTGAGCAGCCAATTGTTCAAAGCCTAAATGACTGACATTTAAACTTTGGTCATACTTGAGTTTGGTAGCCAAAGGCAAATTGAATATTTTTTCACATAAGCTAAATTGGCGCTGAATGAGTGTAGTTGGTATGCCATGATTTTTAACATAAAAAAAACCCGAATGCGTGGCTGCATCTCTTAATAAAGCCACTACGGCATGCGCCTGATTTGAGCCTGATACAAGTGCTTCACTCAAATCTAAAACTGGAATACTGGTCATGGTCTGTGTACCTATGGGCATCAATGTGCGCTTTAAATAGCGCACAAACTAAGATTTAAATAATTTTAAATGACGACTGTGTTTATTTAGGAAATGCGCCCTCTACACCCTTCACGTAATAATTAGTTTTAGATAAGTCGACATCAGTGAGAGATTTTCCTTTTGCAATCAATAGGCTTCCATCTTGCTTATAAATAGGGCCACTAAATGGATGTAAGGTTCCTTTTGCTATTGCATCACGTGTTGCAATCGCCTTGGCTTTCATTTCTGGCGTGGTATTTGGGCCAAAGTTTTCAATATTCACAGCGCCTTGTTTTACGCCATATTTAATTGCGCTAGTCTTCCATTTTTTTGCCAACACATCTTTCATCACTGGTTCATAAATTTTTTCCCAGTGCAGTACAGCAGCAGCCAAATGCGCTTTAGGGCCAAACTTGGTCATATCTGAGTTCCAGCCAAATGCATATACACCTTTTTGCTCAGCAGCTTGCACTACAGCTGGCGAATCCGTGTTTTGCATGAGTACATCTGCTTTTTGCGCAATCAGTGCTAAAGCCGCTTCACGCTCTTTCCCCGGGTTAAACCATGTATTGGCCCAAATGACTTTGGTTTTTACATTGGGGTTTACGCTTTGAGCCCCTAATGTATAGGCATTAATATTACGTACCACCTCAGGAATAGGAAACGAAGCAACTACACCAATCGTATTGGTTTTGGTTTTTTGCCCGGCGACTACACCTAACATATATGCACCTTCATAGGTACGAGTTTCATATACACCTAAGTTTTTGCCCTGTTTATAACCTGTTGCATGCATAAATACGGTATTTGGAAATTGCTTAGCAACTTTTTCCATCGAATTCATATACCCAAAGGACGTTCCAAAAATAACTTTATTGCCCTTTTGTGCCAAATTACGAATAACACGCTCAGCATCTGCTGTTTCAGGCACATTCTCAACAAAAGTAGTTTGATATTTTCCAGCCAAAGCTTTATCTGCTTTGATACGCCCTTGTTCATGTGAATAAGACCAGCCATGATCACTCGTTGGGCCTAAATACACAAAAGCGGCTTGCTCTTTGGCTTGGGCTAAGCTCGAAACTCCAATTGCTAAAACTGTTAAAGCACTGACAAATACTTTCTTCTTAAATTGCATTAGACCGCCCCACCTTTGATAATTTTCAACTTAAAATTCTGAATTTTTAAACACTTTAATAATATGCAATTAACATTCCAAAAATAATCAAATTTAACTTATTATTTAAAATATTAAAAATTAACCATAAAATAAATTAGCTCGTTTATATTTAAAATATTAAAACCAATTAAAACTATAGTTTATCTAGAATTAAAATAGATCCATCTATCGTGTTGCCCAAAAACCAGCCTGTACTTGCATAATTTCAGGCTCTAATTCTTCAATTGGACCAATCAATTCAATGTCTTTTTGACCATGTTTAAACACATAAGATGCAGGAATGCTCATGGTTGGATTTTCCCCATGATTTGCAGTACAGGCCAATAATTTTTCTTCAGTCATGGCAAATACCACACGCCCAATATTGGCCCAATAAATAGTGCCCGCACACATACAGCAAGGTTCTACGCTGGTGTATAAGGTGCAGTTCCATAAAAATTCGGGCGTATAATTACTGCACGCCACTCGAGCCAAAGTTGATTCTGCATGATTCACAGTATCAATATTACACTGGGTTAATAGTACTGTTTCATGGTCTGGGGCTACCAATACTGCACCAAATGGGTGATGGCCTAAAGAGATTGCACGTTGTGCGACTTCATTCGAAATCTTTAAGAACTTTATAATCTGTTCCTGTGTAGGTTTTTTCATACTAAATACCTAAAATAAATCTTATAAAATATTAAATCAGTGAAAATATTTTATTTTCAAATAAAAAAGCACCTTTATTTAAAAGTGCTTAATATAATCAATTTATACAATATATCGTTTACTCAACCCCCATTCTGCCAATATGCGGCGATAGGTCGTAGAAGAACGATCGGCTTCAAAATGTGCCTCCATCGTAATATCCAACGGAAGTTCTTCTGGTTTTTGACTTTCCACCATCTCTTGATCTTCCGCAAAAATTTGTGCATTAAAGTCATATACAGCTTGTAAGTCACCTGTGGTGTCAAAATTGCGTGTAAGTGGTACAAATAAGCGTGTTTGGTTATGTGACACAGGGCAGCATGCGTTTAAGATTTTTAATACACCATCATTTGGAAAATACACCGTTAAGGTCGCTGAAAATGGTGGATAGACATCAAACTCACGGGTCCACAAAAAGTCTTTTGGAGCTAAATGCTGTAGACCATGCGGATAATTACTGACATCTGATATATATATACTTTTCAGTCCATAATCGGTTCTTTCAGTATGGTATTTAGGCACGACAGGATTATCACGTTCTGCAAAAGCTTCATGATGTACCCAAGCAAAATGTGCAACATCAATAAAGCCTTCTAATTGACGGCCACTTGAACCCGCGATATCCACATAGGGCGGTAAAATAGCTTGATGATCTGCATGATCCCAAGTTTCAAGCACTGGAAAATTAGCTTCTTGCTCATTTCGACTAAATAAACTGGTCCAAATCAGCCCATATTTTTCTACTACTGGAAATTTCGTTAGGCTAAAACGATCTGATATTTTTGTCAGTTCTGGTTGCGCAGGAATTTTGCTACATTTTCCTGCTGCGTTATAGCGTAAGCCATGATAAGGGCAGACAATTTCTTCACCTTCTACCCAACCCTTAGTTAAAGGTACACCACGGTGTGGGCAAATATTACGCACAAGATGAATTTGGCCACTTTCTGTTTTGTACAGAGCCATTTTGACATCTAATAAAATCACTTGTTGCGGTTCTGTAGTCACATCCTGAACACGCGCAACTGGATACCAATGCTGTGCCAAAATATTCCAATCCGATGCTTCAAATTGACTGCATTGCGGTTGGCTAAATAAATTGAGGACTGGAATAGCGTTCATAATAGACTCACGAATAGCATTAATTTTGCTGAAATTCTTGTACTAAACAAGAAAAAATGGCTGTTGCCTGATGTTTTTAAATTAATGTTTTTATTAATTTTCTGTCTATTAGAATGTTTCTAACATTTTGTTCTAATAATTAGAACACTCAAAATATAAGCCAAATTGTATAAATCACATTTTCCCTTAAGGTATTGCTGTATTTACATTTAAAGAATAAATAACCGCTTAAGCCAAACTTAGTACCATCTTATTTTTGAAAATTTGAATGTCTGGTACAAAAATTGTATGCATGCACCGCATCATGATTTGTATATGGTTAGTTTATGACAACGCTCTGGATTAAAAATCCCATGGCTATTTTTACCGCCAATGATCAAGATGCACGTGGCGGTCTGCTGATTTCAAACGGTAAAATTATTGAATTGATTGCACTTGGACAAAACCCAAAGCATGCCTACGATGCTTTTTTTGATGCCTCTCAATTGGTGATTACCCCAGGTTTAATCAATAGTCATCATCATTTTTATCAAACCCTTACCCGTGCATGGGCACCTGTAGTTAATGCACCACTTTTTCCATGGTTAACCACTTTATACCCCGTTTGGGCAAAGCTGAATCCTGAGCAACTGCACTTAGCGACTCAAATTGCGCTATCGGAACTTTTACTTTCTGGCTGCACCTTCGCCGCCGATCATCATTATTTATTTCCACAACAATTAACCGATGCCATTGATATACAGGTCAATGCTTCCACAGAGATTGGCCTACGCGTGATGCTAACCCGTGGTTCGATGAGCTTGGGGCAAAATGAAGGTGGCTTACCACCACAGCATACTGTGCAAGATATGGATATTATTTTAAAAGACTCAGAACGTTTAGTCAGCAAGTACCACCAACGCAGTGCTGATGCCATGGTGAATATTGCACTTGCACCCTGCTCACCTTTTTCAGTCACACAAGACATTATGAAAGAAAGTGCCAAATTAGCTCAAGATTTGGACGTGCGCTTACATACGCACTTAGCTGAAACCATTGATGAAGAAAACTTTTGTTTAAATCGATTTGGAATGCGTACCGTAGATTATTTGGAAAGCGTCGGTTGGCTAAATGAGCGAACTTGGTTGGCGCATGGCATACATTTTAATAGTGAGGAAATTCAACGCTTAGGCCAAGCTAAAGTGGGAATTTGTCACTGCCCACATTCTAACATGCGTCTTGCCTCTGGAATTTGCCCAACGATAGACCTAATGCAAGCCGGTAGTCCACTTGGTTTAGGTGTAGATGGTTCAGCCTCTGGTGATGCCTCTAATTTAATACTTGAGGCACGTCAAGGAATGTATTTACAGCGCCTTAAATATGGAGCGGAAATTATTACTCCAGAGCTAGCTTTAGGCTGGGCGACAAAAGGTTCTGCACAGCTACTTGGTCGTGAGCAACATTTGGGGCAGTTAGCGGTGGGTTTTCAAGCAGACTTAGCCTGTTATGCACTTGATGATATCAAGTTTTCGGGCGCACATGATCCTATTGCCGCTTTGCTTTTATGTGGTGCAGATCATGCAGAGCACGTCATGGTGAATGGCAAATGGGTGGTAAAAAACCAAACGTTGCTGAATATTGATTTAGATGAACTGCAAGCTAAACATCGTTTGGCGGCAAAGGCATTATTGGCGGCCTAAACTTGAAGATCCCTAAATTTATAAAGGGTTTAAACATCTATGCTAACTAGAAAACACCGCACAAGTGAGTTCAATACTATTAGTATTAGTTATGTATTAAAGGTATTTCATAAATCACTGACCCTTTAATAAAACATTTCATAAAGTTACCTCTCTTTTTAGGAGAGGTTTAGGAAAATTTGAAAACTATTAAAAAATACAGTTTGTGAACATTTTTAATTTAAGAATGGATAATGTATTTATTGTCAGAGCTTAAATTGATTTGCCCTCTGATGTGACAAATTTATGCGCAACGTATATCTTAAACGGATTATTTAAATTTAGAACATTGAACAAAACAGGTGCAAGGACGATGCAAAAAGTTGTGGTATTTTCAGGTGCTGGCATGAGTGCAGAAAGCGGGATTGAAACCTTTCGTGACAGTGATGGTTTATGGGATCAACATCGTATAGAGGATGTAGCCACACCTGAAGCTTGGGCCCGTAACCCTGATTTGGTGCAACGCTTTTATAATGCACGACGTAAACGTATTTTAGCAGCAGTGCCAAATACAGCGCATCAATTAATTGCAGAGCTTGATGATTTTTTTGATGTGGAAGTGATTACACAAAATATTGATGACTTACACGAACGTGCAGGTAGTCAAAATGTTCTGCATTTGCATGGTCATATTCGCTACGCTAAAAGCTCTGGCCCTCAGACTCAACATCCTGAAGAATTATTTGAAATTGAAAGTTCTGATTTAAATTTAGATACAGACAAATGCCCTGATGGTTATCCGCTCAGGCCACATGTAGTATGGTTTGGTGAAGCCGTTCCTGCCTATGAAGATGCCAGCATAAGTGTGCAAACCGCAGATATTTTTATTGTGATTGGTACGAGTTTAGCGGTCTACCCTGTAGCTGGTCTGATTCACCAGATTCGCCCGAGTTGCCGTGCATTTTATATTGACCCGAAAGCAGATTATCAGCGCGTACCTCAGCAATATGAATTGATTAAAGAAGGCGCTAGCGAAGGGATGAAAAAACTGTTTCAACAACTAGTTGCGCCATAAAAGTACATTTTAGCCTCAACATTGATCAATAAAAACCATATTGCCTACGGAAGAGGCAAGCTTTTTTAAGTATTTGTTCCATTAAACCTCGTACATTGTAATTAAATCACGGCATACAGGCCTTTGGCATTCTAATTGCTTAACAGTATTACGTTTTATTAAAAAAGTAATATTGGGGCTTGGTCAGTATGGGTTATGTCGCAAGAGAGCTCAGTCCAAAAAGTAAGCTATTGCTTGGCTTAGGATCATTTTTAATTCCTGTGCTTATTTGGTGTGCAGTGAGTTATTTGCCATTTTTATGGCATCCACAGGTACAAATTACTCAGTCTGGCAGTGTGCCGTATTTGCAAGTTGATAGCCGTGTAGATAAAGCCGTATTTTATGCCGAAGCACAATCTGCCGTGAATGCTGGAGTTGCACCACCTCAAGGTAAATTGGTCAATCCAATTTATTTACCTGCACCGCATGAAGTTGCAAAAGCACTGGTAACCGCCTTTATTACACCTCCAGCACAGCCAGATGCGCCATGGTTTCATCAAAGCTTGTGGCACAGTATCAAAATTGTGTTTAGTGCATTTTTTATTGCTTCATTGGTGGGTATTCCACTAGGCATCTTGTGTGGTTTTTCTCAAACAATATCGCAACTGACCGAACCCTTTGTTGAGTTTTTTCGCTATTTACCCGCACCTGCTTTTGGCGCATTAGCTGTTGCCATTTTAGGTATTAATGATGCGCCCAAGATTGCGATTATTGTGATTGGTACACTGTTTCAGCAAATTCTGATTATTGCCAATACCACTCGTATGGTCGACCGTAGCCTGATCGAAGCAGGTTTTACTTTAGGCACCAACAAAATGAAAAGCTTATTTCATGTGGTGATTCCTTCGGCACTGCCAGATATTTACCGTGACTTACGTGTGTTGCTTGGCTGGGCTTGGACATATTTGATCGTATCTGAACTGATCGGCACAACGTCTGGCATTACCTGGTTTATTACCCAACAAGCGCGTTACCAAAACTTTGACAATGTTTACGCTGCGATTCTGATTATTGGGGTAATTGGTTTGGTGTGTGATGTCGTTCTAATGAAATTGGGACAACATCTATTTAAATGGAAAGCAGGAGCAAAATAATGAATAACACAGAATTTAATGCCACTACATATTTCGATGCTATTTATGCGCGCCCTGTCATTTTAGAAGCTAAAAAACTGACCCAAAGCTTTAAGCATGGCAAAACTGAACGCACCATTTTAAATCAGCTGGATTTGAAAATTCATAAGCGTGAATTTATCTGTGTGATTGGCCCATCAGGTTGTGGTAAGTCTACGTTTAGCCGAATTGTGGCGGGACTCGACCCATACAGCAGTGGTGAATTACTGGTCGATGGTCAAACTATTAAAGGCCCGAGCCCTGAACGTGGCATGGTATTTCAGGGCTATACCCTTTTTCCATGGAAAACTGTCAAAGAAAATGTGATGTTTGGCCCTTTAATGAAAGGTGCAAGTAATGCTTCTGCTGAATCTAGTGCCCGTGAATGGATTGATATTATTGGCTTAGAAAAATACCAAGATCAGTACCCACATCAGCTTTCTGGCGGTATGAAACAGCGCGTTGCAATTGCCCGTGCGCTGGTCAATGAACCCAAAATTTTATTAATGGATGAACCTTTTGGGGCACTCGATCCGCATACCCGTCAAAAAATGCAAAAGCATTTAATGGATCTTTGGCAAAATATTGATATTACGATTATTTTTGTAACTCATGACATGGATGAAGCGATTTTATTGGCGGATCGGATTGTAGCTTTAAAAGCGAATCCTGGTGAAATTAAAGAAATTATTGAGGTCGATTTACCACGTCCGCGAAATCCTGAACTCATGCTTACACCAGAGTTTAAGCAACTGCGCGAGCGGGTGGATTTTTTGGTGCATGCACAGGAAGACGAACTTGATCCAGCATTGGAAAACTTACCTAAAATTCCGCGTATGACCCAAGTGAGTATACAAAAGTAACAGTTATTACTCTTTCTTCATCTTTAGGACGGCCTAAATGATGTACTACAGCGTTGGACGGCCAACTATAGAGGAATTGAAGATGAATGAATCTTATGTTTTGCCTTTGGTTGATATTTCCAAAATGCAGAGCGCAGACCTATCAGACCGTTTAGAAGTAGCCAATGCTCTGGATCAGGCTTGTAAAGATGTGGGTTTTCTTTATTTAAAAGGTGACCAGTTCAATTTTGATTTTGCACGCGCTCTAATTCTGGTGGCTCAGCGTTATTTTCAGCAAGATACTGCCACTAAAATGCAACACTATATTGGGCTATCTAAAAACCACAGTGGTTATGTGCCCATTGGTGAAGAGCAATTTTCAGGTAACAGCTATGATTTGAAAGAAGCCTATGACGTCAATTATGACTATTGTGGCGAAATGACTCAATTTCCTTTACTCGGCCCAACGCTATGGCCCAATGATGAAGTGTTTAAACAGACGGTCAGTGCTTACTACCGTCATTTGCGTGACATTAGCGAGCAGATCTTTCAAGCTTTTGCTTTAGCCCTAAATGTGGATGAGCATTTTTTTGATGCCAAAATTACTCATGCCACTAGCCAACTTCGCCTCATTCATTACCCCTATAACCCTGAAGTGAAAGATGCGGAAGGGATTGGCGCACATACAGATTATGAATGTTTTACCTTGCTATTGCCCACCGCGCCTGGCTTACAAGTGTTGAACAAGCAAGGTGAATGGATAGATATTCCTTTAATTGAAAACACTTTAGTGATGAACATTGGCGACATGATGGAAATTTTGTCGAATGGCAAATATTTAGCCACTAAACATCGAGTTAGAAAAGTGGCTGAAGAACGTTACTCTTTCCCATTATTCTGTGCTTGTAATTATGACACGGTTATTGAGCCTGTACCTTCTCATGAACCAGCTCAATATCAGCCTTTAATTGGTGGTGAACATTTATTTAACCAAACTGCGCAAACCTTCAATTATCTTAAAAAACGTGTCGCTTCTGGTGAACTCATTTTAAATAATGCTGTGCCACTGTCTTCTTTTGGTCTGTGTGAATCTATCAACGATAATCGGGGAGAAACGGTGTGAATTTATTCCAAGCCTTAGAACAGCTCCCGCCAAGCCAACATATTTCGGGTTGTATTCCGAACTATTTATATGGCGCTTTCCGCCGTAAAAGCATTACTTTTTTTAATGGCTTAACGGATGAAAAAACCATTGTGTATTGGTTTCAATCACGTAGTTTTACTATCGATCTACGTTTAAAAAAGCGCATAGGCACGCCTATTCATGAGCGCCAGGGCTGGATTGGCAATACTGAATGGGATGCTACGCAGCAATTGTTATCTTGGCAGGTTCATCCCTATTCAAATTATCAGAATCATGTTCAATGGCCAGAACCTGCCAAACTTCACGCGATTGGTAACAGCATTTTAGAATTCTCTCCAAGTAATGTGTATGTCGAAGATTGGCGTCAGCAAGCGCGTGAAGGCTTATTTTTAGGCCTACGTTTGAAGTCAGTGCTCAACGTTGAAACCGATCAATTATTACAAATGGACGGAGGTTTAATTATTTGCGGTCATCAGATGGCTTTTGCACTCAGCCGTTTACCTGAAGATCAACAAACCGTGTCCACCATAGACATGCAAACAGCATCTTCTATTGAAAATGCCGTGATTGAAAGCTTTGAAGTATCAATTGCGCTCGGTGGTAGGCATAAACATTACAGCACGACTTCTGCTCAGCAAGATCAACCGTTTAATTTTGAAAGTTTTAAAATCATTGATGAATCCCACTTAATGCAAAGCATTTTGATTGGCGGTTATGAACACCAACTCGTTTTTGAAGTGGATGTTTATGTGCCTGATTATGTATTTCAACATACTACAGATACCACCATGCAAAGCGCCGATTGGCTATTAAATGAAAAACAGCACCTGATGCATCATGCAGTAGAATGTTTATAGGAATATCATGTCGTTTTTGTATTTAGTAATTGCGATAATTGCTGAAGTAATTGCAACCTCGGCCTTAAAAGCCAGTAATGGCTTTACAGAACTTGTGCCAATTATTTTTACCATATTCGGCTATGCCATTGCCCTATTCTTTTTAGGCTTAACGTTTAAATCGATTCCAATGGGTTTGGCCTACGCCATGTGGTCTGCTGCAGGTATTGTGCTCATTTCATGTGTCGGCTGGATTGTATTTAAACAGAATCTTGACCTACCCGCCATGATTGGTTTGGCCTTTATTTTATTCGGTATTGTGATCATCAATGTTTTTTCTAAAAGCACAGAGCTTTAAAAAACAAATCTTTTTAAGGTTTTAATTATTTAATCGTTATCAATAAAAACGCTCTAATATGCGCATACATATTAGAGCGGATTTCAATGAGCTATTTAGGCCAATTCAGTTTTATAAAATACCTTTAACTAGGAAAAAACAGCCAACTACACACAGCAATACAGCAAAACATTTTTTGAGTACTGCTGGAGAGAGTGCGTGCGCTGTTTTCGCACCAAATTTGGCGGTAAAGAAACTCATCACACTAATGCCTAAAAAAGCATAGATATGAATAAAGCCAATAGTATTTGGAATTTCAACATGCTGTTGCATACCAAAAAACATAAAGCCCAATGCACCCGCAATTGCAATAGGTAAGCCACATGCTGCAGAAGTACCAACCGCTTTTTGCATCACTACGCCATTGGCTGTTAAATACGGCACAGTAATACTTCCGCCACCAATTCCAAAGATGGCTGAAGCCACACCAATACCAGAACCTGCTGCAATTTGCTTAGCTGTAGATGGTAGTTCTTTGCTTGAATCTACTGGCTTTTTTGCCCCCATAAACATGGTATAAGCCACCCACAATAAAAACACCCCGACAATCATTTGCAAATGCAAACCTGAAAGCCAGCCTGCAATACCTGCCCCTGCAAAACAGCCAATCGCCATAGGCGGTGCTAAATTTTTAAACACAGGCCAAATTACAGCACCATTTTTATGGTGTGCCATTAATGAGCTAATTGAGGTCACCACAATAGTGGCCAAGGACGTCCCAAGTGCCAAATGCATAATCACATCAGGGCTATAGCCCATTTGACTAAACACAATATATAGCAGCGGTACAATGATGGTGCCGCCGCCAACGCCAAATAGCCCTGCGGCAAAACCAGCAAATGCACCAATAATTAAGAAAGTAATGAGTTCCACGAAATAGGTACTTTTAAAGAGTTGTGTTGAAGAAGTCTGGCTGGTTTAAGCCAACTCCACTTGACCAACAGCATGATAAGCACGGTTGAAATACACCAAACTTTCTTCCTGCTGACTTTGCTTAATTGCGACCACACGGCACATAAATACACTGTGCGTACCCACTTCTTGAATTTGTTCAATCTGACAATCAAAACTGACTAAAGCATCTTTTAACACCGGCGAACTTGTTTCTAATGTGGTCCAAGAACCGAGTTTGAAACGTTCTTCGGAATTAAATTTACTTGAAGCAAATGCATTTGAAATGTGTTCATGCTGTGCACCCAATACATTCACAGACAGAACTTTATTTTCAAGAAAATGCGCATGAGAACGAGATGATTGATTCATACAAACCAGCAATGTTGGCGGTGCATCTGTCACACTGCATACTGCTGATGCTGTAAATCCATGCATGCCTGCTTTACCTTCAGTCGTAATCACATTAACTGCAGTGGTTAATAAAGACATTGCATTTCTAAAATCAGTTGCTTCAATCATCTCTTTCATCTCAATGGTATATATGGCTTGACTCATGATCATGTAAGGTTTGAGAAAACTTAAATTTCTCTTAGCCTGACATGAAATTGAGCCAGCTCAGAATTTATGCTGTCAGTTCTTGACGAACGATGGCAGCACCTGCACTTAAAGCATTCAATTTGCCTTGTGCGACTTGGCGAGATAACGGTGCCATACCACAGTTTGTTGAAGGATAAAGCTTATCTGCATCTACAAACTGTAATGCTTTGCGTAAAGTATTCGCTACTTCTTCAGGTGTTTCAACTTGATTGGTTGCAACATCAATTGCACCCACCATTACTTTCTTACCACGGATCAGTTCAATCAAATCCATAGGTACACGTGAGTTTTGGCATTCTAGCGAGATAATATCAAGTTTAGACTGTTGTAGTTTAGGGAATGACTCTTCATATTGGCGCCATTCATTACCTAAAGTCTGTTTCCAATCTGTGTTGGCTTTAATGCCATAACCATAACAAATGTGTACTGCTGTTTCACACTTCAGGCCTTCAAGCGCACGCTCTAAAGTCGGAATACCCCAATCATTGACTTCATCAAAGAATACGTTAAATGCAGGCTCATCAAACTGGATGATGTCTACACCAGCTGCTTCAAGCTCTAACGCTTCTTGGTTAAGGATTTTAGCAAATTCCAAAGCCAATTTTTCACGGCTCTTATAGTGACCATCGTAAAGCGTATCAATCATAGTCATTGGGCCTGGAAGTGCCCATTTAATTGGCTGATTGGTTTGGGTACGTAAAAATTTAGCATCATCTACAAACACAGCTTTTTTACGAGATACTTCACCAACGACTGAAGGCACGCTGGCATCGTAACGGTTACGAATACGCATTGTTTCACGTTTTTCGAAATCTACACCTTCAAGATGTTCAATAAACGTGGTTACAAAGTGCTGACGAGTTTGCTCACCGTCACTCACAATATCAATACCAGCACGAACTTGCTCATGCAAAGATAGTTTTAACGCATCACGTTTTGCTTCAAGAAGCTCTTCACCTTCTAGCTTCCATGCAGACCATAATTTTTCAGGTTCTGCCAACCAAGATGGTTTTGGTAAGCTTCCTGCTGTTGAAGTTGGGAGTAAAATAGCCATGTCTAATCTTCTATCTAAAATTCAGTTTAAAATTGTGTTTAAGCAACTTCTGTGTTTGAAATGCTAAAGTTTGCAGCCCATTCATCAAGAATGTTTTTATACGGCTGAATGAAGTTTTCTTCTGTCCATTTACCTTGCTTAACAGCCAACTGACCACGTTCAACACGGTCATACACAATACGAGTAAGTGAATAATCCTGATAGTTCAAGCTCGGTTGATACACTAGGCCTGCAGTTGCATTAGTGTTATAAATTTCAGGACGATAGATTTTTTGGAAGCTTTCCATTGTACTGATTGCACTGATCAGTTCAAAATCTGTATAGTCGCTCAGCAAGTTATTCGCAGAATAGAATGCCAATGGCGCAGTTGCATTTTCAGGTTTGAAGTAACGAACACTTAAGCCCATTTTTGCAAAGTAGTCATCAGTACGTGAATAATCATCATTGGTGTATTCCACGCCCAAGATTGGATGCACATTTGCAGTACGATAATAAGTTTTTGTAGTTGAAATACTTAAACAAATCACAGGTTGCTTTTTAAATTCAGCTTTAAACACTTCAGAGTTCACAAGGTGCTTGTACAACTTACCGTGTAAGTCACCAAAATCTTCAGGTTTTTCATTAAATTTACAACCCAGTGCAGGCAATACCACACTGAAATCATAATCACGTACGTATGATGAAAAGCTATTGCCGATCATGCCTTCAATACGTTCATTGGTTTTGTGATCGATGATTGTACTTTTTAATGTTTCGATGAATGGGAAAGTTTGACCATTACCTTCAACATCTAATTCCGCAGAAATAATATCGATTTCTAATGAATAACGATCAGCATTTGGATTATCACAGCTTGCCAAAGTATTGAAACGGTTATTAATCATTGCCAATGTACGACGCAAGTTTTCTTCACGGTGCTCACCGCGTGCCAAATTAGCAAAGTTAGTCGTTAAACGTGTATTGTTTGCTGGTTCGTAATTCTCATCAAAACGAATGCGTTTGATTGAACATTCAAATGCTTTACTCATGGAGATCGCTACCCAAATCTAAAAAAGTTAATATTTCTCAATGAGTGTATTTAAGCGTGAATAAGAACATGAGTAAAACGATATAAATTCAACTAAAGATGAAAAATACTAATGTTTAAGTTGTTTGGCTGTAAGTGCATGTAGAGCCAACACATCAGCATTTCTGAACATCTGGATATATCGATTTAATTTGATAATGACTATAAGTTGATATTTGTAAGTTTATCTTTTGAAAAAAGATGCAGTACTTTTAGATCAGTTATAAAAAAGCAGTGCACAGTCGGTGCATATTTAAAGTTGATGAAAACCGAATCACGACTTTATCGATACGATATAGATTTGAGCGAACAAAAGGCTTATTCACTATAGATATGAATAAGCCTGCCTATCATAAATTTATAAGATTAATTAGCACATAATGTCATCATCTTTCGTTTCTCGAATACAAACAAAGGCAAATAATGATACAGCTGCAGCAATACATAAATAATAACCCACTGCATATAGACCATAAGTTTCTGCTAATTTTGTTGCTATTAATGGTGCAAAAGATGCGCCTAAAATGCTACCGAAATTATAGGCTAAAGCTGATCCTGTATATCGAACAGAGACTGGAAAGATCTCTGACAAAATCGTGCCAAGCGGTCCATAGGTTAAACCCATAATACCTAAACCAAGGCACAGAAAAATTAAAACAGAAACTGCATTTTGTGCAACAAAGAAGGTGGAGAAAAACAAACCAAAAATAATTGTCAGAATACAAATCGCGATAGATGTTCTTTTTCGACCAAATTTTTCAGCCATCATTGCTGACAATGGAATACATAAGCCAAAACATAAGGTTGCAACCATTTGCATTTTCAAAAAATCGTCTCGGCTATAGCCTAATACGTTTGTCCCCCAATTCAATGCAAATACTGTCATTAAATAAAATACAACTAAGGTACAAACAGTTGCTAAAGTACCTAGTACAACCTTGCCCAAATGCGTTGATACAACGTCTTTAAAAGGGACTTTAGATGCAGTTTGTTTATTCAAAACATTTTGAAATGCTGGAGATTCATGTAATTTTAAGCGAATATATAGCCCAACAAATACTAATAATGCACTGGCAATAAATGGAATTCTCCATCCCCATGCCATAAATTCTTCATTAGATAAAAAAGCACCTAATAATAAAAATGAGCTTGCAGCAAGAATAAAGCCAATTGGAGAGCCAAGTTGCGGGAACATGCCATACCATGCACGTTTACCCTTAGGTGCATTTTCAGTTGCAAACAATACAGCCCCGCTCCACTCACCACTCAGGCCAAGCCCTTGCCCCAAACGACACAATGCCAATAATATCGGTGCAGCCACGCCAATTTGCGCATAAGTTGGTAGTAATCCAATACAAATCGTAGAAATTCCCATTAATAATAATGCAGTTACCAATGTCGCTTTACGGCCAATTCGATCTCCAAGATGCCCAAAAATTACAGCACCAATTGGACGAGCTACAAACGCAATTGAAAACGTCGCTAAAGATTGAAGTAATGCAGCACTACCGCTACTTTCTGGGAAAAACAGATGTGGGAAAACTAACACTGCTGCCGTCGCATAAATATAAAAGTCGAAAAATTCGATTGTCGTACCCACCAAACTTGCAAATAAGACCCGTGTCTTAGAGTTTGGATTATGGGGTTGTGTTTCGTGTGCTACATATTCCATGGAAAATCATCATAACTTTGAAAACGATAACAAGACATAAATCAAGCCGTTCCCATGCGTTGCAAAAATGACGGCGACTTAGATCTAAACTGAACGAAATATTTTTAAGTGATTGGTTTAATTCTTAAATGCTAAAAAGTCTTCATTTAAAATATGTACTTCAAATTCTAAAATATTTCGGTATAAATCAATTTATACAGCAAGTAATACGTGCATAAAGCGATCTTTACTCACCAAAACATGAATACAATTCACTTTTTTATTTAGATCAATAATTATCTTTATTTGTATCAATAGACATTCTGAATTTTTTAGATATGGCTGAAAAATCAATCAAAAAATAAATTAAAGTTAAATATATCAATATTTTATACTAATTTTTATATATTCAAAACTCTACTTCTTAGTGCTGTGTTTTCAATGAGATTGAAAAAAATACTCAGTCATAAATTTTTATATTTCTAGATTTTGGGCAAATTTTGAGGTCATGAAAAAGCTTCATCCTAACATTAGAATATCTCAGCATATTGAATAATTAAGAGATATTTATATTGCTAAAATATATGGTTTAGATTCAGCTCTATATAACTATGTCTAACAAACTTGAACGTCAAAAACTGACTCTCCCAGCAGGTCATGACAAACTTTTACTGCACTCTTGCTGTGCGCCATGTTCTGGCGAAGTCATGGAAACTTTAATTGAATCAGGTATCAATTTTTCAATTTTCTTTTACAACCCAAATATTCATCCTGTAAAAGAATACGAAATCCGTAAAGAAGAAAATATTCGCTTTGCAGAAAAGCACAACATTCCGTTTATAGACTGTGATTACGATACCGACAATTGGTTTGCACGAGCTAAAGGTATGGAAAATGAGCCTGAAAAAGGTATTCGCTGTACCATGTGTTTTGACATGCGCTTTGAACGCACTGCGCTTTACGCTGCAGAACATGGTTTTAGTTTGATCAGTAGTTCACTCGGCATCTCTCGCTGGAAAGATATGAAGCAAATTAATGATTGCGGACATCGTTCTGCTTCTCATTATGATGGCATCACTTATTGGGACTATAACTGGCGTAAAAATGGCGGTGCTGTGCGCATGCTCGAGATTAGTAAAAAAGAAGAATTTTATCAGCAAGAATACTGTGGCTGTGTATATTCACTCAGAGATACCAACCGCTGGCGCATGAGCCAAGGCCGTGACCGAATTAAACTGGGTGTAAAATTCTATTCAAATGCAATGGATAACGAAGACTAAATATTTAGTCTAGGCTTCCGTCGCTAAGTACCAATTTTTCCAAGAGCTGGTTCCACGCACCTCAATGGGTACGGTTGGAATCAGCTTTTCTTTTAATATTTGTGTTTGCTCGACTGCTTTGGCAAGTCGTGCCTTCACCGAATGAATACACTCACGGTCGCCAAATTCACAGCGGTCTAAACTTGTACCGCCACATGGCCCGTTGGCTAAACCTTTGGGGCAAGTTTCAGGACAAATATATAAGGTATCGCCCAAACGGCACTGTCCACAGCTTTCACATCCAACTACACCATGCTTACTGAGATATTCCGTTTTCAGTAAAGTTTTTGCAGCCCCTGCTCGCTCCCAAAATGGCGCTTTAAAAATAAATCGTCCCATGCCTTTTGCTAATTTTGAATCAAACAATGCATCATGCATTAAGTGCAATTGATGGTATTTAATGAGCTGTTTTGATGAAGGCGGACGGGAAAAAGAGCTCAATTCAGGCTGTAATTCTTTGCCAGTGTGAATCTGCCAAAGTTCATTCCATAATTTTTCAAGCGCATTCAAATCTAAATGGCGATATTGTTCTATATAACTTTCTAATAACGCTTGCTCTTCTGGCTTATGGCATGCCGATAAATCAACACCTGCAAAACCCAACTGCTTACAGATAAGGATTTGCAATGCACAACGTAGGTACACCCGCTCAGACAGACCTGCTAGCTTTTCGTCTTCTAAAACTTTCAGCATATATGGCGTAATCACAATACCCGCGACTTTATGTTTCAGCATAAATTTGGCGCGTGCCAAACTCAGTGGCATCACACACGCTAGTATTTTTTGTGCATAGTCATGCTGTGTTAAAAATGCCTTGGCTTGCTTGAGCGCGTCTATGTCATAGCCCAATTGAGTAATAATAAAATCCGCACCAGCTTTAATTTTTTTATGTAATTTTAAATATTGTGCATCTCGCTCTGCTTCCGCATATTTAAATGGATTAAATGCAACCCCTATACAGAAACCGCCCGCTTTTTTTGCCGCCATAACAGCATTGACTGATTCTAAATATCGGCTACGTTCAGCCCCATGTTGACCATCCTTATGTTCTTTTAGCTTATCACCTGTCAGCAAAAGTAAATTTTGAATATTTATGGCATGTGCTTGTTTTAAAAATAATTCAAAATCATCAATATCTCTCCCTTTTCCGGCAAAGTGCAGAACTTTTTCAACCTTCTGTGGATACAGCTTACTGGCTTCTAGCGGTGCCATATCATGGTCTGAATGCACACGATCAGCCAAAGTCATCACAGATGGATAGCCTGCAAATTGCGTCTTAACTGGAAAAATCTCATTTAATGACGTGAGATATTCCACCAAAATACAAAACTGGTTTTGCTGAAAATAGGAAGATAACGAAGACATAAAATCGTAAAAATTAAATAGATGTGTTTAGAGCATAGATATTATAGTTCCACCGCCTTAGCAATTCATATTACTTTTTCATCATTCCACAACAGGCTTGAAATAAATACGCGGTTTGAATCGTTCTAAGTTATGTATCATTTTAGGCAAAAAATTTTTATACCTAAGAGCAAACCTCAACAGTCAATATCAGCAATATTTCACAATAATCAAAGCCCTATATTTACAGAGCTTTGATTAGAAAGATTTTGGATATCCGACATGTTATGCAGTTATTTTAGCTCTTGTACCAAAGCTGGATAAATTGAGCCATCTACATCCATTTCAGTTTTATAAATGCCATTCGCAACATTAAATTTATTCACGTGATAACTCGATCCATAGAGTGAGTCAAAACCGTCACCTTTGGTGAATACTTTTTTGTTGGCGTTTAAATCTAATAAATGCGTACCACCAATAAACTGTTCATATTGTGCAGGATCGACACCAACGCGTGTGGACATAATTTTTACTGCATCGGCATGAGTTGCAGGATCATTAATGTATTTAACCGTTTTATCCCAGACTTGAATGATCTTTTTCCATTCTTCTTTATTAGCAGATAAATGCGTCATATTTACGGTTAATGTGTCATATATGAGGCCAGGCTTATCTTTAGAGCTATAAATAATTTTTGAGCCTGCAACTGCTTTGAGCGCTTGATTGGCAACAGGTTGCCATACCGCAATTGCTGAAATATCAGGGCTCGCAAATACCTGAGGCAATTCATTGGTCATGGTGTTAACCAATTTCACATCTGATGCTTTGATTTTTGCATCTTCTAGCGCTGTAGCGAGCAGCAAGTGATCGACCAAGCCCTTTTCTGTCGCAATACTTTTTGCCTTAAGATCAGTGATCGATTCAATTCCAGGTTTCGCAATAATGACATCATTACCCGCAGAGTAATCTGTCGCCATAATCATGACACCTTTGGTACCGCCAGATCCTGTGACCAAATTGTCGCCATTGGTCACCAATACGGCATCCAACTGATTCGCTGCAAACGCGGACAACGAAGCAGAATAATCAAACCATTTAAATTCCACATTCACTCCAGCTTCTTTAAGCCAGCCTTTTTCAATAGCCACTTGCCAAGCAACAAAACCCGGCCAGTCACTATAGCCAATGCTAATCGGCTTGCTTACCGTTGTAGCTTCAGCTTTAGTTTGTGGTTCAGGCACTTTTGCCTTGTTATCACAACCACTCAACAACATAGCGCCAATCACTGAAGTAGATAAAAATGCTGTTCTCATCATAGTGCGAGTTCCCCAATGGTATTGCAGTTAAACTGAGTATTGATAGTTAAAATTGAATATGCATCCAGCTTATCGCTTGGTTTAGAAACGTCATTAACAATGTTGGATGCATGCTGATCTGTATTTACAGCATGTTGCTGTTTGCCCATTTCGGCAGAAATATCTGTTTGGCTTTGTGGACGATTGAATTGGCCCATTTTTCAAGCTCCTTTGTTATTTTTCGTTTTGAGGAATAGGTGGCATGACTGCATTCATCAATTCCAAATGTCCTTTGGTCACACCTTTTAAGGCAATAAAGTGTTGGCTAATCGCTTTTAACTCTGTACTTAAGCCTTGTAAGATCATGACTTCTAAAATTTTATGATCATCTAGCTGGATGTGTAGAGAACTCACCACTTGCTCTAAAAATTGCTGTTGCAAATCCAAAAGCTGAATACGTAGCGCTGTAACACTGGCGTCATAAAGCAAGGTAAATGTGCCCACCATCACTTCATTACGTTGCTCTTGATCTGCGATTAAATGCTTATTGATCATGTCAACAATGGCTTGTGATCGGCTTTCATAATGCTGATCAACAATTTTTTGATCTAGCGCATCTACCGTTTTTTCTGGCACAGTAATACTGATACGCGCCAACTTTTGTTTTGGCATCGCATTTACCCTTTATCAGCCTGATTTTGTTTAATATAAAAACCAGCACGTGCGCTAAAAAGGTCAACCATAAATGGCTTGAACAGCTTGAGCATTTGCAACATTAAAGATAGATAAGCGTTTTTCATGCGATGCTCCTTTTAGGTATTACCAAAATAATTTTTCGTAATACCCGTTTAAATGCAGAATGCATGCCAAGTTTTTTGTGGTTGAACTAGCTATTTTTGTATTTTACTGATGAATAATTGCGCAATTTTAATGCGTATGCGCAAACTTAGGGCTTAAACATCATTTTTACTGTGCATATATAGGCAGATCTTTATATCGTTATATATACATGCAATTTCAGAGAAATTAACCTGATCGAGATTAACTGATTCAATATTGGCTACGATGTGGTAATTCACTTTAAGTTCACAAAACACTGCTGTAAGGTCATTTTAATTATGTAAAAATATTGTGCTAACACCTTGTAGTTTGCATTAGTCATATCATTAGGATGGCAACAGTTTATGAAGTATTTCGCATGTAGCACGTGTGGCAATCAGGTGTTTTTTGCCAATTCACACTGTGTAAACTGCAACACAACGCTGGGTTACAGTGCTACAGAAAAAAATATGTGTGGTTTTACCAAACATAGCGATACATTGTGGCTTGCATTAAATCCATCCATAGAAGGTAAGCGCTTTAAACCTTGCTATAACTATCAGCACCATCAAGTGTGTAACTGGGTTATTCCTGCCGAAAGTACTGAAATTTACTGTGAGTCCTGCCTACTCACGCATACGATTCCTTCATTAGACAACCCAGACCATATTGTATATTGGGCACGTTTAGAGCATGCAAAACGCCGTTTTTTATATTTAATGCAACGTTTAAATATCATGCCACGACATAAAAAGCACGATGATGACCGTTTTGGTCTACGTTTTAACTTTTTAATGCCAGTAGCAGATTTCCCCGTGATGACTGGGCATGCCAATGGGGTGATTACCCTCAATGCCAGTGAAGCAGATGTTATTTATCGTGAAACTACACGGGTGAAAATGGGTGAAAACTATCGTACATTGCTCGGGCACTTTCGTCATGAAAGTGGTCATTATTATTTTGACTTAATGCAACATTTGCATCCTGAATTAATAGATGAATTTCGAGCACTTTTTGGTGATGAGCGCCAAGACTATAGTGAAGCTCTGAAACGTCACTATAACGACGGCGCGCCACAAAACTGGGCAGACTTTTATGTCAGCTCTTATGCCAGCACACATCCTTGGGAAGACTGGGCTGAAACTTGGGCACATTATTTACACATGATGGACACCCTAGAAACAGCCTACTATGCTGGACTGGTGGTCAAAACCAATACCTCCGATTTAAATAATTTAGAACTTAAAGAGAATCCTATTGGTGCTCAGGATTTTGACCTTTTGCTTCAACACTGGATGACATTAACCTTTAATTTAAATGCGTTGAACCGTAGTATGGGCTTAGATGATGCTTACCCCTTTACGCTTTCGAGTCCTGTTTTAGATAAATTGAGATTTATTCATCATAAAATGCTGAGTATCGCACTGAATCATTAGCCTAAAAGTATAAATGAAGATCTATTATGTTAGTTTTTCTATAAGTTTGGCGCTGTGAGATATAAGCTTAAGTCATTGTTATCTAATTTATTTAGATTAAATTTATGTAGTTGTATTAATTTTTATTAAGCATAAATATCCCACTAATTATGTTCATAACATAGCTTATATATTAAAAAAAAGATCAACAAAAAGATCCTTATGGATCTTTTTGTTGTGTGCTGTATTTATTGAATATCTGTAACAAACTCTTCACGAGTGATGCGGAATTTTTTCAAATTTAACAACCAATCATTTTCTGAATTACGGCGACCTAATGCCAGTAACACCACTGATTTTAAACCTTTTTCTTTTAGGTTTAGCACTTTATCTAAGCCATCTTTATCAAAGCCTTCCATTGGCGTGGCATCAATACCAAGCTCTGCCGCAGCCGCGATAGCCATTCCAAATCCAATATGTGCCTGCTTTGCAGCATGATGATATTGCTGTTCTTGCGTCATACTGGCAAACAGTTGTTTTAAGCCTGCAACCGTCTTTGCAGTCTTTTCAGAAGATAAATTTCTTAAGGCATTCATTGCATCATAGCGTTGATCAATTTGCACATCAGAAATAGAATCCCATGCAGTAAACACCAATAAGTGTGAAGACTGAATAATTTGTGGCTGATTTAAAGCTACAGGGGAAATTTTTTCTTTAAGTTCTTGATTACTGATTGAAATAATATGAAATGGCTGTAAACCTGCAGATGTTGGTGCTAGACGTGCAGCTTCCAATATTAAATCAACATCCGATTGATCAAGTTTTTCACCCGTCATTTGCTTTGTTGCATAACGCCAATTGAGTGCTTCTAAAAGTTTCATTTTTGTATCCCTATAAAGTAAAAATAAATTAAGAATTTGAGGTGTAAGCCGTTGTTAAATAATCTTTGAGCGATTGTGTTTTGCGTCCCAGTAACATTTCTAAATCTGTACTGGACACTTCATATTGATGTTGCTGAATATCACACACCGTACCATGCGTTAAAAAAACTAAAAAATCTGGTAGACCAATACTTTGCAGTAAGTCCATGTAACTTGAGTCGTCTAAATTTTGATAATTTACCTTTTGATCTGAGATTTCAGACAGCAGATCTGCAATGTCCTGATAGCTATATGCATGGCTACCCACTAGCGAATAGATTTTATTTTCATGACCATCTTGCATAATTGCATTTGCCGTTGCTTCACCCAACTCTGCACGTGTGGCATAAGGAACTTTGCCTACACCACCAGCTAAGGCTAAACCATTGGATACGGCTTGCTCACCTATAATTTGTGGAATCGCTTCGGCATACATGGTATTACGCAAAAAAGTGTAGGTCAGGCCACTGTTTTTTAAATAATTTTCCGTTTGGAAATGACTGATCATTAAGTCTTCTACTGCTGAGGTTTGAATATTTCGAATAGCCAAGCCCGTATATAACACATGTTTAACACCTGCATATTTTGCAGCATCAATCACGTTTTTATGCTGTTCAAAACGATTTTGTTCCATGGTCGAAGTCAACAGCAATTTATCTATACCTTGAAAAGCGTGTTTTAAAGTTTCAGGCTGATCAAAATCGCCATAAATCACTTTAATGCCTTGATTCAAATAATGCTGTGCTTTACTTTGGCTTCTTGCCAAGACTGCAAATTCATTTAATGCCAAATGCTGTTGCAGATGTTGAACGACGTTTTGACCTAAGTTTCCTGTGGCGCCTGTCACCAAAATCATGTGCTGCCCTGTATTTTTTATTTCGTTGTATAAAGTTATACGGTAGGAAAAAACGAAGTTCACTATACTGTTGTATAGTGATTATTATGATCAATACCCTTAAATTCAGTTTAAGATAGGATTGAACTATGAATGATTTTATGGCGAAAGATGCAGACACCCTCAGTGAAGCAGATCAGTGCAACGTGAAGTTTATTGTTGCGCTCAAAAATGCCATGAACGTGATTAATGGCAAATGGAAACTGGCGATTGTCGCGACGATGATTAAACAACCACGTCGTTTTAATGAAATTGAGCGTTTACTACAAGGTATTAGCCCACGTATGATTTCCAAAGAGTTAAAAGAATTAGAACTAAATAATGTGGTACACAAAATTGACTGTATAGACCCTGAATCAGGGCGTACAACGACAATGTATGATTTGACAGATTCAGGACGAAAACTAGAAAAGTTAATGGTGAAAATGGCTGTTTGGGGACAAGAACATAAGGATGCATAATTTCGTTCTACATCTTTTTATAAATGCTATCTCGACAGTCGACATCTAAGAAAAGTACCACAATTTTTGCATCAATGACTTGATAGACCAAGCGATAGCCTGCTGATCTAAGTTTGACTTTATATAAGTCAACTGAGCCACTCAGTTTGTTTTTCGGGATTTTTTGGATTGTCTAAAATGGTTTCGAGTATACGAATGAACTGTTCTGCGATTTGCGGATTCAGCTTATCAAATTTTTTAAGCGCGGTTTTTGTGAAATCGAGCTCGTAGGTCATCTAGGCTTACCTTTACAGTGTCTTCCGCTTGCGCTTCTTCAGCAAGTTTCAGTAGTTCTTTGTCTTCGATCAGATCCATCAAGCGTTCATACATATCCGCAGGGACACAATAGAATGCTGGGTTGTTACGGTTTAAGATCGCGACTGCTTCACCAAAGCCGTTATTGACGACTTCCATTGGGTTCTTTTTTAGATCTGATACGCTTGCGATAAAGTGTAAATGGATAATATTGTTGGTTTTGGCGATGACTTAGATATGTAAACAATAGATAAATAATAACCAATTTAAAGACCTTTTAAAAGACCTGTTAATTGGATGTTTCAAGCATTTTTTTAAACCACTGTATATTTGTTAAAATATCATTAAATATCCAATCAGATACATCTGGGATATCATCATTTTCTTGGCTAGATGTTTTTCGAGACATCATGTCGAGCTTATGATTAACGGCATAAAGAATCTGAGATCGTTCAGATTCCTCTAAACTCTCCCACCAAGTTGGTGAAAAGGCATGATTTTCTGAATTTAAAATCATATATTGAAATAGCGTATGTTCAATTGACCTACCTGTTTCAATTGTTCTCCCTAAACTTATAATAAATGGCTCACATGAAGTATTATCTTTTATATGCCAAGCAAATACATAACCCCACCCACGTTTCATCGGTGCTGAAAAATAAGTAATCAAGTCTCTATCACTTTTAAGATCGCTTAAATCTTGCAATAAATTTCCCTGAAAATCATAATCAGGATAGATTAACGATGAAAATGCTAGATTCATTGGTGTCTCTGAATAAAAAATTAAATATAAAAACTCCCTATCAAATGACTTATTCAGAAAAGTGGCATCATAGTTTTGTTTGATTTTTATTAGTTCTTCATAACCTTTCTGATTACCAAGTAAATGCCAAGTTAAATCTTCTTGATTCTTATTGGGTATCAAAGGTATATTTTCTTTCAATGCATTGATAACCTTGTATTTTTGATAAATTTCTTTACACAAGGAGCGATAAGCATATAGAAAAACTTGTTCTGCATTTGGTTCTAGTTTTGTATTATCAATCGGCTGAAAAATTTCATTATCATGTTTCTTACAAAAGCCTTTAAAAACTGAGGCTTTATTTATCCCTATTTTTTCATATTCCAAATAGGTTTTTGTTTGATGTCTATATTTATGAGTTAGATGATATACATGTCCATCTTTGGCGATAGATGAAAGAGACTGACTATTTTGAATTGAGTGGGCATTAATAATTTTTTTATCACATTCGTCCCCAGCTCTCGGATGTAAACAAAATTGATGTCTATCCATTGAGTTTTTATTCTTCAATATCTGACCAATATCTATTTTTTCCTTAGATTCAAAGTTTACAAATTTTGATTCAGCCAAACTTTCATCTACTCCAAAATAAAAAATAGAGAATCCTTGTTTTTGTGCATTATCAAAATGCTCTAAGCCAATATCTCGGTCTATAAACATTTCACGTGTCACATTTACAATTGACTCATCTAATCCTTGAATTTTAAGATTTTCACCCTTTAAGTAATGAACACATTCTCTATAAGCACTGATTGCAGAAAATGTCTTCACCCAACAGGTTGCTCTAATATTTTTATATTTACACCATTCTAAGTTATTTTTTAAAGCTTTGACTTTGAACGTTAAGAAATAAGTTTTATTCATAAATATTATGATCAATAGGTTTTATATATTCATTTATTTTAATCAAAAAACCGCCCTTATGGACGGTCTTTTTATCTCATCTTTATCAAGCCACTGGCGCCAACGTAAACAATACTTGTCCCGTTTTCACTGTTTGCCCTTTTTCAATGGTAATGGCATCAACACGCATACGCTCAGGTGCAATAATCGGAATCTCAATCTTCATCGCTTCAATCACCGCAAGCGTTGCACCTTCTTCCACAATATCACCCGATTGACATTCAATTTTCCAAATTGAACCCGGCATGTGTGATTCAACGGCACAACCACCTTCAGGCACTTCAACACCTTCACCATCATCTACAGCATCTAGACTTTCAGACACATATTCCGTAAGCCCTGCTTCATGCCAACGCTTACGCTCTGCATCAAAATTGGCTTGTTGCACCGCTTTAAATGTCGAAATAGATTCTTGATTTTCGGTTAAGAAGTTGTTGTATTCCTTTAGGTTGAGTACACCTTCTTCAATGCGTAATTTTAAACGACCTGCTTTAAAGTCCTCACGCATGTGCATGAGTTCCGCTTCAGATACTTCATAAAACTTAATTTGGTCAAAGAAGCGTAATAACCACGGCATACCTTGTTCAAAATCAGGGTTTTTGCGGTAGCGTGACCACATTTGCGAGGTACGTCCGACAAACTGATAACCACCCGGACCTTCCATGCCATACACGCACATATACGCACCGCCGATCCCCACTGCATTTTCAGGTGTCCATGTCCGTGCAGGATTATATTTGGTGGTGACTAAACGCTGACGTGGATCAAGTGGCGTTGCCACAGGCGCACCCAAATATACATCGCCCAAGCCCATGACCAAATAACTGGCGTTATAGACCACATCTTTCACGGCTTGTTTGTCTTTTAAGCCATTAATACGACGGATAAATTCGATATTGTCCGGACACCAAGGCGCATCTGGACGCACAGTTTGCATATAACGTTCAGTCGCCAATTGCGTTTGTGAATCCTCCCAAGCCAGCGGTAAATACACCGTACGTGATGGCACTTGCATCTCGGTGACATCAGGCAGTTGTTCTTCCGCCACTTGAAGTAGACGCAATAAATCAATCTGATCAAGCTGGGTCGAGTCAAAATGGATTTGCAGTGAACGAATACCCGGTGTCAGGTCAATAATGCCTTGAATATTTTGATCTTTGACCCATTGCATCAGCGCATGAATACGGAAACGCAGGTTTAAGTCTAAAACCAATTCACCATATTCAACCAACATATAGTTGTTGCCGGCAGGACGATACACCACATCAGGCGTACCATTCTGACCTTTTAAGGTATCTAAAATGGCAGATTTTAAGGTGCTGATTTCAGGATAGAACGATTCATCAAAAGTGACTGCTTGCGTATTTTCAGCAGTTAATTGTGCATGATATTTTTCATTCAGCAATTTCGCTTGATGATAACTCACAGGTACAAATTTAACTTTATCACCTGCTTTGAGCTGACCTAATTTCCAAAGCTCAGAATTAATCACTACCGCAGGACAGACGAAACCACCCAAACTTGGACCATCTGGCCCGAGAATAATCGGCATATCACCCGTAAAGTCGATTGCACCAATTGCGTATGCATTGTCATGAATATTGGATGGATGCAGACCCGCTTCACCACCGTCCTGACGTGCCCATTCAGGTTTAGGTCCAATCAAACGAATACCGGTACGGCTCGAGTTAAAGTGAATTTCAAACTCGTTGGCAAAGAAAGTATCAATGTCGTTTTTGGTAAAGAAATCAGGCGCACCATGAGGACCATACATCACCGCAATTTCCCAAGAGTTTGAGAATGTCGGGATTTGATCTTCGCTTAATGCATTCACTTCATCGGATATAAATGCCGTGATTGGAAGCATATCGCCAATCAATAAATTACGCCCTGCATGACCGCCAAACTGACCTAAGGTAAAGGTCGCTTGTGAACCTAAATATTCAGGGACGTTTAGACCGCCTTTAATGCCGATATAAGTACGGCAACCAGTGGCGATCTTGCCACATTTCAGCACTTGACCTTTACGCACATTCACGGTTTGCCACATTGGTACAGCCACACCATCCAAAGTCGATGGCATATCGCCACCTGCAAGCACAATTTGGCTATCGCAATGGAATTTTAAGCTTGGCCCCTGTAGGGTACATTCGAGTCCTGCGGTATTCGGTGCATTGCCCAAAAGTTGGTTTGCGACATTTAAAGACAGAGGATCAATCGCACCTGATGGTGGTACACCAACATCCCAATACCCCAAACGTCCTGTGACATCTTGCACGGCGGTTTGAATACCGGCTTGTAGCACTTCAATTTTTTGAGTTTTCCACTCAAAGGTATTTAAGAAGCGTGTGGTTTGCGTGCCTGCTTTAAATACATCACAGTCGATAATGTTTTGTAGATATTCAAGATTGGTTTCAATGCCGGCAACTTGGGTTTTAGCGAGTGTATCGGTCATGGCTTGAATTGCAGAATCACGGGTCTCACTTGTCACAATGATTTTCGCAATCATCGGGTCATAGAAAGACGATACGTTTGAACCTGTTTCTACCCACGTTTCATTTCGGGCATTGGCATCAAACTCGACATGCGTTAAAAGCCCTGCACTTGGTTGAAAATTTTTGATTGGATCTTCAGCATACAAACGCACTTGAATCGAATGGCCTTTTGATTCTAAAGTTGATGTTGGTGCAACCCAATCACCACTGCCTAAGGACACCATCCATTCCACAAGATCGACACCAAAGACTTGCTCAGTGACGCCATGTTCGACTTGTAAACGGGTATTCACTTCTAAGAAATAGAATTCTTGCGTGTCGGTATCCATGACAAATTCAACAGTGCCTGCCGAACGATAATTCACCGATTGCATCAACTGAATCGCGACATTTTGGATATAAGCACGTTGCTCATCGTTTAAGTGTGGCGCAGGCGTTTCCTCAATGACTTTTTGGTTACGACGTTGCACCGAACAATCACGCTCGCCTAAAGCTAAAACTAAGCCGTTACCATCACCAAAGATTTGCACTTCGATATGACGGGCATTTTGCACAAATTTTTCTAGATATAAACCAGCATCTTTAAAGTTGGCTTGCGCTAAATAAGACACGGTTGCATAGGCATCTTTCAGCTCTTCAGCATTCCACACCAAACGCATGCCGATCCCGCCACCACCTGCGGTACTTTTGAGCATGACAGGATAACCAATCCGTTCCCCTTCAAGCACTGCTTCACCTTCATCAGCGAGTAATTGACTCCCCGGAAGTAACGGCACATTGGCTTGAATTGCCAACTCACGTGCAGTGTGTTTCAGACCAAAAGCTTTCATCTGCTCGGCATTAGGCCCTAAGAATACAATGCCTTGTGCTTCACATAGATTACAGAATTCGGCATTTTCAGAGAGGAAGCCATAACCCGGATGAATCGCTTGTGCGCCCGTTTGTTTCGCCACGTCTAAGATTTTATCGACATTGAGATAGCTTTGGCTTGCAGGTGCGTCACCAATAAAGACCGCTTCATCCGCTAAAGTCACATGCAGTGAATCACGGTCGGCTTCTGAATAGACTGCAACCGATTGAATGCCTAATTTTTTCAGGGTACGAATAACATGACACGCAATTGCACCACGGTTGGCGATGAGTACTTTATTAAACATTTTTTATACCTCGCCTTCGCGGACAATCAGTTGAATTTTAGTTGGGTTATAGGCATTACATGGGTTATTCAGTTGTGGGCAATTCGAGATCAGTACGATCAAATCCATTTCGGCTTTTATTTCGACATATTTACCCGGTGCAGAAATACCATCATCAAACTTTAAGTGACCATCGGAAGTCACTGGTACATTCATAAAAAAGTTAATATTTGGCCCAATATGGCGCACGTTTAAGCCATGCTTTTTCGCAATTGGATGTTGTGACAGTGCGATCATGAAATTGTTACGGCAACTGTGCATTGGGAATTTGTCATGGGCATAACGTACCGTGTTACTTTCACATGAACATGCACCGCCTAAAGTGTCGTGGCGACCGCAGTTGTCATCGTTGATGGTGGCGATTTGATTGCCAAAGTTGGTATACAGCGTTGTGCCTTTCTCTAAGTAAATTTGACGGTTCATCGCCAATGTATCGGTTGCGCTATAACGCTCTTCGGGATTGGATGCCGAGATAAATAGCGTATCCACCGCTTGGTTGCCTTCAAGGTCGACAATACGGAAATACTGCCCTTTTTTGACTTCGCACATCCATGCTTCACCAGCAGGACATACTTCACTGAGCACAGATTTTTCTAGGTTGACGAGTGCAGTCATGATTATTCCCCTTATGCAGTTAAAGCGTAGTAGCGATTATTATTTTGGAATGCGCGCTGATTTTGCGGGCACGAATCACGGCAGACATCGGTCTCACCTAAAGGAAGTGCTTTAAAGAGTGAGAGTTGAATATCAGCAGGTGCATATTCAGTCGAATTATCTAAGGCATGTGGTGCTGAAGATAAAAACACCAAGCAATCCATTTCAAAGCGTAGTTCAATTACTTGATCGGTATTGTCAGATGCAACATAAGACAAGTTGCCGTTGTCATCTGGTTGTACTTTTGAGAAGAGATTTAAAGTATTACTCAGATCCGTCGCAGATAAACCGAATTTGGTCATCTCTAAAAGCAAGCTGTCTTTGCCATTGCGGTACATGTCGTTACGGGCATCTTGGAAGGTTTGCGTGCCAAACTGAGTTTCAATTTGCTCTGAGGTACTTGGCGCACAAAAGGCATCATTCCAACCGTGATCATCTTTGACAATGGAAACCATTGCACGTCCAAGATCAGACGCTAAAATATGCCCTGTGCTTAAAAATGCAGTGTGTTGACCTTTGAGACTGTCTGGCATGTTATAGGCTTCAAGCTTATCTTCGCTATTCACACAAAATAGTGAAACATTGGCATTTGCGCCTAAGGATTTAAGTTGTAAAACTGCGCCACGCTGAATGCGTGCTGACCAGTGGTGTCCACCCGGTAAACGTTCAGTCCAGCGGACTTGATCTTCGTGATAAGTTATTGTGCTCATGTGCATCTATCCCAATCTTTTTACGGTTTACCTCCCGGGCTTTTATCCCTCCGTGTAGCTTGGGCTTTATAAAACCTAGCCGTGAACTCTCGGTCGCAGACCTACATGAATGTTCATGTATCGGAACCCTAGATCACTTTATGATGGTGTAGATAGATGCAAAGGCTGTGCCAATTCAGTATTACGATTTTTAAATAATGTATTACTGATAATTCTGCAGATTTTTCGAGATTTAAATCAAACACTCAACTAAAATTGCTCTAATTTTGAACCTTTTCTCTCATTATGGTTGCATCATTCCTGTGCATGCTTGTTCACAAGAACGCATATTTAAATAAAAAAGCCCAATCATAGAATTGGGCTTTTATTTCAGTCTTTATGAAAAAAATATGTAGAAGCTGTTAACTGGCTACTTTATAGAATGGCACAGAGCCATTCACAGTGGCACGGTGCATAATACGGTGCTCATCACCATAGTCAAACAATGCTTTATGTTGCGTACAACGGTTGTCCCAAATCGCTACATCACCTTCTTGCCATTTCCAGCGTAAGTGAAATTCTTCTTTTACGGCATGTTCAAATAAAAATGACAACATTGCATCACTTTCCTGTTCCGAAATCTCATTAATTCGCGTAGTGAAACCTTCATTCACAAAAAGAATTTCTGCACCTGTTTCAGGGTGTATTCGTACCACAGGATGCACCACTGGCGGATTTTTTCGGAAACTATTTTCTAGTCGTTCGCGGTCTTCTACAGTCGTGCCAAAACGCTCCAATGGAAATGATTTGCGAATATCATGTGTTGCCGTTAAGCCACGTAGTTGATGTTTCAAATCTTCACTTAATGCATTAAATGCAGCAGTACCGCTCGCCCAAAGGGTATCACCACCAAATTTTGGAATTTTAATGGCTTGTAACACACAACCTAATGGAGGTGTCTGACTAAACGTCACATCCGTATGCCAAAGATCGTTATCTCTGAGATCTTGCCTGTGGCTATCCAAAACAATCACTTCTGGCGCATCATCCATGGAAGGATAAATGGGATGGATATGTAAAGTGCCAAATGCTTTTGCTAGCTTGACTTGAGACTGTGCAGTTAGCGATTGCTTTCTAAAAAAAATCACTTGATAGTCAAGTAAAGCCTGTTTTATTTCCTGCAACAGCTCAGTATCTGCTTGGTTCAAATCCAAACCTTCAATAACTGCACCAATATTTGAATTAATGCTCTTAATTTGCAATGACATAATGACTTCTTCTTTAATCTCTCAATCTATTTACAACTGTTGGCCATACCAAGGTGCAAGCTGTTTTTGCAACCAACGTAAAAATAATTCAAAACTTACAGCCACTATCGCAATCACAATAATGCCGAGAATCACAGTATCCGTTATTAAGAACTGAGCAGCCGACTGGATCATAAAACCTATACCGCGGTCAGCAGCCACCAACTCTGCCGCAACCAAGGTTGACCAGCCCACCCCTAAGCCAATGCGTATACCTGTCAAAATATGTGGTAATGCCGTGGGTAAAATCACGTATTGTAAGACCTGAAACTTTGATGCACCTAAGGATAAAGCCGCTCGTTCACGGTTTTTTTGATGGCTAATCACACCATGCGCGCTACTAATAATAATCGGCGCTAAAATTGAAAAGAAAATAAGTAATACTTTGGTTGTCTCGCCAATACCAAACCAAATGACCAGTAGTGGTAAATATGCAAGGGGTGGTATCGGGCGGAGCAATTCTACCAGTGGATCAAATACAGCGCGCACCCATTTATTTAGCCCCATCCATAAACCCAGTGGCACACCAACAATAATGGCCACAATCAACGCACTAAATACACGACCAATGCTCTCAGCCAAATGTTGCCATAAAGTGGCTTTCATAAAACCTTGCTGACTGACTTCAATAAACTTTTGCCATACCGCGACAGGACTGGGTAAAAACAGCTCTGGAATAAGTTTTAATGCTGTAACTACAAACCAAAGTATTAAAATGCTGAGTACACTGATCATACTTATCATCAGTGGTAAATTTCTCTTCATTAAAATGATTAATGTATTGGATTGAGATGTAGCGATATTTACATGCTTTTCGCTCAGATTAGCCCTAGCTATTTTTTGAATTTGTGTATTCATATTAGGATTCCAGCGCATGTAATTTTTGCGCTTTTAAACGCTCAAACAATGTTTCACGTAACTCAATAAACTGCGAATCAGATTTAATCGCACGGATAGACTCGCCCGCACGATAGCGCTCAGCGAAATTGAGCTTCAACGTTTCTACAATTGTCCCAGGTCGTGCAGTCATAATGACTAATTGATTACTCAACAAAAGTGCTTCTTCAATATCGTGGGTAATGAGAAAGAAGCCTTTTTTCTGTTTAATCCATAAATTCAGTACAAACTCTTGCATATTTTCGCGCGTGAATGCATCTAAAGCTGCAAAAGGTTCATCTAGTAAAATAAAGGGTGCATGGCTAATCAAGGCACGGGCAATACCCACACGCTGTTTCATCCCACCAGAAAGCTCCCAAATGTTGGAATTCGCAACATGTGACAGCCCTACTGTGTCTAAAATAAATGCCACTTGTGTCTGAATCTCAGCACTTTTTAGACCTTTTAACTTTAAAGAGAACGCAACGTTTTCCGATACATTCAGCCACGGCAATAAAGCATGTTCTTGAAATACCACAGCACGTCGAGCATCTGGGCCAGTTAATACTTCTTCATCAATTTTGACTTGCCCTGCACTGAGTTGCTGAAAACCTGCCAAAATATTCAAAAGTGTCGTTTTGCCACAACCAGATTCACCAAGTACAACCGTTAGAGTCGATTCAGGTACATCTAAATTGATATTTTTCAGTACTGAAATACTTTGATCTGGAAAGGTCAAACTAATATTTTCTGCTTTTAAGATACTCATATTCATATCCTTAAGGCTGAACAAATAAGGCTGTCACATTGCTGTTATAGTCAGATTTAACTTTATCTACTTTGCCTTGAGTTTTTAAGAATGTCGCTGTATCTAAAATATTCTTGGCAAAATCTGTGCTGAAGGTCTTCGCTTGTTGTTGCTGATTTAAGTAAATATTGCCAGATAATAACAATGGAATATCTTTGGCATCTGATCCTGTTAATTGAGCAATGCTGTTAATGTAGACTGCATTAGCTTCAAATGCCTTTGGATCTTTATTGTATTCATCAATTTTCTTTAAAGATGTTTGAACAAAAGATTTTAAAAATTCAGGATTTTTTTCTTCAAAATCTTTGCGTACGACCCATACGTCAAATGTTGGTGCTCCCCATTCACCCACTTGTTTAGAATCGGTTAATACTTTACCAGTAGCACTCGCTTTACTTAAGGCTGGTTCCCATACATAGGTTGCATCAATATCACCACGTTCCCATGCTGCTGAAATTTCTGGTGGTCGCAAATTAATAATTTTGACATCTGATTCTGTCAAATTCCAATGCTTTAATGCTGAAAGTAGACTGTAGTGCGCTGTAGATACAAAAGGAACAGCTATAGTTTTGCCTTTTAGATCTTCAGGCTTTTGAATGCCAGATTGATTACTTACCACTAATGCTTCCGATGCACCAAGTTTAGCCGCTACAAAAAACACTTCAATGGGTAGATCACGGCTTGCTGCCGCAGCTAAAGGGCTTGTACCAATGTTGCCAATGCTAACATCACCAGAAGCTAAGGCATTGACTACATCTGCGCCAGTATCGAATTTTTTCCACTCAATTTGCCGTTGGCTATCTTTTTCATATTCACCCGTAGCCTGTGCAACCTTGCTTGGATCTACACCCGTTTGATAGGCAATCACGACAACTTTTTGATCTGCTTGAGAAATAGCAGCAGTAGAGTTTTCAGACGGATTTTTTTTACTTTGAAAATACACAAAGGCAACTATAGCAATGATAACTACAGCTGTAATAATTAAAGGTTTGGATTTACTGCTCATATATTTTTCAGAAATAATAATTACTGATGAATATGCTAGACAGCCTGCCTTATGATGAAAAATAAATTAATCAACAATGGTTATCACAAATTGGCATTTACCATTTCATGCAATACTTATGCATTTTTATGTCAAGCAAATGAACCGAAGAAATATGATTGATTTTTATCATTTTATCTCATTAATATATCATGGAACATACTGCGTAACCATTGATGACTCGCCTTGTGATGGCAAGACATGTGCCAATATTGTTTAACGCCATAAGTTGGAAAAGCAATTGGCGCATCAAAAATTTTGAGATTACCACGTGAGAGTAACACCTCACTCAGATAGTACGGTACTGTGGCAATGGCATCTGTATCTTGTACCACCAATCCAACTCCTAAATAACTTGGCAAGCGCATTAATATGTCACGTTTGAGCCCAAGACTCATTAATTCATTTTCAATATGGTAATGTCCCATACCTGCATCAATATCAATATGTGATTCTGCCAAATATTGCTCGGTTGTGATATGCTCGCCTGTTAAACGCGGATGGTCCTTGGCGGCAATCACCACATAGTATTGCTCGAATAATTTTTGTTGATAAAAGCCATTTTCCAAATGAGGTAAAAAACCCAAGGCTAAATCAATTTCACCATTGGCCATTTGATAACTGGTTTCTGTGGTAATTGGGCGAACATTGAGGCGAATATGTGATGCATTTTTCTTTAAATATTGCGAAATTTTAGGTAATAAAACCAAATGTGATACATCGGTCATTGCCAAGGTAAATTGCTGGTCTGAAATGGCTTGGTCAAAATCAATACTAAAATTATTGATGGCCTCGATTTTACTTAAAGCTTCGCTGATAAGTGGAAAAAGTTGCTTAGAAAGTTCCGTAGGCAACATTTCATTGCCGATACGTAAAAAAAGCGGATCGTTATAATGCTGACGTATTTTGTTTAAAATATTACTAACCGTTGGCTGACTCATGTCTAGGTGCTCTGCAGCCAAAGAAACACTTTTAAATTTATAAATATATAAAAATACACTTAATAGCTTACAGTCCAGTTCAAACACGTTAGCTTTTGTCCTCAGGTTAAATCACATTAAACAACACATCCCTGTGTTGCTAGTTTAAATAATCTGTTGAAATAGTACTGCGAATAACATGCTTTTTCTAGCATTGTTGCATTTGGTTTTAACTGAATAAACTTATCTTTTTGTACCTATTTAAAGTATTTACTCAGGTACTTAAAACACAAAAAAATGAGCTAAACAATTCATTCAAATCATTTTAAAATACATTGGGCTTTATTCTTATTTGTTGCATGTACACGAGATAATAGTCACAAACATAATAGGATAAACACGTGCTAAAAGATAAAAAATTAACCTGTTTTGATTGAGATGGGGCTTTAATTGATTCCGTCGGGGGATGGAATCAGGTTGATGAAAAGTTGATTCAACAGCATACAATAACAACGTGACCATCAATTAAAAAGGTATAAAAATTGTTTAGACACCTACCTAGAGTACTGTAACTTTCTTAAAGAAAGTTACAGGCTGTCACATCTCAGTGCAGAGCGGTTGCATTAACTACAACAATGAGTTTAAGCAATGTGAAATGCTATGCTCACAATAATCAGGCCATTTTGATTTAGTTTTGACGCGTGAAGATGTGACCAACATTAAGCCATATACTGAAGTGTATTTAAAAGCGCTAAATCATTTTGCCATCAACAGTGCGGAATGCTTAATTGTAAAAGACTCATTATTTGATGTTGAAGTCGTCAATATTGCAGGGATTGATGTCGTTGCCATTCAGGATGAATATTCAATGCATGAAGCCACTCAAATAAAGAACGTGTTAATTACTCTGTCCCTCGTTTTAAAGATCTGTTGCAGTTACTGGATGTAAATACTCATATACGCAAAGCATAAAAAAACATCTGCTTTTAAAGCAGATGTTTTTTTATTGAATATTTACTGATCGCTCAATCCATCCATTTTTAAAATCAAACTGAACTTAAGCATAAAACAACTGATCTAAATGAGCGCTGTATTATTTCGGATATTATTCATTGCATTATACACTTCAGTTTTTCCCACCAAAATCTGCTGATTAATAAAGTGATGTATTCCGTCTAAATCATCAAGTTGCTTAAAGTTATCTCGAATTATTTGGTGAATCGTAACACCATGAATGGTTTCATCTAAAGAAATCAGATTATGGAAGGTATGAATATTCTGCACACCCGAATCCTTACTGCTGGTTTTAACTAAGTGTAAATACCATGCTTTCGGATAATTATAGTGATATTTTAGATTTACTTTTTCCGCAATAATACCAATATCTACTGGCTTATTCACCAATTTTAAATACGCCACAATATCTTGATGAAGTTTCTGAATATCCACGTTTTTATACGCTTTTTGCGGTGTGGTATATTCCAACGCCGCTACACGAACTACAGAACCTGCTTGCATCAGCTCATTTAAGTATAAAGAAGCATGGTTTTGTGAGCCACTGCGGATTTTTTTAGCAATGTCATCACGTGTAAGTGGACGATTACTTTGTTCTAACCAATTCAAAATAGTTTGTAATTGGCTTTGAGGTTTCACCGCTTCATTTAAGCTAATAGTATCTGCACCCGATTTTCCTGTAAAATAGATGCCATGCTCCACACCCCAGTTGCGAATAAGGTGCCGAATTTTAAAGTAATCAAATTGCTTTAAAGTATCGCTCACTTCATAAGCTTCCATACGTAAATGCATAGATTGTTGCTGCGTTTGCTGTGACAAAATTGCTAATACTTCTTTAAAGATCAGTTCTTGATCCGAAAAACTGATATTGAATTCATTAATATGGCAGTACGCACCACGATCAGATTGGTATAGGTAGTTTTCTTCAACCGCTTCATTAATGGAATGATCCAAACGTTGTGTACTAAATTCGACTTTTCCGTAGCCTTCTTGGTTCGCACGTTCCAAAATTTCTTTAAAATTTGCACCCTCTTTAAAATGTAAGGCTGCCTGTACAACCGCATACATTTTATTTAAGTTTTTAGGGTAAATATTTGGTGTTTTAGATTGGTCTGAAAACTGAATATCCGCATTTTCCGCGGCATCATGTAATGCATTTTTAGCAACACGTTCTGTACAACCTGCTAAATCTACAATTTGGTGAATTGCTGTATCCCACGGCATCGGTGCAGTATGGTTTAAAAACCACTCTTGAAGCAGACTATTTACATTAATATTCGGTTTAATAATATGTACCAGCTCATTTTTATCAAATGAACACAGAAGCTCTAAAAAGTTAAGTAAATCATACTGATTAGAAAAATGAGAAGCTAATTTAGGGTATAACTGCATAAATTCGCTGTCTGCATTTTGGTTTAAGTTTTCCCAAATCACATCAACAGATATACGCACCCGTTCACGTAAGTTCTGAAATGCATTTTTTTCGACTTGGCGAATGCGTTCACGTGTGAGGCCTAGGCTTTGCCCCACCTGCTCTAGAGTCTGCCCCACTACACCATCGATGCCACAGCGTGCTTTAATAATGGTGACCGAGCGCTCTTCTGCATGTTTAAGAAATGCCTCTAAATCACGATTAATAAAATCATCCATTTCAAAGGACGTTAAATTACTCGCATCATCTATCATGAAATAACCACTTTCATAAGCTTGAGAAAGTAGATCTTTCGTTTTATCAAAGGCATTCGTCACATCAAGCAATTGCATGATAATTGAGGCTTTGATGGAGTCTGCAGGTTGGCTATTCACTTTGGTGTTAAATGCATGATGCATCACCACATTCATCATGAACTTGAGGTCAATACTTTCATTTTCAATATTTAACCAAACACCCAGTTTATCTAAAAACTTAATCTGATCAGATGAAAAACGTGCCTTGGATAATTTTAGTGCACCAAGTTCTGGATAATCCAACACAGAGTTATTCACGGCTTTTACATCAAGTAATTTACGTAATTTATTGCAAATTTTTTCTCGACGTTGCTGGCAGAACCATTCAAATTGATTTAAATCTTGTGGAATTTGATCAATTAATTGACTGGTTAAATACAGTTGCTGCGAGCTGAGATTGCCCATAAAAAAGCTTTCTAGCCATTGAGCTGGTTGAGTCGCATTTTTTTGAATATTGACCGATGCAGGAATTAACTGCAAATTCACCACTGTATTGGCTAAGTTTTGTAGCTTATTACTACCATCATTTAAAATTTTTAGCTTTTGCATTTTTTTAGCTGTAAAAATGCTTTTTGGATAAATATGGTCAATATGCGTACGCACAAGCTGACTGTCTGGAAAAACCAATAACAACAAGGCTTTAACCTCATTATCCTTGCCATATCTTAATTGACATAAATTCTGTACGTCTTCTTCATTAAAACTGAGAGCCTTATCTTTCTCAAGCATCGCTTTTTTCACCGCTTCATATGGGAAGGCGGTAGATGATTTCCCAATCGCTTTACGAATATGTAAAAGTAGGCTCTCCAAATTGCTCGACCAAATCCCTTTTTTGAGCAGACTTTCAATCAACCAACGTTTCATTAATTGAATATCATTGCTGTCAATTTTGATTTTTGCTTTGTCATCTTCTAAATTGGTGCAATATTTATGATACACAAAATATACGATAGGCAGTATGGCAACATCATGGATCAGCGCTTTATGATCAAAACCAAATTCTTTAAGTAATTCTGAACTACTAAGAAATGCGAGTTTAATTTGTTCCCAATTATTTTCCATCACCCGCATATTATCTTTATTAAAGTTTGATAATTTAAAACTTAAATTATTTACTTCAGATAACATCAGTCCAGCACGTAAAATCAAATCTTTGCTAAATTCAAATTCAGTATTTTCTTCAATTTCTTTTAAAAGTTCATTAATTTCATCTCGTGCATTCAGTTTCGACCACTGCGTCACAGCAAAAGAAAGTAATAAATCTGAATATGATAATGGTGTACCGCCACTGTTCATTCGGATAAAAATATTTAAAACTTTTTCTAAGTTTTGTTCTTTTTCTTCATACGCAAAAATTAAATTTTGCATATTTAATGTACTAATTAAATGTGTTATTTTTTTTGGAATATTCAGCTTTTCAACTTTTTCTGGGTGCTGAGCATATTCAGGATATGTCCCCATAAATTGAGTAATATCCATCAAAATTGGGTAAAACTTGCCATGTGCAGATCCAGGTTCTACGCCATCCAGCATTTCACTGACTAAAATCCAATATTGTTGTTCATTTTTTACGCTGGCTTCTTCTTCAGTTAAAAACTTAAAGTCATAAAGTGCATTATGATCAGGATCACCTTGGCCCAATACATTAAAATACAAAAACATTTCTTTAGTTTTATGACCAACTTGTACCGTATATGATCCACGCAATGCAATATTTAAGGAGGTAATACGTTGTTGGCCATCTAGTACAGCAATATGGTCTTTTTGAGGAATATTGTCATAGACACTACATAAATAATTATTTTTCTCGTCAAAATTTTGCATAAATTGATAAAATTTAAACTCATTAACTTTATCTTCTTTAACTTTCCAAAATAAAAATGTTCCGAAGGGATAACCCTGCATCATCGAATCAAATAATTGACAGATTTGCTCTGGCTTCCATACAAATTCACGTTGAATAGCGGGCAAAATGTATTTTTTATCTTTAACTTCCAATAATAAATTATTAATCGTTCCTACTGATTGATACATATTGCCCTCTGTTCATTTCTTAAATAAGCCTTCTAAATTCGGCTTTGATTTATTTAATTTAAGCTAATATGATGATTTATTTTAATAAAAAACTCAACTTTCGTTTTAAAAGTATTCATATCATCATTTTTCTTCTTCAATACTGCATCAGTTAAGAAGAACTAATTAATACAATAGATAAAATAAATAATTTGCCTCATTTAATAATTTAAACCAGTACTTCACTATATAATCGATGCCGTTAAATACAATAAGTTCATTTCTAGCCATATAAAAAAAGCCCGAATGATTCGGGCTTTTTTATATGTAATGAAACAGTTTAATTAAGCTGTTTTCATGCTACCTGTTTCTTCAAACTGTGCATGCCAAGACAAAGCTTCATGTAATAAATGTGGCGTTTGTCCACCATGTGTACAGGCACGCTCAAAATAACTCAATAGTGCTTCACGATAGTCCGGATGTGCACAGCACTCAATGACTTTACGCGCACGTTCACGTGGTGCAAGTCCACGTAAATCTGCCAAACCTTGTTCAGTGACCAATACATCAACATCGTGTTCAGTATGATCAGTATGGCTGACCATTGGCACTACAGATGAAATTGCACCATTTTTTGCGATGGATTTTGTCACAAAAATTGCAATATGCGCATGGCGAGTAAAATCGCCTGAGCCACCAATGCCATTCATCATTTTGGTTCCGGTCACATGCGTCGAGTTCACGTTGCCGTAAATGTCAAACTCAAGTGCCGTGTTAATCGCAATAATACCTAGTCTACGAATAATTTCAGGGTTATTTGAAATTTCTTGCGGGCGTAAAACGATCTTGTCTTTGTATTGATCAAAATTTTGCATCACTTTCTGAGCGCAAGGTTCTGACAATGTCATCGAACAACCCGAAGCAAAGGTCATTTTCCCTGAATCAATCAATTGGAACGTACAATCTTGTAAAACTTCTGAGTACATTTCTAAATTTTTAAAATTAGAATGTTCAAAGCCTGCAAATACTGCATTGGCAATAGAACCAACACCAGACTGTAATGGCCCTAGATTTTCAGGCAAGCGACTTTGTGCAACTTCATTTTCAAAAAAATGAATCAGGTGCTGTGCAATTGACAATGTATCTGTATCAGGCTCATCCATACCAAACTGCGTATCAGGCAAATCGTTAATGACAATGGCAGCAATTTTTTCTGGATTAACATTAATTCCAATTGTACCAATACGATCACCCGCTTGAGTGAGTGGGATTGGGCCACGATTTGGGCGCGCTTTTGGTAAATAAATATCGTGCACACCTTCCAGCACTGGATTGATCGTATTATCAATTTCGATAATCACCTGATCTGCCATTTCTACAAAGTTGGCTGAATTACCACAAGAACCAGTTGGAATAATTTGGCCATCTTCCGTAATTGCAGTTGCAGCAATCACCGCAACATTAATCGCGGGTAAATTATGATGCCGAATATTATCTGCCATTTCAGATAAATGCTGATCGATATACATCACTTCACCATTATTAATGGCCTTACGTAATGTAGGATCTGCCTGATAAGGATAGCGTCGTTGAATTGCTTTGGCCTGACTTAATCGACCATCAATACTATTACCTAAACTCGCACCTGTTGCCAAAGTAATTCTTAAAGGATGAGCAACCGCATGATCTGCCAAAGCGAGAGGAACTGTTTTTGCCTCACCTGCACCACCAAAACCACTTAAACCAACGACCGAGCCGTCTTTAATTAATTCAATCGCTTGTTGCGCAGACATAACTTTGTCGCGAAGGGAGAATAAGCGAATGCGATCTAAACCGTTCATAATAAAAATCTCATAATAAACATTATTTATTCGACCACCCCAGCGAACTGAGACGGTGTTACAGCTTGCTTATCTAAAAATTTAAAACGATGATCAATTAAACTTAGATCAGTTCAATTGCAATCGCAGTCGCTTCACCACCACCAATACAAAGTGCAGCGATGCCTTTTTTGCCACCTGTACGTTTTAAAGCATGCATGAGTGTCACAATAATTCGTGAACCAGATGAGCCCAATGGATGACCTAAAGCACATGCGCCACCATTCACATTCACTTTTGCTTCATCTAAATTAAAGCCGTCAATTGCAAGCATCGTCACCATAGCAAAAGCTTCGTTGACTTCCCAAAGATCGACCTCTTCCGCTGTCCAGTTAGCTTTTTGTAAGGCTTTTTCAATTGCCCCTACAGGTGCAATGGTAAATTCTGAGGGGTGTTGTGAGTTTGTCGCGTATGCAACAACTTTAGCCATTGGCTTTAAACCACGTGCAGATGCAGTTTCTTCAGATGTAATCAGCAGTGCTGAAGCACCGTCTGAAATTGAACTGGCATTGGCCGCTGTAATTGTGCCGTCTTTTTTAAATGCTGGACGCAAAGTTGGAATTTTTTCTGGTTTAGCACTTAAAGGCTGTTCATCCGTGTCTACAACCACATCACCTTTACGTGATTTTACGGTAACAGGTGCAATTTCAGCCTTGAAATAGCCACTATTTACAGCCGTTACCGCTTTACTCAGCGACTGAATTGCAAACGCATCTTGTTGTCCACGTGTATAGCCTTTTTTATCCGCCATTTCTTGTGCAAGAATACCCATAGAAAGGCCTGTTTCAGCATCTTCTAAGCCTTCTTGGAACATGTGATCGGTAGTTTTGCCATGACCCATACGGTAGCCAGAACGTGCTTTTTCAAGTAAGTACGGCGCATTCGACATAGACTCCATACCACCTGCAACCACAATTTGTGCAGATCCTGCTTTAATCGCATCGGCTGCTTGCATCACAGCTTTCATGCCTGAACCACAAATTTTATTAATCGTGGTCGCGCCTGTTGAGTCGGGTAAACCTGCAAGACGCATTGCTTGACGTGCTGGGCCTTGTTTTAAACCGGCAGGTAAAACACAACCAAAGATCACTTCGTCAATGTCCGTCACTTGTAAGCCTGAACGCTCTACCGTGGTTTGAATTGCAACAGCGCCTAATTCGGGTGCTGTACATGATGAAAGTGAACCCTGAAAACCACCCATCGCTGTACGAACGCCATCAACAATAACAATCATTTTTATACCATCCTGTATTTATACATCTTGTTTACCCTAAGAAGATTAAACTCTTCTTAGGGCTTTTCCATCTATAATCGTAAACAATGTTTTAATTATGCTTGTGCAGTAAAGTAGTCCTGCGGTAATTGCATAATTAAATCAGCACCTGCGTAAATACGCTCAGCACGTGCTGCTAAGTCTGGTAACACTTTTGCTACGTAGTAGTCTGCCAATACCAATTTATGTTGATAGAACGGCTCTGCTTTCACGCGAGCAGCTTCATGAATACGCGCAAACATATAAACAAAGCTGAGTAAGCCTACAACATGTAAATAATCGACAGCGACAGCATTGCTAAAGTTCGGGTTTGATTTCGATTGTTCAACCACAAATTGTGTTAATGCTTCAACTTTTCCACATACATTGACTACAGCTTGTTTGAGCGTTGAATCAGGCATAGTGTTGCTAAATTCTAAAATTTCAGCCATGTATTCTGCAACAAATGCACCTGAACACTTGATAGTTTTACGCCCAATTAAATCAATGGCTTGTACACCATTGGTACCTTCATAGATTTGTGCAATACGTAAGTCACGAATACACTGTTCCATACCCCATTCACGAATATAACCGTGTCCACCAAAGCACATTTGAGCTTCTAAAGTGGCTTGTAATGCAGTATCAGTTAAATAGGCTTTAGCAATTGGTGTAAGCAGTGCAACACGGTCATTAGCTTTACGAACAGCCTCAGCATCGGTTGAATATTTGGTAATATCTAGTTGTTGGCCCACATAGACTGCAAATGCACGTGATGCTTCATTGTTAGCACGTACATTAAGAAGCATACGGCGTACATCGCCATGAACTAAAATTGAATCTGCTGGTTTCTCTGGGCTTTGTACACCTGTTGCTGCACGACCTTGTAAACGATCTGTCGCATATTGCGCTGCATTTTGATAGGCATATTCTGAAGCGCCAATCCCCTGAATACCCATAGACAAACGTTCATAATTCATCATCACGAACATGCCCGCAAGGCCTTCATTTTCTTTGCCGACCATGTAGCCTTTCGCACCGTCAAAGTTCATGACACACGTTGCAGAGCCTTTAATGCCCATCTTATGTTCAATAGAGCCTGCGCCTACAGCATTACGTTCACCTAGTGTACCGTCAGCATTCACCAAAAATTTAGGCACAATAAACAATGAAATACCACGAGAACCTGCTGGTGCATTAGGTGTTTTGGCCAAGACTAAGTGAATAATATTTTCACACAGATCATGCTCACCGCTGGTGATAAAAATTTTAGTCCCAGTAATATTGTATGAACCATCATCATTTGGTTCAGCTTTGGTCTTAATAATCCCTAAATCTGTACCAGAGTGAGGCTCTGTTAAACACATCGTACCAGACCATTCACCTGTATAAAATTTTGGCAAATAGGTTTCTTTTTGTTCTTGTGAAGCACGGTCATTAATGGCCATACCTGCACCCACAGTTAACAGTGGATACAGCATAAATGATGGATTGGTACTCCAAATCATTTCATCTGCCAATACTGTCAGCATTTTTGGCATGCCTTGACCACCCCATTCTTCTGGAGCACCTAGACCAACCCAACCACCTTGCGCAAACTGATTAAACGCATCTTTAAAACCTTCCGGTGTTTTTACTTCACCTAGGTTAAATTGCGCACCACCTGATTCATCAGCACTACGGTTAAGGTCTAAAATGACATTTTTAGAAAATTTAGCCATTTCCTCTAAAATTGCGTTGGCCGTAGCAACATCTAAGTGAGCTAAATTTTCGTTGGCTTGCCAAAACTCATCAGCTTTAAATACATCATTTAAAATGAAGTCCATGTCTTTGAGTGGTGCATTATAAATTGGCATTAAACAATCCTTAATTTATTAGGTGCTGATGCTAGGCTTCAGCTTTTTGCAAATAACATTCAATGATAAGAAAGCTTTGGGCTTTTCTTTGCTTAAAATTTAAATTTCTGAGAGCGGTGCGGTCAGATAAATTGATCTGAAACAGTCATTAAAACGTGCTAAGACAATAAAATAATTTATTTTAAAATGGAATTTTATTTATAAAATATGACCTCAAGGGTTCAGTTTCCTTGACATTAAGCTTTGATACTACAAGATTGTTCACATATTCTTGATATTTGTTTTAAACGGCTATTTTTAATTCAAAATAAGATACTCTGCACGACCTTAGTGTTATTTTAGTCAGTATTGAATCGCCGTAACCTTCTATCACATTCTCCATTGATGTATTTGGAATAAAAATGACTACAGTACGCCAACAAAATTTTCTACAACGCAAAGAGAAAATTTTAGCGATGGCCGAAACGTTATTGCTAGATAACAATCAGGACATTACCTTAAGTGAGCTCGCCTGCGAGTTAGATATTGCTAAGGGCACGATTTACAAACATTTTAAAAGTAAAAATCAGCTGTATTTGGAATTAATTATTTTAAATGAGCAGCGTTTGCTAGAGATTTCCAAAAAATATAATCACGATATTAAAACCTACGTATCACAATATATGCTCTACAATATGCTCAACTCCAATCGAACTATTCTGTTGCATGTGATTGAAGAGCGCCTAACCAATAATGAACGTAAACTGAAAGACTTATTTGAAGAGCTTTATCATATTCGTGAACAACGAATACTCGAAATCAAAGATTTATTTGCAAATCATCTTAAAGAAACCAATAGCATGATGTCGATTCGTGACTATTTATCTTATATTTGGACGGTTACTTACGGCGCTTCACTTTTATTAAATTCGACGCACTATCAAAAATCGATAGGTTCACGTGAGCGTTTAATTAAACTCTATGTTAATCAAGCACTCATGACACCAGATAAAATCGCCAGCCCAAGTCATACTTAAGAACTTAAACTGCACGTTGCATGATGAGCTTTCACTATTGAAAATTTAATCATGCACCATATAAGGCCCAGTTGAACTGGGCTTTTTAAAACTCTGATATTTTAGTTTATGCCACTTGCACAGCAGGAAAACCATCTTCAGCCAAAGTCTCTAAAATTTTTTGTTGCGGTGCTGTACTTTCAATCTCCACAATTTTAGTTGCAACATCAATCTGAACAGTTGCATTAGGGTCAAGGTCTTTAATCGTTGCTGTTACACTACGGGCACATCCGCCACAGGTCATTGCATCTATACGTAGTTTCATTGTCTTTAACTCCTGAATATTTATCGCAATATTTAAAGCTATTACGACCATATTGATTAATGTAAAGCTTCCCATTGAGTGAAGGTCAAGCCTTTAATGAATACCAAGCTCAATTTTATTTAAAATTTCACATTCAGCTTGCTGATTCCCAGCACAGCAATTGACGGACTGCTGTAGGTTATCCACCATGGCTTGTAAGTCTGCAATTTTTTGCTTTAAAGCTAAAATATGTTTTTGAGTTAAAGCTTTCACTTCGGCACTTTGTCGGTCATTATTTTTCCAAAGTTCCAAAAGCTCTTTCATTTGCTCTGTAGAAAATCCAAGTTCTCTGGCATGTCGAATAAAATGCAAAGTTTTTAGGTCGTCTTCGCTATACATTCGATAACCCGCATCGCTACGTTTAGACGCAGGCAATACGCCAATGTCTTCATAATAGCGAATCATTTTTGCAGAAATACCTGAGCTTTTAGCAGCTTGTCCAATATTCATCTTAAGGCTCCAATCTCACTCTATTTATACCACAAGCCTTCACTACTTTATTTTTGCTGGCTGATAACGTTTTAAACGTAAGGCATTACTAATCACAAATACTGAAGACAATGCCATTGCTCCGGCAGCAAACATAGGTGAAAGTAAAATTCCAAAAAATGGATATAACAGCCCTGCCGCCACGGGAATTAAGGCAACATTATAAATAAAAGCCCAAAATAGATTTTGGCGGATGTTGTTCATGGTAGCTGTACTCAAGCCAATTGCTGTTGGCACGGCTTGTAAATTACCAGACATCAATACAACATCGGCGGCTTCAATCGCAATATCAGTTCCTGTACCAATCGCTAAACCGACATTCGCCTGTGCTAACGCGGGTGCATCATTAATACCATCACCAACAAATGCTGTACTGCCATATTCGGCTTGGAGCTGTTTAACTGCTTTAACTTTTTCATCAGGCAACACCTCTGCAATCACATTATCAATCTGGAGCTGTTTAGCAATTGCCTGCGCGGTATGCAAGTTATCGCCTGTGATCATAGCCACTTTTAAGCCTTGCGCATGTAAAGCACGAATTGCACTAAAAGTCGTTTCTTTAATTGGATCTGCTACAGCAATAATGGCAGCAAGTTGTTGGTCAATGGCTACATAAAGTGGTGTTTTACCCTGCTCACCTAAATGCTGTGCCGTGGTCGAAAATACATCTGTATTTAAGCCCAAATCATGCATTAAACGCGCAGCACCAATATGAATCTGTTGTCCTTCTAACTCTGCACGAATACCTGCACCTGTAATCGAATTAAACTGTGTGACTTCCAAAAATTCGAGCTTTAAGTCTTGAGCTGCTTGCACAATTGCGTATACAATTGGATGCTCGGATTTTGCTTCTACAGAGGCTACTAACTTTAAAACCTCATGCTCATTAAAGCCATCCACGACCTGAAAATCTGTGAGTTTAGGTTTACCTTCAGTGAGCGTACCTGTTTTATCCACTGCAACTACTTTGGTTTCTTTCAGTTGCTGTAAGGCCTCGCCTTTACGGAATAAAACACCTAATTCGGCACTACGTCCTGTACCCACCATAATCGACATTGGTGTTGCTAAACCCATAGCACATGGACAAGCAATAATTAGCACAGCCACAGCATTAACTAAAGCATAGCTTAAGCTCGGTTCAGGCCCCACAAAATACCAAGCCGCAAAAGTGAGTACTGCTAGCAACATAACTGCAGGCACAAACCATAAAGTAACTTTATCCACTAAGGTCTGAATCGGAAGTTTTGAGCCCTGTGCTTGTTCGACCATCTGAATAATTTGTGACAGTACTGAGTCTTGCCCCACAGATGTTGCTTTTATTGTTAAGTTACCATTTTGATTGATGGTCCCTCCAACAACTTGTTGCCCAGCTACTTTTTCAACCGCTAAAGGCTCACCGCTAATCATGGACTCATCAATATAACTTGTACCCGCAATAACCTCGCCATCTACAGGCACTTTTTCACCGGGGCGAACCTCAAGCACCATACCAGACTGAACTTGCTCTATTGGCAATTCAATATAAGTACCTTGTTGCATCACACGTGCAGTTTTGGCTTGTATGCCCATTAAATATTGTATGGCTTGCGATGTTTTACCTTTAGCTTTGGCTTCTAAATAACGCCCCAATAAAATGAGCACAATAATAACCGCAGCCGATTCAAAATAAACATGTACCGTACCTTGTGGCAATATCTGAGGCATAAACAATGCGATACACGAAAATAAATATGCAGAGAATGTTCCAACAGCCACCAAAGAGTTCATATCTGGCGCTAAGCGCAATAATGCAGGAACCCCATGCTGATAAAAACGGCGCCCGGGTAATACTAAGACCAAACTGGTTAAAACAAACTGAATATACCAGCTATTTTGTAGGCCAATTGCACCATGAATCCAATGATGAAACGCTGGAATGAGATGACTTCCCATTTCCAATATAAATACGGGAATGACCAATATTAAAGCAATCATCAGATCTCGTTTAAGCTCTAACAATTCTTGCTGTTTTTTTTCTGTACGTGTTTTATCTAACACTTGAGCAAGGCGTGCTTCAAAACCTGCTTTTTTAACTGCATGAATTAATGCTTCGGGTTGACCGCCGTACACAAAAGCTTTTTCACTTGCTAAGTTCACGGTTGCATTCGTTACACCATCAACTTTCATTAAGGCCTTTTCTACCCGTGCAACACATGACGCACAGGTCATTCCAGTCAGGTCTAACTCAATGGGTTGACTAGCAACTGTATACCCTGCCTTTTCAATCGCACGATTTAAGGTCTGGATATTTAGCGAACCCACAGCTTCTACTGTGGCTTTTTCAGTGGCCAAATTTACAGCGCTATGCAGTACACCATCTACTTTGTTAAGCGCTTTTTCCACCCGTGCGACACAAGATGCACAAGTCATTCCTTCAATAGGAATATCGAATTGTTGAGTAACAATATTAAATCCACTACGTTCAACGGCCTGTACCACACAATTCAGCTCAATGGGTTGTGTACTTATAATAGTGGCTTGTTCAGTGGCTAAATTGACCGTAGCATGCTGTATATGCTCAATTTTATTTAATGCTTTTTCGACTCTTACAGCACACGAGGCACAAGTCATCCCCTCAATATCTACGGTGAGTTTATATTGTTCTACGTCGTTTTCAGGTCTTGTAGTCGACATATTTCATGCCTCATAACTTACTCAATTGATGCCTATAGCTTAAACATTGCCATATTGGTAAGGTCAAGCATAAACAATAAAAAACAGGCGCATTCGCCTGTTTTTTTATTGTGCCAATTTAGCAAAAGCTAAAATTAGAGCATCTTAGTCAGCAGAAATATCTTCAAACAACACTGAAGATAAATAGCGCTCGCCGCCGTCTGGTAAAATCACCACAATGTTTTTACCCGCGTTCTCAGGACGTGCAGCCAATTTTGCAGCTGCAGCCATCGCAGCACCACTCGAAATACCCACTAAAATACCTTCATGTGTCGCTGTTTTACGCGCCCACTCAATAGCTTCTGCGCTTTCGATTGCAATCACTTCATCGACTAAATTTAGATCAAGGTTTTTAGGAATGAAGTTCGCACCAATGCCTTGAATTTTGTGTGGCCCTGGCGTTAATGTTTCTCCTCGTTTTGCTTGACCAATAATTGGCGACTCAGCTGGCTCAACAGCCACCGAATAAATCGGCTGATTTTTTACTTGTTCAAAGTAACGTGAAATCCCTGTAATCGTACCACCCGTACCCACGCCTGAAACTAAAATATCGACTTTACCACCAGTTGCTTCCCAAATTTCTGGGCCAGTGGTTAATTCATGAATTTTAGGATTTGCGGGGTTTTCAAATTGCTGTGGCAAATAATAGGTTTCTGGGTGTTCTGCAACTAAGCGCTCAGCTTCTTCAATTGCGCCTTTCATACCTTTTGCAGGCTCGGTTAATACCAAATTTGCACCAAAAGATTTTAAAACTTTACGGCGTTCAATACTCATGCTGGCTGGCATCGTTAGAGTAATATCATAGCCTTTAGCTGCTGCGACAAAAGCCAAAGCAATACCTGTATTGCCACTGGTCGGCTCTACAATATGCATGCCTGCTTTTAATAGGCCTTTTTCTTCGGCATCTGCAATTAAAGCTGCACCTACACGGCATTTCACAGAAAATGCAGGATTACGGCTTTCCACTTTTGCCAAAACCGTTGCACCCGACTGAATCGCACGATTAATCCGTACCAACGGTGTATTACCAATGGCTTCTGCGTTATTGCTATAAACAGCAACACCTAAATTAGTAGGTACTGGAAAAGCACTATCTGTTGTCATGAGAATTCCCTTAGTTTTATACATCACTCAATCTTAAGCATCATAACGCCAATTTTAAAGTGCTGTATATTTTTTGCATAAAATGCATCAATTTGTGCTAAATTTTTAAATATCCTGTATATTCGTTATCCGATGTAATAAATGAATGCATCTTTTTGATACATATAATTTTTATTGATATTTATTTTCACTAAAAACCATTAATTATTGGCATTTTTTTACAGCACCTACGTCAGATAACCGTATACTAATTCCACGCAAAACCTACATGGATACTTTGAAATGAATACGGATCTAGAAATCACCAGTTTGCGTGATTCTGCAGATATCGTCGTCGGTGTTCTAAAATCCTTAGCGAACACAGACCGGCTACTTATATTATGTCATTTAGCGCAAGATGAACTGAACGTTTCACAAATCGAGCAAATGACTGACATCTGCCAGCCTACTTTATCGCAACAACTCATGATGTTACGTAAAAGCGATGTTGTGAATACACGACGAGACGGTAAGCAAATTTACTATTCCATTAAAGATGAAAATTTGATTACCGTACTTAAAACCTTACAGGATTTATATTGCACCGCACCTGAGGTTTAAAAAAGAATACTTGGCTGACAGTACCTAAAAACAATTCTTCATTGACAGCCAATAGCCAGACTTTTCCTTCCTTATATAAGCTCTCTCAATTTATTACAAAATAAGAATTTCAGCACAGCGCCCAATTGGATTAGCTTTATCTAGATCTTTTAAAAATGATCTCTCAAAATTTTGTCAGGACTTCTTAGCATTTTTTATGCATAATATATATTAAATTGTGATTTAGAATTTTTATGTCAGATTTAAAACAGCGCGTCTTAGGTTTTTTTCCTGCTTGGCAATGGCTACAGGATTATCATTCTGAAAAATTTAAATCTGACCTATTGGCCGCCTTGATTGTGATTGCCATGCTGGTTCCTCAAGGTATGGCCTATGCCATGCTTGCAGGTTTACCACCCATCATGGGCTTATATGCCAGCATGCTCCCCATGATTATTTATGCCATGACTGGCAGTAGCTCAACTTTATCCATTGGCCCTGTCGCCATTATTTCGATGATGACTTTTGCGACCCTCAATCCTTTATTTGAGGCTGGTTCACCCGTCTATATTGATGCCGCAATGTTATTGGCTGTGATGGTTGGGGTCATTTCCTTTTTATTGGGCATATTTCGCTTTGGTTTCTTAATTCAGCTCATCAGCCATCCAGTTATCAAAAGTTTTATTATTGCTTCTGCTTTAATTATTGCTTTGGGTCAAATCAAATTTTTAGTCGATGTTCCCCTTAATGGCAATAACATTCCACAATTTATTCAAAGTGCTTGGCAATATTTATCTTTAAGCCATGTGTTTTCTTTATGCTTTGGCGTAGTGGCTATTTTATTTTTAATTTATGTACCCAAATTGCTTAACAGCCAAGCAGTGCAAGGTAGAATTGGCTCGACTAACTTTTTAATTAAAGCCTTGCCATTAATGCTCGTGGTCATCTCAATTGCGCTCACCATCGGTTTTGGCTTAAGCGCTTATGGCCTTAAAACTGTGGGGGAAATTCCCTCTGGCTTTCCCCCTTTACACATGCCATTTTGGACATGGGATTTGGTGCTTAAATTACTTCCTGGCGCAACCATGATTGCCATGATCAGCTTTGTTGAGTCTTTGTCTATTGCACAGGCAACAGCTTTACAACAACGTAGTCACCTCAACAGTAACCAAGAACTAGTTGCGTTGGGCCTTGCAAACTTAAGTGCAGGGTTAAGCTCAGCCTTTCCCGTAACGGGCAGTTTATCTCGTACAGTGGTAAATGCCGATGCTGGTGCCAAAACGCCGATGGCTGGGGTTTTATCCTCAATTTTTATTATTATCGTCACGCTGTACTTTACAAGCTTTTTTAAAGACCTTCCTTTGGTTATTTTGGCGGCAACCATTATTGTATCTATCTGGAAATTGGTCGACTTCAAACCTTTTTTTGATACTTGGCGCTATTCACGTGCAGATGGTATTGCCATGTGGATCACGTTCTTAGGCGTAGTGATTATTGATATTTCAACAGGCTTAATGATTGGTATCATTTCTACTTTTATTCTGATGCTTTGGCGCATTAGTCGACCACACATGGCCGTTATTGGATTGGTCGAAGGTACGCAACATTTTAGAAATATACAGCGCCATCATGTGGTCACTACGGCAGATATTTTGTCTGTACGTATTGATGAAAGTCTAACCTTTTTAAATGCGAACGCTTTAAAGGGATTTTTGATTAATGAAATTAGCCAACACGCTGAGCTACAACATGTGATTTTGAACTGCTCAAGTGTAAGTAGTATTGATTACAGTGCATTAGAGATGCTTGAAGATATTAATGCTGAACTGGCTAAGCTCAATATCCGTTTGCATTTTTCAGAGGTTAAAGGCCCTGTGATGGATAAACTGCAACAATCTAAATTGCTTAAGCATTTAAGTGGCCAAATTTATTTAACTCACTTTAAAGCAATTCAAAGCCTTTCACCTAAAATACTGGAATACCAAATCTAAATAATCAAAAAGCCTCATTTTTATGAGGCTTTCTCATGGTTAAACTCGATATTTTATTCGAAATCCAATGTATTTTTTTAAAAAATGAATTTTTAAATCAATCATTTAATTTTTATATTTATTTTTCTCACAAGCGAATAATTTTTTCAGTATAAAATAGGCGCCTAATTTTCATCATTTTGTCATTGTAATTCTGACAAGGCTCTCCTATGTTCACTGCTTTTACGCGTTTGAGTTTAGTAACCCGAATTATTATCGCTATCATTTTGGGCGTATTGGTTGCTGTGTTTTTTCCAAATGCTGCCCCTTATTTAAGTATGCTTGGTGACTTGTTCATCAAAGCATTAAAATCTGTTGCTCCAATTCTTGTATTTGTTTTGGTATTAGCTTCCATTGCAAACTTTAAAGTCGGCAGTAGCAATGCATACATTAAACCAATTATGTTGATGTATGGCATCGGTATGTTCTTAGCTGCGCTTAGTGCTGTTATTGTCAGTATTTTGTACCCAAGCACACTATTCTTAAATATTCCGCCACAAGCTGATTTAGCACCGCCAGGAAGCCTTGTAGAAATTATGAAAAACTTGTTACTGAGTTTCGTTGCAAACCCAGTAACTGCAATTTCTGAAGCAAACTTTATTGGTATTTTGGCATGGGCTGTGGCTCTAGGGATCGCATTCCGTCATGCTGCAGATACTACTCGCACGTTCCTTACGGATGCTGCCAATGCAGTCAACAGCGTGATTCGTTTAGTAATTAACTTTGCTCCTGTGGGTATTTTTGGCTTAGTTGCTGTGACATTTGCAGATGCAGGCTTAAGTACGCTTGCAAGCTATGCGCATTTGTTAGCCGTGCTTATTGGAACAATGTTTTTTGTGGCTTTAGTCATTAACCCAATTATGGTGGCATTTGTAACACGCGCAAATCCCTATCCATTGGTATTTCAATGCTTGCGTGAAAGCGGTATTACAGCATTCTTTACGCGTAGTTCAGCAGCCAATATTCCGGTGAACTTAGATTTAGCAAAACGCCTTGGTGTACCTGAATCGACTGCAAGTGTTGCTATTCCATTAGGTGCTGCCATTAACATGGCGGGGGCTTCTGTTACCATTACTGTTCTTACCCTTGCAACTGTAAATACTTTAGGTATTAATGTTGACTTTACAACCATGCTAATTTTATCTGTATTAGCCACTGTTTCTGCATGTGGTGCATCAGGTGTTGCTGGTGGTTCATTATTATTAATTCCAGTTGCATGTGGCTTATTTGGTATTACATCAGATGTTGCCATGCAAGTCGTTGCAATTGGTATGGTAATTAGCGTTTTACAAGACTCTACCGAAACAGCGTTAAACTCTTCGACTGACGTATTATTTACTGCAGCCGTAGACCGTGGTTTAAAGTAATATACTTTTTCGTATATAAAATGCGCTGTTTATTATGCCATTTAAAACTTTACCAGCTTGGGTACAACTCGGCGCTTTCTTTCTTGCTTTAAATGCAGGCATGATCAACGTTATAGGCTTGGTCACTGTCCTGCATCAATCTGTCTCTCACATGACAGGCAATGTCAGCATGCTTGCGCAAGCCATTATAGAATGGCAGCCAGAGCATGTATTGTACTTAGCGCTTGTTGTCCTTTGTTATGTGATTGGCTCACTTTATAGTGGGCTCATCTTAGGAAATAGCCACTTTCGCTTAGGGCGCCTTTATGGGGTTCCCTTAAGCTTAGTGGCTTTTTTTATATTAATTTGCTGGATACTGACACCTTATTTTCCACGTTATGCACTGCTATGGGCTTGTGTGGCTATGGGCGTACAAAATGCTATGGTCAGCCACTATAAAGGCACGATTATTCGCACCACACATTTATCAGGCGTACTAACTGATTTAGGTTTAGCACTGGGCTATAGGCTTCGTGGTCTGCCTTTAGAAAAACGCAGAATATTACTGCATGTACTCATCTTAATGGGCTTCTTTTTAGGCGGGATAGTTGCTTCTTTGCTTTATCCTTTATTAAACTTAAATACATTCCTAATCCCTGCAGCCCTAAGTATTTGCATGAGCGCTGTGTACTGGGTCATTTATTTACGCTATCGGCACATTCAACATTAGTTTGGACTTTTTTCATGGTTAAAAATGCATTACAAGCACAGCTACTCAAAGCTGGTTTGGTCGACAAACAAAAGGCAAAAAAACTGTCAAAGCAAGCAGCTCACGAAAAACGTACTGGCGACAGCAATGAAGCTGAAATGAAAGCTAAAATTGCACAAGAGCAGCAGGAAAAGCAAGCGCGTGACCAAGCGATTGAGCAAGAGAAAAAAGCCCTACTACAAGAGAAAGAACTCAAAGCAGCCATTGTGCAAATGATCAATCAACATAAAATTGGTCAAACAGATGGCGATTCCGTGTATCAGTTTATTGATCAAAATAAAATTAAAAAGGTTTATATCAATCAACAAATTTATAATGCCTTGGTTGCAGGCAGTCTGGTGGTTGCTAAAGACAACGACAGCTACGCATTTTTACCTAAGCCATTAGCTGACCGTATGAACAGCAAAATGGAAGGATTTATTATTGTGAATAATTCTGAGAAGAATGAACAAATCACAGAAGAAGAAGATCCATACGCAGCATACGTCATTCCAGATGATTTAATGTGGTAAATCTTCCAGTAAACTGCATAAAAAAAGCCCCAGTTCTTTAGGCATGGGGCTTTTTTTATGCCTTGCATCGGAACTTAGTCCGCCAATAAATCTACAAGTACTTGATCCACTTTCTCCGCTTGTTGCAGGTTTGTTTTCCAAATACATTGGCTTGCTTGCATGGCTTGAGCAAAACTTGAATCGTCATACACAATCGTATTTAAAAACCGCATCCTAGGGATATTGTCTAAAAGCTGGTTGGCTTGTTGAATGGCTTGCAGTTCGGTGTGCATCGGTATTTTATTCAGCAATACATACACGCGAAGTTGTGGGTTGGACTGCTTCATCGCAATGGCTAGCTCGACCATCTCATTTAGCAGTTGTAAATCTTGCTCGTCTATTCCTGTTGGAATAATCATTTTATCAGCATGCTTAAGCACAGAGCGTAGCGCTTTACTATCGTGCCCATCAATATCAACCACAATACTGTCATACTGCTTTTTTAAATGTTGAATTCTTTGATCTAAAGTCGAGGCATCATTTTCTGTAACATCTAGGTGCTCAAAGGCAAGGTTTTTATCATGTTGAAGTGCCCATTCAAAATGATCAGTCGTTAAATCTGCATCTAACAGCACAGTACGATGGGTTGGTTTTAAATATTCACACAAATGCATTGCAAGAGTAGTTTTACCAGCACTCGCCTTTAAACTGGTAATGACATAAATATTTGTCATTATTTTTCCACCTTTATTTATTTTCATACTAGAGCCAGCAGATGGCATGATCATTTGTTTTATTTCTATATTTTCGTGTTACAGCATTCAAAAGTGAATCTGATTGACTGGTCATTCATCTTGTTTAATTGGTTTATTTACTACATTAAAAGATTCATTTTCTTAAGATAACAACGCCAATCTATACAGTGTTTAAATCCGTCTTGGCTGTAGTTACAACTGCCATAAGTAGCTCAATTTCAGTTAATATAGACTGGTAACTTAGCGAATAAAGGTGGCGGTAGGATGTTAAAGTGGTTTGAAAAGTTGGTAGATCCCTATCCAACAAAAGGTTTGAATGAACCCTTACCCACTACTTTCTTTGCCTTTGTATGGAAAGCTGCAGATGGTGTAAAACGCTATTTATTGCTTTTAGTGTTGTGTACCGCAGGTGCTGCCAGCTTTGAAGCATTGCTGTATGCCAAAATTGGCGATTTGGTCAATTGGCTGAGTCAAAGCCAGCCTGACACATTTATGGCAAATCACCAGCAAAACTTGATTATCTTGACCAGCATTTTATTAGCCAATGTGTTCTTTTCTAGTTTACAAACCATTGTAAAACATCAAATGCTTTATAGTAGCTTTCCCATGCGATTGCGCTGGCGCTTCCACAACCTTTTATTGCAACAAAGCCTCGATTTTTTCCACAATGATTTTGCTGGTCGGTTATCTGCAAAAGTCATGCAAACTGCATTAGCCGTACGCGAATTTTGGATTATTTTAGGCGACATGCTGGCCTATGTTTTAATTTATTTCGTCACCGTTAGCTTAGTATTTGCGGCTATTTCACCAATGCTCCTGATTCCGCTCATGCTGTGGTTGGTGCTGTTTATTGCTTCAGCAGCTTACTTTATTCCCAGACTCAGCAAAATATCTAATAAACAAGCCGATGCCCGTGCGGTAATGACCGGCCGAGTTACAGACGCCTATACCAATATTCAAACTGTCAAACTCTTTGCGCATGCAGGCCGTGAAAGCCAATATGCCAAAAGCTCTATGCAAGAATTTATGGTAACAGTGTTTAAACAAATGCGTTTAGGCGCTCGCTATTCTATTAGTATTAGCATTTTAAACATTGTGCTTTACGGTGGTGTAATTGGTACAGCCGTGTATTTGTGGTTACAAGGCCAAGCCGAACTTGGCGTAATTGCAGCTGCAACTGCCATGATTTTAAAACTCAGCAGTATTGCAGAATTTATTATGTGGCAAACTTCTGCACTGTTTGAAAATGTCGGAACCATTCAAGATGGTATGAAAACCTTAGGGCGCCGTATTAGCATCCAAGACAAAGATAATGCACAAGATTTACAAGTCCCACGTGGTGAAATCAAATTTGAAAATTTAAGCTTTGCTTATAATGATAAAAAAGTGATTGATCAACTTAATCTGACCATTCAACCGGGTGAAAAAATCGGTATTGTCGGTCGCTCTGGTGCAGGTAAATCGACGCTTATTCAATTACTTTTACACTTTTACTCTATTAACGAAGGTCGTATTTCGATTGATGGCCAAAATATAGAAGATGTAACTCAAGACAGCTTAAGAAAAAATATTGCGCTTGTAACTCAAGATACTTCGCTATTGCATCGAACCGTTGAAGAAAATATTAAATACGGCCGACCTGATGCATCTAATGAAGAAATGTTTGAAGCCGTACGTAAAGCTAAAGCTGAAGAGTTTATTCCTCAATTGGTCGATTTACGTGGCCAAAAAGGCTATGACGCTTTTGTTGGTGAACGCGGTGTAAAACTTTCTGGCGGACAGCGCCAACGTATTGCAATTGCACGGGTATTTTTAAAAGATGCGCCTATTTTAATTTTAGATGAAGCCACCAGTGCATTAGACTCTGAAGTTGAAGCTGCAATTCAATCGAGTTTAGATGACTTAATGCAAGGTAAAACCGTCATTGCAATTGCACATCGCCTATCCACCATTGCACAAATGGATCGTTTAATTGTGCTTGACCAAGGGCGCATTGCAGAACAAGGCACACATGATGAACTGGTGGCTTTAAATGGCATTTATGCACATTTATGGCAACGTCAAACAGGTGGTTTTTTACTTGAGCAGTCTTAAGTGATAACTACTCATCTATGTTGTAAATAAGGAAATTTTAAGCAATGCTGTATTTGGAAGATATAAAAATTGGCGATCGTTTCATCAGCCGTGAATATGAAATGACACTTGCAGAGATTAAACAATTCGCACAGGCCTACGATCCGCAGCCCTTTCATACCGATGAAGCACTTGCAGATCAGCACCCAATTTTTCAAGGCATTGCAGCCAGTGGATGGCATACAGCAGCAGTCACTATGCGTTTATGGACAGAATGTTTTCCTATTGCGGATGGATTGATTGGTTCTGAAACGAGTATCCGTTGGCCACGTCCTACTAGACCGGGCGATAAAATCCATGTGGAAGTCGAAATTGTTGCCATTACACCATCTCGCAGTAAACCTGACCGTGCCATTGTGACTTATATCACGCAAGCACTGAATCAAGCACAGGATGTCGTCTATATTTCCAACACAAAAATTGTGGTATTTAAAAAAGAAAAACTTTAAATTCAATAGATCAGATTCATTGTTTTGGCGCTTTTTGGGGCCCAACCACCTGAATGTAAATTGTCCAACAATTTTAATGGGCTTATATAGGATTTCATGCCAATATAAGTCCGAATATAAAAATATAAAATGATTGCAATGGATCGCGCATGAAAACAAACGCCACACGTCAAGATCAAGGTATACCAGGTGTTTATGGCTTACTTCTTTTAGATGTTGTTTCTCGCTGGGGTTACAATGACCAAACCCTATTTTCGCCATTTGACCTCAATAGCGAACAACTTGCAGATCCTGATTATCGCATTCCCACAGCTGTTGCCAATCAATTGATTCAACATGCCTTACGATTAACTGGTGAACCAACATTGGGTTATCACCTCGGCAATCAAATGCGTATCTCAATTCATGGTTTTATTGGCTATGCCATTATGACTGCAGAAAGTATTACCGATGCCCTCATATTGGCAAATCGTTTTATACAACTACGTTTACCGTTTTTACAGTTATTTTTTTCTACCTTTGGCAACAAAGCCACCATACAATTACAAACCGATATTGAGCTTGAGCCAATACGTTCAGAAATCTCAATTGCACTCATGTTTGGCCTCATTAGCATGGGTAAAGCCATTACAGGCGTAGAGGATTCTGCGGGGGAAATTGATTTTGATTTTCCACAACCTGAAGGTTTTGAACGCTTCATGGCTAAGTATCCAAATCATACCTTCCGTTTCGATCAACCTCATCTGCTCCTGAGTTTTAACAAAAGTTATTTAACGAATAAGCTGGTGAATGCTGATCCAATCGCCAGCCAAATTGCGATTAATCAATGTGAGGCTGAACTTTCTGCTTTAGGTGAGCGCCATCGAATTGCTATGCGCGTACGTGATATTTTAACCAATTCAGAGCAACATTATTTAAGTATTGAAGCCGTTGCTGAACGCTTATTTATGTCGGATCGAACGCTAAAACGCCAATTAGCTGCTGAAGGCACTTCATTTTCGACCTTAGTGGATGAAGTTCGCTATCGTCATGCCACATCTTTGTTGTCTCGTACTGACTTTACCTTAGAGCAAATCGCAGATGAGCTTGGCTATAGCGACGTTGCAAATTTTAGTCGTGCCTTTAAGCGTTGGAGTGGCCGTAGCCCAAGTAACTGGCGTAAAGACCCTTATTTATAATTCTGACTGATTATGGCTTTTTTTTTTAACTAAAAGCATGTATAAACATGCAAAAATGACTTTCACAGCTTTAAGGAGTTATCCATGAATCATCCTTCAGAACTAAAATATGCACGTACACACGAATGGGTGCGTATTGAAGGTGATCTTGTTGTAACGGGTATTTCAGACCACGCGCAAGACGCATTAGGTGATTTAGTTTATGTTGAAGCGCCTGAAGTAGGTCAAAAAATTATTGCTGGTGAACAAGCGGGCGTGGTTGAGTCGGTAAAAACGGCATCTGATATTCATGCACCTATCACGGGTACTGTTGTAGAAGTTAACCCAGATTTAGAAGATGATCCTGATTTTGTCAATGATTCACCTTATGACAAAGGTTGGATTTATAAAATCAAACCAGACAATATGGCAGATATTGAAGCTTTACTTAGTAGTGCGGATTATGAAGCAGGTCTTTAATTTGATTTTTTAAATTCGAAACCTTATAAAATCAGCCATCTGGCTGATTTTATTTTCTGTGTAATAGTTAAAAATAAAAGTTTATCCAATAAATACCCTAGAAAGAATAAAAGCACGATTTTCGTCGTGCCTTTTGAGTAATGCTTAATATAAAAATTACAGTCGATTAAGACGCTTGCTCATCTTCTAAAGACTCTTCTTCTTTGCTTTCACTCAGCATACTAAAGCTAGAAGTTGATTCTAATGCTGGATTTGCACGGCTACTTTTGAGCTTAATTTGCAAACGTAGCTCATTGGTCGAATCGGCATTTCTAAGTGCTTCATCATAAGAAATTGCACCTTCATTATACAAATCAAATAATGCCTGATCGAACGTCTGCATACCAAGTTCACGTGACCTTGCCATAATGCCTTTTAGCTCATGGAATTCACCTTTTAAAATCAAGTCCGAAATTAAAGGCGTGTTCAACATAATTTCAACAGCAGCACGGCGCCCTTTACCATCTTCAGTACGAATTAAGCGCTGCGAAATAATCGCCTTCATATTAGAAGACAAATCCATAAGCAACTGATTTCGACGTTCTTCTGGGAAGAAGTTGATAATACGATCGAGTGTTTGGTTGGCATTATTGGCATGTAAAGTACCTAAACATAAATGCCCTGTTTCAGCAAAAGCAATTGCATGTTCCATAGTTTCCGTGTCGCGAATCTCACCAATTAAAATAACGTCAGGTGCTTGGCGTAAGGTATTTTTCAAGGCGTTATGCCAAGAATGACAATCCACCCCCACTTCACGGTGAGTAATCATCGATTTCTTATGTTTATGTACATATTCAACAGGATCTTCAACCGTAATAATATGACCTGCTGAATTTTCATTTCGATGGTCAATCATTGCTGCCAAAGATGTCGATTTACCAGAACCAGTACCACCCACAACCAGTACTAATCCACGTTTTTCCATAATCACATGCTTAAGTGATTCTGGTAGCTTTAGCTGTGTAAAAGTTGGAATTTCATTGGTAATGGTACGAATCACCATCCCAACGTGCAATTGCTGCTGAAAGACATTCACACGGAAACGCGAAACTTCTGGAACGCTAATTGCGAAGTTACATTCAAGTTCTGCATCAAATTCTTTGCGTTGCTTTTCATTCATTAAGCTATAGGCAAAAAGCTTGGTTTTGTCTGGTGTTAAGGCTTGTTGACCAAAAGGTTTCATTAAACCTTGATGCTTAATACTTGGTGGAAAATCCGCCGTAATAAATAAGTCAGATCCCCCGTACTCAACAACTTTGGTTAGCATGTGGAACATTAAGCGACGTGCTTCTTCAAGCAACTCAGCTGAGTACATAGTGGATTTCCCCAAAATTGAACAGCAATAGGTCTATAAAAAGTAAGACCTACTTCATGATTATTTTTAATTGGATAATTGTGCATGCTTTTTACATCACACTCAATTATAAGCATCTAATTTTAAAACATTTTCTTATAAAAAATGTGTAGTGATTCATGTTTATATGAAAAATTTTGAATTTTTACGTTTTATGATAATTTTTTAAACAACATAAAAAATGGCCAAGTTCTACACATGGCCATTTAAAACAGTCATAAATCTTAGTATTGATCTCAATTAAGCACTACGTTTTAAGCTTTGCGTGCGTAATTGCGCTGCAACTTCATTTAAAAGTTGATCAGTTTTAGTCCAACCCAAGCAACCATCTGTCACAGATTGACCATACGTCATCTGGTCAGAAATTTTCTGTGCACCATCAACCAAGAAGCTTTCTAACATCACACCGCGCACATTGCTTAACTGACGCTCCAATACAATCGTACGTAATACTTCAGGTTGTAGCATCGGGTCTTTTCGGCTGTTACCATGACTACAATCAATTACTAAAGCAGGCATTTCAGTTTTAATTTTCGCTTGGATTTTTTCAATTTCATCCAAAGCATAATTTGGGCCAGTATTTGAACCACGTAAGATTAAATGTGCCTTAGGATTACCCTGTGACGCAATAATACTTGGCAAGCCAGACTGGCTCAATCCCATGAATTGATGTGGATTTGATGCAGATTGAATGGCATCTAAAGCAATTTGAATAGAACCATCTGTGCCATTTTTGAAGCCAATACTGTAAGGCTGATGGCTTGAAATTTCACGGTGAATTTGCGATTCACTGGTACGTGCGCCAATTGCACCCCATGCCAATAAATCATCAAAATAAGCTGTCGCCATCGGACTTAAAATTTCAGATGCAATAGGTAAACCCATCTCTATAATTTGGAGGTAAAGTTCACGCGATTTTTGCAGACCTAGCTGCATATCTGAAGAATTATCTAAATTTGGATCATAGAGAAAACCTTTCCAGCCCACTGTAGTACGTGGTTTTTCTATGTATGCACGCATTACAAGGAAGATTTGGTCTTGAACCTGTGCCTGAATTTTTTTAAGTTTTTCTGCGTATTCGAGTGCTGCAACAGGATCATGAATTGAACATGGGCCAGTAATGACCATTAAACGGTGATCTTTGCCTTCTAGTATATTTTGTATTGTTTGGCGCTGTGCCACAATTTGAGTAGCTAATGTCGCACTCAGTGGTAATTGTGCTTTGAGCTGGTGCGGTAAACTTAATGCCGTTTCTGTTGTAACAGTTTTTTCTAATGTGATATTTAAAGCGTTCATTGGTCTTTCCTATGGACTGTGTACAAAACAGTCCGATCTTTTATTTGAGCGTTATGGGTCTAATGGATTGCTGGCTGAGTGTCATAAACTGACTAAAGTAAAACCAATATGAGCTGCTAAAATATGAATAGTTAAATGTCATCATGGCGAATCTTCCAAAAGTGTTATAAAAAATCGAGATATAAAAAAACCTGATCAGGGTTGCCGATCAGGTATAAACTTGGTGGGCAACCATTTTCCGTGCCCGAACGCGTTCAGGCAATTATCTAAATTGCCAAAAATAATAGTAAGCGTTTGAGATTAATGGTTGCTTTAACATCTTGATTTCATCAAAAGGTATCTGTCTGAAAATCAAAATACGCTGTATTCAATGCTTTGACAATAGCTTTATGTAAAATTATTGCTAAATATTTACACTATTTATTGCACAAACGCATATTTAGGCACTATTTATACTTCAGCTCGTATTTTCAAGATTTAGATGATTTTCCAAACCATTCTAGATGCATGAAAACCCATATTCATCTTAGCCCCCATACCTTTCTATATATTTAGCCTAAAAAAAGCATCAACCCAAGCACTTTGAATTGATGCCTTTCTATATCATTTCAGCTTATCCAGCGTTTAGATTTAACCAAATAAATTTTGCAAACGCGCTTTGGCTTTACCTGCATAATGTTTTGCTTCAGCCTTCCAATCATTTGGAAGTGAGCATTTTGCTAAACGCACCCACACACTTGCAAACTGCTTCATAAAGCTGGCTTCGTTGTAGTGAATACCGTACTCAGCGCATAAAGCTTTAATTTTTGGTGCGACTTCTGCATAACGATTGGCTGGCATATCTGGAAATAAATGATGCTCAATCTGATGGCTTAAGTTGCCACTTAAGATATGCAACCACTGCGTGCCCGTAAAATTGCTAGAACCACGGATTTGGCGTAAATACCACTCAGCACGTGTTTCATTATCTGTATTATCCATTTCAAAAGTTTCAGCATCTTCAGTGAAATGTCCATTAAAAATAACCGCAGATGCCCATAAGCTACGAATCACATTGGCTACTGCATTACCTGCAAATACTGGAAGTGCATTAGGCCCTGCAATGAGTGGGAAAAATACATAATCTTTTAGAATTTGGCGTTTCATTTTTTTACGCACGTCTGCTGCTTCTTCCCAAACTTGAGCCCAAGTTTTGGTTTTATACGCAATCACATCTTCTAAATGTAAGCGTTGGATCCCTACATACCATTCAAAAAACACCATCAGTTGAATTGCAAGTGGAATATTAAACAAAAAACGGGGTTCCCATTTTTGCGAATCACTGACTCGAATCAGTCCATAGCCAACGTCATGATCCATACCGACAATATTGGTATAGGTATGGTGCACGTAGTTATGTGTGTATTTCCAATCATCACCAGTGGACATGGTATCCCAATCATAATTGACACCATTTAAACTTGGATCATTCAGCCAATCAAATTGACCGTGCATGACGTTATGGCCCAGTTCCATATTCTCAACGATTTTAGAAATACCCAATAACCCTGTACCTACTAGCCATACTGGCGGTACCCAGCCTGCAAACATGAGCATGCCACGAGATGCAATTTCGCTGTAACGAACAAAGTTACGAATTTTATAGATATATTGCGCATCTTTCTCATTGAGGCTTTCCATCACTTCACGACGGATGGCCTCAACTTTTGCACCAAATTCTTCAACTTGCTCTGTGCTTAAATAGTGAGACTTACTATTTTCATTAAAAAATACGGGTTTATTCATTTTTATTACTCCCCTTAATGCATTATAAGTTAATGACAACTGGACTGACGGCCTGAGAAATACACAATTTAATTTGTGTGTTATTGCCTTGGTCAATTTCTCCAGTTAACACATTACGTACAGCACCTTGAACTTTAGTACATGAACAAGTATTACAGATGCCAATACGACAGCCATGTGCAGGTTTTAAGCCCGCTTTTTCTGCACTTTCTAGCAAGCTTGCATCCGCCATAAAAGTTTGCTGAGCCCGTGCAAAAGTCACTGGTTGTGCATCTAAGGTTGGATCGATGCTTAACTGAAAATATTCAGTTTTCAGCTGGTTTTGTAATTCACGTGATTCATAAAGTGCATGTAAATCTTGCATCATGCCTGAAGCGCCACATGCATAGCAGGCACGGTTTTCATAATCTGGCACCATGTGCTTAAGTAATTCTTCACTAAAATGCAATTTAGTTTTGCTGGTATCAACCAAATGATAGCTAAAGTGATCAAACTGTTGATGCAGGCTTTCAATTTCATGATGATAAGCACAATCACGGCTAAAGTAGATCATCTCAATGGATTGATTCTGCTTTAGTGCTTGCTTAAGTAATGAATAAATAGCAGTAATGCCACTTCCCGATGCGATGAATAGCAAAGGCTGTGTAGTTTGCGTATTTAAAGTAAATTCACCTTGAACTTGTGAAAGCTCAATCACTGAATGAATAGGTAGTGCAGCCAAAGCATTTGAAACTAAGCCTTGTTGTTTTACCGCAATATGAATGCCATATTCATCAATATGAATAATGCTATAACTTCTTTGCTGACGTACGCCTTTTACCACAACGGTGACTAAAAGCGACTGTCCTGCCTGAAATTGAGTGGCATCAAAATTATGGTTTGGGCGCAATATAAACTCATGAAAATTTGGACTTAAAGTACGCTTTGAAACAAGCTCCGCTTTGACCTTTTTCCATGCCCATGTTGGATGAAATTTTTCTGCAACAAAGTCAACAAAATCTTCGCGAACCCATTCAGGTGTATAGACTGCTGTGTTCATATTGCCCCCTGTAATATTATTAATATACATTTGTTCTTTTATTGCTGGATACAATATAGTTGTTCGAAAAATTGGACTATGTCATTTCAGGTCAAATCAGGTCTTTTTCACTCATTTTATTATTTTTGTCTAACAATTTAGATAAAAAACCAAGCCGAAGCTTGGTTTTTAATTTTGACTAAATTACTAAGATTTAAGCTTATTCTGCAAAATTAACTACTGAACGAATAGATTTCCCTTCGTGCATTAAATCAAATGCTTCGTTAATTTTATCTAGGCCCATGGTATGGGTCACAAATGGCTCAAGTTGAATGTCACCAGTCATTGCTTCTTCTACCATACCTGGCAATTGTGAACGACCTTTTACGCCACCAAAAGCAGTTCCTTTCCAAGAACGGCCAGTCACCAATTGGAATGGGCGCGTTGAGATTTCTTGACCCGCGCCCGCCACACCAATAATAATCGATTGACCCCAGCCACGGTGTGCACATTCAAGTGCAGAACGCATTACATTGGTATTGCCAATACATTCAAATGAATGATCTACGCCCCAGCCTGTCATTTCTACAATCACTTCTTGTACAGGACGATCGTGCTCTTTTGGATTTACAAAATCCGTTGCACCGAACTCTTCAGCCAGTTTGAATTTTTCTGGATTGGTATCTACTGCAATAATACGGCCCGCTTTCGCCTTTTTAGCGCCTTGTACCACAGCAAGACCAATACCACCTAAACCAAATACAGCAACTGTGTCGCCTTCTTGCACTTTGGCTGTATTTTTAACTGCACCTAAACCTGTGGTTACGCCACAACCCAGTAGACAAACATGCTCATGATTTGCTTCTGGATTAATTTTTGCCAAAGATACTTCAGCAACAACCGTATATTCAGAGAAGGTTGAACAGCCCATATAATGGTAAATTGGTTGACCATTATAAGAGAAACGAGTTGTACCGTCTGGCATTAAACCCTTACCTTGAGTTGCACGTACAGCAACGCATAGGTTGGTTTTACCCGATTTACAGAATAAGCATTCACCGCACTCTGCTGTATAAAGTGGAATCACATGATCACCCGGTTGAACACTAGTTACACCTTCACCCACCTGCACAACAACACCAGCGCCTTCATGACCTAAAACGGCAGGAAAAACGCCTTCTGGATCATCACCAGACAAAGTAAAAGCGTCTGTATGGCAGACGCCTGTATGACTAATTTTAACCAATACTTCACCAGCTTGAGGCGGTGCAACATCAATTTCCACAATTTGTAAAGGTTGACCTGGCCCAAATGCAACAGCAGCACGTGATTTCATAAGGATAACTTCCTGTAGAGGCTAAATTAACAGATGAGCTACAGTAACCGCTTTTTATTCACAGAAGCAACCTTTAACATGATGATATTCTGATCATAAAATTTATAGCGAAATAAATCATTTATGTATAAATGCTTAATGCTAAAGCCCATTACACTTTCCATCATGCTGTTACCATTAGCGGGGTGTAGTTTACCTATGAATCAATCGGCAAAAGATAAACCGATTTCTGTTGCATCAACACATTGGTTCAATGATGAAAATAGCGCTGTGGCACTATCAAAAGGGCAAACTGCATTTTTACCATTAGATGATGCTTTTATGAGTATTGCCTCTCGAATACATCTCATTCGAAACGCTAAAAATCATATTGATTTGCAATACTATATTTGGAAAGATGATTTTATTGGCCATATGATGCTGCAAGAATTATTAAGAGCAGCAGATCGTGGGGTAAAAGTTCGCTTATTAATTGATGATCAAAATGGTACTCAGCTAGATGACACGCTAAAAGTACTGGCATTACATCCTAATTTTTCGATTAAGATATTTAACCCTTATAAATATCGTCATTTTCGTGCGATTGACTATGCCTTCCGCTTAAAGCATGTTAATCACCGTATGCACAATAAATTAATTATAGCCGATGGTGCTATTGCAGTAACAGGTGGTCGCAATATTAGTCGTGAATACTTCGATGCGAGTGAAAATTTTCAGTTTACCGACTTAGATATTTTGTTTTATGGTACCGCCGTACAAGAAGCCAATACCGTTTTTCAACAATTTTGGAACGATGATCTAAGTTACGGCGTACCACAGCTTTTAGGAGAAAGTTCTACAGAAGATTTGCGTGAATTAAGACGTCTTTATGAACTTGATGCTGTTCATAAAAATAATGTGGAAAATAGAATTGAATATGCACAAAAGATCCTATCGAAGAATTTAGAACAAAAACAAATTCGATGGGCACCTGCCCACTTTATCGCAGATAACCCAAATAAAATTCGTGGAGAAGCTCAAGGTCAGCAACTGATCTATAAGCAAATTCAACAGTCAATGGGCATTCCCAAACAGAATATGGAATTGGTATCGGCCTATTTTGTACCAACACAAAAAGGAACAGACTATTTAAGTGCTTTAGCGCAGAACAAGGTAAAAGTTCGGGTGTTGACTAATTCTTTAGCGGCCAATGATGTGGCCATCGTGCACTCTTTTTACCAAAAATACCGTCAAGATTTACTCAAAAATGGCGTAAAAATGTATGAATTTAAACCCTATATCGAGCGTAATAAACGTACATGGTATGAAGTGATGACAGGTAATATTATTCCAGCCAAAGGTAAAAATGCATCGAGCTTACATGCAAAGTTCTTTGATATTGATGGAATGGTGTTTATTGGTTCATTTAATTTTGATCCACGTTCAGCAAATTTGAATACTGAAGTTGGTTTAGTTGTTGAGTCCGAACAACTGCAAAACGAAATTTCAGCTTCTTTAGATCATTATCTTCCGCATATTGCCTATGAAGTCAAACTCGATCAAAACAATAATTTAATTTGGTTAGAACAAAAAAATGATGGTTCCATTAAAGAATGGAAACACGAACCTGAAACAACCACATTACAAAGATTGAGTATGAAATGGGTATCTTACTTGCCTATTGAATGGTTAATGTAATTACAAATGAATGGCAAATTTAACTTAATTTGATAAAAACTGCATATTCACAGCTGTGCTCTAAACAAAGCCAAGCCATTTAAATTTTTTATGAATGAAATATACTGAAATCCTGCTTGTTTCAAAGCATTCTGATGCTCATCAATAGACATATAAAGCTCATTATTTTGCATCGCATCAGGCGCAAAAATATGGTCGCATACAAAATAACTGCTCTGTTTATGCATAAGCTTTTTGATGACTTGATGAAATTGAACCGCATGATGTTTATGACGGAGTTCATGTAAGGCTTGATGGATAATGATAATGTCAAAACCACTTAGAGATTTTTGGATAGAATCTGTTTCTATATTGCAGGATCTATTTTGCTGTTGCCCTAAAATATTCAGCAATGTATTTTCCCAACGTTCTTCTTTAAAATCTCCAGTTATAAATTGGATTCGTTTAAGTTCTACAGCAGACAGTTTTGCTTTTGCCAAAGTATGCATGGCTTCTGAGAAATCAAAGACTGTATAATGAATATTCGGGCAATGTTTTAGTAAATGCGTCGCAAGATAACCTGGCCCTGATCCGAGTTCAAGAATATGCCCTTTAGGCGCATGCTGGCGAATATAAAAAGCATAATCTTCAAATATTTCGTAACGCCACGGGCGTTTTATATTGACTTCATTGGTCCATTGTACAGCATCGGCTTCATTTCTCAGGTCTATAGGGCTTAAAACATCTTTCACGACTGAACACCTTCCTCATGGCCATTGAATGCTGACTGATATTTAAATGTTTATTCTTTATACAAAATAAAGATCAGTCTATGCAATTGTTTTACAGCTATATTGCATTGCTTTAAAATTGTATTTTTCCAGTACCCGCAATTATTGCGCTTCTCCCTGCTATGCAATTTTTTGATTTAAGTCGCCAGTTTAATTTAAGTGACATTTTAACGCCGAATAAGACTTTAAACGACTTAGAAAAGCAAGAATGGATGCTCTCGAAAGTTCGTGTTGAGCATGATTGCCTATCTGATAATGAGCTGATCGAAGGCCAAGCTGTTTTAAAGTCGAGCCAAAATATTCAGATTGAATTGGAATGGCTCATTCAAGACACAGGTTATGAACTGCAAGTGTTGTTTAAAGGTATTGAAACAGCGGCTTCAAGTGAAACACTGGTGTTAGTGAAAGGTGCACAGTTGATTGATGCGGATGAACAGCAATTGTCTGCTCAAGCACTCAGCCTCTGGATTGACGGTACTTTACTGCCTATGATGCCCAACATTCGTAAAGACATTAAAGCCCGTTTAAATCTATGGGATTATGTTGAATATGACGGCTAATAATGTATTAAACAGCTTGACCTATTTCTTGTTCTTTTAGGCATGTTGCCAAAACATCGTAAACTTTTTTCTCGATGCACTGCGCCACATTAAAACGCATAAATTGACGTGCATTTTTGGCTTGGCTAAAAGAATTGCCGGGAGCAAGTATAATACCGCTGGCCAAACAGCGTTTAGACAATTCCGCAGCATCAATATGCGCAGGCAACTGACACCATAGAAAAATCCCTGCCTTGGGCATCGATACGGGATGGATATCCAAGAATGCCAATTGTTTCACAGTGGCTGTCATGTGTTTTTGCAATTGTTTCTTAATCCATTCAATATGTCGAGCATAGCTACTATCCATCACACTTTGGTAAATAATTTCGGCATTTAAATGGCTGGTATTAAAATGTGTCGCAATGTTCAAATCAATAAGCTGATCAATCATATTTTCTTGCGCGATGATGTAACCACAGCGTACAGCAGCAGATAGCGTTTTGGTAAAACTACCGATCTGTATTACCTGTTTTAGACCCAATAAGGTTAAATAGCGCGGCGCATGAAAATATTCCAGTTCTGCAAAAATGTCATCCTCAACAATCATTAAGCTATTTTGTTCAGCCAATTTAGCGATCTCAAAAGCTGTTTGTATAGATAGCGTTGCACCCGTTGGATTATGAATACCTGAATTGGTTAAATAGAGTTTAGGGTGAAACTGTAATGCTTGCTTGAATGTGTCTATCTCTGGGCCATGCTGACCAAAAGGTACTGCAATGCAATGTAGCCCATGTGCCTTAGCCAAGGCTCTAAAATTAAAGTAGCAAGGGTCATCAATAATGATCGTGTCACCAGCTTGCAATAAATTCCTAAAAATCAAATTAATAGAATGGGTCGCAGAATCAGTGATTAAAATCTGCTGTAGATTTAAATGCACATCGTAAGCTTCACGTTTACGTGCGATATAACGCCTTAAATCAGCATGTCCATGTGGCGTAGAATAATCCAATAAAAAATGATTTTCCGATTTAGCAACATGTTTGAGTGCTTTACGAATTGTTTGCTCGGGTAGCCATTCTTTAGGAAGCCAGCCACAGCCAGGTTTCAGCATATTGTCATGTGCATCTAGGGATTGGCGTGAAATCCACAATGGGTCTACTTCTCGGCTATATTCAATCGCCTGCTCAGCCATTAGTGTATGTGTGGCCGAACTTTTACAAATATAATAGCCAGCCCCAACACGAGACTCTAATACGCCTTGGCTCACCAGCCTCGCATAGGCTTCCACAATGGTTGAAACTGAACAATCTAGCTGGTTGGCAAATTGACGTACGGAAGGCACACGGCTTCCTTCAAGCAGTATTTTTTGATCAATCAGCGTAGTAATTTGCTGCATTGCCCACTCAATTTTTGTCATATTCCTTTTCCAGCCTTGAATTTTTAATATTCGTTCATTGTGCTAAATCTATAAAAACACGCGCTTCAATGCAAATTGTATGGGTCTTTATGGCATAACAGTTACTTTAAATTGTACTGGACTGTATGTGTTTTATCTCAATCTAATCAATTAAATTTTGCTGATCTACTTTGGCTTAAAAGAAGCAAGGCAAACATGCAAATTAAAATTAAACACCTGCAAACAGGATGGTTGCACGGCTTTATCGGTGTCGCTATTTTTGCAGGGTCTATGCCTGCAACTCGGGTTGCTGTAGAAGGTTTTAGTCCTGAGTTTTTAACTGGGGCACGTGCCTGTATAGCAGCAATTTTGGCATTCATTTTATTGTGTTTGCTTAAACAGCCTAAACCGTCCCTAAAGCAACTTAAATCTTTATGTATTGTGTCTGCTGGCGTTGTCATTGGTTTTCCATTATTCACTGCATTAGCTTTACAAACGCAGACCGCAGCAAATTCACTCATTTTTGTAGCATTACTTCCCTTAGCAACTGCATTTTTTGCAGTAATTCGTGCAAAGGAAATGCCTAAGTCTTCATTTTGGTTATACGCAGGCATTGGGAGCGCTTTAGTGACTTTCTTCATGCTATGGCAATCTGGTACATACGGCGTTTCACGCAGTGATCTTTATATGATTATCGCAGTATTGCTGTGTGGTTTAGGCTACGCCGAAGGTGGCGTGCTCTCTCGAACCGTGGGAGGATGGCAGGTCATCTGTTGGGCACTCATTATTGCTCTTCCACTCATGCTTCCGATTTGTTGGTTGTATTTACCCAGCAGTTTTCAACAGATTCCTACATCGGCCTATCTGGGGTTGGCATACGTCTCTATTTTTAGCATGCTGATTGGTTTTTTCTTTTGGTATAAAGGCTTGGCTTTAGGTGGAATTGCTAAAATTGGCCAAATTCAGCTGATTCAACCGTTTATTGGATTAATGCTTTGTGCATTTCTGTTGAATGAGCAAATTAGTCTTTTGATGATCGTCATATCTTTAGCCGTTATGGGCTGTGTGGTGATGGCAAAAAAACATGCTTAAAATGCATCGTTAATTTATATAAAAAACAATAGCATGACTGACCAATGCAATTGCTTTGTTCAGTCAATAAACTGTTTTAAATTTTTGATAAATTAAAATCAAACACAAAATAATTAACCAAAATAATAAAAAAGGAAAAAATTATGAATGCTCAAACTTGGCACCAAATAAAAACCGTTGTTTCACATGCTCAACGCGTTGCGATGCATTGTTCCATTGCTACTGTTGATGTAAATATGCAACCCAGTATTACACCCATTGGTACGATATTTTTGCATGAAAAAGACTACTCTGGCTTTTTCTTTGATACGTATTCTGAAACTCTGGAACAAAACTTAGTACTTCATCCACAAGCTTGCATACAAGCAATTAACAGTGGCAAACTGTTTTGGCTAAGTTCGTTGCTGAAAGGTCAATTTTCAGACTACCCAGGTGTACGTTTGTACGTGACTATTGGCGAGAAAAGATTAGCAACTGATGAAGAACTAAATTTAGTGCAGCAACGTATCCGCATGTTGAAATGGACCAAAGGAGCTCAGCTCATTTGGAATGATTTTAATCAAATCCGTGAGTTTCAAGTGCACACTTATAAATGGGTTGAATATCCTCACATGATGCCCTGACAAAACCATCATTCAGTTAAGAACTCAGTTTAAAACTTACGATTAATAAGTTTATTTCAAATAGTTGTTATTTAAATAATCTTGATTCGACTCATTTTTGCTATAGTTCAAATAAAGCCAACATCTTTAAATAATTGTCTATACGCTTCTGCCTTTTTTTCCAGTGCTAATGGATAAGCTCTGGAAGATGACGGCATTCTGTATAGCCTAACAGTCCGATCTGCAAAAAATGTCTCAACTGCTTGTCCAATTTGCGGTTTGTCAGTTCCTTCAGGCATAGACAGCATTAAAGTATCTGTCGCTTTATCGCCTGTGGTCATAATATTTTGGCAATTGGGCATCTGCTCCAACATGTTTTGAATGTTCGATGCTTGATGGATTTGTAAAAATTTATCCGATGCATTGCCTTTTAAACGAATCACTTGATACGCCGTATCAAAAATAGCAATGCCTGTATGGATTAAAAAATCACGAATCTGCTGTTCTTTAAAAGTTTTATCCGCTGTATTTAAAAAATAGTTTTTATCTTGAAAAAAGCATAGCCCAAATATTTTCCACATATCATTTTGAAAGTTTGGATAGTAAAAATCCATTTTCCATCGATTCTTAGGTGGTGGAAAACTACCAAGCATGAGCAATTTTGCATTTTTAGGCAAAAAAGGTTCCAGTGGGTGAGTTTCAATACAATGTTCAGAATCAGACATAAATTAGATAAATATCCTATAGAAAGTTGTTATTTTAAATGGCCTGAAAGATTTTCTCTGCAACCTGAGAACCCCAAATTTGATACACCTCTTTGCTGGGGTGAAAACCGTCTTCAGCCATACTCAAATTGAGGGCTCTATATTGTGCTAAATCATATTCAATTAACTGCATATTAGGGTGTAGCTGAACCCACGCTTTGAGTTTTTGATTCATTTGTGCAGCATATTGTCCAAAGAGCCAGCCGAGTGGATTTGGAAGTGCAGGAAATTCATTCATCGGTGGCACACCTGTGACGATCATCAATTTAGGGCTAAATTTTGATTCAATCAATGCATACAGTTGCTTCTGTTTAGCGATCCACTGCTTTGCACCCATAAATTGAGTTACATCGTTTACCCCAACAGATGTAATCACCACATCATAAGGCGCATTTTGCAACTTTTCTATGTTCTGCATTATTTTACTGCTGTTATCACCAGATTTAGCATGCAAACACCAGTTCACGCTAAAGTGCTTTTCTAATATGTGTAAAATTGCACCTAATAAAGCGTCTTGCTGGGTTTCAACGCCCACACCTGCAGCAGCTGAGTCACCCACAATTAACAGTGATAATTTTGGGCCAGTCCCTTGCTGACCTTGGCGTTCGCCCGTGGCTTCAGGTAACCGTGGTGTATTTTTTTTAACCTTTAGACCTTGTACTACAATGGCTGGGAGCAAAGCTAAAGTGGCTACGCGTAAGAACATAATACCGGCCTATACAAAAGTGTGGATGCTTAAATTATTGACATCTATTATGGCATAAGTGTCTATTTATACTTTAGATATTTATCTAGTTCAGCCTGAAATACAAATGAAGCTTTGAGCACTCTAGCTTGTGAATCCTTGTGGAACAAAGCCGAATTAAGTCTTTCAAAACTGAGGCTTGGGTGTGTGTTCAATACAACGAAAAGTTAAATTAATTCTTGCACCTATGCTACGTTTGGTGGTCGGTAAATGATGGAGCCAATGACTTTGTGTCGTCCCTTTCATTAAAAGTAAGCTCCCATGCGCTAATTGTATTTCTACTTTTTCATGGCTCAATTTATGCTTAAATAAAAAACGTCGACTTTCCCCTAAACTAAGCGATGCAATAGTACCGTGTTGTTTAAGGTCTTTTTCGGCATCGCTGTGCCAAGCCATACCTTCACTGCCATTATGATATAAATTTAATAGACATGAATTAAAACGTTCGCCACTTTGTGCCTCTACAATTGCTTTAAGTTCTAACAGCACATCTGTCCAAGGGAGCGCTTTTTTCTCTATACCAGAATAAGTATAAGAATATTCAGCATCGCCGTACCAAGCAACTTTACGTTTCGTTTGTATGCGTCGGCCAAAAATCATGGCTTGATCGTGTTGCCAATCAATCTCATTCAATAAAACTCTAAAATACGCATCTGCATATTCAGTACTTAAAACTTCACCTAAGTATTCAACGTATCCATCATAAGGCAATAAATTAGAATGGGGTTCAGCTGTGCGGTATGAGTCAAAATTAAATTCTGCCTGCTGGCCTGTATTTAAGCTTTTCATGTTATCGATTCATGGGTTTTTACCCCTTCCCAGCCAATGATTGCTGTTTTACGCGACGCGCCCCAACGGTATTCCCCCATAATACCTGTAGCACGGATTACTCGATGGCATGGAATTAAAAATGCAATCGGATTACGACCAATCGCTGTACCCACAGCTCGACTTGCTGTCGGTTGTTGGATCTGCTGTGCAATATTGCCATAGGTACTTAGTTGACCCATCGGAATTTTGAGTAAACTGGCCCATACTTTTAACTGAAATGCCGTGCCTTTTAAATGTAATTTAATTTGAGCCAAACTCTGATCTTGGCTAAAAATACCCAAAGCATCCTGTTGAAATTGATCTGATTGCGCAATGAATGTGGCCTTTGGAAATGCCTGCTGAAGTTCTAATAATGCAAAATTTTGATCAGATTCAAATGCCATCCAACACACGCCTTTATGTGTCGATGCAATAATGATTTCACCAAAAGGGGTCGCAGAAAATTGATAATGAATGACTAAGTTTTGCCCTTGGTTTTTATACTCAGCAGGTGTCATACCTTCAATCTGAATAAACAAATCATGCAAACGACTTGGGCTAGAGAGTCCTGTGTCATATACAGCGCCTGTTAAAGAATGCTGATGCAAGACAGACTTTGCATGCTCTACACTAATATATTGCAAGAATTTTTTTGGGCTCACGCCAACCCATTGTTTAAACTGTTTTTGAAAATGAATTGGACTAACATGCACAGCAGTGGCAATCTGCTCTAAACTTGGTTGCTCTCTAAAATTTTGATGGATATAGTTAATCGCGTCTGCAATACGGTCATATTGAATCGTTTGTGCAGAATTTTCATCATTCATCGCATTTGTCTCTTTCACTCGCCTTATATTGGCATCAGAACATATTCTGTCTAAAGAAAAAATCTGAATCTTGTGTTTCTATGACGAATTGAGTTTTTGAGTTTAAGGCAGGCATATACGTCAATATTAATTTTAAGCGTAGCCTACACTTTCATTATCTATGATTTATCGGTGCATACATAAAAAAAGCACCTCTATGGGTACTTTTTATTTTAAGCTTGATGGCTAAGGCGTTTAACCAAGTTTGTTGACAATTTTCAAAGGTAAAACTTTCATTGCTAAACCTAGTGGTAGCCATGGCCATTTTGGCACATAAGCTTTAACAGGTGCTTTTTCAATTTCAGCTGCCAATAAACGTGAACCTGTTTTTTCATCCACTTCAAAAGGTAATTTTTTCGCACCTTCATTAATTTCTGTACGAATATAACCAGGAAAAATCGTAGTGACTTTAATTGGAGTATTAATTAGCTCAGCACGAATTCCTTCAGCCAAAGCCGCTACACCTGCCTTACTTGCGCCGTATGCAGTTAAATGTTTAGGCATACCACGCATCGCACTCATTGAAGAGATCACCACCAAGTGCCCTGAATTTTGTGCACGAAAAATTTCAACCGCCGCTTCACATTGCGCCAATGCAGAAATGAAGTTGGTTTCTACCGTTGCACGGTTAATATCGAAATTACCTTTACCAATACGACGGCCATCGCCAACACCAGCATTCACAATCACACGGTCAATGCTACCAAAATCCGCTTTAAATGCGCGAAACACTTCAAATACTTGATCATAGTTGGTTACATCAAGCGTTTTAGCAATCACTTGAATGCCATATTGGCTTTCTAATTCTTGCTTTAATGTTTCTAAACGCTCTAAGCGACGTGCGCAAATTGCAAGGTTGTAGCCCTTTTGTGCAAATTCACGTGCCATACCTGCACCAATTCCTGAACTTGCACCTGTAATTAAAATTGTTTTTGCCATGATCATTCCCTAAATTATTATATCTCTGACATGAGTGCTTAAATCCAAGTCAGTAAGTTTGAGTCTACTGTTTTAATAAAATGATGTTCATTTAAACTCAATAGCTGTGGTTCATTACCCACTAAGCGTAAGGTAGTCATACTCGCATTGGCAATTGCCCAATTCAGTGCGAAGGTTTTTTCAGGGCTTAGACCTAAAATTTTACCTACAGCCACTGAAATGACACCACCTGAGGTAAAGACCACAGCATAACGTGGTTTAGACTCTGCCAACTGACCACATAAATTAGCCAATGCCGTTTCTACACGATTTTTAAAATCTGGCCATGACTCATCATAATCATGATGAAAATCTCCGCCTGTCCAGCGCTCAATAGCACCTTCAAAAATTTTAGATAAATACGCACGTGGATTTGCATGCTTGACTACATCGGCTTTAAGCAAATGAGGTTCATTAAAGCGGGGCTCGTAGCGTGAAAATACTTGTTGATGATTAAATTCGTTCCAAGCTGAATCCGTGATGATCTCACTTTCAGGGAAACTTTCATCTAAACACAGATGTGCCGTCTGTTGATGACGTTGCATTGAAGCTGCAACTACTAATGGGGCTTCTTTTAAAATATCATTAAAATAATGCCCAAGCACAATGGCTTGTTGCTCACCATTGGGTGAAAGCTTGTCATAGCTTTCTGCACCAAATGAAGCTTGCCCGTGACGGACTAAATAAATCGTGGTCATTTGCCTAAAATATCCTTCATTTTTTCAATATATTTTTGTGCCACGTCATTGGCTTCAATTTTTTGCATGCCAATCAACTTTAATGCACGAATATGTAAGGCATGTATGACGACCCAAAAATCCTTAAATGCTGGATTATTGGTTTGCTTATGATAATAGCGGTAATAAATTTGTTGTGCGATAACCGCCAAACGGAAAATACCGAATACTTCGTAAAAAGCCCAATTTTCAGTTTGTAAGCCAGTTTTTTCCAAGTAATAATCAACCACTTCTTTACGAGTAAACATACCTTTTAGGTTAGTCGGCTGACGGCGCGTCGCTTTAAAAATGGCATTATCACCTGCTTCTACCCAATATGCTAAAGCAGAACCTAAATCCATCAATGGATCGCCCAGCGTTGCCATTTCCCAATCGAGTACCCCAATCACTTGGGTTGGATTGTTTGGATCTAAAATAACATTATCAAAACGCCAGTCATTATGAATGACGCAGGTTTTAGAATCGGCTGGAATATTGTCTTTAAGCCAATTACGTACATATTTAAATGATGGAACATTAAGTGTTTTTGCTTTGTCGTAACGCTTGTCCCAACCTTCAACTTGACGGCGACAGTATCCGTCGCCCTTGCCTATTTTTTCTAAATCTGTGCCTTCATACGGCACTTGATGTAGTTCAATTAATTTATCTATCACATTGATACATAATTCACGAACTTGGCTTTCATCAAAGTTTAGTTCTTTGGGTAAGTTAGCACGCGGAATAATACCTTCAACGCGCTTCATAACGTAGAAGTCGCAACCGATAATCGATTCGTCCTGACACAGTGCAACCATTTCTGGCAATACAGGATAAAACTCAGACAAAGCCCTTTGTACGTGATATTCACGTGCCATGTCGTGTGCTGATTTGGCTTTGGTACCTTTAGGCGGACGACGTAAAATCAAGTCTTCATTGCTATATTTTAAACGGTACGTCCAATTTGAAGCACCACCTGAATATTGAGTTACTTCCACCGGACCAGAAATTTCTGCACCATGCTCAATCAGCCAATTGCCTACGGCACGTACATCCAGCTCTTCTCCCTCGCGAACTGAACCACCTACATCAATCACTGACATGATTTTCTTCCTAATTTTGAATCGATTACACGCTTAAAATTTATTTTCAATCTGTTTATAACATGGTCTATGTAATGTGCGCCATGTTATAAACATTTCTTCTCATTTGATTATTTTTTTCGTCGGCTACTATAACCACGTTTTGCCAACTCTAATTTTGCAATCATACCTTTATGTACTTCATCTGGCCCATCGGCTAAACGCAATGAACGCGCTTGAGCAAAGAAAGCTGTGAGTGGTGTATCACGTGAAACACCAGCACCACCATGAATCTGCATTGCCATATCGACGACTTTTTCTAATACACTTGGCGCAACCACTTTAATTGCAGAAATTTCTGTAAGCGCGGCCATGTTACCCATAGTGTCCATTTTATAGGCTGTATACAGCGTAAGTAAACGTGCTTGATCAATTGCAACACGTGCTTCTGCAACGCGTTCTAAATTACCACCGAGTTTTAAAATCTCTTTACCAAAAGCAGTACGGCTCATACCACGGTCAATCATGAGCTCTAATGATTTTTCAGCAGCGCCAATACAACGCATACAATGGTGTATACGACCTGGGCCTAAACGACCTTGCGCAATTTCAAAACCCTGACCTGCGCCACCAATAAAGTTAGCAACAGGCACACGCACATGATCAAAACTCACTTCACCATGGCCATGCGGTGCATCATAGTCACCCAATACAGGCAACATACGTTCGATTTTCACACCTGCAGTATCAATTGGTACAAGTACCATTGAATGTTGATGGTGGCGGTCTTTGCTTTCGTCTGGTGTATGAGCCATAAAAATAATAATTTTGGCATTTGGATCACCTAAACCTGACGACCACCATTTGCGCCCATTGAGTACAATTTCGTCACCATCAATCACAGCCGTTGCTTGCATATTTGTGGCATCACTTGAAGCCACAGCAGGTTCCGTCATACAAAAAACTGAACGGATTTTTCCCTCTAGCAAAGGTTTCAGCCACTGATCTTTTTGCGCTTCTGTACCATAACGCCAAATTAATTCCATGTTGCCACTGTCTGGCGCATTGCAATTAAATACGATGGGTGCAATTAAGCTACGCCCAGACAGTTCTGCAATGTGTGCATATTCTTGTACAGATAAACCTTGGCCTAATTTTTCACAAGGTAAAAACATGTTCCATAAATTAGCGACTTTTGCCTTATTTTTAAGTACTTCAAGTTGTGCTGGCCATTGCCATTTGGTCCAATCTCCACCTTGGTTTAGCTCATGAACTTCATGCCAAAATTCAGTTTCTACGGGCTCAATCTCTTCTTGAATAAATCTTTTTGTTCTTTCCACATAGTCTTGTGCGCGTGCTGATAGTTCAAACATGGCATGATCCCTTTTCAATATTATGTTTAATGCTTTACAACAACATAGCGCAAATTCTATTATGAATAAAATGATTTAATTCCATAGCAAAATATGAATATGATGCATAGTAAAAAAAGTATAGATATGAGTTCTTTTCATCGTATTGATATGAATTTATATCCTTTATTTATAGCGATTTATGAGCAACAAAGTATTTCTAAAGCAGCTCTGCTCATTTGCATTACACAATCTGCAGCAAGTCATGCTTTGCAACGACTTCGAACACATTTAAAAGACGATTTATTTGTGCGGACAGGCAGTAAAATGCTACCTACGCCTTTTGCTGAGCAAATTTATCCTGAGATCAAAGAAGCTTTGTTTAGTATTCAAAAAATATCCCACCAAAATCAAAAATTTGATTCAAGCCAATTACAGACTTTAAAAATCGCCGTACATGATGAAATTGAACCTTTGATTTTTCCTAAGCTTGTCGCCCACTTTCAGCAAAGCCATTTTAATATTCAATTTTCTAGTATTAAATTAGACCGTAAGAATATTGTGGCAGATCTAGCCTCACAACAAGTCGATTTTGTAATTGACTTAGAACAAAATTTTGGTGATAAAATTCAGTTTCATTGCTTACAACAGGATCATTTTGTTGCCTGCTCACAACAAAAAAGCATGAATAAAGATGAATATATATCGGCCGAACATATTGGTGTTTCTTCTCGACGTACAGGTACTTTAGTTGAAGATATTTTTTTGAACCGCAAAAGATTATCTCGTAATATTCGTTTACGTTGCCAGCATTATTCAACTGCTCTACAAATTTTAGAAATGCAGCCTCAAGCTGTTTTAACGATTCCACAAAATATTCTTTCGCATTTACAAATGCATGAATCTTTGAATGTTTTTAAAGTACCTGTTGAATTACCTTTAATGAGTCTAGGGATTTTTTGGCATAAAGATCTAGAAATGAATGCTCGGCACAATTTTTTACTTGATGAAATTTTTCAAATTTTTGCTTAGGCTATTTATTAGATGTTAGCACATATTTGCTTAGGCTATTTTAATATTTATCATGTGACAAGTAATTTGAATAAAGCGTTATTCGATATTGTGAGTATTTTCTAATCTATTGTTTTATTTGTTATTAGGTGAATAATTAAGCATTATGAATTGGCACTTTCATTTATAATTCAACTCAGTTTTAGCGCTGTTTTTCTTTATATTTGTAGTGCGTATATCTCCTATTTATGATGCTTTCTCAATTATCTTCAGGCTGGCTCATTGCTTTAGGCATGCTGCTTTGTCTTATTCTGCTGTATCTACTTCGTAAGCTTTCTCAGTTTCTCACAGAATTATTTAAGCCATTTAAAAAAGGTAAACGCTATTGGTGCCGTGTCGTACATGTGAGTGATGGTGATACCCTCACCTGCACGCGCTTTAACTTACGTCGCTCTGAAACTAAATTGCGTTTTGCCTATGTTGATGCACCTGAATCCAAACAAAGTTTTGGTAAAGAGTCACAGCAAATGGTTAAGAAAATGGTGTACCGCAAGCTAGTACGCGTTGAAATTACCGATGTTGACCGCTATGGCCGTTGTGTCGGATTTATCCGTCGATATGGTAAAAACATTAACCAAGAATTGGTTAAGCTCGGTGGCGCATGGGTATATGAAGAATATATTCGTAATCCAAGCCAAAAACAGCAATGGTTAGCACTGCAACAACAAGCGAAAAAACAGAAAAAAGGACTTTGGAAAAATCCCAATGCCATGCGCCCAAGCACTTATAGAAAGCAAAGTAAATAAAGCTCGGCTTTTTTAGCCCTCATCACTTTATCTATAGAATCTATAGACATTTTATTTCCTAAAATTTTCTTATTGAATTTAGAATGAATTCGTAAAGCTGTATGGTATCTTTTTCATGCAAACTTGAAGTTTTGATATTATTGCCATTAAAACGACTATCTACATAAAGCTATATAGCTGGATCTAACGCATTTTGAACTGTACTAGCATGGTCGCTATATACCGTTTTGACCTTGCATAGGCGCTTGTGACAACCACTCTTGCCCTGTGAGTAGATCACCGCCAGTTTCATTTTTATTGCCCTTGCGGATAGTTTTAAAGCTTATAGTGGTAAGACTATAAATTCCACGTTCTTTGAGATTGCTTTTCATTGTAGTGATTAAGTCGGCTTGAGGATTTAACAATTCTTCTGCCTCTGAACTCATTTTTACTGATGGGTAGCCAGATAAATCAAAAGGGACAGTATTTTTACTTTTTCGGTATTCTTTTCCATCATCTTGAATAAATCCATTGGCGATACAAACCCCTTTTTCTTTTGGGATACTGTTATTTGATCTAGTGCAAGGGCATTTAAAAATCTCGATTCACTGCCTTGTGAGATTGAACACTCCTAAAAATCTGCACGTTCACTACAGTTAATTTTAGATAAAACAGTCTTAATTTAAAGCTTGAATATTAAACTTGATCGGCGTAAAGTTTCATTAATTTAGTTACCCTAGTTAACCAAAATGAATTCCCATTTAGGTTTCCGCTCTTCTTTATTGCGTTCATCACGCATGATTTGTGACGAAATCAATACCCTTTTATTGCCCTACCAGCTGAATTATTCATTATGGCAAGTCATGTTTGTTATACATGAAAAACAAAGTTGTACATCCATAGACATTGCAACTTACCTTAATGTATCAAAACCGTCTATTACCAAACGCACGCTAATATTGAGCCAATTGGGTGTTCTTACACAACTAGAAACCCAAGACAAACGCCAAAAGAAATTAGCACTCAGTGATTCAGGCCTTGCACTTTATCAAAGCTGTGCTGCTGTCATCGATGAGTTTGAAGATAGCATGATTCAACAATTTGACCGTGAAGACATTTTACGTAGCACAGCAATGCTAAATATTCTGATTGATAAGCTCTCAACAAAAAACCTCGGGAAGTGATCATGCCTAATTCAGCCCCCTTATGGACCAAAAATTTTATTTTAGTGAGCGCTATTAACTTTCAATTGGTTCTCACTTTTTATCTGTTAGTCGTGGTTATTGTTGGTTATGCAGTTACAGAATTAGGTGCAAGTACAGCTCAAGCAGGTTTAGTCTCGGGCCTATTTATTGTAGGTACTTTAGTCGGACGCTTACTCGTTGGGCAGTTTTTAGAACGTTTTGGTCGAAAAATTACATTGCTAGTCGGTTTACTCGGCTTTTTACTATTTTCCTGCCTCTACTTTATTCGTTTTGACATTGGCATGTTACTTTTTGTACGCTTTATGCATGGTTTTATGATGGGGATTGCATCGTCCGTATTAGGAACAATCATAGCGCAAATATTGCCTGCTTCACGCCGTGGTGAAGGTATTGGTTATTACAGTATGAGCAGTACTTTAGGTACAGCTATTGGCCCCTTCCTTGCGATTTGGATGATGCTAAATATTGGTTATCATGCCATTTTTGTTGTTTCAAGCGTAATTGCTCTAAGCTGTTTAGTGGTTGCTTTATTTATTCAAGTCGCCAATATCATGCCTGCTAAAGTGTCTAAATTGAATGAAGCCCAAGCAATAGATAAGCAGCAGAATTTTATTTCTCGTTTTATTGAGCCTAAAGCCTTGCCCATTTCCATGATTATGCTTTTAGCATCTATCTGTTATTCAGGTGTACTATCTTTTATTAATTTTTATGCCAAGGAAATTAATTTAGTCGAAGCTGCATCTTTCTTCTTTTTAATGTATGCGATTGCTATTTTAATTTCACGTCCTATTACTGGTCCACTGATGGATCGTAAAGGTGCAAATGTAATTATGTATCCTGCATTTATGATTATGGGCGGTGCACTATTTATTTTAAGCATTGCGCACAGTGCATGGATGTTGCTCCTTTGTGCGGCTTTACTTGGCTTTGGTTATGGCAATATCCAATCCATTTGCCAAACCATTGCAGTAAAAAGTTGTAGTATTGAACGGATGGGGTTTGCAACCTCTACCTTCTTTATTTTCTTAGATGCTGGTTTGGGTTTTGGGCCGTACTTTCTTGGAAAATTACTCGATCACTTAGGCTATTCACAGCTCTATCTATATAGTGCTTATGCAGCCTTTGCCTGCATTGTGGCTTATTATTTTGTGTATGGTCGACATCAGCGTACTCAAGTTATTTCAGCTTAAATGATGTTTGTAATTGAGTTTTCCTATCGCTTATTAAACTTGAGGTATAAAAAAATCCCCCATTAATTGGGGGATTTTTTATCTAAATACAGTATTTGTGCCAAAGCCAGATTTATTGAAATACTTTAAAGCGTGTAGCATCATCAATATAGCCTTTATCTTTGGCTTCACCTTCAACAGAACCAAAAACGAGTTGCGCACGTAATTTCCAATGTGCAGGAATGCCCCACTCTGCATGAACTTGCTCATCTACAATAGGGTTGTAATGTTGCAAAGACGCTCCTAAACCTTCCGTATGTAAAGCTGTCCATACTGCAAATTGTGCAATTGCAGTAGAGTGTTCTGCCCAAATTGGGAAGTTTTCTGCATAAGATGGGAACTTCGCTTGTAAGCCTTCTACCGTCTCTACATCTTCAAAAAATAAAACTGTACCTATACCTGCTGCAAAGGTAGCCATTTTAGCGGTGGTTTTAGCCGCACTTTCTTCGTCTTTTGCATAGGCTTTTAAAGCATCTGCAACAAAGCCCCAAAATTTTTCGTGCTGTGCATTCAACAAAATCACTGCGCGTGAAGACTGAGAATTAAATGAAGACGGACTTTGCTTGATAGTGTTTTGAATCAAATCAGTTAAATATTCAGGTGTTTGCGCTACATTTTTGCCAATTGCATATATGGTGCGACGTTTTGTAATTAAATCTAAAAACTGATTTGACATCTATTTTTTCCTTTTGAACAGATTAGAAAGTGAAGTAAGCCGAGATTCATTGAAATGATATAAAAAGCTCAGCTGAACGGCATATTATTGGACCTAACATTATGCAAAAATAGTTCCATTTACTATCATGTTTTGCCAAAATTTTAACCAGTTGTTCAAATTTTTACGCATATTTTCTTATATTTAAATGTCTAAATCGGATATATACGTAAAAAAAGCCCCTTACGAATGGAGAGGCTTTTTAAAATTTGTCAAATTCCTTCAGTGCGTATCAACGCAAAATACAATACTTAGAAATTTGCTTGTAATACTTTTGCCGAAACTTTATTTTTCCACAAATCACGAAGTGTTGGTAGGTAGAATTTTTCGCCTAATTCTATGAGTTCAGCATCGATTAAACCGTGTACTTCATGCATAAACAGATAATCAAGCTCAACTGTCGACAACATTGGCTGTGATTTAGAGAAGTCTTTACGCTTTTGTTGTGCTTGTTTCACAAGGTTATCTGCATAGTTGCGGTCTTTGTATTGAGCAATCGCATTCAAGCGTAATTCAATTACACCCCAACCACTTAACAATAATTTAAAGGTTTCAAAATCAGCCGTAGTCGACTCCCAAGACATCTCTTCCAAGTTTTCATTTTCAGGCAATACAGGAAGCATAAGCTCCATAACACTTGGAAAAATTTTCTTGAAATTTAAAACAAATTTAACAGGGTGCTCACCAGGATAATCCTTAAATTGAACTTTCTTTTTTACATCTGTTAAATAAATATCAAACATTTAAACAACCTTTAATTAAAACACTGTTTTTTATATTTTATTTTTGAATTACACCATCAAATGTAAAACTTAAATAAAGCTCAAAACAGAAACAAGCCAGCATTTTATCAAGTATAGGGATTTATTCAATGCTCACTAGAATATTAAAGATACGTTGCTACCCCGTAACATATATGTACTCGTTAGCTAACTTAAGCATAGTTTAAAGTGCTTAAATGAGTTCTTCGAGCATTTTATATCTCAAGCTTTTTCTCTATTCTCTTTCTTCACAGAACTTAAGAAAATTTATCAGTGAAGTACCAATCATCCACTCAATTAAGCATATAAAAATAAGTAGGATATAAACCTGCTTATACATCTACTTTTATACCGCTATTTGTGGCCTGTTACTTTGGTTAATCTCTACAGACACATGCACAATTTCTTCATGTACAGACAGCGCTTGACGGACTTCATCTGCACTGATGTTTTGAGTACCTTGATTTAATGAAAGAATGCAAGAAAATTTGCCCCTCCCCACCTTCCATACATGAAGATCCGTAATCACAATTTGATGATCTAAATCTTCAATCACTTCTTGAATTTCTTGAACGACGGGATGCTCCATTTCAGCATCAAGCAAAGTTTTTCCTGTTTCACGAATGAGTCCCCAAGACCAATGAGCCACTAAACATGCACCGACAATTCCCAGTACCGCATCCAAAAAATCCCAACCAAAATACTTCGCGACAATCAATGCAATGACGGCCAAAACAGATGTTACTGCATCAGCTACAACATGTAAAAACGCTGCTTTTTGGTTTAAATCATGATGATGATACTCATCTTCAGCATGGTGATGATGTGCATGGCCGTGATCGTGCTCATGATGGTGATGGTTGTGCCCACTATCATGCAATAACCAAGCGCAGACAAAGTTAACCACTAAACCAATGACTGCAATAGATATCGCTTCGTTATAATGAATATTTACAGGATTAAAAATACGCTCTATAGATTGTGCGCCCATCAATAACGCAACTACCATGAGTAAAATTGCACTCGAATATCCCGCTAAAATTTCTATCTTCCATGTACCAAAACAAAAACGCTGATCTTGCGAATATTTACGCGCCATACGATATGCAAAGTAAGCCAACCCCAAAGCCAACATGTGTGAACTCATGTGCCAACCATCTGCCAGCAAAGCCATTGAATTAAAATACCAGCCACCAAAAACTTCAAAGACCATCATCACACCCGTCAGGATCGTGGCAATTAAAATTTTCTTTTGCGCTAAGGGGTTTCCCTCATCAAATTGATGAGTATGGTTACTTTTCACATTATTTAGATATTGCATTTTTTTGGCTACAAATATACTCCCCCATAGTATATTTAATTCAAAAATAATTTCTATCCCTCGTGATAATTTATAGATAAAAAATCGCTGATCATTCAGTTTCATGAGTGTCGAATGCAATGCATACCTAATGGGGTCGGATATTCAAAACTTGATTTATTAACTAGATTGAATTTAATTTTTTAGTCATTGAAACATTTCAATTTGGTTTGATGTAAAGACTCAATTCTCTATTTCGACTCTCTGTGGCTGCTTACAGACTTTGTTTAAAGTCTAATAAGTATGCCGAATAGATCAGATAGCACCACACCCTATATAGATGATGCTCATGACACATAGCACTCCAGACACACCATTTTTAAGATCAAAATACAAATGCCATCATTCCACTAAGGAAGAACGCCAAGCCTTGGAAAGATCTGTAAGCAAGGTCTATAGAGGAATGAGTTATTGAAAATAATCAAAGGGCAAACAATTTTTTCTAGTCAGGTGAATGAGATTCACGCGCCTGTCGCTGTATTGAATAAGCATACATAAATAGGTCACGCTCAAATTCTTACTTGGACTTAGCTCAACTAAGATTGCTGCGTCTTTCAAAGCTTTGTGTAACCAAGCCTTTTGGAACTGAGTAAAAATGATTTATGAAACAAATCTATTAAAAAAAGAATTTATATATTTTCATCAAAAATATTGAATAGTTAAATAAATTTTATAAATGCATTTAAAGTCAATTGATTAATTTTAATCAATAGAAAGCCTTTCTTAAAAAACCAAATTCCTTGCGCGAATTGACAATTTTAGCTGTTTAATATGCTAAGAATCACTTAAATATTAATTGGATAATACTCTCGTATTACAGAGAAATGACTTTTTTCATTTCACATTTAATTTTATAAATCATAGAGGGTATGTATCATGAAACTTAACAAACTAATTCTTGTTGCTTCTTTATCTTTAGCGCTTCCTGTGGCGGCTTTAGCTGCACCAACAGTGACTTTCCAAGGTGAAGTAACTGATCAAACGTGTAAAGCATCTATTAATGGTCAGACTGATTCTACTGTTTTATTACCTACAGTACCATCTGCTGAATTATCAGCTGCAGGTATGAAAACAGGCTTAACACCTTTTTCAATCAGTGTTGAAGACTGCCAAGTTGACACAGCAGACGTTGAAATTGCCACTAAATTCTTAGGCCATAACGTGACTGCTACAGGCAACTTAGGAAACATTGCAGAAGCAAATGCAGCGCAAAACGTTTCTATTCAGCTAACAACTGATGCTGCAGGCCAAACACCAGTAGAACTTAACGGCGTAACCGCAGTAAATGGTCTAGTTTTAAACGCTGGTGAAACATCTGCAACACATCAGTTCGGCGCGCAATACTATGCTGAAGATGCAGCAACAGCGGGTGCTGTAACAGCAGTAGCTGAGTACACTTTAAGCTACAACTAAGAATAATAAAAAGAAAAAGGCTTAAAGCCAAAATTCACTAGCCAATCCTTACGCTGCTATTGCTTTTACTTCAGTAGCAGCGTTTTTTTCATCAGCACGAGTAAGCATTCATGAAGTCTAAAAACAACGTATTATTCTCCATCAGCGCTTTGGCGCTTAGCTTTTCAGTCCTCTTCAGTGCAACAGCCCAAGCGTCTGTTGTCATGACAGGAACTCGTGTCATTTTTCCCGCTGGGCAAAATGAAAAAACTGTACATTTGCAAAATAAAGACAGTAATCCAAATATCGTTCAGGTTTGGCTGGACAATGGTGATGAGTCTTCGACACCCGATACTGCAAATGCGCCTATTATGGCAAGTCCGCAAATTTTCAAAACTGCGCCTAATCAAGGGCAAATGGTTCGCCTAATTTTTACTGAAGATAAATCTGCTTTACCGCAAGATCGGGAAAGTATCTTTTATATGAATTTTTCTGAAATTCCTGCGACTAAAAGTACAGATGCTGACAAAAATAAATTAATGGTGGTCTTTAAAAACCGCGTCAAGGTGTTGTACAGACCAGAACGCTTAGCTTATCCATCACATGAGATGGGCAAGCATATTCAGTATCAATGGGTTGGAAACGGTGCAAATTCTAAAATTCAGTTGCATAACAACAGTCCTTATTATGCAAGCTTTGCTGACCTAAGTATTACTAGCGCTGGCAAAAGCACAGTGATCCAAAAAAATAAAATGATTGCACCCTTCAGTTCTGCTGAATGGCCTGTATTTATGCAAAACATTAACACAGCGAATGCAAAAATAAGTCTGAATTTAATTAATGACTATGGCATTGCGGTCGCAAATGAATTAAGTCCTAAACAGGAGTAATGCCACCATGCGTTCAATGCCATGCGTTTATTCAAATTTCTTGCCTCAGCTTCCTATTCTGCTCGGTCTTGTCAGCGTTGTTCCTGTACTTAGCTATGCGAATACCACAACAACTATACCTGCATCCCTACAGACAGAAACTCAGGCTTCCACGCAACAACAAGATGAGCTGATTTTCGACAGCGCATTTTTCCGTGGCTCAAAAATGAATCAAAAAGCATTGCAACGCTTAAGTGAAGGCAGTGACATCACTCCCGGCATTTATAAAGCTGATATCTATGTGAATAATCAGTTCATCGAAAATGCCAGCGTACGCTTTATTGAAACTGATGCACATCAGGTACAGCCGTGTTTTCGAATTGAGCAACTCCAAAATGCTTCTATTTTAACTCAGAATGCACCAGCTGACCGTTGCGGTACGCTTGAGAGCTTAGTCGGCGCTGGTAGTAGCCAATTCGATTTAGCACGCCTGCGCCTAGATTTAAGTATTCCACAAAGTTTAATCAAGCAAATACCACGTGGCTATGTGCCACCTGCCCAACTTAACAGTGGTGAAAGCATTGGATTCGTTAACTATTATGCCAATTACTATCACAATAATTTTGACAGCCTTGGCCAAAGCTATCAAAAAGATTCTGCTTATGTATCACTCAATGGTGGCGTGAACTTTGGCAACTGGCAATTTCGCCAGCAATCCAGCCTAAGTAGCAACGATGCTCATACCGAATGGAATAACATTCGTAGTTATGTCAAACGCCCAATTGCATCTATTCAAAGTGAATTTTCTGCAGGACAGCTGACATCTTCAGGTCGCTTTTTTTCAGGCCTCAGCTATAACGGTGTAAACCTCAGCACAGATGACCGTATGCTACCTGACTCTATGCGTGGCTACGCGCCTGTAGTTCAAGGCACGGCCAAAACTACCGCCAAAGTTTCTATTTTTCAAAATGGTCGTGAACTGTATCAAACTACGGTAGCACCTGGCCCATTTAGAATTTCGGATCTATACCCAACTAGCTATAACGGCGATTTGAATGTGGTGGTTACTGAAGCTGATGGTAGTCGCTCTGAATTCCGTATTCCCTTTTCAGCTGTACCCGAATCCGTTCGTCAGGGTGCGTTTAAATATAATATTGATATCGGTCGTACCCGTGGTATTGGGGAAGATACAGATTTTACCAATATCACTACACAATATGGCTTAAATAATGCGATTACGCTCAACAATGGTCTGCGTATCGCTGAAGGCTATCAAGCAGCAATGCTCGGCACTGCCTATACCAATCAGCTAGGCGCTTTTGGTACAGAAATGACATATTCGCACGCCAAAGTTCCCAACGAAGGTAATGTTCAAGGTTGGATGTTCGGTGCAAACTACAGCAAAACTTTTCAGTCGACAGATACAACTGTCGCTTTAGCGGGTTACCGTTTTTCAACTGAAGGCTACCGAGACTTATCTGACGTTATTGCACTACGTGATTCTGTTCATGATGGCAGTTCATATCAGTCTGCAACCTACAAAGAACAATCCCGCGCAACAGTAATGCTAAATCAGTCTTTTGGGGATTTAGGCATGGTGTATGTATCGGGCTCAGCATCTAGCTACCGTGATGACAAACCAGATGATTACCAATTTCAGCTCGGCTATGGCAAAACTTTCAACAATGGTGTGAGCCTGAATCTCTCAGCATCACGCCAAAAAACAGCTGCCCTAAATTATGCTGACACTGCAATTGGGAAGTTCAACAAGGACTTTAAAAACGACAATGAAACAACATTTGGACTTTCTGTCAGCATACCACTACAAAAAACCAAATTCGCACGCGACCTGCTACTAAACTATAACGGTAGCTCAGATCAAAATAGCTATCAAGCGAGCCTACAAGGCGATATTGAAGCCGTTAAAGACTTAAGTTATAGCGTAGGTGTCAGCTATGATGACCAATCCAATGTCAATGTATGGAATGCTGGCCTAAATAAACGTTTCAACTATGCGAGCACAGCACTTACAGCCTCTAAAGGTGACCAATACTGGCAAGCTTCTGCCAACATTCAAGGTGCTTTGGCGATTCATAGTGGCGGTCTAACTTTTGGACCATATTTAAGTGAAACATTTGCGCTGATTGAAGCTAAAGATGCTCATGGTGCTCATGTATTAAATGCGCAAGGTACCAAAATTAACAAATCAGGTTTTGCACTGGTTCCTGCCCTAACCCCTTATCGTTACAACACTATTGCACTGAACCCTGAAGGCATGTCGGCAAAAACAGAATTGCAAGTAGGTGACGCAAAAATTGCGCCATACGCTGGCGCTGCAGTCAAAGTTAATTTTTCGACTCGTCAGGGCCATGCCATGCTCATCCAAAGCAAATTAGAAAATGGTATTGCTATTCCTTTAGGTGCAGAAGTCATGAATACTGAAAACGAAAGCATTGGTATTGCAGGACAAAACGGACAGATTTATTTAAGAGCGACTAATACTACTGGAAAAGTCTATGTAAGTTGGGGCGATGAAGCCGAAGATCGCTGTTCTATTGACTATCAAATTCCTCAAGATCAAATAAATGAACCGCTTGTACGTTTAAATGAAATTTGCAAAATTGAGAACTAAAATATGAAACAGCTATTCAAATTATTCCTACTGCTGATATCTATCATTGTAGCAACAGCATCACATGCGCGATGCGAGCGAACCTACACAGCGCTGAATGCGTCGGATTCTTATGCAACACCTTTAAATTTTGGCGCCTTAAATTTAAGTTCAGCTTATCTTCAGCCTGTAGGTACAGTACTCGGTCATACGGTTGTGCCACCTTCACATCGCGGTATTGCACCCTCTACAGTCATTTGGACTTGTGACGAGGCAGATTTAGCAAATGCCTATTTTTTGGTGGCAACCAATGGCGATGAACCTTTTGGTGGCCACGTCGAAGTTGGTGTAGCTGATGGTTTAGCTGGTGTTTATGCAACATGGTGGCAATATGTTGGCTTAAAACAATCTATGGATAACGTCGTATTTTCACGTTATTGGAAACGCTTGGATATCAAAAACTACAATTTGGTCAATGGCAGAGCAGAAATACGCTTAATGGATATTCCACCCTTGGAGGCCACTTTATATAAAGTGAGCTCATTGCCTTATTATAGTCGTGGTTCATTTTGTAATACCAACATGATTAAAAGCGGAACTTATCAACGTGGTCTACTGTCAAATTCGACGGCTTCATATACATCCTGCAATCAGCCGAGTGCGTATATCCAGCTCGGTGGTAACAGCAATGTCACCTTTTATGGCTGGACACCAGATAAAGAAGGTGCAGATTCCAATAGTAGCTTTAACTTCTGGGCTGGTTTCGGTATTGGTTATGGTCTAAATACAAGCTCATCGACCTTAACTCAAGCTCAAACTTGTGTAGCGCGTAATGCAACACCAACCGTCAACTTTCCATCTATTGCAGCGGCACAACTCCGAAGTGGTGCAACAGCCGAAGCTCAATTTAATGTAGAAATTGAATGTAGTAATACGGCAGTTTCAGGCACTGCAACGGACCAAGTCGCTATTGGCTTTCAACCATCAAATTCAGCCTATGTAAATGCACAAAATTTAAACTTGACCAATGCTAATGGCTCTAGTAATTATTTAATTTCAGATGATTATACAAATACTCAATCTGCTAAAGGCGTAGGTATTAAATTGCAAAATGCCAATACACAGACTGATATGCTTTTTTTAAATCAATATGCTATCAGTGGCGGTGGTCAATCTGCAGGTTGGTATCCAGTTTTAGATGGTAATCCATCTCAAACAGGTTCACAGCAAGCGGGCTATACCAGCTATATGCAGCAATACCGAGCTATTTTGCAAAAGTTGCCCAATGAAGATCCAAAACCAGGAAAAGTCAAAGCATCCGCAACTGTAGTGGTGAAAGTCCAATGAATAAATTCATTCAATTTTCTATGATATTTATCCCTGCGCTTTGTTGCGCGGGGATTTCTCATGCTGGTTTACTGGCATCTGCAACCCGCGTGATTTACCAACAAAATAGTAATGAAAAAAGTCTGATATTGGCGAATACCAATAGCTACCCTGTTTTGACACAGATATGGGTGGATGATGGACACACTGGGCCAGAATTTCAAAATTCGCCATTTGCAGTACTTCCGCCCGTATTTAAATTATCGGCTAAGGAAAATAAAGGCATCCGCATTATTTATAACGGTATGACACTTCCAGCAGATCGTGAGTCACTGTATTGGCTGAATTTATACGAAATTCCTGCTGTTAAAAAAGATAATCCAGCAAATGAATATTTGAATCTGGCCATGAACACCCAAATGAAGATTTTCTATCGACCTGAGGGTTTAAAAGACTACAACGTAGATGAACTGCAACAACAAGTGCAACAAACACTCATTCACAATGAAAAAGCTTTAAAATTAGAACTAAAAAATCCGACACCGTATTATTTAAACTTTACCAATTTAAGCATTTCTAATGATCAGGCTGTTTCTAAAATTGCTCATGAAGAAGATAACATTTTAGCGCCATTTTCAACCAAAGCTTATACACTACAAAATTTACATTACCCTGAATCACCTACCAATATTTTGAAATATCAGTTAATTGATGATTCAGGAAATTCTCATCACTATTCAACCATTCTCAAATAGCTCAAGTTTTATTTTTGATTATGCAGGTCACGCCAGCGCATTGGGCTATGGCCTGTCCATGTTTTAAATCCGCGATTGAATGACGTCTGTTCTTGATAGCCCAACAGATTTGAAATCTCAATAATGCTTTTATCACTCTGACTCAAATATTCTTGAGCTAAATTCAAACGTACATTGTTGAGTAAATCTTGAAATGTGACGCCTTGCTCTTTGAGCATACTTTGCAATGAACGTGAGCTCAGATTTAAATATTCCGCAACAGTACCAATCTTTGGATCTTGAAGATTAATTGATTTTATAATTGCCTGATTCACATTTTCTAAAAATGTTGAATTTTTGGGCATTTTCTTCATCATTTCTTCTGCCTGCTTTTTGAGTAACTCAAATAAAACAGGATCTTCACTACTAAGTGGCATTTCAATCACATGTTTACATATATGAAATGAAGTGAGTTCAGCATCAAAAATAACAGGACAACCAAAATATTCTTCGTATTTACGCGTATTTTTAGGTTTTGGGATCGCTAAAGTCACGCGATTAAACACGTTCGTGTTTTCCCCCGTAATTTGCTTCACTCTTTGAAAAATAATGCCTACTTGAAGTTCTTCAGAAATTGCTGTTTCACGCACAAAAATATTGGCACGGTAATAAGCAGGTTTGCCCCAAGAAATAATAATTTCATCATCTGAGAAATAAACCTCTTTATACATATAGTCATACCAAATCGAAATATACTGAATTGGCATGCCAATATAACTAGATAGGTTTTTACATGAAGTTGCAAGATAAGCGCTAATACCTATATAGCTGGCATTACTTAATGATGCGATATCTAAACCTAAACCATCTTGTTTATATTGTTGATCTACATACTTTAGTTTTTTAAACCATCTGTTTAATGGTATTCGATCATCAATATGATAAATATGTTTTACTGGAGATCTTAAATGATTTTTCTCACAAAAAAAATCTAACAAGTGTGCCATACCGCTACCCACACTTTTGGTTTTTAGAAATGATTTCATTCATTTCCCCCTGAATTTCATTACAAGCATTGCTCTAAGATTTTTAATTGATAAAAATCCTTCTGGCGTCAAGCTCCACATAAACCCTTAATTATTTTATGGATTTATGAAGCGATATTTTGACTAATGAAACTATTATAATAAAAAACAGATTATTATTAAATAAATTTAATAAAATTAAACAATTAAGTAATTTTTATTTACTTTTCTCTCTTGCTTTTTCTGTATAATTTTTCTCTATTTCAACTTACTAAAGTTGCAATTTTTGTATACAAATTAACCTTATATTTGCATTATTTTTCATCTATATTTTTACCACTTATCGAAAAAATCACGCATCTTAACGACCTGAAACTCAATAATTTTTTATTCCACTTTTCACGAAATAGCTAATTCACGCAACTTATAGATAGATTATAGAAATTTAATAGCAAAAAAAATGGACGTGAAAAACTCTTAAATTAATAAAAATTTAAGATAAAAATACACTAATTTGTATTCTTAAAACCACTTAAAATAATAATAAATATATTACATTTAATACCAATTAAATATATGAATTAATAAAAATTAAATAATTTTTTAATCAAAAAAATATCAAAAGTTCAATTTATTCTCTATATATCTATATTATTTCACCAACATAATAATCATATTCTAATGATTTTAAATAAAATATTTATTTTATTGTGAAAGATTATATTTCACCTTTCCCGACACAGATAAAGCTATCACTTTAGTCTTTGATTAGGCTTCTGTTGAGGAAAACATTTATACAGAGTAAGCAATATTATTTGGGTATTTTTACCAAATAATTTAAATTATGACTGAATGAGCTACTTTAAATTTGCAACAAATAGTATAAAGATAATAAATTCAAAAATCTTATTTTTATAAAACCTTAGAATTCTATAACTATAAGTTTTATCCCCATAATCTGCTTATCTAATTTTAATATCTCCACTAGGGGTTGTTATATATACTGTATCAGCAATACCAATCCATGCATCATACATTATATTTGATGATTTTTTGTATGCAATAAGTACATTAAAGTTTTCGTAAAATGACATCCTCAATCCCAAAATATTTTCATCACTTTTCTTTGAAATTTGATAAAAAAACACCTTTGGATTTCGTCCAAATATATCTTCTCCTTCAACTTCTTTAGTTATTTTTTCAACTATAAATTGGTTGAATTTTTTTGAATTTTCATCATTGTAAAGTAATGATTCAAAATATACTTTTATTTCCCCATCAAAATTCTGCTTAAAGTGATGCCTGTAAAGCCCATAAGCAATTGTTTCAAATATATCAGATAATCTCTTTAAATCTGGAGTACCAAAAATAATACTATTGTGATGATCTATTTTTATCTCTTTCAGCTTCCCTTTGTTTATAAATAGTTCCCTGATTTGCTTACCAGCACTCCTTACCAAAGTTCTAGAAACCTTACCTCTAAGATGTTGAGAACCTATTTCATTATTAAAAAAATAAGATGCCAAAAAAACTAATAGAAATTCATCTTCACCAGATTTAGAATTATTATGCTTTCTACAAGATGGTACTTTGATTAAGTTTTTCCTTAAATCTTGACCAATATCTTTAATTTCAGGAAAAATACACTTTGGTGGAACATGCTCACTCGTATTTCCAATCCCACTGCACATATAGCATTGTTCTATAATTAAGTGCTTCATTACTACTCCAATTATTCTATAATATGAAATATACTTTTTATAATTAACTCTAGATCAAGTTGATCAAACATCAAATTTTTATACATATATTATGATTTTGTACATAAATCCTATTATATTCTTAAAAAAAATAAGGGCTGATTACTCAGCCCTTACTTTTGACTCAATTTAATTTATTTCTCAATAAATTAGCTTAGTTGAGCAGCAGCAATTTTCTTAGTATCAACGTCTTTAGAAGCGTCAGTGTACGCTTCCATTTTGTCAAAGCTTAAGTATTGGTAGATGTCAGCAGACATACTATCAATTTGAGCAGCATATTCTTGGTACTCAGCTGGAGTTGGTAATTTACCAAGTACAGCAGCAACAGAAGCAAGCTCAGCAGAAGCTAAGTAAACGTTAGCACCTTGACCTAGACGGTTCGGGAAGTTACGAGTAGAAGTCGAAACACAAGTTGTGTTCGGAGCTACACGTGCTTGGTTACCCATACATAATGAACAACCTGGCATTTCTGTACGAGCGCCAGCTTTACCATAGATGTTATAGAAACCTTCGTCCATTAATTGACGTTCGTCCATACGAGTTGGAGGAGCCAACCATAGACGAGTAGATAAAGAACCACCAGGAACTTTGTCTAAAAGTTTACCAGCTGCACGGAAGTGACCGATGTTAGTCATACATGAACCAACGAATACTTCGTCAATTTTCACGCCTTGAACGTCAGATAACAATTTCGCGTCATCTGGGTCATTTGGACAGCAAAGAACTGGCTCAGTGATTGTTGCAAGGTCGATTTCATACACTTTAGTGTATTCAGCGTCAGCATCAGCTTTAAGAAGTGATGGGTTAGCCAACCATTTTTCCATGTTTTCAACACGGCGCGCCATAGTACGAGCATCGCCATAACCTTCAGAAATCATCCATTTCAACATTGTAATGTTTGATTTAAGGTATTCAGCAACTTTCTCTTCAGAAAGAGTAATCGCACAACCAGCAGCAGAACGTTCAGCAGAAGCGTCAGAAAGTTCGAATGCTTGTTCAACAGTAAGGTCAGTTTCCATTTCTGTTAAGTCGATTTCTAGAATACGACCAGAGAAGATGTTTTTCTTACCTTTCTTCTCTACAGTTAAGTCGCCTTCTTGGATCGCTACATAAGGAATCGCATGTACTAGGTCACGTAGAGTGATACCAGGTTGCATTTTACCTTTGAATTTCACAAGAACAGATTCAGGCATGTCTAATGGCATAACACCAGTTGCCGCAGCGAATGCTACAAGACCAGAACCCGCTGGGAATGAAATACCAATTGGGAAACGAGTATGTGAGTCACCACCAGTACCTACAGTATCTGGAAGAAGCATACGGTTTAACCAAGAGTGAATAATACCGTCACCTGGGCGTAAAGACACACCACCACGGTTCATGATGAAATCAGGAAGCGTGTGTTGCATTTGAACGTCAACTGGTTTTGGATACGCAGCTGTGTGACAGAAAGATTGCATTACTAGGTCCGCAGAGAAACCTAAGCAAGCTAAGTCTTTAAGTTCGTCACGAGTCATCGGACCAGTTGTATCTTGAGAACCAACAGTCGTCATTTTAGGTTCGCAGTAAGTACCTGGACGAACACCTTGGCCTTCAGGAAGACCACAAGCACGACCTACCATTTTCTGAGCTAAAGAGAAGCCTTTGCCAGAGTTTTCAGGTTGTACTGGAGTACGGAACAATTCAGATGGAGCAAGACCTAGAGCTTCACGCGCTTTAGTAGTCAAACCACGACCAACGATTAAGTTGATACGACCACCAGCACGTACTTCGTCTAGAAGAACTGGAGTTTTAAGTTCAGATTCAGCGATTTGCGCGCCATCTTTGAACGCAGTAACTTTAGCAGCAGCGTGATCGATCTTAAGAACGATTTCGTCGCCCATGTTCATGTTCGCAACGTCGATTTCAACTGGTAATGCACCAGCATCTTCCATTGTGTTGAAGAAAATCGGAGCGATTTTAGAACCTAAGCAGTAACCACCGTCTTTTTTGTTCGGGATGTGAGCAATTTCGTCACCGAAGAACCAAAGTACAGAGTTAGTTGCAGATTTACGAGAAGAACCAGTACCAACAACGTCACCAACATAAGCAACTTGGTTGCCTTTCGCAACAAGTTCTTTAATTTGGTTTAATGGACCAACTTCACCTGGTTTTTCAGGGTTAATACCATCACGTTCGTTTTTCAACATTGCATTTGCGTGCAATGGAATATCTGGACGGCTCCAAGCGTCTTGTGCAGGTGACAAGTCGTCTGTGTTTGTTTCGCCAGTTACTTTGAAAACTGTAAGTTTGATTTCTTCAGGAACGTCTTTACGGCTAGTGAACCATTCAGCGTCAGCCCAAGATTGCATAACTGCTTGTGCATTTGCATTACCCGCTTTTGCTTTATCAGCAACGTCATGGAACGCATCAAATACAAGAAGAGTTTTCTTAAGTGCATCCGCTGCAAGTTCTGCAAGCTCTGCATCATCAAGAAGAGCAACTAAAGGAGCAACGTTATAACCACCAAGCATAGTACCTAGTAGGTAAACCGCACGTTCTTTAGTTACAAGTGGAGAAGTCGCTTCACCTTTAGCCAAAGCAGCTAAAAAAGCAGCCTTAACGTAAGCAGCTTGGTCAACACCTGCAGGAACACGATTTTCAAGCAAATCAACTAAGAATGCTTCTTCGCCCGCTGGTGGATTTTTTAATAATTCAACTAATGCAGCTGTTTGAGCGTCATCAAGTGGCTTCGGTGGGACTCCGAGTGCGGCACGTTCTTCAACGTGTTGGCGGTAAGCTTCTAGCACGGTGTTATTCCTCTTTTTTAAAAAATTACTCGCGAATTCCTGCTTTGTATAAAGCTTCACAAGCAATATGGACTTCTAAATTTTACTAAAATTCCAGTTAAAAGTTAATGCAACTAAAGTGTTTCTTTGTGATGCCCATTATTTTGTAAATAAATGGTGCTGGTTTTGTTTAATCCACAATCAAATTCAACACTTATTGCATGCTTTTTACGCAAATATTAACTTTGAAATGAAATTCACCCCGTAAAAAAAGGCAACTAAATGTTGCCTATCTTTTTTAAGCATGGATATTACACCTTAGTGTACTGTAGTTAAGGAAATATATTGATTTAATTCTGTACGGTTGCCACTAAATTTAATTTGGCATTGGTCTTCAAATAAGCCACAGTGCTGATTACTTGCAAAGGAAATGTCTACTTCACAGCGCTGTATTCCCTGTTCAACATTAGATTTAAAATAAACCTTATCGCCTATACTGAGTACATAGTTTAGGCGCCCAATAATTACAACACCCTGTTCATCTTCTAAAAGTAAATCTGCATGGTTCATATAGCCAACAACATCCATTTGCTACTCCTTCTAATGCGGACCCTTAAAATCATTATTCATTAAAAAGATAAGCTTTTCTATATTTCAGAAATAGGATTTGTGACAATTTGTGATCATCTTATGCTTAGGCTATTTGTAGTTTTCGTAATTAATGCCAATAAAAAACCGCTCAAATGCGAGCGGTTTTTTGGTCAAACTACAACTTAAAATGGTTTGTAATCTGGCATTTCATCATGCGGTGTTGCAATACATTTTTCTGTAAACTCAGCACGAATTTTTTCGCGTGAAGCTTCTACATCATTTTTAATGGCATCTTCAGGCAAAGCATATACTTCATCAATAATGCTGATCAAAAACTTTTTCGTCGTTTCATCTTCAATTTTTTCAGCATGTTCTACAGCTTTGTCTTTTTCAATCGAATTTTGACGATCTAACATTACCGTACGTGCAGCATTACCCACACTACGACAGTAACCATGCCATTGCTCTTCAGGTGTTAATGGTTTCTTTTCAGCACAGCCAGCCAAAGCCACCAAAACAGATAAAGCGAGTAACTTTTTCATGAATTTCTCCTTACGACAGGCAATATAAAAGATCGCTTGGCTTTTGTCATGTAAATAATGAGTGCATTCCACCAAACAAAAAGCCCTTTCGGGCTTTTTGAAGACTTTCACTTAACCACAAGTGGCTGCCGTAATTTTTTGAGTATTTGGATCAATCGTTACGGTTACACGCTCTACACGGTAATCCATAGTAACTGGTTGCCCTGGTTTTACCATGCGGACAATTTGAGCTTTACTTAAGGCTTTAATTTGATCTTCAGAAAGTTTGGCCTGCCCAACTAAACGTTGTGCGTCTTCAGCTGAACAAGTGGACTGACTCGACCTAAACAGTGCCCATTCTTCAACAACGCTGCCATTCGCTAAATGGCAATATCCAACCTGACCATGACCTTCATTACGTATTTCAAGCTTTCCGCCCTGATCCACACAATATTGGCTTGCAGGATTAGTCATCCCCACTTTTGGCACTGTGCTTTGGTTATTAGGCGTCGCACAACCTACAAGCCCAGCCACCATCAAACTTATCCAAACAATATTTTTCATTGATTTGTCCTTCATTTTTCTTTCATCTCTAACTTAACAGTTATTTCAAGGCTAAATCTGCTTTGTTGCAAAGCTTACACAACTCTATAAAAAACATTGAAAAACAGCGCTTAATTTACCGAATGAATATCCAGCTCTTCATTCGTCGCCAAAACCACAGAAGATAGAATAGGCACACCTAAAATGATTGGCATTGCAAAAATCCAAAGAATAACCGTCGCACCTGGATTAAAGAAGAAATGAATGGCGATTGCTGTAAATAACAGTACAAACAATAAAATCATTGCAAATCTTAGCGTAAATTTAGTTGACATAGTCCTGAACTCAAATAAAAAAGTACTGCCTTTCAATATACACATACTTTTAGTATGGCTTTATCGATTTTCAATGAGTATTTGCCCTTTACTATTGATTATTCTCATCTTAAAGCCAGTATTAAAGCTCATCCATAGCCTCAATATGCTTTATTTTAAACGTCCTAAATTGACGTGCTATTGATTTTTAAGGCTTTTAAAATTTGAAAATCGAACTAAGCAAGCCTTATGCTAAAAAGAGAAATTTCTTCAAACACGCCTCGTAGCGTAGGAGCAAATATGTCAAAAAAACTGCCGATTTATTTTTCGGATCAGGCTTGGTCGTCTTTACAACAGCTTATGGGCGAACATGGCAAGCCGAGTCCAACGATTAATGCTTTGCTCGAACAGCAAGATCCTAACGATGCGTTCTTGCAATCAAATCTAAACATACAAGCTATCAAACGTACATCCAACATTCAACTTCCTGTAGCACTAGAACGAATCCCTGCTGGGCCTGCTTTTGCTAACAAAGATGTCTTTGAAAAAGCTTTAGACCTAAATGATTATTTGGTGCTTAATCCATTAGCTACCTTTATTGCACATGTAGACAGTGAATCACTACTGAATGCAGGCTTTGAAATTAACGACACCTTTTTAGTGGATCGCAGTTTAGAAGCCAAGCATGGTGACATTGTGGTGGCGCTCATAGATAACCGCGAAATCACCTTAAAGCGCCTTATGATTAGTGCAAAAATGTCGAAAGATGAAATTGCAGATATTTTTGGCGATCCCGAGAGAGTCCTACCTAAAATGTGGTTAAAAGCAGAAAATCCTGCTTATGCGCATATTATCCCAGAAGACTCACAAACCATTAGCATTCAAGGCGTAGTAACGTTCAATCTTAAACAGCTCTATAAACGTCTGTAAACGATAGAGCTTACCTATGAAAGCCGAAAATAAAATATTTGCGTTAGTCGACGTGAACAATTGTTACGTCAGCTGTGAACGTGTGTTTAATCCAAAATTAAATAATGTACCTGTTGTTGTGCTCTCCAACAATGATGGCTGTGTGGTGTCGCGTAGCGCAGAAGCCAAAGCTTTGGGCATTAAAATGGCTGTACCTGTATTTCAGATTCAAGACTTAATTCAACAACACAATGTGCAAGTACTCTCGAGTAATTACGGTTTATATACCGAAATGTCTAAACGTTTTATGAACATCTTAGGGCAGTTTGTGAGTGAAGATGAACGTGAAATTTATTCGATTGATGAATGCTTTTTAGATTTTACAGCCTATGAAAGTTTATTTGACCTCACTGAATATGGGCAAAAAATTATTCAAACTGTAAACAAATGGTTGGGGATTCCCTGCTGCATTGGTATTGGACGCTCAAAGACTGAAGCAAAAATAGCGAATCATATTGCTAAGCAAAAGACTCACTTAAATGGTGTTTGTAATTTAGTCACTATGGATCCTTGCTCCTCAGAACAACTACTGGCCCAAATGCCTGTAAATGAGATTTGGGGGATTGGACGTAAGCACCACAAATCCTTAAATCAGCTGAGTATTTTTAGTGTTTTAGATTTAATTGAAAGCAATCCCAAAGATATACGCAGGCTGTTTAGCGTCGTTATGGAAAAAACGGTGCGTGAACTGCAAGGTATATCTTGCATAGACATCGAACAGGACGTGCCATCTAAACATCAGATTATTAGCAGTCGCTCTTATGGACAACCCATCTATGAACTTGAAGATATTAAAGCATCCATACGGCTTTATATTGCTCGTGCTGTCACACGCTTAAGAGAAGATCAGTCCTTATGCCGTATGGTGGGTGTATTTATTCAAACTGGACGCTTTGGCAATAGTGAAAAATACGCACCTTATATCGCTATTACACTCAATGAACATACCGATGATTTGCTTAGCATTACACAAGCAGCAACGTACGCAACAGAACACATATTTAAAGCGGGCTTTAAATATAAAAAAGCAGGCGTGGTTTTATTGGAGTTACAGCCCAAGCAAAACTTTGTGCCTGATTTATTTTGTGATCAAGCACATCGCCAAGACCGTGCCAAACTGTCCGATACGCTAGATCATATTCATAAAAGATTTGGCCACCACTTTGTTTCTATTGGTCTCACCCAAGATGATGCTGCCACATGGCGTATGAAACAAAACCATTGCTCTCCTGCTTATTTAAGCAACTGGAATGAACTCTTAAGGGTCAAATAGTCTTTAAAGATATCTGAAAAATTACACCTCAAAGACAATTGTGATGATTAACACTAAAATCAAAATAGCTTGACAGCGACAAAATAATTGCCAGCTGTAAAGCCACTATCAGGAAATTGGTCTCATCTAAATAATCAATACATTAGAAAACATGGGTCTACAGAGCAGGACGACATTAACAATGAGTGATAATTTCAGTTTTTTGGCTAATTGCCTCAACTATTTTCTTGATAGAATATAGGAGCTGACCTAAAAGTACGTTCTTTGATGTTAGCACCACCAAAACCATCGGATATTTGGCATTTGGAATTGCGGTTAATACCACTTTGCCATTATTAGCATCCAAAGTTAAGCTTTGACAACCTTCCAAATTCATCTCACCCATAAAAGCCTGCACCATCGCCAATATAGAACTGCTCACTGCAGCCAATTTACCTGCATTCTCAATACGCTTTTTAGAGGCTGAAGTGAGTTCAAAACCGTCAGTAGAACACAACATGGTAAATTCAACTTCTGAAATGTCTCTCAGCAATGCATGAAGATGGCCATGAGCATATTCTACAAGCGCCTCTGGTGCTTGACGATTCAATTGATGAGCTAACATACTTTTACCTTAAATATTTAAATTGAAAATCGAACTTCTGCGTTGGCAATCAATGCTTCAATAAGTAAAAGCACATCATTTTTTTCACGGGCATCAATAAAGAAAAGCGGATAATTCACATCTTTATTCTTTTGTTCCCACTCTCTGTATATTGAAGCGGTATAAGGAGATTTCACATCTAAATGGGTAATGCCAATAATGATATTGTCGCTCACCGGTTTAAAACGTTCTAAATAAAAGTTGAGTTGCTCAATAGGATTGGCCAGACTATTATCAATTAAAATGATCGTGCCCAATGCACCATTGCATATCGTATTCCAAATAAAATCAAAGCGTTCTTGGCCTGGTGTGCCATATAAACCAACCTTGGTGCCATCGTCTAAAATTAACTCCCCATAATCAATGCCTACGGTGGTGAACATTTTAGTATGCGATGCTGTATCCGTATTCATCGCCTCAGTAGAAACCACGTCTACATTAGATAATGATTTAATCGCTTCGCTTTTACCCGCACCCATGGTTCCCGCAAATACAACTTTATACTGCTGTAAAATCATAAACTTTCACTATAAACCTAGCTTTGCACGTAGACTGCTGAAAAAACTACGCACTTTACTTACTTCTTGAATTTCTACAGATACAGCGACAGCATCAAGCGACTCTGTAACTGAAATTTCTTCCATCATTTGAGCAATATCACAGGCATATAGATAACGATGTATCGTATGTACACTGATATTGGTTTTTTCATGGATATACGCCACAGTACAGCCTTTACTTAAATAGGCCGATATTTTGAGTAGCTCAGTGCGCTGTTTTAATAAAGATGGCTGTGGCCAGTGTTGCAATTTATAGGCATTGCCATAGTTGGGGACATGGTCTGGCGCATGATCCCAAATAAACTGCCAAATTCCATGGCTCAGTTCTTTACGTTGAAAATATTTCTTAAACTGCACCACCGTATTCAGATTTGCTGGCACAATATCAAAATGACCTTCTGCGATGAAATTAAACTCAGGGTTTTGGTAAAACTCTTTATTTTTCAAGTCAAAACAAGCCATGATATTTTGATTATTCTCAAGCACAAAATGGCGGATACCTGCATATTCTTCATGCACCTTATGGAAGGCATTTGCCAGCGCTTGATGAGAAATTTTTTTAGGTACTCGGTGCTCATTTTCAAAGCCTAGAGTTGAAGCTGTCTGTGCAATAACAGCCATATTCACTTTATCTAAAGCTTGTTCTATCCAATCATATAAAGTTTCTGGCGACTTTACTGGCAGATAGAGTGTTTCATCAATTAATTCACCTGAACAATCGTGATTTTTCTTTAATTTTAAAATCTGTATATTGGATTTACTTATTTTCTCAACATGATCAATATCTGCAAAATCATCATTAATTAACAATAGTTGCAATCTTGTATCAGTGATATGTGTCCATTGAATCTGATATTGATTGAAAAAATGAGAGTATATGATGTTTTTTAAATCATTGATGGTGGAGAGACTTAAACCAAATATAGAAATATAAATTGATTTATTCATGATGATTCATTTCATATATTTTAGAAAATAAGGTTACTACCTGAGTAATAACCTTATTTTTATGACATTAAGAGAAATCTAACTCTTTTTCAAAGTGTTTTAGCTCGTGGCGTGCCATCGCTAAATTTGCTTTACTGCGATCTAATACAAGATACAGGAACAATGTTTCATTTGAGTCCAATGGACGGATCAAATGGTATTGTTTACCCAGTGTAATTAGAATATCTTCAATAGAATCATTGAGATTAAGTGCACGAGCAACTTTACGCTTAGCGCGGATAACTTCTGTGTTACCAGCAGCTGCCAATTCTAAATCAATTGTGTTATTGCCTTGAGTAGCGAGTGCTAAACCGCTTTCGCTATCAACGAGTGCGCTTGCAATAAAACCATCAATTTCCAATAGTAAATCTAAAGAAACTTTAGCCATTTTTCATTCCCCAATTATGATTGGATAATTTCTTATGAACATAAATTATCACATAAAAATTAGCACCATCATTTAGAGCAAGCATTGGCAAATTGTATCTTTTCAACATCATAAAAAAGCTAAAAAAATGATCGTTTTATCTAGGCTAAATGAGTCATCAATTCCAATCTATTCAGCAATAAAAAATGTTGCTTAATATAAAAGCGAATTGATCTTTTCGCCTCGACATTATTCAAAAAAAAGGTTAACTAGCTTACTGTTTTTTATTTTAGCGTCTTAATCCAAATCGACTTATCCAAACACCACATCATCAATCCATATTGACAAAAACAGACACCACGACTGGCATTTAATACCAAATTGACCAGAAATAAATCATAAATTCCTTTTAAAAACAGTATATTTTGCCTGTTTTTTATTTAGCTATTGGCATAAATGACCATTAAATAACACACTATCGCTGTTTGATTCCATAAGAAGATTGATTGAATAGCATATCTATCTCCTACAAACGCTCTCATCAAGGAGCTAGATTATGAACAAAATCGCTGTTTTGTAATCACTATAAAGCCTCTATACTTTAATGAATAATTTCATGAAATGTATTTCAAGCTCACATGTCCGATTTACAGCTCTCACTCAGCGACTATCTATCAGCAGTTCAAGAAGTCATCAAACTGACTTTTGATGATGCCGTATGGGTTAAGGCAGAGATTCGTAATTTAAACATCAAAGGCGGTCATTACTACTTAGAACTGGCAGAAAAAGATCCAGATAGCGACAAAGTGATCGCCAGCTGTAAAGCCACCATCTGGAAATTTACAGCCTCAAAAATTGTTGGTACTTTTGAAAAAGAAAGTGGCATCGAACTTAGTCGTGATTTGAATGTGCTTATTAAGGTTCGTGCCCGATTTGATCCGCAATATGGCTTTTCCGTTAATGTAGAAGAAATTGACTCTAGCTTTACGCTGGGTGACTTAGCCAAACGCTATCAACAAATCGTGGTTAAATTAACAGAAGAAGGTCTGATTGAACGTAATACACGATTAGCTTCCCCATTTGATATTCAGCGCGTGTTGGTTATTGCACCCGAAAATGCAGCAGGCTTAGGCGACTTTAAAAAAGATGCCGATGCGCTATCGAAGGCCCAAGTCTGTGAATTTATTTACCATTATGCGACCTTTCAAGGAAATACAGCACCACAAAGCATTCGAGATGCTTTGGCTTTAGGGTTAAGGCAATGGGCGAGCCAATACGACACTGCTCCCGATTTAATCGTAATTATTCGCGGTGGCGGTGCGGTGAATGATTTAGCCTATTTAAATGACTATGACTTGGCAGCTTTACTTTGTAAACGTAGTGTTCCTATTTGGGTCGGCATCGGTCATGAAAAAGACCGTACAATTTTAGATGAAATTGCGCATCGTTCTTTTGATACGCCAAGTAAAGTAATCGCTGGTATTCGAAACCATATTGTAGAGCGCGTACAAGAAGTGAATGAATACCTACAAAGTATTCAACTCATGTCACAACAGCACATTAGCCTCTATCAAAGCCAAAATGACCAATTATTAACCCTAATTCAAACGCTTGCACAAAGCCAGCTACAAGATGCTAACAAGCAACTCACGCAGCTCATTGGCTTGACTGAAAACTATGCCAACCAGCAACTGAAATTTGCCAAACATCAAGTTGAAGCATTAATGCGTGAAGCCCTACTTCAAAACCCACGCACTGTGCTTTCTAAAGGTTTTGCCGTTATTCGCCAAGATGGTCACAGTATTAGTCGCGTTGAACAACTTCAGGCCTCACAGCCTATTCAAATTGAACTTCAGGATGGCATTGTAGATGCCGAACTGAGCCATATTCACCCGCATACGGGAGTATTACTATGAGTAATGAATCAATCAGCTTTAAGCAAGGCTATGATGTTTTAAAGAAAAATGCTGAATTGCTTGAATCGCAACAAGAGCCAGATATTGATAATTTGATGAAAATTGTTGAAGAATCTATGCAAGCTTATAAAGCTTGTAAATCACGTGTAGACGCCGTTCAAAATGCACTCAATGAAACGTTCAAAGAATAAAGTATGTAAACGGCGTACATACACTGCAAAATAAAAAAGTAATCCTAGGATTACTTTTTTAAATCTATTTTGCTTGAATTAACGAGCCCCTAAAAACTCAAATGGTTTAGTCACTTTGAATGAATCATTGGCTTTGCCAGCATATACTTTGGCTTGATCTGCACCCAGCTCCAGCTTCTTAGCTTGACCATCTTTAAAGTTAATATCTTTTAAATCCACCCAAAAGACATTTGGTGAAACAGCCGACTCAAAGAAATACAAACCACGCTTGTGATCTACAACGGTACGCCAGCGAGTAGATGAAATATTTGGTTCTTCTTCTGTATTTAAACCAAAAGGTACCGAAACATTTCGAATCACGCTAAATACGCCTGCCAAAGAATGTTTTTGATCTGCATTTTTTGGAATAGCGTTGGTATAGAACGATGCACGAGCAAAACGGTCAGCCGCACGGTTTGTTCCTGGTAGCATGGTTGTGCCACCAATTTGTTGCCAATATGTGTTGAGCGCCAATTGCTGGTCAAAGGTAGGTGAATTGGTCATCACTTGATACTTGCGGTTATGATGAATGACCTGCTTACCATTAATATATTCAATAATGGCACTGTCACCTGTTTTATCTGAAATTGATAAATGGAGTGTCGCTAAGCGATTTTCACCCGGCACTTGATCTGATACGACCACAAAAGGTTCTTTTTCTAAAAACTTGATCGCTTCATCTACCGAGCTAAAATTATCCAATACATATTGAGCCCATAGCGAAATACTTAAGGTTGCTTTAGTATTTTTTTGCACTGCCGGATATTCAGACTCTACCAGCCACAATAAATTTGCCATCAGGCCTTTTTCATTGACGCCATCAGTCGTAGCAATATCATAGCCCGTTGCAACCACACTGCCGTATTTTGAAGTCCATTGCACAGATTTTGGACCTGCCAAACCGCTACGCTTAACGTCACTTGGTAAAATCCATAGGTTTGTGCCGACATCACTTTTCCAATCCATTGAACGGGCCGTCATGACCTCATTATCGCCATGAAAAATAACACGCGTACATGCCGAAGCCATTTCAGCAGCCAACATCAATCCTGCTGCAAATAACACTTTTTGTAATGCTTTATTCATGAAAAACCTCTATTTAAAAAATTGGTAAATTTATGCCCACTACAGGTCCGTGTTCTTTAATATCCCACTTGAAATCACCACTTGTATAATCTTGCTCAAAATAACGGTAGCCCCCACGAATATTCAAGTGGCGGTTAAATACAGGAATACGGTAACCGACATAAGCCTGTACAGAACGGGTATCTTCGACCCCAAAAGTGATCTCTGAAGCAAAATTCCATGCTGAGTCAAGGTTATATTTAAAGCGTGCACCCCAAAAAAACTCATCCCAATCTGTAGAAGCTCTAATCTTATGATTCAACGCACCAAGCGTTGCACTCGCATCTGTATGATGCATACCTACAGTGGGCTCAACGATGAATTTAGCATATTGGTCTTTGGTCTGTTCTGGCGATACATAGGCCTGATAATAAATACCGTAACTAATTTGGTCTAACTTAGTGTCTAAAGCCAAAGGGATATGCAAAACCTGCTTATCTTGAGAAGTTTTCACATATTGACGATCCGCATAAATCCCCCACTTGCCTTTGCTCAAATCCAAATGTGCCATATAAGATTTATCCAACTCTTTTAAAGTGTCTTTAAAAGGCTGTTCAACTTCATAGGAAATAGGACCTTTGCTAATATCACCATCAATATCCGCGGCAAAAACATAAAGATTCAGATTAAGTTTAGTCTTTCCTTTAAATGTATCAGAAAACTCATTAGCAGTTGCTGATTGACTCGCGATTAGTGCTAGACCCACTGAAAAGTTTATTAAAGTTTTCAAGTACATTTTATTATCCTAATGTGTTCTGTCTCATTTTTAGCATACTTTTGTCAGTTTCTACTATTAAATTGTGTCAATCTATTCGTCAATATTTATAAACTTTACATTTCTATCATCATAGACTAAATCACTTTGGTCAATTTAACCCAATCAATCAAAAATAAATGCCACATGATTTAATTTTCGCACCATTTAAAATGCACTCAGATAAAAAACGCCTAAATGGTTTTTACATTTAGGCGGATATTTTTGACTTCCAAAACAGATAGAACTAAAAGCGCCAGTTCTTGAACCATAATTTAGAATTAAATGGATTTAGTAATAAATACTCATAAGCAACTGTAAATAAAGATATTAGACACAGCTGACACTTCGCACTAACAATATGTAGTTGTCTACAAGTGCAAATCAACAGTCTACATATCAGTCTACATTTTTTATTCGCATATAAAGGTTGGATCTTTAAAAAACATAGCTGACTACTTGTTAGAAAATTTGATTCATCTAAGAGAGAACTAACTAAAAAATCAAAAACTCTCAAGTGAGGGCTTTTACTTATTATGGCCAAGTATCACTTAATCGCTTTGCATCAGTTGCGTGTTCATCAGCTCATTGCACCACTGTTCTATATTCATTGACGCATTTTTCGAGTACGGATAAGCATTTGGTGCCAAATGAGGAATGAAATTTCCTATTTTATTTGATATATGTTCTATCTTTTATAAATGTGATGTGCGTCACAAAATTATAAATTAAACCATCATTATTCAAATTTTATAGGCTTAGATATAATCGTTATATCAATTTCATAAAATTACATAATAATAAAATTGTTATAAACCTGTAATTAAAAATAAATATTTTATATATTAATTTCAACTACTAAAAATATTATTAAACATCAATTAACCTATTTTAATGAAAGTTAACATACTAAAAATTCAAATAAATATTTTATGTGCTAATAATAATATCCGTCCACTCACAATGTGTTTGGATTTCTTTTTAATTAATTGAGGTACATCAAAATGACTAATATTTCTGAAAAGAATCAAGAAAATCGTGAAAATCAACAACCTGGTCAACAGCAACAGCAAAATGACCAGCAACGACAACATAACCAACAAAACAATCAGCAAGGTCAGCAACAACAGCAGCAAAACGACCAACAACGACAACATAACCAACAAAATGATCACTCTGGTCAGCAACAACAGCAAAATGACCAGCAACGTCAACAAAACCAACAGAATGATCAACAACGTCATCAACAGCGCTAATTCATATTCTGAAAAACTCGCACCATCTCATTTAATCTATTAATCAAACTAAGAGCTTCTTATATTTAAGATGTTCTTTAGTTTGATGCAATTGGAGATCATCATGACTATTAATGACCATCAAAATGAAAACCCAATCAAACGTGATTGGCAAAAAGAATATTCAAATCGTCCGTATTATCAAGATATTCACCGTGAAATACCTGATGTAGATTATGACAGGGATTTTCGTTCAGCATATGAATTGGGTTTAAATGCTCGTAATGAGCGTGGTGATAATGCCCGTTTTGAAGATTCAGAAAGCGATCTAAAAGTTAAATGGGAAGAGCTCAAAGCCGAGTCTCGACTTAAATGGGAACAAGCGAAGCATGCTGTAAAAGACGCTTGGGACAAAATTTAATTTTGTATCCCTAGCATTGCAAAGGACTTTTAATAAATCTAGATTATAAGAATTATAATTAAATAGAGCTTGAAATGGATTTCATTAGAGTCTTGTTGCATGACACTACGCTCAGCTTTGCTTTGGAGATTGTTCTTCGTTGCATTGTGATGTATGTCTTGATTATTTTAGTTTTAAGATTTTCAGGCAAACGTGGTGTCAGGCAACTTTCAATTTTTGAAATAGCAATTATTTTAAGTCTAGGCTCCGCTGCTGGCGATCCTATGTTTTACGATGATGTTCCTTTAATACATGCTGTTATCGTCTTTACCGTTATCCTCCTCCTATATCGTTTCACTACATATCTGATGATGAAATCTGATGTAATCGAAACAGTATTGGAAGGCCGTCCTATGTATATTGTCAGAAACGGATTACTTATTGTTGAGGATATAAAACAAGAAAAATATTCATACGATGAATTTTTTGCAGAAATGAGGCAACAGAAAATAGAGCACCTTGGTCAAGTGAAGTATGCATTACTTGAAACTGACGGTTGTTTGAGTGTGCTCCCATACTCAAAGGAAAATATTAAATGGGGACTACCCATATTTCCTGATGACTATAAACAAGCAGAAGAATTAATTGTTAATCACCATTATTCATGCATGTTATGTGGTCAAACTCAATTACTTAGCTCTCTTGATGTTCAATGTTCACGCTGTAATTGTAAGCGCTGGGCTGAATCAAAATTAGATTGTGAGCATTAAAAAAACCGCCCGAAGGCGGTCTATTTATTACTTCAACAATCTGTATCGCTCATGCGGTAGTGTTTTAAGTTCAAACATGTGGTCGTAGTCATAGTTTGGCATGGTGAATCCGCATTTTTTACTCACGCTGGATATAGCACTACTCATAGAAAACATATTGTCATGGAGCATGCTCACCAGTGCTGGATTGAGTTTGGCCAATGCCGGGCTATGTGTATACCACCATGCCTGAAAGAATCGAGCATGTACGCACAGCATTTCTAGTGATTGTTTTTCATCTATATAGATGTTCCCTTTTGACTTGATTTCTAGAGTCTCTAGATAATTTACAGCATCTTGGAAGTGAATGGCTAACAGATCGCTATAGCGTGTAATGCGGAAGTGTTTGTTATGGCGTGACCACATTTCTGCATGAAGTTTACGTTCGCCATGAGCACGTCGGTCGACGATTTCTTTGAGTTCAGCTTGTTGCTCTGAGTTGATTTTTACTCGAGTGTCGATTTGCTGTTGCAGAACTTCTTTTTCCAGTACGTCGAGTACCCATTTGCGGAATTCTTTGGCGACTGGTGTTCGGGCAAACATGGCTATGAGATGTGCCCCACGTAGTGAGAAAATACGCATACCCAAATTGGGTAACTGGGGATTTTCTATAACCTGTGTCATTTTTGATGTAAATTCATCAGCTTTACGATTATAAATTTTACTAACAGCATTTTCCTGCTTATACCCTAAAGCATGGGCAAGCTCAGTAGATGTAATCCAAACAACTTGTTCATCATTATGTTGTACTGGATGAAATTGTATTGCATTAAATGATAGACTGTTCATATCAATTTTTTCTCGAAGAAGATTGGTAACTCGCCCCAAGATCCGCCAAGATTATTTGGGGCGTTTTTATTTAAAATAATGTCCACTGGACATATTGCAAATATATATGTCCACTTGATACCATGTCAACAGGATTTTTCAGGACAATGTCATGGGTAAACATTTAGGCGTTGCTTACAATTTACGCTTGCCACAAGAATTAAAAGATAAAATTGCAGAGTCAGCTAAGGAGCTGAATCGCTCTATGAATGCGGATATTGTTGCAAGATTAGAAGATAGTTTTTTATTAAATGACAGTTCGGCTCCTACAAATGCTGATGTAAAAGTCCTTCATTTAAAGAGTGGGAAAAGACGTGTTATTTTTGGAAAACTTTTAAATAACCTTAGCCTAGACTACACACAAGAACTTGATCAACTTCGTGACGATATTCATCTTGCTCTTGAGGTATTAAGTGGTTCTTCTTTTTGGAATTCATTAAAGTTTTTAGGTAAAGATGTTTTAGTCTACAAAGGCGATAATCATATAGATGTTGTAGATAACGGTAAAAGTAGCTTAGGTTGGTTAACTGTCGAAGATCATTATGTTGTTAAAGATAGTAGCAATGATTTAATTTAGCGTATCATTCCAATCTAATATTTCTGAATAAATTATTAATAATTTATATTTTTTATTAAAATTAAGTTGCTAATTTTAAAATATTTAATATAATCCCATCATGTTCTAAAAGAGAGATACCGCCTACCTATTTGAGTATTTATACTCATGGAGCTTGTCTCTAACTATTTTGCGGCTCATGCTGTACACGTACAGCCACAACCCGCGAAAGCGCGCATTCGGGGCGACACCCGAATGCGCGAAAGCAGAAGGTTAAATTGTTGATCACTCTCATCCAATGAATAACGGCGACACCCTAGTACAATTCCGTCCTAGGGCTATTCAAAGGAGCATATTATATGCAAAAAAATTTAGAACACGATCAACAAGCATCTAGTGAATTACAGAAGAAGGAACTAAAGAGAAAATATCGATGGGCAGTTTTTAAAGGGTGTCTTACTCTAGCGAAATTGCTGTACAAGGCATGTAAATTTCTTTTTTTTGACGATGAAACTGTAGAGTAACTAGATGTCCTTTTGTTTTTTTGGAGAGTCACTATGATTGCTAAAGCATTAAGATTAATACGTCAATTTCATGAGTTGGATCGTACTCAAGCTGCTGAGAAATTAGGATTCACAAAAGAATTTCTTATAGCTATAGAAAGCGGTAAAAAGCCCATAGATCAGTCACTTCTTAAAAAGTATTCTAATACTTTCGATATTCCAGTGTCATCTTTGTCTTTTTTTATCATTGAAACTAACAAATCAAATAAAGACAAAACAATTTCAGCAGTCGCGAAAGAAAAAATGGCTGGAAAAATTCTACAAATTCTTGAATGGTCTATTAATAAAAATGATTCAAAAAAATTCCAAGCCTAAACTTGTAACTAAGAATAAATCATATAGCATTCAAGATAGTGCTCTCTATATGATAAAAACTAAAAAACACTTAGCACGAGTACTTTTGATTGATGTAGAAAAACTTAAAAATATTAAAGATATTTGTACACAATATAATGTTTTTTCCACAAATGGAAAATCAAATAAGCTAAGAGAAATCCAAACACCTATCAATGTGTTAGAAACAATACATAACAGAATTGCAAGCCTATTATGTAGAATTAAAACACCTGACTTCCTTCATTCTGGAAAAAAGAATCACTCCAATATTTCTAATGCAAAAGTTCATTTAGGAGAAAATTTAAAAATTCTAACTATAGATATTGAAAAATTTTTTCCATCTACTGCATCTAAAAAAATATATGAGTTTTTCCTATATGGAATGAAATGCAACAAAACTGTATCTAAAATACTAACACAGCTTTGTACATACAACGAGTGCCTACCTACAGGTAGTCGCATTAGTATGCCTCTTGCATATTTTTCAAATATGTTAATGTTTCAAGAAATGGCATTATTAGCTAGCAAACATCAAATAAATATGACAGTTTATGTTGATGATATAACATTTTCTGGATCTAATATTTCTACATTATTTTATAAACTAGTTAAGAAAATCACAATACGCCATCAGCATTCAATTAACGATGATAAAACAAGATTCTATACTGAATATCAACCTAAATTGATAACTGGTGCAATATTAAAAGGAAATTCGTTATTAATTAGAAATAAACATCATAAAGAACTTTATGAGTTTAAGGAATTATATTCTTTTACTAAAGATAATAATCCCACACAACTTTCGGAAGTTCGCAACAAGCTGATTGGTAAATTGTATTCATGTGGGGTAATTAACGTAAAATATAAAAGCGAAGCTAAGGTATATCAGAATTATCTATAAGTAAGCGCCCTTAGGCGCTTTCTTCTACAAGTTTAGGAGTTTTTGGTTTTCTCGGAACTATAATTTATGCAACCTTATGTATTTCATCAATATCCTGTTCTTTGATATTCTCTAACTTAAAAGCATATTTATAAAAGTCATTCCTGAATATACTTGCATCAGCACACCTCTCAACATACTTAAGACATAGAAATGCAGCGGCTAAACAAATAGCATGTAATGCAACAATGATAAAAATACTTAAGAGCATTCCTTTGTCGTAAAAGCTTAGTATCCAATCCATATACTTCTGGGCTTTATAAAAAGGGATCAACCCTACAAAGGCAAAAGCTATATACCCAAAAAGTGCTAGCACAATCGTGTACCACTTAGCCCTAGCTTTAAACTCTTTTAAAGTACCGTCTTCATCCCTTTCACGTTTCAACCTATTCCTTACTTTTACGTATTCGCCTACCCACAGATCTGCATTTTCATACTTGGTAAAGAATTTAGCCTCACTATATGTAAGAGCTTCATTGTTAAAAAGTGATTTGGCTAGCCTATCCTTATACAAAGTTGAACGCATTTCTAGCTGAGATGATTCAAACTCATCTGCTAGTTTCAACGCCTCTGCTTTACTCTCTTTTGAATGTTTTAGATGCGCTAATCTATTGTTCAAATGCGCCAAAAATATCGGTACAACGAGAACTGCCAACAACCCACCAATTTTTATTAAAGTTTCCATTATCATGTTTTTATAAAATAAATGTTTGATTTAGGACTATTTTAAGGTTTTGTCAACCAACTTTTAAGACTCAAACTCGGATTTGTCAACTAAACCCTTATTCATACGACTTTCTAACTAGATTCATTGAGTAAATAAACTGAGAGTTGCTAGACTTCAGCTAATGTTTTGACTTTAAAATAATTTATGAAATTTTTACTCATTTTAGTTTTTGGGTTCACTTCTATCCAAGTTTATGCAAAAAAATGTGCTGACTTTAGTACACAGCAACAAGCACAGAAGTGGTATGAACAACGTAAAAAATCAGGGCAATCAGGCTGGAAAAGTTTAGACCGCGACGGCGATGGTCAAGCGTGTGATTGCTTGCTGAGTGGAAATGGGAAGAAGAGGAAGTAAAGTTGAAATCTCCTGTAGATAAATTAAGCCTAAATTATTTGCGGTAATTTTTTAATTTTCAACTTGTTAAAGGCAAAAAAAAGTATATTATTCAAGAACTTTATATAAATACAAACTGTAGGGGGAGCTTATGTCAAGCAATTTTAAAAAAGAGTTAAATGCAGAGTTTGACTCACTGAAAAAAAATATAGAAAAACCAAATATTTTATTAGTTGGCGGTACTGGTGTGGGTAAAAGCTCTTTACTCAATTTATGCTTTGGTGAAGATATAGCAACTGCTGGTGTGGGGAAACCAATAACACAGCATATAAATATGTACACATCACCCAATATTCCTATAGTTCTTTTTGATAGTAAGGGATATGAAATTGGCTCTGAGCAAGAGTTACAGTTCCAAAATGAAGTTATTGAGCTATGTACAGCTTCCCAAGATAAAATTAGCAATAAACCTCATTTAGTATGGTATTGCATACAAACTATAGGTTCACGCATCACCGATTTTGATATTAAAACTATTAATAAAATAATATCTTCAAATATTCCAATTTCGATTGTTTTAACTAAGGCTGATTTAGTTAGTGATGATGATGCAAAGTTGTTAAAAGAAGCAATTTTAAAAGAGTTTTCAAATATTCAAATTTTTGAAACAACAATTAAAGACAACTTAAATGGAATGGATTTGGATAAACTTATTGCATGGAGCATTAATGAGTTACCAAATGCATTAAAGACTGCATTTATTTCTGCTCAAAAAGCAAGCTTAAAGGAAAAAAGAGAGCATGCAAAAAATGCCATCATTCAGCACACAACTTTAGCTTTTGCAACAGGATTTGCTCCAATTCCTGCTTCTAGCGCCCCCCTTTTATTAGCTAATCAATCAAAGTTATTAGCTCGAATTTTGTATATCTATAATCTAGATCGTGCTGTAGATAGTGTATCTGCAATTATTCAAACAGCTATAGCATCATCTTTACCAATGGCTGGAAAATATATAGTAAGTCAAATCTTAAAATTCTTCCCTGGGGTTGGAACAGCTTTAGGAGGCACAATTAATGGTTCTGTAGCAGCATCTATAACTACTGCATTTGGTTTTGCTGTTTCAGAAGCTTGCGCTAAAGTGATCGAATTAGGATTGGATAATTTTGATAACAACACATTTATGCAAAATTTTGATGAAAACCTAATGAAAATCTTTATGGAGTATTTAAAGCAAGCAAAAGGAAATAAAAATGACTGATACTAATTATAATATTGCAATTATTGGGCAAACTGGGGTTGGGAAAAGCAGTTTAATCAACTATTTATTTGGTGATAAGGTAGCTAAATCTGGTGTCGGTCGACCAGTTACTACCAATGGCTTTCATGAAATTAATCATAAAATTAAAGATATGCAGGTAAAAATATATGATTCTTGGGGGTTAGAAGTTGGCAAAGAAGAACAGTGGTTTAAAGAGCTGAATAATGAACTGAAAAACAGAGGTATTGACAAACCAGCATCAGATTGGTTCCACTCAATTTTTTACTGTATTGCTGCTGCTGGAGGCCGAATACAAGATGCTGACTGTAAGATTATTAAAAAACTTATTAGCGAAGATTATAAAGTTAGTGTGGTTCTTACAAAAGCAGACTCTTTAACCGAGGATGAGGAAGCCGAATTTATTAAAGTCATAAGTAATGAGCTAGGAAATAATATTGCAATCATTCCAGTATGCAGTGAGCATAAAAAAACACGTGGAGGGGAAATATTCCCTTTTGGTAAAGAGGAAATTGAAAAGCAATCATTAGTTGACTTAGTAGACTCTTTGGTACTCCGTATACCAGAGCACTGTAAGAACTTAATGCTTACTAAATTAAAAACTTGGAAAGTAAATATAGACGAAGAAATCAAAAAAGAACTTGGTTTTTTCGGTGTCAACTCATCTGAAATGCAAAATAAACTATCAGCGTCATCTAAAGATATTGTCGAAAGCATCAATAAAAAAGGCAATGATGCTGAGAAAAGTGCACTGCATCACTATAATTTTATTGCGCAACAACTTGGAAATCAGATAAAAGTTCATGCGAAACATAAAGACATAAAAATTGATGGTCATAAGGAAACTGATTTTGACTGGAAAATGATTCCGTTCTTACCTTTTATATTAGTTGCACTCCCATTTGCTATGCCTTTCATGAGAAAAGGTGACTTCGCGAAAATGCAAGATGAAATCCAGAAATTTAGTGCTCAAGTAGAAAATATGATTAACAGCAGAACCCATGATTTAGAATTGTCATTACAAAGTATCAAGGAAAAAATATCTAAAGACTTGCTTTAAGTAATTGTAAAAAATTAATGCTTATAAAAAATCCCTCACTTGAGGGATTTTTCTTATTATGGCCGAGCGTCACTTAATCGTTTTTCATCATTTGCGTGTTCATCAGCTCATTTCAATTTCCTTTAGATATAAAGCATTACACGGCGCTATTTTTTAGAAAAACGTATCTGCAGACACGTTAAAGCGTTCGGATAGCGCCTTAATGTGGCGAATATTCAACTGACGTTTACCGCTTAAAATTTCTGAAATGACCGATTGAGTTGCAACTTCTGCTAAATCAGATTGCCCTAATCCGTGTTGCTCCATCAAAAAAGCTAAAGCCGCCCGACCATCACCTTTAGGCATTGGTAAGTGCTCACTCTCATAAGCAGAAACTAAGTCACCAAGTTGATGAATAAGCCCCATGAGAGGATTTGATTCATCATCACCAACCGTATCCAAAAGGTCATCCAATGCTTCAACCAATGTATTGAAATCATCTTCATTTTCAGGCTTGCTGAGTAATGGTGCAACATAATGCCAGTGATCTACTGCCTGTTTAATCATTGCATTCATATTAACCCTCCTTCCAGTGACCTTTGTCATATTCTTTATGGGACAAGACATAACGAATGTATACGCGCTTTGCCTGATACATTACGACCGCTATTAACCGTATCTTATTTCCGCCAATATCAAATACATGCAACTTTCCGACTTTATCTACAGCGGGAAAGAGTAGCTTCATTTCAGCAAAATCTTTAGGATCATTGGCTTTCATAATTCGGTACCAGCCATCCAATGCTGTCTCAGCCTGTGGCCACTTATTCTTTGCTTCTATGATTCGAGCGTGGGTGATCACATGCATACTAATTATCGCATTTTGCTATAAAACAAGTATAGCCAATTTATCGCATTTTGCAATAAAACAATCTTATTTTCCACACCACCAGTTATGACAACTTTTTATACGCGTTAGCCAATTTGATGTTATAGCTATTCTTTGCGTATTCGACGCCGTTATAGCCACGTGCAAAGGATTTCCAGTCTTTATTCTTCAGAGCATTCACCAAGCCATTCACTTTGATATAGCGACACATTGCTTCAAGTTGTGAAGCCTCATTTTTATACATAGCATTTACAAAGGCCTGTAATGATTCATAGCCAAGCACTTTCCAGTGATAACCCATCACCTGTCCAATGCCCCATGATGCAGACTCTAATGCAGATGCACGATGGTATTGTGCTGCAGCATTTAAACGCCCGTGTTGGGCTGAATATAATCCATAGCCACCAGCCTTTTTACTACATAAATCTGGTCGCTTAATCATCATTTGATCTGCAATCATTACATGGCCATTCGCAATTAAGCGCTGTCGCATCACATGACGTTCAAATAGAATCACTGGAGTGCCATCAGCATTAAAGCCTGAGCCTTTGCATTCTACTTCGATCACTGCACGTAATACGGCGCTTTCAACGCCTAATTTTTTGGCTTGATCTTCAATTTGGGATGGGATTAATTTTTTACTCATTTCACTTTCCTTTAGACATAAAAAAAGCGCCTTATGGCGCGCACAGACAATAAAAAACCGACCTCGTATTGGGTCGGCTTAAGCTTTAATTGCTGATACTAATTCAGGGGATTTCCATGCAAGTATCATTAATATGATGATGAGTGTTACTTTCCAGAAACCATATTTATCCATGATTGCCTCTACAAATTTAATAATCACTGTTATACTTTCAGGCATAGATACATTTCCTCTTTGCTCGCTCTGTAGATTGGAAAAAATAAAACCCCGATGCTTCCAACGTCGGGGTTTTTCTTTAGGCATAAAAAACACCTTTCGGTGCATAGAAAATAAAAAAACGACCTCTTATTGGGTCAGATTAAGCCTTGATTGCTGAAATAATTTCAGGCAGTTTCCAAATTAGAATTGGGATAGAAAATAAAACC